>JBFXAI010000041.1:0-64648 GCA_050184455.1 Kofleriaceae bacterium | reverse complement strand
TTCGCCTGGCTCATGCGCTCTCGGCGCATTGTGACGCGGTACGAACATAAGGCACAGAACTTCCTGGCCTTCGTGCAGCTCGCCTGCGCACTCATGTTGCTGCGCCGTTTTTGAGATGCGCTCTAGTGCTCCGACCGCATGATTTCGCTGCACCGGGCGCGCGAGCCATCGCCGATCGCTTCGTTGTGCTCGCTGGCGGTACGCTAGTAGCGCTGCGCTCGCCCGCCTCGCGCTCGGCGCGCCTCGCTCGCCGGGCGCTATCAAAATCACGCGGTCGGAGCACTAGGCCGAGCGCGCTGCGAGCGCAGCTTCGGCTCGCTTGAGATCGGTATGGTCGTCGACCTCGAGGACACTGCAGCCGCGCACGTCGACGATCTGGAACAACAGGTCGCCGCGCGAGGTCAGCCGGTGATACGCGTGGTCGTAGTACTCGTGAGTCAGCCCGTGCTCGGGGAACGTCGCCAGCTCGCGGAACACGATCCGGCTACCGGCCGCGGTCAGCTTGGTCACGCCGATGTATTCGCCATGGCACTGCGCCGGATCGAGCCGCTTGTCGATCCCCATCACGTGGATGCCGTCGGGGCGGAGCTGGACCTTCATCGCGTCGCCATCGAGCTCGGCCTGGCGATCGGTCGCGATCACGGCGTCACCCGGTGCCGCGATCATGCGTGGAAATAGATGCTCGTCGAGAATCACGTCGCCGTCGATCTGAAGAAAGTCCTGACCGCGCACGTAGGACTCGACGACCTGCAGCGAGAAGAAATTGCCCCATGTGTCGTACTTCTCGTTGAGCACGACCGCGCACTTGTAACCCGCCTCGGTCAGCGCGCGGTGCAACATGTCGATGCGATAGCCGCCGACCACGATCACATCGCGGCTCGGGATTCCGGCTTGCGCCAAGTAATCGAGCTGCCGAAACAGGATCGGCCGCCCGAGCACCTCCACGAGCACCTTGGGTCGATCATCGGTGAGCGGCGCGAGGCGCGAGCCAATACCGGCAGCTAAAATTACGGCTTTCATCGAACGCCTCTACTCGCACAAACCGTGCTCAAAGTCTGCGGCACGATACTCTGTGACAACCAACAGTCAACGCTGCGACCAAGCCGTCACATCGAACCGCAATCCGTGCCGGGACCGCTTCGACCGGCTGGTTGAAGTCGCCACAGGATCGTCTTACGGCTGTCAAACTGCTGCCACCATCGCCATTGAATGTGGTGAAAACTAGACGGATTCTAGCTTAAGTGACTGAAATTACGGTCGGTGTGCAAGTTGCATACCCCCGCAGGTCGTGGCTCCGATCGACACCGCCGTCATTCTCGCCACCCGACTGGTTCTCGAGTCGGGCAACCGGCTGAGCGAAACCACCGTCGCTTCGATCCGGCGATCGCTCGAGTCACTCGCGGCACTGGGTGTTCGCAACGTTACCGTCGTGGACGGCCGGCAGTCGGAAGAGCTGCGCGAACGACTGCGACTTGCCGATCTCCCGACGCTGTCTGTCCGCGTGCTCGCCAACACCAGCTGGAAGAACCTCAGCGGCTCGGCGCTGCTGCTCGCGCGCGATGCGGTCGCCTCCAGCGATCGCTGTCTGGTGATGCGTGGTGATCGTCCGCTCGATGTCGAAGGCCTCGCGCTGCTCGCGCGGCTCAGCCTCGAGCACCCCGACGTCGACGCGGCGATCTGCGTGGCGCAGGGTGCCGGCGTGTCGAGCGACAACGTTCGGGATGTTCGCGTCAAGCTGGCGCATCAGCACGACAGCGATCTCCGCCAGGTCATCGCGATCGGCGAAGATCTCGAGGGCGCGGACGGCGTGTTCACCGGTCACGCGATCGTGAACCGCAAGATCCTCGAGACGCTCACCAAGCTCCCCAACCCGATGCTCGAGGATGGGCTCGCGGAGCTGGTGGCCAATGGCCGCGTGCTCGCGATGACCCGCGCGTGGATCTGGGACGCCCGCCGTCCATTGCAGGTCGACGACAAGGTGTCCGCGCTACTCGCGACCAAGCGCCACGATCACTACACGCTGTTCAACCCGGGCCCGGTCAACACCACGGCGACGGTGAAGAGCGCACTCGTTCACCACGACGTCTGCCACCGCGACGCGACGTTCAGCGAGCTGATGGTTTCGCTGACCGGCAAGCTGCGCCGGATTTTTCGGGGCACCGCACATCACTCGGTGTTTCCGATCACCGGCAGCGGCACCGCGGCGATGGAAGCTTCCCTGGTCTCCACCGTTCCTCCCGATCGCAAGATCCTGATCGTCGACAACGGAGCATTCGGCACCCGACTCGTCGAGATCGCCCGCGTCCACGAGATGGGCGTCGTCCACCTCCGCTACGACTGGGGCCAGACCGTCGCGGTTGCCGACGTCGAGCGCGCGCTCGCTGACAATCCCGACGTCGCCGTGGTCGCGATGATCCACCACGAGACCTCGGTGGGTCTGCTCAATCCGGTTCGCGAGATCGGCGCGCTATGCCGCGCGCGCGACGTGCTGCTGATCGTCGACGCGGTGTCGTCGCTCGGCGCCGAAGACCTCGACGTGGTCCGCGACAACATCGACATCTGCTACGGCAGCGCCAACAAGTGCCTTCATGCGGTCAGCGGTGCGTCGTTCGTGTGCGTGTCGCCGCGCGTGTGGCCTCGGATCGAGAAGCTCAAGCCGCGTGCGTATTACCTCGATCTGCGGCGCTACCAGCGCTACATGGACGAGCTCGCGCAGACGCCATTCACGCCCGCCGTGTCGGTGTACTTCGCGCTCGACGCCGCCTGCTCCGAGTTCCTCGCCGACGGTCACGCCGCGCGGTTTGCGATGTATCGCGACCGCAACCGCCAGCTCCGGCAAGGCCTCACCGCGCTCGGGATGCATCCGTACACGACCACAGGGATCGAGTCGAACTCGATCGTGACTTGCCAACTGCCCGCCGGCATCGAGTTCACCGAGCTGTACGACACGCTCAAAGCGCGCGGCATCATCGTCTATGGCTGCAAGGGCGTCCTCGCCGAGCGCTATCTGCAGATCGCCAACATGGGCGATCTCGGCGCACAGGGGATCTCGCAGTTCCTCGACGTGCTCGGTGATGTGATCGCGGAGCTCCGTGGCGAGTCGTACATTCCGGAGACCACCGTCGAGACTCGCGCGTCCTCTCGTTTCATTGCCTAAGTCGTCGTCGTGGATCCGGAACGGCTCAAGCGGATCCGCAATTGGCAGAGCACCGAGTTCTACTCGCGGCTCGTGATGCGCCCGCTGTCGATCGCGATCATCTTGGTCGCGGGCGACTGGAAGATCCTCACGCCGAATCGGGTGACCACACTCGCCAACATCTGCAAGGTGATCGGCGCCGTGCTCGTGGCGTACGACCACCGTAGCTACGCGATCTCGGCTGCCGTCTGGCTCCAAGTCGGCACGCTGTTCGATCACCTCGATGGACAGCTCGCCCGCTACCGCGGCACCGGGAGCACGTTCGGCGCGTTCTACGATAAGGCGAGCGACGCCGTGACCTGGGGCGCGATCTGCGGCGCGCTGGGATGGGCAGCGTACAACGACAGTGATCCGGCGAATCCGTGGCTGCTGATAGCCGCGCTCGGCTCGGCGTACGCGCTGCTCGTCATCGGCTACATGAAATGGATCATCGCCACCGCCGAGGCGGTGAAGCTCAAGAAAGCGCCTAAGGCGAGCCATCCACCACCGACGAGGACCCCGGCAGAATGGGCAAAGTGGATCGCTGGATCGTGCTTGCGCGCGCTGCTGTTCGAGGAGATCGACCTGTTCTTCTGGATCGGCCTCGGGCTCATCCTCGATGAGCTGCCGCTGTTGATCTGGGTGCTCGCGATCACCCAGGCGATCCAGCTCGCGGTCATGATCGTGAAGCGCGGACTCGACGCCCGCTCGATCGATCACGCTCCAGACTCGCGCGCAGCTGCATGACGTTCAGCGTGCTCGTTGCACGCCGCGCGTCGCGATCATGTGCGCCACCGCGAGCGCGAAATAGACGACGCCGAGCACGATCCCGAGACCGGCGCCGACCACGGGGAGCCCGCTGATGCAGCTCGCGGCCCATACCAATACATAGAGATCGCGGCGGCCGAGCCCGCGTACGATGCTGAGCAGCGACGGCTTCGGTGCGGCGGTCTCGTAGCGAAACGCGAGATCTTCGTCGGGCTTGTCGAACCACCACGCAAACGACATCACGTCCCCTGATTTGCCCGCGCGCGCGCGATCCCAATAGATCATCACCGCGCACAGACCACGACCGATCGCCGCGGCGATCGCGACCGGCGCCCACGTGCCGCCGAGCCCGACCCCGAGCATCGCGATGAACAGGTTGTCGATGATGTCGTCGGAGACGTTGTCGAGCCACATCCCGAACTTGCTCGACATGAACCTTATTCGAGCGAGCTCGCCATCGCTGGAGTCGAGGACGACCTGCAGAAACATGCAGATCCCCGCGAGTAACAGCGAGCTCCGGGTGCCGTAATGGGCGAGCACGCACGCGGTCAATCCCACCGCGACGTTCGCGCAGGTCACCTGATTGGGCGTCGCCCCGAGCCGTGCCAGCACGCCGGTGAGCCGCAGCGAGAACGACCGAATCACGTAACGATCACCAACGCCGTCGTAGGGCCGACGGCAGGTCTGGAGCAGCGCCCGCGAAGCCTCGCGGCGAGTCGCCTCGTCGACGATTTGCACTCCCGCGATCTGATCTCCGGCGAGCGATTGGGCCTGTACCGGCGGCGGTGCGTCAGGGCTCGCTACCTCGACGTGGATAGGCAGCCGCGGCAACTGTGGTAACTGCGCGGCATCGCCAGTCACGACCGCACGTGTGACACCCGACCGGGCTGCTTCGCGCAGCACGCGTTCGAGAACCGTCATCCCACCGACGCGCATTCGGGCAACCTGCGCACCTCGCGCATAGTCGATGTGCACCGTGTCGCCCACTTGGCTCAGCACATAGCACGGATCATCGGAGCCAACATGCAGGCCTGCGCATTGCAGCTCCGTCGAAACGGCGTGCAAAACGAGCTCGTCGTCCGTCGAGTGTTCAAACTTTGACACCCGAAACCTCGTCACGGATCAGTTGAAGCGTGTGACGAGATGTTGCACGGTCCCCCTCTCGACACGGGAGTTCTCAGATGGCCCTCAAGAAAGCTGTCACCGTCAAGCCAGCCACCGGAAAGCTCGGCATCTTGTTGCCGGGCATGGGTGCTGTTGCGACGACATTCATTGCAGGCGTCAAGGCCGTTCGCCGCGGCCTCGGTACACCGATCGGCTCGCTCACCCAGCTCGGGCACATCCGGATCGGCAAGCGGACCGACAACAACTCTCCCGAGATCAAGAACTACGTCTCGCTCGCCAACCTCGATGACATCGTGTTCGGCGGCTGGGACATCTTCCCCGACAACGCCTACCAAGCTGCGGTGCGTGCCGGAGTGCTCGAAGCGAAGCATCTCGAGCCGCTCAAGGAAGAGCTCGAGGCGATCAAGCCGATGACGGCCGTGTTCGAGCAGGCCTACGTGAAGAAGCTCAACGGTCCCAACGTCAAGAAGGGGACGTCGAAGCTGCACCTCGCGCAGCAGGTGATGGACGACATCAAGGCGTTCAAGGATCACAACAAGTGCGATCGGCTGGTCGCGGTGTGGTGCGGATCGACCGAGGTCTATCGCCAGCCCGGCGAGGTTCATTCGTCGCTCGCCAAGTTCGAAGCGGGGCTGGCGTCATCGCACGATGACATCGCTCCGTCGCAGATCTATGCGTACGCGTGCCTCAAGATGGGCGTGCCGTATGCCAACGGCGCACCGAACCTATCGGTCGATACGCCCGCGCTGCTCGAGCTCGCGCGCAAGCAAGGCCTGCCGGTCGCCGGCAAGGACTTCAAGACCGGGCAGACGCTGATGAAGACGATCCTCGCGCCCGGGTTCAAGGCGCGTATGCTCGGCCTCGACGGTTGGTACTCGACCAACATCCTCGGCAATCGCGACGGCGAAGTGCTCGACGATCCCGAGTCGTTCAAGAGCAAGGAAGTCACCAAGCTCGGCGTGATCGATCACATCCTCCAGCCGGACCTCTATCCCGAGCTCTACGGCAACGTTAGCCACGTCGTGCGAATCAACTACTACCCGCCGCGTGGTGACAACAAAGAGGGTTGGGACAACATCGACATCGTCGGCTGGCTTGGCTACCCGATGCAGATCAAGGTCAACTTTCTGTGCCGCGACTCGATCCTCGCGGCGCCGATCGTCCTCGATCTCGCGCTATTCATGGATTTCGCACATCGCGCAGGCATGAGCGGAATCCAGGAGTGGCTGAGCTTCTACTGGAAGAGCCCGATGACCCCCGAGGGTCTGTATCCCGAGCACGATTTGTTCATTCAGCTGATGAAGCTGAAGAACACGCTCCGCTACACCAAGGGCGACGAGCTGATCACGCACCTCGGCGCCGAGTATTATGACTGAGGTGCATGCGCAGTAGCCCGAAGGGCCGCGCTACACGCAGCACATCGCGCCGGTCCAGTATTCGCCGCTGCCGCCGCACGATCCTGAGTCGCCGACCACACACTTCGTGACGTCAGCGACGCAGCACTGCGTGCCGGTCCAATACTCGCCCGTGCCGCCGCACGACCCCGAGTCACCGTCGACGCACAGCGCAGGGCCTTCGATGCAACACGCCGCGCCGGTCCAGTGCTCGCCCGTGCCGCCACACGCCCCCGAGCTGCCGCTCGTGCACGTCCCGGCGTTGGCAACGCAGCACTCGACACCAGTCCAATATTCTCCGGTGCCACCGCACGACCCCGAGTCGCCGTCGACGCACAGCGCGGGACCTTCGATGCAACACGCAGCTCCCGTCCAGTACTCGCCGGTCCCGCCGCACGAGCCTGACAGCCCGTCGACACAGACACTCGCGTAGGCGACGCAGCATTGTTCGCCCGTCCAGTACTCACCCGTGCCGCCGCACGATCCCGCATCTCCCGCGGCGCATCGGGCCGGACCCTCGACGCAACACAGCGAACCCGTCCAATACTCTCCCGTACCGCCACACGACCCCGAGGTTCCCGGAACGCAGGCAGCTACATTCGCGACGCAACATTGATCGCCGGTCCAATACTCGCCCGTGCCGCCACACGACCCGGATAGCCCATCAACACAGATCGTCCGCGGCCCGCAATCCGTGTCGCAGTCGCAGCCGGACTCGCACGCCTCGGAAACGTCACACGAGCAGCTCGTGATCGGCTCGCAGTCCGCATCACACACGCAGCCGATCTCGCAGGCATCGCTCGTATCGCACGCACAAGTAGGCGTGCAGTCGGCATCGCAGGCACAGCCGACCTCGCAGGCATCGCTGGCGTCGCATGCACAATCGGTCGTGCAGTCGGCGTCGCAAGCACAGCCGACCTCGCAACCGTCGCTGGTATCACACGCGCACCCTCCCTCGACCTCACATCGAGCGTTCTGCTCGATGCACACCAAGCCCGGGTCACAGCCGGCGCCGAGGGTACACACGCACCCCAGTGATCCGACCGGACAGGTATCGTCGTCGACTTCGTTGGTTCCGGATCCGCCACAAGCGGTCATCGAGCACAAGAACACGAAAACGATCGTCAGCACGCGCGGCATGAACCAACTCCAGGCAAAATGTGCGAGGTCCCGCCGGCGATGAGCATGGCGTGTGCCACGACCTCGACGCCTCAACTCCGCGATCTTCCGGCGTGTCGAGGCACGGCGTAACCCGGGCGTCACGGTCGGCGCGGTCGCGTGGTCACCGCCCCACCGCTCACACGATCGCTACGTCGCGCGCGACGCTTCACACGCGCCCACGTACGCTTGCCAGTCGTCATGCGAACGGAACGTGCCCTCTGGGTAATAGAACAGCTCGGGACAGCCATCTGCCCGGCCATAGACGACGTACTCGTAGCGCCGGCCACAACTCTCGAACTGGGCGGCCAGGTCTGGCCGGAATGTGCAACCGGGGAAGCTGTCGGGGCACACCATCGTGGCGTCATCGCGAACGTCGCAATCGGCGATCGGCGTGGACGACGACGAATCGTCGTCGGTGCATGCGTGAGCGGACACCGCGAACAAGATGAAAGCGATCGAGATCACGAGGTTGGGATAACGAGTCATACGCGAGCCTCGTGCAACCGGTGTGCTCGGCTCGAGCGCGTCGAACACCGCGAATCGAGCTGTCGGCGACTCAGATTTTCATTGGCCAATGACGACGCTCACATCGATTAGTGCGACCGAGTCCCGCGCGCGCCAGCTTCGCAATCGTTAGCTGGCGGTGACCCGATAGACGTTCACCGCGCGCTGCACGCCTTTGAGCGTGGCTTCGCGAGGTGCGACCTGGAACTCGGAGAGCAGCTCTTTCACGCCGGGGGCGCGGTAGACGTCCTCGGTGATGTAGATCTCGCCGGCATCGGCGAGGCCTTGGACGCGCGCCGCGACGTTGACGGTCTGGCCGAAGAAGTCGAGCCGCTCGTTGAGCGTCACGGCGATCGATGCGCCGCGATGGACACCGACCTTGAGCGCGATCTCGCGATCACCGACCTCGCGATTGAATGCTTCGATCTCGCGAATCATCTCGCGCGCGGCGTGAACCGCATCCGCCGGCGTCTCGAACGATGCCATCACGGCGTCGCCGATCGTCTTCACGACCGCGCCGCGCTGGCGCACGATCGCGCGATTGAGCCGCTCGAAGTGCTGGTTGACCAGCGCGAACGCCTTGAGGTCGCCGATCCGGTCGTACATCTCCGTGGAGCCTTTGAGATCGGTGAACAGAATCGAGACGTCGCGCACGCCGATCCCGTCGGTGCTGCGGATCGTCTCGGTACCGAACATCTGACGGAACGTGTGCGAGGTCAGCAGCCGGCGTCCCGACAGGAACTTGTCGAACGTCATCGACGGTGGCTCGCCCGCCTTCATCCGGCGCTGGGTCTCTTCAAGCAGCGAGAGCCGCTTACCGAACAACACCACCGCCGCGCGCTGAGCTCCATCGTTTACGTATTCGACGACGAGCTTGCCCGGGGCGACGATGATCGGCGGCGCATCTGCGGTGCCTGCCGAGAGTTTCAGCGTCAGCCGTGGATTCGCGGTGCTGCGTCCGAGATCGACGACAAGCGACGACAGGCTGTTGGTAACCACGTCGAACACCGCGGTCGCGCCATCGATCATGTCGAGCTCGAACACTCGCGTGGCGCCAGCGTCGACGTAACCATAGCCCTGCGCCATCGATGGCATCACGTCGACAAATCGCGGCCCACCGCCATCACGCGCCTCGAGCGCGAAGTGATAGCGCATGTACAGATCTTCGATCGTGAGCGAGTCGCGATCGTGGGCGCGGATCGCGCGGATCTGAGGCGACACGGTAAACCCGATGTGAACGTAGTCGTCGAGGCAGGTCTCGATGTCGACGCTGCACAGAAAGCAGTGGAACACCGCGCACACGCTCTTGAGCGTCGAGAAGCTCTGTACCGCCTGGCCGCAACCGGGGCACAACAGGCTCCATCGCAGCTCGAACAACCCCACCTTGCTCGCCAGCAGGAACAGATCGACGGATTCGTCCTCCGAGACGCCACGCTCCCCAGCAAACGTGTACGGATTCGCGCGGAACAGCAGCCATTCGTCGTCGCTGCGCAGGAAGCTCTCGAGCTTGGACACCAACCGCGGGCTCCAGCTGCGGAGCTGCTCGAGCTCGGCGAGCTTGGTGTCGAGCAGCGCTTCGTTCAGGGTGGGCATGACGGTGGCCGCTCGATGCCAACGGTAACACGCTCGGGCCGTCACGAGCTGATTCGATCATCAGCTGTCTGCGACACGACACCACCTCCGCGAGAGATCAGCCGATGTCGCGTGGCGGCCATGTGCAGTCGGATGCGAACGGTGACTATTCGCCGAGCACGAGCTCCGCGAGCGCTGCGCCGCGTTCGAGGAGGCGCTCGGTGCCCGTGTCGGGCTCACCAGGCTCCTGCGGGATGGCGTCGGGTGCAGGTCCAGCGGCGAGGAGCTCAAGCAAGACGGCCTCCTCATCGGATGGAGATTCGTCGAGCACCGAATGGATCCGCTCCACGGCTGCAGGAATCGCTTCCAGGTAGGCTTCGTCGTCTTCGTCGACGGATCCGATCACCTCGTCGGCGTAGGCTTCGTCGCCCTCGTCGACGGATCCGATCACCTCGTCGGCGTAGGCTTCGTCGCCCTCGTCGATGGTCTCCATCAGCCCATCGGCTAGGTCGTTGGCTGGCTCGGAACGCGCGCCGGCCTCGGGAGCAAGCGATGGAGGCCGACGTGACACCCAGCCCGGCGGGGTCGAGCTCGCATCGGAACGATGAGACCGACTCGATTGCGCGAGCCGATCCGCGCGCGCCGAGACATGACCACTGGGCACTGCCGAGGGGAAATGGATCCACCACGCGAGGGAGACGAGGATCGCGAGCACGATGGCAAAACGGGGCCTCATCGCGGCACGAACTCGTGCATCGGGGCAGACATTCCCGGGCGCTACATCAGCCAGGGATCTGGTCGACGTGGTGAGCGGAGCGCAGTGGTTACGTCTCATCCCTTCGTCAGAACAGATGGCCAGATCTCGCGTACGCTCGAAGTTTTCGACCGCCCTACTGAACGGATTGTCAGACGGCTATGAGACGGTCGGTCCGTGGATGAGCCGAGATTTCAGCTGTCGCGTGCAGACGCGGTTGCGTGGTTGCGCACGCTGCCGAGCGAGTCGATCGATCTCGTCGTAACCGATCCGCCGTACGAATCGCTCGAAAAGCATCGTGCGATCGGCACCACGACGCGGCTCAAGCACAGCAAAGCCTCGAGTAACGACTGGTTCGAGATCTTTCCCAATGCGCGATTCGGAGAGCTGTTCGCCGAGGTCTATCGCGTGCTCAAGCGCAACACGCACTTCTATCTGTATTGCGATCCCGAGACGATGTTCGTTGCCAAGCCGATCGCCGAACAGGCCGGCTTCAAATTTTGGAAGCCGGTAATTTGGGACAAGGTTTCGATCGGCATGGGCTATCACTATCGCGCACGGTACGAATGCATCCTGTTCTTCGAGAAGGGCAAGCGAAAGCTCAACGACCTCGGGATCGCAGACGTGATCAGCGAGCCACGGATTCGTGGTGGATATCCGGCGGAAAAGCCACCGCGAGTCAGTGAGGTGCTGGTGGCTCAAAGCACCGAGCGCGGCGAGCTCGTGATCGATCCGTTCATGGGATCCGGATCGAGCGGAGTTGCCGCGACGCGACTGGGACGTAACTTCGCTGGCAACGACGTCTGTGCCGAGGCGATCGACATCACGCACAAACGGCTGATCGAGGGCGGGGCGAAAGAGCCCTTGGTGCCCCCCGTTGAATTGCTCGCGAACGGACAACTAGGGTTTACTGATGTGGGGATGTAGAGCCAACGATGCCGATGACGGGGAATCAATACCGCGACCTGATCGCGAGCTACATCCACCGCTGCTATGGGCCGTTCGGCATCGTGGTCTACACCGAGATCTCACTGGGTAAGACGATCATTGGTAAGGACCGCAAGATCGACGTGTTCGTCGTGCGGTCGAGCGACCAAAAGGCGATCGCGCTGGAGTGCAAGTACCAGGATAGCCAAGGCACGACCGACGAGAAGATCCCCTACGCACTCGAAGACCTCGAGGCGCTGTGGATCCCCGGTTGCCTCGTGTACGCAGGAGAAGGCTGGTCACGCGGCATCCTGCACACGCTCGAAGCTTCGCGGCTAGCCGCACGATGTCTGCCGGATCTCCATGCCGCGATGCACTCGCCCGAGACCCGCGAGCTCGATCACGTGCTCGCAGCGACGTTTGGATTGTGGGAGCTCGTGCTCCCTTCGTCGCGGCGCTTCGTGCCGATGCTGTGACCACGCTGCGTGACGTCAACGGATTTCCCCGATGCCGGTGATCAAAGATCTCAAGCGACCGCACGGCGTGGTTTACACGCCCCCGGAGGTCGCGCGGCCGATGGCGCAGCTCGCGCTTGATCCGCTGGCAGCAGGAAAATCTGCCGATGAGATCCTGGCACTGCGAGTCATCGATCCAGCCGCCGGCACCGGCGCTTTCCTGCGCCAGATCATCGATGTGCTCGCAGGCCATCTGATCGGCGCGTGGAGCGTCCGTGACGATGGTGCCGTCGCTCGGGCACGTCGACAGATCGCCGAGCAGTGCGTGTTTGGCGTCGATGTCGATGACCGAGCCTTGGCGACGGCGAGACAGCACCTCGGCGTACCTGACAGACATCTGATTGCTGGCGATGCGCTGCACCTGAGCTGGTCAGAGACGTTTCCTGCGATCGCCGCACGAGGCGGATTCGACGCTGTGATCGCAAACCCACCATACGTTCGACAGGAGTGGCTCGCTCGTAACAAGCAACGCCTGCGTGAGTTCGCCAGCTACGACGGAGTCGCGGACTTGTACGTCTACTTCGTCGAGCTCGCTCATCAGGTGCTTCGCGCAGGCGGACGGTATTGCCTGATCACTCCAAACAAGTGGATGACCGCCGCGTACGGCAAGAAGCTTCGCTCGTTCTTGGCAGATCAAGGGAGTGTCGACGGAGTCGTCGACCTCGGCCGCGCTTCGCTGTTTCGCGATGCAGATGCGTTTCCATGCATCGTGTGGGGAACGACAGGCTCGCGATCCGCTGCGCCGATCCGCGCTGCGCGCTCAACGACCAGCGCCGCGGTGGGGACTGCCGTCGATGCCGCGGTCGATCATGAGCGCGCTCGCTGGGGCTCCGGTCCGTGGCACATCGACGCGCCCGACGATCGCGCGCTGCTCGAACGACTCGAGCAAAGCTGGCCTCGGCTCGGTGAGGTGATCTCGACGCGACCGTCGCGAGGTGTCGTAACGGGTTGCAACCAAGGCTTCGTCATCGATCGCGTGACGCGCGATCAGTTGATCGCCGCCGATCCCGCGTCCGCGGAGCTGATCCGGCCGTTCGTGAAGGGCCGCGATGTTCGACCGTGGAAGATCGCCGACGCACAACGGTGGATCCTGCTGATCGACCACGGCACGCAACTCGATCGATATCCAGCGATTCGAGCGCATCTCGCGCCACACCGAGCCCAGCTCCAGCCGCGCAAGCCGGCTGCGCCGGCAGGTACGGCCGGCCGTAAGCCTGGCCGGTACGCCTGGTACGAGCTCCAGGATCCAGTCGGTCCGTTGGTACTAGCGCGCGGACCACGGCTGTTGTACCAGGACATCCAGACCGCGCCAGCGTGTGCGCTCGATCGCGGTGGCAGCGTGGTGCCTGACACCACGGTCTGGATCCTGCCTTCGGACGATCGGTTCCTGCTCGCGGTGCTCAATTCACGACTGTACGGGTGGTACGCGCGCCGTAGATTTCCGCCCGCGCTCAACGGTGCGGTGCGGCCAAAGCTCGCCTACATGATGAACGTTCCGATCGCCGATCCGCCGCTGGCGCTACGCGAGCAGATCCGCGAGCTCGTCGATCTACGGATCGCGACACGAGATCCATCAAAGATCCTGCGCGTCGAACGCGACCTCGAGACCGCGGTATTCGACGCTTACCGATTTTCTGCGCGTGACCGGCGCCGCGTGATCGGCGTGTCGTCGGAGCTGACTAACGGATCCGCTCGATCAGGTCTTGAAGCAGACGCCACGTGAGCCCCCAGATCACGTGACCTTGATAGGACCAGCCTGGAAAGTTATCGCCCGAAGGCGCATAGCGATAGCTCGTGTCGAGCGAGCCGGAGCGAGCGAGCTCGAGTGGCAACCAGAACGCTGAGAAGGCCTCGGGCCCCGGGGTGGTAGCCACCTCGTCCTCGGTCACAAAAATGAACGGCGTTACCTCCATGCCATTGGGCCCGGAGGTCCGAGGGTGGGTCGGCGGAAGCTGCCCGATCACCCGAGCGCCATCGAGCTCGACGCCGAGCTCTTCTCGCGTCTCGCGAATCGCGGTGGCGAGCAGGTGCGGATCGGTGACGTGGTAGCGCCCGCCCGGGAGCGAGATGTGGCCGGACCACGGATCCCCCTCGCGCTCGGTCCGCTTCATCAACAGCACTCGCGGCCCCGCCGGGTCGTCGTGCAGAACCAGCGCCACCGCGGCGAACCTTCCAGTCCCGGGTGGTTTCAGATCGCCGAGGGGAAGCCGCTCGGTGACCCGCTCGATCCAGCGTGACACCTCCCCATCATAGCGAGCTGCGCCCCGAAGCGCATGGTTGTGGTCGTCACGACGTGACGGATCCTGCCGGCTCGCCGTGGAACGGCGAGGTTGTGAGGGGCCCGCGCACCCGCGCAGAAACGCCAATCCGATTCGCTAGCCAGAAGTTTCTTCGTTACAACCATCCCCATGAAAACCCGCGCGTTCGGACCGCTGGCGAGTCAGGTGCCGGTGATCGGGCTCGGCACGTGGCACATGGAGGGCGACGACCGAACCACGGCGATCGACGCGATCCATCACGCGATCGAGCTCGGGATGACACACATCGACACCGCGGAGCTCTACGGCTCGGGCAAGGTCGAGAGCCTGGTGGGCGAGGCGATCACGGGACGGCGCGATCGCGTGTTCCTGGTTTCGAAGGTGCTACCGAGCAACGCGAGCTTCGCGGGGACGCAACGGGCATGCGAAGCGAGCCTGCGCAGGCTCGGAACCGACCACCTCGATGTGTACCTGCTGCATTGGCGCGGTGACATCCCGCTCGAGGAAACCATCCGTGGCTTCGAGACGCTGCGACTCGCGGGCAAGATCCGCGCGTGGGGCGTGTCGAACTTCGACGATCAAGATCTCGAGGAAGCGCTGCGGATCGCTGGTCCGGGCGCGATCACGTGCAACCAGGTGCTCTATCACTTGCGAGAGCGGTCGATCGAGCATCGCGTGATCCCGTGGTGCGTGAAGCACGGTGTCGCGGTCGTCGCCTACAGCCCGTTTGGAAGCCGCAACGGGTTCCCGCGCTCGCCGGTGCTCGAAGCGATCGCCGCTCGAATGCACGCCACGCCCCGTGCGATCGCGCTGGCGTTTCTAGCGCAACGCGGATCGGCGTTCGTGATCCCGAAGTCGGCCCATCCACGGCACATCGCCGAGCTCGCGGCCGCGGATCGGGTGGTCCTCGATGATCGCGCGGTTGCGGAGCTCGATGCGGCATTCGCGACCGGGCCGTGGCGAGGATTGCCGACGTTATGACCCGTGATTTCGAGCTCGTGGTGTTTGGGGCGACAGGATTCACCGGCAAGCTCGTTGCCGAATACATCGCGCGTCACTCGGATCAGCCGCGATGGGCGATCGCAGGGCGATCGAAGGTCAAGCTCGAGGCGCTCGGTCTAGACGTACCGATTCTCGTCGGGGATGCGCTGGATCCCGCGCAGATGACCGCGATCGCCGAGCGAGCCAACGTGGTGTGCTCGGCAGCAGGACCCTACGCGAAGTACGGCAGTGCGCTCGTTGCAGCTTGCGTCGCTGCGGGGACTCATTACTGCGATCTCACCGGCGAGGTCCCGTGGATGCGCCGCATGATCGATGCCCATCACGCGCGCGCGAGAGAGACCGGAGCGCGCATCGTTCATACCTGCGGATTCGACTCGATTCCATCCGATCTAGGGACCTGGGCGCTGCAGCAGGCGATGATCACCAAGCTCGGTGCGCCGGCCACCGCGGTGACCGGGTTGTTCGGCAGCATGAGCGGAGGCATCTCGGGCGGCACTGCCGCAAGTGCGTTCGGAATCTCTGAAGAGAAGGAGCGAGATCCGACGATCCGCGCACTGCTTCAGAATCCGTACGCACTCGATCCGGATCCGCACGCGCCGAGACCTCCGATCCCCAAGACTGGCTTTGGCTGGGATCCCCGTGCGAATAGCTTCACGGCGCCGTTTGTGATGGCGCGGGTCAACACCCGCGTCGTGCGGCGCTCGCACGCGCTCGCGGGATTTCCGTGGGGCCACGACTTCGTCTATCGAGAGCTGGTGGCGACGCCGCCGTCTCCGGCCGGACTGGCACTCGCGGCCGGTCTATCGGCAAGCTTGACCGGCCTGAAGCTGGCGTCTCGCTATCGGCCGCTGCGCGCGCTTCTCGCCAAGGCGGCCCCGAAGCCAGGTGATGGGCCGTCCGCGGAGCGCCGGGACCGCGGACATTGGGAGCTTCAACTGGTCGGTGAGCTCGGCGATCAGCGGCTCAGCTATCGCGTTGGCGATCCGCACGGCGATCCCGGCTACGCATCGACCGCGAAGATGCTCGGTGAATCGGCGCTGTGCCTCGCCCGCGACAAACTGTCGTCGCCTGGCGGCGTGCTCACACCGTCGATTGCGATGGGTCCACGACTCATCGCAAGGCTCCGCCGCGCCGGACTCCAGCTCGAGCCCGCTAGTGGCTTGAATCGCTGAGACAATTGCCGCCCGAGATTTGCCCGAGCGACGCGTGACGGATCTGTCGCCGTTGTGTTACAGGCTCGCGTAGGAGGCTGCATGTTCGGCCGGTTCCTGCCTCGCGAGACCAGCTTCTTCGATTTCTTCGAGCAACACGCTGCGCTGACGATCGAAGGAACCAAGGAGTTTCTGTCGCTCGTCACGACAGGCGCAAACATTCCGGCGAAGTGCCGCCGGATCTCGGACATCGAGCACGAGACCGACACGATCACCCATCGCTGCGTCGAAGCGCTCCACAAGACGTTCATCACCCCGATCGATCGCGACTCGATCCACCGCCTGATCACGCGGATGGATGACGTGATGGACTTCGTCGAGGCCGCCGCCGAGCGCCTCGAGCTGTACGAGCTGACCGTGATGACCGCCGATGTGCGCGATATGGCCGACGTGCTGCACCGCTCCGCGCTGCAAGTCGAGGCCGCGATTCGCGGATTGCGAACGCTCAAGGATCCGCAGTCGACGCTCAAGCTCTGTATCGACATCAATCGGCTCGAGAACGAAGCAGATGCCATTCTCCGTCGATCGGTGGCGCGGCTGTTCAAGGAAGAGAAGGATCCGATCCTCGTCATCAAGTGGAAAGAGATCTACGAGAACCTCGAGAGCGCGTCCGACCGCTGCGAAGACGTCGCGAACATCATCGAGGGCGTCATCCTCGAGCACGCCTGAGCTGTTAGGTCATGGACATCCAGGTCATCGTCGTCGTCACGATCGCGGCCGCGCTCCTATTCGATGTCATCAACGGCTTTCACGACGCCGCCAATTCGATCGCGACGATCGTCTCGACCCGGGTGTTGTCGCCGCGCACCGCGGTGTTGTGGGCAGCGACGTTCAACTTCGTCGCGCTGTTCATCTTTCACCAAGGCGTCGCCGACACGATCGCCAAGACGATCCACATCGACGTCGCGACGAGTTATGGCTCCCCCAACGAGCTTGCGCTGCGCTCGGCGTACGTCTGGGTCGTGATCTGCGGCCTCGGCGGCGCAATCGTGTGGAACCTGCTGACCTGGTGGTGGGGGCTGCCGTCGTCGAGCTCGCACGCATTGATCGGCGGGCTATCAGGCGCCGGGCTCGCATACGGCGGCGCTGACACCCTGCAGTGGCAGAGCATCGCGCGAACGCTGTACTTCATTCCGCTCGCGCCGTTGATCGGTCTGTTGATCGGCAGCGTGCTGATGTTCGTGGTGTACTGGTTGCTTCGCACGGTTCGGCCGCAACGCGTCGATCGAATGTTCCGGATCGGCCAGCTGTTGTCGGCGGGGCTGTATTCGATCGGCCACGGCGGTAACGACGCGCAGAAGACCGCCGGCGTGATCTGGGCGGTGATGATCGCGGGCGGCTGGCTGACCCACGACGAGGCTGCGCCATATTGGGTGTTCGTCGCATCGTACGTTGCGATGGCGATCGGGACCGCCGTCGGCGGATGGCGGATCGTCAAGACCATGGGAATGGGGCTGACACACTTGAAACCGGTGGGCGGATTCTGCGCCGAGGTCGCCGGTGCTGCGACGCTGTTCGTGGCGACCCACCTCAAGATCCCCGTGTCGACGACACACACGATCACCGGAGCGATCGTCGGCGTCGGATCGGTAACCAAGGCAAGAGGCATCCGTTGGGGTCTCGCGGCTCGGATCATCTACGCATGGGTGTTCACGATCCCCGCGGCCGGGCTGATCGGCGCAGGGGCGGTGTTGCTGGCCCGCACGCTCGGCGCCTGGTAGTCATCGCGCTCCGGATTGCCGGGACGGTGTGATGTCAGATCCGAGCGCTAGGGTCGCGGCGTGGCGAAGCTCTATTTCCGATACGGGACGATGGATTCGGCGAAGTCGATGAACCTGCTCGCGGTAGCGCACAACTACCGCAAGCAAGGTAAGCGCGTACTGCTCGTCAAGCCTCGGCTCGATACGCGATTTGGCGCCACCAAGATCTCGTCGCGAAGTGGGCTCGAGGCCGAAGCGGATCTGATGATCGACGAAGATTCGGCGCTCGATCCGCGCGATTTCGCCGGGCTCGACTGTGTGCTCGTCGACGAGGCACAATTCCTGCCGCCCTCGGTGATCGAGGACCTTCGCCGCATCACCGTCGACCCTGGTGTTCCGGTGATTTGTTACGGCCTGCGGACCGACTTTCGAACTCGGTTATTCCCCGGCGCGCAGCGCCTGATGGAGCTCGCCGACGGTATCGAAGAAGTGAAGGTCACCTGCCAGTACTGCCAGAAGAAGGCGATTTGCAACCTTCGGTTCGTCAACGGCACGCCGACAGTGCGCGGTCCTCAGATCCAGCTCGGCGCCGACGAGCACTACGCGCCGGTGTGCTGGGGCCACTATGACGAGGCGACCCGAACGTTCGCGCAAGAACGCTCCGGCGCGACGCTCCAGCCGAGCTAACGCTGTTGTCACGAGCTGCCATTCCTTCGCGTTGATCCCGTAGGTGTCCAACGCTGCAGCTTCGGCGGCTTCGACGGTTGCCGACCAGCTGTCACCCGAGTCCCGCGTGATCGGACTGTGCCACGCCAAAGGTAGCCGTCGCTGTCGCGATGCAGCGCGAGGTCGAGCTCGTCGGTGGTCGGAGGTCCCGACGCTGGCATCGCGGCGCTGCGCGGTAACCAGCTCGTGGGACGATGCCCCGCGAGGACGACTCGCCTTGCAGCACATACTTGATCAGGGTTGGCATCGCCGAGGCTCGAGGTCCGATCCCCGCGTCGCGCTCAATTCAGATCTGCGCGGTGCGTGCGCCACTCGACGAACAGCGCTGAAAATCTCGGATCGCTCTGCAGCGGCTCCAGATCTCCGTCGGTCTCCATCTTTTCACTGTGCTCGTATTCGTGCTCGAGCGCCTGTGATACCTGCTCGATGCCCTGATCGATCTTTCCCACCGCAGCGTAGGCGCAGGCGGCCGAGTGATAGATGTACGGATTCTCGGGCCCATAGGGCTGACCGCCCATGGCGAGCTCCTCCGCGAGCTTGAACTCGCCGAGCGCGTGCGCGTGAATGCACGCGTTGTTCCACGCCATGACGAACGCCGTCCGGGCTTCCCCGCCGTCGCGCGGCGGAACTGGAAGCGAAAGGACCTTGCGCAAGATCGCGAGTCCCTGCGGGCGCTCGACCGAAAAGCTCGCGTTGTAAAGGTACGGCACGAGGGCGACCGTCTTGGGGAGTCGCTGAAGGACTTCCTCGAGGTTGCTCGGTGCGTGGTGCGAGATCGTCACGACGAGCTCCGCGATCTCGTCGGGAGCTGCCTTGGCGAGCGTTGGCGGATCGAGCAGGACCAACGTCGACGCCAACTCGGTGGGTGCATGCTCGGCGGTTTCACCGACGACGAGCAATCGGATCTCGTGGCTCGGGGCTGCCCGGGCGATCGCGATCGCCTCGCCGATCTTGTTCTGCTGGATCAGCACGGTGCCCAACCAATCGGTTGCATCGGAGCTCGCGTCGTATGACTGCGCGCGACGCAACAGCCGCTCCGCGACCTCAGCGGACACTGGTTCATGCAGCGCGACCTCGATCAACATCTCCGCGAGCTCGCGCCGGCTCCAGCCGCTCTGCGATGATGCCCACGCGAGCGCGGCCTCTTCACCCAGCCGACGAAACCGCTCGGCGAGCGGGTTCCCCGCGAGCACGAATGGATCGATCCCGCTATCGGGCGTGGTGTGGGTCTTTACGCTGTCCGCCACCGCCGCGAACCGTGCCCACGCGAGCGGCA
Organism: Kofleriaceae bacterium; assembly: GCA_050184455.1. Taxonomy (GTDB): domain Bacteria; phylum Myxococcota_A; class Polyangia; order Haliangiales; family Haliangiaceae; genus JABFXX01. The sequence goes on along the minus strand of JBFXAI010000041.1, from coordinate 44,580 downwards.
GGATCTCGTGGATCTGAGCCACGATCCACAGCAGGAAGTGAACCTGGTCATTCGCGGTCGCGGGTACTGCAAGCCCGTCGACTCTCATCAAAGCCGAGCGATGGCGGCGATCGTGAACGACATCGGCGCGCTGAAACGGCTCGAAGTCCTCCGTGCGCTCGTCCTGATAGACCGACAGCCATAACGCGAAGAACGCATTGACCACCGATTCTTCGCCGGACATGGCATCGCCCGCGAGCTTGAGCGCCACGCCGAAGCTGTCGCGGTCGTAGTCCTCGATGATCTCGGGGTATCGCTCGATCGGGAACGTCACCGAGTGTGCATATGGCGGCGGTCCTTGGCGCCAATGGCTCTCCGACACCTCGGTGACCTCGAGCTCGACGTCCTCGTCGTCGTCCTCATCGTCCCCGATGTCCTCGTCCTCGTCGTCCTGCTCGTCGTCGTCGCCGTCCTCGTCGTTCTCGTCGTCGTCCTCGAAGGTCTCCTCGGTTTGACTCTCCAGCGGCTCGGGTGCATCGGGCGCCGCGTACAACACCTGCGCCTGCTCGCGAGGAATCGCACCCGAGGCTTCGGCTTCGCCGACCTCGGTGACCTCGGCAATGTCGTCTTGGTCGGAGATCATGTCGAGCCACGCGATACCGTCGATCCCGGTTTGGACCATCACACACCAGATCGCGTCGAGGCCGTAGTCCGCACCCACGCGCTCCAGCGCCGCTCGCTGCGCCTCGAGCTCTGCTGCGGTCGGCGGTAACCACGGGGCGGCCAGCCATTGCCGCTCCGTAGCGTCCGATTCGTCGTCGCGCTCAGAGCTGTCCTCGAGCTCGGTGACTCCCGCCGCGGCGAGCACCTCCCACAACGCACGCTGTGCGGATGCGTCGAGTGGCTTGCCACTACGCGCGATCACGATCCCGCGAGCCAGATCGTTACGGCGCGCCTCGAGCCCGGTTAGCTCCACTTCGCCCAGCGTACCGCGAATTGCGTCCGCGCGACGCGCTCAGCACTCGATGATGTTCACGGCGAGGCCGCCGCGCGCAGTCTCTTTGTATTTGGAGCTCATATCGGCTCCCGTACGCCACATCGTCTTGATGACCTTATCGAGCGAGACTTTGTGGGTTCCATCGCCCTGTAGCGCCAATCGCGCAGCGTTGATTGCTTTGACCGCGCCCATCGCGTTGCGCTCGATACACGGGACCTGAACCAATCCGCCGATCGGATCACAGGTCAGACCGAGGTTGTGCTCCATCCCGATCTCGGCGGCATTTTCAACCTGAGCTGGCGTTCCGCCCATCACCTCGGCGAGCGCCCCGGCGGCCATCGAACAGGCAACACCGACTTCGCCCTGACATCCGACCTCGGCGCCGCTGATCGAGGCGTTCTTCTTGTACAGCGCGCCGATCGCCGCCGCGGTCAACAGAAACCGAATCGTGCCTTCGTCGTCGGGATTTGGCAGGAACCGCCGGTAATACATCAACACCGACGGAATGATTCCTGCGGCACCATTGGTCGGCGCGGTGACCACGCGTCCACCGGCCGCGTTCTCCTCGTTCACCGCGAGGGCGAACAGGTTGACCCAATCCATGATCACGAGCGGATCGCCATCGGCACCTGGATCGCTCTTGAGCTTGCGATGGAGTGCCGCCGCGCGGCGCTTGACCTTCAAGCCGCCTGGAAGAATGCCTTCGCGGGTACAGCCTCGTTTCACGCACGACTCCATCGCGTGCCAGATCTCGAGCACACGGCGACGCACCTCCGACTCGGGCGCGATCGCCTTTTCGTTCTCGAGCATCAACGTCGAGATCGCCATGCCGTGATCGACGCTGAGCCGCAGCAGCTCGTCCGCCGAGTTGAACGGGTACGGAACTTGGACGAGATCGGCAGGCGTGCTGCCGTCTGCCGGAACCCCGGTGTGATCGACGACAAATCCGCCACCCACCGAGTAGTAGATCCGCTCGACGATCACGTTCGAGCTCGAGGGACCACCAAGCGCGGTGAAACGCATGCCGTTGGCGTGGAGCGGAAGCTTGTCGCGGCGATGAAAGATCAGCTGGGTGCTCGGATCTAGTGATACCTCGTGCTTGCCGAGCACCTTGATCCGCTGACTGTGTTGGACCGCCGCTACCCGGCGCTCGACGCTGTCGACATCGACGGTCGCGGGCTCGTCGCCCTCGAGCCCCAAGATGATCGCCTTGTCGGTGCCGTGGCCGCGTCCGGTGAAGCCGAGGCTGCCGAACAGCTCGATCTTGATCGCAGCGGTGGTAGCGAGCTGGCCATCGGACTCGAGACGCTCGGCGAATCGCCGCGCCGCCCGCATCGGCCCCACGGTGTGGGAGCTCGACGGCCCGATGCCGATCTTGAAGATGTCGAAGACCGAGATATGCACGAGATTCCAGTATGGATCAGAACAGGATGCGCGTCTTGATGCTGGTCTCGAGGGCGGCCACCGCCTTCTTGACGTCTTGCGAGACCTCTTGATCGAGGTCCATCACCAGGTAGCCGATATCGGGGTCGGTCGACAGCAACTGGGCGCGGATGTTCGCGTTGCAGTCCGAAACGATCTTGTTGATATCGCGAAGCACCCCGGGAACGTTGCGGTGGATGTTCAGGATGCGATGCGCCCCCTTCGAGGCGGCCAGCTCGACGAGCGGGAAGTTCACGGCGCCGGTGGTTGCGCCCGCGTTGACGTATTTGATCAGCGCAGCGGATACCTCGCGACCGATCGCCGCTTGCGCTTCTTCGGTCGAGCCACCGATATGCGGCGTGAGGATGACGTTGGACAGGTTGCGTAACGGCGACGCAAATCCATCGCTGTTCGACTCGGGTTCCTCGGGGTAAACATCGACCGCCGCACCGCCGACGTGACCGCGACGCAGCGCATCGGCGAGTGCCTCGATCTGAACGACGCTGCCACGGCTTGCGTTGAGCAAGCACGCGCCCACCGGCATGCGCGCGAGCTCGGGCGCGCCGATCATGTCGCGCGTCTGCGGCGTCTCGGGAACATGCAGCGTGACGAAGTCCGACACCTCGAGCAGTGCGTCTAGCGTTGGCATCGCACGGTTGTTGCCCATCGGCAGCTTGGCGACGATGTCGTAGAACACGACGCGCATTCCGAACGCCTCGGCAAGCACGCCGACTTGGCTGCCGATGTGGCCATATCCGACGATGCCGATCGTTCGACCGCGCACTTCGTGGCTGCCGATCGCGACCTTCCGCCAGCGCCCTTCGTGCACCTCGCGAGATCGATCGCCGAGGTGGCGCGACAACATCACGATCTCGGCGATGATCAGCTCGGCCACCGAACGTGTGTTCGAGAACGGCGCGTTGAACGCCGGGACACCTCGCCGCGTCGCGTGGCGCGCCGCGATCTGGTTGGTGCCGATGCAGAACGCGCCGATCGCGAGCAGCCGGCGCGCTTCATCCAGGACCCGTGGTGTGACCTGCGTCTTGGAGCGAATTCCCAGCAGATGGACGTCGCGCACGCGCTCGATCAGCTCGGCCTCCGGGAGTGCGCTCTTGACCGTGTCGACCTGAAACCCCTCGGAGCTGAACGCCTCGACCGCGACCGGGTGAACGTTCTCCAAGAGCAGGATCTTGATCTCGGACTTGGGGAACGAAGTCAGGGTCATGGCGTCCACTTCCGCAGCGCAGGGTACTACAGTGCGCTGCATGTCACCGCGCGCCAAGGCTGCCACGCCAAAGAAACCCGCCACGCCTCGGAAGAAGAAGCCGAAGGCCGAGCCGGCGTCGGTAGGGTTGACCGCGGAGGAGTGTGCCGAGGGATCGCCCTCGCCCGAGGTCGCGAAGGTCAGAACCCTGATCGAAGCCGCTGGCGGCAAGGTGCTCGCGACCTATCGAGAGCCACTCGGTGGATTCTGGCTGGCGCTGGCGGCGCTGCCGCTCGAGAAGGTCAAGCCGACGCCGTACCAGCGCGAGCTATCGAAGGCCCACGCCGACCGACTCGCCGCGGTGATCCCGAAGGTGGGGAGATTTCTCGATCCGGTGATCGCGGTCCCCGACGGTGATCAGTTCATCTCGCCCAACGGGATGCACCGGCTCGCGGCGCTGACCAGCCTCGGCGCGAAGACGGTCGTCGCGCTGGTGATGCCAGAGCCCGAGATCGCATTCCGGATCTTGGCGCTCAACACCGAGAAGGCGCACAACCTCAAGGACAAGGCGATCGAGGTGATCCGGATGGCGCGCGCGATCGCCGCCGATCCCAAGCGGGCAGGTCAGAGCGAGCAAGACGTCGCGTTCGAGCTCGAGCAAGCGAGCTTGGTGACGCTAGGCGTGTGCTACGAGAAGAACGCTCGGTTCTCGGGTGGTGCGTACAACTCGGTCGTCTCGAAGACCGAGGCGTTCTCGAGCGACCCGATGGCCAAGAGTCTCGAGCTCCGGGAGGAGCACGCCGAGAAGTTGCTCGAGCTCGACGAGGCCGTCGCCGCCGCCGTGGGCCGACTCAAGGAATCTGGCTTCACCAGCGGGTACCTAAAGCCGATCGTCGTCGCGCGGGTGAACCCGCTCCGGTTCGTGAAGCCTGGCAAGGAAGATGCGCGGCCGGACTTCGACAAGACGATCGACAAGATGATCGAAGGGGCCAAGAAGTTCGACCCATCGAAGATCCGCGCCCAGGATGTCGCGATCGCAGCGGCGGTCGGCGGCGGCGACGAATAACTCGGGGTGACGCGTGCGAAGCGTGCCGTCGCCCGCGACGGTCACCAGCTCAGAAGAAGTAGTAGTGAACGCCGGCCGAACCGGTGATGTCACCGCTCATCCAAATCCCGTCGGCGTCAGCAGCGCCGATCGTGATGCCACCACTCAGGCTCAGCGCAACGTTCGAGGCCACGAACGCGCGGATCTGAAACCCGGGCTGGAGATACACCGCGTGGATCCGCTCGGGACCGGGCGTGCTCAGCCATAGCAGCTGACCGCCGATCCCGAAATCTGCCATCGCCGTGGCATGCAGGTGCCAATAGAACCGACCGCCGAGCGCGAAGTTCGCATCGGCGTTGCCACCTGGATCGAGGAACCCGAACAACCCGCCCGCGTGAAACTTGCCCGCGTCGTAGTTCATCGACAAGCCGGCGCCAAAAACCTCGTCCATGGGGACCTCGACGCCGACGCCGATGGAGCCTTCGCTGCCACCGGCATGCGCGACGCCTGCTGCGAGAACGAGGAACATGGGAGCGAGTAGTTTGGTCTTTGTCATGACCGAGATGCTCACCCGGTCCTGATCGAAGCGCAAGTTAGGGTGCTAGGCTGCAAGCGTGCTGTCTGCGGACATCGAGCTCTCCGAGCTGGACGCGCGTCACTGGAGTAACTGGTGGCGACTGCTCGTTCCGCCGCGCGTGCTCGATCGCCCGCGCTGGGCACTGGCGATCCTCGAGGGTGGGCGTCCGATCAAGGTGGTGATCGCCGGCGACCGAGCCCGCGGCGCGATCGATCCGGCCACCGTACCGCTTCCCGGTCTCACCGAGTCCGCGCTGCAGACGTGGGCAACGACACTCGACGTCAGCGCAGTGATCGCGATCGAACGTTCGGTGGTGAGCGCTGTTGCTACAGAGATCGAGTCCGCACTGCGCTACGATCAGGATCCGGCCGCCCAAGGCCTGGTCGCGCTGCGTGCGCTGAAGAAGTACGCCGGCAATGGTCTGTGGACCGAGCCAGCGCTGCTCGAGCTGATCCCCGCACCTGCATACGAGCCGATCCAACGAACGTTCGACCTGTTGGTTCCGGATCACTCGGCGCTGCTGTGTTACGTGATCGATGATGATCGCACGCGGCTTCACAGCTCGATCATCGCCGTGAAGCAAGACGGCGACCTCGTCCGAGCGGCGACCCATCGAGCGATCGCCGATCTGGTTCCCGAATCGAGCTTCGCGCGCAGCTGGGACACCCAATATCAGCGCGTGCTCGCTGCGGTCGAGGAGCGATTCGCGAAGCCCAGCATCGGGCTGTTCCTCGAGCGCGCGACCTTGCTCAAGGTGGTTACCGGGCCGAGCGATCAGCTCGCTCGGGAGCTCAACGCGAAGCGGGTGGTCGTCGATCCAGCGCCGGCATGGCTGCTCGGTCTGCTCGGCGGCGCGGCGATGGCGGCGATGGCCGGCCGCGCCGCGTCGGCGCTCGCCAACATGTTGCCGCAAGCGGCGCGCGATCGCGCATCGGCGCTCGCGTCACGCGCACGCGATGCGATGAAGGAATCGGGCACTCACCCGTTCGCGCTGCTCGGCTTCGATCCGATCGAGCTGTGGCAACGGCTCAAGCATCACTATCGGCAATGACGCTCATGCGCGCAGCGACAGCTGGTCGTCGCTGACCTCGTAGTAGTCGCCGCAGCTCTGGCAGACCAATGACTCGGGCAGCGTCTCGCCGCAGCGGCACGCCCACGAGATCCGCCGTGCCGGCACGCCGGTCATCACGGCATGTGGATCGACGTCGTGCGTGATCACCGCGCCCGCGCCGATCATCGCGTAGGCACCGATCGTCACGCCGCACAGGATCGTCGCGTTGGCGCCGATCGTCGCGCCGCGTCCGACATAGGTCGCGGCGAACGCATCGCGGCGCGACACGTGAGCACGCGGGTGCTCGACGTTGGTGAACACGCACGACGGGCCGAGGAACACGTCGTCATCCAGCGTCACACCATCGAACACCGAGACGTTGTTCTGGATCCGGCAGCCATTGCCGATCCGCGCCTTGCCGACGAAGCAGCCCTGTCCGATCGAACAATGCATGCCGATCACCGCGCCCGGCATCACGTGGACCCACTGCCAGATCCGGGTCTGTGCACCGATCTCTGCACCGGGTTCGACGATCGCGGTTCCGTGGATGAGCTGGTCCGGACTTGGCATTACGAGTAGGATGCGTGAACCGGTGCCCAAACGTCCACCCCGCGTCGCGCGCGAGTTGCCGTTGCCTCGAGATCTTCGCGGCGACGGACCTACGCGGGCCCACGCAGGCGATGGCGGAGAGCTGTGGCATGCCGACGTGTTCCACCTACTCGGTGCGCTTGGCGATGGCTCGGTCGATCTCGTGGTCACCGATCCGCCGTATGCGATCGCGAAGGCCGAGTGGGACGAGTTCGAGTCGCTCGATGCTTACGTCGACTGGTGCGATCGCTGGCTCGCCGAGATCGCACGGGTGCTCGCCCCCCATGGCTCGGCCTACGTCTGCGGATTCTCGGAGATCCTCGCCGATGTGAAGGCTCGCAGCGCGCGGCGATTCGACGGCTGCCGGTGGTTGATCTGGTACTACCGGAACAAGGCCAATCTCGGAAAGGATTGGGGCCGATCGCACGAATCGATCCTTCATCTCCGCAACGACCGCGCGCGGATCGACGTCGACGCCGTGCGCGTTCCGTACAACGGTCACACGACGAAGTATCCGGCGCGCGTGCAGGCGGTGTCGTCGCAATACGGTCGCGGGGTACGGCGCGATCGCTGGGAGCCCCACCCGCTCGGTGCAAAGCCGCGCGACGTGATCGAGATTCCCGTGATCTGCAACGGGATGACCGAGAAGACTCCGCACGCGACGCAGAAGCCCGAAGCGCTGATCGAAAAGCTGATCCTCGCGTCGAGCACCGCGGGCAGCTTGGTGGTCGATCCGTTCGTGGGATCGGGAACCACCGCAGTGGTTGCAGCCCGGTTGGGCCGGCGATGGCTCGCGGGCGACGCCGACCCTCGCTATGTCGGGCTCGCTCGCGAGCGGTTGAGCCAAGCGAGCGCAAACAACAACGGCGAGCCGTTGCCAGCTCGCCGTTCGCGCTGAGTCGATCGCGGTTACAGCTTGGGGGTGATGCCCATCTCCTCGAGCAGATGATCGGCACCGTCGAGCAGATCCATCATCCACAGCATGTAGCGGGCGTCGACGTGGATCGTGCGCGTGGTCGCGCCGTTGAACACCACATCCGAGGCGACGCCGGCGATCGTGCCGTCGAACGCCAGGCCGACCAGCTCGCCCTTGTCGTTGAGCGTCGCCGAGCCCGAGTTACCACCCGTGATGTCGAGGTCGGTCAGGAAGTCGACCGGCAGCTCGCCGCCGAGCGTCGGATCCGCGTATGGGCCATAGGTCTTCGCCGCGATCGCCTCGAGCTCCTTCTTGGGTGCATCGAACGGCTCCTTGCCCTTGTCCTTCGCCGCGAGCTGCGCCGCGGTGGTGAATGGCCAGTCTGCCGCGTCCTTCGAGCCAGGCTTGAACGACTTCACGGTGCCGTAGGTGATCCGCAGCGTCGAGTTGGCGTCGGGGGCGAGCTGGCCACCGAGCACCTCGCGCATCGCCTCCGCGTAGAACTTGGAGACGAGGATGAGCTCGCCGGCACGCGCGTCGGTCTTCTTTTCTTCGGCCTTGACGGTTGGCCAGATCCGCTGCGCCGCCATGATGAACGGATCCTTCGACGCCTTGAGCTGCTTGGTGGTGCCGTTCTGGAGCAGCGCGAGCCGGGTCTTCTCGTCCTCCAACGTCTGCGCCGCGTACCAAGCGTCGAGCGTCTTGTCGATCATGGTCTCGTCGATCTTGGTGCCCTTCTTCACGCCGAGCAGCGTGCCGAGCCACGGACGCTCCGCCTCGGGCAGCTGGAGCGCGCGGGTCAGCGCGAGCCGGAAGTACGCTCGGTCGAGCTGACGGTCGTACGCCTTGCCGAACGTCTTCTGGCCGCCCAGCGCCTTGGTCATGTCGCGGTCCTGATAGCCGGGCTTGCGCTCGGCATCCTTCTTCGCGCGTTCCTCGGCCCACCGAGTGAACGACAGCGCGGTCGACAACAGCTTCGAACCACCGAACGCGACACCGCGGTCGAAGTCGACCTTCGCCGTGCGATGCGACTCGGCGAGGATCTGCTCGAGCTTCTCGATGCCGGCCTTGTAGGTCTCGTTGCCTGGCTGCGCCGCCCACTCCTTGACCTTCTTGTCGAGCGCGTCTTTGCGCTGCATCAAGTCGCCCGAGGTCATGCCGGCGAGCACGCCCTTGAACTTCTCCAGACCATTCTGAACGGTCTGCTTGGCGACGGTCGCCTTGATCGCGGTGTCGCCGCCCATCTTGAGCATCGACTCGACGATCGCGTAGCGCTCCTGGTAGTAGGCGATGAGGTACGGATAGTACCACTCGACATCGTGGTGGATTTCGAGGGCCGTATCGGTGCGGCTCGTCGAGCCCGGGTACCCGGTGACCATCACGAAGTCGCCTGGCTTGAGGCCGGCGGTCGAGACCTTCAACCAGTGCTTTGGCTTGAACGGAACGTTGTCAGCCGAGTAATCGGCTGGCTTGCCGTCCTTGCCGACGTACGCGCGATAGAACGAGAAGTCACCGGTGTGGCGCGGCCACGCCCAGTTGTCCTCTTCGCCACCGTAGTTGCCGACCGAGCGCGCCGGCGCGTAGACCAGACGCACGTCGCGGATCTCGAGGTTCTCGATCTTCACGTACATGCCGCCACCGAAGTAGCTGCTGACGTTGCAGCGAATGCCCGGGCGATCCTTTTCGCACGAGGAGACCAGCGACTTGTAGCGCTTCTCGAGCTCGTCCTTGCGCGCGATCGGATCTTTGATCGACTCGAGACCTTCGCGCATGTCCTTCGTGACATCGCTGAACGCCTGCGCGACGTAGACGCGGCGATCAGCACCGCCCGACTTCTCGTCGGCTTTGGTCTTGGCGAGGAACCCCGTCTCCACCAGGTTTTCCTTCTCCGAAGAGTTGTTCTGCAACGCAGCTTGAATGCAGTGGTGGTTGGTGACGATCAATCCCTCGGCCGAGACGAACGACGCCGAGCAGTTGCCCAACGACACGATCGCGGCGAGCGGTGCAGCGAGCGGATCCGCCAGCGTCTGCGCCGGGATCTGAACACCCATCTGCTTGAACGTCTCGACGTGCCCCGGCAGTGTCATCTGCTGCGGCATCCACATGCCGCCCGGGTTCGAGAACGCCATTCGGAACGGCAACGCCGGATCATCCTTAGCGGCTGCAGCCATCGACGATGAGCTCGTGCCAGTCGTGGCATGCGTCGTTCCCAGCGTTTCGCCCCCCGGACCAGTCTGTCCTCCGCCGCACGCGGCGACGAGGACCCCACAGACAAGTGCTTTGATTTTCATGGCTGCGACATAGCAGAAACCGCCTCACACCGCGCGCTTCAGGTCATGACAGTCCGCGGCGCTGAGCTCTCGCGACTGTTGCGACAACTGCGACAGCATCGTGATTCCACGCGGTTACGTCTGCGCCGGCGCAACGCCGGGTCCAACACAGCTCGCATGGTTGTAGTGCGTCAGATTCATGACGAGGTGGCGGCCGAATCTGACGGCCGCATCACCGCGCGCTGTGTTGGCTCGCAGGCTTGGCGTTCGGCGCGATGAATGCAGAGCGGCGGCCACGATGGTCAAATCGCTGACATGCGTCGCCTGGATCGTCGTCGTCACTAGCTCAGCGCATGCTGAGCCAGCGTTGCAGCACCAACTCGCCGATGCGACGATGTCAGCTCCAGTAGAATCGCCACGACCTGAACCGCGCATTTACACGGGGGCTGGCGTCGGTGTGTTCAACGTGGGAAATGGTATCGCGTTCGACGCTGGCGTCCGCGTTTCCGAGCAACTGTACGTGCGCGGGCTCATTGGCGGCACGGACGCAGGTGACGTCGGGATCGTCTCACATCGTGGCGGCATCGAGCTTCGCCGTGCCGCACGCCTTGGCGTGTACTGGCTCGCTGGCATCGATCTCGGGTACCTCCGGATCGAGGACAACTGCGAGCAATCTTGCGCGCCCGATACCGCCGCCATCGCGCTGGTACCTCGCGCCGCCCTCGAGCTCGGCGGTGCATTTCGGTTTCGAGTCGCCACCGAGCTAACCACCGCGGTGTGGCGCTCTAGGCCCGCCGGCCCCAGCGCGCACGCTGGCATCACATTCGGCGGCGTGCTCGCCTTCTGAGAAGGGGACGGTGTCAAGCTTGTCAACCTGACCTTTTGAGCGACTCGATATGGAGCCGATCGCGGAGCGCGATCACCACCTCATGCTCGGCCGAATCCAATGCTGTTTGCGCGAGTTGAGACCCTCGCTGACGACTGACGCCTAACGCCGTCGCGATATCGGACATCGATGTGCCCAGCCGAACTGCGACGTGCACCGCGATCAACCTGATACGAGCGAGGTTCTTCGCCGTCGATCTGGGCGGATTTGGGTGGCGCAGACGCTCGAGCTCGATCTCGTGATGCGCAGCAACCAGCTCAAGCACGCGGCGAGGATCCGGGCGCACCGATGCGAACGGGCGGGCCACGATTGGAATCCGAGGCGTGGTTTCGAGAACCGGCGTTCCGATCTCCATCGCGCCGAGTTTCCTCACGATCCGTCGAACCGCTGCGAGGTCCGGATATCCCATTTGGTCATCGCGTGCGCCGCGAACAAACTGATCGAACCTATCGGGCTGTTGGTCACATCCCGCGCGGGCCAGGCCCTCTGACACGTGTAGCCACCGAGGTGGTTGTGCCCTAGCGACGTAGTACCGGTGGCTCGACCACGAGCTTTCACCCGCATCAGCAACCACGCCTGCTCTAACCGGATTGTTGTGGATGTATGCGAGCACTCGACCTTCATCATGCTTCGGAACCACGTACGACGCGACGCGGTCCTCGAATACCTGGCCGCGGCGCCCGTGTTGCGCGTTCAACCAATTCGCAAACGGCGAGTGCACTCGTTTCGTCCACGATTGCAGTGAAGTTTCACCAGCTACCATCGCTAGATGAAGGTGATTGCTCATCAAACAGTACGCGAGGCATCTCCAGTCACTGACCTCCATCGCCCGCGTAAACAAGCGGAAGTACCGCTCGCGCGCACCGACGGATTCGAACCGCCATTCGCGCTCGACGAAGCGAGCGAGCACGTGGTGCACCATTCCGGGAATCGTTACGCGTGCGACTCTCACGAGCCGGCGTATCGGCACCGCTGCGGCGGAGTTGCGAGCCTTTACAAACTTGACACCGTCCCTCAATCGTCGAGCGCGAGGCTAGCAAAGAAGTTCTGAACCTCGGCAGCGGGGACCTGCTGGCGTGCCTCTTCGGCGATGTCGCGGACATCGAGGAGATCGTCGGGGATCTCGAGCAAGAACCGGGACGGCGTGCGAGGTACCGAGCGGCCGCGGGTGACGCGGGTGCACGAGCGCGTGAGATAGAGCCGGCGTTGCGCGCGGGTGATGCCGACGTAACAGAGGCGGCGCTCTTCGCTGATGTCGGTGGCGTGATCGGCATCGAGCACGTCGGTCGCTTGCGGTTGGAGGGTGCGCGCGTGAGGCAGCAGCTCCTCTTCGAGGCCGATCATGAAGCAGACCGGGAACTCGAGGCCCTTGGCACCGTGAAGCGTCGTGAGCACGACGTTTTCGCCAGTGGTCTCCTCGTCGTCGCCGGACGATTCGAGCGACAGCATCCGCAGGTATTCGGCGAGCGCATCGCGACCCTTGCCGCGGTCGATGAAGCGCTGAAGCGAGCCGAGCAAGCCTTCGACGTTGTCGATCCGGCGCTGCGCCGCCGACATGCTACCGGCAGCCATGCGGAGATCGTCGTAGAGCTTGATGTCCTCGATCAGCGCGCGCGTCGCGGTGACGACATCGATCCCGCTATCGAGCGCGCTGCCGAGCTTCGTGATCACATGGACCAGCTCGAGTACGCCATTGCGCGCGGGCCCCTTCAGATCGACGACGCCGGGTGGCAGCTCGGCCTCGGACTCGAGCACGAGCTCGGGACCATCGAGTCCGGGCAACCGTGGTGTACCCGCCGTGCTGCGCACGACCTCCCACAGCGAGGTGTGCCGCGCATGCGAAGCATTGACCAGCCGCTCGACCGTCGTCGCGCCGATGCCGCGCGCGGGATAGTTGATGATCCGCCGCAGCCCGAGCTCGTCGCGCGAGTTGAGCGCGACCCGCAAGTACGCGATGACGTCTTTGACTTCTTTGCGCTCGAAGAACTGCTGGCCGCCGTACATCACGTATGGCACGCCCGCCTGGCGGAGCTCCTCTTCGAGGATCTTGGCCTGGATGTTCGAACGGTAGAGCACCGCGAAGTCGTCCCACCGCCTGCCATCCTTGTGCAGCTGATGGATCTCGCGCGCGACCCACTTCGCTTCATCCTCGGGGGTCGCGGCGACCGCGTGGATGATCTCGTCGCCATCGCCGAGCTGCGACCACAGCTGCTTGCCGTGGCGCTGCTTGTTGTTGGCGATGACATGGTTGGCCGCGGCAAGGATGCGCTTGGTCGAGCGGTAGTTCTGCTCGAGCTTGACGATGCGCGCACCGGGAAACAGCTCGGCGAATCGCAGGATGTTCGTCGGATCTGCGCCGCGCCAGCTGTAGATCGACTGGTCATCGTCCCCCACCACGCACAGGTTCTTGTGGCGCGACACCAGGTGGCTGACCATCCGCAGCTGCGCCGCGTTGGTGTCCTGGAACTCGTCGACCATTACGAACTGAAACCGCTGTGCCCAGGCATCGCCGACCTCCGGATCGCGCTCGAACAGCCGCACCGGCTCGACGATCAAGTCGTCGAAGTCGAACGCCGCGCATGCCCGCAACATCTCCTGATACTTTGGATAGACGTGCGCGGTGATCGCGTCGTAGGGATCGGCTTCGTTGGGTTCGTAAGCATCGGGACCCACGAACGCGTTCTTGGCCAGCGAGATCCGCGTGAGGATCGCCTTGACGTCGTAGCGGCGCTCGCCGTCACCATCGATGTCCTTGACCGCGCGCAAGGCTTCGCGCACCGCGCCCATCTGGTCCGCTTGGTCGTAGATCACGAACCCTCGGGGTAACCCGAGCGCTTTGCGCTCCTTGCGTAGGATCGTCAAGCCCAGCGCGTGAAACGTACCGATCGTGAGCGCGTTCGCCGCTGTGCGGCTTCGCAACAGCCCGCTCACGCGGTCCCGCATCTCCTCCGCGGCTTTGTTAGTGAAGGTCACAGCGCAGATCGCTTGAGGTGCGACGCCCTGCTCGAGGAGATGGGCGATCCGAAACGTAATTACCCGGGTCTTACCCGAGCCTGCACCCGCCAACACCAGGATCGGCCCTGCACCATGACTCGCCGCCTCGCGTTGCGGAGGGTTCAACTGCTGCAGATCGACCACGGACGGCGAACGCTACGGATCTCGCAGGGCCGCGTCAACGCTCGATGGTGATTGCCCGCAACTCCCGGTACGATCACCGCTGTTGTCTCGCTACGATGACCTCGTCGAGAGCTTGCGCGCCGAGTTCCCGCGGTTTCGAATCGTCCGCAAGGACCAGTCGCCACTACATCGCGCGATCCACTACATCCTGCTCGCGCTGACTCTCGGTCGGATGAGGACGTATCTGGACTCGTTCCAGACCACGATCGGCTCGACCGTCTACGTGACTCCCGACTGGGATAGCTGGGACCCCGACCGGCGGTACGTGACGCTGCGCCATGAAGCGATTCATCTTCGCCAGTTCCGCAGGTACACGCTGCCCGGAATGGCCGTGCTGTACGTCCTGCTGCCGGTCCCGATGGGGTTGGCCTGGTGTCGCGCCCAGCTCGAAAAGCAAGCGTACGCCGAGAGCATCCGCGCAGCCGCAGATGTGTGGGGCCCCGGCTACCCCGCGCGTCACGAATTTCGCAACCACATCATCGGCCAGTTCATGGGACCGTCGTATGGCTGGATGTGGCCATTTCGTGCGGGACTCGAGCGCTGGTATGACCGAGTTCTGGCCACCATCTCTCAGCGTCGGTAGGCTATCGTTTTGGGAGCGTCTTGAGCGATCCGATTATTGGCATCGATCTCGGTACGTCGAATTCGGTGGTTGCATACACCGATGGGACGGGGCCGGCGAAGGTTCTCGCCGATGCGAGCGGGTACAAGATCCACCCTTCGGTGGTCTCGTTCCACCCTAACGGCGGCGTCGTCGTTGGGGCGCCCGCCAAACAGCGAAAGGTCATCGACCCGCGCAACACGATCTATTCGGTCAAGCGACTGATCGGCCGAGCGTTCAACTCGCCGGAGGTCAAGACCGCACAACAGCGGTCGCCATTTCAGATCAAGCAGGGAACCAACCAGCTGCCACTGATCGTCACCCGCGGCGGCGAGTTCGCGATCCCGGAGATCTCTGGGATCGTGCTCGACCACGTGCGCAACGTCGCGAGCGCGGCGCTCAAGCGCGACATCAAGCGCGCCGTGGTTACCGTCCCGGCGAGCTTCAACGATGCGCAGCGCTCGGCGACCGCAACCGCCGGTGCGATCGCAGGACTGACCGTCAACCGCGTGCTCAACGAGCCGACCGCGGCCGCGCTGGCCTACGGCAATAACCGCGACCTCAACGAGATCATCGCGGTCTATGACTTCGGAGGAGGAACGTTCGACATCACGATCCTTCGCCTCGCGGATCGCGTCTATGAAGTGCTCGGGACGGCCGGCGATTCGTTCCTCGGTGGCGACGATCTCGACGAGCGGCTCGTCGATCGAATGGTCGAGAAGTTCCTCGCAGAGAACCGCATCGATCTGCGAACCAACGAGGTCTCGATCATGCGGCTGCGCGCGGTGGCCGAACAGACCAAGATCGAGCTGTCGCGCCGGTCACGCGCGATCGTACGGATCGATGAGATCGCCTACGGGCCCAAGGGGGCGCCGTTGAATCTGCAGATCGAGATCACCCGTGATGAGTTCGTCCATCACGTTCGCGATCTCGTCGATCGGACGTTTCCGGTGTGCCGCGAAGCGCTGTCACTTGCGGGGATTTCTCCGTCGCAGATCAACGACGTCATCCTGGTTGGCGGCACTACCAAGATTCCGTACATCCGCGACCAAGTCGGCCAGTTCTTCGGCAAGCCGGCGCGCACCGACGTGAACCCCGAAGAGGCCGTTGCGGTGGGCGCCGCACTGCAGGCGCGGGCTCTCGAGCTCCAGCTCGATCGCGCCCCGACGAGCAAGATCGCCAAGCCGGCGGAGATGGAGATCGACAACGAGATCGAGACGCTCGAGCTCGATGGCGAGACCACGGATACCGACGTCGCCGCTCAGAAGAAGTCCGCGGATCCGAAGCGGACGGCGAAGCCGACGTCGACCCGGCCGATGCCGGTGCAACCGCCGAAGCGACCAGAGCCCAAGCCGGACACGTCCTATTCGATGCAGCGCGGCGAGGCACGCGAGATGTTCGAGGATCTCACGCCGCCGCCGCACAGCGTTCCGGACGCTGTGGCACAGCCGTTGGCGCGCATCACGAAGCCCGCGGTTCCACCGGTGATCGGCAAGCAGGGCTCGGGACGGGCGGCGACGGTGATGGGCCCGTTGACGGGACAAGTGACACCGGCGCCACGCAAACCATCGGCGCCGCTCGATACCAGCCCGGGGTTGGGCGTTCCGGCCGAAGCGGCAGGGGCGTTCGACGATTTCGAGGCGTGGACCACCGGAACTGGCTCGCAGCCACTCGATCCGAGCGTGACCGCAAGCAATGCCGCGAGCACGTCGACCCCGACGAGCACGAAGACGCAGCCGCTAACCCCGGCAACCCGCGCACCGGCACCGGTGCCACCGGCACCAGCGCCATCGCCCGCGACGACGGCGAAGGGATTCCCGGCGCCACAGGCGTATCCGATCGTCCCGCCGAAGGAACCGCAAGCAGTAGTCATGGATGTCACGCCGCGAGGGCTGGGGATCGCGACGGTCGCGGGATTTTGCGAGGAGTTGATCCGGCGAAACTCGCGGATTCCGACCGAGACCCGCAAGATGTTCACGACCTCGCGCGATCGGCAGGACAGCGTGAGGATCGTGGTGTGTCAGGGCGAGTCGCGCCGGCTCGACAACAACACCGTGATCGGCGACATCAAGCTCGAGAACTTGCCGCCAAGGCCGCGCGGTGAAACTTCGATCGAGGTGACGTTCTCGCTCGATGCTTCCGGCATCCTGCACGTGAAAGCGCGAGATGCGCACAGTGGGTTGGAACAACGCGCGTCACTGGATCTGGTCGGTGGGTTGCCGGAGCAGGACGTCGAGGCCTCTCGCGAACGCGTCCAGCAACTCCGCCGATAACCCGGCTTGCGCGACCACGCCCGCGCTCTCGCACAGCCATCCGCGGGGGGCCGCGGCGCGTGGTGCACGGTCCGAACCGGTACTCACGAGCACGGATCGATTCGCCGCGACCACCGTAACACTCGCCGCAGCGTCCGGATCTTCGGGTAATCGCCTGGTCCGGCATGCCAGGCGTCGTGCGTGGCGAGCACCCGTGAGAGACGCCACCGCGTGCCCGCGCCGGGCCCCGCGAGTCGTAACGCTACTCGCCGCCAGCGTCGGGATCTTCAGCCTTCGCCTTACCCGCCTTCGCGGCCTTCGGCGCGGGCTTGGCTGCTTCGGCGGGCGCAGGCGCGGCCGCGGCGGGCGCCCCGTCTGCCGCACCGCCCTTGTCGTCACACCACGGCATCGGGATCTGCTTCTTCTCGGCGAGCGTCTTGGAGTCGACCACACCGAGGGTTCCGAGTCGGGGGCCCTGTAGCAGCACGAGCAAGTTCTTGCTGCCGGCCACCGCGGTCGCGCCGATCAGGTGACCAAAGTTCTTGGTCATGTGGTCTTTGCACTTGGGCGCGAGCGTCGCATTCTGATCATTCCAGAACGCGGTGAGCTCATCGGCTTTGCACGGCGGCTTGGTCAGCTTACGCACCAGCTTCGCGCGCTTTCCGGTGCCGACCTCGTACACGGTCACGGTCGTGTAGCCTTGGTCCGCGATCGCGACGCGCGTCTTGTCGAGCAGCGAGACCGAGCCGCCCCGGGCTGACATCGGCTTGCCGTTGGTGGTGCCGATCGCTTCGATCGCGCCGGTCGGAGCTCCGTCGGGCTTGAACACCCATACCGAGGTTCCGGTTGCCGGATCGTTGCCCTCGACGAGCACTGCCCCGTTGAACAGGTGGACGCCGATCGGCGTGCTGGTCACGCCTTTGTCGCCGCGAATCGAAAACGCCTTGGTGTGGGCCTTCGATCCATCGAATAGGTGAACTTCATCACCCGCGAGCATCGCGACCTGCGAGCCGTCCTCGCTCCACGACATGTAGACGGTCTTGTCCGCCGGGAGCTTGGCGTCCTTGGGCAGGCAATAGCCACGTGCACACTGGCCGTCGAGCATCACCGCGAGGCTGTGACCGCGCAGCGGCGCGGGCTCCTGATACGTGAGCCCACCGGTCTCGAGGTTCACCTTCCAACACCCGAGCGTGCCGAGTAGCCGCCCGGGCGTGTCGTCGATCGCGCACACCACGGCGTCTTTCTCGACGGCGGCGAGCTCGAGCTTCGTGCCTGACGTTTCGTTGAGCGCGAGCGGCAAGCACGACGTCCCCGGCGGGACGATCGCGGCAATGTCTGCTTGGCGCTTCGCTTCGGGATCCTGCTTCACGGGCTGTTGCTTGGGCCCATCTGCGGTCGGACCCTTGGTTCCCGTGGGCTTTCCGCCGCCACAAGCCACGACCGCTGCCGCGGCGAGCGCTGTGGGAATTCCGACCGAAAGCACGGCTTGAACAATCGCCCCTCGAGTGCGAGTCATGAATCGATCGTACGATCGCTATTCAGCCGATACAAGGCGCCGAGCCGGCAGCCATACGCGCGCCGGCTGAAGTTGACAGTGCGATCCGAGCTGGCGAACGTAGCGGCACGTGATCGATCTGCTGGCGCCAGGTGGTGGGCTCGAGCGAGCGATCCCCTATTACGAAGACCGCGCCGAGCAGCGCGTGATGTCGGCGGCGGTCGCGCGAGCGCTCGATGACTCGCGACCACTGATTGTCGAAGCAGGTACGGGCACCGGTAAGACACTTGCGTACCTGATCCCAGCTCTGCAATCCGGCAAGCGCGTCGTGGTCTCCACCGGGACCCGAGCGCTTCAAGATCAGATCGCTCGCCACGACATCCCTCTGCTCCGATCGATCCTCGCAAGGCCGTTCGCCGCGGTCGTCCTGAAGGGCGTCTCGAACTACGTCTGCAAGCGCCGACTTGCCGAGCTGCGCTCGCGCACCACCGATGACGTTTCGCTCCACGCGCTCGCCGATTGGGCGGATCACTCGGATACCGGGGATCGGTCAGACGTCGAGTGGCTCGCGGAGTCTGCACCGCTGTGGGCCGACGTCACGGTGACCACCGAATCGCGGATCGGTCCGCGGTGCCCGTACTTCGAGCGTTGTTTTGTCACCCAGGCTCGCCGCTCGGCCGAGCAAGCGCAATTGATCCTGGTCAATCACCATCTCTATCTCGCAGACCGTGCGCTCCGCGCAGCGGTCCCAGGTGGCCGCGTGCTGCCCGATCACGACGCGGTGATCTTCGACGAGGCCCACCAGCTCGAGGACGTCGCCACCGATCACTTCGGGATTCGCGTGTCGACGGCGCACATCACCGAGCTCGTGCGAGATGCGCACCTCGGACTGGCGAGGATGCCGCTGTGGACCGGCCGAGGGTCGGTCGACACGATCCACGCCGTCGAGCGCGCTGGAGTCGCATTGTTTGCGCTGGTGCGCAGCGCGTTGCTCGCTGCCGACCATCAGGACACAGGGCGCGTGCAAGTTCCCGTGGGCCTGTTTGATCGTCCCGATCGCCAGACCGCGTGGTTTCGCCTCGACACGGCGCTCGAAGACCTCGCCCGGATCGCCGAGGCCGAGGCCGAGCCACCGCCCGACGAAGAACCCGAGGTCGACGGTGGCGCACGCGCGTCGCTCGCTGGACTGGCGCGCCGAGCTCGCTCGCTACGTGATGACCTCGCGATGATCGCGGAGCAGCGCCACAAGAGCCATGTCTTCTGGGGCGAGACCCGAGCGACGGGGACCACGCTGACCGCATCGCCGATCGACGTCGCCGATCTGATCCGACGCCACGTGATCTGTACCGGTCCTACCGTCGTGTTCACGTCTGCGACGCTCGCCGCGGCGGGCTCCTTTGACTACGTCCGCAACCGGATCGGTCTCGATGACGCGGCGGAGCTGCTGGTCAGCTCGCCGTTCGACTACGCACGCCAGGCCATGCTGTATGTCCCGCGCGACCTGCCCGATGTGAACGAGGGGTTCTCGGCGGCCGCGGCGGACCGGGTCCGCGAGCTGCTCGCGTTGACCCACGGTCGTGCGTTCTTGCTGTTCACGAGTCACCGCGCGCTACGCGAAGCCGCAACCCGGCTCGCCGATGTGCCGTACCCGCGTTTGGTTCAGGGCGATGCGCCCCGCGCGGCGCTCGTCGATCGATTTCGAACCACGCCCAATGCTGTGTTGTTCGGCACCGCGTCGTTCTGGGAAGGTGTCGACGTGCCAGGCGATGCGCTCAGCCTGGTCGTCATCGACAAGCTGCCGTTTTCGCCGCACACCGATCCGCTGCTCGCCGCGCGGATGACGGCGTGCGCCGAGGCCGGAGGTGATCCATTCGCGACGATCCAATTGCCGGCCGCCGCGATCGCGCTCAAGCAAGGCTTCGGCAGGTTGATCCGGCGGCGCGATGATCGCGGCATCGTCGCGATTCTCGACGGGCGCATCGTCACACGCAGCTACGGCCGCGTGTTTGTCGAGACGCTCCCCGCGGGCCTGCCGCGGACCTCGGCGCTCGAACAGGTCCGGCGTTGGTGGCAGACCGAAGCCATGGCAACCTGAGCATGCATGGTCCTGGCACTCGGACTGATCCTGCTCGGATTGCTCGCCGGCGCGATCCCGTTCGGAGTGATCGTCGCACGTAGTCGCGGCGTAGCGATTCGGAACCACGGCAGCGGCAACATCGGCGCGACCAACGTGACGCGCGTGGTAGGCCCAGGTGCCGGCGTGATCGTGCTCGTCCTCGATGGAGCCAAGGGCGCGGTCCCCACCGCGCTCGCATCGCACTACACGACCGATCCATGGCTGACCGTTGCGACCGCCGCAGCGGCGATCCTCGGACATTGCTTCTCGCCGTTCTTGCGGTTCAAGGGTGGCAAGGGGGTCGCGACCACGTTCGGCGTGTTCGTGGCGATCTCACCCATCATCGCCGTCGCGGGCGCCGCGGTATTTGCCGGGATCCTCGCGATCACGCGCGTGCCTGCGCTGGCGTCACTCGCTGCCGTCGCAACCATGGTCGCGTTGCTGCTCGGAGTCGAGGACCTGCCCTGGTCGGCGTTCGGTGTTGGCTGCCTGGCGCTGGTGATCTACACGCATCGCACGAACCTACAGCAAGCACGGCGCCCGCCGGCCGCGTAGCGCTGGGCTCTCACCAGGTCTCGGCGATCTGCTCGAACGCTTGATCCGCGACCCGCGCGAGCAACGTCCCGAGCGTACCCAGGCCAGCAACCACCACGTCGGAGCCCAACAACGCAGTGACCGGCTCGAGTGCAAACCTGCGATCGGCGAGGCGCGGATGCGGAATCTCGAGCCCTCGAGTGCGAAGCGTCCGGCGGCCCCACACCAGCACGTCAAGATCGATCGGCCGGGGCCCCCACCTGACCTCGCATGCTCGATCGCGTCCGAGGAGCCGCTCGATCTCGAGCACGTTCGCGATCAGCTCGTCCGGTTGAATGTCCGCAGAGCGGACCGCGACCGCCGAGTTCAGAAACCATGGCTGCGGCGGCCCGATCGGAGGTCCTCTGTACAACGGCGCCGACGTCACGGTTCCGAGTACGGCGAGCGCCTCGCGCGCTCGACGAAACCGCTCGACGATCGCTGATGGCTCGCCGACGTTACCGCCGAATCCGATCACGATCGGTTCGCCAGGCGTGGTCACGTGCGTGCGATGACCCGATTCTCGAGCGCTCCGATGCCTTCGATCTCGACGGCAACCGTATCTCCCGGTGACAGGTTACCGACGCCCGCCGGCGTTCCGGTCGAGATGATGTCGCCGACCTCGAGCGTCATGTGTTCGCTGACGAACGCGATCAACGTTGGAACATCGAAGATCAGGTCGGACGTCGACGAATCCTGTCGAAGCTGTCCATTCACGCGGGTCTGGATCGCAAGCCGAGACGGATCGAGTCCAGCAACGATCCGCGGGCCGATCGGACAGAACGTGTCGAACCCTTTCGCGCGCGACCACTGACCATCCGACTTTTGAAGATCGCGCACGGTGACGTCGTTGACGCATACGAATCCCATCACGACCTCCAGCGCGCGCTCATGTGACACCCGGCGAGCGCGGCTGCCGATCACGATTCCGAGCTCACCTTCGTAGTCGACCCGCTCGTAGGCCATCGGTCGTTCGATGGCTTCCCCATGTCCGATCAGCGACGAGGCAGGCTTGAGAAACATCAGTGGCTGGGGTGGTAGCCCCTTGCCCATTTCGACGGCGTGCGCCCGGTAGTTGACGCCGATACCGATGATCTTGCTGGGTCGGAGGTCGATCGACTCGGACGAACCGACTCGCTGCAACGAGATAACCATAGGCGGAAAGGTAGGATACCCCGCGCAACCTGTCATTGATCGGTTACTTTGCGGCTCGTACAATTCCTGCAATGTCCCGGGCTCCGAATCCAGGAGCGCCACGTGTTTCACCGCACGTGGTGCCCAAAGCCCAGGTCACGTACGACGCGGACGGGGAAGAGAGCACCACCAACGACGCGTGGGAAGAACCGAGCACCACGACGGAACAAGGTGAGGTAGCCGAGCGCATTCGGTCATTTCGCGCAGAGCTCGCTCGGCGCTCGGAAGACGCCATCCGCGCCGAACCAGACGGAACCTCCGATATCGTCACCGCAGATCCCGAGGCACGCGTCACACTGCCACGGCCACGCCAATCATCTCCCGACGCTCGAGCGACGGCTCCACGAACGCGGGAACCATCTCCGCGCCGCGTCGCGAATTCGCTGGGGACCTCCGAGGAGCCCACCGTCGAGGATCAGCGCGCGAACGCTGCGCTCAACGCGATCGTTGCGCCTCGCAGCGTCGCGACGTTGGCCGTCACCGACGGCAGCGACATCGGAAAGACGTTCGAGCTTCAGCCGGGTAAGACCTATACGATCGGGCGCGCGATCGACAACGACGTGGTGCTCACCGACATCTCGGTGTCACGCAAGCACTTCGACCTTCGGTTCGATGACGGCGCGTGGCAGCTTCGCGATCGCGGCTCCGGCAACGGTACGCTGATCAACGGTATCGTCGAAGATCACGCCGTCCGGCTCGCCAACGGTGACGTGATCGAGATCGGCAACACGCTGTTTCGGTTCGATGCGCCCGACGCTCCCAAGCGCCCAGCGCCGCCTCTGGCCGGTGATCCCGACGAAGATCTCGCTACCGTTGCCGGCAAGCGCCGACCGACCGAGCTCCAGCACGGTCACGATGTTCCGCCCCTGCCGCCGCCCGAACCGAGGTTGCGCGCGGTAACGCGTCCACCACCGCCTCCCGCGCCCCGCGCGCGCACTCCGTCGAGCGCGCCACCATTCAGTCCGGAACCGCCCGCGCCGATCCCTGCTCCGGCGCCCGTTGCTGCGCCCGCCCCGTTGGTCCACCAATTCTCGGGTGCACGCCACGTGCTGCCATCGCAATCGCCGACGCTGCTCGGCGAGCCCCGGCCTGCGCCTGCTCCGCTGTTGCCTCCAGCGCCCGTGCCGGTCCCCGCAACGACGCGGGGGGGGCCGGCCATGATGCAGTACTCGTATCCGCCGGCCGCTGCGTTGCCGTCGCAACTGGCGCCCACCCAAGGACCGTCGTTCCCGCCGTCAATGCTGGTGATGCCGAACGCGCAGGTTCGCAGTGATCCGTCGACTGCGCTCGTGCCGCCGACTCCGTATTACCCGGTCGCATTGCCGCCACCTCCGCAGCAGTACATTCCACCGACGCTGTCCCAGCGTACGAAGGTGATCCTCGCGGGCGCGGGATTGACGTTGTTCGCCGCGATCGCCACGGTGGCAGTGATCAAAGGCTCGGGCTCCGACGCCGAGGCGGTGACGAAGCCGCGACCGACAGCGCCTGCCGCGACCACAAAGGCACCCGCGAAGACGCCCATTAATGCGACCGCGCAGCAGGCAACACCGCCCAAGCGCGAGGAGCCGCCGAAGCCCGCGACGACGGCCGCGGTACCGCCGCCGCCTGCCGCCAAGCCCGTGCCTCCGCCGCCGCTTCCTGCGGTGACCGAGAAGCCCGCTCCGCCACCCGCAGCGCCGGTGGTTGCGAGTGCCCCGCCTGCATCGGCGCAGGCAGATCGCGCACGGCTCGAGCGCGAGCGCAGCGCGGCGCTCAAAGCAGAACGCGACCGCAAACGCGCCGAGCAACAAGACAAGACCGCCGCTCGCCGGCCCAAGGAAACGCGCCGGCCGGGACTCGAAGACGAGGACGCCGTCCAGGTCGAGGACGAAGACGACGAAGAGGAAGCCGAGCCGAAACGTGTCGCGTCCGATCTGTCCGGCATCAAGAGCAAGGCCGACGAGCAATACCGCGCGAAGAACTTCAGCGGAGCCGCGACAACGCTGACCAAGGCCGCCGAAGCCGCCGATGAAGACGAGGCTCGCAAGCTCAAGTCGCTCGCGTCCAAGTACGCCGAGTTTGGCAAGGCCTACAACGTCGGCATGGGGCCAGCAACGCCGGTGAAAGATGCGTTCGCAAAGCTGATGGCCGCGAGAAAGCTCGATAGCAGCGTCGGCGGAGAGTTCACCACCGCGATCGACCAAAAGCTCGACGAGGTTGCGCCCCGCGCTGCAGCCACGTTCATCGCCAACAAGGACTACGAACGCGCATTCAGCGCCGCCCAGGTGAACGCGCAATCACCAACTGCACAGTCGGTGATGAAGAAGCTGCAAGAGGTCGCCGGAGATCTCTACCGCACGGCCGAGAAACAGATGAGCTCCGATGAGGACAGCGCACGCGAGAAGCTCCGCCTCGTGCGCAAGATCGTCGATTCGAAGAGCAGCTGGCACCAGAAGGCGACCAAGCTGCTAGGCGGCTAGCCGATCAGCGAACCGATCACGCGCTCGAGCTCGTTGAACTCGAACGGCTTGTCGACGTGGGCATCGGCTCCGTACAGCGGCGAGGTGATCTCGTTCACCTGCGCGCCGATCGCCGTCACCATCACGATCTTGATGCCTTGCGTCTGAGGATCCTGCTTCAGCGCGCGCGCGACTTCCCAGCCGGACTTCCCGGGCATCATCACATCCAGCAGGATGAGATCGGGCCGTTCGCTCTTCGCCATGGCGAGGGCTCCGTGGCCGTCGCTCGCGGTGCTGACCTTGTAGCCCCGCGCCGACAACCGCGTGGCGAGCATGACGACGATCTCGGGATCGTCATCAACCACCAGAATGTTCGCCGCCGCGGGCTTGGTCATGCGGCGACGCTACGCCGCGCGGCTTCCTATCGTCAAGGACGCCGGTCCAACCAACGTTACATCCGCCGAGCATCCTTGAGGATCTGCGGTGTCTCGCGGGTACAGGCGTGATACCAAACCGCGTGCGCCGCTGGATCTGGGTCGCGATCGTGGTCGTGATCGGCATTGCCGCGATCGCGATGTTCGAGGACGCGGGCGAGCTCGGCGACCGGCTGAGTGGCTTCAGCTGGTGGGCGTTCGCCGGAGCGTGCGGCCTCGCGCTCGCGAACTACGCGATCCGGTTCCTCCGCTGGCAGTTGTACCTGCGGAACCAAGCGGTGGAGATTCCGACCAGCTCGAGCGCGCTCGTATTCGGTTCGGGACTCTCGTTGTCGATCACGCCTGGCAAGGTCGGCGAGCTGATGAAGAGCTATCTGCTTCGCGAGCTCCACGGGGTTCCGGTCACCAAGACCGCGCCGATCGTGGTCGCAGAACGGGTCACCGACCTGATCGCGTTGCTCGTGATCGCGGTCGCCGGCGTCGCGGCCTACGGGATTCAACCGACCCTCGTTGCGATCGCGTCCGCGCTGGTCGGGTTCGGCCTGCTCATTCTCGCGTGGCCACGACCGGCCCGTGTGATCATCGATCTATCGACTCGACCGAAGCTGACTCGCCGGTTCCGAGTGTCGATGCACGACATCTACGGTGGCCTTGCCGGACTGTGCCGGCCGGTGTTGCTCGTGCCGGCAACGGCGATCGCCGTCTTGGCGTGGCTATGTGAATGCATCGGCTTCGCGCTGATCGTGAATGCCTTTCCCGATGCGCACGTCGATCTCGGGCTCGCGATGGTGATCTACGCAGGGACAACCATCGCCGGGGCGCTATCATTTCTGCCGGGAGGACTGGGTGTCACCGAAGGCGCGATGACCATCGCGCTGGTCCAGATGGCTCAGCACGTCGACCGCGCGACCGCGATCAACGCGACGCTGCTGACCCGGATCGCGACGCTGTGGCTGGCGCTCGTGATCGGGTTGGGGTTCCTCGCTGCCGCCCGCGCCCGCGTCGCTCGGATCGCTCGCGTCGCCGCGCTCAACGGACCGCCGGGATCACGAGCGCCGACCGAATGAATCGCTATACTCCGTGGCATGACCGTGGCCGTTGATTTTGATTTTGCGCGGTGGCTCGCCGTTCGCCGTGGCTCGATGGAACAGCAGCTGCGCGAAGGGGCGGCGTATGCATTCAGTGGCGAGCGCAAGTTCCGCCGCAACCTGGCGCTCGCCCGTCCGGTGACCATGGCGATCGAAGCCACCACTCGGTTGTGGCGGGATGCCGCCCGCAGCGAGCTGCTCGCTGAAGCGGTGAAGGTGTCCGACATCCAATACCCGCGTGTCTATGAAGCGGCCAAGCAAGCTGGCGCAGCGCTCCGCGTTCGCGTGCCGGTCGTATTCGCGGCGCCGTCGCAAGCGATCAAGGTGAAGGTGCTCGGGACCGACGACGCACCGCATTTGATTGTAAATCTAAAGCTCGCCGAGACGCTCGATGACGTCGAGCTGGTCGCCGCGATCGCCCACGAGCTCGGCCACCTTCAGAACGGTCACATCTTGTACGCAACGGCGTTGCATTACCTGACCCATTCGGCGGCATTCTTCGTGCGCTGGATGGTGCAGCCCGCGATCCTCACGCTGCAGGCGTGGTCGCGACGCGCCGAGGTCACTTGCGATCGCGCGGCGTTGCTGGCGGTCCGCGATCTCGACAAGACGTTGACCGCGATGGTGAAGCTCGAGCTCGGGCTCGACCAATCCGCCGCGTTCAGCGCCGAGGACTATCTCAAGCAGCCTCCAGATCCCACGCGCGGACTCGGCCGGTACGCCGAGTTGTTCCGGTCGCATCCGTACGTTGCCAAGCGGATCCAAGCGCTCCGGCTGTTCGCGGAGTCGGCGCTCTATGCGACCGCCATTGGCCACGATCCAGCCGGCAAGACGACCGCCGCGGATGTGGACAAGCAAGTGGCCGGGTTGATCTCGGTGTTCTAGTGGTGGTTGCTACGCGAACGGAGCTCTCATGATTCTGCTCGAACATCACAAATCCGCGAAACGCGAGATCATCACGCGATTCCAACAGCTCGCAGAGGTCGCAGAGCGAGTCGGGATGACCACGCTATCGCGCGATATCCGTACCACGCGGATCCCCAAGCTCGAAGCCGAACGGTTTCATCTCGTCGTGCTCGGCGAGTTCAACCACGGCAAGTCGACGTTCGTGAACGCCCTGCTCGGCAACGACATCCTGCCGACCGGGATCACCCCGACGACGGCGTCGATCAATCACGTGGTGTACGCCAAGCAACCGTCGGCACGTGTCGTGTTGCTGTCGGGAGAGAGCAAACACCTCGAGTCGGGTCAGATCAAGGAGTGGGTGACGGTGGCTGGCGGCCGTGCGAGCGAAGTCTCGTACGTCGAGGTCGGGTTTCCGAGCGAGCTGCTCCAGAACAACGTCGTGCTCGTCGATACCCCAGGGGTCAACGATCTCAACGAGCAACGCGCCGAGGTCACCTACGGCTATGTGCCGCGCGCCGACGCCGTCGTGTTCTTGCTCGATGCTGGCCAGGCCCTCAAGGACAGCGAGCGAGAGTTCCTGCGCAGCCGCGTGCTCGAGAGCGCACGCGATCGGTTGATCTTCGTGCTCGGCAAGATGGATATGTTGTCGCCCGACGAGCGCACGGCGGTCACCGACTACGTACGCAAGGGGTTGGCCCAGATCACCCCGGATCCCGTGGTGTTTCCGATCTCGGCGCGCGACTGGGCCAAGTCGAAGGACCCGACCAGCGGGATGCCCGCGCTGGTGGAGCATCTCGAGCGATTCCTCGCGCGCGACCGCGCGCAGGTGATCCTCGACAACGCAGCGGCCGATGCCTCGCGCACCGCGGCGTACCTCGAAAACAACCTCGGGGTTCGGATGCGGGCGTACGACATGGACATCGGCGAGCTCGAGCAACGAATCGCCGCGGTACGCGACCAGCTCGATACGTCGAAGCGAAAGCTCGACGAGCTTCACGTTCGCATCGATGCCGATGCCGAGTCGATCAAGGCACAAGTCGGCCTCGATCTGGAGGCGTTCGCGAAGGCGTTCGTGCAGGCGCTCCCGGCGCAGATCGATGCGGTCGATGCCAACGACGTGAAGGCGTACCTTCCGGCGTTCATCGAAGACAAGTTCAAGGAATGGGCGGAGGTCGAGGGCACCAAGCTCGCCGCGATGCTCGAGCACTTGGCCGAAGAGGTCATCGCGATCACCAACGAGAACGTCGCGGCGGCAGCGGCCACGCTCGCCGAGCGGCTAGGACCCGAAGATACGCAGGTCGACATCAGCGTCGATAGCTTCAAATACGACGTCGGAATCTATGCAGTTGGTGCACTGGGCACCACGGTGATGTTGTTCGTCAACGCGCTCGCGGGAGGTCTGTTGACGCTGGCGGCGCCGATCCTCGCGATCGTCTTGAAGTCGAAGATCGCCGGAGATATCCGAGTACAGGCGAAGGAACGCGTCCCCGCGGCGGTGTTCAAAGCCGCAGAGGCGATGAAGCCGCACTTCGACAAGTGCATCGACGACTTCGCGAAGCGACTCTCCGAGTTCGTGTCGAACGCCGGCAACACGCTGTACAAGGGGATCAGCGAGATCCTCGATCGCACGATGTCGGAGCGCCGTGATCGGAGCGGGGAGATCGGCGAGCTTCGCCAGGCGACCACGGCGCAGATCTCCCAAGTGGCCGCCACGCGCCGCGCGTTGGGCCAGCTGCGTGAGGGCCTGTGGTCCGGAGACGACGAGCCGTCGCACAACTGACCTGCGTGTAGGTGCCAGTCGTTGAACGGCCGGTTGGCCAATGTTCACCGGCGGATCGCTGTAGTTGGCTGATCTGGCATTGGTTGAACCGGTGGCAAGCCGGTTGCTCATTGCTGGTCCCATGAGGCTAGCGATTTCGATGGTTCTGGTTGGTTGTGTGGCTTCCTCGCCGGAGCGCGATGGGTCCCATCACGGAGTCGGGGAGGATCATGAGCAGGAGATCGGGTCGGACTCGCTCCCCGATACCGGGTCGACGTCAACCTTGTCGGCGGCCGGGTCGTACCGCGTCAGCTCGACGATCGATCTGACGGTCGAAGCCGTGTTGCCGGAGATGGCGGCGGATGTGGTGGTCACGCTTCGCGAGCTCTCGGCAAATCCAGCGCACACGCTGATCCAGCTCGCCGAGGACGCCGGAGTGCCGGCGGTAGGAACCATCCGGGCCGCGCTGCCGAGCTCGCTGGAATCCAAGCTCGAGGGCTGGATCAACGGCGAGATCGCGAAGGCTCACGTCGGTGGCACACCTGTCACGACGTTCGCCGCCAACCTCGCTGCGCTCGCCGAGAGCACGCTCACCACGGCCGAGCTCGAGAGCTCACTGGAGATCGGATCGGGCACTGCGATCCATCAGCTCTCGGCTGTCGATTTCAGTCCGGCAGGCGTCGATGCGCGGCTCGAGCTGGACGAGTTTCCCGACGACGTGATCACGGCAACGACGACATCGTCAACACGCGACGCGACGCTGACGATCGGAGATCACCAGTTCTCGATCGGCTATGGCCAGTACGCATGGAACGCCGTGAATCAGGCGCTGATCGCCCAGTACGGCGCGAATGCGCGCGACATACTCGGTGCCGCGATCAACTGTCCGGCGATCGCGACGACGATCGCGAACAAGTGCGTGTTCGGAGTGTGCGTCGGTCATAAGGCGGAGCTGACGGAGCTGTGCGAACGTGGCCTCGACGAGGTCGTGAATCGCGCCTACGCCAAGGTGGCCGCGATCCGGTTCGACGCGATCCGTTTTGCGTCGGGCATCGCGACGATGACCGACGCCACGGGAGACGCCGTTGCCGACCAGCTCGGCGATGGCGTGTGGGACGCCGAGATCAACGCCGGTCAGGGTCTCCGTCACGTGCCCGCGACGTTCCGCGGGGACCGGTAGCCTCCGCACAACCGCAGAGGTAGTCTCCGCGTGTGTCGCTGTGGACGCGCCTGCAACGCCGGTTGGGTGACCTCGCGGGCGAGCTCGTCCTCGATGACTACCGGCCGCAGCTGAACCACGCGCAAGACCTGCTCTCGGCCGGTGACGTCAACGCCGCGATCGAGGTCATCGAAGCATTGCTCCAGGTCAAGCCCGATCATGGCCAGGCGTTGATCGTCCTCGGCGAGGCAAGGTTGATGACGCGAGAGCCCGAGCAGGCACGACTCGCCTTCGAACGTGCGATCGCGGTTCGCTCCGACGATCCAGCCGCGCTGGTCGGTCATGGGATGGCGCTGTTGACCCTCGCTCGCTACGAGCCTGCGATCAGCTCGCTCGGCCGCGCGGTAGCCGAGGCCGGAGGCGACCGTGCGATCCTCGCAGAGGCGTATCGAGGGCTGGGGATCGCCTGGCGCCGCCGCGGCGATCTCGACAAGGGCGTTCGCGAGCTACGCAAGGCGGTCGCCGAAACCGGCGATGATGCGGACGCGCGCGCGGCGCTCGGCGAAGCACTGATCGCAGATGGAGGACCGTACGACGAAGCGATGCGGCATCTCGAGCGCGTCGCATCGTCAGACCACCCGCCGGCCGTCGCGCTGTACGCGCTCGCACGAATGTCATTGCTCGAGGCTGCGCCCGCGCGCGCGGCTGAATATCTAGTCCGCGCCCGCACGGCGGCAGAGCGCGACATGACGCCTCTCGGCGCGCAGATCCGGATCGACGTCGTGCTGGCGCAAGGTGATGCCGCCCTCGCCCAAGGCGATGCGGCCGCCGCGCATACGTTCTTCCTCGAGGCGTTAGCCGCGGACCCTCGTCGCGCCGACGTCCACGCCAAGATCGCGCGCGCTCATCACACGATCGGAAACCTGCCCGCCGCGATCCAGAGCTATGATCGCGCGCTTGCCCTGGGCGCGGATCAAGACACGTTGCGAGCTGCCGTCAACGCAGCGATCGCCGCGCGCGATGCCACGCGCCAGCTGCAGTGGGGGAGCGATCTTCTAGCCAACGACCCCGACGACACGCGTGCGTTGGTCGCCCGAGGTAGTGCGATGGCGTCGGACAATCCGGCGGCCGCACGCGCGCTGCTCGAGCTCGCGGCTTCGCGCGACGACGTCGATGCACACGTGGCGCTCGCCCAGCTCGCGTTGTCGAGCGATCCCGCGCAGGCAGCCCGATCGGCGCTCGCAGCGCTGCGGGTCGCGCCTCGTCACGCACGCGCTCGCGAGGTGCTCGGCGATGCCCGCACCCGAGCGTTTGGGACACCGGGGCCCGAGATCGCCGAGGTCGCGGACTACGTCGAGCGAATCTGCGCGAATCACCGCGAGCTCGGTCACTTGGTCGGCGACGTTGCGCGCGCGTCGGCCAATCTCGACCAGCCGTTGTTGGTCACGGTGATGGGCGAGTTTTCGAGCGGAAAGTCCTCGTTCGTAAACGCGTTCATCGGTGCAGACGTCGCCCCGACCGGGATCACGCCAACCACCGCGACGATCAACGTCGTTCGCTACGGCCGTGAGCGGGGCGGCCGGATCGTGACCCGTGATGGCGCAACGCTCGAGCTTGGCTGGGACTCGTTGATGAGTCACCTGCGAGCGCTCAACCCCGATGCCGCGCGCGGCATCGATCGGGTGGAGATCTTGGTGCCGCTGCCCCAGCTCGAGAAGATCAACATCGTCGATACTCCCGGACTCAATTCGATCCAAGCCGAGCACGAAGCGACCGCACGAGCGTTCATCGCGCGTGCCGATGCGATCGTCTGGATCTTCACCGCCGGCCAGGGCGGAAAGGCGAGCGAGAAGACCGCGCTGCGCACCATCCGCGAGGAGGGCAAGCGCGTGCTCGCCGTGCTCAACAAGGCCGACCAGCTGAGCACCGACGAGACCGCGGAGGTCGTGGGATTTCTGCGCGACGAGCTCGGCGAGCTGGTCGAGACCATCGTGCCGTTCTCGGCGCGCCTCGCGTTGGCTCACAAGCAGTCGGGCGCTCGCGACGACGGCAACTGGACGATGTTGGCGAGCGAGCTCGAGCAGCGGTTCTTCCAGCAGGCGCGCCAGCTCAAGCGCGACGCCTGCGCACGAACCTTGCGAGCTGTCGTCGGCTCGGCGCGGCGGCTGCTCGACGACGCGACCGCTCGAACCACCGACGCGGCCCGCGCAGCGCAGACGGGACGCGACGAGCTGATCGACGCGGCACAGGCGTTTGCAACCGACACCGTGGTCCGTGAGCGCAAGGCGTTGTCCGAACAGGCGACGACGCTGTATCGGCGCGCCGCTCGCGAGGTTCTAGATCTGGTGCGACCGCGACGACTGCCATTTTCGAGTCACAGCGCGACGACAGCCGATCGCGACTATCTCGTCGCGCTGCTGGTGTCTGGATTCGAGTCCGCGATCGAAGCGGGGCGCCAACGAGTCGCGAGTGATCTGCGGGTCCGCAGCCGCGCGGCAGAGTCAGCCGCGAGGACATTAGCCGCGGCTGTCGGTCATGACGTGGTCGGCGATCTCGAGCGCACGGCGAGCGACCGGATCGGATTGGCGCTGTCGGCGGTGTTCGAGCGCGCTCGCGCATATCTCCGCGGCTATCTCGAGGGCGGCTACGTCGAGGCGTTCTTCCGCAATGATCTGCCACGGCTCGAGCTCGGCGAGGACGCGGTCTATCACGCGCTGGTGCGCAACGCGCCAGATCTCGACCGCGAGCTCGCGGAACCGCTCCGGCGGGCCGGGACCGACGCGCTGACCGCGCTGGCGCATCGGTTGGATCACTGGGGCGGCGTGATCGATGTCCAGGCGTTCGATCTCGAGGTCGGCCTCGGTCGCGCACTCGCGCTGGCTGAAGCTCCGTTGTGAATCGCGATCGCGATCGCTAGTCGGCGCGGGTTCGCGATAGGATGGCTGCCGTCCGATGCTCAAGAGATCCGCTTCGCGTGGCCGTCCTGCCGTTCGCGTCACGCTTGGTATCGATGAGGCTGGTCGTGGTCCCTCGATCGGACCGATGGTCATGGCAGCGGTCGCCCTCGATACCAGAGCCGCAGCGGCGCTGACTCGACGAGGATTACGAGACTCCAAGAGCTACGGCGCGGGAGACGACGCGCATGCGGTTCGCAAGACGCTGGCGGCCGAGATCCGCGAACGCGCACTATTCGTGACGACGGTCGAGGTCGAGCACACCGAGATCGACGAACGCGTCGCGCGCGGCGAGCTCAACGTCCTGGAGCGCGAAATTGCGACGCGGATGATCGAGCAAGCACCACAGGTCGACCGGATCATCGCCGACGGCAAGCGCATGTTTCACGCACTGTGCCTGCGGTTCGACAAGTTCGAGTCGCATGATCACGGCGAAGATCAGCATGCGGCGGTGGCCGCTGCTTCGGTCGTGGCCAAGGCAATTCGCGACGAGCGATTTGCCCGGATTCGCGAACGCTACGAGCCGGAGCTCGGGCCGATCACCGGAGGTGGCTATGCGAATGCCGCGACCCGCCGGTGGGTACGTGCCTATTGCGAGCGCTACGGCCGACTTCCCGACGAGGCTCGGCGCAGCTGGCCGTATCCGTTCGTCGCTGATTTGATCGGGTGCGTGCGTCCGCTGACTACGCAGGTCGAGCTAGCGCTCTAGGCAGCGGCCGATCGTCTGATTCGTGCGCACCCGCGCCTTGTAGGCGGTGGCGTCGCGCTTTTCGATCCGCGCGGCGAGCTCGCGCGCCGCAGCGCAATCGCCCCGAGCCGCGGCACGCTCGCATTGCTTGATCAGATCATCGAGCGTGGCGTCCACCGCGCGGTTTGCGTTCACCGGCTGCTGTGTCGCAATGCCGGTCGATGGAGCACGCGACGCGTACGGGGCCTCGGACTCGGCCGGAGCTTGCCGGCCTTCGAGCTCGGAGGACGTCGGTGAAGCGCGCCCTGCTCCTGCTCCGTACCCCGGTTTGCTCGCGGGTCGCTTCGGGGGTGGCTCCGCGTGGTCAGAGGTTTCCGCCGGCTTGCTCGGTGCAGGCGACGCGAGCGCCCCAGATGAAGCCCCACTACGCCGGGACTTGGCTGGCTTGGCTCCCGGACGTTCGTCGCGACGCAGATCGTCGGTGGACGCAGCTGATTGTACGCGGGCGGGCGGCGGTGCCTCGTCCGCCGGACTGCCGGCTGGTGACGGTGGCGGCGGGGTCATGGTCTCGGTCATGGTCTCCGGTGCGCTCTGCATCGGAACCTGCATGGGACGAGGAGCTGCCAGCTTGGAGACGTCGTTCTGCTGCAACACCACCACCGCGCCACCGATCACCAGCACGGCGCTCGCCATCGCCAACGCGGGCGGTTTGCGCATCACCGACGTAAACCGTTGCCACCAGCTCGGCAGCGCTTCGGCCGTCCGCATCACGTCAGCCTTCTCGCGCGCAGCCGCGAGCAACGCATCGAGCCCGCGATCCGACGGCTGCTCGTCGCGCATCGACACCCACACCGCGCGCAATTGCTTGAGCTTGAGATCGTCTTCGTCGAGCTGGTCGTCGGTCACGGCGCTGCCTTAGCGAGCTCCTTGTACTCGTCGAGCTCGAGGCGAAGTTTTTCGAGGGCGTAGCGCATCCGGCTCTTCACCGTGTTCTCTGGCACTCCGACCACGTCCGCGATCTGTTTGAACGGCATGTCGAGGAACTCGCGCATCAGGAACACTTCGCGCTGATCTTCGGACAACGCGTTGATCGCGCGCTGCATCGTCTCGTGCAGCTGTTTGTTCACCGACTTTCGATCACTCGCCATCTCGTTCCCGGGGATCACATCCAAAAGCGTGCCGCTGTCCTCGCTCGCGTCCATCGGTGCGTCGAGCGAAGCGTGCTTGCGATGTTTGCGTCTCCTTGTTTGGTCAACGCACAGGTTGCGCGCGATGGTGTAAAGCCACGTCGTAAACTTGGCCTGTCGCTTGTACGCCTCCGCGCCTTTGATCACGCGCATGAAGGCTTCTTGTAGGAGATCCTCGGCGGTCTCCTTATCCCCGATGAACCGAAGGATGAAGTTGTAGACTGGCTTGCGATGGCGCGATAGCAGTACCTCGAAGGCACGAACCTCGCCCTTCTGGTAACTGACCATCAGGTCTTCATCGGCTTGGTCGGTAAACATTCGCGCGACGGTTTCGGGTGCCAACCTACCGCAACGGTTGCCCTGCGGGCAAACCGCGCGGGTTCAACGTCGACCACGATAGATCGCTTACGCGGTCTGACACGTTGGACAGTAGTACGTTGCCCGTCCTTGGAGAACCGTTCTGCGAATCGCGGTCTTGCAGCGCAGGCACGGCTCCCCCGCTCGGTCATACACCCACAAGTAGCCGGCGTTGCTCCCCTCGATCCCATCGGCGTCGACGAAGTCCCGCAGGCTGGTGCCGTTCTTGGTCAACGCGTGGTTCAGAGTCTCGCGGAGCGCCGCGGCGAGGCGCTTCGAGCTGTCCTTGGTCAACCGATGCGCGCGGGTCGTTGGCTTGAGCTTGGCGCGCCACAGCGCCTCGGACGCATAGATGTTACCGACGCCGGCGAGCACGCTCTGGTCGAGCACGAACGCCTTGAGCGTTGCTTTCTTGCCGCGCGACCGCTCGTGGAATGCGTCGTCGTCGATCCCCTCGGTCAGCGGATCAGGTCCCAAGATCGCCAGTGCGGGATGGCTTCGTTCGACCGCGCGAGTAACCACGTCGATCTGGCCGAACCGCCGAGCATCGATGAACCGCAACTCGCGTTTGCCGAGTCCGAACACCACGTGGGTGTGTGCGGCGCGTGGATCAGACTTCGGTTGGATGCGGAATCTCCCGGTCATGCCGAGGTGAGCGAGCAGCGACAGCGGCCCGTCTGTGTCGAACAACAGATATTTGCCGATCCGGCGAATCCCGGTGATTCGCGCGCCGATCAATTTGCGCAGCGCCGATCGTGGCGGCTTGCGCTTCATGTGGAGGCCCAGCCCGCTGTCCCAGACACTATC
The DNA here is from genome assembly GCA_050184455.1 of Kofleriaceae bacterium. Taxonomy (GTDB): domain Bacteria; phylum Myxococcota_A; class Polyangia; order Haliangiales; family Haliangiaceae; genus JABFXX01. The sequence goes on along the minus strand of JBFXAI010000041.1, from coordinate 8,460 downwards.
GATCCGACCACCGATCGCGGGAGTCAGCGTGCGGCGGACCGTTTCGACCTCCGGAAGCTCGGGCACGCGGAAGGCTTACCATTGCGCCAAACCCAGCGCAGGTGACGAGCCGGGTGATCGGCCCCCAGGGCGCTGACCGGTGGTGACTGGCAACAGCTCGTCGGGATGACCAAGTCGGTGCCGCGGCAAGGGTGTCGGCCGAGACCCGCAGGCGCTCAACCAGCGCGGTCGCGTCCGCCGTTTGCCAGCAGCGCATCAGCGAGCGCACCAAATTCGGGGATGTCGAGCGTCTCGCCTCGGCGCATGCCATCGATCTTCGTGGTCGCCAGCGCATCGTCAACCGCTTCGACTGCAAACACCGCACGCAGCGCGTTGCGGAGGGTCTTACGACGCTGGCCAAACGCCGCGTGAACCACGGTGGAGTAGTGCTTGTCGTCGGAGATCGGCACGCGTGGCTTGGCACCGGCGAGCGGGATGACCCGGATCACCGTCGAGTCGATCTTAGGCGGTGGCACGAACGAGCCGGCGCCGACCTTCGCGACGATCGAGATATCCGCGTAGGTCCGCAGCATCACGCCGATCGCGCCGTAGTCCTTGCCGCCCGGTGGCGCGACGATCCGATCGGCCATCTCCTTCTGGATCATCACGACGGCGCGCTGCACGACCTCGCGTGCTTCGATCACCTTGAACAGCAGCGGAGCGGCGATGTGATACGGGAGGTTTCCGCATACGGTGATCGCGTCACCGCGCCACTTCGCCGCCATCTTCAGGTCGTAGCGAAGCGCGTCGACCTTCTCGATCTCGACGTTGTCGACGCCGGAGAGCTCGGCCTTGAGCACTTCGACCATGTCGGGGTCGTGCTCGAGCGCGATCACTTTGCCTTCCGAGACCCGCTCGGCGAGGCGCGCGGTGAGCGTGCCGAGTCCTGCGCCGATCTCGATGATCCAGTCGGCATCTGTTCGAACCGTCGCGTCGACGATCGCGCGAAACGCTCGCTCGGAGATCAGAAAGTTCTGGCCGAATGACTTCTTCGCGCGAAGACCGTAGCGCTCGAGCAAGATCCGTGCGTCGGGAAACGGTTCGATATGGGCATGGCTATGACCATTGCCATTAGATCCGTTGGTACCGTTGCTCGAGGTCATGCCGATCTCGGCAGCGGCAGGTTCGGCACGACGTCGAGATCGAGCCCCGCACGCTCACCTCGAACCAACCGGTGATATCCCGCGGCGGCGATCATGGCTGCGTTGTCGGTACACCGAGCCGGCGACGGAACATAGATCTGGAGCTCGTCTTCTTGCGCCGCCGCGCGCATTGCGGCACGCAGTGCCGAGTTCGCCGCCACACCCCCGCAGATCTGCACGTGCCCCAGTTGCTGTCGGCGCGCGACGCGCCGGGTCTTTCGTACCAGCACCTCGACGATCGCTGCTTGGTAGCTCGCGCATAGATCCGACAACGCTTGACCCTCGGGCACGCCGTGCGCGCGCACGTGATGAAGCAGGGATGTCTTGAGCCCGCTGAACGACAGCTCGGCGCCGGTCGATGCCGCGGTCATCGCGCGAGGAAACGGAACCGCCTGCGGATCGCCGGTCGTCGCGAGCTGATCGATCACGATGCCGCCGGGGTAGCCGAGGCCGAGCAACTTGGCGCCCTTGTCGAATGCCTCGCCTGCGGCGTCATCGCGGGTCGCGCCGAGCTCGAGCACGTCACCGTGCCCATTCACGCGTACGATCGAGGTGTGCCCGCCCGAGACGATCAACGCCAAGTGCGGCATCGGTGGCGGATTCGGCTCGAGGTAGACCGCCGACAGATGACCCTCGAGGTGATGCACCCCGACAAGCGGCTTGCCGGTCACCCATGCCACCGCTTTCGCAGTTTGCATGCCCACGAGCAATGCACCGACCAGGCCCGGGGCATTGGTCACGGCGATCCCATCGATACTATCGAGCGAGCATCCCGACCGCGCGAGCGCCGCTTCGATCACGGGAACGACATTGAGGATGTGGGCTCGCGACGCGAGCTCGGGGACAACGCCGCCATAGCGGGCGTGAACCTCATGCTGTGATGCGACTACATCCGCGATGACGCGCACGCCATCGTCGACGATCGCAGCGGCGGTCTCGTCACACGAGCTCTCGATACCAAGGACGCGCATGGACTTACCTTGGCGTCGCGAGCCGGCGTCGAACTTGTTCCGCGCGCGGACTATCTGGATCGAGCTGCAAGAACTTGTCGTAGGCGTCGCGAGCCTCGTCGTAGCGAGAGCTCGCCCACAAGATACTGCCCCGAACTTCCCAAACCGCCGCGCTATTGGGCGACAGGTGCTCCGCGTCGTCCACGGCTTCGAGCGCATCATCGACACGTTCGAGCCGCAGCAGCGCTTGCGCTCGAACGAGATGAGCCTGGACCGATGGCTTCAGCTTGATCGCCGAGTCGGCGAGCTTCAGCGCGTTGGCGAAGTCGCCCTCCTGGATTGCGTCATTTGCCTGAGCGAGCAGCTGTCGCGGGGTTGGTGGCCGCTCGGCTCCCGCGTCGACGCTTGACGCGACCGTTGCACCCGCATCGCGCGGCACCGTGCGCGGCCCGCCACCGGCGTCCTCGATGGTGGCAACGGCCGCATCGAGGGGAACCGGAGGAGCTTCGATGCGGGCGTCCGGTGCCATCGCGACCACCGCAGCGTCGACCGGCGTACGAGCTCGAGCGTCCGGGAGCATCGCGACCACCGCAGCGTCCGCGGGGGCTACCACCACGGCGCCGATCCCGGAATCGGGCTGCGCAGGCGGAGGAACGACCGGCGCCTGCGAGCCAGCGGCGACCGGCTCCGCAGCGCGCTGGGCTTTCTGGATCCACATGAACACGGCAACGCCTGCAAGTACCGCAGCCGCCGCGAACAGTCCGATCACAACCGGCCCCGGGCCACGATCGCTGCGGCGCCGCGCGGATGTCACACGATCCGTCGACTCGGGCCCCTCAGTCCATTCCGGTACCGTCGAGACATCCGGCAGCGGCTCGACCGCGGCGACCGACTCCGGCACGTCTTCGTCGGGCGGCGGCGAGGCGACGTCACGGGTCGTCCGGCGCGGCAAGATCGTGACGAGCTCGCGCTGGGTCGCCGTCATCGGCGTGCGTGCGCCGTGGGGGATCAGCTCGCCCGAAGCCTCGGCGCGATCGCGTCCCAACGACCCGATCATGCGGAGTCCCGGTTCTTCACGACGCGGGGTCGTCGAGGCAGCTCGCGTTGGTGGTGGAACGGTGGTCGGCTTCGGCTTGCGCTTGGGCGTCGCGACCGTGACGGGACCATCTTCGAGCAGCTCTTCGAGCGAAACGATCGCGCGATCGTCCGCCAGTTGCGTGAGTGGAATGACCGGCGATCCATCCGCCGTCAAACCATGACCGCCCTCGACGTCCTCGACTTCGTAGACGCGATGCTCATCGCTTGATGGCCGCCGCCGCTTGGGCGCAACGTACGGATCGGTCGGTTCATCGAAGGTCGGGCTTTGCGACCGCGATGGCCGAGCTCCGTTGACTCCCAGTAGGTGAAGATCGAGCACTCGGGGCGTTGGAACCTCGTCGCCAAACGTCGCCGAGTCGGGTCGGTCGGTGATGCGGGCGGGTTCGGTCGACTCGACGACTTCGGTCGATTCAGCGGACTCTACCGGTTCGACAGCCTCGGCCGCAGCGATCTGGTCTTCGAACAGCGTCGGGTCGATCGCCTGCGCGGCGGCGACGGCCTCATCGATCAGCCGCAGGCTGGACGGCCGATAGCCGCCGAGCAATTCGCCCGGGGGAGCGTCCTCGGTGTCCTCGAGCGGAGCTGCAGGTGGATCGGTTGGCTCGGCGCGCTCTACGAGTGGTTGCGGTGGCGGCGGCGGCGACGCTCGTGGCTCGATCGGCGCAACATCGGGCGGTGTGGAGGCTGCTTGCGAAACGGCGAGGAGCTCTTCGATCACGACCGGCTCCGCGGCGACGGGAATCTCGATGGTGTCGCGCCGCGGCGGCGCGTCGTGATCCAGATCGACCAACAGCTCCTCGAAGTACAGGCGAGACACCGCCTGCAAACACTCGAGATCGCCGACGTCCGAGGCTTCGATCACTTCGAGGAGCGTACGCTTCCCGTCGATCAGCCGAAGGATCTGGTTGTTGTCGTCCGGAACGTCGCCGAGCCTCGCCGCGAGCTCCGCGGCGTCGACCTCGAACTTGTGGGACAGTGGCGGCAATTGCTCGAGCAGGCGAAACCACTCGTCGAGCCGGCGCATGCCTTCCATCAAGAGGCCTTGCGAGCTGATTCCGATCACCTCGCGTCGGCGGACCGTGCGAAACACGACCTCGAACTCACCCTCGCTCCAGGTGAGCAACCGATACACGGCGTCCTCCCCCTGGAGGGTTCCGGCTTCAGCATCGATCACGCGACCGTCGCGAAAATAGATCGCTGCCTGACGCCCGCGTTCCCCGACGAACTGGATCACGCCGGATTTACGGCTGATCTCGATCGTCTGAATCACATCGACCACCGGCATGTCCGCGACGCGGCCCGCAAACCGTGTGCGGCCGTCCCGGCGCTCCTCGAATCGCAACCGCTGGCGCTTCTGGAGCAGGATGTTGATTCGGGTGACGATCTCCTTGATGTAGATCGGCTTGGTTAAATAGTCGTCCACCCCGAGCTCGAGCCCGCGGATCTTGTTCTCGATCGCAGCCTCTGCGGTCAAGAAGATGAACGGAATGTCGGCCCAATCGGCCGTGCTGCGAACCCGCCTGCGCAGATCGAACCCGTCGCCATCGGTGAACGTGGTCTCCGAAATGATCAGGTCCGGAGCGTGCAGCTCCAGCTTGTCGAGGGCGTCCTGCACCGACGACGCCGGCGTGACGGTGAAGCCCGCCTTGCGCAGCGAAACCTCGAGCACCCGCAGACTGCGAGTGTCCCCATCCACAAGGAGTAGACTCTGGTTCGACACGGTCGGCAGTTCGGCATTGAAATCGTATCGGACTAACCACTTCCTCGCCAGGAGCGTAGCCTGGGGCTAGTCGGACCCATGATCGAGCTTCCTTATGGGAGGACCCCCTACCCCCTCGATCTCCCCGGCCGGGAGGTGACCGTCGTCGAGGCGGCCGCACTGTCGCAGCCCGCCGCTGTCGAAGGCCTGATCGATGATGCGTTGCGCTCGCCGATCGGCCGACCGCGGGTCGAATCGATGGTTTCCACGGGCGCTCGCATCACCGTCGTCGTCAGCGATCCGACGCGATCAGAGCCTCGGGCGCCGTTCTTGCGCGCGCTGCGCGAACGCATCCAGTCGGTCAATTGGACAATCGCCGTCGCGACCGGCACTCACGGGGCGTGTGACCTCAGCAAGCTCGAAATTCCCGACGAGCTGCTCGCTGGCGCGACCATCGTCAACCACGACGGACATCAGCTCGCCGAGCTCGTCGAGCTCGGCACGACTGCGCACGGCACTCCCGTACGCGTCCATCGCTGCGTGGTCGAGGCAGATTTGGTGATCGCTACCGGCTGCATTCGGCCGCACTACTTCGCTGGGTTTGGCGCTGGCGTGAAGGCGGTGTTTCCTGGCCTCGGCGAGGCCGTGGCGATTCGCAAGAACCACGAGCTCAAGCAGGAGCCCACCTCTCGCGCAGGAATCTTCGTCGGAAACGCGTGTCGCGACGACCTCGAACAAGCTGCTGCGATGATCGCTACGCCGATGTTTCTACTCAACGGCGTCTGCGGCCCCGACGCTGCCGTTCATGACGTCGTCGCTGGCGATCCCGTTGCCGCGTTTCGGGCTGGCGCAATGCGTGCGCAGGTTTGGTTTGGTGCGAGAGCGCCACGCGCACCACTGGTGATCGCGTCGGATCGCCTACCGGTTACTGCGTCGCTCTATCAAGCAGCGAAGATCGCCGCCGCGGCCGCACCCCTGGTAGCCCCGGGAGGCGATCTCGTGATCGCGGCCGAGTGCGCGGACGGGACTGGACCGCTATCAGTCGTTAACGACGCGATCTTTCGAATTGGCGTATTGCCTCGGCTCGCAGCAGGCGTGTCGATCTGGCTCGTGAGCTCGTTATCAGAGCACCAGGTCGCTCAAACGATGGTCCGCCACGCAAAGACCGTGGAACAGGTCGCCGCTCAACGCTCCGGTCACATCGTTGTGATACCCAGCGCTAGTCAGCTTCTCCTTGAAGCATCGTCATGACGCATCTCGTCAAAGCTGCCGCCGCACTCGGGATCAACTCGGACGCCGCTACGGTGCTCGATCGATTCGTCGAGCTGTTCTCGCGATGGAACCAGAGGATCAACCTATCGGCGGCGCGGACGATCGAGCAGATCGAGGAGCACGTCGTCGATTGCCTTCACGCCGTTATTCACCTGAACCGAGTGACCCGGTTGCTCGACGTCGGAGCTGGCGGAGGCTTCCCGTCGGTGATCATCGCGATCTGCGCTCCGTCGATTCACGTCACGGCGCTCGAGCCGGTTCACAAGAAGCATTCATTCTTGCGAACCGTCGCTCGTGAGCTCGGACTATCCAATCTCGATCCGCTAGCGATGCGTGTAGAGGATCATGAGCCGCGAAACTACGATGCTGCTTCGTCGCGCGCGACCCTCGATCTGCGCGCGTGGATGGAGCTCGGATTGTCGTTGATCTCGCCGGGCGGCGTCGTGATCGGGTTCGAGGGATCAGACGTGCGCGATGATCTCCCATCGGGTTTCGAGCGACATCCGTACGAGCTCGGAGATAAGCAGCGAGCGATCATCGTATGCCGTCGCGGGCGGTGACCGCTCGCGGCTCGACGAGTCGGCGTCCATCGAAGGACGAGCTCGAAGCCGCGCGTTCGAAAACTGTTCGCGACGTGATCGCCAACCGGCTCGACGTCCTGTTCTGTGGCATCAATCCTGGTCTCTATAGCGCCGCTGTTGGTCATCACTTCGCACGCCCCGGCAATCGATTCTGGCCAACGCTGTTCTCGGCGGGATTCACTCCCCGACTATTCGCTCCTTCCGAGGAACTGCTGCTGCTCGGGCACCGGCTCGGAATTACCAATCTTGTCGCCCGAACTACCGCCACGGCGGACGAGCTCTCGCTCGAGGAGCTTCGTATCGGCGGAGCGGTTCTCCGACGCAAAGTCGCTCGCTATCAGCCTCGGTTCCTCGCAGTGGTCGGGCTCTCTGCCTATCGGACCGCATTCGAACAGCCTGCCGCCGGTCCCGGCCTTCAGGCCCTGTCGATCGGAGAGACCACGATCTGGGTCCTTCCCAATCCCAGCGGTCTCAACGCTCATTACCAGCCCGCCGCTCTTGCGAAGCTGTTCCGCGCGCTCCGACGCGCTGCCTGCGAATGAGCCGAGGCGAGGTATCGACTCCGAAACACCGACGATTCTCGTCGTAATCGCTGCGAGGTGACACGTAACCCCGGGCGCGAAGCGATGCTAACAAAAGCTGTTTGTCGTCGATGAGCTCGGCTACCTCCCCGTCGAGCAACAGGACGCGCACTTGTTCTTCCAACTCGTAAGCAAGCGCTACGAGCGAGACAGCTCGTTCGGGACCGCCAACCAGACCATCACACACGTGGCCCCACTGAGATGATTGCCTCAGCGGTTCCCTACCGCGTGCTTCACCACAGCCACGTCCTGGTCATCGATGGGCGACTGCTTCCGCCTGAACAGAAGAAGCGAGGCGGGCATCTCGGCTCGCTCTGACCACGCACTGAACGCACGGGCCGGGTCAGTTTTGATGTCGTCTCGGTCAGCGCCCAATGGCGTTTGACAGAGACCTAGCATCGGCAGACCCGACCGGCGTTCCACGTGGAACCGTCCCCACATCGATCGACGGCTGGTCAACCACTCCCAGCACCGCTCGACCTCCAGCCACATCGCTCCGGCAGACCCCGGCCTGTCCGGTCCGCGCAGCCACCGATCGACCTCCGGCAGACCCGGCCTATCCGGTCCGCGCCGGATCGCCCAGGCGCCCAGGCCACCGATCGACCTCCGCCACCTCGCCTCGGCAGACCCCGGACTATCGCAACCACCGATCGACCTCCGCCACATCGCTTCGGCAGACCCCGGCCCATCCGGTCCGCGCCGGATCGCCCAGGCGCCCAGGCCGATCGACCTCCGCCACATCGCTTCGGCAGACCCCGGACTATCCAGTACGCGCAGCCACCGATCGACCTCCGCCACATCGCTCCGGCAGACCCCGGCCTGTCCGCGACGGATCGCCTCAGGCACCAGGCCACCAATCGACCTCCGCCACATCGCTTCGGCAGACCCCGGCCTATCCGGTCCGCGCAGCCACCACTCGACCTCACGCCTCGTTCGGCAGACCCCGGACATCCGGTCCACGCCGGATCGCCCAGGCGCCCCAGGCCACCGATCGACCTCCGCCACATCGCTTCGGCAGACCCCGGACTATCCAGTACGCGCAGCCACCGATCGACCTCTGCCACATCGCTTCGGCAGACCCCGGACTATCCAGTACGT
>JBFXAI010000040.1:0-64959 GCA_050184455.1 Kofleriaceae bacterium | reverse complement strand
CGTCACTACGTGAAGTCGTCACCTGGCTTCGCCAGGTGGCAGACTCTCGCTCTGCTCGAGCCCGCGCGAGAGATTCCGTCCCTCGCTCTTGGTGGACTCCCCGCGATTATCCGTCGTCGCCGTACCGCTCGGTCTTGACTCTCGCGCTTCGCGAACCTTACCTCTCGTCGTCACCTGGCTTCGCCAGGTGGCAGACTCTCGCTCTGCTCGAGCCCGCGCGAGAGGTTCCGTCCCTCGCCGATGTAATGATGATCGCCACCCGCTCAGCTCACGAACCCCGGCTCGGTCGAACGACCGTCGGTCAGCCTTCACGCTTCATGCGCGCCTGGCGAGCAACTTCACGTTTGCTGGGCGAGCCGAGCGCGGTGTCGTCGACTTTGATCCCACCTGATCGCTCGTAGTGCGCGACGATCAGGCCGTTGGAACAGACGCGAGACCTGGTCAGCTTGAACGAGTGAGGTGCGGAGCCATCAGCGAATAGCTTCTTGCCGCTGCCAAGGACGACCGGCATGGTGAACATGCTGATGGCGTCGACGAGGTCATTGGCGAGCAGCGTATGCACGAGCTCGGTGCTGCCTTGGGTGACGAGGGTTGGCCCGTCTTCCTGCTTCAGGCGCTTGAGATCGGCGATGTCGCGCAGCAGCACGGAGCTCTCCCAACCTGTGTCCACCTCACCCGAGCGCGAGACGACGTACTTCTTGATGTTGTTGAACAGCTTGGCAATACCGCCATCGGGCGCATTGTGGTCGTAATAGGGCCAGTGCGCAGCGAAGATCTCGTAGGTCTTGCGACCGAGTAAGAGGTCGAACTTCTGCTCGAGGAAACGCCCCATCTCTTCGCCAGACTCTTGATCGAAGTAGGGCATCGCCCAGCCACCGAGCTCGAAGCCGTTCGTTGGGTCCTCAGTCGGCCCGCCGGGCGCTTGCATGACGCCATCAATAGAAACCTGGGCGCCGACGATGATCTTCCGCATGGCTCACTCTCCTTGTCTGACCGTAGGACGAACGGCCCGGTTCGGAATCGACATGTCCCGATCGAAACACCGCCCATAAAGCTTCTGCATGAACCGCACCGATCTCGAACACACACCCGCAACCTGCTCTGGCTGTGGGACATTTCGCCCGCACAGGCGGCGACGCCGCACGAGCAGCGTGCCGAGGCGCTCGGACGTCACGCCGGTGAAGCGACGTGCCGCGACGGACTCGTGCTCTGGAGATGGCAGCCCGCTCGTCTGGCTCTCACCGTGCTCGAGCTCGTATGCGAGGTTCCGTCCTTCGCCGTCGGCACTTCAATCGCGAGGCCTCTGCCTCGAGATCCAGGGCGCGAACGTTGTAGATTTGCGCGCATGGCATGCGGGATGCTGCGCGTTGCTGCCGCGGGAGTTGCGATTGTCATCGGATGCCGCAGCTCGACAGAGACGAAGCCGCGCGACCTAGCCGCGACAGCGGCGATGCCGGGTGCAAGCGCGGACCCATGGGCGGTGCCCGCGCCCGATCCGAACGAAACGCTCGCCGCCGCGCGCGCTACATTCAAGACCAAGCTGATCGATTCCGAGCTCGACAACGCACCACCGGAGTCCCCTCCCAAGTCCCTTCTGCTGGTCCACTTCGACGCCGCGCCGGGCAAGCTCGCAGCCTATCTGACCCCGGATCCGGGAGACGGCACGAAACATCCAGCGATCATTTGGATCACGGGCGGTGATTGCAACTCGATCGGCGCGGTCTGGATCCCAAGCGATCCCAACGACGATCAGACCGCGAGCCAATACCGCGATGCCGGCATCGTGGTGATGTATCCGTCGCTGCGAGGAGGAAACAACAATCCTGGTCGGAGAGAAGGTTTCTATGGAGAGGTCGATGACGTCCTCGCCGCGGCCGCCTTCTTGGTAAGGCAGCCATACGTCGACCCATCGCGCATCTACTTGGGTGGCCATAGCACCGGGGGAACGCTCGTGCTCCTCGTCGCCGCGGCTGCACCAACGAACACCTTTCGCGCTGCATTCGCATCCGGCCCTATCCATGACGTGGCGGCGTACGGCGTTCCGAACCCGTACTGTCCGTTCAACACGGCCAATCCACGAGAGCTCGAGCTGAGGTCACCGGCGCGTTGGATCAACACGGTCGCGACACCCACGTTGGTGTTCGAAGGTACGGAGCAAGCAAATCTCGAGTCGCTGTTGCTCATGAAAGCCCGATCAAAGAACCCGCTCGTAACGTTTATTCCCGTCGACGGCCGGACCCACTTCGACGTTCTAGCGCCTGCGAATGCGTTCCTTGCATCACAGATCATCGGTCCCTGGCGTCGCAATCCTCCAGTGTTCGACAACCAAGCCTTCCTGAGCGCGGTCGAAAAGCACTAATCTGCCTCACAGACCGTGCTCGAGCTGACGGCTTGGCTCATCGCGCTTGTCGGGATCTGCTTTGTTCGCGGCCCGAGCTCGACGATCTCCGACCTTCGATCCGGGCGCTATCGAGCTGATGCCTTCGTGGCCGAAGAAGCAGACCCGAACAAGGTGAAGTCCATCCGGCCTGCTAGCTGGTGTTGGCTGGCTGTCCGTCCTGCGGACAACCTTGCACATCACGTGTAAAAGCCAGGTTCGTTCGATCCGCCGCTCGGGTAACATGGGCGTCGTGCCGCCGAGCAGGATCCATCCTGGACTTCGCGATCGCGTGGTGTCGATCGCGGTGTTCGATAGCGATGGCGGCGAGAACCACGTATTGCCGGGCGCCAATGCTGTGCTCGGCCTACAGCTGAGTGGCCACGTCCACGCCGGCGAACGGCGACTGTCACGGATCGGGGTTACCGGAATCCAGCAAACGCTCCGGACATACGGCTACGCGCCGGTGACCCGGTCGGTGTTGGTGCGGTTTACGCCGCAAGGCGCCGCGTGTTTTGGCGTGCCCGCGTCGGAGCTCGCGAGTCGCAACGTCGGTTTGGAAGACCTCGTCGGACCGATCCGGACGCGCGCGGCGATGGCACGCATCGACGACACGGCGGAGCCGACGCATGCCATCTCGATCGTCGAACAGCTGCTGTTGTCGATGCCGTTCGACGTCGATCGACTCGTCGAGCGCGCGCTCGTGTTGCTCGGTCGGGGCGGCGATGAAGACACGCAGGTATCACGCGTCGCACGTACGCTCGCGCTCAGCGAGCGCCAGCTCGAGCGGCGATTTCGTGACCGCATCGGCATGTCCCCTAGACGCTTCGTCAGCCTTCGGCGGTTCGAGCGCGCGGTCGAGCTCGCGACCAGCTCTCGGTCGCTGACGCGCGCCGCGGTCGAAGCCGGCTATTACGATCAGCCTCACTTCAACCGCGAGTTCCGGCGGTTCACGGGCGTGGCACCGAGCGCGTGGCTGCGGATGTCGGATCCGTACAAGTAACGCACCCGCAGGGCTCGCATGCTGGCGTCATGACAAACCGTCCAGACCTGTTCACCAACGTGCACAAAGGTATTCGCTCGGCATTGTTCGAAACGTGCATCGCGCTCGGCAGGGTCCGCGGCGACGACGTGCCCGCCGTGGTGCTCGCGCAGCTGCGCCACGTGCTTCACTTCATCCGCCACCACGGCGAGAACGAGGATCTGTTGCTGTTGCCATTGCTCGCAACGCATGCACCGGCGATTGCGGCGCGAATGCGCGAAGCGCACGTCGAGGTCGAGACAGCGCTGCGCACTGTCGAACGGTGCATCGATCACGGCACTGCTATGGAGCTGTATCACCGCACATGCGAGCTCGCGGCTCGTTACCTCGACCACATGCACGACGAGGAGGTCGAGCTCGAGCCGCAGATTCGCTCGGCGCTTTCGCCCGAACAGTTGCAGGACATCGGCCGCGGCTCGCTCGCACGCACGTCGCTCGCCGACGCGCGGGTCATGCTCGCCTGGATGCTACCTGCCATGCCGTCGGCGGAAGCCGTCGAGCTGCTCGCGCGAGCTCCGGCGGAGCTGCAGCGCGAGTTGCGTCCGCTGGTCGAAGCTTCGTCGTGAGCTCCGACGCGAGTACGAGGGTGGCTGCCACATGCGGCGCGCACGGCAAAGTGCCCGCGCGCGCAGTGCGCCGAGCGCTCGCTGTAAAGCGATGCTACTCGCGGCGTGCGAAGCCATCGACAAGCCGTGCGTCGATCATCCGCCACGTCACCCGCACTGCCCGGACGCTCCTTGAAGACTGGAACATCTCCCGGATCGCCCAATCGGAGCTGGTAGCCGTTCGCGGACACACGGATCGACCAGATGCGCCCGTCGGGGTGCACGAAAACCTGCCCCCAGCTCGGAACGTCAGAGCCACGGGCTATACGGGCCTTGAGGTACTCATGGGCTTTGGACGAAATCCGCACGTGGCAAAGGCCGAAGCCGCCGAGCTGAAGGCCGCGAGCGCCAAGGACACGACGGCCTGTGTTCAGGCGTGGCGTGAAGCAGGCCGACTGTGGGAGCGGGCAGCGGAGCGCGAGTCGGATACCAAGCGCAAGGAGCAGTATTCTGCGCGGGCCGACAAAGCACGGGCGACTGCCGACGATCCGGCGGAACCGACTCTCGAGGACCGTCCGGTGGACTCGGATTCACCGCTCAACTAGGCACTGCCGACGGCGTTCGTTGTAGCGTGCGGCCCGGAAGCGGCCTGTGCCATATAGTGCGCCGCATGCCCGTCGAGTTTCCCCAGCACCACATCGCCGCGCTGCATGACGTTGCCGTGCGGCTGATCGACAAGCGAAAGCCAGGAACCGATCTCAAGCCGCTCGCCCGCGACTTGTTCCGTGGATTCTTCGACGTGTGCATGCTTGCTGGCCTCGACCGCGTGTTGGTCGAGCTCGAGCAGGCGTTTCCTCCGCTGGACTTCTCGAACCTCTCGGACCGGTCGGCACTCGAAGATCATGAGGGCTTGTTCACCGCGCTGGTCGCTCGGCTGGGCACGATCAACCTCGACGGTGGCGGCCCGCTCAACGCGAAGCCCAAACAGCTCGCGGACTGCGTGGTCACCGCGCTCGGGCTGACCTTGGTCGAGGAACCGGACCGATCGATCGCACTCGGTGACGACGTGCGGACCGAGGTCGTTGCCGCGGTTGCCAGCGTGGTCGATCCGGCGCTCGCGGTGCCTGCGATCCGCGAGACGATCATCGCCGACGCGCGGGCGCGTTGTGGCGACGACGTCCAGCCAGCGTTCGACAAGGTCGCAGCGCAACTCGACGACCGCGGGCTCCAGTTGATCAAGCAGCCGAAGGTTCCGATCGACGCCATGCAGACGATCCAGCAGGCATTGTCCGACGCACGAAGCTCGGTGATCGAACGAGTCGTGCGCACAGCAGTCGATCGCGCGGCCGCGGTGATCGCGCGTGCCGATGCCGACGCGGCTGCCAGGATCGACCGCCCGATCACGCTGCGCGCAACGCCGCGTGACGTCGCCGTGCTACGCGCGACGGATAGCCGCGTCGCCAAGACACCGACCGGCGTCAATCACTCGGTGCTCGAGAGCCTGACCCAGCTCGCGCGGATCGCCTGGCGGGCTCCCGAGCGCCCGGTGCTGCCTTACGCCGCGAGTCGCACGTTCGCCGTCGGCGACCTGATCGACCATCCAAAGTTTGGCCGCGGCTCTGTCGTCTCCGCACTGGCGCAGCGCATCGACGTCGAGTTTGCCGATGGCAAGCACACGTTGGTCCATGTCGCACCGCGACGATAGCGCTCGAGGTCTCGCCCTACCTAGCCGCGGAAGACCATTACAAGCAGGCGATCGCGGATCGCTCGGCCGCGCTGTCATACGCGCTCGGCCTTTCGTATCAGATGGTCGGACGGTTCGGGATCATGGCCGGTGTGCCGCTCGAGCGGTCGGCTTGCCAGCGGTCGCAGGCTTGACGCCGTATTTGGCGAGCAGCTCGTCGACCAGCTTGAGGTGATGAGCGTTGTTGTTGAGGTGCTTGAGTTGTTCCATCGTGCTACGTGACGCAAGCAGGAGATCGAACGCGCGACGCCGATCCTCTCGATGCCCGCGCTCGAGGAACGCGCGGCCGAGAAAGTACTGCGCATCGGCGACTTCGGTTGGATCCGAGGTGGCGCGGCTGTTCCGGATCTCGATCGCTCGCGCCAAGTACGGGATCGCCCGGGCTGGCCGTCCGGCCTCGAGGTGATTCGAGCCCAACCCCTTCGTCACGTCGAATCGGATCAGGCTATTCGCCTCGGGCCTGCGATCGATGATCGATGCAGCCCCCTCGTACGCGCGCTGAGCTTCGTCGAACTGCCGGAGCCGTTGCAGCGCAACGCCTTCGTCATGCAACGCGGACGCAAACTCGAGGGAGTCGACGCCCTTGCGCTCGCGCATGACCTTCGTGACCTCGCGGAACTCGGCGAGCGCCTCCTCCGCGCGGTCCGCATTGAGCAAGATCTCGGCCCTCATCCCGCGCAGCCGCATGAACGCAGTGGTGTCCCCACCGGTGGCGGTCGCGTAGCCTCGAATCGCGCGGTCGAGATATTCGAGCGCCTCGTCGACCTTGTTCTGCTTGTTGAGGGCGATCGCGGTCGCGCCGGCGGCTGCAGCAAACAGCCCGCTGTTGGAGCCCACCACGCGCTCGGCGATCGCATACGCTCGACGCAAGTCGACGAGCGCATCCTCGGGGCGGCCGAGCTCGGTCGCGATCGCTCCGGTCGCCAGCAGCGGGCGAACTAGCATCGGGTGCTGGTCGCCAACGAGCTCCTCGGTCATCGCGATCACACGACGCAGGACCTCGTCGCCTTGTTCCAGCTTGTCGAGATTCCACAGCGTCAAGCCGTACATCTCCAGCCGGTTGAGCGTGGTCGGGGTTACCCCGAGAAGCCGCTCGGTTTCTTCGGTCACCGGGCGCAACGCCTCGACTGCCTTCGCGAAGTCCTTGTTCCATGTGTGAAGTTGAGCTTCGCTATAACGGACCTCGAGCTTCAGCTCCTCGGTGCCCAACTGATCGGCAACCCCGCGCGCCTGTGCGATCCAGCGCTCGGCATCGTCGTTGCGATCGAACTTGTGATCGCTCAGCGCTAGGACGAGGTAGATCCTGGCGCGAAGCGCGTGGGCCCCGGCCGCTTCCGCGGCGAGCAGCGCCTGCTTGTATTGCTCGCGTGCAGGAACGAAGTCTGCGGCGTAGGTATGGGCGACGCCCGCCAGCAGCCGGGCGTGAGCTTCGAGCTCGCGCAGTCCTGCTCGACCTGCTTCGCGCGCCACCTCGGTCGCCGCCGCAGCTGCAGCGGGATAGCGCCCGGCTTCTTTGTCGATCCGCGCGGTCTGTACGCGGGCCCGCAACGTGGCCGCATGGGCACGCAGCACCGGATCCGCGGGTTCACGGGCCGCTTCGAGTCCGTCGCGCGGACCGTTACAAGCCCCCAGGTCGCCAGCTTGCGATAGCGCCGTCACCGAATTGTCGATCAGCTGCTCGGTCATGTCGGGCTGCGCCAATGCGCGAGCCACCGCATTGACCTGATCGGCTGCGCGCCCGACGCATGACATCCGTAGATCGAACAGCTCGGGAGATTCGGTACTGGCGACGCGCGATGCGCGGCAAGCCTGCAGCTTGAGCACCCCCGCACGCGAGCGGAACCGTTCGATCTCGTCGATCGCGCGCGCGGCAATCGACTCCGAGCCCGCGCGCGTGGCGATGAACGCACGACGAATCGCGGCGCCATCGTAGGCGACCGACGGTGGGATCGACGCTCCGGCGCACGGATCTGGCTGATCGGTGGCGGCGTGAGCCCCAAGCCCGACGGCAGCGATCGCAGTGACCGTAAGTCCCGCGACGAGCCACTGCCTGGGACGCCGCCGGCCGCGTTCGAGCTGTTGGATCAACGCCATCATCGTCGGGAATCGATGGTCTGGATCGCGTGCGAGTCCTCGGGTCACCGCAGCGCGTAGCCATGACGGACCGGCGGTCAGCGGCCGAACCGCGCCACGCATCACCTCGCCCCGAAGCTCCTCCAGCGTGCCACCGGCAAACGGACGCGATCCGCAAAGCGCCTCGTAGAGCGCAACGCAAAAGCTGAACTGATCGGTTCGCGCGTCCGCGGAGCGGCCGGCAAACTGCTCCGGTGCCATGTACGCAGGCGTTCCGACCATGGCACCGGTGATCGTGAGTGGTTGATCGAGCGCGGACACCCCCGAATCGGCGGGAAGCTCGTGATCGCGCAGCAGCTCTCCGAGTGGCGCGGCGAGTCCGAAATCCGCGACGCGGACTCGTTCGCCATCGATCAAGACGTTGTCCGGCTTGAAGTCGCGATGAACAAGACCTCCAGCGTGCGCGGCGGCGAGCCCCTGTGCGGCCGCCGAAAACACCCGCGTGATGTCACGCCATGTTCGCGGTGACTGCTTGAGCCACGTCCGAAGTGTGCCGCCCGCAACCAACTCCATCGAGACGTAGACCTGGTCGTCGAATACGCCGGCGTCGTGAACTGCGACGACATTTGGCGACGAAACGCGTGCCATCGCCTGCGCTTCACGGATCAGCCGGAGACGGTGGTCTTCGGCACCGCGGTGCAGCAACTTGAGGGCGACCTTCCGATCGAGCACCGGGTCGTACGCCGCGTAGACCGTGCCCATCCCGCCCGAACCGATCGGACGCAGCACCAGGTAACGATCGATCAAGTTGCCAGGGACACGAGACGTCGACGTCGCCACACCCTCGGCTCTGCGTACGGGACCGCTGCCTTCGGCGATCGTGCGCCGCCTGGTCAGCTCCGCGAGCAAATGCCGGCACGCAGGGCAATCGTCAATGTGCTGTTCCAGCGAACGTGCTCGGTCGTGCCCGAGTTGTTGCTCGAGAAATAGTGTGATCGAAGTCTCGTCCAAGCACGCCACGCGACGCCGGCATATCAGAGCCCGGCTCGCGCGAGGCAACAATTTTGCGAGCCACGCTCACGCGGGCGCATCGCTCAGAGGTCTCGCGAGCCGTGGTGCGTGCGCGGTATCGCGGCATGAACGGTATCCTCGGCGTCGCCGCGCCGGATCACGGCTTCGAATCCTGCCTCGACGCGCTCGAACCGCGAATACCACCAGGGGCCCGATGGCTGGATCGGATCGACGCGCAGCGACGTGCGGGGCCAGCCCCACGGCGGCTGATCGATCCGCTTGATCAGGCGGCCGAGCTCGCGCCGGCAACTATCCTCGGTTTCACCGAACACGCGAATCACATCGCACTCATCGTCGCTACAGCCGGCGAGTGGGGATCGCTCCGAGCGTGGCTCTAGTTGCTGAATGATCGATTCGATCCGTGCGAATCCGTGCTCGGTGAGATCGACGTCCCCCGGAGCGCGCTCGCGATCAACGCCCCAGCTCACGGGCATCGGCTCGGCGCTCCAACGCGCCAGATCGGCATCGATGTCTTGTTCGGTCAGTTCAATAAGTAGCCCGCGCCGGATCAGCGCATCGATCGAGCGCACGCAGTCCTCCACGGTGAGGTGGACCGGCAGCACGTCGTGCGCCCGCGCTGCGGTCCACACCGCGATCACGCCGCGTGGCTGGACGACCGTGTCCCGGACCTGCCACAACACGGCGCACTCGGCGGGGGAGACGCCGGCGCCCTCGAGGATCGCTAAAAACTGCATTGGACCGATCGAACTAGTGCGGCCCTTGTACGGTGATCTCGGCTGCGCCTTCCTCGCTACCCGCTCCTACGTGCCAGACGCTCAGTCCTGCCACGCCAGGCGCCTGGCAGCGCATCAAGATGCAAGCGGGAAGGCTGATGTGGTCCCGTGGCGCACTCGCAGCAGCGGCTTTCCACGGGCTAAGCACGCGAACCGTCTAGTACGATAGAGCAGATGGACAAGCCCGACAGGCCGCCGTCATCGACGGGGCCCACCGAAGAGTCCGTGGTTGCCCGGCGACCGGTTGCGCCAGGAACTCCCGCAGAAACACTCGAAGCAAAGACCGAGCGGATCGCGGTCATGCGGCACGAGCTGGCCGAGCTGCAGCGGCAGTTGACCGAAGCGCAGCAACGCATCGCGTCCGAGCTCCAGGGTCGCGCCGAGGACGCCGATCGGATCGAAGACCTCGAATCGCGGATCCAAGGCTTCGAAGCGAAGGCCCGTGATGATGAGCAGCGGATCGCAGAGCTCAACGCGGAGAACGTCGACACCAAACAACGGCTCGAAGTATCGACGAAGTCTGCCGACGAATTGCGTCGAGATCTCGAAGCGCGCGACGCACGTGCTGAAGAGCTGCAGCGTAAGCATCGCGAGCTGAGCGATCAGCTGGAGGGGCAATTCGCCGCGTTGCGCGAGGCGAAGGCACAACTGGAAGCACGAAATTCCGAGCTCGCCGCGCGCGCCGGCGACCGCGACGCGAAGACACGGCTCGAGAAGGAGCTCGAAGAGCTCGCTGCAAAACATCGCCAGGCCACCGAGCAACTCGAGGCGCATGCGTCGTCGCTGCTCGAGACCAAGGCGCTGCTCGTCGATCGCGAAGCCGAGTTGGCGACCAAGAACTCCGAACGAACCGCGCAACAAGAGCTCAACGCGCGGCTCGAGACCGAGCTTCAAGACGTCAAGCGCACGCTCGAAGCAGGCCGCGCGCGCGCCACGGACCTCGCGAAGCAGCTCGCGACCATGGGCCAGGGACTCGCCGACGTGGTGCTCATCGAGGAGGTTCGCCGCCCGCGTCCGCCCACGCTGCCGCCCTCGAAGGTGCCGCCGCCGATTCCCGCCGATGCCAAGAAGGTGGAGCCCGACCGAGTGTTCGCGGTCGAGCCTGTTCAGGTCGCGCAGCCGCGATCGCGCTGGGGTGTCGCGCTCGGTGGCATTGCGGTGGGAGCCGCGGTGAGCTTGGTCAGCGTTCATCTCGGCGGCGCAAGCGCGCCACCGCCACCGCGAGCGGAGCCGAGCTCGGCGCCACCATCGGCGGCGATGACCGCGGCCCCTGCCCCGATCTCGTACGCCAATCCAGTCGCCGATCCAGCCACCGCACCGATCGCCGATGCCGGGACTGCGCCTGACGACGCGAGCGCACACAGCGGCAGTGGGTCACTCACGGTCCCGCCGGCACCGGTGGATGCGCAATCCACTGGCGTGCTCGTGCTCCCGCCGGAAGCAGACGGCCGACGGGTCTATGTCGACGGTCGTCGACTCGAACCCAAGGATCGACGACTCGTGGTCGCGTGCGGCAAGCGCGAGGTTCAGATCGGCAGCCGCGGCGAAGCGCGCACGATCGACGTGGCGTGCGCCGGCGAGACCGAAGTTCGGTAGCCTGCGCCGCTCGCGCTAGGGATGCCGTGTCGTCGTGAGTGTCGCGCGTGCGGCGGCGGCGTAGCTGCCGGTCGGAAACTCGGCGAGATACTGACGCGCCGCTGTAGTCGCCGTGTCGCGGGCACCGGCGCGGTTTGCGACGGCGATCGTGAGGCCCAGCGCGCGTTCGCGAGTTGCGCACGTCGAGCTGGCCGCGCGCTCGGCGAACGACAGCGCCTTTTCGAGGTCGCCGAGTCGATCCGCAGAGAGCTGCGCGGCGAGTAGCGCGCCGATGCAGACATCGTCGGCATGTGGACTGTCGGCCGCAGCGGCGTACGCACGTACCGCGGCAACGTGATCGCCGAGCCCACGATCGGCATCACCCTCGATCACGTGCCAGCTGTTCTGCACCGCGAGGTCGCGGGCCTCGACGAACTTGCGCGCTGCCAGCAGCGCCATTGCATGCGCGCGCGTGGGCTCGGTTGCGGTCGACGATGACGATGACGGCTTCGCCCTGCCACGCGTCGCGACGGAGGCGCGTGCAGGCGTCGACGTTGCCGTCGACGTGGTCTGCGTCGAAGTCGCCGGTTCGCGAATCGACGGATCAGGAATCGGAGCGGGACTTGCCGGCTCCAAGACCGGCGCCTGGGTGGTTGCGGGAGTTGGCCACGGCATGGTCGACCGCGGTGGCTGTTCCGGCTTCGCGGGCGCCGTTGCGAGCCGTGCGCGCGCGCGGCCCACGGCCAGATCCCCGAGCGGATCGTTGGTGAGTGTGGATCGGATGCCGTTCGGTCCCAGCATTTCGCCGATCGCGAGGTCATGCTCGACGCCCCCGCGGCGCGCCCGGACGCGCCCCTCGTAGACCCGCACGCTCGTCGAGCCGGGACCGACCTCGACGGTGAACACCGTGCCGACCACGCGAGCTTCGAGATCCGGCGTCTTGACCACAAACTGCTCGCCGGCGGCGAGCGGGCGCACGTCGAACAGCGCCGTGCCGCTGGTCAACCGAATCTGTCGATTCGCCGTCGAGGCATCGGAAAGGTCGAGCTGAGCTCCTGGCGTCGTGGCGATCCAGTCGCCGGTGGGCAAGCTCAGCGCGGTTGGCACCACCGCCACAGCTGCCCGCTCGACGGAGCGAGCCCCGGAACCGGCCAACCACACGACGAGCACCGCAGCCGCCGCGAGCAACGGCGTCGCGACGATCGCCGGCCACCGCCATCGCCGCGGCGCTGGCGCCGCGGCCGCGTCGAGCGAAACGACGACCACCCGGGGGGCACGTGCTGGATCGTGGCGCGGCGGCGCCTCGGCAGGTGCCGCGGCGATAGCGCGATCGAGTGCGTTCATGATCGAACTCCTTCGAGCCACGCGAGCCGGTGGTCGGCGCGCAGCTTCTCGGTGACGGATTCTCGTGCCCGGCGCAACCGCGATCGAACCGTCGCGGCGCCTTCGTTCAGGACGACCGATGCCTCGGTGGGCGTCATTCCTTCGAGCTCGCACAGCACGAACGTGAGCCGCAGCCGCGTCGGGAGCTCGTCGAGCGCACGATACAGCGCCCGCATCAGCTCGCGATGCGCGAGCTGGGATTCGGGATCGATATGGTCGGCTTGCGGCGGCACGAGCTCGAGCGGGATCTCGTCGCGGCGGCGGCGCAGCGCCTTGGTCGCGACGCGAATCGTGATGCGATAGGCAAACGTGTCGACCGCCGAGTCTCCGCGAAATGCCGGCAATGCTTTGGCGATCTCGATCAGCGCATCCTGCGCGACGTCATCGAGCGCGCTGTTCGGGCCGAGGATGCGATGGACCCAGCGCCGAACCTTGGGCAACAGCGCCGCGAGTACGTCAGGCTCGACGGGTGGCACGGGCCTGTGCATGAAGCTCAGCAGCTTCATCCAATCACCGGAGCGGGAGCTCGATCCCGATCGATCCGTTGGGGGCGACCACGGTCTCATCGGTGGAGAACCGCATCAGGTCGGCACCGCCGCGAGCGTATAGCGTGCCGATCGAGGTCCGCACACCGAGGCCGACGAACACACCGCCGCCAGCACCGTAGACCGTGGCGCCGGACATCGTGCTGACGGGAGGGCCGGAGTACGGATCGGGATGCGTGATCATCGTGACCCCTCCGCGGATTCCGGCCTCGGGACGAACCGCGTCACCCCAGCTACGCGCCAGCTCGAGCGTGGCTCCGTACGCCCGGATGTCGTCGGGCAGCCACACGAAATGGCCGACCGCTGCGATTCGGCTGTTCGGCGTATGGTATCGGCCGACACCCGCGTTCACCGCGACGGCGCTCATCGGTCCCGCCAGGCCGCCGAGATCGAGGAAGTACGTCGGCTCGAAGGTGTTCGCGGGCGTCGCGGCCACCAAACCCGGCGAGCTGCCCGCGGCCGCTGCGCCCTTGACCTTGACCGTCACATCGACGTCGACCGGCGATGTCGACGTCACGTTGAGATCGTCGACCAAGCTCGACGCGATCGCCGCGACCGCGCGACCCGACGGAGCATTGCGCAGCGGCGCTTGCGTACGGCGGCCATTCGCTGCTTGCGCGTGCAACGTTGTTCCCGCATCCGCGACCCAGATCACCGCAGCCACATCTTTGTTGTCGGCAACCACGGTCGCGACGTCGGCCGAGCCAGCGGCCGGCAGTACCTCGAGCGTCATCCCGCGCACCGATGCCTCCGCGCGGAGCGCGTCGATCTGCTCGGGCTCGAGGTCGCCACCGAGTACGGTCAGCGTCTTGTTGCCAGCGTGAGCGAGCGCCGGAATCGTGACGCACGCGACGACAGCGAGCCGAGACAACAGCGAGGCGGGGTTCTTCATCGTGCGGGCTTAGTGGCGACGAGGCGCGCCAACGTGCCACTCGATCGGCACCAACCACCGAAAAAAGTGATTGAGGCGGCGTCAGGTGACGCGTCGATGGCCTACGCCCGGTTTCTGGTCTCGTCGCTGCCGTTTCCGCGGAAACGCCGCGTGACACGTGTCACAACCCGTCTCCGCGGAATCGGCCGCCTCATCGAATCGCGCGAGTGTTCGACGTCAATCGGACAAGCAATGCGCCGAGCACTGCTTCGACATCGCGCCGATCAAGAAGTCACGC
The DNA here is from genome assembly GCA_050184455.1 of Kofleriaceae bacterium. GTDB lineage: Bacteria > Myxococcota_A > Polyangia > Haliangiales > Haliangiaceae > JABFXX01. The sequence continues at coordinate 50,701 of JBFXAI010000040.1, read as the reverse complement.
ACCAGGACGACGCGGCGTGGCAAGTGACGGCTGCCGTGGGTAAGGACGTGCAGCGGCATCTCGATCGAATACTTCGGCAACACGGCGACGAGCTTGCCATCCGTCAGATGGCGCTCCGCGACCCAGGTCGGCAGTAACGCGATGCCGAGACCGGTGAGCGCTGCGTCGGTGACGAACGGGATGCCGTCACCGATCACCCGAGCGTTGACGTCCACCTGCTCGAGGCCTTTGCTGCTCATCAACTCCCACCGCGCACCGCCGCCGAAGCCGCGGGTCACGATCGCGTCGTGTTTGGCGAGGTCCGCGATCCGCCGCGGCTGTCCTGCGCGTTTCACGTAGGCAGGCGAGGCATAGAGCTTGTTGGTCGCGTTGCCGAGCCGCCTGGTGACGAGCGACGAATCGGGCAGCCGGCCGATCGCGCACGCGATGTCGACGAGATCGCCGACGAGCTCGGCGCCGCGATTGGTGAACGTGAGCTCGAGCCGGATCCGCGGGTGCGATTCGAGGAACGGCGCGAACAGCGCTCCAGCACTCGCACCGATCTCCACCGGCATCGCCACGCGAACCACACCGTGGACCTCGCGGGCCGCGTCGAGCGCGAGCGTGTTGGCCTCTTCGAGCCCGGCCAACGCCTCGCGTGCCCGCTCGAAGTATGCGCGCCCGGCGTCGGTCAGCGCGATGTGGCGCGTGGTGCGCTCGAGCAGCACGACACCGAGCTCGGTCTCGAGCTTGGCAACGCTGCGACTGACCGACGACGGAGGTAGGCCGAGCGCCTCGGCAGCGCGCGTGAAGTTCCCCGCCTCGACGACGCGGACGAAGGTGGCTGCCCGGTTCAGGTCCATTGTTGCTGTTTCGACAATAGCGCGTTGCACATTCGCTATCTAGTGCGATTTCGGCAACGACCTATCGTTGACGTCATGAAGCGAATCACTCCTGTCGCCCGCGTCCTCCTCGGTCTCGTGTTCGTCGTGTTCGCCGCGAGCTACTTCTTCCCGTTCCTGCCGCCCCAGCCGATGCCGCCCGAGCCTGCGCTGGCGCTGGTGGGTGCGTTGGTCGGCTCCGGGCTGCTCACCATGGTGAAGACCATCGAGCTCGTCGCGGGCCTCGCGCTGCTCGCCAACCGGGCGGTGCCGCTGGCACTCGCCGTCCTCGCGCCGATCATCGTCGGCATCGTGTTCTTCCACGTCGCACTGGCCCCGGCCGGAGCCGCGCTCGCCCTCGGCGTGCTCGCGCTCGAGCTCGTGCTGGCGTGGTCGTACCGCGATGCGTTTCGCGCGATGCTGCGGTGGCGGGTCGCTCCCGCTGGCGTCGCGGTCACCAGCGCAGCTCCGAGCGAGCTCGCGGTGGCGCGCGGCTAGTCGCCGAGCTACTCGGGCATCCCGCACGCGATCCACTCGCCGAGCTGATATCGCTCGTCGAGGGTCGGCTTGGGATCGTCCTGGGGCATGCCATCGTTCACCGCCGCTGGACCGGCGGCGGTGGTCTCGTCGATGTGGTTGCTCACCGCCTTGATTCCGTACAGCGAGTCGAAGTCGTGAAACGTCGGCGCGCCCTGGCGATCATCGCCGACCAGGTCGCTGTCGTGGCACTCGGTGCAGTAGCGCTCCATGAACGACTTGCCAAAGTTGTTGTAGGTCAGCGTCGACGTCGGCGGACACGTCGATTGCGTGGGAGGGCCAAAGATCGGTTCGGAGTCCTCACAACCGTGACAGCCGTGACCGTCGTGGCCCATCAGTAACGCAAGCCCGGCTCCCGCTAGTACGATCCGCAGTGGCCACTTCGTCATTGCCAACCACTCCATGTCATCTCGCCGTAGAGATCGATCTTGAGCGCGACGTTGATGTCGGTCTGGCTCTTGTTGCGCAGGAGCAGATACCAGTCGGCGGTATCCGACGGAGCAAACACGTAGTCCACGCCTTCCACCTTGAGCTCTTCGATGATCACCTGGGTGCCGCCGTTCGCATGGCCGTGCATGTTCCAGTCGAGGGAAGGCCCCGGCACGGTCAACATGATATGCGCGACATCGCCGTCGCCACCGTGCATGATCGCTTCGACGATCTCGGTGACCACCAGCGGTACGTTCTCTTCGATGGTCTCTCGCGGCGGCCCATCGGGCAGCTTTGGTCCCTCCTCACCGCCGCAGCCGACGACGATCAGCGCTGCGCTCGCGATGAAGACCCGGTTCATTGGGGGGTGAATCCCGGTGGCAAGAGCTCGCACGGCAACTGTCCGTCCGGCGGACGAGCTAGATCGGTGTGCTCGTCGAGACACGGCGCGAGCTGGGTCGACTTTTTGTCGTTGTCACCGCACGCCGTGGCCAACCACACGACCAGGATGGCGAACGCCCGCATCAGTACTTCACCCAGATCTCGTCGTTCGCTTGCAGGCCGTTGGTCAGCGCCGAGACTCCCTGCGTCGTGGTGATCAAGTCAGCGGTAGCCCCGCTCGGGCTGAACGCCGCGTTGCCGCGCCAGACGATCTGAGCGTCGCCGAAGTAGATCGGCATCTCGTCCTGCGTGATCGCGCGCGGCATCGTGATCTTGTTCCACCCAGCCGTGCGCGCAGGCGCGACCGTTAGAAACGGCGCGGGGTCCGCCGTCGTCGAGTCCTCCGGGGCGTTCCAATCGACGACCACCTGCTCGTGTGTGGTCGAGTCTTCGCATGTTTGCTGAACCTCGAACTTGAGCTTGGTGAATGCCACGTCGGGGATGGCCACGCGGATCTTCAGCTCGTAGTAGCTGTCGTCCTCGTCGAGCAGGTCGCCAGCCGGCTTGGTCCATTCGACGTGGGTGACAACATCTTCGTTGCGCGTCAGCTTCGGGCGACCGAAGTCGCTGAACAGCGCGCGCACGTTGGTGACCCCTTCCGGGATCGCGACGCGCACCTTGACGGTATCTAGGTGCTTCTTGTTCGCGTCTTGGCAGCCGTGCCCCACCGAGAACGTGATCACCTGGCTCTTGGTCGCCTGGGCTCGACCACTCGAGATCGAGACGTGGGCATCAACAACGCCTGCAGGCATCAGCAGGACCAGTACAGAAGGGACTAGCCATCGCATGGGAAGCTCCAGCGCAGTGAGGTCTTGTAGGGTATCGGCGGTGTAGACGGCCAGCAATGGCTCAGACTGTGACGAATCGCGCACCTAGCGCTGCTTCATACTTCGCAACGCCGTACGCGCCCACTGGAACTTGGTTACCGTTCGTTCGTGCCCATGGCCGACACAGACCTGCCGCCCGCCGGCCTGACGTGGGGCGAATATGTCGAGCGCTGGGTCGCCGACTGCGGCGGCTGGGTCCCGCTCGCCGACCGGCTAATCCATCGCGCGGGTGACAGCTTTGAAATCGCTCAGGATCCCCAGACCGTGGAGCGCGGGCTCCGCCGACTCGCACGCCGCCACCACAAGCCGGGGGGCCAATACGGCCGATGGATGCTCCGGCTGTTGGGGTTCACCGCGCCGATCGAGCAGTTCGTGAAGTGGATGGGCATCTATCACACGCGGTTCGCCGATCTGCCGAGCGGCTTGCGACTCCAGCACCTCGCCCTGTGGAATCGACCTCCGGTGACGGAGTCCTCGCTCGCCTGCTGGATCGAGCTAGGAATCGCGTCGGCTCATTACAGCCGGCTCGATCTCACGGCTTGCGAGCATTGGCTAGCGCGTGCCGAGCGCCGGGGCGCGGCGGCCGGCATCGAAGCACTGCTGGAGCTCGGGCTGGTCCGAGCGCAACTCGACAGCGAGCTCGGAAGGCACGATGCCGCGCGCGAACGTCACGCGATCGTCGGCGCGCAGCTCGCCGATGCCGCGCTGCCGAACAACTTCGCGGCTTCGTACCGGGCCCGGCTGCACCATCAACGCGCGAGCTTGCTGACGACGCCGCCCGATGGCGGCGCGCCGAACATCGACGGCGCGCGTGCCCTGTACGAGGCCATCCCGGAGTCGCAGGTGCCATTCGTGCGATTTCGCAAGCTGGTCGGCCTCGCTTATTGCGCATGGAAGAGTGGTCGGCTCGACGAAGCGATCGCGTTGGCGACCGAGGCAGGCGAAGCGGCCGGTGACGGAGGGCTGGTACGGATGCGGGTGATGGCGCTGAACATGTTGAGCCGGTTGGTCACGGGCGAGCGTGCCGCGAAGGTCCGTGCGCGAGCACGTGGAATGGCCGCCGCGCTCGAGGACGAGGATCTGATGCGGCGGGTTGCCGCGACCACGTCATGACCGCGCGCTTCGAGGCCTCGAGGATCGCAAGTGCTTCGGCAGCGTCGCCCCAGCCGATCGGAGTCGTCGCCCCCGGTCCCCAATAGTTCGAAAACCAGGTCCACAAGATCTCGCGCGCCCCACGGTAGTGCTCGTCGAGCTCGACGAGCTCGTGAAGCCTGGAGAACCCATTCTGCAGCGCTGGTTCGAGCGGCACCGCGATCAACTTGTCATCCCGAGCTCCGTCGGCAGCCATCTTCAGCACACCGATCACGCGAGTGTGTGCGACATGACCACGCTCGATCCCGCGCCCGAGCACGATGATGTCGAGGGCATCGCCGTCGTCAGCCAGCGTGCGCGGCACCATGCCGTAGTTGCCGACGAATGCGAGGTAGTCGAGCTCGCGCCGGCCACCGTGATCGCGATCATGGCGCCAGCGCATCACGCCATCGCGTTCGCCGACCTCGAACTTTGCGGTCGTGCCGCTCGGGATCTCGATCACCGCGTTCACCGAACCATCGCGATTCTGTGCCGGATAACCGCGCGCGTAGTGACGAGAACCGATCACGGTCTCTTGATCGAGCGCGATCGCATCCCGCGACACCGGCGCTCCGCCGACCACGGCTCGACGGGGCACCGAGCAGTCCACCGCAACAAGGAGCACAAGCACCCAGGCATCGACTCTCACCACGCCGTCACTGCTATCGCCGCCGCGGATATCGCGCCAGGACACGATCTCGGACATCGGACCATCACATCTGCGCGGGCCGGGTGGCGAGCCGGAGCTTCGCGATGGCCTCGGCCGCCGGCAACGACCACTGGCCGTCGCGCGCGCGAACCGACAGCGTGCCATCGCGCAGCTCGCGCCCGCCGATCACGACGATGAACGGCACGCCGTCGTGATGACCTCGGGCGATCCGGCGCGCCAGCGTCTCGTTGTCCCTGTCGATCCGGCAGCGCAACCCGGCAGCGACCAACCCGCCGCGGATCTCGTGAGCTCGCAGCTCATGATCGGCGGCGATCGGAATGATCGAGACCTGTTCCGGCGCGAGCCACGCCGGCAGGTTCGCTCCGTGATGCTCGAGCAATATCCCGAGGAATCGTTCGATCGAACCGTAGAGCGCGCGGTGGATCATCACGACGTGTGATCGCTCGCCTCCTGCATCGACGTAGCGCAGGTCGAATCGCTGAGGCATCACGAAGTCGAGCTGAATGGTTCCGCACTGCCACGGCCGACCTCGCCGATCGCGGAGCACGAACTCGATCTTGGGACCGTAGATCGCACCCGCGCCGGGTTGGACGTCGCATACCAACCCGAGCTTGGCGATCACGTCGGCGAGCGATCGCTCTGCGCGATCCCACCACGCGTCATCGCCGAGCCGATGGTCGGGGCGCAGTGACAGCACGACCGAGACGGCGTCAAACCCGAACCGGCGATAGAACGCCGGGAGGTCGCGGCAGAATTGCTCGACCTCGGCGGCCACTTGATCAGGCATGCAGAAGATGTGACCGTCATCCTGAGTGAACTGGCGGAGCCGCATCAGGCCGTGCAGCGTTCCGCCCGGCTCGTCGCGATGGACCAGCCCGAGCTCGGCGATCCGGATCGGCAGGTCGCGCCACGACGGTGAGATCCGCTTGACCAGCTCGATGTGACCAGGACAGCTCACCGGCTTGAGTGCCGCCGCTTCGCCACCCTCCCCGACCGCGAACATCGCACCGTGAAACGCGTCCCAGTGACCGCTGCGCTCCCATACCGGGCGGCGCAACAGCTGTGGAGTACGGACTTCGCGGTAACCGCCGGCGGCGACGTGATCGCGTGCGACCTGCTCGAGCAGCCGATACAGCACCCAGCCGCGCGGATGCCAGAACACCATGGCGGGTGCCTCATCGCTCAAGTGACAGAGATCAAGCCGCGCGATCAGCGCGCGGTGATCGTCGGGCGAAACGCGGGCGTCGTCGTCCGATTCAAGTGACGGTTCGGAACTAGCAAGGTCGTTGGCGTGCATCGTCGTCTCCAGGGCTGAGCCAGTGGACGGACGATGCTCGACAACAACGCCCGGCCGGGTGGCGGGCGTTGGTCGTGCTCGAGCGGATCAGCCAGCGCGCACGACCACCAACCCGCGGCTTGCGGTGGTGGTGGTCGTCGTAGTGCGAGCGGCTTCAAGCACGGTGATGAGGTCAGCGTATGCGGTGGCGCACAGATTGACAACGAGTTTGTTGCGATGACCACACCGCCGCGTTCTTGCTGAGCACCACGTCACGACCCGAGTCGTGGAAACCGCACATTCAGCTGATCGAAGTCAAACCGCCTGTGGGTTCTGGCGCCCCAGGAGTGGTCGCGGATAACTGTTTGCAACGACCTACACGACTGTCGCCGATCGCACGACACCGGCTTGGTTCGCGAGTTGCTCAGCGCTGTTCGACTATCACAAGGAGTGGGTCATGCGCTCGACAGTGTTCTCGCTGCGCTCGTGGTCGTTTGTCTGCGCGTCGTTGGGACTCGTAGCCAGTGCTGCTTCCGCCGACAGCAAGCTGATTCGACATCCGGGTGATGCGATCCCCGAGCGCTACCTCGTGGTGCTGGCAGAACCAGCGATGCCCGCAGCATCGGCGCACCAGCGTGCGCAGGTTGTCGCCGCCACGAATCGCACGATCGATCGACTCGCGGAGCGCCACGGTGCGATCGTCTCGCATCGCTACGCCAACGCGATCCGCGGGTTCTCTGCGCAGCTCACCACCGAGGAGGCCGAGCGACTCGCGGCGGATCCGTCGGTGGCATTCGTCGAACAGGACGCGAAGATCTACGGGACGGCGATCCAGAGCCAAGCTCCATGGGGGCTCGATCGGATCGATCAGGCAGGGCTGCCGCTCAACGAAAAGTACGTGCAGCTCGGCGATGCGACCGGCGTGACTGCCTACGTGATCGATTCTGGACTTCGCCCGACCCACACCGAGTTTGCCGATCGGGTCACCGGCACGCTATTCGTTCAAGGCAGGCTGACGGACGGATACGACTGCAATGGTCACGGCACCCATGTCGCGGGAACGATCGGCGGCAAGACCTGGGGCGTCGCCAAGAACGTCGAGTTGTTCTCGGTCAGAGTGCTCGATTGCGAAAACGGCGGTTCGCTCGAGGAGCTGGTGCAGGCGCTGGACTACGTCGCCGGCAACCACAAGTCGCCCGCCGTCGCGAACATCAGCACCACGCTCAACAACGTTTACGAGACCGCCGATCTAGCCGTGAAGAACTTGGTCGCCCACGGCGTTCCGGTCGTTGTCGCCGCTGGCAACAGCGTCATCGATGCGTGCTCGCGCAGTCCGGCGCGCGTGCCCGAAGCGATCACGGTTGCAGCGAGCGATCAAAACGACCTGTTCGCGAGCTACTCGAACTACGGTTCGTGCGTCGACATCATCGCTCCGGGCAGCGGAATCATCTCGGCCGGGATCGCCGGGGACTCCGCGACGATGGTCTACGACGGCACATCGATGGCCGCTCCGCACGTGACCGGCGCGATCGCGGTGTATCTGGGGGCACACCCCACCGCGACACCGGCGCAGGTGACGACGGCGCTGCTCGCCGGCGCAACCACCGGTGCCGTGTCCGGCGTGAAGGGCAGCCCGAATTTGCTGCTCAACGTGGGGTTTGCCGATACCGAAGCGCCCAGCGTGGCCGTGCTGTCACCAGCCGATGGGGCGACGGTCGCGAATGCGTTCACGGTGACCATCGCAGCGGACGATCGAAACCTCGCGGGCGTGACGCTCACGCTCGATGGAGAGCTCGTCGGCGTGCTCACCGCGCCGCCATTCACGTTCGATGTGGCTGCCGAGACCTCCGGTGAGCACGTCGTGACGGCGACGTCGGTCGATCTCGCCGGGCACTCTTCGAGCGGCACGATCAAGGTTCGCGTGCTCGGTGATGGGCTCGACGACGGGTCCGACGACGGATCCGAGGAGACGCAGAACCCCTCGGCCGGTTGCTCGACCACGGCAAACAGTGGCGTGGTCTCGATGCTGGCCTTGCTCGGACTCGTGCTCCGGCGCAGGCGCTCGCGCGGCTAGAGCCCGCCGAACGCTCGGGTCGTACCGCCGACGAACACGCCGCCAACCCAAGACTCGTCGAGCAAGCTCTTGCCGGCGGTTGCGCCGATCGAGATGACCGGCGTGGCCCACCCCGCCGCGCGCACCCGGCCTTCCACGATCGGCGCCAGGTCGGTGTTGCTCGTGGTGGTTTCGCACGCGTAGTACGTCGAGTGGTAGGTGTCCGCGAGCGCGCGAGCGCCGCCCGCAGCTTCGATCCCGAGGTTGAGCCGGCCGAGGTTAGTGCTCGCGCCGGCCACCGCTGCGCCGCCCAGCACGAAGATTCCCGACGGCGAGAGCTCCGGCGTTCCCAGCAGCCCCGACGAAGTCATCTCGGCGGATACGGTCGAGCTGGTAAGCGTGCCGAGCTCGAGCTCGGCGGCGAGGTAGAACCCACGTGGCAGCCCCATGCCGATCCGGAGCTGACCTAGCACCGCGGTGTCGCGCATCTCACTGGGTGGTCGCGGATCGACCACGCGATACGAAAAGCTCTCGCCGTGATGCTCGATCGTGCCGGTGCGGCTGCCGCCGAGCGGGCTCGCGAACTGCCGGATCGCAGTGCCGAGCTCCAGCGTCAGCGCGGGGATCCCGCTCCGCGACGCCCACGCGCCGAACTTGGTGCACTCGCGGTAGCCGTGCACGTCGCTGGTCTCGACGCACGACGGCGTCGGCTCGCTCGCGGGCTCCGACCAGTCCGTGCTCGACGAGTCGGAATCGTCGCCGCTGCACGACGATGCGTGTGCGCGCTGGGCCGTCACGACGCTCAATACACTCACCAGCAACCACGTTCGCGTCATCGCTCCACCTCCGTTTGATTGATATGCGCGAGCTCGTCGCCGCCCACCGAGCCAACGCACACCCAGCGAGCTGGTGCTTGTCGTGCGAGCGATGCGACGTCGACGCAGACCTGCACGATCTGGCTGCCGCCGCTGTACGCAATGACCTCGCTGCCGGCGCGCCGGCCATCCACCGCCAGCCCAGCGATCTCGTGATTCGGATCGTAGGGCGCGAGCCGATGCTCTTGACCATCGGCGCCTCGTCCGATCACTGCGACCGAGGCGAAGTCTACCGTCGCAGGGTGATCGCATCGGTTGCCGAACTCGTAGGCGAGCACGGGTTCGCCGGAGATGTCATCACGGCGAGCGATCGCGATATCGAGGCAATCGACCGTCGTGTGAAGCCCCACGAACGGTGAGCCACTGCGCGCAAACGATCCAGGTTGGTAGGCGCAACCGACTGCGCCCACGAGCACACTCCAGCCAAGCACGGTCCGTCGCATGGATCGATCTAGCGACCGGTACCCTGCCACTGCGTTGCGTTCTCGTTACGAACTGTCAACCGAGCCCCGCTCCCGAGGTACGGTCGGGACATGACGCCGACCAAGCTCCTGAACGACGATGGCACCGCCTCGATGGCAACGATGATCATGCTGTCGCACCACGCGTTTCGCCGCGATCTCGGGCGGTTCAGCGCTGCCCTGGCAAAGCTCGATCCAGCGCGAATCGACCAGCTGCGCAGCGAATGGCAGGGCTTTGGTGAGGCGTTGCATGGCCATCACTCCAAGGAGGACTCGGACATCTTCCCGCACTTTCGGGCTCAGCTCGCGATGCTCGGTCCGACGCTCGATCGACTCAGCGCCCAGCATTCGGCGATCGATCCGTTGATCCATCGCGGCGAACAGGCGTTTGCCAAGCTCCCGGAGACCGCCGATGCGATCGCGGTGATCCGCGAGATTGAGGCGCTGCTCGACATTCATCTCGACGAGGAGGAGGCCGCGATCATTCCGCTGCTGCGGGGTGCCAAGCAATTCCCGGCGCCGGCCAATGACGAGGAAGCCGCCATGTTCGCGGGCGGCTTCGCGTGGGCGATGCACGGCATCGCGCCACACGTGCTCGACAAGGTTCACGCCATGCTGCCCGAGGCGTTGCGCTCCAGGCTCCCTGCCGCGCGCAGCGAGTTCGAAGCTCGTTCGGAACGCGTGTGGGGCTCGGTTGCCCGCACCGCATCCGAGACGTCGATCCCGTCGCCCTAGCGGCCCAGCTTGATCCCGGCGAGGCGTTCCAGCTTGCCACCCTTCTTGGATGCGATCGAAAACACCACGTCCACGCCGGTGAGCACGCTGACATAGGCGCCCACGCGGACACCCTCGCTGCTCGCCACGACGACCGGATCTTGCTCGATGTTGATGGCCTTCGAGCCGACGACCCTGCAGTTCGCTTTGTAGACCAGCGTGCCATCCCGTTCGATCTTCTCGATCTTGTTCGTCTCGGTGCAGTGCTCGATCGCCTGCTGGCCGATCCGGCCCTTGAACAGCAGCTGCGCTCGACCACCTCCGAGCGGCTTGATCGCGCGCACGACGCCGCTGACCGCCCACGCACCAGTCGGGCGATTCTTTCGCCACAGCTCATCGAGCTTGTCGCTCGGGAGAATCGGCTCCTCGAGTTGTTTGCCACTGACGAGGCTGAGCTGCTTGCCCCGCATGTGCGGCATCTTCTCCGCCTTCTCATCATCCTTGCCGAGCTCGCCCATCTGGGCTGCATAGAGCTTCTGTGCAGCCGACGCCGGGACCTTGACGCCCTGGAGCGCGTGCATGAGCGCGGTTGCCTGCTCGACGCGATCGGTGTGGAAGTAGCAGCGAGCCAATGTCTCGACGAGCATCGCCCGAGCGCCCTTGGATAACTCGCGCTTGAGCGAGGTCTCGTCGTCGATCAGCGTGGTCGATGCGAGCTGGCTGGTCAGCTGGCTGGTCAGCTCGCGTTCGCAGCCTGCCAGGTTGCCCGCCTGCAAGTTGCGCTTGAACGTGGCGATCGCGGTGAGCGCGGCCGCGTTCTGCTTGCGCCATTCCGCGTGCTCGTTGCTGATCCGGGTGCGCAGGTCATAGAAGATCGCGTAGTCGCGGGTGCCTTTCGGATACAGCGCCTGTGCCCGTTGGCGGATGTAGGCGATGTTGTCCTTCACGGTCGCTAGCATCGCGTTGCGGCTCGCCTGGGGCGCCCACTCTTTGGTCAGCTTTGCCCAGTTGAGATTGTCCGCCTGCCATGCGCAGCCGAGTACTCGCTCGGGGTACGGCGGATCGTCGTCTGCCTCGTCTCGCTTGAACGTGAGCGCGCACAGATGGACATAGAGCGCGCGGGTGGTCTCGAGCTCGTGAGTTTCATCATTGAGGTACTGGCGAAGCGCTCGCCGCCCGCCGTCCGGATCGGCGTATGGCGACCGCTTGGTGTTGCTACACCGCAACGCCTCGTACGCCGCGGTGGGCCAGCCCAGGTCGACCTCCCTCGGGCAACCGGTCAGCAAGTGGCGATACATCCCGGTGTCGCCGCGTTTGATCGCGTCGCTCGCGACCGCCATGATCTGGTCGATGCCCGGATGGCCAGGTCCGATCGACTTCGCCTTGGCGCCCCGCTCCACCACCGTCTCCCACTCGCCATCGCCATAGGCCTTGTAGGCCTCATCCCATTTGGTGCAGAACGCTTCATGGTCGCGCCGATCGTATCCGTGACACGGCGTACCGTGATCGTCCGGCGCAGTGACCGCGGCTTTCCCCGTAGCCGACGCTGCGGCCGCCACCTGCTGCGCGGTGCCAGTGGGTTGGCTCGATTCGCTCGCTGCCTGCGGCGCTGAGCGAGCCGCTCCGCCTGCCGGGGCACTCGCGGCGAACGGGCCCGACGATCGCCCACTCGTCTTCGAACCGAACCCAAGTTGGAACCCGCCCTGGCACCCCGCCGCGAGCGCACAGGCGAGGACAACGGTGACGGCCGATGTTTGCTTCATGCGAGACCAACGCGACTCGCGCAACCGTGTAGCGCTCGCCGCGCAACCGCTCGGAACGTCAGCCGGTTCAGGTCATGCTCGAGACATGGCGGTCGACCTAGGCGTCGGAGATGTCACATCGGCGCTGGCTAACGCGCGGACTCGAACAGATCGACCTGAACGCCGTCGCGCGAGCTCGCGAACATGATCGTCCGCAGATCGGGGCTGAGCCAGGCATCGGAATCGGTGAGCGGTGAGTTGAGGATCGTCAACTCTATCGGTGGGCCGAATGGCTGCGAGACGTCGTCGCGCATCGCAACGAACAGGTCGACGCTGCCGTTGCGATTGGAGCCGAAGAACAACACGCGATCGTCGGTACTCGTAAACGGATTGGTTTCGGCCGAGGCCGTGTTGAGCGCATCGACCGGCATTGCAGGCCCCCACGGATCGGTCCGTGCCGCGCGCGTGAACCGGTAGATATCGTCGTTGCCGCTGCGCGTCGAGCCGACATATGCGATCAGCTCGGACCGCGTCACCGTGAAGCCGTAATCGAACAGCGTCGAGCTCACCTCCGGCACATGCACGGGAGTCGTCCATGGCTCGCTTCGACTCGGCCGGGTCGCCACCCAGATATCCAAGAGCCCTAGCCCTCCCGGGCGCGCGGACGCGATCCAGATCGTGAGGCCATCGGCGGAGATCTGTGGCGCCGAATCCTGCACGGTCGTGTTGAGCTCGACCACGGGCACCGGTGTCGACCACGGCTGGTCGATGGCGGCGCGCGTCGCGGTCCAGATGTCCTTGTCGCCCATGCCGCCCGGTCGATTCGACGTGAAGAAGATCTCGAGCAAATCGCGAGTCGGCATCGGATCGGCCTCGAACGCCATCGGATCGCTCAACACCATCAGGGTCGGCGCGGAGAACTCACCGAGCGGCGGTTGTTGCTCGGTCTCGCAGGTCAGGGTCGGATGCGAGCAGACCAAGGGTGAGGGGCACTGCTCGGTGTCACTGCACGGTCCACCCACCTCGATCGATGGGTCGAAACAGGCGGCCACGAGCCCGATGGGCCAGCAGCGAAGGAGGCGCACGGCCACAGTATCGCAGCTTCGCCGGCCGGACGTGTAACTAGTGGGGATCCTAGGTCCCGGCGCAGCACCGACCGGTTGTTTCGCTGTGTGAACTGGGCGGTTCGTTGCGGTCTTAGGACGCGGACAGGGCAATACTGCGAGTGCCGCTATGAACGCGACCCCGGACCCGCAGCGCGACCACGCAATGCATGCGCCGCATCGAGCGCGGCTTGCTTGGATCATCGTTGGCCTCGCGGGCGCAGCGATCGCGGCGTCATTTTTGATCTCGACCGGTGGTGATGCGCCAGCCGCAAGCAACGGGTCCGCTCGCGCGGTGCCGGTGACGGCGGCGGCGGTGACGCGCGCATCGGTGACCCAACGCGGTCGCTATCCGGGCGAGCTCGATGCCGACACCGCCGATGTCGCGGCGTTCTATGCGGGGCGCCTCGTGTCGGTGCGCGTGCGGGTCGGTGACATCGTCAAGCAAGGCGACGTGATCGCCGAGCTCGATCCGGTCGACGCACGAGAGCAGATCGCGCAGGCGCGGGCTCAAGCCAAGGCCGCCGCTGCCGAGCGTAACCGCGCCAAGGTCGAGCGCGACGCTGCCGAAGCCGAGGTCGCCCGGCTCGAACCGCTGGCGCGCGATAAGTTGATCAGCGAGCTCGAGATCGATCGCCAGCGCGCACGTGCAAAGGCGCTCGGCGCGACCGTCGAGAGCGCATCCGCTGGCGAGGCCGAAGCGCACGCGCGGGTTCGGTTGCTCGAGAAGCGAGTGGTCGAGAGCTTCGTGCGTGCGCCGTTCTCCGGGCGGATCGCCGAACGGTTCGTCGATCCGGGCGCGACCGTCACCGCCGGCGCGCGGCTGGTCCGCCTCGTCGCCACCTCGCCGCTGCGGATCCGGTTCGAAGTTCCCGAGGCCGACGTCGCGCAGGTCTCCGCCGGCACGATGTTGACCGCGCTCACCAAGGGCGGCGATGGCAAGGGCGTGCCCGCGCGGGTCACCGGCGTGGCGAGTGAAGTCAGCCGCGAGCGTCGCGTCGCGATCGTGGAGGCATTGATCGAGGCTCCACCATCCGGGTGGTTACCGGGCATGTACGCCGAAGCGATCGTCGATCTCCGTACGATCGAACAGGCGATCACGGTCCCTGCCCCGTCGGTATTGTCGCGCCTACAGCCCAATGGCGCCGTCGCAACCGGCGTGTTCATCGCTGGACAAGCTGGCGTCGCGCGCTGGGTACCGGTCCGCGAAATCACGCGCGAAGGTGATCGAATCGCCGTCGAAGCCGAGCTACCACCGGGAACGCAGGTGTTGGTCGCGGGGCACGTCGACCTGACCGACGGCAGCAAGATCCTGCTCGCCACGAACCAGCCCGACAAGGCGGCACCGGGAGCGCGATGAGCAAGGGACTCACCGCGGTCTCGGTCGGCCGTCCGATCGGCGTCGCGGTGTTGTGTTTTGCCGTGTGCGTGCTGGGCTGGATCGCGGTTACGCGACTGCCGGTCGACTTGCTGCCAGAGGTCGACTTCCCGCGGATTTCGATCATCACCAATTACGAAGGGGTCGCGCCCGAGGAGATCGAAAATCTGCTCACGCGGCCGATCGAACAAGCGGTCTCGACGATCGACGGCGTCACCGAGATCACCGGCGAATCCGCGGAGGGCCTGTCGCGCGTCCAGCTCCAGTTCGATTGGGGCATCGATCTCGACAACGCGGTCAACGACGTGCGCGCACAGCTCGATCGATTGCGCGCCCGGCTTCCCGAGGACGCCGAGCAGCCGGTCGTGCTCAAGTTCGACATCTCGGCGACGCCGATCGCCACGCTCGGCTTGAGCGGCACCGGTGATCCGCGGCGGTTGCGCTACCTCGCGGATGAGCTGTTGACTCGCCGGCTCGAACGGCTCGAAGGCATCGCCTCGGTCCAGGTCAACGGTGGCCGCCTACGCGAGCTCCGTGTCGAGCTCGATCTGGCGAGCCTGGTCTCGCTCGGCGTCACCGCCGACCAGGTCGTGCAGGCGCTCGCCGCCGACAATCGCAACGTCTCGGCCGGCGACATGGGCGAAGCCGGCCGAGAGGTGCTCGTCCGATCGATGGGCGAGCTCAAGACCGTCGAGGACATCAAGAACGTGCTGGTCACCCGGCGCAGCGGCCGCGCGGCGAGCACGCAGGATCTGCCCAATGCCGCTGGCCGCCCGGTCTACGTGCGCGACGTTGCCCAGGTCAATGACGTGTTTCAGGAGATCAAGAGCGAGCAGTGGGTCGATGGCCAGCCCGGCATCGTCATGCGCGTGTCGAAGCAATCGGGTGCCAATACGATCGAGGTCGTCGAGCGACTCAAACAAGAGCTGAACCAGATCAACGACGAATACGCAGGCCGCGCCCACGTCATCATCGTCAACGACGGTGCGCAGTACATCGAGGCGTCGATCACCAACGTGCGCGAGAGCGCGCTATTCGGCGCCGCGCTCGCGGTGTTCGTGCTGCTGTGTTTCCTCCGCGATATCCGCGCCACGTTCGTGATCACGCTGGTGATCCCGTTCTCGATCATGGCGACGTTCGCGCTGATGTACTTCAGCGGCTATTCGCTGAATCTGATCTCGTTCGGCGGGCTCGCGCTCGGCGTCGGCATGTTGGTCGACAACGCGATCGTGATCCTCGAGAACATCTATCGAAAACACGAAGAAGGCATGCCACCTCACCGAGCCGCGATCGACGGCGCTCGCGAGGTCACCGGCGCGATGGTGGCGGGCACGCTGACTACGATCGCGGTGTTCGCGCCGGTGGTGTTCCTCGAGGGCTTCGCGGGGGTGTTCTTCGCCGAGCTCGCGATGGTGGTCGTGTTCTCGCAGATCTGCTCGCTGATCGTCGCGGTGACGCTGGTACCGATGCTCGCGGCTCGGCTGCTCGGCCGCCGCCGCAAGACCGCAGGCATCTCGGTGCGAATCGCCAAGCGGCTCGAGACCTGGCTGATCGGGCTCGACAACCTCTACGTGCGGTTCGTGCGCAGCGCGTTGCGCGCGCGCTGGCTCACGATCGTGGCGTCGTTGGTGCTGTTGCTCGGCGCATACCGATTGGTCTCGGCCGTCGAGGTCGAGCTGATGCCCGAAACCGACGAAGGCGTGGTCGACCTCGACTTCGAGCTTCCGGTCGGCACGCCGGTCGAGCGCACCCGCGATGTCGTGCTCGAGCTCGAGCGCAGGATCCATGGCGTCGTGAAGGCCGAGGAGATCCTCAACATCGTGAGCTCGGCAGGTCCCGACAATCCATACCGCCCCGGCGGTGGTCACGAGGGCGAGATCGAGCTGACGTTGGTGCCGGTATCGAACCGCGATCGCGGCAGCGCCGAGATCGTAAAGGTGATGCGCGAGGCGGCGCTCGGGATCCCGGGGATCAAGCTGCAGATCCGGCAGCGCACGACGAATCCCCTGCAACGCTTCATGCGCGGCAGTCAGGGCGAGCGACTCGTGGTCGAGATCCGTGGTCACGACCTCGAGACCGCAGCGGTGCTCGCCAAGCACATCGAAGGCGTGATGAAACAGGTCCCGGGCATCGCGGATGTTCGGCTCGGCCGCGAGGAAGGCCTCGAGGAGCGCACGATCTCTGTTGCGACGGAACGGGCGGCGGATCTTGGACTCACCCGCGCCGAGATCGCACGCACGCTCGAGACCTACGTGCTCGGACGCGTCGCGACGCGGCTGCGCGATGGTGGCGACGAATACGACATCCGCGTGATGCTGCGCGAGCAGGATCGCGCACAGACCTCGCAGCTCGCAGAGCTACCGATCTTGTCCGCGCGCGGAGTGATCCCGCTGTCGGCGGTGGCCGATCTGGGCGTGCGGCGCGGACCGGCGTCGATCGAGCGCGAAGGCCAAGAACGCGTGTTGTCGGTGATCGGCGGGCTCGGCAAGCGTCCGCTCGGCGACGTCGTGACCGATCTCGAAGCCGCGCTCGCGAAGGTGCAATTGCCCGCGGGATTCTCCGTCGAGGTCGCCGGCGAGACTCGCGAGCAGGAAAAGACCTTCGCAGGTCTTCAGATCGGCATCGTGCTGGCGCTGTTCTTGGTGTTCGCGGTGATGGCGGTGCAGTTCGAATCGCTGCGCCATCCGCTGATCGTGATGTCGGCGGTGCCGTTCGGGTTCGTCGGCGTGGTGGGCGTGCTCGTCGTGACCGGGACGACGTTCAGCTTGAACGCGTTCCTCGGCTCGATCATCTTGGTTGGCATCGCGACCAACAACGCGATCGTGTTGGTCGAAGCTGCGAACCAGCTGCGTCGTGAGGACGGGCTCGATGCAGTCGAGGCGATCGTCGAGGCCGGCCGGCGTCGGCTGCGGCCGATCTTGATGACTGCACTCAGCACCGTGCTCGGCATGCTACCGATCGCGCTGGCGATCGGCGAAGGCGCGGAGATCCAGGCTCCGCTCGCGCGCGTGGTGCTCGGCGGCGTGCTCGTATCGTCGCTGATCACGCTCGTGTTGCTGCCGGCGCTGTACGTACTGACCGACAGCAAGCGGCTGTGGATCGAGCCGAGCCCGGACCATCGAACCTGACCACCCAGCGCGCGAGGAGGCGCGAGTGCGAGGCAGAGTGAGCACCGGAGCGGAGCGACAACGACGCAAATCGTGCCCCGCAGCGCTGGGTCACTTGGGCAGGAGGCCCGCGCTCTTCACGCCATTCGCCTGACACCACAGCCCGAGCTCGCGCTTGAGATCCTTGTGCAGTCCCTCGGGCAGCGCGTAGGTCAACCCGTTGAACCAGATCGCGTGGGTCCAGAACGTGTCCTTGATCTGCTTGATCTGCGCGGGCTCCATCACCAGGCTGCCTTGGCGCTCCTGCACCGCCCGGTACAGCGCCGCCTCGTCGGTCATCGGAGCCGATTGGCCCGGAACAGGCACGCCGATTCCTGCGATCACACCGCCGATCAGACCGCCGACACTCTTGCCGATCGCGACGGTGAGACCGCCCTTGGTGCTCTCACAGATGAAGTACAGCCGCGTCGGCGCGAGGAACATCTGTCCGGTCAACCGAGTGAGCCGCTGCTGCATGATGATCGGAAACGGATGCAGCGGTGGCGCTTGCACGTGCTGCTGACCAAGCGGCGGCGTCGCGTGCGGTGACCCTCCTGGACCTGGCTGCCAGTGCATCAGCTGTTGCGCCGGCGCGTGTTGCATCGCCTGATGTGCCGGCGCGTGTTGCATCGCCTGATGTGCCGGCGCGTGTTGCATCGCCTGATGTGCCGGCGCGTGTTGCATCGCCTGATGTGCCGGCGCGTGTTGCATCGCCTGATGCGCCGGCGCGTGTTGCATCGCCTGATGTGCCGGCGCGTGTTGCATCGCCTGATGTGCCGGCGCGTGTTGCATCCCGTGGTGGTGATAGTGGCCTTGCGGGTGATGCACGGGAGCCGCGTACTGCGGCTGCCCTGGCGGCGGCGCGTTGTGAACGACGGGTGGAGCGATCACTGCGGGTCGACCACAGCCGCCACAAAATGCGCTGCCGGGAACGAGCATCGCGCCACACTGGGTGCACGTCATCAGACCCTCCAACTCCGTTGTCGCATACTCCCGAGCCGGAGGATCGCGTCTTGTGAGCTCAGCCCGTGCTGCTCACCTTTCTCTCACAGTCCGACGATGTGTGTGCTCACACCTTCGCAGCTTTGGCCTTCGCGCGCTTCGGCGCCTTGCCAGGCTTGGCCGGCTTCTGGGCGCGGGCGGTGAGGCTCGCGCGCAGTGGGCCCTGCTGGGCGACGCGAACCCCTGCGCAACGGTCGATACCCTCGAGCACGTGGTCGATCGCGCGCGCGCCGCCGAGCTGATCGGCCCGAGCCTTGGTGTCGTCGGCGACCTGCGCACGCATGTTGGCGTCGCAGTAGCCGAGCGCCGAGCGCAGCAGATCGCGCTGCATGAACTTCGGAACCCGAGGAGCGATCGTGTCGAGCCGCGGACGCAGCGCCGCGTAGAACCCGGCGGCTGCTGTCGGATCCCAATCGTCGTAGAAGTCCGACAGCAAGCGCCAGACGTCGTTCGCCTGCATCGTCGGATCGGCGGCGAGCTCGACGGTCGCGGCGATCGCCTCGGGCAGTTGGATCGATCGCACGGCGAGCAACAGATCGTTGCGGGTGTTTGGATCGCGTTCGGCGCGCGCAGCGGTGACCAATCGATCGAACAGCTTGCGATCCGCCGTGCGGCTGATCGCCTTCACTGCTGCGAGCCCGAGGCGATCGGGGACCGATGAGGGCTTGCCGATCCATCGCTCGGCGACGGTCTGCGCCTCCTTGGCGAGCGCGCTGTCACGGCCAATGCCGGCGACGAGCTGGAGCAATTCGGGACGTAGTAGCCGAACGTCGTCGGATTCCTTCGCCTTGGGCGTCCAACCGACCGTGCGCGCGCGCGACCCGAACGTCGCACGGACGTAATCCGCAAACGCCGGCTCGAGATCCGCGGGAACCGCACGCGCCAACATCCGCATCATCTCGACGCCGGCGAGCACCGTCGGGCGCCCTCCGTTGCGGACCAAGCTCGGTAGCAGCGCGAGCACGCGATCGGCTCCGAGCTCACCCGAGACCAGCCCGGCGCGCAGATCGGCGACCAGTGACGCGCGCTCCACCTCCGGCAACGACGACGCGCGCTGAACCAAGCGATCGAACAGCTCGCCCTCGAGCCGGGTGTGGTAATAGCCCACCGCGCCCGCGTTCGGCTGGACCCATTCTGGGCATCCGCCCTCGAGGATCATCTCCGACATCGGCTCGGTGACCAGCTGGCACATCCGCTCGGGCTCGCCCTTGCCGGTGCCGTAGCGAACGCACATCGGGATCGCCCAGCGACGAGCGTCCTCGGTGCCAGCGCCCAACCCGGCCGCACGATACGCGCGTTGCGAGACCTTCAACCGTGGCGACGTCCCGTTCTGACAGCTCAGCGCCACCGACACCATCGGAACGCCCGGCTGCGTCGTGAACGATTCGAGCGCCTGAATGACTTCGGGACCGCCGACGGTGGCGAGCGCCGCCGCGAAGTCGGCACTGGTGGCGGTACCGTGAACGTGCGCGGTCAGGTAGCGCTGCACCGCGTGGCGGAACGCCTGCTCACCCATGAAGCCTTCGATCATACCGAGCACCGCCGCACCCTTGAGGTACGTGATGTCGTCGAACGCGTTCATGATGTCGTGGGTCACCGCGATCGGCTGGCGCACTGCGCGGGCACTCGGCAGCGAGTCCTCGGCACGCGGATCTTCGGGCGGCCGCATCGTGCTGGCGCGAATCTGCCACTCGGGATGTTGCTGCTCGGTCGCCTTGATCTCGATCCAGGTCGCGAACGCTTCGTTGAGCCAGAGGTCATCCCACCACATCGGGGTGACCAGATTGCCGAACCATTGATGCGCGATCTCGTGAGTGATGATCCGCACCATCTGCTGGCGGAACCACGGCGTGGCACCGTCGGGCGGCGTCAGCAGGTACTCCGGGCCGTAGCTGATCAGCCCTGGATGCTCCATGCCGCCGATAAATCCGGGGATCGCGACGTTGTCGAGCTTGTCGTAGGGATACGGCACGCCGAAGTAGCGCTCGAGCCAGGCGGCCGACTCCGGGAGAACCTGCGCGGCGAGTTGGCCGGTGGTGGACGTACCGGCCGGTGACAGCACCCGGATCGAGCTGCGGTTGATCGTGGTCTCACCTGCCTCGAGGATGTCGAACTTGCCGACCGCAAATGCGACGAGATAGCTCGGCAACGGCGGGGTCTCGGCGAACCGAAATACCCGGCGCTCGGTGTCATCCTCGGTGACCGTCGGCGCGGTGTTCGCGTAGGCGTCGACCCCGCGAGGGACGCGCAGCGTCAGTCGCCATGGCACCTTGAACTGAGGCTCGTCGAAACATGGAAACGCGCGGCGCGCGCTGGTCGGCTCGAAGAACGTACCGACGTAGGTCTCATCCTTGTGGGTTCCCTTGAACACGGCGCCTTCACCGCCGTTGCCGAGCTTGGCGGTGTAGCCGAGCTGGATCGTCGCCGTTCCGGGCGAGAGCTCGTTTGCAAACGTGAGCTTCAACAGATCCGGCGCGACCGGCGTGACCGCGATCGCCGAGCCATCGCGCCGCAGCGTCGCATCGATGACGTCGAGCCCTTCGCCGTGGAGCCAGATCGTTCGCATCGGCCGATCGATCGCTAGCTCGATCTCGGCAACACCCGAGAACGTATCGCGTGCAGGATCGATCGAGAGGTCGATCGCGTAACGCGTCGGCCGCACACCCGCGGGCAAGCGCAACCCCGGAGGAGTTGCTTCCGCAGCGCGCGGTGCAACCGGTGCATTCGGCGGCTGCGAACCGGAACCGGAACATCCAACCACCACGACCGTCGTAAGCAGGAACCGGAAGGTGCTCATTGGCGCCCCTCATATCAGACCGAGCGACAAACCTCCTTCACAGAAACGTGAGATCACGGCGATGTCCGAACATGCGCATCGGAGGTGATCCCGGTGGGCGTTCGCGCTCGCACTCCCGGGCGCGCGCAAATCGTGGCGCAAATAAGGAGGTAGGTGCGCGACATGTAAGTGTGAATTCGCCGGCGGCGTGGCTTATTCTCACCCCGTGGGGCCTGCTGCCGAACCGCGCCAGCTCGCGGCCGGGACAATGCTCGATGACAAGTACCGCATCGAGGGACTGATCGCGTTCGGAGGGATGGGGGCCGTTTATCACGGTACTCACATCAAGCTCCGCAAGAAGGTCGCGATCAAAGTGCTCAATCCGCAGCTGAGTAGTGCTGCGATGATCGAGCGATTTCACCGCGAAGCGATCACCGCGTCGCAGATCGGCCACGAGGGCATCGCCCAGGTCACGGACATCGGCACCAGCGCCGATGGCGAACCGTTCTTGGTGATGGAGTACCTCGAGGGCGAGTCGCTCGCGACACGGCTGCGGAGCAGCGGTGCACTGCCGCTCGATGTCGCGTGTGAGCTCGGTTGCGAGATCCTCTCGCCACTGGCGGCCGCGCACGCCGCGGGCATCGTCCATCGCGACCTCAAGCCCGACAACGTGTTCCTGGTTCGCCAGTCGCGCGGCGAAATGGTGAAGCTGCTCGACTTCGGGATCTCTCGCACCACCGGCCACGAGGCTGACTCGCGGTTGACCACGACGGGTCTGGTACTCGGCACGCCGTATTACATGTCGCCCGAGCAAGCGCGCGGCGATAGCAACATCACACCGGCGGCTGACCTCTACGCGCTCGGGGTCATCCTCTACGAGATGATCATCGGCAGCGTTCCGATCGAGGGCGAGAACTACAATCAGCTGATGTATCGGGTGATCACCGGTGAGTTCACCCCTCCCCGCCAGCGCCGCGCCGACGTTCCCGAGGCGCTCGAGCGAGTGATCCTGCACGCGATGGCCCTCGAGCCCGGGCAACGTCCATCGAGCGCCACCGAGCTCGAGCACGCGCTGATCGGGTTCTGTAGGGGGACCTTTCGCGAGCACTCGCGCCGCGCACCGCGGATGACGGGCAATCCGACGGCGGCGCAGGCGACGACCTCGAACAGCGGCGTCGGCACCGAGGAGACCCTGCTCGGTCCTGCCGCTGCCCCTGGCCGTGCGACGCCTTCGGCGGCGCATCCGCGGTCCGCGGCGGCAGCGAACGCCGGCGCTGCGGTCGCCGCCACGACAGCAGCAGTGCCCCGACGATCGCGAACACCGCTGATCGCGGCGGTCGTCGGATTCGTTGGCATCGCCGCCGGCGCCGGGGTCATCGCGATGCGCGGCGACGCCACGTCCCCGACGCAGCCGACGCCGCACGCTGCCAACCGCGAACCGCCGCCAACGCTGCCGAGCACGCCTGCCGAGCCGCCGAAGCCGGCGCCACCGCCGATGCCATCACCAGTAGCACCGGATCCCGAGGTGACGTTGCGGTTCGATGTCGATCCAGCATCGGCGACGATCCTGATCGATGGCAAACCGATCACGGGCACCGAGCATGTCGTTCCGCGTGACGACGCTACGCACAAGCTTCGGATCACCGCCCCCGGTTACGCCCCTCACGCCGATGAGCTCCGGTTCGATGAGAGCCAGAAGCTGTCGGTGGTGCTCAAGAAGACGGGACGACCGGGCAAGAAGCCTCGCAAGCCACAACGGATCGACGACGAGAGCCCATACAAATAACCTATGCCGAACTTACGCCTGACTTCCTCCGTGGTGATCGCGGCGGCCTTGGGGATCTCGAGCTCCGCCGCAGCGCAGCCCGCCAAGAAGAAACCTTCGGTCCAGCAAGAAGAGGCCGACCGGTTGTTCAAGAGCGGCGTCGCGCTGTTCAAGGAAGCCAAGTTCGCCGAGGCGCTCGCCGAGTTCGAGCGCGCCTACGAGATCTCGCCGCATCCGCTCGTGCTCTACAACATCGCGGGCTGTCACCGCGAGCTATCGAACTACACCGAGGCGGTGAAGTTCTACACGCGGTTTCTGAGCGAAGGCAAAGGCAAGGTCCCGGCAGCGCGTCTCAACACTGCGCAGACCGAGCTCAATGGGATCCTCGCACGGATCGCTCGCGTCACGGTGACGATCTCGCCGGAGGACGGCGCCGTGTTGTTCCTCGATGGCAAACAGCTCGGCACCTTGCTCGAGATGCCGCTGATGCTGCCGCCCGGCGAGCACACGTTCGTGGCGAAGTCTCCCGGCCGCAAGGATGCCGAACGCACGCTGCGCGTCGCGTCCGGTGATGAGGTCACGATCGATCTCACGTTGCCGGAGCTGCCCCCGGAAACCGCTCCGATCGCGGTTGCGGAGCGCTCGCCACTTTCTCCGCCGTCTCGAACGCGCCTGTCCCGCAAGCGATTTGCAGTGGGCATCGGGTTCGGCACCAACTTGCGCCAAGTCGCAGACACCGGAGCGCCATCGTTCGGCGTCGGTGTGAACCTCGGCTCGCGGATCGAGCTGGGGATCGATGCTGTCCTCGTCGCGACCGCGGTGGTGCCCAGCGTTCGCGTTCGGCTCGCGGGCGATGTGTTCTCGATCCACGCCGTCGCCGCGATGCCGATCGCGATCGGCGATGAAGGACCGATGTCCGAGACGTTCGTCGCGGGCGCGGGTGGCCTCGGTGTGCGCTATCGGCCGATGGCGTCGTTCGCGGTCAAGCTGGAGTCGTTCGTGAGCGTCGCGGGTGAAGCTCACGGCACGACGATCCCGACGTTCCTCGGAGGTGAGCTGTGGTTCTAACGCGCGTGCTTCCGATCCTGCTGATCGCCGCGTGCGGCGAGTCGCTGTTCGACAACAACATCGATCCGGGCGGCGGCAACGGCTCCGGCGATAGCGGCGTCGATTCGATGACGACCTCGGTGGAATGCCCGGGGACCTGTCTAGCCAACGCAGCGGCTGACTTCAACGGCATGCCTGGCGGTGGCAACGGCGACAAGTGGGGCTACTTCGACGACCAACGCAATCGCACCTGGACGGCAATGACCCAGAAAGACGGCGGGCTCGCAGGCGCGACCGATGGAACGATCATCAAGACCTGCGCGGCCAACCCGACCTCAGCCGCGTGTGCCGCACTACCCGGAGCATTGCTGGTTTCGACCGCAGGTGCCACCGCCAGCGGCGATCCAGCGATCGCGTACATCTCCGATGCAGCACGCGTGATCTCGCTCAAGGTGTTGGTGCACATTCCTGCCGGGCCGGATCAAGTTGTCCGGCTCTACCGCAACAGCCGCGAGGACGTGCTGTTCAACGCGGTGGCGACCGCTGGCACGACGCTCGATCGCACGCTCCAGGTCGACGCGCTCGCCGGCGATAGATTCTTCATGGCGCTCGCGCCCGAAGCGATGGGTGCAGCGAACATCGGCGTGCACTTCTTCGTCACCGATACCGGTGCGCTGTTTCCCTCGAAGTGCCAGGTTGCGGTGCCGTTCTCGGCTGCCATTGGCAATGACGTAGACAACCTGTGCGGGACCGACTTGACCAACAGAGACGACATGGACGCGGCGATCGCGCCCGCCTTGACGGCGGGACCATTCACAGAGATGGGCCAAGCCGCCGACATCGTGCCTGATACCTATTACGAGTTTGCTCAGCCGATCATCAAGTCCAACGACTTCACCATCCAGTTCTGGCTGAAGTTCGATGGACTCGTTCCCTCCTATGGCGCCCACCTGTTTTCCGACATCGACCTCGACAACTACGGGGGCCTCGGGATCGACATCTACGATCTCTCGGGGCTGCAAATCGAGATCTATACGAGACCCGACGGACCTGCGATCTACGAGGAAGCTCCCTACCCGTCGGACAACGGCTGGCACTTCATCCGCGCGAGTTACACCAACGGAATCGCCGCGCTCTGCCTGGATGGCGGTCGCGTCGCCGAGATCGCGGCAACTCCAGAGCTGCTGTCATCTTCAAGAAGGCCAAACCTCGGGAAGAACCAGGTGTGGACTCCGCAAGGTGCGTTCCTCGACGGTCAGATCGATGATTTCCGCGTGTTCTCGGTCGCGCTGCCGTGCGAGACCGCGAACTAGCTACTCGGAAGGCGGCTGATCGACGTTGCCACCGATCGGTCGCACCGACCGCGCCACGAGCCCGATCCCTGCCATCAACAGCACTAGCATCAGCAGGGTGTTGAACAGCGACGTGCTGCGAAAGTGAATGTCGAGGTTGGCGATCACGCCGACCAGGATGATCAACAGGCCGCCGGCTGCGAGCGCCCAGCCGATCTTGGATTTTCCGTCGAAGAACAACAGGCCGACGCCGATCAGCAGCGGGATCAGCGTGATGCCAAAGCTGCGCCCGTAGCCGCCAGTTCCCCAGTTCCAGAATCCGCCATGCACCGTGACCTGCTGCATGATCAGGTAGCCGCCGGTGATCGCCAGCGCCATGCCGAGCAGGAACATCCCCGTGCCTCCCGGAGTACCGCCCACGTTGCGGAGATCGCGCATAGTTCTCGGTATCACGGCGTCGGCGGGCGCGCCACTGTCGGATCTGCTGGCCACGCGCGTCGTCGCTGAGAGATAGTCGGCCGCGATGAGATCGGTTGTCGTTGCGCTCGTGCTCGTGACCGCGTGCGGAGACGGCGAACCCGATCTCTCGGACGCCACCTCGCTCGAATGCCCGAGGCCCGGCACGTTACCGTTCCGGCTCGAATCGAGCGGATTCCAGCGACCCGAGAACGAAGCGATGGTCGTTGAAGACATTCGCGCCAAGGACGAAGCCTCCGACACGATCGGCAATCCGGGCGGTGCGATCGCATCGATCTACTTGGCGGAGGATCAGATGCCCGGCCCCGGCGCGATCGAATACCGGGGCCTGATCGCGCGTACGACGCCCGATGGAGGCCTGTTCACCCATGCGCTGCCGGGCGAATTCGTGAGCCTGCGCTACTACGATGCTGGATCGCAGATGTGGCAGCAGATCGGTCGCACGCAGACCGATGGCGAAGGTCGCTACGCGATCCCCGATAGCGGCTTCGTCGCGGCGAACGGCGAGCCGCTCTACGCGATGCTCGAGGCCGATGGCAGCTGCACCGCGCACTACAACCAGCTGTTACCGGCGGGCTCGAACGTGATCGTCACCGACATCGACGGCACGCTGACCACCAGCGACGACGAGCTGTTCATGCAGATCAGCGACGGCAGCTACGTCCCTGCGATGATGGCCGGCGCCGACACGCTGCTGCAGACGTGGGCCAGCAAGGGCTATCCGATCGTCTACGTCACTGCCCGGCCCCACCTGTTCCGCAGCGAGACCCGCCAGTGGCTGGACGATCTCGGATTTCCACCCGGTCCCGTGATCACTGCCGTCGTGATCGGCGACACCGCAACCTACAAGTCGCTGTGGCTCGATCGGATGTTCGATACGTTCGGCTGGGTCCCTGTCGCCGCGTACGGCAACGCCGACACCGACATCATCGCGTACGAAAACTCCGGCATTCCTAAGGACCGAACCTTCATCGTCGGTCCGCTTGCCGGGATGTCCGGCACCGTCGCGATCGAGAACAACGATTTCACCCAACACATCTCGACGTTCGTCGCAGCGCAGCCGGATAACTAGCGCATCGATTCGCGGACGCGCTGTGCGTGTTCCGACACCAAGAGGAATGCAGAGCCGCCAAGGACGCTGAGCTAGGAGCAGGAAGACCAGGACGAGGGGACTTAGAGCACCCGCTGTGCCGTGACGAACTCCGACGGCGCTACTGGCCCCCCGATGGCATGGATCACCATCGGCACCGGTGGCGTGTACTCGCGGCATTGCTCGCCGGTCGTCAGCTCGTAGACCGGCATCGTGTAGGCGTCGAGCACGGGGTGAAACGCTGCGCCCTTGGTCGCGAAGCTCGCGGGCGGATCGCACGTGCCACTTGGAACGAGCGCGACGTCGACGATCGTCTGGCATCCGACGTCGGCGAACACCGGCACGACCTGTACGGTGGTCGCCGGCACGCAGCGAATGTCGCCGCCATCGTCGCGACGCTCGCAATCGGTGGCGAGCTCGGTATCGCGCAGCAACGGGTCGTCGATCCGCAGCGTTCCGTGAACGCGGTCGATCCGAGCCAGCCGCCGCTCGGTCGGCTCGACCTGCCGCTCGAGCACCGGCATCTCGACCATTTCTCCCGCGAGAAAGAACCGTGCGTTACCGGGATCGAGAATTTCCTGGCAGCTATTGCCCGCGCGCTGGTACAGCGGCGGGGCGCTCGTCGACGAGCCAATCGTGTAATAGCTCCAGCAGCTGGTCTGGGGTGAGTAGTGTCGCGACCGTGGCGGAATCTCCAGCTCCGTGGTCACGATCTCGAGCTGGGTGCACTCGGGATCGTGAAAATACCCAGCGATGACCGAATCACCAGCGACACATTCGATCGCCTTCGCTCCCGCGCGATCGTCGATGACACAATCCTGTCGCACCTCGCGATCGAAGATCGCCGCGGCGACGCGCAAGCCATCGTCGCTGGTGTCGAACACCAATGCGAGCCGATCGTCGCCAACGGGCTCCGAACGCTTGACCTTCACGAACGCTTCGCTGGTGAGCACCTCACCAAGCGAGTAGTAGTCGTATCCGCTATCAACCGTCGCCGGTCCCGAGCAGTTACCGTCGCGAAGCTCCCACACGTTCTGCGGCGCGGTCGTGACAGCGCCGAGTCGGGCAACCCGCGACGGAAACGGCTCGCCGCGCACGTGGTAGTAGCGCACGAAGTACGGCGCCGGTGACGTCCCGCTCGGCACGCGCCCGAGCGCGGTCGCGCACGTATCATCGACGTACACCGCGTCGCCAGCGTCCGGCGTGCAGTAGCGCGATCCGTCCGACCAGCGGACCGGTGTGCACCGCTCACCGCGCTCGTCGTCGAAGTACCAGCCCCGCTCGAGCTGGCGCGTGCCGTCGCTGTATTCGTACCAGACTAGCTTCAGTCGCGAACCACTCCGCGCTCCACCGGTATCCGCGGTGTTGTCACCGCATGCGATGAGGACGAGCAACGGCAGGTAACGGCGCATGCGTGGCCAGCATACGCGACTACAGCTCGATGCCGACGATGGCGCGAAACCAGAGTTTTCCGTACGGATCATCGACGAGTGCGGCCTTGCCGATCCGATCGAGCCGGCCGTAGGCGCCGAGGGCTAGCCAGGTCTTCCCGGTCTGCGCCATCACTGTCGGACCGAGATAGTGGCGCGCCGAGGTCGGCGCATCACCGATGTCGACGTCGTCGCTCGCCGAGTCGAAGCGTCCGCGAACCCAGTACTCCGCACCCACGGTGACCCGCGGAGAAATCTCGTAGGTCGCACCGACGGTGGGGTTGTAGATGAACTTGGTGTCGCCAGTCTGAAAGTAGTATTCCTGCTCGACCCACAGGTTTGCGACCAGATTGATCTCGCCGAGCTGGCGCGCCAACAAGATCTTCTGCTCGAGCTCGACCTCGTCGTAGTACTCGGCGATCTCGAAGTACACGCCGAGATCGACCGGCCACTCGCCGGCCTCGGCGAACCGATAACGCACGCGCTGCTTGAGGCCCTGGAACCGGAGGAACGGCGTGCTCGCCGACGCGCCCTGACGAAACACGAAGTACCAGCCGAGCTCGAGGTTATCGGTGACACCGATCTCGATCTCGTGCTGAAGCACGGCGCGATTGCCCCAGACACCCTCGAGCGTACCATCCGGGTTCTCGCGCGCGACACGCACCGGAATGAAGTCGACGTAGTTCTCGAGCTCGACCTCGCCGGAATGCGCCGTCTGATAACCATACGAAAATGGCAACAGCTTGGGATGGGCGGCCGCGACGGCCGGCGCGAACAACACGACAAGCACGATAACCAAGCGATTCACGGCCGAGCTCCTCGATACGCAGTAGTGGTCGCGCCCGGCGGGCGCATCGGCAAGTTCCAGGTCGGAATGATCCAAGGCTTGGCGCCAAGCCCGTCATGCTCGGCTGCGAGGTCGACCTCCGGATCGATCAACCGCGCCGCACGCCGGCCGTTGAGCGATGCGAACGCATCGACGCGGACCTCCGGATCGGCGACGCCGCGAGCGCGAAAATCGGCAGCGATGATGTGAGCGAGTTGGAGGATCATGTCCGGCTGTGTCGACATCATCTTGGCCTGGTAGCGAGTGAGGTACTCGGCAGGCGCGATCTCCCAGCGCCGCCCGGTCGCCGGCTCGCGAACATGAAACTCCACCGAGCCATCCTTCTCGATCAGCATGACGTTCCACGCGAACCGGAATCCTTGCTCGGTCCAGCACACGTCGCCCGGGTACAGCCAATGACGGAGCGGCATCGCCACGTGAAACGCGAAGTACACGCTGAGCGCGGCGAGCACGAGATACCGGCGACCCGTGACTCGCGCAGCCGGCGGCTCGGGCGCGACCGGCGGCGCTCCGCGCAATCTCGCGAGCACGGCGCGCGGCCAATCCGGTGGCAGGAACACCAGCGACGCCGCGATCATGATCCACGGAAACATTCCGAGGTGAAATAGCCGCGCGGTGACCAAATGAAAGATCACCAGCGTCGCGTACGCGAACACCCGAGTGCGCCGCCATAACAGCAACGGCACGATCGATAGATCGAACATCGCACCCGCGATCGAAAATCCGTGCGCAACCCAGGACTCGGAGAACCACGAGCCGATGACCGGAAAATCGCTGTTCGCGGCCAGCCAGATCTTCATCGGCTGCGCATCGATCAGCCAATCTGGCTTGAGCTTGGCGATCCCACCGAATAGGTAGACCAGCGCGATCTGGCCGCGTAGTGCCCACACCACCCACGCCGGGATCCATGGCTCGGCTTGCCCGTGCCGTGCAGCGACCGACCACACGCGGTCGAGTGGCAGGAACGCCATCAGACCGCATAGACAGATCACCAGATAGTAGTGGTTGAGATAGTTGGTCTTGTCGATCAGGTGCGCGTAGCCGAACAGCGCGCCGAACAGCACGACGCTGATCCGGAACCGCCAGCCGATCGCGACCAGCACCGAGAGCACCAACATGGCTGCGAAGTGGATGTACATGCCGGCGCCCGGCCACGGCTTCACCCATTCGAACCCGTAGTAGCTGAAGAAGTGGCTCGGGGTGAGGTAGTAATCCGCGATCCAACCGTGCGCGAAGAATCGCAACGTCGCGATCGCCATCAACACCCCGAACGCGATCCGGAACGCGGCGACCGACGAGCCGTCGACCGAGCGGAACCACCGCGACTCCGCGGGGCGTGTATCCGGATCAGTCGCCGTCATTGTCGTTGAACTTGAGCGTCGCGCCGAGCACCGCGATGACCTCAGTGGCGAGCAGTCGCTTGAGCTCCTTGACCGCGTCGTGCGCCGCCGCGACCTCGGGGCGCTGATCGATCAGCGCGCTACGGAATGGCCGAGGAATCGCTTCCACGGCCGCGATCGCCGCCGCGATCGCATCGCGCACCGCGCGATCGGTGGCAGGACTGGCCTTCGCTACGAGCTGCCCGATGCCACGGGTTCCGGCGCCATCGAGCGAGCCGGTGTAGATCGCGCGGATCCCGCGAAGATTGTCGGCCATATCGGCCAGCGAGTTGTCGCTCGGACCTGATTCCTCGAGCTCGGGCGCGGGCGTCCCGCCGCTCGCGGTGCCTGCCGGCTTGCCGATCTTCGCGTTGGCGATCAACTCGGCGAGGAACACACTCTCGTTGGTAAGCGTATCGATCACCGACTTGATCGTTGGAAACTCGGCATTGTCGCTGCCCGGATCGGTGAACCGCACCGTGTAGCCCGACTCCCACGCGTCGCGCAGCGCGGCCGCGTTGAGCGACAAGTCATGGGCGATCGCGACGAGGTAGGCCCGCCGCCGCTCCGCCACGGGGTCGGTGGTGAGGCCATCCAAGATCACCGCGTCGTCGTCGCCTCGGAACATCAAGTACTCGAGGGCATGAAATCCCTTGCGGTTGGCGCCGAGCGTTGCGACATACGCGTCGCTGATCGTCGCGGTACCGGCGAGCTCTTCGTCGATCTTCGCCGAATCGATCGGCGACTGATCGATCGCGACGCCCAACCGCATCTTCATCGCTGGCCCAAACCCGAACGCCTCGCTCTGTTTCCATGGTTCGCGAGCGTCGCGCCACGCAGCTTGCGCCGCATCGAGCGTCATCTCCGATGGTGCCGCCGCCAGCGCTTCGGTCGCCGTGCTGAGGATCGCCGCGCGGTCGACCACGCTGTCGAGCGTCGGCTCGACGACATCGTTCACCAGGTCGCGCGCGATGATTCGCCGCTCACCGTCGCCGAGCGGCACCGGCGAGCACGACAGCTCGAGGGCGAGCGCTGCGATGACGAACGGACGGATCACAGCGACTCCAAAAACCGCACCAGCGCCGCCCGATCGTCCGCATCGAGCGCGCGGAACGCGTCGCGCGAGGCCTCGGCTTCTCCGCCATGCCACAAGATCGCGTCGAGCAAGCTGGTCGCCCGGCCATCATGGAGGAAGCGGGTGTGGCCGTTGACAACGGACACCAACCCGATGCCCCACAGCGGCGGGGTTCGCCACTCGCGACCATCAGCGAGAAAATCCGGGCGATGGTCGGCGAGTGCTTCGCCCATGTCGTGGAGCAACAGATCGCTGTACGGGCGAATCGTCTGGTCCGAGATCTCCGGAAGCCCTTCGAACGTTCCGGTCACCATCACCGGCGTGTGACACGACGCGCACCCCACCTCGCTGAACAACGCCTTGCCGCGCAGCACCATCGGATCCTCGAAGTCACGTCGCCCGGGCACCGCGAGCAGCCGCGAGTAGTAGGTGACGTCGTCAACCTTGTCCTGATCGATCTCGGGCGCGCCGCCGGACAGCGCGCCAGCACACGCGCTCTGGCTCGGTGGGCAATTCTCGGTGGGAAACATCGGCGACGTGATGCCGATGTCGCCGACAAAGGCTCCTGCGTTCTGTTGCTCCAGCCCGGGCTGGTTGGCCTTCCAGCCAAATCGCCCGAGTACGGTGGTCTGCGATTTCGGATCCCAGACGTAGTTCGGCCGGCCTGAAATGCCGTCGCCATCGAGATCATCGGGATCGGCGGCCGCGATGATCACCGCCTCATCCATCGCCTCGAGGAGCCCGAGGCCGATCATCGCGGGCGCAGTGCGCGGCGACATCATGATGTCGGTCGCGAGCGGTCCGAACGCGAGATCGGTCAGCTCGTAGCTCGGCGTACGCAAGGTGACGACCTCGCCATCGCCCAGCTCGATCGGCAGATCGGTGTAGCTGACGCGCGACGCGCCTTCTGCGGGCACGTCGAGAATCGAGCGATGGTTGAACTGGCCGCCATAGTTCGGATCGCCGAGCGGTCCGCCATGCTCGTCAGTGCCGGGAATCGACAGTCGCACGAGCAAGCCGAGGAACAGCTCGCCGTCGTCGAGCGGAGGCGCTCCACGACCATCCTTGAAATGACAGGCCGAGCACGAGCCCGCGTTGAACGTCGGCCCCAGGCCATCTTGACCGGTCGTCGACGACGGTGCGGTGACCCAGCCCCGATTGAACATCGAATTGCCGACGAAGAACTGATCACGGCGTGCGCCCTTGAGGTTGCGAGCCGCAAGCGAAAACGCCGTCGTGCCGGTCTCGAACACCGTGGTGTCGCCTCCCGAGAACTCTTCGCCTGGTTCGTAACCGCTGGACGGATCGGTGCCGCACGCGGCGAACAACCACGACGCTACGACGACACCGACGACACGTTGCACGGTTACTCCAGGTTGATCTGAATGCCGAGCTCCGAGGCGACTTCGACCGTGGTCTCGGTCTGGGCTTGCAGCGCCTGCACGGCGGCCAGCGCTTTAGCACGACCGTCGTCGTTCATGATCGCCTGATCGAACGGAACTGGAATCGCCTCGATCGCCGCGATGCTTGCCGCGAGCTGATCGCGCATCTTGGTGTCCAGCGCGGGGTTGAGCTCCTTGATCAGCGCACTCAAGCCACCACCCGACGCGCTGCCATAGGTTCCCAGATAGACGTTCTGGATCCCGAGCGCGTTGTTGTAGAGGTCGCGGTGCGTGTTGTCGCTGAAGCACGAATGCTCGTCTTCTTGATCGCGGTTATCGATCGCGGTCGTCATCCGCTCGCCCGACAGCTCGGCGCCCGAGAGGCTGCCCATGCCCTGCAGGATCCGGCGCAGCGCCTCGTTGGACTCCGCACCGGTCATCTCCGCGGCGTAGTTGTTACCGCCTTCGGACCACTGAACGGCGACCGATTGCAGATCCTCGACCAACAGGTTGGTGACGATCGTCAAGTACTGGCCGCGACGCTCCTGATTCGCGGCCGTGCCGCCATCACCGGTCACGTAGTCGGTATGCGGTCGCGCTCCCGGACCGCTGGGATCGGTATCTTGGCCCCATAGCAAGAACTCGATCGCGTGATAGCCCGTCGCGATGTTCTTCTCTCCGCCGTTCTCGTTCTGATCGGCGATCACGCTCGCGTCGAGCGTCGGAAACCCACCCGTGTCGTTGATGATGCCGCTCGTGTCGTTGCCGATCACGTAATCGATGAACGCCTCGTCGAGCGGCCATGCGTTCACCCTGCCCTCGGGGCCGGTGTCGGGGTCGTCGATCGGTCCATCGTAGAATCGATACACCTCGGTCTGGCCGTATGGTTCGCGCGCCGCGAGCCAAGCCATGCGAGCGGCCTCGAGCGTCGTCGGCGATGGCGTGGCCACGTACGCGTCGATCGCGGTCTTCATCGTCATCGCCTTGGCGACCGAGTCCGCGTAGCTCGCGCGAACGACTTGGACATAGCTTTCGATCGCCGGACCGCGATCGACCTCGTCCTCGCTCCCGCCGCACGCAGCCACGGCGAGCCAAACCAGTGGAATCGGGGTGAACCGGGAACTTCTAATTTTGAAATCCATTTTCATTTTCAGCGGTATCACACAGGCGAGAAGACGGTCAAGCGGCAAACGTCGTCGCAGCTCACCGAGTCGCTGGGGACCGACGCTTGAGCGCGCTTCGTCGTACGCGATCGCTACGTCACAGACACGAAGCGGTGCCGCTACACGAGCACGTCTCGTCGTCGTCGCAGCTCAGGACGCAATGCGCCGAAGGAGCGCATCCCGCCGAACAATCGCTCGAGCAAGATCCCGTTGCGTTCGCAGCGTCCGCGCCCTCGATCGAGCAATCGCCCCCGGGACAGCGGTAGAAGCAGGTCGACGAATCCTCGCACGAGATCGAGCAGCTCACCGCTTCGGCACAGTCGAACGCACAACGTTGGATCCCGGTGCAGATGAACTCGCACGCTGTCCCCGTGCAGCGAAAACTACAATCTTCGGTGTCACACGTGCAGACACCACCGGCGCAGCTGGTCGCAGCGGGTTGATCGCCTGCATCATCGAGCGCGCCGATCGGATCGAAGCCGATCCGTCCGCACGCCGTGAGCAACGCCACGATCATCGATCGCCACACGCCGCATCCCTACACCGTCTGATAGTCACTCCGATGTGTGCACCGCCACAGGTCAGGTGATTCAGCGTAGGCTCGAACGATGGGGCAGCCTCGACGCTGGGTGTACGCGATCACACTCGCCGCGTGCAGTGGTGACGCGACGCCCGCTGATCCGAAAACCGATCCGTGGAGTGGCCCGCCGGCGGGCAACCCGATCGGCGGCTGCGCAGTACCGGCAGGAGCCGGGCTTGAAGATGTTTCGCAGCCGACGAGCGTCGTCGGAACCGGAACCCCGGAGAGTTGCACCAGCGACGCATTCGTCGATGCGGTCGCGAACGGCGGAGTGATCACGTTCGACTGTGGTCCGGATCCGATCACGATCACATTCGATCGCACCGCCAAGATCGTCAACGACACCGGTCCGAAGATCGTGATCGATGGTGGCGGTAAGGTGGCGCTGAGCGGTGGCGGCGCGCGCCGCATCCTGTACATGAACACCTGCGATCAAGCGCAAGTCTGGACCACCGATCACTGCCAGAACCAAGACCATCCCCAGCTGACGGTGCAGAACCTGACCTTCGTCGACGGCAACGCGACCGGGCTCGAGCCCGATGGTGGCGGTGCGATCTTCGTGCGCGGCGGCCGATTCAAGATCGTCAACAGCCGGTTCTTTCACAACGCGTGCGACGCGACCGGCCCTGACGTCGGCGGAGCGTCGGTGCGAACGCTCAGTCAGTACCAGCCCGAGGGGGCCGACGAGCCGCTACCGGTGTACGTCGTGGGCTCGACGTTCGGAGGCGACGCGGAGCTCGGCAATCACTGTTCGAATGGCGGTGGGCTCAGCAGCATCGGTGTGTCTCACACCGTGATCAACAGCGCGTTCTCGTTCAACGATGCGATCGGTCACGGAGCGAATCCCGCTCGCAGCGGAACCCCTGGTGGCGGCAGCGGCGCCGCGATCTACAACGACGGCAATCGATTCACGCTCAGCTTGTGCGGGGTCGAGATGACCGACAACACCGCACGCGAAGGCGGCGGCGCGATCTTCTTCGTCAGTAACGATCGCAGCGGGAGTCTCGTGATCGATCGCTCGGTGCTACGCCGCAATCCCAGCGATGGATTCGAGACCCAGGGTTACCCCGGCATCTTCGTGCTTGCCAGTGGACCGCCGACGGCAACCGACTCGATCATCGAGTAGCGCGTGGGCGTCCGCCGTCGCGCTTGTCGTGACGCGCGGAGCCGTCAGCCGTCGCGCTTGTCGTCGCGGACGGCGTTTCGCCGCGTCGAACTACGGCGTGGTCGCGGCGGCGGAGCCACCGCGCTCTGCTTGGTCTTGCGCGGCGGCTTTCCAACCAGCGAGGGTGCCTGCTTCGCAGACGTGCCCGGTGGTTGCATCATCACCCACGCGACCCACGCGAGCATGCGTTCGTTATCGACGAAGTTCTCGGGCAACGTGGTCACCCCGAGCAACGCGTCGCGCATCTGTCCAGCCGTCTGCCAGCGCAGACTCGGATCGCGCTGCAGCGCACGCATCACGATTTCGTCGAGATCTGGCCCCAGCTCCGGGTTCGCACGCGACGGTCTCGGAATCGGCATCTTGCGAACTCGTCCGAGCGTCTCGAAGTCGTCCGACGCCTCGAACAGCCGGCGCCCGGTGAACATCTCGTACATCATCACGCCGATCGCCCACAGATCGACGCGGGCGTCGAGCTTGCCGCCGAGGTACTCGGGGGCGACGTAGTTGAACTTGCCCTTGATCACGCCCTCGTCGGTGTTCACGCTCGAGCCCTTCACCTTCGCGAGCCCGAAGTCGATCAGCTTGACGACGCCGGCATCCGAGATGATCACGTTGGACGGCGAGATGTCGCGATGGATGATGTCCAGGGGCCGGCGCTTCTCGTCCTTCTGATTGTGCGCGTGTTCGAGCGCTTCGCATAGCTGCGACGAGATGTTGACGGTGATCGGAATTGGCACCGATCCGACGGTGTCCTTGACGTGATGGATCAGCTCTTTGAGGGTCGGCCCGGGCACGTACTGCATCGCGATGTAGAACGTGTCGTCAACGCGGCCGGAGTCGTAGGTCTCGGGAATGTTCGGATGGTGCAGGTAGCGCATCACCCTGCCCTCCTCGACGAACAGCGCGCGGATCTCCTTGTTCGAGGCGAACTGCGGCAGCAATCGCTTCAGCGCGACTCGACGGGTCGAGCCGTCCTTGGACGGGACGTCCGCCAGGTGGATCTGCGACATCCCCCCTGTCGCGAGCTGTTCGTGGACGATGTACCGCCCGAACTTCTCTGGCGACGTGGTCACGATCACCACGATACCAATGTTTCGGTGCTCGCTGTGACCGCGATCATGCTCGTCGGCAAGTGCGGCACAAGCGGGTGTGCGGAGATCGGCGGAATCCGAGACGTCGCGGTGGCGGTCCAGCCAGACGAGGCCAGGGGGTTTGTCTTTCCGCCGAATCGGCCGCGATGTGTGATAAAGCTGCGTTTTCGCCGACGCTAACCCCGGAGTTGTTCGATGAATCTCACTCGACGAATTGCCTTGTTCACCCTCCCAGCCGCACTGCTCGCCTGTGGCGGCGGTGGCGACGATAAGCCCGACGCCGCGATCCAGGACGCGCCCGACATCGATGCGCCAGGGCTACCGCCGGGTTGCAACTACGCCGAGCTCAGCGACATGACCAACGATGACGTGACCAACATGAGCGGCACGCCGGAGGTCAGTGGGCTTTCGTTCTCGGGTACGACGACCGTGTTCTGCGGCAAGATCAACTCGGACCACTTCAACAGCACGAACTTCGCGGTCGACGTCGACTCGTTCACCGTCAACTTGTCTGCCGGCAGCCTCGTCATGGTGACCCTCCAAGGCACGGGGATCGAGAACATCGGCATCGTCACCGTTTCGCTCGCCAACACCAATCCCGAGATGGGCAGCGCGACTGGAACCGCGTCTGGTGATCACGCGGTCGCGACTGGTGGATTGCCAGCCGGCAACTACACCGTCACGGTCGTCGCAGCGAACGGCGCCGCGATCCCTGCGGACGTCGACTACAAGGTGAAGATCATCGCCGACGATCCCGACAATCGGTGCACGACCGCTACCGAAGCGGCGAACTTCACCGAGGCCAACGACGGCGGCGGCAACGACGGCAACGATATGGTCGAGGTCCGCTACACCAACGATCCAGAGATGAACCGAGTGCTGACCGCGGCAGACGATTCGGCCGAGCCGAGCAACGTGACGGTGGCGTCGGGGATGAAGTACCGGCTCAGCGGCACCAGCGCAAACGTCAACGCGCCCGACTCGTATCGCGACCGCGACACGTACTTCTTCACCACCGGCGCGACTACGACGCAGATGTCGGTTCGCGTGAACTGGACCAACACCGCCGATTTCGACTACTTCCTGTTCCCGGCCACCTCGATCACCACGGGCGAGCTCCCCGACATCGCTAGCGGAACGATCATCGAGCAGGACGGCGCGATCGGAGAATTCGCCACGTTTGCGGTGAAGCCGAACACCAGCTACTGGCTGTGGCTCGGCTCGTACGACGACGCCAACGTGATGCTGCCAGCGACCTACGACATCACGATGTGCGGCGAGGTCTTCGCTCCGTAATCGTAGGGCGACACGCGTCGCACCAACGAACAAGGGCGACCCGCGGGTCGCCCTTCGTCGTTTCGGTGTTCGCCGTGACGGTCGACTGAGCGCTAGGACAGCTTCGCCGACATCGTGATCGGCGTGGCCGAGAGCGCACGAGAGATCGGGCAGCCCTTCTTGGCGGTGTCGGCGAGTGTTTGAAACTGATCGGCGGTCACGTTCGGGACCTTGCCCGCGACATCGAGGTGGATGTTGGTGATCGTCCAGCCTGGATCCTGCTTCTCCATCGACACCGTCGCCACGGTGCGGAGCTCTGTCGGCTCGTGCCCAGCATTGGTGAGCTGAAAGCTTAACGCCATCGTGAAGCAGCCTGCATGCGCAGCGGCGATCAGCTCTTCAGGGTTGGTCCCGGCGCGGCCATCCTCGGACTGAAACCGCGCGTTCGCGCTGTACGGTTGATCTGTCATCGCGCCCGACAGCGTGGTGATGGTGCCGCTGCCCTTAGGCCCGGTGCCGTGCCAGATCGCAGTGCTCGTCCTCTTGAGTGCCATGGTGACCTCCGCGGCACATATATCACCGGTGCTGGGCTATCGCGACGTGCGCTCGCGCTCGTCCGATCGCTCCCGTGACGTGGCTAGCGATCGACGATCTTCGTCACCGGCTCGCCAAACAGCTCGAGCCATAGCTTCGCAGCAGCCTGTCGAATCGCCGGTCCCGATGCCGCGAGCAGCGCTCTCGCCGCCGGGATCAGCCGTTCGCGATCGAGCTCGCCGTTGCTGAACCGCGGGCCGGCAGCCAGCGGCGTCCCGATCTGACGAGCCAGGCCCTCGAAGATCACGATCGCGGCGTAACAGTGTCCGGTGCCCCAGTTGCCGCGATTGAACAGCGCTTCGGAGGTCTTCCAAAGTGCAAACTGGGGCGTCAGCGGATCGTTGGCGATCTCGCTCAGCTGAGCGGCGAGCTCGGCGCGCGCACTCGCGACCACCGGAATCGCGACGCCTTCGACCTGCGGCGCTCCGAGCAGCTCGTCCAGCTCTTGTGGGTACGGCAGCTTGGTCGCGCGATCCTCGTCGAAGCCGTGTTGCGCTTCGTGCCGACGCACGGTCGCGGTCACCAGCATGTGGATGCGATCGGCGATCCGCGCAGCCTCGAGCTCGGCGAGCTCCGCCTCGATCGCGACGACCTTGCGATGTTGCAGCACCGGCACGCGCTCCTTGAGCTGCGCGAGCAACGTGTCCGGAAGGTACAGGCCGTCGGTCGCCACGAAATAGATGTTCTTGTCGTCGAGCCGATCGCGCCAGCCCTGCACGATCTCGGCGCGCTCGACGAGCAGTTGCGCGACTCGTGTCGCGTCCGCGAAGTCGTCACCAAGCGCAAGTTGGAGCTCGCCGCGAACCGTCTTGCCGATCGCCTTCGCGAGCGATTTCGCTGCGTCCGTGCGCATCCAATCGCGCGCGTCGCCCAATGGGTACAGCGCGTCGGGTGCGAGCACCGGCAGCACCGAAGCGGTCACGTGCACGTCGATCTGATCGAGGAACACCACCGGATCGGTCAGCCCATCGGACACCATGCCGAGGTTCGCGTAGCGGGTCGAGATCCGGTCGAGCCTGCGCAACGACAACACCTTGCGCGGTGCGCCGCCGGCGACCACGAAGGCGACTTCGTCGACGTGGTAGGCCTGCAGCATCGCGCTCGTCGACTGCTTGATCCGGCCCTCGAGGAAGTAGCCGAGGCCCGCGGCCGCGAACTGATCGGACACGCTGCGCGCCGCCTCTCGTAACCGGTTGTGGACCTCGAGCAAGTCGTCGCCCGTCGACACCGCCACGACCGCCGGTCCGAACGCGTCGATCATCGCTCGCCACGCGGCGGTAAGCGCTGGACCGCGCTGAATGATCGGCACGGGCGCACGCACTCGCGCCAGCATCGGCTCGAGCTCGGCGAGCGAACCTGGTTCCGCGCGATGGGCTTGCACCACGAGATCCGTGAGCTCGCTGCCCAGCAGGTCATCGATCGCAGGATCGCGGAGCGGAACGCCACCATCGCGATACGCCGTCGCCGAGGGCGACGGCATCGCCCGAACATATGTGCGCTGCTTCGGCGCTGGCCGGGTTGCGACCGCGACCACCACGGTCAGCGTGACCGCAAACATCGCGAGGCCGACGACGATCGACCACCACGGGATCCGCGGCATCGACGCCACCGGCAACTCGGCGTACGCACGCGCCACCTCGGCGGTATCCGTCGGATTCACGACGGCGCGCCGGCTCGTCCCCAGCGCAGCGAGCCGCATCACGTGCACGGAATCGCGACTGTCATGCGACGCCAGTGCACCCTCGATCATCGCGCGTCCCAAGGTTCGCCGGGCAAGCCCGCGGATCATCGGGTCGGCGCGACGCAGCTCCGAACGTGCAACGAATTCATCACCCGCCGCGATCCCCGCAGCCAGCGCAGCCATGACCTCACGACGAACCACGCCGCGATAAAACGGCGGCGGCAGTCCGGGCGCAAGCGTTATCTGTAGCAGACGCATCCGCGACGGCTGGTGTCACGGGTCACGTGCGGTGCCGATCGCGCTCGCAAGCGCGGCGATCGCGGGATGTTCTGGATCGATGGAACAAGCGCTCCGGCTCGATTGACGTCGACGATCTGGAACCAGATGGATCGCGGCCATCGGGATTCGGAGGCGAGCAACGTCTACGCCAACTTCCTCAGCGTGCGATCGGTGAATCCGGCGTGATCGCGGTGATGGTTACCGCTTGCGGGCCGGCAGCGTACGGTAACGATCGCGCAACCGCGTCTGATGGTTCTCGAGCGACTGAACGTTGCCGCCGATGATCACGACCTCGGCGCGCGTCGCCAGCTCGAGCGGGTCGCCGCTCCACACCACGACGTCCGCGACGCTTCCGGCGTCCAGCGTTCCGCGCCCGCGACCACCGTGGATCTGTGCCGGTACCGTGGTGATCGCCGCGAGCGCCTTATCCCACGGCATTCCATTGGCGACCGCGATTCCCGCGAGCTGGCGGATCGTGCGCGCGGCGCTGGCGTTGCCGAGCGTCGAGATCGCGACCGGGACGCCGGCCTTGGTCAAGATCGCCGCCGTTTCGTCGCGCGCGTCGACGGCCGCGAGGCCAGGAAGATTGTCGGTTGGGTCGAGCAGTACGGGAACCTTCGCGGCGGCCAGTTCGGTGGCGAGCCGCCACGCTTCGATTCCGCCAGCGATCGCGATCGAGATCCGTCGCTCGCGTGCGATCGCGAGTGCGGCCCGGATGTCGACGTCGGAGCTCGCACCGACGACCAACGTGACGCGACCATCGAGCACCGGGATCAAGGCCTCGAGATCGAGCCGACCGGCGACCAGTCGACGCGATTGATTGCGATCGAACGCCGCTCGGTTCTTGCGATATGCGTCGACATCGTCGAGCAGCTCGCGCAACCGCTCGACCGCCTCGCCGCGCGAGGCCGTCGCGATCGCGCCTGGACCGAGCGCAGCGTTCATCGCGGCGGGCGCCCGAATCACGACCGGCGCACCCGATGGATCCGCCATCGAGACCCAGGCCGCCTGCCCAGAAACCAAGCCACCCCGGGGTCCCGTGATCACCGAAGTCACGCCGCCGGTCCGAGCGATCGCGATCGCCACCGATCGGGGATCGTATGCGTCGACGCTGCGATATGCGGCGTGGATCTCGGTCGGCGTGGTGCCGAACCGGCCGTCGTTGGCGGCTTGCTCGAGCTCGATCTCGACCAGCCCGATAAGCGTCTGCGCCTCGATCAAGCCAGCGGTCACCACCTTGCCCTTGCCGGCGATTTGCTTGGCTCCCGCCGGGACGGCCACGCCGGTGCCCACCGCAACGATCTTGCCGTCGCGGATCACCACCGTCGCGTTGTCGAGCTTGCGATCGGGACGCTGATAGACCGTCGCTTGGGTGATCGCGATGGTCTCGGCCCATCCAGGAACCGATGCGGCAACCATGGCGACAATCATCAGTGGCTTGCTCATCGTGCACTCCCGACGTCGACAGCGGACTGACCGAGCTCGAAGTCCGAGGGCGACAGTCCGGTCGCACGCTCGAACGATACCTGACCACCGGCGATCACCAGCTCCGCGCGCGTGTAGACCGAGAACGGCGAGCCGCTCCACATCACGACGTCGGCGCGCTTGCCAACCTCGAGCGTCCCGGTCACGTCATCGATACCCAACACCCATGCCGCATTCGAGGTGATCCAGCGCAACGCTTGCTCCTCGGTGATC
Source organism: Kofleriaceae bacterium (assembly GCA_050184455.1). Taxonomy (GTDB): domain Bacteria; phylum Myxococcota_A; class Polyangia; order Haliangiales; family Haliangiaceae; genus JABFXX01. The sequence continues at coordinate 7,970 of JBFXAI010000040.1, read as the reverse complement.
GGGATCCCCGCGGCCCGGCCGGCGGCCATCGCCTTGGCAGCATCTTGATTGAGGCGTTGGATCGCGATCGGCGAGTCGGAGTGAATGGTCGCCTTACCGCCTTGCTGGGTGAACAGCGCCGCGTTCTCGGTGATGCCGTCGAACGCTTCCAGCTTGAATCCCCACCAATCAGACCACGTGTTGATCGCGATGCCGCGCTCGACGAGCAGATCGCGAATCTTGTACGCCTCGAGGGCGTGATGAAACGATCGAATCTTGAACCCGAACTCGTCGGCGATCGCCAGCAGCTCGGCCATGTCGCTTGCCTTGTAGCAATGGATCTGGACCAACGTGTCACCGCGCAGGATCTGAGCGAGCGCTTCGAGCTTCGCATCGACGACCGGCGGCTCCGGTGCAGGCTCGGGCTTGACCTTCGGCTTGCCTGGCTGAACCTTCGCGTCTAGCTCGGTGGCGCGCTGCTTCTTGCGTACCCACAGATCGCGGGCGCGCTGATAGCTCTCGGCCTTCGCGAGGTAGCCGCGGGCTTCGTTGAACGCCGCGCGAAATGCCGCGTACGAGCCCATCCGCGTCTTCGGCCCACCCTTCTCGCCGTAGACCCGTTTCGGGTTTTCGCCGCAGGCCATCTTCATGGTCGATGGCGCGCCGGGGAACGCCACTTCGTCGGAGGTTCGGCCCTGGCGCATCGTCACGATGAAGCCCTCGCCACCGATCAGATTCGCCGAGCCAGGCAGGATCAGCGCCGCGGTGACGCCGCCAGCGGCAGCGCGGGCGATCTGCGGATCCTGTGGCCAATAGCCATACTGGGCGCGCGCTTGCGCGGTCACCGGCGCGCTCGATTCGTTGCCGTCGGAGTGAGCCACCGCGTCGGGCGCCGCGTACACACCAATGTGCGAGTGGGTATCGATCAGGCCGGGGGACACGACCTTGCCCTTACCGTCGACGACCCGGGCGTCGCTCGGGATCGTCACCGACGCGTCAGGCCCCACGGCAGTGATCGCGCCATCGGCGAGCACGATCGTCCCGCCGGTGATGGTCTGGCCCGTTGCGGTCAGGATCGTCGCGCCGCGGATCGCGATCGTCGGCGCCGCTGGATCGACCAGCGCCGTCTTGCGCCAGCCTTGCGCACGCGGTGCACCCTTCGGTAGCGTGGCGATCGGGTCGACCCATTCCTCTTGGACGTCGAGCTGTGGCGGTTCGGCTTTGCCCGATGATGGCTTGCCCCGCGGCATGCATGCAGCGCCGACCAACACGAACGCAATCGCGACCCCCGCACGTTTCATGTGCGGGTTGTATCCCAATCGCACAGCACGGCGCGCTCCCGGAGCCACTGCCGCCCACGGATGCGGCTGAAGACCCGTGAGCTACAGCGGCAGCGCGTTTGGTAAGCGATCTCCGATCCGCTTACAGCCCGCGGGCGGACATGCACTAGACAATCGCGTCTAAATCGCTGTTGTCGCTGCGACAACCGAACGACGCTCGCCCCAGAACGATGTTCGTCATCGCGCAAGAAAGTCCTTCACGCGGCCGAGTCCTACCTGTAAAACGTCGCGCATCATGCGGACCCCCCTAGCAGCGCTTATCGCGACGTTGGCAGTTGGATGTGGAAGCCCGAGCAGCCGCGATGGTGTCGATGCGGTTGCTGGCGACCCCGACGCATGCGTCGGCATCGAGTGCATGATCGTCAATTGCGCGAAGCTCGGCAAAGCGCCGACTACGCTGTCCGGCACGGTGTTCGCGCCGAACGGCACGCTCGCGGTGTACGGCGCGCAGGTCTACATCCCGGTGCTCGATCCGGGTCCGTTCCCCGAAGGTGTTCAGTGCTCGCAGTGCACGGACTCGTTGCCCGGTGGCGCGGTTTCCAGCGCGATCTCCGACGAGGCCGGCAAGTTCACGCTCAACAACGTGCCGTCGGGAACCGATGTCCCGCTGTTCGTCACGGTGGGAAAGTGGCGCCGCAAGGTCACGATTCCCAAGGTCGAAGCGTGCCAGGACAACCCGTTGCCGCCCGAGATCACGTCGCTGCCGAAGAACAAGAGCGAGGGTGACCTCCCGAAGATCGCGATCGCGACCGGCAGCTGCGATGCGCTCGAGTGTTTGGTCCGCAAGCTCGGCGTCTCGGACAGCGAGTTCACCGATCCGACCGGAGACGGCAGCGTTCACCTCTACACGATGAACGGCGCCGCGACCAACATGCAGGGCACGGTATTCCCCGCCGCGGCGACGCTGTGGGACAACGTCGAGCAGCTCAAGAAGTACGACCTCGCGATGTTCTCGTGCGAGTGCGGTCAAGAGCCGGAAACCAAGTCGCAGGACGCGATGAACAACATGAAGGCGTACGCTGACCTCGGCGGTCGCGTGTTCCTGTCGCACTACCAGAACGTGTGGATCGCCGGCGACGTCGCTAACCCGACCCATGCGCCTGCGGTGTGGCCAGAGATCGCAACGTGCTCGGAGGATCTGTTCCTGCTCGGCGATGACAAGATCGACACCGTGAACAACCCCAAGGGCAGCTCGTTCCAGAACTGGATGATGAACGTCCAAGGATCGTCGACGCCTGGCGTGATTCCGATCCAGGACGGCCGCCAGACCTGCACCAACGTCGATCACGAGAAGGCGGAGCGCTGGGTCTATTTCCCGGGGTCAGGCGTCGACTATCCCCAGAACTTCCAGTTCACCACCCCCAACGAGATGGACGAGGGTGCGCGCTGCGGCAAGGTCGTGTTCTCCGACATGCACGTGGCATCGGGCTCGAGCTCGAGCTCGCCGTTCCCCTCGGGATGCTCGGACGCGCCGATGTCGCCGCAAGAGAAGGCGCTGTCGTTCATGTTCTTCGATATCGCGACCTGCGTCGGTCCGATTTTCTGATAAGGGCCTTCGCGCCGACTGGCGACTGGGCGAGCTTGCCTCAGCCGGCTCGGCCATCCATCATCCATGGCAAGTCTACAGGCGGTAGATAGCCTCGAGGTCTTGATCCTCGTCGACAACGTTACCGACAGCCTGTCGTCGGTGCCGTCGTTCGTCGAGACCGAATTTGCGGGGCTCGCCCGGCGCCGCGGCAATTGGGTGGTCGGAGGATCGTGCTTGTGCTGCGCGGCCCACGGACTGTCATGCCTGATCACGGTCCGCCGTGGCGACGTCACCCGCGCGCTGCTGTTCGATACCGGTCCCGAAGATCGGACGTTCGAGCAGAACGTGTCGCGACTCGGCGCCGACCTCGGTAGCGTCGAGGCGATCGTGCTGTCGCACGGCCACTGGGATCACGGTGGTGCGATGCTCCGCGCGCTCCAGATCATCCGCGACCGCAATGGCGGCGCCGAGGTCCTCTATTACGCCCACCCCGACATGTTCCGGACCCGGGCCATGAAGATGGCCAACGGAACGATGCGGCAACTGGAGGACGTCCCGAGCGTCGCCGCCCTCACCGCGCACGGCGCCGCGGTGATCACGACCACCGAGCCACAGTATGCCCTCGATGGCTTCGCATATATCAGCGGCGAGATTCCGCGCGTGTCGGCGTTCGAGCATGGCTTCGCGGGGCAACACCGCCGCACCGCCGATGGCACCGGCTGGGAGCTCGACGAGCTGCTGATGGACGAACGGTTCGTCGCGGTGAACGTGGCAAACAAGGGGCTCGTCGTATTCACCGCCTGCTCGCATGCGGGCGTGATCAACGTGCTGTCGCATGCGCGTGCCCGGCTCGGAGACACCAGGCTCCACGCGGTGCTCGGCGGCTTGCACCTATCGGGCGCCGCAGCTGAAAAAGCGATCGCCCCGACGGTGACCGCGCTCGGCGACTTCGAGCTCGACGTGATCGCGGCCGGTCATTGCACCGGCTGGCGCGCGGTCACCGCGTTGGTGAACGCGTTCGGCGATCAGCGAGTCGTGCCACTCGCCGTCGGTAAACGGTTGAGCTTCTGAGCACCCAGGCCACACCTGATCGTCGACCTGAGCGCGATCACCCGACCTGCGGATCAGCCGCCGCGAGCACTTCCTCGAGTCGCTCGAGGAACTGCGTCACATCACCTCGCGTCGACACAGCTTTGGCAAACTGCTCGAGCTGACCGATCATCCGATCAGTCACCGGATGCCGTCCGCGGAGTCGCTGCGCTGCCTGGTATGCCTGCTCCACCATCTCGAGCGAGGTGCGCGGACTCAGATCGAGCAGCTGGCGGGCGTTGGCCAGCGAGTCACGCATCTGATCGATCGCGTTGTGATCGTGGACCAACAACACTTCGCGCTGGTTCACCGAATTCAGCGACTCGAGGTACTTCACCAAGCCTTCGCACGTCATCCGCGCTTCGGTCGGTGATTGTTCGGTCAGCTCGCGATCGAACTCGACCATCTGCCAACGATCGGCGGCGCGCATCGCTCGGCACACGATCGACGACACGAACGTGTGCACCGCGGCGCGGATCGCTTCGAGCGCGTCGGGATCGGGGGTCTTGCCTTGTTGCAGGATCGCGTTATGCGGCTCGAGCGCCGCGGTCAGCTCGGCGAGGCCTCGCCGCACCAACAACGCTCGGCCCAGTGACGTCAGGTAGCCCGGCACCACAGTCTGCGAGCTGACCTCCGAAACGAAGCCCTCGTAGATCGCCGCGACGAGCGCGTGAACGCCCTCGCACGCCGAGCTCTGGGTGTCGTCGAACAGCCCGAGCACTTGGTTGGTTTCGCCCTTGCCAAGCGCGATCGTGAGCCGTGATTCGCCGGTCTGGTATTGGGTCCGCAGACCGTATTCGATCGACGACACCTTCTCCATCACCTTGGCCCACCGCTCGGCGTCGCCCTCTTCGATGGTCTGCTCGATGCCATCGAGGAAGTCGCCGAAGTCCCCCAGGCCGTCATCGCCGCCACCTCCAAGTCCCCCCGCGGGTGGCCCGCTCTCCCCTAGGTCGAGCTCGACCGGCTCGTTGGACACCGGCTTGACCGCGTCCTCGAACCCCTCCAGGGATCGGCAGAACGCGAGCATCTGGAGCAATCCACCGAACGTGGCATCCCACAGATCACCCAACTCCCGCGTGTTGGCTTCCGGATCCTCGGCCTTGTTTCGACTCTTAACAAACCGCTCATACAAGCTCTCATCGAGGCTCTTGAGATCCTCGAGCGCCTTCAATGCGAGGCGAATCAGCTCGCCCGCCTGGCCTTGAATGTGCGGGTTACTGATCGCGGCTTGCAGTCGGGAATCCACCGCACTCAAAGCTTCTCATGTCGAAGGGACCCAGGGCCAATCGCTGGGGCCGAAGGTTTTTCCTGCACGATACCTGCCGGAAACATGGGCCGAGTAGCGTCGGAACATGCGAGCTATTCGTGCTTTGGGGGCCAGTGTAGTCGTTGTTATCGTCGCACTATCGCTGGTCGTCCCTGCCCTGGCCCACGCCGAGGGCGGGCCGCCGCCAACCCTCGAACAGCGGCTCGCCAATCTCGAAGCCTACGTGACCAATGGGGCACCTGCGGCCGGGACCGCGCTGTCGGCCACCCCCGGGCCAGGCCACAACGGCTGGATGATGACTTCGACCGCCTTGGTGCTGTTCATGACGTTGCCGGGGCTCGCGTTGTTCTACGGCGGCATGGTCCGCCGTAAGAACGTCCTCTCGGTCCTAGCCCAGTGCTTTGGCTGCGCAGGGCTGGTGACGATCCTGTGGTGGGCGATCGGTTACAGCCTGGTGTTCGCCAAGGGCAACGCGGTCCTGGGCGGCCTCGACTTCGCGATGTTCGAAGGCGTGACCTCGGCGCCCAATGGCGACTACGCAGCGTGGGTCTCGCAGAACGTATTCGCGATGTTCCAGATGATGTTCGCGATCATCACGCCGGCGCTGATCGTCGGAGCGATCGCGGAGCGCATGAAGTTCGCGGCAGTGATCGCGTTCGTCGCGATCTGGATGCTGGCGATCTACTTCCCGCTCGCCCACATGGTTTGGGGCATCGACGGCCTGATGAATGGCGGGTGGAACGAGCACGCGGCGATCAAGGCGATCGACTTTGCGGGTGGCACGGTCGTCCACATGTCGTCGGGTTGGTCGGCGTTGGTGCTGTGCCTGATCCTCGGCAAGCGCACGGGGTTCGGAAAGCGCGCGTTCATGCCGCACAGCCTGGTGCTCACCGTCGTCGGCACCGGGATGTTGTGGGTCGGATGGTACGGGTTCAACGCCGGCAGCGCGGTGGCCGCCGATGGCATCGCGGCCAATGCGTTCGTGACGACGACACTCGCCGCGGCGATCGGCGCCGCGGTGTGGCCGGCGCTCGAATGGGCGACGCGCGGCAAGCCGACCGTGCTCGGATTCTGTTCGGGTGCAGTGGCCGGCCTCGTGGTGATCACCCCGGGCGCGGGCTATGTGTCTGCCAGCAGCGCGGTGCTGATCGGCTTGATCGCGGGCGTCGTGCCGTTTTTGGCGTGTACCAAGCTGAAGGCGATCTTCAAGTACGACGACGCGCTGGACACCTTCGGCGTTCACGGTGTCGGCGGAACGCTCGGCGCGATCCTCGCAGGTGTGTTCGCCAGCGCCGACGTCAACCCCAACCTCGCCAAGGACTATCTCCGCCCGCTGCTCGACGGTGGGCTGTGGCTCGAGCAGCTCAAGGCAGTCGGCCTCACCATGGTGCTATCGATCGGCGGCACCGCGCTGATCGCGTATGCCATCAAGGCGGTGATCGGTCTGCGGCCGTCGGTCGATGCCGAGGAGGCGGGGCTCGACGACGCGGACCATGGCGAAGCGGGCTATCACGGCGACGAATCGGGTCGCGGAGGGCTCGAGTCGCTGGCGATGCGCGATGCGCACGAACCGGAGCGTGCGCTCGAGGCCGCGCGAGCTACCTGATCATCCTTGGTTCATGCGATCCGGTCTACGAGCACACGCTCGAGCACTGGATGTCGCATTGTTGGTAGCAGATGCAGTCGAACCACTGTTGATACAGCTCCTGCGACGATGCGTACGTCTCCCAGCATTGGTCGTCGCACTCCTGCGTCTGGCAGTTGCCAAAGCACGTCTTGAGCGCTGCGCAGCCAGCGTCGGCGGCGCACGCTCCGCATGCATCACCGGGATCCGAGCTCGCCGTGATGCAGGTGCTGCACGCGTTCGCACCCGAACACGTACCGTAGCTACACGTGTCACTGCCGGCGCACGCGTTGCCACACGAGCCGCAGTGCTGTTCGCTGGTATCGAGATCGACACACGTGTTCCCGCACACCTGCTGGCCCGAATCGCACCCCTCGAGCTCGGCGGTCTCCGTCGACGTCGTGGCGAGCTCGAGCCATCCGGTCGGCTGGATCTCGACGCCTGCAATCGCTCCCTTGGTCGCGACGTCGAACACCATCCGCTGCTTCTTGCGGGTGACCGAGATGCTCAGCGAGTCCAACGTGGAGCCTTCCAGCCCGGCGGTGATCGCTTGGCGCGGGAAATCGAACGCGCCCTTGGAGTCATCGGCCTTGCATGTCACGGTGGCGACGACGCTGCCCGTGTTACTGCTGTAACCGACCACCGTCGCGGAGATCTCGACGCTGTCGGTACCTGCGATCCAACGAATCGGCAGATTTCCGGTGCCGAACACGTCTCCGACGCCCAGCTGATGAATCGGCGGATTGGTCCGGATCACGTCCGTGGCCGAAAATGACTCGGTGAACGCCGTGTAGCCGGCGTTGGCTGCGCCTCCGGCGGTCGCGGTCACCATCGCCCCGTCGGTGTACAGCGCTCCGGTGGTCAGGCCACTGAACGAATACGGCGGAAACAGCGTCACCGGCGTCGTGGTTCCCGACAGCGTGATCGAACCAGCATCAAAGCTCTGAATCTGCCGGCAGCCGGTTGTCGTGGGCGTCGGGATGTAGCACTCCTCGTTCGGCCCGCACGATGCATCGCACGCGCGCTTGCACATCGGCTGACTGGTTTCGCTCCACGTGCAGTACTCGCGCGACCCGCACGGTGCACCGCAGTCCGGGGTCAACTGGATTTCACAGCCTGCGACCTCCTGGACACAACGTG
>JBFXAI010000039.1:0-66883 GCA_050184455.1 Kofleriaceae bacterium | reverse complement strand
CGTGACGAACATGCTGTCGGACGCTGCGCCGCAGTTGCCGATTCTCGAAGTCCCCGACAATGCGCTGATGGTCGACTACACGTTCGCTTCCGAGATGATCGACATGTTCCGCGCCAACTGGCCGGGCGGAGCGCTCGACAAGCCCGTTGCCTATGCGACCGGCTATCACCCGACGAGCTTCAGCGAGAGCTACTTCTCGCGGATGGACGACGCGCTCACCGAGATCGACAAGTACCTCGCTGTAAACGACGCCGGTCCTGTGATCTACGCGCGCAAGTCGGATCTGCCGCGCGCGTTTCCGCAGCAGTAAGCGGCTCGCGTTCGCCGCACTGCTTCGAGCGATGAAACTTGCTCGACTGGCAACCTTTGGCAGTCAACCCCTGTCGAAGGAGCACGGATGCGAAGGTTATTCCTGGTTGCCTCGTTGGTGCTGTCCGGATCGTCTGCAGTCGCGCAGCCCGATGCGCCCGCGACTCCCTGCTCGGTAACGATCGCGCGCGCACCTGATGATGTGCGAGCGGTGATCGAAGCGTGGGTCAGCAACGAGCCACACTGCGGCCCGTCACTCGAGCTCCGCGTCGTCCCGACCGATGACGGCTATTACCTGTTCGCGCGTACCGGTGAGGGGCGGATCTATGAGCGCGTGGTTCCGGATGGAACCTAGGCGCGACGGCCGACCTCTCGCTGTTGTTCACCGGGAGGATCAGCTCGGCATGGGGCGTCGCAATCGGCCCCGCCGCGACCTTCATGCATCCCGACGTCGATGAGCAGCTCGGCTACGAGCGCCCGGTCGTCGAGCTACTGCTCACCGCTGGCATTCAGCGGTTCTAGTAACTGCGCGTCGAGCTGGTCGGGCGTGGACGGTCAGCTCTGCGCGTGATCTCGAAGATGCGCGAGCAGCTTGTCGAACATGCCGCGCGCGGCGTTCTGTAACGCTTCACGACGAAGCGTCGGCAGATTGCGAGCATCGAACGTGCGCTTGGGAACTTGAACCTTGGCGCCGCCGTTCAAAAACGACAGCATCTTGCCCTGACCGTCGGAGATCGCGAGCCGGAGCTGGGCTTCGACCTCGATATAGCCACCGCGTTGAGACACGTCCATCTTCACGACCGCGACGTCGAGCTGGCGCGGATCGAGGCCCCACCGCGCGGCGTCTGCAGCCACGGTGGTGACCATCGGCGCGGTGCGAAACGAATCGGCCATGGTCTGGCGCAAGATGTCTGCGTGCTGCTGACGAACGACCTTGTTGTTGTGCCCGGGTGAGTCGTCGGCGGCCGAGTTGATCATCACATAGAGGTCGGGATGAGCCTCGACGGCGTGACCTTGGCGACCGAACCCGGCGCGACCACCGCTATGCCGCGCTTGCGCGGTTGCGATCGAGCTACCGGGAGCGGCCGGAAATGGATTGGGCAGACCGTTGGTACGGGCGACGGCTCGCGCTGCGGTCCGCGCCTTTTCGCGCACGGTTGGGTTCGAGTCGTCGCTGCTCGACATCAGCGCGTCGAGGGATGATTTGTGACCGATGCGTCCCAGCGCAGCGGCGGCGACCGCGCGAACCTCGGGGCTCGGATCGCCGAGCGCTTTGATCAACGGCTTGACCGCGCGACGATTGCCGAGCCGCGCGAGCGCGGCAACCGCCGACAGCCGCGCTTTGTCGCTCGAGCTCGACGACAACATCTTGGTCAGTTGGGCGACGCGGTCTTCGGCGTGGGCCGGAGCAGCGCTCGACACCAAGGCCGCCATCGCGAGCATAAGAGTGGCGAGTCGGTGCCCTCCGCGCATGACCGTATTGCGATTAGGCGCTTCGTCGTCGCACGAGTCAATGTTTTCGACTCGACGAGTTCGTGTGCGCTAGCTCGCGCGTGTATGTTGGAGACACCATGTCAGTCACCGACGCACAATTCCGCATCGGTGTAGCAGCCGCGGGCGTTGTGATGGTTGCGACAATGACCGCAGTTAGGTTCTGCGGGAGCTTGCCACTGCCCACCAAACCGCCGCCTCCGTCGGTCGCGGCGGCGCCAAGTCAGTTCGCGTCGCCAGTGGTCTATCAAGACTTCCTCGCGAAGGACGCAGCATTTGCGGGCGTGCCATTGCCCTCGCACGAACAGATGACGCGCAAGCTTGCGTTCCGTGCCGACGAAGCGCGTCACGTGATCGAAGTCGGACAACCGGCGATCACGCTCGCTGGCCTCGAGTTGTCTGCGCAAAAGCGAGATCGCACGCTCGTCCTCGCGATCCGAAACGTGACCGATTCCGCGCTCGCCTACACCGTCGTCGCGACTCCCGCACCTAACTCGAGTGCTTGCGCGTCGGCGCGGCCCACGGCGTTGAACGCGATGGTTCTCGCGGCGGGTGAATCAGTGATGCGCGTCGAGTGCGTTTGGCGAAGCGACACTGCGATCGTCGTGACGCGCGCCGAAACCGCCGAGGTGCTCCCGCTTCAGGCTTGGTATCTGAGCATGGTTCCGCCGACCCAAGTCGGGATCTCGGAACGGGTTGCGCGAGCCCATCAGCCGCCTCCGAAGGCCCAGTTGTGCAGTCCGGTGATGGCTCAAGCGGTCCGAACCGGGCTCGAACGAGGCCAAATCGGCTGGAGAGATCTCGTCGACTTCTACGCCAGACACCGCTGTGCCACATACCAATTTCCACTTTCATACCGGGCACTTAAGGTCGACAACGAATATCCGATTCCAGCTGTAGCGCCGAGTAGGTGACGAGTTTACGCGACGTTAGACTTGCTATTCCCCTCAGGGCTTGTTTAGCTAGGCACTAGTTACGCGGAGTTACGGGTGACCAAGTCCGAGCTCATCGAGAAAATCTCTGAGACGCTGAAGCTTCCGGCCGGTAAGGCGGAGGCGATCGTCAACACAATCTTCGACTCCATGGTGAAGGCGCTCGAGCGCGGCGAAGGCATCGAGATTCGCGGCTTTGGTAGCTTCACCGTGCGCAAGTACAAGGCCTATGAAGGGCGCAACCCGCGAACCGGCGAGACGGTACATGTCGCCGAGAAGCGGTTGCCTTTCTTCAAGGTCGGCAAAGACTTGCGCGAACGAGTCAACGCTGGCTTGGGGACACCGCTTCCGGCGGACAAGTCCGACGAGCCTGACGACACGGATCCCAACGATCCGGACTTCGACGACGACGACGAGTAACTCGTCGTTCGTTGGCTAACGTCCTGATCTCGAGTCAGTCACGCGCGCGAACGACGAGCAGTGAATCGGACTTCGTCGGAAGATCAGCCGCGATCGCTAACTTAGCGATCCTGCGATCTCGACGACACCAGCATCGGCGTCGACGGTGACCAACATCCCGTTCGCCAACGCATTCCATGCGTCGCGGCAACCAACGACGTACGGGATTCCGAGCTCGCGCGCGAGTGCGGCGCCGTGATCGAGAGGGCCTCCAGTTTCGCTCACCAGCGCGGCGCACCCAACCACGAATACTGCGAGCGCCGGCGTAACTGCGCGAGTCACCACGATGTCGGCGCGACCGACGACGATCGCCGATGCAAGCGACTCGAATCGAACGACGCGTCCAGATATTCGTGGCCCGCTGCCAATCCCGCGAAGTGGTTGACTGATTTGACTCGGAGCCGCGGCCACTGGGGCGACGACGAGCGGCATCGTCCATCCCGCCGCTCGGTGCGCCGCGTTGCGAGCCGCATTCGCTATGCGGTGCAATCGATCACGATCCACGAGCTCGACAGCTCGCGTCAGTTGTTCGAGTGGCACCCAAAACACGTCATCGGCGTCGAGCCCGAGCTCCGCGCCCCGTAGGAGAAGCGCGTGGCGTACGAGCCACTGAGCACGGGCAAACCATAGGTCGTCACGCTCGGCGAGATCGGCGATCGGATCGGGGGGCAACGGAGCTGGTGACGAGGGAATGAACCGGATGCGTTCCACCGCGTCGCGAAGGAGCGCCGGGCGTTCGCCGAAGGTGGCCACCGCAACGTCCCACGCGGGAGCCAGCACGCCGATCCGACCGAGCAGGCCATGTTCGTCGAGCTCGCCGCGCGCGGTTGCGAGTAGCGCGGCTTCGACCGAGGCCGGTCGCGATCCGAGTCCAGTCGCCTGCGCCGTCGAGCGGAGCGCGCTGATCAACGGGCCCCATTCGACCGCCCAGATCCGATAGAACGCGAGGTACCGCTCGATCGCCTCGTCGATCGATGCCGAGCTACCGGTCAGAGCGTCGGCCATTCGCTGCTCGATCGCGGCTGCCGCCCCGAGATCAGCGGAGCCTTGCGGGGCTGCGCTCGGCTCGCGCGCCGACGTATAGAGATAGCCGCTGCACACGCGCAGCGACCACGGTGCGAACCCGGCGCGTTCGACATGGGCGACGAGCTCTGTCTGCGCGGTCGATAGTGGATCGGGGTTATGGGCGACATCCCATGTCCAGGTTCTCCCGCTCGCGACCAGTGCCGCGAGCACGGCGGGAGGTGGTGCTACGCGACCCCTCACCACCGGGTGCACGATCGGGCGCGCTTGAACGACCCACGCACGGTCACCAACGATCAGCTCGACATCAGCGCCGGCTCTGGCGGCGATCGCGGTCTCTGCGGCGACCGCGAGCACGATGAGCGGGTCGCGGTCATCGCGGCGGTGTTTGGTGAGCTGGCCGTCGCGTTGGATCCACAGCTCGTCGTCGTTCGGACGTCCTGGCGGACGGGTGTAGATCGTGATCATCTCGCCTGCGATGTGCCGCTGGACGATCACGCCGATCGTCACCTCGATCGCGGTCGCTGCGGCGCGCTGATTCGCGTACGCTGCGGCCTCGGGAGACCGAGCGCTGTCCCAGACCGCACGAATCGCCGGCCACAGCCGTCCCGCCGGGACCGCGCGACGTGATGAGAACACTCCGGCCGCAGCGCCGGCATCGCCATCCTCGATCGTCGCGGACGATCGCACCGCGAGGAGCCCGAGCGCCGCCGCGCGCGCGTCGACATCGTGGACGACCTCAGCAGGGAGCTCGCGCTCGGCGCGCACCGCGTGATCGTACGCTCGATGATCGAGGACAAACCCAGCCGGCACAGGCAGCCCCGCTACGATCAGCCGCGCCAATCCAAGCGCCTTACCACCGCAGGAGGCATCGGCATCACTCAGCGAGTGCGTCCACGCGGACGGCATGGACGGGTTGTACCGCGTGGCGTACGCTCGCGCCGTGAGGTTCGCCTGGTTGCTGGTGCTGCTCGTTGTCGTCATGCCGGCGGCGGCGGACGTCAGCAAGCTGCGCAAGGAGGACGTTCCGCTCCAGGCCAAGGACAGCCTGCGTGGCAAGAACAAGCTGTGTTGCGGCTACCCGCTGTCCGAAGATCTGGGGTTCGCGCTGCGGTTCTATTGGCTAGCGCTCGAGAGCGACTACGACGATCCCCAGACCAACTCGGTTCCCAAGAGTGGTCGCGGCAAGAAGGTCCCGCTCAACACCTGGGTCGAGCTGTACACCAAGCAGGGGTTCTTCTTCGGGCGCGTGCCCGAGCGGTTCGCATGGGCGCTTCGGCTCGAGGGATCCGGCCTGATGAGTGATGGCCGCGTGATCAACTACACCGGTGCGTGCAACTACGGCTATGGCACCTGCTTCGAACAACTCGACATCGCCGAGCATCCATTTGGTCGCGGCGCCGGGGTCCGGCCACTGATCCCGTTCAAGTCCGTCGCGATCGATCCGCGGATCATCAAGATCGGCGAGCCGCTCTACATCCCAGAGTTCGACGGGCTGATGTTGCCCGATGGCTCGATCCACGACGGCTGCGTCCGAGCGGATGACACCGGCGGCGGGATCAAGAAGCGCAAGATGGACTTCTTCGTGGTGACCTACGGAAACTTTCGGTTCTTGCTCGATCAGCTGCTAGGCGTCACGTGGATCACGCCCCACATCGAAGCACCCCGTTGCGAATACATGCGCGATCATTAGTCGACCGCACAGTTCACCTGTCGATGCTCCAGTGCTAGCGTGGGTCCGTGCTCGAGGGGCTATTCGTCACACCTGTGGTCGCAGCGATCGCCGAGGCGCTCGGTTCGTCGCCGCGCCATGGCAAGACCGGCGACAAGCTCACTGGCAAGCTGGCGGTGCTCGGTGATGCCAAGGTAGCCCAGGCGTTGGCTCAGAACTGCGAGGTCGTCGCCATCGGCGTTGCGTCGCGCAACGCCAAGAAGCTCGGAGACATCGCCACGCTGGCCGCGCTCGACGATTCGATCGCCGATCACTCGTTCGCGTACCTCGTCGGGACGGACGTCGCGACCGACGACGATTGGCAGGCGACGCTCGCGCGCTGGCGACGCGTCGTCCGCGACGGCGGAACGATCGTGATGATCGATCGTGGGCACGCGACCGAGGCGAGCCGCCGCGCATTGTGCACCGGACTCGGCGAGATCGAGCAGCGCCGAGCGGGCCGCTCGGTGGTGACCAGCGGCGTCGTGCGCCACTTGTAGGCCCGTTGGGGCCGCACGGCTGTCGTCGATCAAACGCTAGGTGTTGCGGCGACCGGCACGGGCGGCGCGATCGGAACCGGGTCGGGCGCCACCGCACCGCGTCCGTCGAGAACATGGCGTGGCACACCGGCGACATCCCAGACGATACGAAACGCCTCCAACAGCTTGAGCACGTAGTACGTGACGTCGAGCTCCCACCAGAAGAACCCCTGCCGCGCGGCGCGTTGATAGTGGTGATGGTTGTTGTGCCAACCCTCACCGAACGTCAGCACTGCCAACACCACGTTGTTTCGTGAATCATCGCTCGTGGTGTATCGGCGACGGCCCCAGACGTGGGCGAGCGAGTTGATCGCGAAGGTGGCGTGCCAGCTCACCACGGTCGCCACGAAGAACCCCCAAGCCAACGCGGTCGTGCCGCCGATGATCAGCGTCAGCACGGCGATCGCGACCACGAACGCCGTGTCGAATCGATTCAGGAACCTCAGCTCGGGATACTTCGCAAAGTCCTTGATGCGCTCGAAATCGGTGCCGTGGCGCCGGGCGTCGAAGATCCAACCAATATGCGAGCGATAAAATCCGTGCTGAACGGGCGAGTGAATGTCTTGTGGCTCGTCGGAATGCTTGTGGTGATTGCGGTGATGCGCTGCCCACCACAGCGGTCCTTGTTGCACGGCTGTCATGCCGAGCACGCCGAGCACGAATTGAAACGCGCGGCTGGTCTTGAACGAGCGATGCGAAAAGTAGCGATGAAGGCCAGCGGTGATCGCGAACATGCGGACCGCATAACCACCGATGAGCCACCAACACGCAGCCCAGCTCCAACCCACCCACACGGCCCCGACGATGGCGGCGACGTGGACGCCCCAAAACGGCAGATCGGCTAGCCGGTCCGTGCGACTCGGTCCGCTTCGTGATGCTCCGACTGAAGCCATGTTTCAACGTGCCTCTTCTGGTCACATCGATGCGTCACGAATCGAACATGAATGCTGGAGCGTGTGACGGGATCATGTCGGAACGCCCTGGCGATCGTCATTGACGAACCGGTTGCGCATACAAACCCGCCGTCGAACCGACATTCGCGTTGCTGCCGTCGACCTCACCAACGTACGGTGAGATCGAGACGGCGAGCTAGCCGATGTTCGGCGCTTGCGGTCTCGCGATGGCGAAGGTGTCTATGGATTGGAACAACGTCCCGACCGAGTGGCGGCATACGGTGCGGCTGCGCGTGAAAGGTTCGGCGGCGATCGCGCATGGTGAGCGGATCGTTCGTGGCCGGATCATCGATCTGGGGCTCGGGGGCCTCTCGATCTGGACCGATGAACCGAGCGAGCTCACGACGCTCGACGGACACGCGGTCAGGATCCAGGTCACGCTCGACGGGCTTCCGAGGGCCGAATTCTTGCTGCGCGGGCACGTCGTGCGAACCAGCGGCGGAGCGCGTCTGATCGCGATCACGTTCGATCACCTTCCGCGGCCATTCATCGCCCGGATGACCGCGGAGCTAGCGGCAGCCGTGAGCGATGACGTCGCACCTCGAATGATCCTGGTCGATGGCATCGCTGGTCGACGGGAGGTCATCGCGGATGCGTTTCGAACCGCCGGTTGCAACGTCACCGAGGTCTCATCGCCGCTCGAGGCCATCGCCCGACTGGAAGAATTTCATTTCGAGCCGGCGTTGATCGCGATCGCGGATACCTTGCCGAGTACGGTCGCGGAAGAGCTCCGCGACTTCATGCACGGCGAGCATCCCGAAGCCCACATGGTCGCGATCGGGAGGAGCGCGGCCAACCGCGATCCCTCGGGGACCTGGCTGAAGTCGACCGACGGTCACGATGATCTCCAGCTTCGCGTCGATCGCGTGATGATCGCCCATCGTTCGCGCCAGCGCTCGAATATCAGCGGCGACGGGCGCTGAGCAGCAGGCGCTCGGGCACCGCGTGTCCTCCGAGCGCGCAGCGGACGTACGTTGCGCGACTTGAGTCTGACCCGAGCCAGTCGTCACACCGGCGGGCGGCCGTCGTCTGGACCGATGTCGCGTTTCGGCGGCCGGAAGATCAGATCCATCGGCTCGCCGTGCTCACCCTTGCTGTGCTCGCCGCGATCGTTGGGCTTGATCCCCTTCGGGGTGATCCAGGGGATCGCCGGATTTGGATAGCCCTTCGCCTGCTCGTACATGTAGCGCGACCACAGCGGCACCACCGTGATGTATGCGGCGTCATTCTTGCCGAGCGCGCGCTGCTTCTTGTCGTCGCCCATCCACACCACCGTGGTGAACTGCGACGTGTACGCGATGAACCAGGTATCGTGAGTGTCGCTCGAGGTGCCGGTCTTGCCAGCGGCGTTGATCTGGGTTTGACGCAGCACGGTGGCGAACCCGTAGGTGACCTCGTTGGCGAGCAGCTTCGACATCAGCCACGCGGCACGTGTCGGGATCGCCTGCGGAGACTCGACGCCCGAGAGCGTCGCGATCCGATCGAACCGATCCGACGCGGCGAGCTGCGGATCGAATGGCAGCGTGTTGTCCTCGACGACGTTGCCGGTGCGATCGATGACCCGCCGTACGTAGATCCAATCGGACTCGTGACCCTTCGGGCGCGGCCACCACGCACCATTGCGCGCGAATACCGAGAACGCGCGCGCCATCTCGTCCATGTACGTGCAAGACGCGCCGAGCGCGAGGGCGTCATCGGCGAAGATCTTGGTCGAGAACCCGAGCCGGCGTGCCCACGCCTCGACGTTCTTGGCGCCCAGGCGCTTGAACAGATCCACGGACGGGATGTTCTTCGAGAACACCAGCGCGTATTCGAGCGTGACGTCGCCGTCGAGCGTGCCTTCGAGGTTGGTCGGCGTCCATTCCTCGCCGGTGATCGGATCGATGATCTTGGTCGGCGCGTCGTTTAGGATCGTGTCGAACCCGTAACCCTGGTCGAGCGCCAGCGCGTAGTAGATCGGCTTGTAGGTCGAGCCCGGCTGGCGACACGCGTCGCGGTTGACCACGCGGTTGTACTCGGAGCGGTCGTAGTCGGAGCCACCGACCATCGCGACGACGTACGCGTTGCGATGATCGGCGGTGAAGATCGCGACCTGTGGATGCGGCACCTGTTCGAGCCGCACCACGTCGAGATGCGACGCATCCCACGCGCGCTGGTCGTCGCTGGTCATCCACGCCGGGTTCTTGCCGTCGGGGAGCTGCCAGATTCGATACTTGCCACGGCTGCGGATCTCGCGGCTGACCCAGATCACATGGCCAGGCTTGAGCGCCGCACTCACGCTCTCGACCTCGATGTCATTCTCGGCGTTGCCAGCCTCCCACTTGGACGCCCACTTCATGTTGCGCAGCGGCAACTGGAACCGCTGATCGCCGATCACCACCTCGGCGCGTTCGCCGGTGACCTTGTCGACCAGTGCGAGGTAGCGCACGCCGGGTTGCAGCGGTCCGTCACCATAGAGCTCGCGCTGGCGGCCGATCAGCACGTCGCGCGCGGCCCCGTCGACGCGCCACTCTGGTCCACGCCACCCCTGGCGCTTGTCCTGCTTGCGCGCTCCGAACTCGGCATTTTCGTACGCGCCCGCCTCCCACGTCGGCTCGGCCGCGGTTTCGATCGTCATTCCGCCCGCGAACAGCGCGTCGTTGCCATAGCGCTCGGTGACGTAACGCTGAACGTACTTGGAGTAATACGGCATCCGGCGCGGGAACGCCTCGCGATACAAGTTGAGCCGGATCGGCTCGGCCTTCGCCGCGGCCACTTCGTCGGCGGTGGCGAATCCGTATTCGGCCATCTTGTCGAGCACCACGTTGCGGCGGCCGAGCGCCTTCTCGGGGTTGGTCGCCGGCGAATACGCCGTGGGCGCTTGCGCGAGTCCTGCGATCATCGCTGACTCTGCGAGCGTCAGCTGATCGAGGGTCTTCTGGAAGTAGCGATGCGCCGCCGCCGCCACGCCATAGGCGCCTGCGCCGAGGAAGATCTTGTTCATGTAGACCGACAAGATCGCCTTCTTCGAATACGTCGCTTCGAGCCGGCGCGCGACGATCGCTTCGACGGCCTTGCGATCGAGCGACTTTTCGTCGCCGGTCACCAGCTGTTTCGCGACCTGCTGGGTGATCGTCGAGCCGCCCTGCGCGAAGTCGCGCGACGTGATGTTCGCCCAAACCGCGCGTGCGATGCCCTTGAAGTACAGACCGCGATGCTCGAAGAACTGGTGGTCTTCGATCGCGACGAACGCATCGACCAACCGCTTTGGCATCCGCTCGTAGGGAACCAGCTCGCGCCACTCCTTGGCGAACTCGCCTAACAGCGTGCCGTCGGCGGCGTACATCCGAGACACACCCGGCAGGATGGCTGACGGCGCGCGAAGGTCAGGCGCAGCCGGTGCGCGCAGCGAGTAGTGGCTGTAGATCACAAACCCGGTGAGCGCGATGGTCGTCAGGATGACCAGGGCCGCGAAACCGTACAGCTTCCCGATCCAATAGAAGATCCCTCCATCGGCGGGATTTGCGACCGTGACGCGCGGGCGGCCCGGGCCGGGCGGACTCACGGCGGTCACATGCACCATCTGCCCGGATTATGCACCACGACGCGCCGTGCACCGGCAAGCCAGCGAGCTGGATCACGAGGCTGGATGGCCACATAATCTGTGCTCGTCGTCATGCGTTGGCTGATCGTCGTCGGAATCGTCGTAGTCGTAGGTGGCATAGCGTGGTTGGCCATCGGTCTCGACCCCGAGCCGGCGAAGGTTTCGCCAAAGCCTGGATCGGATAGCCCGGTAACGCCCGGCCGTGCGGCGATTTCTGCACCCGAGGGGCCGTCGCTCAATTCCGGGAGTGTCGCGGAAGCGCTCGATGATTCCGGCTCGACAACCAACACGCCGCGACCGGAGCTGCCGCCGGTTCCACCCGGGTCGGCGACGGGCCCGGCCACCACGCCGAAGCAGCCGTTTGCGACGCAGACTCGCGATCCGCGCTGGGCCGCCAAGACCGAGGGCGAGATCCGAAATCGGTTCGCGACGATTCGCGGTGCTCGGTTACAGAGCGCCGAGTGTCGCCACGATCAGTGTCTCGTGGCGATCGCCGGGACCGCGGCCGAGGTGACCACCTCGATCGCCGACATCGAAGCACCCACCGGGCTCAAAGGATTCGCCCGTTCGATCGTGCTCAGCGCGCCCGAGCAGGATGGCAATCGCATGGTGCTGCGGTTCTACGCAGTGTTCGATCGCTGAGAGCGCGGAACCCCAACGACGCAGAGCGCCAGGCCATCCCTCTGCGTCTCGCTGCGTGCTCTGCGCCTTGCGTCTCTGGTCGTCTTCGTTCGTGTTCGTTCGCAGCTGATCACGCCACCGCGAGATCGGCGATCGGACTGTCGCCCGAGAGGCTCTCGAGGCAGCGCATCAGGTGCGCGCGGATCTTGTGCTTCTTCGAGTACACGGTCTTCAAGCTGATCTGCATCTCGGCAGCGATCTCGTCCGCCTCGAGCCCGCGCTGGTAGTACAGCTCGACGAACGTGCGGTCCTTGTCGGTGAACTCGGCGAGCAACTCGTTCAGATGGCCCCAGCGCTCCTTCTCGATCAGCAGGTCGAGCGGCGTGCGATCGCACTCCTGATGCGGGTCGAGCGCGCCGTCGACCTTGTCGAGCAACGGGCGTCGGCCAGCGCCGCGCAGATAGTCGTAGGCTGCGTTGACCGAGATCATTCCGATCCACGACCCGAGCTTGGTGCCACGCGCTGGGTTGTAGAGCCTGAGCTTGCGCATGTCGTCCCGCACCAGCTGCATCAACACGTCCGCGTAGATCTCGTCGAGATCGGCGCTGCCCATGCTCGGCGAGTACTTCAGCGTGACCTTGGTGATGCAGCGATAGATCAGGGCGCGATATCGGCGGACCAACTCGACCCAACCGCGGGCGTCGCTCCGGAGAACATTTTTGAGCAGGTCGCGATCGGACCACTCAGATGGCTGCTGCGAACGAGATGCAAGGAGGGGCATGGTGCCGGTCCCTACAGCAACCTCGATGCCTAGCCGTAACTGACCGAACTTCCATTACCTGTCAGGGCTGGCGTAGGTGCCCGAAACCAAATCCTGGTGAATTTGACCAAATGTGGGGAAGCGAGCTCAAAAATCTGACGTATCGCAGCGATCCCAAACGCCGAACCAGCGCAGGGTTCGTATCCACGCGCGGGTGCCCGCGGCGGCCGAACGCGGCGATCGCGTGCCTCGGGGGCACTGGCCCTCAAGCATTGGCCTGGCTCGGGGGCGCGGAGCCCCTGCCGCAGCGTTGCCACCTATTAAAGCGCGCGACGAGCGCCAATCCGCATACGCGTGGCGGCAATCCGTACTTCGATCACGCCTTCGCGACGGCGGCATCCCACCGCGCGATGTGCCCGGCGATGGTCGCCCGATCCGCGGTGGGCTTGAATCGTCGTTGCTCGCGCCAGGTCGTGCGAACCGCAGCTTGATCTTTCCATACACCGGTTCCGAGCCCAGCGAGGAAAGCAGCACCGAGCGCCGTGGTCTCGACCAGCTGCGGCCGGGAGATCTCGACTCCGAGCACGTCGCTTTGGAACTGCATCAACAGATCATTTGCGGAGGCACCGCCGTCGACCTTGAGCATGGTGAGCGGACGGCCGGCGTCGCGCTCCATCGCTCGAAGGATGTCGACGTTCTGGAGCGCGATTCCCTCGAGCGTGGCGCGCGCGATGTGTCCGCGCGTCGACCCGCGGGTCAGCCCGCTGATCGTTCCGCGTGCTGCTGGGCGCCAATGCGGCGCACCGAGCCCGGCGAACGCAGGAACCACGATCACGCCACCCGAATCGGGAACCGACATCGCGAGCGCCTCGATCTCGCTCGCCGATGAGAACAGCTGAAGCCCGTCGCGCAGCCACTGCACCGCGGCGCCGGCGATGAACGCCGAGCCCTCGAGGGCATAACGCAGCTCGCCGGTGGCCATCTTCCACGCGACCGTGGTCAGCAATCCCGACGTCGATGCTACGGGCTGATCACCCGTGTTCATCAGGATGAACGCGCCGGTGCCATAGGTGCACTTGGCGTCGCCGGGACTGAAACACGCTTGACCGAACAGCGCCGACTGCTGATCGCCGGCGATCCCCGCGATCGGGATGCCATCGCGTAGCCCGGGCACGCCCTTGGTCACGCCGATCGGTCCCGAGGACGCGACGATCTCGGGCAACATCGCGCGCGGCACGCCGAACAGATCGAGCATCTCACCCGACCACGTCAGCGAGCGCAGATCCATCAGCAGCGTGCGCGATGCGTTGGTGACGTCGGTGACGTGGTGACCGCCGGTGAGCCGCGCGATCAAGAAACTATCGACCGTACCGAACGCGATCGCACCCGCGCGCGCCGGTTCGGCGAGCCCGGGCACGTGGTTCAACAGCCACGCGACCTTGGTGCCCGAGAAGTACGGATCGAGAGTGAGTCCGGTCAGCTCCCGGACGCGCGGCTCGCGACCGGCGGCCTTGAGCTCGGAGCAGAGGTCGGCCGTGCGACGATCCTGCCACACGATCGCGTTGTGGACCGGGGTGCCGGTCGTGCGGTTCCATAGCACCGCGGTCTCGCGCTGGTTGGTGATGCCGATCGCTGCGATCGAAGCCGGATCGATGCCGGCGATCGCTGCCTGGAGCGCGGCGAGCACCGAGCGCCAGATATCCTCGGGGTCATGCTCGACCCATCCGGGCGTGGGATAGATCTGGCGAAACTCCTGATATCCGCGGCCACGCAGCTGAAGCTGCTCGTCGAGCACGAGCACGGTCGAGCCCGTGGTGCCTTGATCGATCGCGATCACGTGTCTCATAGCCAACCTCCGACGAGATCGAACGAGTCGCCCACCGTCACGGCGCCGGCTTATCACACCGCCGCACACATTGACAGCTCGCGAGCGTTGGGCTCAGATCGAAACTAACAGGATCATGGACGGTTGAGTCCTGATCGATGCGGCGAGCACGAGCCAATACACGATGAGCGAGTGGAAGACCCGCATCACCAAAGTCCAGGTCGTCAAACCTAAGGAAGTTGGTGAGGCGTGCCTGGTGTTGATCTATCCACCGGGCCCCGACATGGGGAAGCGGTTTCCGCTCAGTCGGAGTGAGATCGTCGTCGGTCGCGGTGCCGATTGCGATATCCAGGTCGATCGCGATTCGGTGTCGCGCCGTCACGCGCGGGTCTATCGCACCGGTGACAACTGGTCGGTCGAAGATCTCCAGTCGACCAACGGCTCGTACGTCAACGACGTGCCGGTCACCAAGTCGGTGCTACGCGACGCGGACTTCGTGAAGATCGGCTCGGCGATCTTCAAGTTCCTCTCGGGCTCGGGGATCGAAGCGAGCTACCACGAAGAGATCTATCGGATGACGATCGTGGACGCCCTCACCGGCGCCCACAACAAGCGGTACTTTCTGGAGTTCCTCGAGCGCGAGATCGCGCGGTGTGCGCGCTATCGCCGGCCGCTGTCGCTGCTGATGTTCGACATCGATCACTTCAAAGCCATCAACGACAAGCACGGCCACCTCACCGGTGATTACGTGCTGCGCGAGCTGTCGAAGCGGTTGCTCAACCGGGTGCGTCGCGAAGAGTTGCTCGCGCGCTACGGCGGAGAAGAGTTCGCGGCCGTGTTGCCCGAGACCGATCTCACCGGCGCACGCACATTCGGCGAGCAGATTCGCCGGATCGTCGCCGAGACACCGTTCGAATACGAGGGCGATACGTTCCCGGTGACGGTCTCGGTCGGGGTCGCGACCGTCGAAGGCGAGGACGTCGACGTGATGTCGTTCATCAAGATCGCCGACGATCACTTGTATCGAGCGAAGCGCGAAGGCCGCAATCGCGTGATCGGCTGACCGCGGCTACTTGAGCTGCGGTTCGGGCTGATGGACCGCGGCTTCGCGGATCGCGCGGTCACGGATCCGCTTGTCGAGGAAGTAGTCGCGGCCGCGCCAAAACTCGGCCGACACACCGACGAGCGACACCGCGGTCGCGGCGATCAGGAACAGCTTCGCCTGAGCCGGCATGACGATCGCGCCGGCGAGCAGCACGCACACGCCGAGCACGCGGCCGCCCCACGCCAGCGCCTTGGTCGCGCGTTTGTGGTGCGACATCAAGTTGTCGAGCCCGCCGACTGCGAGCTCGAGCGACAGGATCGCGAACACCGGCCACGACCAGCTCGACCCGGGAATCTCTACCAGCACGGTGAACAGCAGCGCTGGCATCGCGAGCGCGCCGAGGAGGCGCACGGCGTCGGACTTGGCGAAGTCACCACGGCCGCGCAGCTGGCGCCAGCCGATGACGATGTAGTCGAGCCCGCTGATCCACGTGATCGCGACGACCGCGAACATGATCCAGCGGATCGTCAGCTGGGTGTCGGTGAACAGATGAAGCGCGAGGATCGGTGCCACCGAGCCGCTCATCACCAACGCACCCCGCCAGAACTTTTGTTTCACGATCCAGAACCCGGCCATCACGACGAGCGGTGCGGCGGTGAGCACCACGAGCAGCCAGGTCAAGAAGCTCCGGTTATCGGTGAGCAAGGGGAACAGCAGCATCACGCCGATGCCCTGCATCTGGGTCCAGGTCTTTACCTTGGCGAGGTAGCTGGTCTTGAGCGTCAGGTTGCGTTGCTCGTACGCCGAGCGCAGCGAGGTGATGAAGAACTCGCGCGTGAACATCAACGCGCACACCCACGCCGGGATCAGCGCGTTGTCGTCCGCGAACGGAACGTAGGCAAACGCGATGAACACCTTGTCGGCGATCGGATCGAGCAAACCGCCGAGCACCGTCGGGCCGTATTTGCGAGCCAGCAACCCGTCCACCCAGTCGGTACAGCCGATCACGGTGCCCGCGATCAACGCGCTCCACATGTACGCGTTGCTGCGAAACTCACCCTGGTACATCAACCAGCTGAGCAGCGGCATCGGAATTAGCCGCGCCACCGTGACTTGGTTGGCGGTAATCAGCGGGCCCGTGCGAGGCACGGACGGACCCTATCACTAAGCACCTGTGAACGGGTTTCGCAGCGGTCGCTACTCGAGGCTGCCGGTCGGGTTCGAGGTCACGCAGCTCGCCTTGATGTAGACGTCTGGCGCCGGGACCGCGTCGCGCTCGATCATCAGCTCCAGGTGAGGGGCCGCGGTGAACTCGCACCGTTCGGGTGACTCCTCGATGTGCCAACACGGCACCTTGGAACGATTTGCGTCGCACTGTGCGATCACCCCGAGCTCCTGATCGGAGCCATCCGGCAGCGATCGAACCTCGAGGACCGTGCAATCGTATTGGTTGCCGTCCGCCGGACTCACGTCAGCGAGCTGGAGGTCGAGACATGGATTGCCCTTCGCGTTGTTGATCAGGCGGCCGATGTCCACGAGTGGCTGCGACAGATCGCCGCTACAGATCGTGGTCGTGAGGTTCCGATCTGGGAACTGATCGAGAAAGCCGGCGATGCGAATGGCCGGGTAGGCAAACTGCCGTTCCCCCGTCGGACTGTTGTACTCGCAGGAGTCGTCGAGAACCGTGACCCCTCGATCTGAGAGCGTTGCGAATGGCTCGACGTTGCCGACGATGCCCGCGACCACGATCGATTTGGGATCCGTCTTGAGGCCGTTTAGGAACTCGACGTAGCGACGCAAGCCGGTGAGCTGCGAATCGGTTTCGCGCGGATAGCAGTCCTGTCGAGGTCCCGGGGTCTCGAGATCGGTAGCCGGCGTGTCGCACTGCACTCCCTGTTTCGCGCACTTGAAGTTCACCCGATCGCCGAACCGCTGATCGCTCTGATTGCCATCGAACAGCGCATTTTCAGCGAGCGAACAATCATCCTCATCGGCGATCACCACGACCGCGAGGATCGTGTTGGGATCGTCGCGCAAAAATCCATTGTTTGCAGGATTGCCGTCGAGCGCGCGCTTCATCGCCTCCAGATGTTGCTCGATGCCGCAACCGTTGATTCCCACGGTGGCGAGCTGCGCAAACGCATCGGTGAGGTTCCCGCTGTAGTTGCGAGCTCTGCCTCCTGCACCGTCGTCGATGTCACTCAAGAAATTCGGACCGCCACCCGGGAGGCTACGCAACGTGCCGCCCTCTCCGGTGCCGGTACATCCGCCAATACCCGGCGCATTGCCGTCGAGAGCGCTGGTGCCCATGTCCGAGGTCACCACGCCGAGGTGAATGTTCGGGAGGCCACCTTCGAGCGACTGCAGTACCGAAATGAACTTGCCGAAGTTCGCCTTCAGCGAGTTCTGCTCCTGCTCCATCGACCCCGAGTTGTCGATCACGAACAGAATGTCGAGGTTGCGACGCTCCACCGCTGGATAACGCTCGACCTGAACCTTGCCTTGAGCGATCGGGACTTCCGAGATCGTACGATCCGGGCAGCCTGTCAGCAGCACTAACAACCACAGCGCGTGACGGTTCATGCTGGTAGGTGTCGAGCGTCATCGCGATCCGTCATGCGGATCCGTCGTCGCGTGATCCCACTCGCGTTGATTGGCGGAGATCCAGCGCTCGACCGGCCGCAGCTCCCCGCGGCAAAAAAAAACGGGCCCGAGGGCCCGTCGTTCGTCGTGACATGTAGCGAGCTGGTTATTCGGCCGCAGTCACGCAGTACGAGATCGTGTGGGTCTCGGGTGCGGGTGTCTCGCCACCACGCTCGACCTTGAGCGCGAAGTTCGTATCGGACATGCACTCGGGATCCGTGATGATGCGCCAGCACGGAATGTTGTCGATCGTGCCGTTGCACGGCGGAAGCACCGTCTCCACCGCGTTGTCCTTGCCGTAGTTGCTGATGTCCGAAACCGAGCAGTCGTACTGCGGGCCATCGGTGTTGGGATCGACGTCGGCGAGATTGCCGCTGATGCATGGATCGCCGATGACCGTCTTCAGCAGCTGAGCGATCAGCTGGAGGCCGTCAGACAGGTTCTGCTGACAGATCGTGGTCGCGGTGCTGCGGTTGGGGAACTGGTCGAGGAAGTGCTGGAGGCGAACCGGAGGATCGGCGACCTCGAGGTTGGTGGCGCCCATGTAGCTGCACGAGTGAGCGACGGCCGGGATCGGCGTGCCACCACCCGGCGGCGGGCGAAGCTCGACCTGATAGGGCTCGTTGACGCCCATGATGCCGGCGACGATCACCTTGCTCGGGTCCGACTTGAGGCTCTTCAAGAACTCGACATAGTTCTCGACCTTCTCGAGATAGGCCGAGGACTCGTTCGGATGGCACTGGTCCTTGGGACCGGTCGCCTTCATCGCAGTCGTGGTTTCGCCATTGACGTCGCAGATGTGACCGAACTGGTTGCAGCGGAACGACTGCAGCGCGCCGAGCGACGGATCGTTACTGAGCAACGATGCCTTCGACATCGAGCAGTCATCTTCGTCGGCGATGAAGATCACCGCGAGGTAGGCATCGTTTCGCAGGAACCCGGCGTTGGTCGAGTTGTTGTCGAGCGCCTTCCGCATCGCGGTCAGGTGTTGCTCGAACCCGCAGCCACCGGCGCCTGCCGACGCGATCTGCGAGAACACGTCCTCCAGGTTGCCGGTGTAGTTGGTGAGCCGCATGTTGTCGGTGCCCTTGATATCGCTGATGAACAAGTCACCACCGTTGATCGAGGCGCCGTAGGTCTGCAGGTTTCCGTTCTTGCCGGTACCGGAGCAGCCACCCATGCCGATCTGACCGATCGCACCGCCGGGATTACCGTCGGTCGCGAACGTGCCGACGTCGGAGCTCACGACACCGATATGGACGTCGGGGAGACCGCCCTGAATCGTCTGAAGGACGCTGATGAAGTCCTTGAAGTTGTTCTTCAGGTTGGTCTGCTTATCGAGCATCGACGGGGAATCGTCGATGACGAACAGGATGTCGACGTTCCGGTTGACGTTGACCGGAATGTCCTTGTACTCGACGCGGCCCTGCTGCGGCTGAACGGTCGAGATCGTGCGATCCGGACATCCAGCCACCAGGCCGAGCGAAGCCATGCCCAAGATCGATGCGGTGGTGAGAACATTGCGCATTAGGCGCCCTCCAAAAAGCACAGTCAGCTTAAAGCAACTGGGTGGCCAAGTTGAGTCCCCAGCAGTTTCAGAACCTTACTTTTCTCACACGGGCGCCGGCCTGCCAACTCCGTTGGCGATCTTGATCCTCGGTTGGCATAGCTGACCCCACGAATCCGCGGATCTACCTGGTCCGACAGTCACCGACGACACGACGGGGCCGCGAGGTTCGTCACATCTCACGGCGCGCGTGAATCCGCGAACCAGCTCGGGCGGGCTCGGACGATCGACCGACGAACCGTTCGTTGCTGGACGCCACCATCACGACTCGCACCTTCGGCGATCAGGTTTCGATCGGCGAGGTCGTCGTCCGTGGCGGGCGCGGCCCAACCTGTTAGCGCCGCGACAACCGGTCTTCGAACCTAGGTGGGCCTTGCAATTCGAAGCGGTTGCGATGGGTTGCCGGTGGGCGATAGGCGGACTGACCCACGACGCCATCTAGCTGGCCATGCCGCGCGTGGTACCTTCGAGTAGTCGTGACGGTCGGTAACGAAACCGCCGTAGGGGGGCCGAGCTCGGTGCAGCGCGTGCTGTTGCTCGGGCCGGACGACGACGCGCGGCGTTCGCTGCATCTGATGCTCGATCGAGCCGGCAAACAAGTCGCGGCGATGGCCGAGGTCGACGGCGCGAATCAGTACCTCGATCGCCATTCATGCGACGCGGTGATCGCCGCCCATGATCTCGCGATCCAGGTCGTCAACGGCGGCAGCGCACCCCCGGTGATCGCGATCGTGCGCAGCCGCGATCTAACCGCATCGTTATCGCTGCTCGCGGCCGGCGTTCACGACGTGGTGACCGAGCCGCTCGACGAGCTCGCCGTCGCGCTCGCGCTGCGGCATGTCGCGACGGTTCCTCGCCGCATGCCACAGACCGATGGCACCAGCTTGATCGGCGGCGGCGAGGCGATGCAACGAGTGCGCGATACGATCGATCGCATCGCCACGCCACGCACCACGGTGCTGCTGCTGGGCGAGAGCGGAACCGGCAAGGAGCTGGTGGCCCGAGCGATCCACGATCAATCACCTCGGCGTGGCCGGCGCTTCGTCGCGATCAACTGCGCCGCAATTCCTGCGCCGCTGCTCGAATCCGAGCTGTTCGGTCACTGCAAGGGCGCGTTCACCGACGCGGTTCGCGACAAGACCGGCCTGTTCGAGGACGCCGACGGTGGCACGCTGTTTCTCGACGAGATCGGCGAGCTGCCCCTCGCGCTTCAGTCCAAGCTGTTGCGCGTGCTGCAGGAGAGCGAGATCCGGCGGGTCGGCGATACCGCGTCGATCAAGGTCGATGTCCGCGTGGTGGCCGCAACGCTTCGCGATCTTGGCGAGGAGGTCGCCGCCGGACGGTTCCGCGAAGATCTGTTCTACCGGCTCAACGTGGTGCCGATCCGGATCCCGCCGCTGCGCGAGCGGACCGAGGACATTCCATCGTTAATTCAGTTCTTTGCGGAGCGTCACGCCGACCGTCACCAGCGTCCGTTGGTCGAGCTGTCGGACGCCGCGATCGAGGCGCTGCAACAACAGCCGTGGCCCGGCAACGTCCGCGAGCTCGAGAACGTGATCGAGCGCGTGCTCGTGCTTTCGGACGGGCCGGTCGTCGATCTGCCGTTCTTGAGCACGCTCATGAACGTACGCGCTACGGCGCCAAGCTCCGACATCGACGAGCTGTCGATCAAGAAAGCTACCCGAGAGCTCGAGCGCGACCTGATCCGTCGAGCCCTCGGAATTACCCAGGGAAATCGCACAAACGCCGCGAAGCTGCTCGAGATCAGCCACCGCGCGCTGCTCTACAAGATGAAGGAATACGGCATCACCTGACTTATCGAAGCGGTCCTCGGCGAAAGACGTTTTTGGAGATCCGCGAGGGAGGGCCTAAAATTATTTAGTCGACAGTCGAGCGGCTCGGCTGACGCGCAGAGGTCTCATGGCCAAACAGTGGATCGGGCTCGATATCGGCTCTAGTAGCGTCAAGGCAGTACAGCTGCGCCGCAAGGGCACGGGTTGGGCACTACAGGCGTTCGGCATGCAGCCGTTGGTGCCGCAGACCATCGTCGACGGCGCGATCATGGATCAAGGCGCGGTCGCCGATGCGATTCGCCAGCTGTGGCAGCGCCTGAAGCTCAAGCAAAAGGAAGTCGCGATCGCGATCGCGGGTCACTCCGTGATCATCAAGAAGATCGCGGTTCCCCAGATGACCGCGGATCAACTCGCCGCGAACATCCGCAACGAAGCCGAACATCACATTCCGTTCGGCAAGGATGACGTCGAGCTCGACTATCACGTCACCAACCCGGCGAACTCGAGCGGCCAGACCGAGCTGCTCCTGGTCGCGGCGAAAAAAGAAGTCGTCTCGGATTACGTCCAGGTCGTGCGCGACGGTGGGCTCAGCCCGCAGGTCGTCGACGTCGCTGCGTTCGCCAGCCAGAACGGCTTCGAAGCGAACTATCCGCTCGATCCGCGCGAGACCATCGTGCTGATCAACGTCGGCGCTGCGATCTCGAACATCAACATCGTGCGCAGCGGCGTCTCGATGTTCACCCGCGACGTGACGATCGGTGGCAACGCGTTCACCGAGGAGATCCAGAAGCAGCTCAGCATCGCGTCCGATGAAGCCGAGGCCTACAAGGTCGGTGGCTCGCAGACCGAGGACGGCGTGGTGCCGCAGGAAGTAGTTCGGGTCATGGAGGGCGTCGCCGAGGTGATGGCTGGTGAGTTCCAGCGTTCGCTCGACTTCTTCCTCGCCACCACCGCCGACGCCAACGTCACGCGGATCGTGCTCGCCGGCGGCAGCGCAAAGATCCCGTCGCTGCATCGCGCGATCGAGCGCCGGTCGCGGTTGCCGCTCGAGGTCGCCGACGCGTGGAAGCGGATCGAGATCGATCCGTCGCTCGATCGAACGTATCTGCAATCGCGGTCGCCCGAAGCATTGATCGGTGTTGGCCTCGGCATGCGCGGCGCCGGTGCCGCGGATCTCTCGAAGATCCGGATCAACCTGCTGACCCAGCGCAAGGCCAAGCGCGTCTCGGTCTCGAGTCCATCGTCGCGTCACATCGCGGTCGGCGCGGGCGCACTCGCCGCCGCTGCAGCTGCGGTGGTCGTGCTGGTCGACCTGCCCAAGCGCAGCCGGCTCTCGGAGCTTCGCGATTCCAACGACGCGCTTCAGGCGCAGATCACGCAGAAGAATCAACAGCTCGCCGGATACGACAAGCTGAAGAAAGACGAAGAGGACTCGCAGAAGCGCGCCGATTCGATCTCTCGGTTGGTGTCGAACAAGGTGGTGCCAGCGCACTTGCTGCACGAGCTCGGCAAGGTGCTGACGCGTGAAGGTCCGACGATGACCGAGCGGATGGTCAAGCTCGCCGGCAACGGACCCGAGAGCGATCCGAACAAGCGGTTCGCCGCCGACTGGGACACCACGCACGTGTGGATGTCATCGTTCTCGGACACCGCGGGGGCGTTCAAGCTCGAGGGTGGAGCGCAGTCCGAGTCCGACGTCACGCAGCTGTCCAAGCGGCTCGCTGCGTCGGTCTACTTCCAGGACGTCACACCTGCCGGCGGTGAACGCGTCGCCGATCGCGATACCGGCATGAACTATTACAAGTTCACGATCACCGGAAGGGTGGTTTACTGATGGCGACCACAGGCGTCATGGCCGACTTCGCCAAGATGCCGACCCAACGCAAGGCGTTGGTGTTCGGCGTGATCGGCTTGGTGATCGGTTTGATCTACTACCAGTTCTTCTACAAGTCGCTGAGCGAGCAGCTCGATCAGGCCCAGAGCGATCACGATCAGAAGCTCGCCATGGATCGGAAGCTCGACGCCGACATTCCCAAGTTCGCCGCGCTGCGCGAGCGAGTGGTCGAGCTCCAGCAGATCATCTCGGAGAACGCGCGCGCGCTGCCGAGAAAGGCCGAGGTCCCGGCGTTCTTCGAAATGTTGGAGCGCAAGGTCACCGAGTCGGGTGTCGAGATCTCGAAATGGACCAACAAGGCGGAGGAGCCGGTCGAGACCTTCGTGAAGGTGCCGGTAGAGATCGAGATCTCGGGCACGTTCATGCAGATCAAACGGTTCTTCGCGTCGCTGGTGCAGAACGACGTTGCTCCGGTCGCTGGCCAGGTCCAGGAGCGCGAGCGCATCGTCTCGATCGAGAACCTGTCGCTGGCGAATCCTGTGGTGCGTAACCGCGAGATCATCCTGAGCGCGAAGTTCACCGCGGTGACGTTCCGCCAGGACGACGCTGCCGCGGCAGCTGCCGGTGCGGCGGGCGCTCCGATCGTGGTTCCCAAGGGCGCCGCCGCCCCGCCACTGCCAAGCGCGGCGACGCCAGCGGGAGCCAAAGCGCGAGCTCAAGATGCGATCAAGAAGGGCGACAGCGTCGACCGCAACGCAACCGGTGTCGATGAAGCCAAGACCCCGGCTGGCTCGGCCCAGCTCAAAGGAGGCCTGTGATGCGCGGCTGGCTAGCCATCGCAGTCCTGGCGCTGGTCGCGTGTGGCGACGAAGAGGCCGCTCCGCCCCCGGGGGCGCAGCAGCCCGCAGTGCCGGTGGCCCCGGGTGGGGGCGTGACGCCACCTGCTCAGCAAAACGATCCGAACAAGAAGGTGCTCGTGCCGCAGCTGCGGATCGAGGACCAGGTCTCGTGCATGGTGCCGGAGAAGGTCGAGGCGGGAACCAAGACCTGCGACCCCAAGGTGCCGAAGTGCCCGGATCAGACGTATTGCCTGCCGATCGGCGGGGCGAACTACTGCTATCCGTGCCCCGAGCGCTCGGCGATTCGCCATGAATTCAAGGACCGCGACTTCGTGGTCGACCAAAACAATCGCGATCCGTTTCAATCGTTCGTGGTGTCACAGGGCACCACGCAGAACGACCCGAATCGCAACATCGTCAAGACGCCGCGCTGCCTCCGCGACGATCAGCTCGTGGCCACCAACTACAGCTATTCCGACCTCAAGCTGGTCGGCATCGTGGCGCAGGGGACCCAGCGCAAGGTGCTGATGATGGATAACGGCAACTTCGGCCATATCATCAAGCGCGGCGACTGCGTCGGCAAAGAGAAGGCCATCGTCAAGGACATCGGTAACGGATACATGACGTTCCTGCTCGAGCAGGACGAGACCGCGACCAGCGCCGCGCGCTCCGAGGAGCACTCGGTTCAGCTGTACCCGAACCAGCTCCCGGTGACGTCGCAGCCGACCGATGATGCACCGGCGCTGCGAAACGATACACCGGTCGTCGCTCCGTCTGCGCTGCCCTCCAAGAACGGCGCACCGCCGGCCGAACAGTCGCCGCCGCGGTAGCCCTGATGAGTCACCACGCCGCCGGCAGCGACGCATCGCACGGCGGCATCTCGGTGCGTACGGCAAGTACGGACCGTCGCGGCGCTTTTTGTATGCCGCCGGCGATGCGCGTGTGCTCGTGTCGAACCGCGGGGCATCCGGCCGCTGCGGGGGCATCGTGTGCGCCCCGACCTGCCTCGCACGGCTCGGTCTCGCTCGACGTCTTGATGAATAATCCGACCTCGAAAAATTTGTGATCCGACGGCGCGTCGGGCGAAAATTTTTTGTGCTGCGCGGATGAGCGCAAAGCGACGTCGTCTCGTGACGTATCGCTCGAGCTTCATCCGGTTGCGTCCCAGGAGTCGTCATGCTCGTGACCCATTCCAAGATTCTGACCGCCGCGATCGTCGTTGTAGCCGCCGCTGCCGCGACACCCGCGCGGGCCGACGACAAAACCGAAATTCGCGCCGTCACCTACGACGACGACGGTGGTCTGACGCGAGTCAGAATCCGCGGCGATCGGACGCCGACGTTCACCGTGTACAAGCTCGAACGGCCGACACGGGTCGTGATCGACGTACCGCGTGCGCGGCTCGCCGAGTCGCTGCGAGGCCACGAAGGCGCATCGACGTTCTCGCCCAATACCTGGGCGGTGAGCACGATCGCCGCGCAGCAGCTCGACGATGGCGGCAGCGTGGTTCGCGTGATCGTCGCGCTGGCGCGGCCCGGGCGCTATGACGTCAAGACCGAGGGCAAAGAGGTCGTGGTCATGGTGACCTCGCGCGACCCCGCGCCGAAGCTCGCCAACCCCGAAGCGCTGCTCAAGGCGCAGCAGGAGACCGAGCAAGCCAAACGAGCGGCGGCGTCCGCCGAACAGGCGCGCGTGCAGGCCGAGCGCAGCACGAACGCCGCCCAGGCCGATGCAGCGAAGGCCAAGGACGTGGCGAACGCGGCGCGGAGCGAGGCCGAGCGCCTGCGCAAGACGGCTGCCGAGCAGACCGCGCGCGCCGAGGCCGCTCAACGCGCTGCCGACGACGCGCGCCGGACCGAGCGCCAGGCGAGCGCCGCGGACGTGCAGCGCGCGAAGCAACTGGCACAGGCAGCGACCGCGGATGCGGCGAACGCGAAGCTCGAAGCGGGTCGGGCCAAAGCGGCAGCCGCCGCCGCGCAACGCGACGCGGATCGCATGAAAGACGCGGCGACTGCCGCACAGAAGGAAGCCGATCGGATGCGCCAGCTCGCCGAGATCGGCAAGCGCGACGCCGAGGCGGCGACCGAGCTGGCACGCAAGGAAGCGCGTGCAGCCAAGGCGGAGACCGAGGCCGTGAAGGCGACCGCGGCGCAGGACCTGGCGCGCACCAAGGCGCAAGCGGAGGCCGCACAGGCGACCGCGACGCGGGCGAAAGCCGAGGCGGATGCGGCGCGTCGCGACGTCGACACCGTGCGCGCCGAAGCGCGCGCCGACAAGCAGCGCGCCGAAGCGGCTGTTCAAGCCGCCCGCGCCGAAGCGAAGGCTGCCAAGGAAGCGGCCGCCGCCGACAAGCGGCAGGCCGTCGCGGACAAGCAACAAGCCGAGACCGCTCGCCGCGAGGCGGAGCAGATGCTCGCCGCGGCACGCGCGCAGGTCGCATCGCTCGACAAGAAGTCATCCACGGTCCAGGCGCTCGAGGACAAGGCGCGCGCCGCACACGCTGCGGCGCAGGCGCGTGAAGAGGCTGCCCGCGAGCTGGTGGCCAAAGCCGCGCGGGAGCGCCAGGCCGCCGAGACCGCCGCGAAACAAGCCGCCGCCGAGCGCGATCGCTCGACCGCACGGGTCGCGACCGACCGCGATCGAATCGCCGCCGAGGCCAAAGCCACCGCGCAGCGACTGACTCAAGCCAAGCTCGCCGCCCAAGATGCCGAGGCACGGCGCGCCGCAGCAGAAGCCGCGGCGACCGCAGCACGGCGGGAGCTCGACCAGACTCGAACCAACCTGGCGACCATCGAGCAACAGCGCGCTGCCGCCGAGGTCGCGGTGTCGGACGCGGCTCGTCGCCGAGGTGAAGCCGAAGCGGCAGCGTCCGAGGCGTCGCGCCGGCGCACCGAGGCCGAGCAAGCCGCGGCGATCGCCACGAAGCAGCGCGCCGCCGCGGAGAAGCAGCGCAGCACCGCCGATGCCGAGCGCATCGCCGCCGAACAGGCTGCGCGCGACGCCAAGGCCGCTGCGGTCGCTGCCGATCGCCAGCGCGAGATCGCCGAGCGCGCCACGCGCACGGCGGTGACCACCAAGCAGGCCGCCGAGGCAGGACTGGCCGAGCTCACCGCGCGTCGCGCAGCCGCCGAGCGCGCGGCTGCCGCGGTCGAAGCGCGGAGCAAGGCCGAGGCGAAGGCGCGGGTCGAGGTCGCAGCGGCGCAGGCTCGCCGGGCGACGGACGCCGAGCTCGCAAGAGCGCGCGCCGAGGCGACGCGTCTCGCCGCCGAGCGCGCGCGTGCCGAGACCGACCTCGCCGATCGCCGCAAGGCGGTGGCCGATCAGCGCGTCGAGGCTGAACGACTCAAGCACGTCGCTGCGCAAGCATCCGAGGCTGCGCAGCGCGAGGAGACTCGCCGGTCGCAGCTCGCTCAGCAGCGCGCGACCGAGGAGCAGGAGCTCGCCTCCCTCAAGGCACGGCGCGCCGCGGCCGCCACGGTCGCGCAAGCGCCCGCCGCGAAGCCCGCGAGCAAGCCCGTGCTGGTCCGCGACATCTCGTTCTCGGGCGACGACCACACGGGCCAGGTCGCGATCGCCGTGGGCGGCGATGCGACGGTCAAGCTCGGAGAGGTGACGCCGACCCACGTCGAGCTGATCATCGACCGCGCGGAGCTCGCGCCCAAGCTCGAGCGCAAGCTCGACGTCACTCGGTTCGGCGGTCCGGTCCGTGCGGTTTCGTCGTTCCGCGATCGCCGGACGCCCAACCGCGTTCGTCTGATCGCCGAGCTATCGGCGCCGGTGACACCGAAGATCGATCGCGACGCCAACGGCGTGCGCTGGCAGTTCGCGGGATCGACGCGGACCGCACGCGCGCACGCTGCGCCGGTGGTCGGTGGCTTCGGTGCGGCGTCGACACCGATCGCGCAACAATCGGTCTCGCAGGTGCCACCGCAGGGTGGTGCGGGGCGCAATCGCAAGGTCTATCGCGGCGCGACCGTGGACCTCGAGTTCAAGGATGCGCCGATGCACGACCTGCTTCGCGCGATCGCCGATACCGGGAAGATCAACATCGTCGTCCCCGACGGGATCGATCCGAAGGTCACGGTTCGGCTCAAGCGTGTTCCATGGGATCAAGCGCTCGAGGTGATCCTCGCGTCGCATCAGCTGTGGTACCGGCGCGACGGGAACCTCTATCGCGTCGCACCGCGCAAGGAGCTCGACGCCGAAGACGACGCCGAGGCCGCGCGCCGCGAGGCTGCGGTCAAGGCCGAGGCGCCGCGCTCCGAGGTCGTGCCGCTGAACTACGCGTCGGCGACCGAGCTCAAGCCCAAGCTCGAGGGCATGTTGTCGCCCAAGGGCAAGCTCGAGGTCGACGAGCGCACCAACGCGCTGATCATCAACGACGTCGGCGGCAACCGCGAACAGATCGCCAAGCTCGCGCTCGGCCTCGACACGCAAACTCCGCAGATCTCGATCGAGGCGCGTATCGTCGAAGCGCGGTCGGACTTCAGGCGCCAGATTGGCGTCCAGTGGGGTGGTCGTGCGCTCGCCGGTGCCGGTGGTGGCAACGCCACCGGGTTGATCTTCCCGTCGTCGGTCGGACTGGTCGGCGGTAACGAAGATCAGAACACCGTCCGGACCGGCGTCGCGGCGCCATCCGACTTCGCGGTCAATCTCCCGGCACAGACCGGCTCGGGCGCCGGTGGTGCCCTGGGCCTCTCGTTGGGCTCGGTGGGCGGCAACGTCAACATCAACCTGCGGCTCTCCGCCCTCGAGGATTCCGGAACCATCCGCATCATTTCGGCGCCGAAGATCACGGTGCTCAACAACAAGGAAGCGCGGATCAGCCAGGGTGTGTCGATTCCGATCTCGGTCGTGTCCGCCAACGGTACCCAGACCCAGTTCGTTCAGGCCGACCTCGCGTTGGTCGTGACGCCGTACGTCTCGGCGCGCGACTGCGCGATCGCGATGAACCTCAACGTGACCAAGAACGAGCCCGACTTCGTCAACGTCGGCGCCCGAGGCGATCCGACGATCACCCGCAAGGAGGCCAAGACGTCGATCCTGGTAAACGACGGCGAGACATCGGTGCTCGGTGGCATCTACACCCGCAACAGCGGTGTGGCGTACAGCAAGGTGCCACTGTTCGGTGACATCCCGGTGCTCGGCTGGCTGTTCAAGAACCGCCGCGAGAACGACAACCGCACCGAAATCCTCGTGTTCGTCACGCCGCGGATCACCAACAAGGCGCTGCTGCGTTGCCAGTAGTCTTGGCTCCGGTTCCGCCTGCGAACTCGCGATCGAGCTGAACAGCACCCGGGATCCGCAACCGCGACCGAAGAACCGAGCGCAACACCGAGTGGTAGCCTGAACCGTGCCCGCGCCACTCCTCCTGATCGGCTTCATGGCTGCCGGCAAGACGTCCGTCGGCCGCGCGATCGCCGAGCGCACCGGGCGTCGCTTCGTCGATCTCGACGACGTGATCGCTGCCAACGCCGGTGAGCCGGTGCCGGCGTTGGTCGCGCGCAGCGAGCCGGCATTCCGTGCGCTCGAGACCAAGGCGCTTGCCGACGTGATCGCCGCCGCGAGCGATGGCCCGGTGATCGCGACCGGCGGTGGAGCCGCCGCGTTCGGCGACAACCTCACCCGCATGCGCAGCGCCGGCTTGGTGATCGCGCTCGGCGTCGACGTCGCCGAGGCCCAGCGCCGCGCCGCCGATGCAGGCCTTGGCGCGCGGCCCCTGCTGGGATCCGCGCACCAACTCGCCGCCCAGCGCGCCCCGGTGTATCGCCGCGCGCACGCGGTCGTCGACACCACGCAGCGCACGATCGACGAGGTCGTCGCGAACGTGCTCGCCGTCGCGGCTGCGTGGCAACGCTTGCCGGCAACCCGCCGCGACGCGACGATCGTCTCGCTCGGCGATCGCAGCTATCCGATCACGGTGAGCGATGCGTTCGACGGTGCGCTCGTCACCAACGCGCTCGAAGGCGCCACCAAGCTCGCGCTGATCACGGATCGCAACGTC
Organism: Kofleriaceae bacterium; assembly: GCA_050184455.1. Taxonomy (GTDB): domain Bacteria; phylum Myxococcota_A; class Polyangia; order Haliangiales; family Haliangiaceae; genus JABFXX01. The sequence goes on along the minus strand of JBFXAI010000039.1, from coordinate 36,952 downwards.
GCCGGCCCATGGCTGTCTGCCGCAACCGCCGCGCTCGGCGCGATCGAGGTCGTGCAGATCGAACCGGGTGAGCCGAGCAAGTCATTTGCGAGCTACGAGCGCGTCTGCAATGAGCTCGTCGCGCGTGGTCTCGATCGCAAGTCGGCGATCGTCGCGATCGGCGGTGGCGTGGTCGGAGATCTCGCAGGGTTCGTCGCGGCGACCCTGTTTCGCGGCATTCCGGTCGTTCACCTACCGACGACGATCGTCGCGATGACCGACTCGGCGATCGGTGGCAAGACCGCAATCGACACGACCGCTGGCAAGAACCTCGTCGGCGCGTTCTGGCAGCCGCGGTTGGTCGCGTGCAGCCTCGCCACGTTGACCACGCTGCCGATCCGCGAGCGCCGCGCTGGGTTCGGCGAGCTATGGAAGTACGCGCTGCTCGATGGGCCCGATCTCTGGCGATCGGTCGCGGCGTGTGCGCCGTGGGCCGCCGGAACAGCCAGCGCTCCCGTCGAGCTTCGCGATGTCATCGACCGCTCGATCGCGTACAAGGCCGCGATCGTCGGGCGCGACGAGCGCGAGCTGACGGGACATCGCGCGCTGCTCAACCTCGGCCACACGGTTGGCCACGCGATCGAATCCGCGAGCGGTATGCTCCACGGCGAGGCGGTTGGGCTCGGCCTGATCGCGGCCAGCCGGGTGTCGACCGCCGTGTGTGGCACGAGGCCCGAGCTCGCCAACGAGGTCACCGCGGCGCTGTCGTCCAGCGGGTTGCCTGCGGCGCTCGATCCGTGGCTAACCGATGATGTCCTTGCGCGAATTTCAGTGGACAAGAAGCGCGTCGGCGACAAGCTACGGTTCGTCGCCATCCGCGAGGTGGGCGCGTGTGAGTCGATCGAGCTACCGCTGGCCGAATTGCGAAGAATTTTGCGTCCTGATCGACTGCCTTGATACGATTTTCGGTGGAGGAAGCCATGTACCGCCCGTTCGCATATGTTTTGGCCGCCGCTTCGCTCGCGGCCTGCGCCGACAGTGGCGATGAGGGCATTCAGATCGTCAAGAACGTCGCGCCGCCCGACGACAGCTGTTCGTTTACCAGCGAGGAAACCGAGCCGCTGATCGGTGCGGGAACCGTGCATCTGTTCGCGTCGCAGTACTGGCTGCATCCGCAGCTGACGAGCCGGATCTCGGCTGACGAAGGCGAGGAATCCCAGCGCACGGTGTTTACCACCGGTGCGCGCGTCGACATCGAATTTCCCGACGAGACTTTGTTCTCGGCATCCGAACAGGAAGCGCTGCGCGAGAGCGGCGCGACCCACTTCGAGTCGCGGTTCACGGTGCCGATCGCGCCCAACGGCGGCAGAACCGACGCTGCGTTTGTCGCGATCCCGACGGCGTTCTTCGACGCCGTTCGCGCGAAGTTCGCGGGTTCATCGAACCTGAACGCCATCGTGATCACCAAGTCCGTGGTCTACGGAACGCTGGGTGGTGGCGGCGGCGAGGTGACGAGTCAACCGTTTTCGTTCCCTGTGACCATCTGTACCGATTGCATCGTCAACGTTGTCGGGGCGTGTCCGTTGCCGATGGGTACGATGGTGAACGGCGGCAACGCGTGCAATCCGTTCCAGGACGGCGTGGTCGACTGTTGCGTCACCCCAAACCAATCGGTGGTCTGCCCGGCTCAAGTCGCGCAGATGTAGGTGCGCCGAGTCGACTCACAATCAACGGTCAGAGCCCTAGCGCACGCTGCGCAGGCTCTAGTAACGTTCTTCATCAAGGTGCCGCGTGTTCGCTGAAACCCTCCGTAAGGTCGTCGACAACGTCGATGGTGGTATCGCCGCCGTGATCATGGGTCTCGATGGAATCCCCGTCGAGACCTATGTCCGTCAGAGCGATCGCGTCGACGTCAACACGGTAGCAATGGAGTTCTCGTTCATCCTCACGCAGGTCCGAAAGGCCGGCGATAGCCTCGCGGTCGGCGGGCTCGAGGAGCTGTCGGTGAAGGCACAGCGGCTATTGCTGGTGTGCCGGATGATCTCACCGCAGTACTTCGTCGCGATTGCGATGACTCCCGAAGCGAACTTCGGCAAGGCGCGCTTCCTCGCGCGGCTTGCCACGCCGACCCTCGTCGCCCAGCTGTGACCCGGCGGCGCCGATCGCAGGCGCCGGCGCCCCGTCGATCTACGGCGACCAAGATCGCTGTGCTCCACGGTCCCAACCTGAATCTGTTGGGCACCCGCGATCCGGCGGTTTACGGAACCACGACGCTCGCCGAGATCGACACCGAGCTCGCGCGGCGGGCTGCCGCGCGCGGCGCCGAAGTTCGCTGCACGCAGAGCAATCTCGAAGGCGAGCTGGTCGAGGCGATCCAAGAAGCCAAGTCATGGGCTGACGCGATCGTCATCAATCCCGGCGGCTATACCCATACGTCGGTCGCGATCCGTGACGCGATCGACGCGGTGGCGCTGCCGACCGTCGAGGTTCATCTGTCCAACCTCCACGCCCGCGAAGCGTTCCGCCAAACCTCCGTCACCGCCGGGAAGTGCGTCGGCCAGATTTGTGGCTTCGGTGCACAAAGCTACTACCTGGGACTGGACGCCGCCCTCGCCCATGTGGAAGCTACGGCTCGCGATGGCAAAAAAGCCCGAGTCCGCAGTTGAGCACGACCCCGATGGCATCCTCGCCAAGGTTCGGGCGCTAGCCGAGATCATCAACGAGCACAACCTCTCCGAGCTGATGGTGGAGAGCCAAGGCTCGACCGTGAAGCTGGTGCGCGCAGGCGGAGCGATCCATCACGTCGCTGCACCCGTTCACCACGCGATTCCGGCGCCCGTGCATCACACGCCGGCTCCAGCGGCGCATGCACCTGCCGCGCCGGTCGCCGCGGCAGCGAGTGCGGCCGCGGTCGACGACAAAGCGCACACCGTCACGTCGCCGTTTGTCGGCACGTTCTATCGCAAGCCCAACCCAGATGCGGCGGAGTACGTGAAGCTCAATGGCAAGGTCGAAAAAGGTGCCGTGCTCTGCATCGTCGAAGCGATGAAGCTGATGAACGAGATCGAAGCTGACGTGAGCGGCGAGGTTGTCGCGATCCTCGTCGAGGACGGCAAGCCGGTGGAGTACGGACAGGCCCTGTTCAAGATCCGGACGTAACCAACCCATGTTTCGCAAGGTCCTGATCGCCAACCGCGGTGAAATCGCTCTGCGCGTGATCCGCGCGTGCCGAGAGCTCGGTCTCGAATCGGTCGCGGTGTACTCGACCGCGGACGCGGATGCGCTGCATGTGAAGTTCGCCGACCAGGCGGTGTGCATCGGCCCACCGCCGTCGGCGAAGAGCTATCTCAATCGGCCGATGATCATCTCGGCGGCCGAGGTCACTGGCGCCGATGCGATCCATCCCGGCTACGGGTTCCTCTCCGAGAACGCCGACTTCGCCGACCTCGTGCTCAAGTGCGGGTTGACCTGGATCGGCCCGCCGCCCGACGCGATGCGGTTGATGGGCGACAAGATCCGCGCGCGCGATGCGATGACCAAGGCGGGCGTGCCGTTGCTGCCCGGGACCCAGGGCCTCCACGACGAGGCGCAGCTGCTCGAGGCTGCGAATCGGATCGGCCTGCCGGTGATCCTCAAGGCGACCGCCGGTGGTGGTGGTCGCGGCATGCAGATCGTCACCGACAAGGACAAGCTGGTCGACGCTTGGAACAAGGGCCGCACCGAAGCGCAGGCCGCGTTCGGCAATCCCGAGATGTACATGGAGCGCTACTGCCAGCGCCCGCGTCACATCGAGATCCAAGTGGTGGCCGACAAGCACGGCCACTACGCGCATCTCGGCGAGCGCGAGTGTTCGATCCAGCGCCGCCACCAGAAGGTGATCGAGGAATCGCCTTCGGCGGTACTGCCCGGCGCGACCCGCGAAAAGCTCACGGCCGCTGCCGTGCGAGCGATCGAAGCGGTCGGCTACACCAACGTCGGCACGCTCGAGTTCTTGCTCGACTCCGACGGCCAGTTCTACTTCATGGAGATGAACACGCGGCTGCAGGTCGAGCATCCCGTGACCGAGCTGGTCACCGGACTCGACTTGGTCCGCGAGCAGATCAACATCGCCGCTGGCAAGCCGCTGTCGTTCACCGACGAGCGCAAAGCCCGCGGTCATGCGATCGAGCTGCGGGTGAACGCCGAGGACCCGAACACGTTTGCTCCGTGGCCGGGCAAGATCACGGCGATCCACATGCCCGGTGGCCTAGGTGTGCGTGTAGATACGCACGTGTATGCAGGCTACGTCGTGCCACCGAACTACGATTCGCTGCTCGCGAAGGTGATCGTCCACGACGTGGACCGACCATCCGCACTGCGACGCGCGAAGCGTGCGCTCGATGAGATGGTGATCGAAGGGCCGCGCACCAACATCCCGTTCTTGCGCCGAATCGTGAATCATCCCGAATTCATTCGCGGCGAGTTCGACACCGGGTTCGTGGCGCGAATGCTGGCGGAACGTCCGTCAGCTGGCTGACCTTCATTAGCGGTCCGCCAGCACGCCGACCAGTGATCCGATGTGAGCAGCAGGCCGTGCGCAACGCCTGAGAAATGCTCGTGCTTTTCCTTGACCGTTGGTGACCGGAGCCGTACCCTTTTTAGATTGGCGCGGGGCAATGATGCCCTGTTGACCGCTCGCGCGCAGTCTCGCCAAACGCACGTGATGCACCGCACCCGGAGGTTGTAAGCAACGCATGGCCTTCAACAAAGAAAAGGTCATGGATGCTGCCCGGAAGTTTGTCGATAAGGGCCAGATCGACAAAGCGGTTAAGGAGTACCTACGCATCGTCAGCGAGGACCCGAAAGACGTCCGCGTCTGGCTGAAGATCGGCGACCTCTACGCGAAGAAGGGTGCGAAGCAGGACGCGATCGAGACCTATCAAAAGGTCGCGCGCTTCTATCACGAGCAGGGCTTCTTCCAGAAAGCCGTCGCGGTCTACAAGCAGATCCTCAAGCTCGATCCGCGCTTGGTCGACGTGATCTTGAGCCTCGCCGAGCTGTATCGCCAGCTCGGCCAGATGTCCGAGGCGATGCAGCACTTCGAGTCGGTGGCCGCGCATTTCCATCGCGAGGGCAACACCAAGGAAGCGCTGGCGACGGTCAAAAAGCTCGTCGACATGGATCCCGAGACCATCGCGACGCGCATCAAGCTCGCCGAGCTGTACTCGAAAGAGGGCTTGGTCGAAGACGCCGCCGCGGAGTTCCAGGTCGCGTGCGATCAGCTGCGCCGCCAGAACCGCCAGGACGACTTCCTCAAGGTCGCCGAGCGTCTGCTCTGGCACAAGCCCGACAACCACGCGCTCAATCGCGAGCTCGCCGGGTTGTACTTGCGGCGCAACGATCCGCGACGCGCGCTGCAGAAACTCCAAGCGTGTTTCAAGGCGGACCCGCGCGACATCGAAACGCTCGGCTTGCTCGCCCAGGCGTTCCAAGCGCTCGATCAGAAATCGAAGACCGTGTCGGTGCTCAAGGAGCTCGCGCGGATCCTCGTCGAGAACAAGCAGAAGGATAAAGCCGGCGAGGTGTTCCGCAAGATCCTCGAGTTCGTTCCGAACGATCCGGACGCGCGCGAGTTCCTCGGTCCGCTTGCTGTCGTGCCGCCGGTGCCGAAGGCCGCACCGCCGCGCCCGCCCACGCCGATCCCGACCGCCGCGACCAAGCAGGCCGGCGACGTCAAGTTCAAGCTGACCAGCGACATGCCGGCGATTCCGGTCAGCAACATGACCGGCGCGATGCCGCTGGTCGACGAGCAGAGCTTGTCGGGCGTCGACTTCGCGCTGCCGGAATACGACGATGCCGATTTCTCCGCCGACATGGAGCCCGCGCCTGATCCGCGTGCGATGTCGGCAGCGGGCGAGCGGCACGCCGAAGAGATCTCGAAGATCCTCGCCGAGACCGACGTCTACGTGAAATACGGCCTGCACCAAAAGGCCGTCGATCACCTGCGCCGGGTGTTCACACTCGATCCCGACAACGTCGAGGCGCACGAGCGGCTCAAGGACATCTTGGTTTCGCAGGGCCGGGAGCAGGAGGCCGAGGTCGAGCTACTGAAGCTCGCCGAGGTGGTCGCGCCAATCGATCCCGATCGCGCCGAGGCATATCTTCAAGAGTTGCTCGCGATGAACGGCACGCACACCGGTGCGTTCGAGCTGGCACGGCGGTTCAGGCTCCGCGTCGCGCGGATGTCGTCGGTGTCGTCCGAGGTCGACTACGTCGGTGGCGGTGGTGGTGTGGCTGCGATCGACGCCGACGACGATCTCGAGCTCGCGGCCGGGCCGCTGATCCCGCAGCGCTCGCATGGTGGCGGGCGCCGCGATCCGATCGATCAGTACGATCCTGTCGACCTCGCTGGTGGCAGCCCGGCGCCGGCTCGCCCGCCACAAGCGCCGGCGTCGTACGAGTTCGATCTCGACTTCGAGTCGTCGGTGCGCGGCGAGTTCGACTCGTCGCCTGGCCATCAGACGCGCGAGATGCCGCCCGATCAGGCCGATGCGCTTGCGACCATGCGGACCGATGAAGAGGATGGCTTGATCGTCGACCGTGCGTCGACCTGGGGCCGGCTCGCGTCCGATCCGCTGCGCGCGGCGCTCGAGCGCCAGCTCGATGATCAAGAGCTCGGCCGTGATATCGACAGCGAGGTTGCTGCCGAGCTCGCCAACACCCACGCCGACGAGATGCCGTTCGACCCCGACGACGCGCGGTCGTTCGACGCGGGCGTGCCCAAGGACAGCCCGCAATACGTCACCGGGTACGAAGAGACCGACCTGCCCAGCATCCCCGTCGGGCCCGGCGCCGAGTACGCGGATCCGCTCGGCGCGACCGCGGGCTACGACCCGTACGCGGGCGAAGGTGGCGCAACCCCGCCGTACGAAGCGGCGATGAACGCCGGCGACACGACGACCGGCGCCGAAGCCGCGGAGCCGCCCAACGCGATCGAAGACGAGCTCGATGAGGCCGAGTTTTACTCGAGCCAGGGCATGTACGACGAGGCGATCGAGATCCTCACCGCGCTCGCCCACCATCATCCCAATCACCGGCTGATCCTGCACAAGCTCCGCGAGATCGAATCGCTTCGCCTCGGCGGAACGCCTGATCCGATCGGTGGCGATGAGACCGAGCTCGCCGCCGGCAGCACCGATGCGATCGATCTCGACGACATCGAGGAGATGCCGGTCGACGACCTCGAAGAGCTCGATGCTGACTCGGAGATCGTTCCCAAGCGCCGCCCCGCAGTGATGCTGGAGAAGCCTCTCGACGAGAGCGACGCCGATACCCACTACGACCTCGGGCTTGCATATAAAGAGATGGGTCTCCACGACGAGGCCGTCAAAGCCTTCGAGAAGGCGCTGCGGGCGCCCGGCCGCGAGGTCCAGTGCCGCGTGATGATCGGCATGTGCCTGCGCGAACAAGGCAACGCGACCGAGGCGATTCATCAGTTCAAGGCCGGGCTTCACGCCGAGCCGCAGGAGCGCGAGCGACTCAATCTGCACTACGAGATCGGCGTGACCTACGAAGGGCTCGGCGATGCGTCCGAGGCGCTCTACTACTATGAGATGGTCGTGAAGCGCGATCCTGGCTTTGCCGACGCCTCGGTGCGCGCCGAGCGGCTGCGCGGCAGAAGCAGCACGCGACGCGAAGAAGAGCTGTAAGCGTCGCCCGAACGGGGAGTAGTGAACCGGGACGGGGAAGTTGAATGGGTGGAGCGTGGTAAGCCTCGGTGATGGCGACACGCACCGAAACCGACAGCATGGGCAGCGTCGAAGTCGAGGATGCTCGCTACTGGGGCGCGCAGACCCAACGTTCGCTCGGCAACTTCAAGATCGGCACCGAGCGGATGCCGCCCGAGTTGATCACCGCGCTCGCGACGATCAAGAAGGCAGCGGCGCTGGTCAACCACGATCTCGGCCTGCTCCCGGCGCCGCAGACCCGCGCGATCGTGACCGCCGCCGACGAGGTGATCGCCGGCGACTTCGCGGGTGAGTTCCCGCTCGTCATCTGGCAGACCGGCAGCGGCACGCAGACCAACATGAACGTCAACGAGGTGATCGCAAACCGCGCCAACGAAACGATGGGCGCGGCACGCGGAGCCAAGTCGCCGATCCATCCCAACGATCACGTCAACCTGTCGCAGAGCTCCAACGATGTGTTCCCCACCGCGATGCACATCGCGATCGCGTCGCGCATCGAAGACCACTTGCTGCCGGGCGCGCTGCGGCTGCGAGCCACCCTCGCGCGCAAGTCCGGTGCGTTCGACAAGGTGATCAAGATCGGCCGAACTCACCTCCAAGACGCCACGCCGATCACGCTGGGTCAGGAGATCAGCGGCTGGGTGGCTCAGCTCGATCATGCGATCGACGCGATCCGCGCGACGTTGCCGGCGGTGCACCAGCTCGCGCTCGGCGGTACGGCGGTGGGAACCGGGCTCAATGCGCATCCTCAGTTTGCCGAGCGCGTCGCCGCCAAGCTCGCCGAGCTGACAGGTCGCGCGTTCGTGACCGCGCCCAACAAGTTCGCCGCGCTCGCCGGTAACGACGCGGTGGTCGCCTGCCACGGCGCGATCAAGACGCTGGCCGTCGCGTTGACCAAGATCGCCAACGACGTTCGCTGGCTCGCGAGCGGTCCGCGCAGCGGGCTCGGCGAGCTGACGATTCCCGAGAACGAGCCGGGCAGCTCGATCATGCCGGGCAAGGTCAACCCGACGCAGTGCGAAGCACTGACGATGGTGTGCGCGCAGGTGTTCGGCAACGACGCCGCGATCACGTTCGGTGGCGCGAGCGGCAACTTCGAGCTCAACGTGTACAAGCCGCTGCTCGTTCACAACGCGCTTCAATCGATCCGGCTGCTCGGCGACGCCTGTGTGTCATTCGACGAGCACTGCGCGCGGGGCATCGAGCCCGACCGCGAGGAGATCGCGCGCAAGCTCGATGCGAGCTTGATGTTGGTGACCGCGCTGTCCCCTCACATCGGCTACGACAAGGCCGCCGCCGTCGCCAAGCACGCTCATCATCGCGGCACGACGCTGCGCGCCGCCGCGCTGGCGCTGGGGCTGGTCACCGAGCAACAGTTCGACGAGTGGGTGCGACCCGAAGACATGGTGCGGCCGGCAGCGGCGAAGTAGCGCTACTCCGCGCGTGGGATCGCGATCGCCAGGTTGCTCGCGGTCACCCGATGGATCACGACCGTGATGTTCGTCGGCTTGAAGTTCTCGAACGTGACCTCGATCTGGTCGATGCCGTCGATCCGCAGCCGGTCCGCGGTGAGGTGAACCGGACCGAGGGCGAGATCTTTGATCGTCGTGTCGACGGTGCCGATGCTGCCGCGCAACTTGCCCGGCCCGCTGTCGGTCAACGAGCCCGTCACCTTCAGATCCGTCACGCCGGGAGCATCGTCGCCGCCGAACATGATCAAGCCACCACCCACGTCGAGCGAGCGCGGCGCGGTCAGCTTCATCGCGACGTCGATCCCGTCGAGGCAGAACGCCTTGACGCGGCTCTCCTTGTCGTCCTTGTCCTCGGGCTCGTCGTCGCCGTCGCCCAACGTGTAATCGGCCAGCGCGCGCACGGGCACTCGGCCAAATGCGGCGAGCGCGTCGGCGTCTTGTTCCAGCTGCCACGAGATCAGATCGTGCTTCGAGCCGAAGATCGGCACCTTCCAGCGCACCGCGAGCCGACCCTGGTCGTGCGCGATGTCGAGGAACGCACCCTCGAGCCAGTCGAGGCTGTCTTCGAGCGCGCGAAAGTCCAGGCTGCCGTCTTTGATCGGGACATCGAGCTTCTGATCGAGGGTGCGCTTACCGAGCACCGGAAGGTCGAGCACCACCTTGATGGTCACCGCGATTCGACCCGACAAGCTATCGAGGAACTTCAGCCGGCTCTGGCGTAGCGGTCGCATGGCAGCGCCTGAACCGCTCGGCGTCTTGGATGGCGCGCTTCGCTCGAACGGATCCTTCAACGTCATGCGCACTTCAGACAGCGAGACGTGTGGCGAGATGATCTCGAGCCCGGTCTCGCCGCGCGTCAGCATCACGCCGCGTGGCATCTCGATCCGTTCGGCGACTACTTCGACGCGCCCGTGGTCATCGCGAAGCCAGCCGGCGCCGATCGATGCGGCGTCCGCGGTCCACTGCACCGTGCTCAACCGCCCTACGAGCGCTTCGAGCACACACTCCGAGGCGCCATATCGCATCGACCCCGAGCGCCCTTCGACCTGACGCGTCTCCGCGTGGGGAAACTGCAGGCGGTTCCCCTCCGCGTCGCTGGTGAACGCGAACCGGTTAACGCTGATATCGCTTTCGACGTGGGTGGGCACAGCGCGGGGATGGTACTCCCCTGCGATCTGGTCGTTCCAGAGGGATACCGGGTGGATAAGTCGACCACACCCCTTGCTAGATTCAGGCCAGCCTCGCTCCGATCTCCGTGCGGACGCTCGTGGAGCTACGAATCCGAACAGGAATGCAACGGCCCGGAGGCCGCAAAGTCAGAATCGGGACCAGGCCAGACCTCGTCCGATCCTGGCGTCGTTGTGTCGTTGCATTCGTCTCGGACGGTTCATCTAGTCGAACACGACGGTCTTGCCGGCATAGACGAGAATCCGATCGTCGAGGTGACAGCGCACGGCCTGAGCGAGCACGACCTTCTCTAGATCGCGGCCCTTGCGCACCAGATCGTCGACGGAGTCGCGATGGGAACAGCGGATCGTCGCCTGCTCGATGATCGGTCCCTGATCGAGATCAGCCGTCACGTAGTGGCTGGTCGCGCCGATCAGCTTGACGCCCTTTTCGTAGGCCTGCTTGTACGGGTTGGCGCCGACGAACGCGGGCAAGAACGAATGATGGATGTTGATGACCCGCGCCGGATACTTCGCGACAAATTGGGGCGACAGGATCTGCATGTACCGCGCGAGCACGACCAGATCGACGCGGCTTTCGTCGATCAGCGCGATCATCGCGGCCTCTTGCTGCGCCTTGGTCTCCGCCGTGATCGGCAGGTGATGAAACGGGACGTTAAAATGCTCGGCGATCGGACTCGCATCGGCGTGGTTGGAGATCACCATCGCGATCTCGCATGCAAGCTCGCCCGCGCGATGACGGATCAACAGGTCGTACAGACAGTGCTCGTGCTTCGAGGTGAGCACGGCGATTCGCCGCGTCTGGTTCTTGTACGCGAGCTGCCAGGTCATCCCGAACCGCCCGGCGACCTCGCGGATTCCAGCCTCGAGCGAGACCCGGTCGGTGGTCAGCGTCGACATGTCGAAATGGAGCCGCTGGAAGAACATCCCCGCGATCGCATCGGTGTGCTGATCCGAATCGATGATGTTCGCACCGTGGCCGTACAGCACCTGCGCGAGCGACGCCACGATGCCTTTGCGATCCTGGCAAGCCACCAGCAGCGTCGCCATATGGGCGGTCATGGTCTCCGATGATACCCGGTCGTGCGAACGGGCATCTAGGTTCGCCGTCGCTGCTTTGTGTACCGAGCTGGTGTACACCGCCGCCATGACCAAGTTGGGACTTGTGGTGGTCGTCGGTGCGTTGTTGGTGACCGGTGCGGAGGCGAAGCGGCCCGCGCCACCGCCCGCGCCCGCGCCGATCGATCTCGCCGCGGTGGCCGAGCGGCTCGTCGGGGTCACCGCGAACGTCAAGCCGAACGAGATCGTGATGATCGAGGGTCCCGTCGAGCAAGCGCCGTTGATCGAGCAACTCGCGATCGCGGTTCGTAAGCGCGGCGCACATCCGTTGACCAGCCTGATGCTGTCCGAGGCGGGTCACAGGCAGCTCTACGAGGTGGTGCCGTCGAAGCTCGATGCGCAAGCTCCGGCCGCTCACCTCGCGCTCGCCAAGGTGATCGATGTGAAGATCGTGATCGATCCAGGCCTCGATCCGGCGATCGCGGGGAGCTTGCCTGCCGAGCGCCGCGCCACCATGGAGAAGGCGTGGCGCACCGTGATCGATGCCAACGAGAAGCACGACGTGCGCGTGGTCGAGATCGGCAATGACTTCACGCCGACGGCGTGGCGCGCGCGGATGTTCGGAATCTCCGATGGCGAGCTCTACAAGATGTTCTGGGACGGGATCAGCGCCGACTACTCGGCGATCGAGATCAACGCGGCCGTCATGAAAGCCGCACTGGCACGCGGCAGTGAGCTGCGGATCACGCATCCCAATGGCACGGACTTCACGGTCAAGATCCGAGGCCGCAAGGTGCTCGCTAGCGACGGCGTGATCTCCGACGCCGACATCAAGGCGCGCGGCGCCAACGTGCGGTCGTGGCTGCCTGCGGGCGAGGTCTACGTGACGCCGGTACCCGGCACCGCGCACGGCACGATCGTCGACGACCACATGCTGTTCGAGGGCAAACACGTCACCGGCGTCACCGTCACCGTGGCCGCGGGCAAGATCACCGCGATCACCGCGAACGCCGGATGGGACGCCGCGAAGCCCCGCTACGACGCCGCTGGACCGCGCAAGAACGAGATCGGCGTGATCGACTTCGGGATCAACCCAGCGGTGCGCGGTCCCGCGAACTTCGAGTCATGGGTCGCCGCTGGCACCGTGACCGTCACCGCCGGGGGCAACACCTGGGCCGGCGGCTCCAACAAGGAGCCCCTCGTCCTCGACTTCAAGCTTCGCGGCGCGACAGCGACCCTCGACGGCCAACCGCTCGTCGAAGCGGGGACGGTGTCAAGTTTGTCAAGTCTACGCGCTAACTAGGCGCGCGCTGCCTCGTTGACGTGGGGTGCGGAGCTCTCGTCACGGTGGTCGAGCGCTGATGCGATCGACGCGAATGCAATCAGGGCGGCGATCCCGGGCCCACATGTAGCTCGCGCCTTTAGCGGCCCCGGCACCTGTCACGCGCTAGATTTCGCGCGCCATGTCGCGTTTCCAAAGAACGGCCACGAGATCGCGCAGGCGATCACATGGAACACCGCCGGCTGCCGCAACCGCACTCGCTCCATCATGCGCGTACTGAACCCGAGCCTTGACAAACTTCACACCGTCCCCGGCTGATCCGCGACCGCGCGTTCACAACTGTCCGAGCAGATCGCGGCGATCCGGCATGGCACACCGGATGCTGAGTGCCATGACATGGCTTCAACGTACCCGCGGTTATTCGCGGCGATCGTCCTCGTGTCATGCGGTGGCGCGCCCGTGCACGATCCGAAATGGACGCAGCCCGAGCCGAGGCTCGAGCAGCACGACGCGGACGCCCGCTGGTATCGCGCCCTGAGCACGTGCGGGCAGGGACCCTACGAGCTCGACGCTCCGGTCACCGGCGCGAAGTGGGGCGAGGAGGTCGAGCTTCGCGTCCATACGCCGCGCAACATCGCGCTCGAGGCGATCGTGCTCGCCGATGGCGTGCAGGTGACGAAACACAGCGGCGTATTCACCGATCGAGATCAAGTCTCCGCCAAGCCCGACAATGCGCGCTGCATCGCGGATGCACGCGAGCGGCTCGTGCTCGCCCGCCCGGGAGGAGCTGCCACCGGCACGCCTCGACAACCCGGGACCCTCGTCGTGCCACCGGCGCCGCCGGAGGCCTCCGAAGCGCCCGTCGAGCTCGAGCTCGTGACCACTGAACGGCCGCGGTCGGCGCAAGTCATCCAGTTCAGACTGCCGGAGCGGGCGGCAGGCGCGCGGTTGCCCACGATCCGGATCAAGTTCTGGTCGCCCGAGCCGAACGATCTCGCCGGCGTGTTGTTCGGCGTGGTCCGAGTCGAGTGGCGCCCCACCGTGAGCGAAGCCGACTACGTCGCCTTTCTGCGTCGCAAGGAAGCGGAGCGAGCCGAGCGCGAACGCCAGGCGCAGCTCGCGTGGGAGCGAGAGGCAGCTGCTCGACCCAAACCGACACCGGTGAAGGTGGCGAAACCCAAACCCGCACCGGTGACGGAGATCAAAGCGGACCCCAACCTGCGAGCCGAGATCGCACGGAAGGAACAAGAAGAACGCCGTCGAGCAGAGCGTCTGCTGGCCGAGGCACGCGAGCGCCGGCGGGCATTTTGCGCCGCGAATCCACGCGACCATGGCTGTCAGCTCGATCAACGCCAAGCCGACCGCGTGCAGTACTGCGCTCAGCACCAAGACGAAGCGCGATGTTGGGATGTCACGGAATGGGACTATCGCAACAACGCATGGGCAGAGGCCGCGCGCGCTACCAAGCGATCGAGCAAACCCAGTGGTCCTCCGCCCGCGCCGCGCGCGGAGGATGTTCCACCCAAGCTCAGCGAAAACGCCGAATGGCGCCCCGGCTATTGGCACTGGATCGATGACACGTGGCTGTGGATCGCCGGGATGTGGCGTGTCCCCGACGAGGACATCGCAGCGGAGCGAACCACAACGGCGCCGCAGGAACCGCCACCGCTGAAGGTCGAAGCCGCACCGCCACCACCGATCGCGTCGGTCGTCTGGGTCGCCGGGTTCTGGCAGTGGAACGGGGTTGGCTGGGTGTGGATCCCCGGATCGTGGCAGCTCAAGCCAGCGACTCGCGTTGAATGGCGGGCGCCCGAGTGGCGCCGCCGCGGATCGATCCACGTGCTGATCCCCGGCGGGTGGATTCGAATCGGAGGCCGGTGATGTACGCGATCGCAGCAATGCTCGCGCTCACGACCAGCGGTTGCGCGACGATATGGACGATCGGCAAAGTCGCCGGAACCGACCTGGCACCGTCGGAGAACGTTCGAGAGGTGTCGGTGCCCAAGCCTGGCGTGACGGAACGACTGACCGTGTTCCTCGACGGCGATCGCCCGAACCGCGCACCCCACGCACCGGAACCACTCGTGCGACTATCGTGTCACGTCGATCAGCTCGGCCCCGAAGATCTGTATCGCTCGGAGTCGGTCTACGCCAGCGGTTGGAAATGGTCGATGTTGGCGGGCGTGCTCGTCGAAGGCCTCGCAGCGGCTGCGCTCTATGCCAGCCGCGACGAGGAGCCCGGAGCCGAATACGCCGCCGGATTGTTCGCCGTCGACGCGGTCGCGAGCGCCGGGCTGCTGCTGCTACAACCGCGCAAGGACTTGTTCACGCACGAGCAACGGGTCGTCACCACGCGCGTCCGGAGCACATGTCCCGAGGGAGTCTCGCTCGACATCGCAGGCAACACGTTCCGCGTCGACAGCACCGGAGACATCGGCGAGCTTGGCAGCACGGCGCTCGGCGAGTGGATGAACGAGCCCACAGGCGCGGTGATCGTGCGGTTCGAGACTCGAACCGCCGAGTTTCGGATCGGTGACGCTCAACGCTGCGAATGGCTCCGTCGCCGCGATCCGAAAGCCGCGCAGAGCTGCGTCAGCTATGGCGCAGCCCCGATGTTCGTCAAGCTCGACCTACCCGTCGGGACCGCAACGCGCGTCGTCGCACAGTGACCCACGCGACCACTCCGCCTCACTCACTGGCTCGATGGTCATCCAGGACACGCTCTCGCGATCACGTGTCTCACGAGTGTTCGATGCGCTGCTAACCACGCAACGTGAGATCAGCTGTCATCGCTCGGCGCGGCGAAACTGCGTGAGGTTTTGCGGAGCGCGCGGGCTCCACTGCTAGATTGCTCGTCGGAGCCGACATGAACCTCAAGCCGATCGCCGTGATGTGGTTGATGGTTGGTGGCGCGGGATGCGCAACGTCGTCCGATCAAGACGCCGCCGCGCAAGCGTGGTCGACCGGCAATGACCGGTTCGCCGGCGGCTACCAAGTTCCGACCGACGGCAGCCTCGCGGCCGCGGCGATCTTCCAGGTCGCGCGCTACGACTGGAAGGTGAGTGGCGGTGACGTGCGACTTCGCTATCACCTGCCGCAAGGCCTCGTCGGTGGCGAGGTCCGCGTCGAGCTCGAAGGCCCGGTCGTCGCCGGTGACGAGCTCACGCTGACCGGGGACGCCGGTACGGCGACTTGTACGCGCTCGCAGATGCAGATCTCGTGTCACGAAGTATTCGACGGGCTTCCGACGCTGCCGATCGATGTGGCCGTCGTCGAGCAACTCGCCGCTGTCGAATACGACGGCCCACCCGAAGATCGCGTCCAGGTTGCCAACTTGTTCGGCTCGGATCCGATCGGCATCGCAGTCATCGACCTCGCGCAACCGCGCGAAGCCGACTGACTCGGCCGCTCACAAAAAGTAGTGAACCTGGATCATCGCGAACAGGTTCGTTCGATCGAGCTCGCGAACCGTGGCCTCGCCGCGGAGTAGCACCGAAAGCTCGAAGTGAGCGCGCGGAAACCACCGCACGCTGCCATCGAGGGCGACTCGCTCTTGGCCGACGAGATACGCATCCGGATCGAAGTAGTGCGCCGCGGTTTGAAACCCGAGCGGCTTGCCCGGACGATAGGTGAGCGCTGCGTACCCGGCGAGCTGAGTGATCTTCTCGCGCGTAGCGTCAGTCACGATCAGGCCGGCGTCGAGCTCGCTCGCCAGCATCAGGTCGCTGCCCTCGAACCAACGCTTCCACGTGCCGCCGATCCAGCCGCGTACGCCATCCTCATTGCGACGAACGTCGAGCTGCAAGCCGGTGCTCGAGACATCGCCGACATGCTCAGCAGACGCGGCGCCGCCCCAGCCGTGTCGGCCAACCGTCGGATGCAGCTCGAACGGCGCGATCAGCGACGCATGGAGATCCCACGCGTCCCGGGTGATCCCGGCGGCCACGCCATACGGTTCCTCGAGCGAATGCCGGCCGGTGAACCGCCGCACGTACGCCGTGTGATCCGGTAGCCGCAAGCCAAACACCGGAAAGAATCGCCCTGCGCGGACGTACCAGGCGCGCGATTCGGGTTGATACATCGCGAAGTGCTCGCGGCTGCCGAGTCGATCGACGAACGGTGCCGGCTCGCGAATCGCCCCGAGCACACCGCCGGTCGCTTGCACGGATACGCCGCCGACCGCGAGTCGCGCGTACAGGTCGGCTTGCATCGGAAACACCGCGGCTTCGTTGCCACCGCGGACCCGCCGCGCGAGGCCGGCGAGCCGCACATCCCCACCGAGCGCGAGCGCCGCTGGCATTTCAAACGCGCCGTGCAGAAATCGCCCATCGCCGCCGCTGGAGATCGTGCTGCCAGCTTCGTCGCGTCCGTAGTCGTTGATCAGGCCGCCACCTCCCGGTGCGAAGTGACACTCCGAGCATCGCGTCGCGCCCGTCGCGAACTGAAACTCTGGATAGGCGTGTGCGGGCAGCGCGGTCACCGCCAGCGCAACTACGGCGAAGCCGATCGCTACGCTCAGTCGCATGGCGCACCTCGTTGCATCCACTGCTCGATCAGCTCGATTTCACCGTCGGGGAGCCGCGCGTTGGGCGGCATGCCGGTCGGTCCCGTTCGTCGCAACATGATCGAGAGCAGGCTGTCTCGTGGCGAGGCGACGTTGACCAGCCCACTCGCCATCGCGTCATCGCCACACGCGCGACCGGTGAGCGCTTCGAACGCCGTCGCGTCATCGGACAGGTCCAGCATGGCGCTGTGCGCGAGCTGCGAGTGACACGCACTCGTCGTGCAGCTCGGAGTGACCACCGTTTCATAGATGTAGTGCCACCGATCGGGTGGATCGACCTCGCAGCCAGCGGTCGCGACGACCGCGGCGATTGCAGCGAGCATGACACCGCCGCGGGATGTGGCGCGCCCGGTCATTTGTGGGCATCGCTGGCGTTGGCGACGTAGACCAGCCGGCCACCCGCATCACCGACGAGGTAACCCGCGTACGTCCCGCCGAGGCTCGCGACGATCGCGATCGCGCCGAGCAGTTGCTGGCGATTGCGGGCGATCGGCAGCAGTGCGACCGAAGCCGACAACATCAGATTGAGCCCGGCGACATAGACGAACCACGACGCGCGATCGCGGTGAGTCTCGAGCGCGTCCTCGCTCGCATAGCCCTCGACCTTGGCGCCGTCGTCCTTGCCGGATTGCAACGCGCCCAACGCGCTAACGAACAGCACGCCCTGCAGCGCGGCACACAAGAGCCAGGTGCGCGAAGTGAACCATCCGCGCTGGATTCCGAACCACACCATCGTGATCACCATCGGCATCACGATGCACAGCGCGATCGGGATGTGGACCATCTTTGGGTGCATCGGCAGCACCTTCGTCCAGTACTCCGCGGTCGCAGCGCTCTGCTCCGCAGCCTCCAGGCCGCTCAACAACGTCGTGACAAGTGCGTGCATGGGACATCTCCGATCACTGAGGAATGAGGACGCGGCCCGGCGCGCCGTTGTTGCCGAGCTCGGTATGGCAACCGTTGCAATCGCCGGTCATTTGCGGCGTGTTCATCTGGCTGACCGCGCCGGTGGCGGTGACCACGCGTGCGGTGAATGGCAGCGCGACGTTGGCGGTTCTCGACGGATTGAAGAAGTTGCCGCTGTCGCGCACGTTCATCGTGATCGCGACCTGACCGTTCGCGTCGATGATCTCGACGCGCGTGCCCGACGGCACGATCGACACGCAGCGATCTTCTTCATGCAGCGTCGGATACGCCGTGCCCATGAAGAAGTACGCGCGCTCCTCCTCTTCATCGAGATGACACGCTCGGCACGCGCGCCCTGGATTCATGTCGGGACTGCCGTCGTCGTCATCATCGTCGTCACTGTCGCTGCCGGTGGGCCAGTACATCCCCGAGCTGCACACAATGTCGGGCTCGGGTACGCCAGCGTCGGGACCGTCGCCGCCCGGGTTGCCGGCGCACATGCCGGCGGGCATGCCGGCTTGGATCCACGCCTCGAACGCCGCGATCTGCGGATCCGTCGGTCGCGGTAGCCCCGCCGGTGGCATTGGATTCGACGTCTGCTTCACGCGGACCAACGCGCGGTCAGCGAGCGTCGAGCCCGGGAACGCCACTGCGTTGCCGGCGAGATCCGCGCGCGTCATCAACGGAAACGGCGCGCCACCTCGCGGCGGACTCGAATGGCAGCCCTGGCAGGTCTGTAGCAGCGCCGCGACGTCGCACGGAAACTCGCTGCTGACCGGGCCCGGATCCGGTGGTCCACCTGGCACCTCGTTCATCGGCGGATCGCTCCCGTAATACGCGCAGCCAGCGAGCGCCGACGCCACCGCGAACGCGAGAGCTGATCCGCGCATGGCTACTGGCCGCCCAGCTTGGTGTAGAGCGTCAGCCCGTCGGGCTTCAGGTCATACGTCGGCGCCATCTTCGAGTGGCAGGTCGCGCACTCGAGTCCGGCTTGCTTCGACTTGACCTGCTTGACGAACTTCTTCATCGCGTCCTTGGCCGCGGCGACGCCGCCAGCCGCGCACGCGTCCTTCACCAACTTGGTGTCGAACTTGGCGCGCTTGCATGGCTCGCCGGCCTCCGACGGATCGTGAACGCCAAGCGCGAGCGCGGTGGCACACGACAACACGAGCAAACAATTCATCAGCTTCATTGCGCGACTCCTCGAGACAAACGACGGACGTCCCCACGGCGTGCGGCCGCGAGGTGGCGAGCCCACGGTGGCGAGCACCACCGCGGCTGCGCTTACCCGGACTTCATAGGCCGGGCGTCACCAGGAGTCGAATATCGGGGCGTTTCTAGCGCCGATGATGCTGACGTGATTAACTGAAAACCACGTAATATTAAATAATTATTCGCGTCATACGTGACCTGACGCGATTCAACGTTCTGCGTTCTCAGCGTGCGCGCAGACGAACCCCTGCGAACGCGCTCGGCCATGCGACGACCGTCGTTGACTCGGTCGGAGAAAACACGCGCGCCATCTTGGGATGGAAGTTCTCGCTGTTGTCCTCCATCACATCGGCGACGTACACGTTTGCCGCGACGCCACCGAACGCCTCGACGCTCTGGCCGAGCGGGATCGACAGACTCGCGCGCAGCTGGTTGATCTGGCCAAATTCGCCATCCCAGATATCGGTCAGCCACTGCATGGCGGTGAGATCGACGCCCATCGAGCCGTTGAAGCGATGCGAAACACCGAGGCCCGCGCCGACCAAGACGTTGTCGTGATCCGGCGACCAGCCTACGCTCCACACGTTGTGGACGTGTTTGGTGCCGTGCCGAAACCCGACGGCGGAGACCCGCGATGAATCGACCCAGCCATCGATCGCGACGCCGCCGTTGCGCGAGTAATTGATGACGCCGATCGGAAAGCTGTCGTCGCCGTCGTCGGACAGGTTGATGACGCCGATCTGCACGCCGCGCATCTTGCGAGCCACGTTGACCGTGCCGATCTGGATGCCACGCACGTCGCCGCCGATGTTGGCGATGCCGGCGATCTGCAGGCCGTTGACCCGATTCGCGACGTTCACGATGCCGCCGATTTGTCCGCCTTGGACGTCGTTAGCGACGGTGGCGATGCCACCGACCTGCGCGCCGCGAATTCGCTGCGTCGCGACGGTGCCGATGCCGCCGACTTGAATCCCGTAGAAATCGTCGGCGGCGCTCATGATGCCGCCCACTTGTAGTCCCGTCGACCGGCCACCCGCGGCGGCCGCGATGCCTGCTGCCTGGACGCCAAACAGAGAACCACGCGCGAGGGCAGCCGCACCGCCAAGTTGGAGCCCCCGCGCGTGGCGAACCGTTACCGCGGCGATGCCGCCGATCTGCGCACCGTTCATGTCGCCACTCACCACGTCACCGATGCCGCTGATCGATGCGAGCGTGATCTCGTCGGTGACCCCGATCAGCACGTGGACGCCGACGCCGACGGCGACATGCTCGCCCATCGCGCGATCGATGGTGAGCGGCGGGATCAAACCGAGCGTTGCTGGCACCCAGCGCCGCGATGCTGCAGTCGCGGTGGCGGCGATCGCCATCGGCGCCGGTGCGACCGCCGGTAGCCCGCCGAGCACCTCGGCCGCTTGATCGCGCACCAGGTTGGTGGCGACAAACGCGATCAGCGCCACGCGATCCTGTGGATCCGGTGGTAACGCGAGCGTGCGCTCGATGACCGTGCCGGCCGCCGGGTGATACGCGATGCGCACGACGCCGCGTTCGATCGCGATCTCGATCCGGCCGAGCCCCGGCGCGAACGCGGTCGAGTCCGACGTCGTCACCTGGAGCTCGTTGCCGATCGCCGCGCGTACGTCATCGATCGAGAGCGAGCGCTCGGGATCGATCACTTCGACGCCCAGCGCCGCGGCGTGCGGTGCTGAGGGCGGCGCAGCCTCCGGTGCTGGCGGAACCGTCTCGGCGATCGGTGCAGGCGCTGGCTCGACGTCGGCCGGAGTCGTCACTGGCTGCGCGATCGCCGGAGCGGTGGTCAGCGCAAGGGACGCAAGCCCGAATCTCAACGATGACTTCATGCGACTTGGTCCCCGGTCCCCCCGATTCGTTCAATCCAAATCGCCGGTTGTGCGGTGGCAGCTAGTTTGAACGATCTGACGGCCATCGGGTACCAAGCCGTGTTGTCGGTATCATTTGCCATCGCGACCCCACCCGCCGAGGACGCCGTAGAGCCTTCGCTCGAGCAACGAGTGGGCGCCAACGAACCGTCTGCGATCGATGAGGTTTATCGCGAGCACCACGCCGCGTTGCGTGCGTTCGCGCGGCGGCTGGTCGGTGATCACGACGTCGCCGAAGATCTCGTCCACGACGTGTTCGTGGTGCTGCCCGAGGCGATTCGGCGGTTCCGCGGCGAGTCATCGCTGCGGACGTTCTTGTCCGCGATCGCGCTGCGCCGCGCTCGCAAGCACATTCGTTCGGCGTCGCGCCGGCGCGCCGCGATGACCAAGCTCGCGGAGCAACCCGTGGCACCCGCGCAGGCACCCGATCGTGCACTCGCGCAACAGCAGGCCGCGGAGATGCTGTATCGCGCGCTCGACAAATTGCCCGACGACCAGCGCATCGCGTTCGTGCTGTGCGAGATCGATCAGATGACGGCCGGTGAAGCCGCCGTGATCGCCGAGGCACCCGAGGCGACGATGCGCACCCGACTGTTTCATGCGCGCAAGAAGCTGCGCGCTCTACTCGAAAAGGAGGTGCGGCGATGACCAGCCCCGTCGATAAGTTGTTGAGCGACGCGGTGTCTGCCGCCCGCGAGCGCGCCTCGGCCGACGCCGACGATGGCGCCGCGACCCGGTTGCGGATCCGCGAATCGCTCGCCGCGCGCGGCGGTTGGCGACGCAAGCGGTTCACGTTGATCGCCGCGGTGATCGCGTCGATGTTTGGATCGACTGCGTTTGCCTATTGGGCCGGCTGGCGACCGCCGTGGAGCGAGCCCGAGCTGGCGGTGGCGCCCGCGCCGGTGCTGGACGAGATCGGCGCGCCGTCGAGGGCGGGCGGCCTGCGATCGCGCGTGGAAGTGGTGTCCGAGGTCGTGATCGATGCCGGCGTGGAACAGGTGATTGCGGCGCCTACGCCCGTCGAGGTTCCGCTGCCGCCGCGCGAGCGCGTTCCCGCGGAAACGCCTGTGGTGCCGGCGAAGCCGTCGCGCGTCGACGTTCCCGCGGAAACGTCTGTCGCACCAGCGAGGCCACCGCGCCAGGACGGTCCGGCGGGACCGTCTGGATCCTCCGGGACGAGAACCGTGGCTCGTGCGCCTGTTGTGGCACCAACGCCGCCGCCGCCACTCGTACCACCCGGTGCCACCACGCGCGTGACCCCGCCACCACCGCCATTGCCCAGCGTCGCGACGGCGTCCCCACGCACCGAAGCGCCGCGTCCCGACCCCGAGCTCGCCGCCTATCGCCGCGCCCATCAGCTCCATTTCAAAGGTGGCGACCCCAAGCAAGCCCTCGCCGCATGGGACGACTATTTGAAGGAGTTCCCCGACGGCAAGCTCGCGCCCGAGGCTCGCTACGATCGCGCGCTCGTGCTCGTGAAGCTCGCGCGTTGGGGCGAGGCTCGTGCCGCGCTCGCGCCGTTCGCCAACGCACCTGCCGGGTCGTATCGCCAGCGCGAAGCTGCGCAAGTGCTCGCCGCGATCCGCGACCGCTGAACAGCGCGCGCGACTTAGCAACTCATCGCCGAGCCAGTTGTCCGTGCGTACGCGTGTTCGATCGCACCGTCGCAGCGCTTCACGCGGTTCTCACACGGCGCACGGACGAGCAGTGTTGCGTCAGGACCACGTAGCAAGACCTGACGGTTCCCGCCGGAGATCGTCGACGAACTCCCACCGACCATCCTTCAACGCCGCGGTCGAACGAACATCCACGGAACAAGTCGGCAAGCTCCGCGACGGTTCGACCGGTACGTCGATTGCTCGGTCTTGCCCGCATGATGATGAGGGACCTCCAGCATCGGGCCGTCGATTCGATCAAGCGCCGCGCCCTGACGCTCTCGCTACACTCTCGCGCCGCGCAGCGGCTCATTCTCCAGGAGTATCTGTGGATCGAGGAGGGCGCCGAGTCGATCGCGCTCGATCGGATCCCCCACGATGCGCCTTGGCTCGGCAAGCTCGTGGCCCGCCAGCTCGCCGATGAGACTCGTCATGCAGCGCTCTTGCGCAGGCGGCTCGCCGAGCTCGGCGTCGGCGTCACTCGCCCGCCGCCCTCGATCTTGCGCGCCAAGCTGTGGTGGCTCGATCGCGTGTGCGTGCCATACAAGGAAGCGTTCGAGGCCGGGGATGTCATCGTGCTGCTCGCGGTCGCCGCCCAGCTCGAGGCCACTGGCGTGCGGATGTTCGAGCGCCACCTCGCCGTGCTCGAGGCCACGACACCCGACGATCCGACCGCGGTGATCATTCGCTCGATCCTCAGCGATGAACGGCGACACATGAAGTCATGCGCGGCAGCTGCGCGAAAGCTGTTGCGCGATCACGAGCATGCGCGATTCGACGAGCTCGTTGACAAGATCGCTGCCGTGGATCGTTCGTTCGGCATCACGATCTCGCTGGGGTTCTGGCTGAATATCGCGACCGCCGCGTTATGCGACCGCGCTGGGCTGGCTCTCGCGCTCCGAAAGCTGGCCGCGTGATGCGCGGGCCACGCATCGCGATCGTGTCCGACACCGTCGATGATACCAACGGCGTCGCGATCGGGCTGCGCAGGCTGGTCGCCGCGTCGACCGGCGCCGGGCGTTCGATGACGCTCGTCGGGCCCGCGAACCCCAACGTCGTCGATCAGGTGATCCGAATTCCCGCGGCGATGTCCGCGTCGCTGCCGTTCTCTCCCGATTACACGTGGAGCGTGCCCGAGCTGCCACTGCTCGTCTCGTACCTCAACGCTTCGGCCGACATCGTGCAGATCGCGACACCAGGCCCGATGGGGCTCGCCGGCTTGATCGCGGGGCGCATGCTCGGCCTACCCATCGTCGCGCAGTATCACACCGAGGTCGCCGACTACGCCGCCTTGATGACCGGCATGGCGATGATCCGCGGCATCGTCGAGCCGATCGTCGGTTGGGTCTACAAGCAGGCCGACCTGTGCCTCGCGCCATCCGCAGCCGCCGAGCGCCGGCTCGCTGCACTCGGCGTGGCGAGCGATCGCCTTCGACGGATCCCGCGCGGCGTCGACCTCGAGCGGTTCTCGCCAGCGAAGCGCGATCGTGCCGCGCTGCTGCGGTATGGCGCCCGCGATGGCCTCGTGGCGTTGTACGTCGGGCGGCTGTCCAACGAGAAGAATCTCGATGGACTGCTCACCGCGTGGTCGACCGTGCACGCGACGCGACCCAGCGCGCGATTGGTCATGGTAGGCGAGGGGCCCAAGGCGTTTGTGTGTGACCAGCCCGGTGTCGTACGCGCCGGTGCGCTCTACGGCGATGAACTCGCGCGCGTGTTCGCGTCGTGCGATGTATTCGCGTTCGCCAGCGAGACCGAGACATTTGGCAACGTCGTCGTCGAGGCAGCCGCGAGTGGCGTACCCGCCGTCGTGATGGCTCGCGGCGCCGCGCACGAGCACGTGGTCGATGGCGAGACCGGCGCGGTCTGCCGCGATGTCACCAGCTTCGCCGCCGCGCTCGGTCAGCTGCTCGACGACGCCGATCTCCGTCGACGTCAGGGCCACGCTGCCCATGCGCGTGCTGCATCGTACGACCTCGATCGAGCGACGCGCGCGACCTCGGACATCTACGACGCGCTGATCGCGAACCGAACCGCGAGGGCGGCGTCGTGATCTCGCTCGTGATCGAAACGTGGAACATCGACGGCCACGCCGCGTCGCTGCGCCGTCTGCTGCAGACGCTCCGACCACAGCTCGTTGGGGTCGAGGTCATCATCACGCACGTCGGTCTCGACGCCGCCACGCGAGCCTCCCTCGCAGCGGAGCTCGCCATCACGTGGCTTCCACTGCCTCGGGACGCCAGCTACTACGATCACAAGAACCGCGGCTTCGACGCAACGACTGGCGACATCGTTGCGTTCATCGACGGAGACTGCTCGCCCGATGCCGATTGGCTCGAGCACCTCGTCGCTCCGTTCGCGCGCGGCGCACGCGTGGTCGCAGGCGCCACCAGCTATCCCGGTGCGCTCGCGCCGATCGCAAATGCGATCGACTTTCCATACTTCGATGGCAAGACCGCCGGTCGCCGTTCGATCGCCGATGCACCCGCCACGGTTCGGAACTTCTTCGCCAACAACGTCGCGTTCGAACGAGCTGTGTTCGCATTGCGCCGTTATCCGGCGATCGAGCCCATGTTCCACGGCCAGTGCCAGGTGCTCGCGCTGCGCCTGCTTCAAGACGGCATTCCCATCGCGTTTGCTCCCGATGCGCGGCTGACTCACGCCTGGCCCGACGATGTCCGCGCGTGGCTCGAAGCTCGCCTGCTGCGCGGCGCCGACACGGTCTCGCTGTTGCCCTATGTACTCGCGCATTACACACCGCGCGCCGCGCCCGCGATCGCTCGCCTCGGGCCCCTCCCAACGCTCGCGTTGATCGCAGGGCGTGGCATCGCCTCGTCCTGGCAGGTCGTGCGACGCGGTCCCCTCATGCGAGGCCTTGGCTTCGTCGCGATCGCAACCCTGCTCGATTCGATCGGCGCCGCCACATCGCGTTGGATCTACGGCGTTCTCACGTGATCGATCCCGAACAGCTCGTCGCATCGATCGGGATCTATGCAGCGACGTTCGTGATCGCGGTCGTCGGCAGCGTCATTCCGATCATCTCGATCGAGGTTTTTCTGATCGGTCTCGCCGTGCTTGCCACTGGCACCTCCGTGGCTCCCATTATCATCCTCGCCGCCGCGGGGCAGGTCATTGGCAAGCTCCCGATCTATAGCGCCGCGCGCGGCCTCACAGTTCTTTCGACGCGTTCCCCCACCCAGTCCCAACGCATCGCCCGAATCCGGCGCTGGTTCTCGCGGTTTCGCCCCACGCTCGTGCTCGCCGCCAGCGCGCTCCTCGGACTCCCGCCGTTTTCGCTCGCCGCCACCGCCGCCGGCGTGCTCGCGATTCCTGCGCGAACGTTCTGCATCGTCGTCGGCATCTGCCGAGCCGCTCGATTCGCCGTGATCGTCGTCATTGCACGAGCCTGGTGAAGCGCTGTGGCTGGGAAGGCCTTGAACCCCCTCGACGCCCACGGTACGTAGCCGACATGGCCACGTGCAGCTACTGCCAGCGACGCAAGGGCAAACGGACCTGCCCTGCGCTCGGCGGCTCGATCTGCTCGCTGTGTTGTGGCAAGCATCGGCTCGCCGAGATCAGCTGCCCTTCCGGTTGTGTCCATCTCGGCGGGCTCGCCCTGGTGCGCGAGCCAGAGGTTGCGACCGGCTTCACGAAGGATGACTACAACGCGGCGTGGGCTGGGTTGAATCAGTTCGGTGAGAGCGCGGGCAACGCGAGTGACACCGCGTATCTTCGATTCTTCGATCTCGAATCGCCGCCCGAGGAATGGGAGATGGCGATCGCGAGCGGATACGTGTTCTATGGCTACCGCGACGCAAAAGGCCGGCGCGTCGTCGATCGTTTCCTCGCGGAACGAGGGCGTGCGCTGCCACGCGGACAAGTCGCCGCGCTGATGGCGTTGCAGCAGTCCTGGGCGTCGTTGTTCGAGATTGTTGCGGTCAAGCGAGCGGTTGGGTTCGAGCTTCGCGATCTGGTGTCGGGTAAGACCGTCTCGGTGCGAGAAGTGTCCGCCACCGAACAGCTCAAACAATGGGACGTGCTGTTCGCCTGGCTCATGCCAGTCGATGACCAGCTCGAGCTCACCGGATCGGTGTGCGTCGTTCCGCGAGCCCACCTCGACGTCGTGCGCAGCGCACTCGAGACCGCGATCGCGGAGGCGCGGAACGAGTATCCCGAGCTGCTCGATCGCCAACTCGCGGCGATGGTCGCGTGGGCGCCGGTCAAAGCGATGCGCGAGGCCGTTCGAAACTCCGAAATACCCACGCTCAGCACGAGCGATGGTGACGCGATGCTGTTTTGCAAGGCGCACTATCGGGTGGACGATGAAGCGCGGGTACGCGAGCGGCTCGAACAGGCACCCGAGCTCACGTTCGATGGTCATGGATACGCGTGGATCGAGCCTCCTAGCAAGGGCCGCAAGCGGTCGACCCCAGTCGTGCTCGGGTTTGTCCGTATCGGCGACGGCGAGTTGGTGCTCGAGACCATGTCGCGCGAGCGCAACGACCGCGGCAAGCGCATGCTCGACGGCATGCTCGGCGACGCCATCGTGCGAGGCCTCGACTCGATCCAAGATCCCGAGTCCGCCATGCGGCACGCAAAGCAGCAACCCCGGAGCTCGGCGCCCGAGCTCCCCGCCGACGAGCAGGCCGAGCTGATCGGTTCCATGCTGCGCGATCACTATCGCCAGTGGCTCGACGACGCGCTGCCCGCGCTCGGCGGAAAGACTCCCCGCCAAGCTGCGCGCACGAAGACCGGTCGCGACCAGGTCGACGCATTGCTCAAGGACATCGAGAACAGCACCCTCGGGATGCCCGGCGGCGCCAGCGTCGACTTCGCCGGCATGCGTCGCGAGCTCGGCCTCGATGGCGCGAAGCCGCGCGCCAAGCGCCCCGCACGCGGCGCGAGCTCGTACGACGCCGAACAAGCTCCCGATCCGGAAGCCTGGCTCGCGATGACCGAGTCGCGGAGGACGAAAGCGATCGAGGCCCATCATCGTTCGCTGTCCGATCATCCCGACACGCCCAATGGTCAGCTCCACGCGATCGTCCACATGGTCGTCGAGAACCAGCTCGCGGCGCAGGATCCGCCCGAGGTCCACGAGACCCTCGCACGCCTCCTGAAGGCCGGCCTCACTCGCCACGAAGCGATCCATGCGATCGGCTCCGTCGTCGCCGAGGCGATGTTCAAGATCGCGCGGGACGCAGCGCCCTCCGACCCAGCCGTGATGGCGCGTTCGCTGAAGAAGTTGCGTCCCGCGCAGTGGCGCTTCGTGACCTGATCGTCGATCGCGGCCCGACGTTTCCGCGGAAACGTTCCCGGGAGCCTCTCTATCGCCGTCCGTCGCGGAGACCCTGATTCGTCACACCGTGACCGGGTTTGTCACGCCTCCTGGGAAAGGAGACATCATGAAGACCCATACCGCAGCTCTGTTCACCACCCTCGCCGCACTCACCAGCTCGGCGTTCGCGCAGGGCGCTCCAGATCCAAGACTTCCAAAGGAAATCCAGCCGATGTACGCCATGGTCGGCGAGTGGAAAGCGCAGAACGCTCAGGGGACGTTCGGCGGCCAGAAGCGCAAGGTCGAGTTCACGGTGTCGTGCGCGCCCACCGCGGGCGGATTCGGCATCCTGTGTCACTCCAAGTTCGACATCGAGGGGATGGGCCGTGTCGAGGGCACCGACTTGTTCGGCTACGACGCGACCCAGAACCGCTACCACTGGTTCGCGGTGACCACGCGTGGAGACATCCACGATCACGTCGCGGCGCCGCCGAGCGTCAAAGATCGAGCGCTCAAGTTCGTCTACTCCGGCACGCAAGATGGCAAGCCTCTCCAGGAGGCGATCCGGATGTCGCTGAGCGCCGACGGCTCGAAGATCGAGTTCCGCAATGAAGGGACGGTTGGCGGGCAGCAGGCGTGGCTGTTGACCGCGACGATGGTCAAGAAGTAGAGCCACGTGATAGCACCGGTCGGTGCCCCGGCTGGTCGGTCGCGATGCCGAGCTCGACGCACTCGCGTCGTGGCTCGATGGCGCCGAATCCGGTCGCGGCACGGTGGCGCTTATCAGTGGCGAGCCCGGGATCGGCAAGACGCGATTTCTCGAAGAGTGCGCGGCTCGTGCAGCCGACCGCGGATTCGCGGTCGCGTGGGGACGCGCGTGGGAGGTGAGTAGTGCACCGCCGTACTGGCCATGGATCGAGGCGCTGCGTGCGCTCGGATCACGCCCCGGTGGGCGAGATGCCTCTGCCGTCGAGCTCGAGCGCGTGTTGCCCGAGCTCGGGCGCGGTGCGAGCAGCAGCGTCGGCGTCGATCCGTTCCCGCTCTACGACGCCGTGGTCGGCTATCTCGAGGCCGCCGCCGCACGCGAGCCCGTGGTCGTGGTGCTCGATGATCTGCACGTCGCCGATCCATCGTCGCTGCAGCTCGCGGCGCTCGTCGCGCCACAGCTCAAGCGCATGCGGATCGTGCTGCTCGGAAGTCATCGCGATGTCGAGGCGCGGCGCGACCCCGGCGTCGAAGCCGCGCTCGGCAAGCTTGGCCGCGCGGGCCACACGCTGGCGCTGCAGCGGCTCGACCCACGCGAGGTCGGCGCGATCGTCAACGAGGTCACAGGACGCGATGATGATGCGGCGGCTCGCATGATCCACGAGGCGAGCGATGGCAATCCGCTGTTCGTGCGCGAGCTGTTGAAGCTGCTTGCCGCGCGCAGCTCCGGACCCGTCGACGTACCCGCCGGTGTCCGCGCCGTGATCCGCGAGCGGCTTGCGTTGTTGTCGCCAGCCACTGTCGCGCTGCTGCAGGCGGCGGCTGTCGTCGGTCGAACGTTCGCGGTCACGCTCGCCGCCGAGGTTGCCGGCGTCACCACCGCCGCCCTCGAGGAGGCGATCGACGAGGCTGTGGCGGCCGACGTCGTGATCCGCGCCGAAGCTGGTTGCTATCGGTTCTCGCATGCGCTTGTCGCCGAGACCCTCGCCGGCGAGCTTCCGGTCGCGGTTCGCACCCGGTCGCATCGACGCGCGGCCGAGACCCTCGCCCGTCACCACGCCGACGATCCGCTCGCGCCGTTCGGCGAGATTGCACATCACTGGCGAGCCGCCGGCGCCGAGTGTGCTCCGCAGGCTATCGCTGCTGCGCGACGTGCCGCCGAAGCAGCTGAAGCACGCGTGGCGTTCGCCGACGCCGCGGTGCTCTACGAGCACGCGCTCGAGGCCCTCGCGATCGCGCAGCCCGGGAGCACGCTCGAACGCGCCGAGCTGTTGTTGCGGCAAGGCCA
This sequence comes from Kofleriaceae bacterium, assembly GCA_050184455.1. Taxonomy (GTDB): domain Bacteria; phylum Myxococcota_A; class Polyangia; order Haliangiales; family Haliangiaceae; genus JABFXX01. The sequence continues at coordinate 6,743 of JBFXAI010000039.1, read as the reverse complement.
GGCATATGTCCGAGGCGGCGATCGCGCGCGTGCGCAGCCGCCGTGTGTTGCTGCGAGCGAGCTCGCGCGTGGCCTTCGCAACGGCGAGCTGTTTGCGCGTGCCGCGCTCGCGCTCGGTGCCGACGTCGCGGTCGGGCAGGTCGATCGGGTTATGATCCGGATGCTCGAGGAGGCGCTGACCCTGTTGCCCCCCGGGGATGATCCGTGGCGCGCGCAGGTGATGGCCCGGCTCGCCGCCGCCCGGCAGCCCGCGCGAAATCCGCGCGAGCCTGTCGCGCTCGCCCTCGATGCTGTCGCGATGGCGCGGCGCCTCGGCGATCGACGCGTGCTCGCGGACGTCATGTTCGCCGCGATCGGCGCGCTCACCGATTTCGCGAGGCCCGAGCAGCGTGTTCCACTCAATGAGGAGGTCGCGCGCTTCGCCAGCGAGCATGGCGATCGACCCCGCCTGCTTCGATCGTTGCAGCGGCTCGCGTTCGATCGCGTCGATCTTGGCGACGTCGACGGGTTCGAGCTCGCCGTGTCCGAGTACGACGCGCTCGCGACCGAGCTCCGTCAGCCTCGCTACGCGTGGGTTCCGCTGATGTTCCGTTCGATGCGAGCCCAGTGGGAGGGCCGCCATGCCGAGGCCACCCGGCTCGCCGAGGAAGCGTTCGCGATCCGCGAGCGCCTCGGCGATGCCACGCTCGAGATGCAGCAGATCGTCCGTCGTTCGATGATCGAAGCGTTCCGCGACCCGACGCGGATCGACGAGGTGACGACCCTCATGACGCCAGGGTTTGAAGCGTTCGCGCACGCGCTTCGAGGCTGGGCGCATGCCCACAACCGCCGGCTGCCTGAGGCGCGCGCCGAGCTCGAATGGCTGCACCACCACGCCGAGTCCGAGATTTCGTATCACGGCCTCGGAATGCTCGGTCAGCTCGCCTGGACCCTGCGCGATCGACCGCTCGCAGCTCGGCTCCATCCATATCTCGTCGAGGAGCACGGCCGACCGCTCATGGTCACCAGCATCGGTTTCATGGTGATGGGCCTCGCCGATCACGAGCTCATGCGGACCAGTGCGTTGCTCGAGCAATGGGATGATGTCGATCGCTACGCCGAGGCCGCGCTTGCGCTATGCGCAAAGCTCGGCGCCCGTCCCCTCGCCGCGCGCGTTCGCGCCGAGTGGGCCGTCACGTTCGTGGAGCGCGGCGGCGCCGACGCCTTGCCGCGCGCGCGAGAGCTAGCGACGCTGGCGCGCGCCGCTGCGATCGATCTCGACGTGCCCGATGTCGTCATGACGTGCGACGAGCTCCAGCCCCGGCTTGGCGGAGCTCCGTTGCCCGTTGCAGCCGTCCCTCGCTCGGCGTCGGACGCCGTGGTGACGATTACCTGCGAGGGCGAGTTCTGGACCGTCGCCGGGTTCGGTGAGCTGTGCCGAATCAAGGACAGCCGCGGCATCCAGATGCTCGCCAAGCTCATCGCTTCGCCCGGACGCGAGCTCCATGCACTCGATCTCGTCGACGCCGACGTTGTCGATGCCGGTGACGCCGGCGAGGTGATCGATCGTGACACCAAGGCCGCTTATCAGAATCGCCTCCGCACGCTGCGTGCGGAGCTCGAGGAAGCCGAGTCGTGGAACGATGCCGGCCGCCGCGATCGGATCGCCGAGGAGATCGGGGCCCTGACCGCGGAGCTGTCCAGCGCCTACGGCCTCGGCCGCCGCGAGCGCCGCGTCGCCCGTGCAGCTGAGCGCGCGAGGCAGAACGTGCGGCGCCGGCTTGCCGATGCGATGCGGAGGATCGAGGAGGCGTGCCCGACGATCGGGCGCCATCTGGCGGCTGCGGTGCGAACGGGCACGACGTCGACGTATGACCCCGCGCGGCGAGGGTGACCGAGGTCCATGCCATCACAACCGATGAGCTCCCGCTCCCGGAGCGAGGCCGCTTCGCGCGTGAACCAACAACCCGAGGGCACGGAGCGCTTGACCCGCTGCTGAATTCCGGTAGGTTTACGCAGCTCTGCGGGATTAACTCAGCGGTAGAGTGTCAGCTTCCCAAGCTGAAGGTCGACGGTTCGAATCCGTTATCCCGCTCCACTTCGGTCGCGTCGCGCTCTAGGTTCTTCTCAAGCGGTTGGCAAGCCGTGTGGATTCGTTCCCGGGTGCGTCCAGCCCCCCGGCCCTTCTTGATTAAGAGCCGCCGCGTGTCGATACGGCCGTACATGCGCTCCATCATGCGCGAGTCGCGGGGACCTACGACGACTGCGACCTACGACGACCGCGATCGTCGGTCGGCATCCGTGGAGGGCGATAACCGTGCAGGAAAGGTCGATCTGCGTTGACCACATGTCGTGAGCGATCCCAAGTGAGGACGCCCCACTCCGCGGACAAGGTCGACTAAGGATCAATCGATCGCGATAGCCCATGCCGTGGCCACGGCACGGGTGATCGTTTGGGTGCCAGTGGTGCCGCTCGTGTCAACCGTGAACACAAGGCTCTGATTCCCTGCCGCGAAGTGCGCGGCCGCTTGGCAAATGATGACCCACGTGTTCACTGCGGCGCATTGGAGCTGCCCCCCTGCATCTGGGCTGGCGTAGCTAAGGCTCGCGGTGATCTGTCCCAGGATCACAACCTCAAACCTCACGGTCTGCGCCGGCTGAACACCTAGATCAACAGTCAGCGTGGTTCCGGCCGTGCCAAGGTTCCCAGAAGGAGCGTTGAGATAGTCCTTGAAGAGGAATGGCATACCTGGTGGACCTTGGATGCCCTGGATGCCCTGGATGCCTTGCATGCCTTGCGTGCCAGTCTCCCCAGGTGAGCCTTGCGCTCCAGCAGGACCCGCCGGCCCAGCAGGTCCCTCGGCGCCTTCGACTCCCATCGCTCCCATTGCTCCGTCCGAGGTGCAGCTCGCGAACAGGAGTGCCAATGCCAATCCTAGACTCCCACGCAATTTCCCCATTTGGCGATCCTAGGGTAACCGACGGCTGCAGGTCAACGTCGTGCGTTAGTCCGGCACGCGCCGTGAGTTCGAGTGCAGACAGGCGATCTTTCGCAGCCATGGCTAGACGGTCGTTGCACTCCGTTCGTAGAAGCCGAAGTTGGAGGGTAAGCACCCTGCGTTGGTTCGCTCGGAGTCAGGGCTCGCGCCTCTTCCCGGTGCAGGTGACGGAGTCGGCCTCGGGGAATTTCTAAGCTCAAGGCCGACGGTCGAATCCGTTATCCCGCTCGAAGATTCGAAACAGAAGTCTCGGCCGGTGGGCGATGTCGCCAGCCGGCCGATTCATGTTCAACTCATGGAGGCACTGCTACGTCGTGATCGATCAAGGCATGCCCGGACTGGCCGGCGGCAACGCACCGATCACGGTGTTCACGGCCGCCGACGGAAGTCTTCGGATCCTCGGCGTGTCACCGGGGCAGACGAGCAGGGCGCGCCGGTGCCTGGCCTGGTGGTCCAGGTGTCCGAGCGCACGACCGGCGATTTCGGCAAGGACACCTCCGCCGTCGATGGCTCGTTTTGGATTGCGAGCGTGGCTCCGACGCCCTCAGAGTGACCTATTCTCGCCGTCTCGGCGATCGATGTGGTCTCGGTCGCCGTGGACGAATCCCGTGCGCCAAAATGTGTCGATCCTGCGCGCATCGGAAGGTTCTTCCACCGGTTAGCCGGCGATGTGCGAAGAATCGAGGATGGCAACGATAGGCCTCTGTTCGGTCGAGAGCACGACCACGATGCGCGCGGACCTTCGCCTCGAGGTCCGTCACGGAGCTTTGAAACGCAGCCGGTGGGTTGCGTTGATCTTGTCTGCTCTCGTAGGCCTCTCAGCTATGGGCGCGTGCGGGAACGAGTCGCACACTCCTGGCGACGCGGGCATGACCGACGCGGGCACTACCGATGGCACCGATGCGCATGACACTCCAATGCCGGACCCGCCGCTGCCTGTGAGCCTGCCGTGCAACGGCGTGCTTGGGTTCCCAGGCGTGCCGATGCTCGCGGTCGACACCGTTGCGTTCGAGATCGCCGACGTGACCGGGGATGGCATCCACGATGTGATCCATGCCAATCTCTCGACGATCAGAGTTGCCAAAGGACTCGGCGACGGAACATTCGCAGCGCTCAGTTCGATCTCCGTTCCGATGAATTCCGCGGCGTTTGACGTGATGGACGTCAACGGCGACAGCAAACCGGATCTCATCTATGGTGGGTCACAGCAGAAGAACCTGTATGTGGTCCTCAACGACGGCACAGGGTTGTTCGGATCGCCTACATCGTATGACGCCACGCTGAACATCGGCAGCGTCGATGCCGTTGATCTAACCGGTGATGGAAAGCCCGACTTGGTGGCACGTGCCTCGAGTGGCGGCGACGTAGCCGTATTGATCAATACGGCTACGTCGTTCGGTGCGGCGCAAACCTACGATCTAGGGATGAATACAGCTCTTGAGATCGCGATCGGGGACCTCACCGGTGACAACCGACCGGACATCGTGGCTACGAATAGCAACACCACCGTCAACGTTCTGGTGAATACGGGCACCGGGGCGTTCGCCGCGCCTGTTACGTACAACCACACGAATGCGCCGAGCACGTGGGGAATCGCGCTTGCCGATCTGAACGAGGACGGAAAGCTCGACGTGGCTCTCGGGACGCAAACGGTGAATGATTCATTGGTTGCGGTCATGCTCAACACGGGCAGTGGCGCTCTGGGCGCGCCTACGACGTACCTCGCCGGAGATCAGTCCAGCGACCTTTCTCGCGTCCTCGCTGCGGCTGACATGAATGGTGACGGCCACGTCGACATAGCCGCTGCATACAAAGGCGACGACGGTGCGAGTGTCATGCTCGGAACGGGCACGGGTCAGCTGGTCAATTCGATCGTCGTAGACGTGGACGGTCGCGCGCTGGATCTCGCCCTTGGAGACCTCAATGGTGACGCTCGGATCGACCTCGCGCTGTGGACAGGCTCCGGCATTGTCCCGTACCTAAACAACGGCGCGACAAGCATGTTCGAGCTTCGCAACCAGTACACCTTCGAGGGGAGTCTCGAGCTTCGCGGCGCGCGGATGACCGACATCAACAGCGATGGATGGGTCGATCTGCTCGGGATTGCGCAAAACGATCCGCCAGCATCAAAGGTCGTGACGCGGGTCGCGACGGGCGCCGGCGAGTTCGATGCGTCGACCAGCGCGTTCGCGGCCACAGCGTTCGGATTTCGCAGCCTTCTGGCTGATCTGGACAACGACACCCGTCTCGATCTCGTGATCATTGACTCGCAAGAGAGTCAGGCGATCCGCAACAACGGCGACGGCACGTTGTCGCCTGGTCCGCCGTTCATGCTCGCGAACTATCCCTCGGCGAGCGCGATCAAGGACGTCAATGGTGACGGGTTCAAAGACGTCCTTATCGCTGAGACGGATCTCGTGTCATCGGGTCGACTCGAATACTTCGCGGGCATTGGCGACGGATCGTTCGCTGCGGGTGTGACGCTGGTGAGTGGCTCCCACATCTACGGAATGGCCGTTCTCGATCTCGACAACAACGGCAAGCCCGACATCGTGCTCCATCGCAACGTTGGTGGGTATCAAGAGGACGTCATGTTCGGGAACGGCGACGGTACGTTCGGGGCTCCTGTGCGGACCACGGTGGATCCACCCGGACTGAACCTCGTGGCTCAGGATGTGAACGGGGACGGCAACGTCGACCTCGTCGGCACCGCTACTTCGCACATGCGCGTGATGTTGAGCAATGGGGACGGGACGCTAGCACCGCCGTTGAGCATGGTCGGTTTGAATGGGACCGACCGCGCATTTGGCGATCTCAACGGCGATGGTTCGGTCGATATGGTGACGAACTCACCCTACTCCGTCGTGGTCCAGCTTGGTCGCGGAGACGGGACGTTCCTGGCGCCGGTGCACTATCACGCAGGCAACGGTGTATTCAGCGTCTCCCTTAAAGACGTCGACCACGATGGTCGCGTTGATCTCCTGGTCAACAATGAGCGCGATCAGGTCAGCGTTCTGCGCGGCCGTTGCCTGGAGTGAGCTGCAGACGCCGGGAGAACGTCTCAGCTAAGGTGGAGGAAGTATCTGCATACAACGACGGCAGCCATCACATCCACAGTTCATCGGCAAGGGAACGCGATGCTGCGGCGCGCGCTACCTGCGGCGTGGGGTACCGACGATCGGTGCAGGTTCCCAACTACAGGTGACGGTCAAAGCGGCCTGTGATCGATCTAGGATCGATGGGTTCCACGGATTCACCTTGAACATCGATGTCAGCATTTGACCAACGGTCGTTTGGACGTCGCGACGCTGGACGGCCTCCTCCAACTTCGCACGGGTCAATTCGCCGTCCAACGGCACTCCATTCAGCGCGGCGCCCACACTGCCACCGCCGTCCTCTAGGTCTGCGGCTCTACGAACAGCCTCCCCCGCGAGTATGGTCTCGCGAAGCTCGGCTTCACCGAGAAGGCTGCGTCTCCGCAAGGTCGATCGACCAAGCAAGCGGTCAGCGACGCTCTCGTTCACGCCGCCACGTTTCGAAGTCGCGCGCGCCATAGATGAACGCCACGATGAAGACGTGAGCGCTGGAGACCTCTGAACCGCCCCGGGATCTCCGGAGGCTTGTTGTCGTGAGTCATGCCGCCACGGCGTGACTCTGTTGGCTTCGATAGTACGCCGCTTCGAACTCGACCGGTGGCACGTAGGCGAGTAGCTCGAGCAGGCGGCGGTTGTTGAACCAGTCGACCCAGACCAGCGTCGCGAACTC
>JBFXAI010000038.1:0-67217 GCA_050184455.1 Kofleriaceae bacterium | reverse complement strand
TTCTCGAGTACAAGAATTTCCTGGTGGAGTACCGCCGTGCCCGGCGCGACTACCTCGCCGGGCTGCCGGCCATCTTCCCGCCTGGCACCAATCGCCTCCGGCGGCTGGCGCCGATTACCGTCGCTCCATTGCCCGCTGACTAGCGCCTGCTCCCGCTCGTTCCAGTACGCCGCTCTTGTCGTCGCGCTCGCGATCGCCACCACCGCGACCTCGTGCGCTGCCGCTGCATTCCGGATCCGTTGCCCGTGTATTCGCTGTTTGCTGTCGCTCTGCGCCCGTGAGGTGTCCCTGCAGTGCCGAGGCGCCTCCTCGCGGCTCCAGTATAGGAACCGTAACGCCGTCACGGCATGCCGTAACCCCGTCGCGGTTCGCGCGTAGCGGGGCATCCGACAGGTCACACACGCCGCCGAAATTCTGGGATGCGCTACGGGTAAGGCATCTTGGTGGCGCGCGCGGGCTGGTCGATGCTGGTTTGGAATGACACGCCGCGCGGCAACGTTCCTCGCAACGCTCGCAGGGCTCATGGTCGTCGCGGCGCCGGGCGACGCCGCGCCAAAGCGGTTCGGCGTGATGGCCGACGTCGGTGTGCCGGACGGCGCCACCGTGTCGGTGGTGGCTCGCCCACTGCGCCCACTTCGCCTACATCTCGGCGTATCCCACAACGGCATTAGCCCGGGAGTTCGCGCGGGCGCGACCTACGTCCCGTTCTCCAGCTGGGTCACACCGTCGCTCACGATCGACTACGGCCACTACACCGAGGGCGACGCCAATCCACTCGCACGCATGATCAGCGGTGACGAAGCGTTCTCGTCTCCCGTGCTCGAGCGCGTCGGTTACGACTACGCCAACGCCCACGTCGGCATCGAGCTCGGCCGGACTTGGATGACGTTCTACATCCACGCTGGCATGAGCCGCGTAATGGCTGATGTGCACGAGCTCGAGGCCGCCGCTGCGGCCGACAGCGACGCCCAGACAACGATTTCGTTCCCCAAGGATCCACACCTCCAGATCACCACGGTCTCGGCGCGGCTCGGATGGATCGTCTACTTCAAATGAGGACCAAGACCATGCTCGTCAAGCTCGCGCCGCTCGCGGCCATGCTGCTGTTGGCCCCAGGATGTCCGCTGCTCGAAGTCGAAGCCACGGTTCCCGAGACCTGCGTCACGATCCATGGCATCGAGATCGATGGAGCTGCCGCTGGCACGACCTCGCTGTCGGAGAGCTTCGTGATCGACGACCTCGAAGGACTCGACGACCTCGCCGACCTCGATGGCGAGCTGTCGTTCGTGCACGCCACGCTCACGCCGACCTCGGGCATCTCCGATTTCACGTTCGTTCACTCCGCCCGCGTCGCGATCGCGAGCGGCGACCCGAGCTCCACGCTACCGACGATCGATGCCTACGCGTGCGACGGCGACTGCGTGTCGAGCGACGGTGCGCTGCGAGCCCCGGTGACCAGCGAACGCAACGCCCTCGAATATCTCGCCACCGGATCGATCGCGATCGACCTCGCGTTCGAAGGCGAGCTGCCGACCATCGCGTGGACGATGGACGCCACGATCTGCGTGAGCGCGCGCGTCAGCTATGAGGTCAGCCCTTAATCGGTAAACCCGAACCGTCGACGCACCGCGCGCATCTCGTCAGACAGCGAGCCGTCGTGCTCTCGCACGGTCAGCGGCGGATCGGCTCGTCCGGCGCCCACCGCCCCGCTCGCAAGTCGCGCTGCGAACAGCGTGAACAACGGGCGCAACCCAACGCGAGGAATCACGTCGCGATACGCGATCGGCTCGAGCCCAGCGCGATCCACCGCCGCGAGCGCGCGCTCGCGCTGCGGGGTCGGGAAGCAGAACACGAACACACCATCATCGCGCAGTAGCCGCGCCGCGGTCCGCGCGTAATCATTGACGTCGCCGCGCAGCTCGAACCGCGCATGTGCCTTTTGCGAGTCTGCCGGCACGATGCCGGTACCCACCGGGAAGTATGGTGGACTCCCCGTGATCAGCTCGAACCGCAGCGGGCTGTCGAACGTCCGCAGATCGCCGTGGTGTGCCTCGACGCGCTCCTCGAGTTGATTGCCGGCGATGTTGGCGCGCAGCAATCGGACGCTGATGTCCTGAGCCTCGACGCAGACCAGCTTCGCCGCACGCAGCCCCCACAGCACCAGGAGCCCGACCCCTCCGATTCCAGTTCCGAGATCCAGCGCGAGCGCAGCCGCGTCCGCATGCGCGAGCGCGTAGTACGCGGTCAGGACGTCGTCCGCGGAGTGGCGATGACCCGCCGCGCGCTGTGCGATCCGCCAATCGCCGGTCAGCGCGTCGACCGTGACCGGCTCGCCGAGCTCGGCTTCGAGCTGGCGTTTGATCGCGTCCCAGCCCTCGCTCACGGGTCGCGAACTGCCATGTGGAGATGCGACTCGGTGTAGTTGAGCGTGGCCTTCGGGAAGTACAACCGGCAATTGTCCTTGGACAGCCATCCAGGAACCGTATTGTGCTCGCCGCTGTTGAGCTCGGTCACCGGCGTCGGCGGCGGAAACTCGTCGTCGAGATGATCGCGATGCGACCGCCAGATGTGCAGTAACGTGCCCTCGGGGTCCGGCGTCACTGGGCGGTCTGACGCGAAATAGATCGTCAGCTGATCGGCGCTGACCATCGGCAGCCAATCGCGCCGGCTCGAGTTCAGCTGCGATTCCAACACCGGGGTGCCAAACCCGACCGCGGTTCGCGGCACCCTCCAGATCTCCGCCTGCCCCTGGGTGCCCGTCGCCGCGAGGCTCGACACGAACCACAGCTGCGATTCATCCCACGACAAGAACGGCTGCTTTTCATCGTCGGCATCGGCGAGCCCCGCCAACAGCGGCGACAACATGGCCGGAGAAGTGAATCCATCCGCGCTGTCCGACGCCTGCGCGCGCCACACCCGCTGGCCCGTGGTTTCGCGCGCCGAGCCAAACACCAGCGTCATGCCGTCAGGAGTGATGTACGGGTCGTAGTCGACCTCGCTCGAGTTGATCGCCAGCGTCACCGGTGCGCCGAACGCGGCTTCACGCGTCGCGCGGGTCGCGACGTAGATATCGTCGGCCGAGAAATACAAGGTCAGTTCATCTGGCGACAGCCTGCAGGTGCCTTGCGGACCCGCCCCCGCCAGCCCCATGACAGGCACGATCCGATCGAATGGTGCGAGCGGATCGCACATCGCGGGAGATGCTGCATCTGGTGGCGCGAGCAGCTCCGGTCGCGGGAAGTCGCAGCCGGACATCAGCAGCATCAGCGCCACCGCGAACTTAGTGCTGCGCAAGGGACCCTCGAACATGACGACAGCTGATACCACGTGATCACCGAGTGCGGCGGGTGCTGGCCGTGTGGGTATCCGCCAACTGCGAAACCGATCACGAGCCCGGATGTCGGCTGCCTGACCAGGGTCCAGCGCCATCTCCAGCACGAAACGTTGATCAGCCGCTCCAACGCCGGTGGGTGACCGCGTTACCATGTTCTGGTGATCGTCGTTCGTAGTACCCGCAACTGTCCGAACACGCCGCGCGTGCTATTTGCGCTGGAGGAGCTCAGGGTCACGTACAACAACGAGATCGTTCCCGACGGCATCTTCACCAAGACGTGGGGAAGCCCGGGGCCGTCGCTGCATGACGGCGATGTCGCCACCGTCGAGCTTGGCGCGATCTTGCGCCATTTGGTTCGCCGCAAGCACGGACAGTTGTGGCCGACACCGCTCGCGCTTCAGGCGGACGCCGATCGCTGGATCGACTTTCAGAGCAAGCGGTTATCTCGTGCGATCGACGCCAAAGACTCCGAGGCCGTCGCACGGCTGCTCGGGTTCGCCGATGCGCAACTCGAACAGCATCACGCATGGTTCATGGGCAAGCAGTTCACGATGGTCGACATCGTCTGGTCCGTGTTCGCCTCCACCGAGGGTCGCGCGAAGATCCCTGCGGTGGCAAAGTTCCCCTCGCTATCCGCGTATTTCGACCGCGTGAGCGAGCGTCCCGCCTATGCCCGCGCACAGGCACGCGCGCCGCGATAGTCACTGACTCGGCGGCGGAGGGCTGGCTTGGGTGCGACCACGCCCGTCCAACAGCACGGCGACGACCATATCGGACAGCACGTTCACGCCGCTCCGGCAGCGCGCGAGCACCCAGTCGACCGCAAACACCAACGGCAACACCGCGGTGACCACTGCTTCCGACATGCCGGCCGCCGCGAGCACCAGCGGCAGCACGACGTAGCCTGCCTCGGGTACGCCCGCAACGCCCATCCCTGCCATCAGCGATGCGACCACGATCGTGATCTGCGTGCCCAGCGAGAGGTCGTAGCCAAGTGCTTGCGCCAAGAACAGCGCCGCCATCGCTTCGTAGAGCGTGATCCCGTCGTTGTTGAGGTTGGTCCCGACGCAGGCGGCGAGCCGCGCCGACCCCTGTGACACGCCCATGCGATCGAGACAGCGCAGGGTGATCGGTACCGTCGCGAGGCTCGAGTTCGTCGACAGACCGGTCAGCACCGCATCCGCGCCGCGACCTAGATAGATCCGCGGCGATTTGCCTCCGACCAGCCACGCCACCAACGGGTAATAGATCAGTCCGTGAATCGCGAATCCGACCAGGATGATCGCGAGAAACCCCCACATCGCGTGAAACACGCCGATGCCAGCCCTGCCGACAACCTGTGCGACGACGCAGAACACCGCAAACGGCACGACCTTGATCACCCACGTCAACATCTGCATGACGACGCGGTAACTGCCCTCGATCGCCAGCGCGACCGTCGACATCGCGGGGGCTAGGTCCGGATCGCGGCGAGCCTTCCTGATCGCCGCGCCCGCGAGGATCGCGATCAACACGACGGCGATCACATTGTTCTCGTTGAACGGTTGGGCGATCGACTCGGGGATCCAGTTGTTGAGGTTGGGAAGCAACGACAGCGTGGCCCCCTCTGGTGCCTGTCGTCCGGCTGGTAAGCCGACCGCGAGCTCCTGGAGATGGCCGACGAACGCGGTTCCAGGCTCCACCAGATTCATCAGCGTCAGACCGATCGTGAACGCCACCGAGACGTTGACCAGGCAGATCACGATCAAGCGCAGCCCCTTGCGCCCGGTGATCTCGTCGCTGCGGACGATCGAATCCATGATCGCCAACAACACCAGTGGCACCGCAAGCATCTTGAGGATCCGAATCACCAGCATCCCGAGCTGGCCGAGATCCGCGGTGGACACGCCGAGCACCCGGGCGTCGATTCCCATCACCGTACCCGCGATCGCGCCGAGCACGACGCCGACGATCACCTGCACGTACAACGGAGGCCGCGAGAGTCGCATGAAGCGAGAGTACCTATTCCTCCAACAGCGCGCGGATCTTGTCCATCAACCGATGAATCTCGACCGGCTTGGTATCGAAGTCGTTGCATCCGGCGTCCAGCGCGCGCTGGCGATCGGTCTCCATGGCGTGTGCGGTGAGCGCGATGATCGGGACCTTGGCGGTCTGGGGGATCGCGCGCAGCTGTCGGGCCGCGGCGCAGCCGTCGAGCTTGGGCAGGCTGAGATCCATCAGTACGAGGTCTGGTGGATCGGCCACCGCCTTGGCAACACCGTCTTCGCCGTCGACGGCGAGCTCGACGACAAACTCGAGCCGGCGCAACCGGCGCGCGAGCATGTCGCGGTTCATCTCGTTGTCTTCGACGAGCAGCAGCCGGCGACCGGTCATTCGGCCGCTCGATCTTCGACCAGCGTCGCGATCTGATCGCTGATCAGCGACAACAGCTGTTCGCGGGTATGCGACTGCTTGGTGATCACGCGCTGCGCGGTCGCCTCGAGCGCCTGCCGCTCGATCGCCGATAGCTCCCGTGCAGTCGCGACGATCACCGGGAGCTTGGCGTGCTCGGGGAGCTTGCGGAGATGATGGAGGAACGTGAATCCGTCCATCACCGGCATCATGAGATCGAGGATCACGATGTCGGGCGGCGCTTCGCTGACGCGATCGAGACCGACGCGACCGTTCTCTGCCGTCGTCACGCGGTGGCCAGCCGTCGACAAGGTTCGCGCGATCAGATCCCGCGTCGGCTCGTCATCCTCCACCACCAATACACGCGCGGGGGACGCGACGCGAAGGTGGCGCTTGACGGTCGCGGTCAGTCGATCTGGATCGAGCGGCTTGATCAAGTAATCGACGGCGCCGAGCGCCTGGCCGACCGCCTGCTCCTGCATCACCGTCAGCATGATCACGGGGATGTGCGCAGTGCGATCGGCGAGCTTGAGCGCGGACAGCACGTCCCATCCGCTCATCCCTGGCATCTTGACGTCGAGCACGATGACGTCGGGCTTGAGCCGCGCGGCGAGGTCGATGCCTTGCGATCCGGTGCCCGCCACTTCGACGTCGAATCCGCGCCGGCTCATCGTCCGTTTGAACAGGTCGCGAGTATCCGGATCGTCGTCGATCATCAGCACGAGCGGCGTTACTCGGCCGTTGCGCGCCGGCAACCGGATCTCGGCGCTAGAACCGATCACCTCGGTCGGCAGCTCGACGGTGAACGTCGTACCGGAGCCAACCGCGCTGGTAAGCCCGATCGCTCCGCCCATCAGCTCGACCAGACGGCGGCAGATCACCAGGCCGAGGCCGGTGCCGCCGTATTCACGCGTGGTCGACGAATCGGCTTGCACGAACGGCTGGAACAGCTTGGCTTGCTGCTCGGGCGAGATCCCGATCCCGGTGTCGCGGATGTTCAGCTCGACGCGCGATCCTGCGAGCGGTGCGACCGAGAGCTCGATCTCGCCGTTCTTGGTGAACTTGCACGCGTTCGAAAGCAAGTTGAACAGGATCTGGCGCAGCCGTGTGCGGTCCGCAAACATCGCACCCACGCCACGCTCGCAGCGCACGATGAACTTGTTGTGGTTCTTGTCGGCGAGCGGCTCGACCGTCGCGGCTACCGATTCGACCAACTCGGCCAGCGAGAACGTCTCTGGCGTCAGCTGGACCTTGTTGGCCTCGATCTTGGAGATGTCGAGGATGTCGTTGATCAGTGCCAGCAGGTGAGTACCCGCGGCGCGAATTCGGTTGAGGTCCTTGAGGGTCTGCTCGTCACCGCCGGCGTCTTCGATCAGCATCTCGCTATAGCCGATGATCGCGTTGAGCGGGGTCCGCAGCTCGTGGCTCATGTTGGCGAGAAAGTCGCTCTTGGCGCGGCTCGCGGCGACCGCGGTATCACGCGCTTGCTGAAGGGCGCGGTGCGCTTCGAGCAGGACTTGCTGGCGCTCGATCCGCTCGGTGATGTCGCGCTTGACGCCCATGTGATGGGTGGTCTCGCCCTTCGCGTTGACGATCGGCGTGATCGTCGTGTCGAAGTGAACCAGCCGGCCATCGCGGGCCTTGGAGATCAAGGTCCCCGACCACGTGCGACCTGCATGCAACGTGCGGTCGAGCTCGCGGAAGAACTCGGGCGGATGCGCGTCGCTGCGAACCAGCTGCGCCGGCGTCTTGCCGATCGCTTCGGCCGGTGCGAACCCGAGCACGGTCTCGTACGCGGGGTTGACGTACTGGAGCACCGCCGATGGATTCGAGATCTCGACCACGTCGCTGGTCTTGGCGACGGCATGAACCATGATCTCGTGGAGCTGCTGGAGCGGTCGGGGTGGCAGCGCCGCGACCCGCCGGATCCGCATCGCGATCTCGTCGGTACCGGCCGGCTTGACCACGAAGTCGGCGATCGGGCGCGGCATCGCCGCGAGCGACGACACGTCCGCCGGCTCGAGCAAGACGATCAGGTGCTGCGGTGCGGCTACCGCGAGTCGTGCCGCGGCGAGTCCATCCACCACCGCGACGTGAGCGCTCGCCGGCGGCGGAACGGTAACGTCCCAACGCACGACGCGGTAGCCATCGCCGAGCGCCTTCACCAGCGCGTCGTCTACGAACGTCAGGGCAATGTCGACCGTGGTCATGCGCGTCCGCGATCCCCGGGATCTGAATCAGGGTTGCCATCGTCGCTGTCGGGTGGACTGGTCGGCGGCGGCTGCGATCCGCGCATCGGTCGGGTCGGCTCGGTGGCGAGCTTGATGACCTGTCCTGGTTTCGAGGACCCGAGCCCGAGCAGCGGTGCTGCGAACTTGGCAACCGCATCGCGCGGAACTCCCGCGACCGCATCCAGCAGCAGGAGCGCGAGCTCGGCTGCCGTCGGCCGTTCGTTCGGATCCTTGGACAGGGTGCGCAGGACCAACGCCTCGAGCGTGACCGGGACACTCGGGTCGCGCTCGCGCAGCGGCACTGGTGGCTCCACAGTGTGCATCATCATCAAGGCCATCGGCTCGTAGGACGTGCGCGCCTTGGTCGGCTGGGGAACGGCAGCGCGCCGCAGATCATTTGGTTGAGCAGCACGCCGACCGCGTAGACGTCCGATTTGCCATCGTAGGGTTGGTTGGTGAACCGTTCGGGCGCCATATATGCCGGCGTTCCGACCAGCGAGCCATCGAGCGTCATGTGCTGATCGGTCGTCGAGTCGCCGATGAACTTGGCGATCCCGAAATCAAGCACCTTGGGAACTTCGCCATTGGGTCCGCGATGCAGAAAGATGTTCGCCGGCTTGATGTCGCGGTGAACGATACCGGCTGCATGTGCGGTGGCGAGCGCTTCGCACACCGGCGCGAGGATCTCGGCGCAGCGCACGAATGGCGTCGGACCGCGTGCCATCTCGTGCTCGAGCGAGTTGCCATCGAGCAGCTCCATCGCAAGAAACGCGATGCCGTCGTCGGTGACGCCCGAATCGAGTACGTTGAGCGCATTGGGATGCTGGACGCGGCACGCGTGAACACCCTCGAGCCGGAATCTGCCGAGGAGATTGCCGCTGGTGTGCGACGGGTGCAGCACCTTGACCGCGACGGTGCGCTGCAGCTCGGTATGCATCGCGCGGTACACCGCGCCGAACCCGCCTTCGCCGATCTTGCTGTCGAGCAAGTAGCGGCTGGCGATCGTCGCACCTTCGCCGATCCGGCGCTCGGATTTGCCCGCGGCCTGGACTCGGCTGCGCAGCGCGACTTGCACGCGAGCTTGGAGCACGGGGAAGTCGATCGGCTTGGTGACGTAGTCGTTGGCGCCTGCGTCGAGCGCCTCGACCACCTGCTCGCTCTCGGCGCGGGCGGTGACCATGATGACCGCGACGTTCGCCAGCGCGGCGTTGTCACGGATCGCCTTCAACACGTCGATGCCCGACATGCCGGGCATCATCACGTCGAGGATCACCAGATCGATCCGCTTGGCAGCGAGCATCGCGAGCGCATCGGGTCCGTTCGCGGCCACCACGACGTTAAAGCCAACGCGCCGCAATCGTCGCGATAGCAGATCACGATTGTCATCGACGTCATCGACGACAAGCAGGGTGAAGTCACCCAGATTGGTCGTTCCGGAGCTCCCCATGATCCAGAGCCCTTCGAACGTAACACGCGTGCCTGGGTCGACATCGCCGGTCGCCGCTCAAACGCTCGAGAAAATCAAGTTTGTGGCGAGGTAGCGATGCTCGTGCCTTGCCCGAGAAAGGCTCGCAGCTTGTCGTAGAACGGCATCGGGCACTCGATCCAGGGCATGTGGCCACACTTCGGGATCACCAGTAGCTCGGGTTTCGCAGCGGGAAGCGAGCTCGCCACCTCCTCGGCCCACGGCAGCCCGAACGGATCATCAGCCCCATGAATCACGAGCGAGCGGACGGTGATCGTCTGCAATGCGCCGCGAAAGTCGAAGTCTCCGAGGCTTTGCCAGGTCTTCTGCGGTCCGGCGTGGCACGTGGGACCGGCGAGCTTGGCGGCCGGGTGCCGCGGATCTGAAAAATACACCGGCATGATCGCAGCGAGCCCGGGCGTGCAGTCATTGCCCCGATCGGCAGGCACGTTCTCGGGCAGGATGCCCTGTTCGGTCAGCGCGACGATCCGTGCGCCGAAGCGCTGGCTGCCGGCCTCGGTCGCTTGTTTCCACGGAGGTGCCGAATCGACCAAGGTCAGGCTGAGCAGGCGATCTGGATGACGCGTGGCGTACATCAACGCGAGCAGTCCGCCCCACGAGTGACCGAGCACGTGGATGCGTTCGGCGCCGATCGCGATCCGGACGCGCTCGAGGTCTGCGACGTAGCTCGCTTCCGAATACGTCTCGTCCGGCTGCGCGGTCGATCGCCCAGTGCCGCGTTGATCGTAGGTCACGACTTGGAGCGCCGGTCCCGCGAGTGAATCGAGCGCTGCCAAATAGTCCGACGACACGCCGGGGCCGCCGTGTAGCAACACGAGGATCGGTGCGCCGGGGCCGCCGCCTATCGACCGAATGAAGAGATTTGCGTCGGGGCCCTCGAGGACCCACTGGGTCGGTTCGACCACGGCGCACGGCTCGCTCGGTTTGCACGGCGGTGTGCTCGACGAGCCACAACTGATCGCGATCGCACAGCCAGCAACGCGAGCGAGGCCTCGGTTCAACACGCGCGGACTGTCGCAATCACGGCGTCGCCGGTCAACGGGACGTCACGACGAGCTTGCCGGGATACGTGATGTTCGCGGGGCCGTACCAGGTGAGGACCTCTGGAACCAACCGTCCGGCAGCGATCGCGGGGTCGCGGTTCATCATGGCTTCGATCTCCGCGCGATCGGCGCTCTCGAACAAGAAGATCCCGGCGACGGCAGTGCGCTCGGTGGCGGGTTGATCGGTCGGTCCGGCGATCAGCAGCTTCCCCGTCTTGGCCATCGCCTCGATGTTGGCCATGTGGCCCTCGAACAGCTTCTTGGTCTCGGGAGTCTTCTCGGCTGACCACGCCGGCCCCCGCCGGAGCAGCACCAGAAAGTACTGCTTCATCTCGAGCTCGCCCGACGCGGTGGGCGGGCCCGCTGCGGCGGATGCGGGACCGGAGGCTGTCGTCGGTGCGGCAGGGCAGGGCGCTTGCGCGGCACATCCCGCGAGCGCGATCACGATCAGAGCAGCGAGCTTCATGGCGGGAGTGTACGCCGGTACAACCGCAGGCAAGTAGCCGCAGCTGGTGCGCCGCGTACGTACTATCGTTCGCAACGCGACCATGTCCTCCGCGCTGCTCCGGACCTTCACGGCGGTGATCGTGTTGTGGCTCGTGCTCGATGGGACAGCCCGCGCGCTCGGTAGCGTTCGCGGCGAATACGGTGTGGTGGTCTGCGCCGCCGTGTTGCTGGTCGCGTTCGTCGTCGAGACCGTGCTCGCGCGTACGCGGCCACGCGAGACCCTGGTCGCGCTCGGCTTGCGTGCGCCGAACGTTCGCAGCGCGATCTGGACAGTTGTGCTGTGCGTCGGTTTGCTCGCGTTCCTCGCGCTGTACGCGAACGCGACGGGCGTCACGATCGCGGCGCGCTCGGACGCCTGGCTGCTCGCGCTCGGCATGTTCGCGCAGGGCGGAATCGCCGAGGAGCTCGTGTTCCGCGGGTTTCTGTTTCGGCGGCTGCGTGAAACCCGATCGTTCTGGCGCGCCGCCGCGGTTGCTGCGATCCCGTTTATCGCCGTTCATCTCACGCTGTTCGTCACGTTGCCCGCGGACGTGGCGACCATGGCATTGCTCGTATCGCTGTCGCTGACGTTTCCGTTCGCGCGACTGTTCGAACGAAGCGGCGGTTCGGTGGTGCCGGTCGCGATCCTTCACTTCGTCGTACAGGGATCCCTCAAAGTGCTCGATGGCGACGAAGCGGTCGCCAAGTTGGCGATTCCTTGGATGGTCGTCGCGGCGCTCGCACCGTGGCTGGTGTTCCTTCAGTGTCGCGATCCCAAGCCACGGCGTTGACACGGTGATTCGATGCGACATCGCTACCGGCGCGGAAAGCGCACTTGCAGCGTCTCCACCAGATGCTCGGCGTCTAGCCTCGTCGCGTTACTCGCGCGGCGGCTTGCCGATGATCGACTTGACGTCGGCAACGGACTTTCCCGCATAGTGTCTGGTGAAGTTGGTCGTCGTGGTCAGCGTGCGCGAATCCATGCGATCGCAGCACACGATTCCGCGAAGGTGATCGATCTCGTGTTGGAGGATCCGCGCGTACCAGCCCGAGGCATCGCGCGTGATCCGCTGGCCATGTTCGTCGAGCGCTTCGACGCGCACCTTCCGTGCGCGCTGCACGATCATCTGAAACGGCGCAAAGCTCAGGCAGCCCTCGAAGTGCGCCACCCGCTCGCTGTCGAGGACCGTGAGGGTCGGATTGACCAGCACGTGGAAGCCAACCGGCTCGCGCTCGCGTGCCGTGCGTTGTTCGGCGGACAGGCCCTCGACGGTATCTTCGATCACGGCGATCTGGAGCGACACGCCGATCTGCGGCGCGGCGAGGCCGACTCCGGGCGCCGCTCGCATCGTGTCGCGCATGTCGGCGATCAACTCGACCAGCTCGGGGGTGGAGAGCTGCTTCGGAATTACCTCGTCCGCGCGCCGGCGCAGCACCGGATCTCCAACCTGGACGATTTCACGCACCGCCATAAGCGAAGGGTACCGCGCCGCCGCTTCCGGTTCGCTCGACCGCGCACGATCTGCAGCAGAGAAGGCCTTCCCAGGCCACCCAGCGAGAGTGGCCGGCGCGCCGCGTTCGCTGGTCAGCCCCGGCCTTGGATGTGCAGGTCTCGATCTCATGCATCACGCCGCATCGGAGAACGCCTCGGCATCCGGGTTTCGCTCGGCCACGGAGGTTCCGGTTCCGACCGAGCTTATGGTGGTTGGCGAGTTACCGCCGTGGCTAACCGGGCGGATGGTCCACACCGGGCCGGCACTCTACGACTTGCCGCGTGGCAGATACGCGCACTGGTTCGACGGACTCGCGCTGCTCGGATCGATCGAGATCGTCAACGGTCGGGTGATGTATTGCAGCCGGTTTCTCGACTCGGAGGCGTATCTGCTCGCTCGCGAAGCTGGCAAACCGGTGCTCGGCGAGTTCGGCACCAAGCCGCCGCGCGGTCGGATCGACGAGTTGCTCGCGCACTTGTTGCCGCCCAATCCGACCGACAACGCAAACGTCAACATCGTCGACATCGGCGGCCGAACCATCGCGATGACCGAATCGTCACGCCACATCGAGTTCGATCCGGCGACGTTGCAGACTCGCGGCGAGATCGACTACGACGATGAGCTCGACGGCCAGCTGTCGACCGCCCATCCTCATACCGACGTCGATGCGGGCGAGCTCTACAACCTGCTGATCCGGTTCGGGCGAACCTCAGCGGTCCAGGTCTACGCGCAGCAACTCGGCACCATCCGGCGGCGGTTGATCGCGTCGATCGAGACGACACGACCGTCGTACTTCCACTCGTTCGCGATGACCGAACATTTCATCGTGCTGACCGAGAACCCGTTGGTCGTGAACCCGCTCAAGCTTCGGTTCAGCACCCGGCCTTACATCGATCGTTACGATTGGCGCCCCGAGCTCGGGACGCGGGTGTTGCTGGTGCGCAAGGAGGATGGCCAAATCCGAGCATCCGCGACCGCGCCCCCGCTGTTCGTGTTCCACCACGTGAATGCCGTCGAGCGCGGTCACGCAGTCGACATCGACGTCGTCGCATATCCAGATCCCTCGATCGTGCGCCGGCTGACGCTCGACACCTTGCGCTATGGCCCGACGTCGACGACCGGCCAATTGCTGAGATTGACGATGCGCAGCGATCAGCTCGATCAACGAATCATCGGCGACGAGCTCGTGCCCGAGCGCCTGGAGCTCCCCAGGATCCATCCGCGGTGTGAACGCAGAGCGTATCGCTATCTCTACGCGGCTAGCAGCGTCGAGCCCGGCGGCTACTTCGATCGGATCCTCAAGATCGATCTGGATAACCGAATGATGCGAGCATTCGGGCGTGATGGCTGGTACTTCGATGAGCCGTTGCCGGTGCCTGCACCCGGGGGACTTGCAGAGGATGACGGCGTGGTGTTGTCGACGGTGTTCGACGCGCGCACGCAGCGCGGAAAGCTCGTCGTGCTCGATGCACGGTCGCTCGATCTGATCGCGCTCGCGGACTTGCCGCAGATCGTTCCGTTCTACTTCCACGGGCAGTGGCTTCCGGCAGCGGCGAGCTCGACGGTGTAGGCCGGTGTCGGACGGGAGCGCAGGGAACGTGAGCGGTCGCACGACCTGGTGATCGCGAACTGCGCGAGATCAGGCCAGCGAATCTTCGCTGCGACTTTTCCGGGGCTGCCACGCACTAGCCATACATGGAGGCCCCAATGCGACAACTGCACAGCGTGTCCCGACTCGCGAAATTGCTTGCCGCTGGTCTGATGGGTGGAGTGATCGCCGCCTGCGTGGGCGCTCCGGACGTCGATGACTCGACGCTCAACATGACGGGTACCGAAGAGCAGGCGCTCAAGACCGTCGATGGGCAGCCGTACTGCCGTGACGGCAAGGTTCTGATCTGCCACATCCCGCCGGGGAACCCCGACAACGCACACACGATCTGTATCTCGGAGAATGCGGTGGACGCTCATGTCTCCCATCACGGTGATCCAGTGGGCGCGTGCACGGCAGAACCAGAGCCGGAGGATCCAGGTGATGATGATGGTGGTGGTGACTGCGGCGGGTGCGGTGATGGCGACGGCAGCGGCGGCGACGTACCGCCGCCCATCAACTAGACGCATTGGCCGGCGGCACCCAACCGCGAGCGCGCGCCGCGCGCGGAGAGCATGAATGCCGTGCGCTTCGCTCACGGCATCTTGGACAGCGTCACGCGGAGTCGGGTACGTTGTCCGATACTCGTCAGGACGTGCGGATCGACGCCGCTGCGGATGGTTGCCGCCTCGGCAGCCGACGAGACGGTCGCGCAGATCCGATCGATCGCCGAGAGGTCGTCGTCCGATACCCAACCTTCGAGCAGCGTCTTGATCACGATCAGCTTGTCGTTGGTAGGCAGCCGCGCGATGTCGTCGTTGGAGTGATCGCGAATCCACGCGCGTAGCTGATCGTCGTCGTTGAACCACGCCGGGTGGGGTTCGTTCTCGTTGGCCACATCTCGAAGGTTCTTGGCTTCGACCTCACCGCGGTACTCCGCCATGATGTTCCCGGCGTCGCCGGGATCGACGTGGGTGTCACGTTCGAGCCCGAACTGACCTTTGATCCGGCTGATCAAGCCTTCATGATAGCGGTCCGGGAGCCCGAGGATGTGACCGAACTCGTGAGCGGACGTCCATTCAAACGCGCTCGGTGTATTCGCGTTGAGCGTCATCGTCCGCCCGCGCAGCGGCGACGGCTTGACGTTCGATGGCCCCGCGATGTTGTCAGCGTAGATCTCGGTAACCCCGCTCGGCTCGAGTCCCGGGGGACGATAGATGATCTGAACCTTGGTTTCGACGGTGAGCTCCTCGGCGCGAAGCGTCCACATCGCGTTGATCCAGGTCTCGATGCTCGCCGCGCGCTCCGCGGTCGCTTCCGGTCCATGCAGCTCCATCGCACCGGTGATCACCAGTCGAGTGCCCGTTCGGTCGACGTGAATCCCCGCCGATGGCGAGAATCGCGCGACCGGCAGCAAGTCATCGCCGCGAGCTGGCTTGGTCGCCGAGCGCAGCCCATCGGTCAGCGTGCGCTTTCCCGGAGGTCGTTCCGGAGCAGCGCCGGATCGTCCAACCGCGCCCATGTCGTTCGCGCCTCGGTGGTCCTTCATCGTCCCTGATACCCAGCGAGCGGGCCCAGGATTCCTAGCCGAGTGGTTTCCCAGGGAACCGACCCCCTGCCGCGGGTTCGGTGGCGCCAAGCAACCTGTGCAGGCTCAGGTCGATCTGACTGCGGATCGAGTCGAGGACGCGCAGCAGTGTCGAGCCCTGCAGGCCCCACTCCTGGGCGAGGCAGTCGCGGGTGTGCTTGGCAAGTCGCGTGCGCGCCGCGCTGAGCCACCGGCTCGTGGTGACCCGGTGCACGCGATAGAGCTCGCTGATCTCGTCGACGGTCAAGCCATCGAGCAGGTGGAGGCGGAGCAGGTTGACCTCGCGCGTGGATAGCGAGCGGAACGCGTTCGCGACACAACGCTTGAGCTCGAGCAGACCGTCCTCGCGCAGATGCGCGAGCTCGGGGCTTGCGATCATGTCGGGGAGATTCACCAATACGTCATCGGGATCGGCTTCGCGGCGGTGACGGCGCAACAAGTCGACCGCGATTCGCACCGCCGACGTGCGAACCAACGCGAGCAGCTCGCCGCGTCCGGCGTAGTGACAGATCCGCGGCCAGCGCTCCTGGTCGACGCGAACGAACAGCCGCTGACGAACGATCTGCTGGACCTCGGCGATCGCATCGCTGTCCAGGTTCATCCGTCGCAACGCCGGGCCGATCGCGCGGAAGTACGTCGCCTCGAACGCTTGGATCGCGACCGTGTCACCGGTCGCACACGCGCGAGCGATCACCAACTCGCCGCCGTCGAGCTCCGCGACGGCGTCCACCCAATCTTCGCCGACAACGCCGAGCTTGAGGGCGAGTAGCTCGAGCACGTCCGACTCTGGAACTGCCACCTGCGGCCACGCCGATCGACCTTGCGCGATCAACCGCGCGAGCGCAGCTTCCGCCACGTGGTCGTCGTAGCGTGTGTTCCATACGTCCGGACGAACCATCCGGAACATGCGGCACAACGGTGGCGGTCCGACGTGCGCGGTCATCTACAGCGTCGTCAGGTTCGTCAGACTGCGCGTCTGCGAGCCCGACACCGAATACACCGGCCCGACATTGGGCGCATAGACGGTGTAGTCGACGAGCGAAGTGCTCAGGTTGACCAGCCGATAGCAGTCGTGAAACGTGCCGGCGGGCACCGAGATGGTCCCCTCGTACTCCCAGGCGAACTGGCGCGGGCTGCCTGCGATGTCGTACGACCACTGCTGGCCATCCTCCGGGGGACCTTCCATGGACCGTGCCCATTCACGACTCAGCCCCGGGATGAACAGGTAACTGTCGCCGCCCTCGGTGTACTCGTACGAAACTGCGGTGGTCGGCCACCACCAGCCTTCGAGGGTCCCGTGAACTTCGTAGCTCGGGCGTTGCTGATGGACACCGAAGTCGACGACGTCGATGCGGAACGTCTTTTGATCCGAGGTGACGAAGTCCCAGCGATTGCCCACTGCGAGCGGGTAGTAGTTCGCGGTTGGATTCGTCGGGCCGGTCGTCGGCTCGGGTGGATTGTCGGACGGTTCCGGATCGCTCGACTGTCCGGACATGTCGTCGGGGATCGTCTCGTCGAGCTCGTCTTCGGCGTCCGTACACGCCGCGGTCACCGCGAGCATCAACATCATGGAACGAGAGATCAGTGAGTAATGGGTCGCCAGGCTTCGCATGATTAGTCTCCTTGTGCTTGGCGAAACGGGGCAACCGCGATCGCGTAGCGAGCGATCGAATGACGCCGTGATCGCAGATCCTGACAGCCGCCGCGACGATCGCTCCGTCGCGTGACGACGATCGCCTCGCACCACATAACTCGTCGAAACGAGCACTGGCTGCTCGAGTAGCCGTCGACGGTGACGCGACACGAGCATCGACATCGTCCTCGATATTCGCGTGCGATGGCGACGACGACGCTGCTGGGAGCGGCGCGAAGCTCGGCGAGTGCGAGCACGAGCACGGCTCCGACCACGTATGCGCTCGGTGCGACGGAATGTTCGCAACGCCGGCGGCGCCAGATCTTGGATCGGCGACTGGTTCCGTCGGGCGCCGGTGAGCGATTCCGTCGCATGTACCGCGCACGCTGCGTTGCGTTGCGGCGCAATTGACACAAATCCCTCGGAGCGCGGACCTTCGTCCTCGGACGAACCGAGTATCATCCGAGTGGGGTCGCCACATGTCGGAACCTGATTGGACACCTCCCGACACGTTCGAGGAGTATCAGCTCGTACAGCCGCTGGGGCACGGTGCGATGGGGCACGTGTACCGCGCCCATGACTCGCTGCTCGATCGCGCGGTCGCCGTGAAGTTCGTGCGCGCGGCCGCCGATCCGATCGCGCGCGAGCGGTTCTTCGACGAGGCCCGCGCGATCGCACGGCTGCATCATCCCAACGTTGTCTCGATCTATCGCGTCGCCGAGGTCAGCGGGCATCCTTATCTGGTCTCCGAATACGTTCCCGGGACGCCGCTCGATCGGCTCGCGCGACCGGTTGCGTGGCGTCAGGTGTTGTCGATCGCGGTCGATCTATCGCGCGGCTTGGCGGCAGCTCATCGCTGCGGCGTGCTGCACCGCGATGTCAAACCAGCCAACGCGATCATTACCGACGATGGCAGCGCGAAGCTGCTCGACTTCGGACTCGCAACCACGATCGATGGTTCGAGCCGTGAGCCCACGATCGAGCCTCCGCTCGAGCCTCCGCGCGAACGCGATGGCGCGCGCGCGAGCCGGCATCTCGCGACGATCGACGCTACGGCGTCGGCGGTCGTTGTCGAGCCATTGAGCGTCGAGCACAGCAATCCGCGTGCGGGTGTGACCGGCACGCCGCTCTATGCTGCGCCCGAGCTGTGGCGCGGCGAGCCCGCGACCCGGCGCTCCGATCTTTACTCGCTGGGCATCCTGCTCTACGAGCTCGCGGCAGGCACGGCGCCGCATCGCGGGATCGCGATGGCCGAGCTCGCCGAGATCGTGATGACGCGCGACGTTCCGCGGTTAGGCGACGTCTGTACAGATATCGATCCCGCGTTCGCCGCGATCATCGACCGCCTGGTCGAGCGCGATCCGGGCGCGCGGTTTTCGTCGGCCGACGCGCTCGTCATCGCGCTGGAACAGTGTGCGGCACCGGCGGCGCCGGCGGACATGCCCGATGGCAATCCGTATTGCGGGTTATCGGCGTTCGATGCCGCTCACGGCGCGTTGTTCTTTGGTCGCCGCAGCGAGATCCGCGAGCTCGTCGATCGCGTGCGCGCCGAGCCGGTCGTCGTCGTCGGTGGCGACTCGGGGACCGGCAAGTCTTCGTTGTGCCGAGCGGGCGTATTGCCGTGGCTCACCGAGCACGATGGTTGGTCGTGGATCGACGTCATCCCGGGTCGGCGGCCGATGCGTGCCCTCGCCGCGGCGCTCGCGGAGTGGGCCGGTGGTGACGAGGATGAGCTCGAGCGCATGCTCCGCGAGGCGCCGCAACAGGCCGCGCGGGCGATCCGGCGAACGGTTCCTCCCGAGCACCGACTGTTGCTGTTCGTTGATCAGCTCGAGGAGCTGCTCACGGTAGCGGACCCGTCGGATGCACGCATGTTCGCTGCCGCGCTCCCGGCACTGTCGCTGCATGCATCGTCGCTGCGGATCGTGGCGACCGCTCGATCGGACTTCTTGTCGCGACTCGCGGCGCTGCCCGGTCTGGGCGACGAGCTGGGGCGCGGGCTGTATTTTCTGCGTCCGCTCGCCGGTGATCGGATCCGCGAAGCGATCGTTCGGCCGGCAGCCGCGAAAGGCGTGCGGTTCGAGTCCGACGCGTTGATCGACGCGCTCGTCGAACAGACCGAACACGCGCCGGGCGGTTTGCCACTGCTTCAGTTCACGCTCGCAGAGCTTTGGGACGCGCGCGACGTCGACGGCAAGACGATCCGCGCCGAGTCGCTGGCGGCGCTCGGCGGTGTGGAAGGCGCGCTGACGCGTCACGCGGATCGGACGCTCGCCGGACTCGACAGCAACGGCCGCACCGCTGCGCGCAGTCTGTTGCTTCGGTTGGTGACCGCGGACGGCACTCGCGCGCGGCGAACCGACGCCGAGCTGCTGCACGGCAGCTCCGATCGCTCCGCGCTCGAAATGCTCGTCCGCGGTCGGATCGTCGTGGCCACTGACACCGAGGATGGCGGCTACGAGATCGCGCACGAAGCGCTGCTCGCGAGCTGGCCGACGCTTCAGGGCTGGCTCGACGAAACCGCGGCCGATCACGCAGTTCGTCGTCGCGTCGAACATGCCGCGCTCGAATGGGATCGCACCGGGCGGCCGCGCGATTTGCTGTGGGGAGCCCGCAAGCTCGCCGAGACTCGATCGCTCGCGCGCGCTTCGTTGACGCCGCGCGACGCGGCGTTTCTCGACATCGCGCGACGCGCGTTGATCCACCGGCGGATCGTGCTCACCGCGGCGGTTTCGGCAATCGTGATCACGGCGGTCGCCGTGGGACTGACGCTGCGCAGTCATGCCCGCCGACAGCTCGACGAAGTGATCTCGCAACAGCTGGTGCAAGCGACCGGTGCGATCGACGCCGCGCGCGAGCTCGCGCAACAGCGCGACGGCCAGCGCACCCGCGCGTTCGGGCTGTTCGTGGATCACAAGTGGTCCGAGGGTGAAGACGTGTGGACCGACGCGGAGGTGCTCGCCGATCGCGAAGCGAGCGCGTATCGTGCGGCGTCGAATCACGTCGAGAGCGCGCTCGCGCTGGATCCGACGCGCGCGAGCCTGCGCGAACAATTCGCCGATCTACTATTCGAACGCTTGGTGCGAGCGCAGCGCGATCGAGCGGCCGACCTCGCCGATGAGCTCGCTGGCAGGCTCGCGGCATATGACGACGGTCGCCACAAGGGTGCCCTGGTTGTTGCTGCACGGTTGACCCTCGACGTGGCTCCAAACACCACCGTGATCCAGGACCGCAATGGCGTGCGCATATCGTTGGACCCGAACCACCCCACGATAGCTCCCGGTCCACTCGTGTTGGAGCTCTCGGCGCCTGGCCACGCTACGACGCGACTACCGATCTTGGCGGCCGCGGGCGAGACGATTCGTGCGGCGATCCGATTGCCGAAGGCGGCGGCCGTGCCCGACGGAATGATCTACGTTCCGCCGGGTCGATTTCTGTTCGGCAGCGGCGATAGCTCCGATCTGCGTCGTGGCTTCCTCAACGCACCGCCGATCCACGAGGTGACGACCGGCGGCTATTTGATCGCGCGCCATGAGGTGACGTTCGGCGATTGGATCGCGTTCCTCGACGACCTCCCGCCGGGCGAACGCCAGCGCAGGGTTCCGAGCTCGCTGACGCCACAATCCTCGTTGACGCTCACCGAGGTCGCGCCGCGCCGCTGGCGCTACAGCTTTACCCGGGCGACCCGCACCTACACCGCCGACGCCGGCGAACCGATCCGGTACGAGCGCCGCGCAAAACGTGCGGAGCAGAACTGGCTCGCGCTGCCGGTCGCCGCGGTGTCCTACGAGGACGCGCAAGCGTACGCGGCGTGGCTCGATCGCACGAAGCGTGTCGCCGGCGCTCGGATCTGCAACGAACATGAATGGGAGCGGGCAGCGCGAGGTGCCGACGGCCGGCGATTTCCGAGCGGTGAAACGCTCGCTCCCGACGATGCAAACATCGATGTCACCTATGGGCGCGAGCCCTCGGCGTTCGGTCCCGACGAGGTCGGATCGCATCCGCGGTCGCGCAGCCCGGTCGGCGCAGATGACATGGCCGGCAACGTCTGGGAGTGGACAAGCTCGGTAGATACTCCCGGTGATCCGATCGCACGCGGTGGCGGTTGGTACAACGCCGAGCTCAGCGCGCGCAGTATGAACCGCGAGCCCGGCGAGCCGACCCAGCGGCATGTTTGGATCGGCGTGCGGATATGTGCAGATGCCCCGGAACTCGAAACGCGCCTCTAGTAGGTGCATGATGCGTCGATGAGGTACATCGCGGTCTGCGTTTCGGTCGGCGTCGCCCTCTCGGCGTGTCAGGTGGATGAGCTCGACGTCTCGAGCGTCGAGCAAGCAGGCATGAACATGCAGGGCATGAACATGCAGGGCATGAACATGCAGGGCATGAACATGCAGGGCATGAACATGCAGGGCATGAATATGCAGGGCATGAACATGCAGGGCGCGACGCTCGGTGGCGTGAACCTGACCGGCGTGCGCATCGTGAAGGGCGAAGTGATCGCCGAACGGGACGGCCAAACGATCCGCGGCACCGCGCTCGTTGGCGCCCACTTCATGGCCGAGGTCGCGACCAACGATTCGCCTCCGATCGTCGGCAACGTCGAGTATCGAATCACCAACGTCGTTCCCGAAGCGAGCAAATACGATCCGCTCGGCACTGGTTCGACGTATCTCTACACGCTCGAGCAGCTTCGTTACGACACCGGCGCGTGGGTGCCCGCTTGTGATCCCGACGCCGACGGCCGGCGGGTGGCGATCCCGATCGCTGCGTCGTTCGATGCCCGCGGCAATCGCGTCGAGTCGACCACATTATTCACGTTTGGCTGCACCACCGGGGTGATCGCGAAGTGCTACCGGTGGGGCTATCGGCCGTGGCTCACCAATCTCCCCGACATGGTCGACATGCATTGGACCTGCACCCGGCTCGCCCGCGCCGATTATTGCGGCGACGGCACCGCACATACGCAAGACGGCACATGGATCAACATGTGGGATCGCTTGCCGGTCCCGGGTCCGCTCCAGAGGCGCGGTCTCTTGCCACCGCTCGGCATGTTGTTCGAGGGTGGCTGGAACACCCAAGGCGCCGTCTGTCTGAGTCGCGCGCGGTGGTTGCTCGACGACACGTTGGCCAACCTATGTCCGCATCGGCTGATCCCACCGGGCCTGCTCGGAGCTACCGTCTGCGATACCGTCGCCGAGGTGTTGGGGCATGACGGTGACGCGATGATGTTCAACCAGTCGTACCTGCTGAACCTCTAGACCCAGAACGTGACGGTAAGCTTCACGTGACCGATCCAGCCGTGCTCTAGTGCGGCGGTCATGTCGATCCCGGTGCCGGTCGTACCGTCGTTTGCTCCCAGCCCGATCACACTGACCTCGGTGCGCGGCGTGCGCGCTGCGGGTATCGCCGCCGGGATCAAGACGTCGGGGCTACCGGATGTCGCGCTGCTCGTCGCCGACGAGCCGATGGCCTGCGCCGGGCTGTTCACCCAGAACCACTTCGCAGCAGCCCCGGTCGCCGTGACTCGCGAGCACCTCGCAAAGACCGGTGGTCGGGTGCGTGCGCTGGTCGTCAATTCCGGAAATGCCAACGCTTGCACCGGTGGCGCTGGCGAAGCCCACGCACGCGAGATGTGCGAGCTCACCGCGCGGCTGGTGGGTTGTCCCATCGAGCAAGTGCTCGTGTGCTCGACCGGCGTGATCGGCGTGCCGCTACCCATGGACAAGCTACGCACCGGCATCGCCGCTGCGTTCCGGGCGCTGTCGAGCGAGCTCGAGGCCGGCCGGCGATTTCTCCAAGCGATCCAGACCACCGATGCGTTCCCCAAGGAGGCGGGTGCGACGTCCGGCCTGGCAGGAGCGGCGCACATCGCGGGTGTGTGCAAAGGCGCCGGGATGATTCACCCCAACATGGCAACGATGCTCGCGTTCGTTGCGACCGATCTCGCGCTGACCGCAACCGAGTTGTCGACCGCATTGCCCGCGATCGCGGCGCGCAGCTTCAACGCCGTGCACGTCGATACTCACACCAGCACGAACGATACGTTCTTGCTGCTGGCGACGGGCGCGACCCGCAGCGAACCCGGATGGCAGCAGGCGATCGAGCGGGTCGCCCATCGCTTGGCGTGGTTGATCGCGCGCGATGGCGAAGGCGCGACGAAAGTCACGACGATCGAAGTTCGCGGCGCGACCGACGATGCCGCAGCCAAATCAATCGCCAATCACGTCGCCAGCTCGGCGCTCGTCCGGACCGCGCTGTTCGGTAACGATCCAAACTGGGGCCGGTTCGTCTCACAAGTTGGCAACTGCCCCGAGGTCCGGCTGCCGCGTGCGCTGCGTTGTGTGCTGCAAGGCATCGAGGTGTTCGCCGCCGGCGAGCCCACCGCGTTCGATCGCGGTGCCGCATCGACGGCCATGGCTCGCGAAGATGTTCGGCTCGAGCTCCAGCTCGAGGACGGTCCCGGTCGTGCGATCGTGATGACGTCGGATCTCGGCTACCGCTACGTCCAGGTCAACGCCGAGTACACGACGTAGTGTCACGACGTGGCGGTCATGATGCGCTGCGGCTGAACACACATTCGTCGATGTCGACGCGTACGCTGCACACCCGCCGTTCCGACGCAGTGCGACAACTTGCACGTGAACTGCCCTCGTGACCGCCGCGAGACGGCCGCTGCGTCTTCGCCGCAGCTTTGGTGATCGATCGTCATTCGAGATCGCGCCGTAACTATGCGATGCCTCCCGCGGGTCGCGCGAGGCGAGCCCATGGGGAGAGCTGGTCGCCATCGATCGGTGAAGCCGGTCACTCAAGGAGCAGCAAATGATGCGTGCACGAAATCTCTCTGCGTTGATGGTCGCGCTGACCGTACCGTCGGTCACGAGCTGCACCACCCCGAACGACGATCTCGGCGAGCCGGCACAGATCTCGTCCGCGATCGAGTCCAGCGAGCTGGGTCGCATCGAACGACGTGAGCTTGCGAACGACGGCTTGCCATATCTGATCGCTGGCGACCTCGGCAGGATCACCGCACGCATCGACTCCGCAGAGACCGCGCATGTTGCACTGAGTGGCGTGCTCCCGGCGATCGCCGCGCAGTTTCACGTGGCTCCCGGCGATCTCGTCGCGGCCCGCGTCCACACCGATCGGTTCGGGATGACCCACGTGCGATTCGAGCAGCGCAAGAACGGTTTGCGCGTGGTCGGTGGCGACCTCGTCGTGCACTTGCTGGCGGATGGCACCGTTCGATCGGTCACGGGCACGGCGCGGGATGGCGTGGCGCTGCCGTCGATTGCTGCGGTTGGCTCGCCGGACGCCGCCGAAACGGCGCGGCAAGCCACGGCCAACGGTCGCGCCGATGTTCACAACTCCGAGCTCACGTACGTGATCACCAGTGGCGAAGGCGTGATGCACCTCGCGTGGGAGGTCGCGGTGATCGGCCGTGACGAGCTCGTGGTCGATCTCGTCTACGTCGATGCGGTCACCGGCGCGATCGTGGATCGCCATCCACACGTCTACACGGCTCGCAACCGGCTCGTGTTCGACAACGGCGGCGAGCCGTTCAGCGTGTTGTCGGAGGGCGTGCAGATGCGCGCCGAGACCGATCCAGCGACCAGCGATCCGATCGTCAACGCAGCGTTCGACAACACCGGCCTGACGTACGACTGCTACAAGACGCTGTTCGGGCGCGACTCCTATGACAATGCGGGCGCCGCATTGCGGTCGATCGTCCATGCGACGTTCCCGACGCCTGGCGGCGGCAGCACAGGGAACAACGCAGCGTGGATCAGCCTGCCGTTCCCGGGGTTCATCCCGAAGATGGTCTACGGCGATGGCGACAACGACTTCATGACGCCGCTCGCGAATGCGTTCGACGTCACCGCGCACGAGCTCACGCACGGGGTGGTCGGTGCGACCGCCGAGCTCGTGTATATGGGCGAGTCCGGGGCGCTCAACGAGGGCATGGCCGACATCATGGCTTCGGTGTGCGAAGCCTGGAACGATCAAGCGGTGACCGCCGACACCTGGAAGATCGGCGAGGACATCTTCACGCCGTCGACCGCCGGGGACGCGCTTCGCTACATGGACAATCCGACGCTCGATGAAGCGATGTATCCGCCCGAGGTCGGTGGTTCGCGCGATTTTTATCCCGAGCGCTACTCCGGTCAGGAAGACAATGGTGGTGTTCACCTGAACTCGGGCATTCCGAACCTGGCGTTCCAGCTGCTGGTCTCGGGCGGCACGCACCCGCGTAACAAGACCTCGGTGATGGTGCCCGGCATCGGCATCCAGAAGGCGGGCGCGATCTTCCAGCACGCAATGACCCAGGGCTACTTCACGATGAACACCAACATGGCGCAGGCCCGCGCCGCGACCGAAGAGGTCGCGAACATGTTGTACCCGGGTCAAGCGAGCACCGCGGTCTCGCTCGCGTGGGCTGCGGTTGGCGTCGGCACGGCGCCGGTGATCGACGATGCGACCCCACCCGAGGTCGAGATCACGTCGCCCGACGATGGCTCGTTCATCGGCGAAGGCTTCACCGTCGAAGTGGACGCCAGTGACAACAAGGCCGTGCTGAGCGTCGATCTGATGATCGACGGCGTGATCGTTGGAACCGACACCAGCGCGCCGTACACGTTCACGATCCCGGGGACGATCGAAGCGGGCAGCCACACCGTCGAAGCGGTCGCGTTCGATCAGATCAACAGCGCGAGCGACTCGATCACCGTGATGATGGCGACGACGTGCAGCATGGATACCGAGTGTGGCACCGGCGAGGTTTGCCACCAAGGTCTCTGCAAGGACGAGGACCTGGCTGGTGCATACGGCGGAGGTGGGTGCGGCTGCGCCACCGGCGCCGACAGCAAGGGGGCCGTGGGCTCGCTCGGACTGTTACTCGGCACGGCGCTCCTGCTCCGCCGCCGCCGCACTCGGTAGCGCGATCAGCGCGTGGTAGTCGGGCGGCCAGCTCGAGCGTCTTCGAGCTCGCGTTCGAGCTCGGTGACGAGCTCGCGAGGCGCCTCGACCTCGCGCACGATGGCGAGCGCACGGCGGAGCTCGGCGATCGCGTCGCGGCGGTTGCCCTCGGCTCGAGCCAGAAGTCCGAGTTGCTGGTACACGACGGCGACGTCGAGGTGGCGCTCGCCGAACGTGTGCAACCGGATGTCGAGGGCGCGCTGGAACGCGGCTCGTGCGCCCGGGTAATCGCCGCGATCCATCCGCACACCGCCCACGTTGAGCATCGGAATCGCGATCTCGGGGTGGTTGGCGCCCTGCGATGCGCCGATGAGCTCGGCGGCCTCGAGAAACCGGTGCTCGGCTTCCAGCGCTCGACCCTCGGCATCCGCGATGATCGCGAGACCATTCAACGTCGGCACCGCTGCCGGGTTCGTCGGTTCGAGCACCTTCAGCTCGATCGCGCGCGCGCGTTGGCACAGCGGCAACGCCTCCTCGTAGCGTTCCTGATCGATCATCGTGGAGCACATCGCGCTCAGCGTGGCCGCGGTCGTCGCGCTGTCGCCGGTGAGCTCGATCTTGAGCGCGAGGGCTTCCTCGAAGTATCGCCGCGCCGCCGCAACGTCGCCTTGCGAAACCTCGAGGACGCCGAGGTTGTGGACGGCCGCGGCGACCGCGATGGTTTCGGTTCCGACGCTGCCCCGAAGCGCGGCGAGGGCGGCCAGTTTGGTGGTCCGAGCTTCGCTGATCTGACCGAGCCTGAGCTGGGCCCTCGACAAGCCCTCGAGTAGCTTGGCAGTCACTGGGTCCGCCGTATCGCCGTACGCCTCGCGCAACGACAGCGCTGCTCGAAACGAGCTCGCCGCCATCGGGTACTCGCCGGTCACCAGCTGCAGCCCGCCGAGGTGACCGTAATAGCTCACCCACAATTGCGAGACCCCGGACAATCGCTTGAGCAGCGCCTCGGCGGCGCGGGCCGTCGTGGTCGCTTCGTCGAACCGAGCCTGCATTTCTCCGTGGACGTAAATCAGATCGATGAGGGCCGTTGCCACCAGATGGTCGTTGCCGGCGCGGGTTGCTGCGTCGATCGCGGCTCGTAGTACCTGTTCTGCCTCCGCTGCGGCGCCACGCTGTTCGTGGAGCAGCGCGGCCAACAGTAATGCTTCGGCGCGGATGGCCGGGAAGTCGTGGTGGTTGGCTTCATCGGCGAGCTGGAGCGCGAGCGCTGGGCCGCTATCCGCGTGCTCGGTGCGGCTTATCGCCCGTGCGCGGTGCAAGCGGTCGCGGAGCGACATCGCCGCCAGGTCGTTGATCCGCGGACCGGTGGAGTTGATACGAGGCGCGACCGAACCAGCGCAGTCACGGTTCGGAGCGAGCTCGTACGTCGCGCTAACGACCGCCGCCATCGTGCTTGGGTCCGGCGTGTCCTGGAGCGCGGCCACCAACGCTTCCGCTTCGGCCTGCCGTTCGTCGAGACAATCGCGGTGCGGCGATCCTGGAGCAAAACTACCCGTGGTCGCTAGATCCACGCGACACAGCGATCCCCACTGATCCTCCCAGTCGGCCGCATAGCGCGTGAGCACATGGTCCAACCGATCGATCACGGTGATGGCGCGAATCGGATCGACGCTCGAGATCTGAGCAAACGTCGCTGCCCATCGCGCGGGCGACCAGATCGCTGTAGGCGGAGGCGCGCACGAATCGATCGCGGGACTGGAGCTCTGAGATGTGAGGACCGCGCCAGCTGTCGCGCCGATCAACGCGAGACTGGCGCCGACGGCGATCAACGTCCGGGGCGTGCGCGCCACCGCTCGCTGCAGCGCGTCGGTCAGCTCGTTCATGTCGGCGTATCGGTCATCGGGACGCACCTGGACGCCGCGCTCGATCACCTCGCGAAGCCGCGGCGGGACGCGTCCGATGACGCCGGCTGCACGAGACGGCTCGGGCGGAGCCAGCGCCTCTTGGAGACTTCGGCAAAATGCGTATTGATCGGCGCGTGGATCGACCGATCCACCCTCGAGCTGCTCCGGCGCCATGTAGCGTGGCGTGCCGACGACGCTGCCGGTGGCGGTGATCGGGCTTCCGAGCGCGGCTACCGGCGGTCTCGCACGGGCCTGCTCGATCGGATGGTCCGCGAAGCGGACGAGGCCGAAATCCGACACCCGCGGGCGTTGGTCGGAGCCGACGAGTACATTGGTTGGCTTGAAGTCGCGGTGGACCAGCCCGAGCGCATGTGCAGCCGCGAGCCCGCGCGCCGCTCCGATGAACATCTCGACGATCTGCTGCCAGGATCGCGGCTCTTGGGCGAGCCAGTCACGCAGCGTTCCGCCCGCGACGAGCTCCATCACGATGAACAGCTCGTCGCCATCCCACGACGTCTCATCATCGTCGAGGATTCCCGCGTCATAGATCGTCACGACGTTCGGGTGGGTCACCTTGGCGAGGGCGCGCGCTTCGCGAACGAACCGGGTACGCGCGCGATCATCGGGGGAGCCGCGCTCCGTCTGCGTGATCTTGATCGCCACCGAGCGATCGAGCTCGAGGTCATATCCAGACAACACGATTCCGAACCCGCCCGCGCCGAGCAGACCGTCGATGCGATAGCGAGCGAGCGCGCCGACCCGGGTTCGGGGCAACACGTCCGTGAGGGCCGTGATGGTTTCGCGGCACGATTCGCACTCTGCCATGTGCTGCAGGATCGCCTCGCGAGTCACCGGTGACAGCGCGTCGGCTTCGGCAAGCGCCGCCAACGTTCGATCGCCCGGACACTGCGTCGACATCCGCCGCAACAAGACAGGGATCGCAGAACTCGGTCAAGCAATTCCGCCTCACCGCCGAGCTGGAGCCGACCCTGTCCGGGGGCGTGGGCGTGATGAATCCGGCACATCGGCTGCACTGGCAGGCCGTCACACGCGCAATCTATTGCTAGCCTCGCTTGCATCCGCCCTTGTTTGGCTGAGTCTCGCTGCATGTGGCGGCGACGCCGGCACCGAGTCGATCTCCAAGGAAGAAGCCGCCGGTCAGCAGGGAAAATCTGACGACGGCGTCGACCTCTGCGAGGTGCTCGGTTGGTACGGCGACAACGTCTGCGACACGTTCTGCCCCAGCCCCGATCCGGACTGCGGCTGCGCGGCGATCTGCGGCGGCGCACGCGAGAGCAAGGTCTGCGTGAACGATGCGGCGTGCCTGCAATCGTGCGCGACGCTCTATGACAACGCGCCGCAAGCTCAGAAGGAGGCATTCGTGGACTGCATCACGAACGATCCGCTGTGCTTCAAGACCGCCGAACAGTGCGTCGGCTCGGAGCCCGCCCTCGATTGCGACAGCCTGTGCGCCGGGGCGCGCGAGAGCAAGGTGTGCTTCTCCGACGCGGCGTGTCTCGCGAGCTGCCAAGGCCTCCAAGCCACGGACGCTCAGCAAGGCGCGTACGCCACCTGCGTGCTCGACGATCCGCTGTGCTTCGTCACCGCGGAACAGTGCGCCGGGATCTAGCGCCTCCCGTCGATACCGGCATCGATGCGATCGCGATGGCCCGCGGATGATGCGTGGTCGCTGCGGCGCTAACCCCGCACGATCACGGGCGAGTCGTTCATCGGCCTTGTTGCTTCATTCCGATGAACGTATATTCATCGTCGTGAGCGCATCCTCAGGACGATCCACCATGCGCGATCGGATGCGAGAGACCGCACGCGAGGCGATCCTCGACGCCGCCGAGCACGTGGTTCTGCAGGCCGGGCTCGACGGTGCGAGCGCCGCGGCGATCGCGGCGCGTGCGGGTGTTGCGGTCGGAACGCTCTACAACTACTTCGCCGATCGCGACGAGATCATGGCGTCATTGCTGCGCACCCGCCGCGCGGAGCTGATTCCCGCGATTGAGCGCGCCGCGCAAACCACGCAGAAGCTGGCATTCGAGGACCGCTTGCGCACGTACGTACGCGAGCTGCTCGGCGTGTTCGAGGCCAAGCAGCGGTTCTTGCGACTCGCGGTTCTCGCCGACGATCAGGGCGTACGGATCGGCGGCCGCGACAAGCAGCTGATGACGCTCGTGCAAGCTCACCTCGAACAGATCCTGCGCGACGGGGCAACGCGCAAGCACCTCGCCAACGCGAACGTTCCGCTCTATGTGCGGATGCTGCATGGTTCGATCCGCGGCCTGGTGCTGCTGCGCGTCGCCGAAGGTGGATCGATCGCAGCAGACGCGGATCTCGTCGTGGATACGTTCCTCCATGGTGTCGGTGGATGACCGCAATCGCGTCATATCCGGCGCCTGCACAGCCGGTGAACAAATGGTTGGTCACCGCATCGATCGCCTTCGGGTCGCTGATGGCGACCATCGATGCGTCGATCGTCAACGTCGCGCTACCCGACATTCGGGGAGAGCTCGGTGCGAGCATTCAGGAGATCACGTGGATCTCTACCGGCTACATGATCGCGATGGTCCTGGTGATGCCGCTCACCGGATTTCTCGGCGGGTTCTTCGGCCAAAAGCGCGTCTATCTGATCTCGATGGTCACCTTCGTCGGCGCCAGTGCGCTGTGCGGCACCGCGCGATCGTTGCCTGCGTTGATCCTGTTCCGCGTGCTTCAGGGGCTCGGTGGCGGAGCGTTGCAGCCAACGCAGCAGGCGATCTTGCGCCAGACCTTCCCGCCGAGCGAGCAGGGCATGGCGATGGCCGTGTTCTCGATGGTGGTGATGGTCGGTCCCGCGATCGGACCGGTGCTCGGCGGCTGGATCACCGACAACTACTCGTGGCCGTGGATCTTCTATATCAACCTACCGGTCGGCGTGATCGGCATCATGATGACGCTGCAAAACGTCCACGAGCCCGAGGACGTTCGGATCGCCAATCGTGCGCGCGCCGAGTTCGCCCGCAAGAACCTCGACATCGCAGGCATCGTGCTGATGGTCGTCGGCGTCGCCGCGCTCCAGTACATGTTCGAGGAGGGTCCGCAGGACGACTGGTTCGACTCGACTCACATCCAAGTAGCTGCGTTGCTCGCGTTCGTCGCGCTGGTCGCGTTCGTGATCCGCGAGCTGACCGCGACGGCCCCGGTCGTCAACCTACGATTGTTCCGCGACCCGACGTTCGCATCGGCGACGTTGATCGCGTTCCTCATGTTCGGAATGCTGATGGGCAGCATGTTTCTGCTGCCGGTGTTTGCGCAGGAGAGCTTGCATTACACCGCGACACTATCGGGAATCGTGTTGATGCCGCGCACGCTCGCGATGATGGCGATGTCGTTCCTTGTCGGCCGGCTCTACAATGTCGTCCAGCCGCGCTATGTCGTCGGGATCGGGGTAGTGCTGTTCGCGGTGGGCTCGTATCAGCTCAGCCAGATCACGCTCGATACGTCGTCGACCGACATGATCGTGCCGCTGGTGATCACCGGCGCCGCGTTCGCGTGCCTGTTCGTGCCGTTGACAACCGCTGCGCTCAGCCGGATCCCGCGTCACCAGATGGCCGACGCCGCCGGGCTCAACTCGTTCGTTCGCCAGGTCGGCGGTTCGATCGGCCTGACGATCTTCGCGACGATGTTCACCCGGTTCGCGATCGAGGGGCGATCCAGCGTCGCGTCTCACATCACGGCGCTTCGCCCCGAAGTCGCCAGTAGGTTGACCGCGACGCAAGGAGCGCTCGTTGCGACCGGGATGGATCCCGCGTCGGCGAAGCTGATGGGGCTGCGTGCGGTGGGCGGCTCGATGGTGCAACAGGCAACCGTGCTGTCGTTCGATCGTGTGTTCCTGCTCCAGGGTGTGTTGTTCCTGATCGTGATTCCAATCCTCTACTTCCTCCGCGTCGACCGGACGGCTGCGCCGGCCCACGTGGAGCTCTCCGCCGAGTGATCCCATGGCTGAAACCGCTTCCAATCCAGAACCATCTACCAAGCCCGTGACCCGAGAAGCGGCGCCCAAGAAGAAGTCGACGCGCGCGTACGTCGTGCTCGGCCTGCTTACCGGCGCGATCGTCGGTACATATCTGATCCATGGCTACGCCACCCGAGACCTGGTGTCGACCGACGACGCTCAGGTCGAAGCCGACGTGGTCCCGGTGTCCGCGCGGGTCGGCGGCGTCGTGCTCGAGATGCACGTCCAGGACAACCAAGCGGTCAAGGCAGGGCAACTGATCGCCGAGCTCGATCCGGTCGAGTTCCGCGCCCGCGTTGCGTCGGCGCAGGCGGAGCTCGATGCAGCGCTCGCGCAGGCCGAGGCGGCATCGGCACAGGTCGAGATCGTCAAGTCGACGTCGAAGGGCGGGCTATCGTCAGCGCGTGCGCAGCTGGAGGGGACGAGCGCGTCGGTGCGTGCGTCGGCGTCGCAGGTGCAGGCCGCGGCGGCCGCGGTATCTCGCGCGCAGAGCGAGCTCTCCAAGGCCGAGGCCGACTACGGTCGCGCTCAGAAGCTCTCGGAGGCGGGAGCGATCACGCGCCAACAGCGCGAGGCTGCGCAGCTCGAACGCGACACCGCGGCGGCGGCGCTCGATCAAGCCAAGGCAAATCTCGCTGCAGCTCGCGATCAGCAAGCCCTGTCACGAACCCGCGTCGCTGAGGCGCAGGGGAGGGTCGAGCAGAGCGCACCGATCGATCGCCAGATCGCCGCGGCAAGTGCTGCCGCCAAGCTCGCCGATGCGCGCGTGGCCGCTGCTCGCGCCGCGGTCGATCTCGCCAACATCGCGCTCGCGAACACGCGGATCACGGCGCCTGCCGACGGCCATGTCTCTCGGCTCGCCGCCCACGCGGGCCAATCGGTCCAACCTGGGACGATGATGTGCATGGTGGTCCCGCGCGACACCTACGTTGTCGCGAACTTCAAGGAGACTCAGATCGCGCGGATTCGCCCCGGCGATGACGTCGAGATCGAGATCGATGCGCGTCCGGGTACACGCACCGGCAAGGTTGTCAGTGTGGCCGCCGGCACCGGCGCTCGGTTTTCGCTGATGCCGCCGGACAACGCGACCGGAAACTTCGTCAAGGTCGTCCAGCGCGTCCCCGTGAAGATCGCATGGGAATCGCCCGAGGATGGCGCGGCGCTCGAGGCCGGCCTGTCCGCCGAGATCACCGTGCACGTGCAGTGATCAGCGCTGCTGGGCTCGAACGCGAGCGTCCACGAGCTCGGTCAGCTGGCGCCGGATGATGTCGGGCAGCGACGATGCACGCAGCACGTTGCGTGCGTCGCGTTCGGTCGATGGTGGTAGTTCCACGAACGTCCGCAGGTAGCGCGCGCGCCATCGCTCCAGGTAGTGGAGGACGATGTGCCGGACTGCGCTGTCGGCGAGGTCGAACGCTCGAACCATGTACACCATGCCGTCCCAGAACCCACACCGCGAGATCACGGCGAGCGCCCAGCGCTTTCCAATCGGGCTCGGTGCGGCGACGAACGCCGACCAGACATCCGAAGCTCGGACATCGGCGATCCGGGTAACCAGTAGATCCCTGCCGGTCCGGTTCACGCGAGCGCTGGGATCGACGAGCGCGGTGAGCGCGAGCGCGATCAAGTCCTCGACCTTGAAGCTCGCCAGCGCGTGCAATGCTCCGCTTCGGACCGACGGCTGTTCGCTGCGGAGGTAGCTTCGTGCGACGATCGCATCCGCAGGACCTCCCGTTTCGCTTAGCCCGAGCAGCACGATTCCGAGCTTGGCGCCCTGGCTGTGAGGGAGCTTTGCGCGGTACTCGGCATCCGGGTCTCGGTTTGCGGCGAGTGCGGCGTGTTGCGCCAACGCCCGAACACCCGCATGCGGATCGAACAGCAGCGTCGACCAGGGCAGCTCTGCTCTGGTCGCGGCGAGCCGTTGCGCCGTGCCGAACCGAATCGTAGCCAAACGATGAGCCAACAGTTCATCGGAGAACGCCGCAAACTCCTCGTCGGTACCTGCGATCAACCAGTGGCCGGCTAGCCCTCGGATCGTAGGATCTCGATCGCGCATGGCCTGCGCAAACACGTGCCGCTTTTCGACCACATTGGCGGCCGTGCGGTACGGACCTTGCGAAGTGTCGCTCGATCCGTGCGCAGCTGGAGCGCTTGGTGTGACATCGCGGAATGCCCGATCGAATAGGCCGAGATCTCGAACGCTGACGCGATCGCGGAGCTGTTTCACCGCGTCTCCGGCGGCGGTGGCTACCTCGCGCCTACGATCGAGCGCAAGCGAGATGATTCGCGGAATCGCGAGGGGCTCGCCCGCGTTGGCGATCGCGAGCAATGCCGATACCACCGCATCGGCAGGTGCTCGTGGAGCGTTCGCGAGCCGATGAAGCTCGGTGAGCCGCGCGCTCGTCGTCGCAGAGATCGTTGGCATGATGTCGCATCGCGTACGCCCGAGGGAGCCAGAGCTGGTCGACCCTAGCATCGCGCGCGGGTCGACCAACAGGTCGGTGACGACGTTCACTCGTAACTACGCCATGGGTTCGATCCGCGTCCCGGCACGCGTGCCGTCGATCGACAGCAGCGCGAATGCGTTATGCAGGTCAGTCGTCGTCGAGTGACGCGATGGCGTTGCTGCGAACTGTCTCGATGATGAAGCTCATCGTCGTCGCAAAGCTGCCATCTCCTTCGAACCACGGATCGCTGGTCGCCGGATCCTGATAGTTGTACTCGCGGGCGTTCATCTCGCCTGCCGCATCGGCGCTGCTGATCACGAACAGATGAACATACTCGTCCTCCGGATCCTCGCAGAACACGATCGCGTCCTGCAGGATCTGGATCGAGTCTGCGTCGTCCGATTCGGCCACCCAGCGCCGGTACTTGTCGGTCTGCGTGACCGCGTCACGTGGTGACAGCAGCGCGGTGTCGTTCCCTTCACCGCGTCCGGTGATCGCACCGGAGATCGTGAACGTGCCGTGCTCCGTGACAAACCGAGCGTAGCTCGGTGGAAACGTCACGCCGAGCCTGCGCGCCGCCGCGTCGAGCTCGGCGTGCGCGATCGGAGCGGAAAACACCACCGCATGCGCGACACGGCTAGCGGACAACCACGCGTTGAGGTCATCGAACGCGCGCTTGATCTCGGCCGCAGTCATGGTGGTCCTCCACGATCAAGTACGTCGTTGCTACCGCGATCCTTCCGCGGCTCCTGGGCAAACAAGGATCGTGAAGCTGAGCCGAGCGCCAACTCGTGATACCACGGCAAGACGCAGATCGAGCCCATGCTCGTGCGAACCGCCACGCGAAGGGGAGCCACATCATGTCGAACAGGCGTTGGGGAATCATTACGATGTTCGTTGTAGCCGCTGCGGCGCTTACGAGCTGCAAACGTACGGGCACCGAAGCCGGCGGCGGGCCTTCGAAGCCAGGTGTGACGAGCCCGGCGATCGTCGAGCTGTTGAACGCAGTACCGGCCAACGCCATGGCGCTCGGGTTCGTCGATGCACCCAAGCCTCCGTGGTCGCTGCTGGTCGATGGAACGTTCATGCCGTTGAGCGAACCTGCGCGCAAGACACTCGATAAGGAGCTGCGCGACTACGTGGCCAAGTACGTGGGCCTGGACGTCTCGAAGGTTCAATACGCAGTCGGCTTTGGCACGGTGTTGCCGCCCGGTGGTGCGGTGTTGATCAAGGCGGTGGGCGGCGAGCTCAAGCTGCCTGGAGCGACCGACCACGAGGGTGCGAAGCTGTGGAAGGTCGATCCGCGCCAGCAGCTGAGTCTCGCGATCAAAGGTGACCTCGTGGTGTTTGGTAAGGACGTCTCGGTGCGCGACGTGCTCGCGACCGTCGCTGGGAAACAGAAGTCGGTGACCACCGAGAACAAGCCGCTGGTCGATTGGCTGCGCAAGGAGACCGAAGGCGCTGCGCTCGCGTTTGCGGGCGTGGTTCCCAAGGGGCTCCCAGTTCCTTCGGAGCTCAGCGGCATCGAGCGGGTCTCGATAAGAGCAGGCTCCAGCGGGTTCGGTGCGGTCGTCGAAGGCGATCCGGCGACGCTCGATCGATTACAGAAGATGTACGAACAGGAGTCGGCGAAGGCGTTGGCCCAGATCGAGGAGGCGCATCAAATGGCGCTCGCCGGTGACATCCCTCCTCCGCAAGGAGGGTTGGCGATCATCGCCGCGGCCTACGCCAAGGAATACGCGGCCAGGATCAAGCCCATGCGCGCTGGCAACCGGTTGTCGATCGCGGTCGACCTCGATCTCGCCGGGGGCGCTGGCATCGTGGCAGGCATCGGCGTGCTGTCCGCCGTCGCGATCCCGGCGTTCATGGATTACATGAAGAAGTCGAAGAAGACCGAGGCAGCACTGCAGCTCAACAAGCTCGCGAAGAATGCCAAGGTCGTGTTCAGCACCGACGGCGCATATCCCCAGGGAACGACCGGGCTCACCCCGGCAAAACCATGCTGTGGAAGCGCCCTCGGCAAGTGCGGCGTGACGGATGAGTGGACCAAGTCGGAGATCTGGAAGGCGCTAGACTTCCAGATCGACGAACCGAATCTGTATCAGTACAGCTACGAGAGCACCGGCCCGACGCAGGCGACCGCGATGGCCGTCGCCGATCTCGACTGCGATGGGGTCGCCATCACGTATCGGCTCGAGCTGTCGGCACCGAATGGAAACCCGATGGCGATCATCACCGAGCCACCACCGAATACGGACTGAGCTCGCCAACAACTGCGAGCGCAATTACGTCGACGTCACTGATCCGATCGGAGCCAGCGTGATGCTCGATGTGATCTTCTGAGTCCCGGCTTCTAAACCACCAGCCTCCACGCGACGAACACCACGACTCCGCAGCTCGCCAGCAACCAGCGCGTGATGTGGAGCGCCTTTGGAGGTGGCGGCGGCTCGACGATCGGCAAGGGCACCGTGGGTGCGTTGCGGCGCGCGGTCACCTGCTCGAACGCAGGGTAGAGCACGGTCTCCTCGACTAAGAAGCGATCCTCGAGTGCCTCGCAAAACGCGTGCGGGTCCGAAGGGAATGCTGGGTTCGATTGCGCGCCGGCATCGGGCGTATCGAAGCAGCTCAAGGGTCCCGACGCTCTGCTCTGATCGAACGTTCGCAGGACGTCGGCGATGTACCGATCGTTGGCGGCGGCGCTGCGCAGCACTGGATAGATCTGCTGATCCTGCTTGGCGAAGTGCGCGATCAGCGCTTCGCGCACGACGTTCAACGTGAACACCACCTTGCCGTGTGGAATCTTGCCGGTGCCCGGATCGATGGTTGCCTGCATTTGGTGGAGCATCGCGAGCATCACGCGATGTTCGGCCTTCAGCTGTTCGATCAACGTCGACATGAAACGCCTCCTGACGGTTCCCTCACGCTGTTCTAGGTCCCATGTCG
Source organism: Kofleriaceae bacterium (assembly GCA_050184455.1). GTDB lineage: Bacteria > Myxococcota_A > Polyangia > Haliangiales > Haliangiaceae > JABFXX01. The sequence continues at coordinate 29,734 of JBFXAI010000038.1, read as the reverse complement.
CGACCCAGCGGTTGATTAAACGTCGATTACAGTTCGCGCGATCGTGTCGCGCTATCTCTCACGAAGAACGACAGAAACTTCGGGATCGAGAAAATATCCGTCCTGGTTGGAAAGCAACAGCCGACGAAGTCCCAGCCGTCGCAACTTGGCGATCGCGACTCGAACTCGATTGGCAGCTGGTTCGGGCAGAACATGCTCGTCGGGCCATCCCGCCTCGACGAGCTGTTGCACCGACAGCGGCTTACCCGGGTTGCTCATCCGCGACTCTGCAAGCCGCAACAACATGCGGCGGAGAATCATCTGCCGTTTCGACAACTCGACACGAGCGCACGCGGCGGCATGAAACCAATATCCGTTGCTGCTCACGATCAGCGCTGGTGGCCGCGCGTCCGCGTTCGATCCCTCCGGCTCGAGATCCATGCGTGCTCGCAAGTCGCGAAGCGTCGCGACGATCGCGAGCTCGCCGTCGGACTGCGGTGTCACCGAAAGCGTGAGATCGATCATCACCTCGCCACCATCACGGTGGAGGGCAGGTACCCGGATCGGTCGTCCGATGATCCGCGACTCACGCGTCGCGATGAACCGTTTGAAGCCCTCGTTATGACTCGGTCGCATGCGCTCTGGCATCAAGGTCGTGAGCGGTGCGCCCACCAGCTCGCCGCGCGACCAGCCCAGCAGGCGCGTCAACGCTTCATTGACGTAGTGGATGCGATCATCGGCGCGGGTGACGACGACGCCATCGCCCAGCCGATCGAGCGCCTCGAACAGATGTACAAGGTCGCCCTCACCCGCAGGCATTTTGACGACCAACGGTAAGGGAGCGGCGTGGGGGTTACAAGGGCGAGACCCGGCGCCCCACGCCGCGCGCGCTTAGTTTTTCTGCTCCACCCGATTTCGACCGGACTTGGTGATCTTCGGCTTGTCACCTTTGATCGGCTTCTTCCAGGTGATCTGGTTGCCTGCGCCAGTCACGACGATCGCATCGACCTCCTCGATCTCAGCGACATTGGCCTTGCCGCCGACGACGAGCTTGCCCACGGAGATGATCGACAGGACGTTCTTGTTGCCTCGCACCGTGATCCGCTTGCACGGGCCGAGGAACCCAAACGTTCCCGAGTCCCCGGTGATCCGCACGACGGGATCGTTCTCGCAGTCCCACGTATCACCTGCGGTTTTCTTGAACACCTTGTCGGCGTGGCCGATTGCAGGAACCAGGGCGATGATGAGCACGGCGAGACTTCTCATCGAAACAGCTTATCGCCCCACCCACGCACATGCTGTGACTTGTGACGTATCCGGGCGATTCGCGAGGAACCGCTTGCGCGTCCGAGGTGTCTGCTGTCCATGCGTCGCCGCGTGATCTCGGGCATGGGACTTGTCGTCGGACTCGGGCTTCTCGTTCTCGGTTGGGCGGTTCGGCGGGATCCAGCTCTCGACCCGCGGGCGGTCCCTGGTTCCAGCGCGCCGATGAACCGCGCCTCCTCGCCATCGGCTGGCACGCAGATGCCACCACCCGCCACGGCGCAGGGGCGCGCAATCGCCCTGATTCCCATGCACAGGACCGAGCCGGCCGCGCTGCCGACCGACGACGGGCTCCCCGAGCGTGTTCGACGCTTCGACAACAAGGCGTTACGCGCGCAACTTGCGGATGTACGAGCGATGGTCCGCGAGTGTCACGCGAACACCCTGCCGGAGAGGACGGCTGGGACGTTGCAGCTCTCGTTCGTCGTCGGTGTCCCCGACAATCCGGGCGCGGCTGGCGTGGTCACCGAGGTGAAGCTCGAGCAGATCTCTGACGCGCTGAACCACCACGAGCTCACCGAATGCGTTCGTAATGCTCCGTACGCGGTGGAGCTCGGCCAGCTTCCCGAAGGCGTCTTGGGCGTACGCATCCACCACCAGCTCATCGTCGCCGACGGCGACGTTCGTTCCGACGGCATCGACTACAGTTTTCTGCGCGAACCCGACTTGTCGCCAACACCTGACTAGCGGCTAGCCCTGCCGGACGATGCGGATTCTGCGTGGGCGGTAGCCGTTCTCACGGTCATGGCTTGTTCGATCGGAAGCGTATCGCGTCGCTGGTGTTACACTGGCCACGCGCCATGCCGCTCGATCTCCAGGCGTCGGCTGATGGACTCGGCCGCGCACAGCGACGTCTCCTCGTGCTCCAGCAGCTGACCGCTGCCCTGGCGCGCGCGCGTACGTACACATCGATCGCATCGGTGATCATCGACGAGGCGATGCCGGCGCTCAAAGCGGAGGTCGGTGTCGTCGCGCTCGTCTCTGACGACCGCCGGATGTTGCGCAACGTCGGCTTCAAAGGCGTCGACACTGCGACCGAGGAGGCGTGGCAAGCCTATCCTGTGGAGGCGCCGGTTCCCGTCGCCGAGGCTGCCCGCTGCGGTTCGCCGATCATCGTGCGCACGCTCGCGGAGCGAAACGCCCGGTATCCGGTGCTGGCCCAGGTCCATGGCCTCGAGCACGGCGGGCCCGTGACGACGTTTCCGTTGTTTGTCGACGGCCGCTTGCTGGGCGTGCTCGGGTTCTGTTGGGGAGGTCCGATCGATCTCGATGCGGACGATCTGTCGTTTCTGACGACGCTGGCCGAGCAATGCGGGCTCGCGATCGAGCGCGCTCGGCTCTACGAGCTCGCGGAGCGCGAGATTCAGGAGCGCAAGGCCTCCGAGGACAAGCTCCGCGAGGCGAACGCACGCAAGGACGAGTTTCTGGCGATGCTCGCGCACGAGCTTCGCAATCCGCTCGCGCCGATCAGAAGTGCGGCCGATATCCTCGCGACCATGCCGCTCGATCCGCAGCTCGCTCGGCTGCGCCAGGTGCTCGCGCGCCAAGCCGACCACATGACCCGGATCGTCGATGATCTGCTCGACGTCTCGCGCATCTCGCGCGATCGACTCGCGCTCGAGCTCGAGATGGTCGATCTGGTCGCGCTGGTACGCGCGACGACGTCTGACTATGCGCCGTCGTTCGTTGGGGCGGGCATCGAGCTCGTCGTGGAGCTGAGCGAGGCGCCTGTGTGGGTGCGAGCCGATGTCACCCGGCTATCCCAGGCGTTAGCGAATTTGCTCCACAACGCCCACAAGTTCACGGCCCGCGGCAAGACGGTGTGGGTCACGCTCGAGCGCAACCCGGCGTCGAATCAGGCGGTGCTGCAGGTGCGCGACGAGGGCTGCGGGATCGACGCCCAGCTGTTGCCGCATTTATTCGAACCGTTCTCTCAGGCCGAGCGTTCGCTCGCACGGACGAGCGGAGGGCTCGGTCTCGGGCTCGCCCTGGTGCAGGGTCTCGTCCGGCTGCACGGCGGCGAGGTGTCGGCGGTGAGCGAAGGGCGAGGGAAGGGCGCGACGTTCCGTCTGCTGCTGCCCGCGATGCCAGTTGCCGCCATCGGCGCGAGGGGCAGCACACCCCCGCCGCGCAGCGAGTGTAAGTGCGTGCTGATCGTCGAAGACAATCCCGATGCGGCGGAGATGCTCGGCGCTGTGGTGGCCACCCTGGGCCATCAAGTCCGTGTCGCTCACGCGGCGAACGCCGCGCTCGCGATCCTCGATGAGTGGACCGCCCACGTGATCCTCTCAGATCTCGGGCTTCCCGACGTCGATGGCTATGCATTCGCGCGGCTCGTCCGTTCGCGCCCGTGTGTACAGCCGCCGCTGCTCGTCGCGATCAGTGGCTACGGCAATCCCAGCGATAAGGAGCGCGCGAGAGATGCCGGCTTCGATCACCACCTCACCAAGCCGGCCAGCGTCGCGACGCTCGCGGGGCTGCTTGGAACGGTGCAGGTCGCGACATCGTGACGCCGCGCTACCGGCGTGCTCAATGACTCGGTGGTCGGTCCGCGGACGTCATCTTGTCGGCGACCGCATCGCGCTTGCGTGGTGACATTAGTTTGAGCGACAGGATGAAGCCCGCCAATATGCAACACACCACGTTCGGCAAGATGATCGGCCAGTCGCCGAGCAGCACGCCGTAAACGATCCAGATCGCGAATGCGGTCGTGCTGAGAATCCACATCTTGGTGGACAAGCTGGACGCATCGCGCGTCTTCAGAATCTTGTGCGCTTGGGCGACAAAGCTCGTCACAGTGAGCGCCGCCGCGCATAGGCCGATCACCAAGATCATCGTTCGGTCGCTATTGCAGCTGGCGTACCGGAGGCGCCGCCGACGACGCGACTGCTACGCGAAGCCGAGGTTCGCTGCCCCCCGATGTGCGGCGTACCCGCGCTATGTTACGCCACGGTCCGCAACCGCGGGTGCCCCCGGTCGATACGCGCGCCATGGAACACGACCCAGATTACGAAGAACTGGCTGACCTCGACGAACCATTCAACTGGTGCGACCGGCGGTGCGCGCGCTGTCCGCTTGCCAGCGAATGCATCATCGCGGTCGACGAAACCGAGCGACGCGCCGAGCAGATCCGCGCTGGAGTCGACCCCGACGCGACGGAGGTCGTGGAGCAGGATCTGATCGACAGACTCGACCAGGGTCTCGAGCTGGAGATCGAGGCAGCACGACAAGATGGGCTCGACCCCGACGCGATCCTTGCGCAGCCACCTCCGGCGCCGTCCGATGTTTCGCAGCAGCGTCGCGCGGTGGTGATGAAGCTCGTCGAGGCGGTGCATCATGGTTGTCTCGCAGCTACCGGCGACGCGGCGAGGGATGCGATCGAGAGCAGCGTGATGATCGGCATGAAGGTCTACGCCTTGCAGGACGCTGCGCCGCCGGACGTCGCCGGCAGTTTCTATGTGGCAGCGAACTTGATGCTGCTGACGAGGCTCGACGCCGAGCTGCGGTCGGCGCTGGATCGCATCCAGATCGCGCGCGCGCAGCGCGAACAGATCGAGCGGCTGCGCTCGGGTCTCAGCCTAACGCTCGCACCGCTGTGGGCGGCGATCCCTGCGGATGTCGCCGAGGAGATCGATGACCTGATCGCCAACCAGTGTGCCCCGTCACCGTTCTGCACGCGGTGACGACTGGAAGAACCAGGACGGTGGCGCAAAACAGCTCACCGATTCTGGTGAAATCGACGCGCCATGCCGCCCGACATCACAAATGGTCGGCGGTATGTTTCTGTCGCTGTGGTGGCCGAACCCGATTTTCGAGTTCTGTTCGAAGAATCTCCGGACATCCTTCTCGTGCTGCTCCCCGACGCTCCGCGCTACACGATCGTCGCCGCGACGCGCGCCCGTCTGGTCGCGACGCACACCGACCGTGATCAGATCGGCAAGGGACTGTTCGAGATGTTCCCGGACAACCCCAACGATCCGGCTGCGACCGGCGCCGCGAATCTGCGCGCGTCGCTCGAACGCGTGCTCGCGACGCGGGCAGCCGACACGATGGCGGTGCAGAAGTACGACATTCGTGGGCCGGACGGGACGTTCCAGGTGAAGTACTGGAGCCCGAAGAACATCCCGGTGCTCTCGGCGCCGGGAGAGGTCGCCTACATCCTGCATCGCGTCGAAGACGTGACCGAGCTGGTGCGGGCCAGCGAGGTGGGTGAGCAGCTGCGCGGCAAGACCCAGGCGATGGAGCGCGAGGTGATCGCACGCAGTCGCGAGTTGGCGACGGCGAATCGCGAGTTGCGTGACGCGAACGCCAAGCTCGGTGAGCTCGACGCCGCGAAGACCGCGTTCTTCAGCAACGTCAGCCACGAATTCCGCACGCCGTTGACGCTGTTGCTCGGCCCGCTCGAAGCGAGCCTTCAAGACACCATCCAGCCGCTGAACGGCGAGCACGTGGCGCGGATCGAGATGGCGCACGCCAACGCGCTGCGACTACTCAAGCTTGTCAATGCGTTGCTCGACTTCTCGCGGCTCGAGGCCGGGCGGATGACCGCGAGCTTCGTTCCCGTCGACGTCGCCAAGCTGACCAGCGAGCTCGCCGGCATGTTCCAGTCTGCGATCGCGGAAGCCAAGATCGAGCTCGCGATCGACTGCACGCCCGGATCCGAGCCGGCGTGGCTCGATCGCGACATGTGGGAGAAGATCGTGTCCAACCTCGTGTCGAACGCGTTCAAGTTCACGCACGCGGGAAAGATCTCGGTGCGAACACGCGAAGCTGCTGACCGGTTCATCATCGAGGTTTCGGATACCGGTGTCGGCATTCCCGCCGGTGAGCTAGGACGCGTCTTCGAGCGGTTTCATCGCGTCGTTGGCCAGCGCGGCCGCACGCATGAGGGGACCGGGATCGGGTTGTCGCTGGTCCGCGAGCTCGTGGCGTTCCACGGCGGTGAGATCACCGTCGAGAGCGCGGTCGGCGCCGGGACGACGTTTCAGATCACCATCCCGAAGGGTAACGCGCATCTGCCAGCGGATACCGTCTCGCATCATGTCGGGGAGGTGAACATCGGCCGGGATGCCGCAGCGCACGCCGCAGAGGCGAAGCGGTTCAGCCGCGACGACGCGGCGCGCGCGACCGCGCACGATCACATCTCCGAATCGGAGCGTGCCCACATCGTGCTCGTCGACGATAACCCTGACCTGCGCGACTACATCGCCGGCTTGCTGTCCGGGTTCGACGTCACGACCGCGCCTGACGGCCAGGCCGCGCTCGAGCTGATCCGGCAGCGGATTCCGGACATCGTGCTGAGCGACGTGATGATGCCGCGGCTCGACGGCTTCGGCCTCGTTCGCGCATTGCGTGCCGATCCACGCACCGCATCGGTGCCGATCGTCCTGTTGTCCGCGAGAGCCGGCGAAGGCTCAGCGATCTCGGGGCTCGACGCAGGCGCCGATGACTACGTCGTGAAGCCATTCTCGGCACCCGAGCTGATCGCGCGCGTGCGCACCCACATCGCGCTCGCGCGGAGCCGGCGTGAATTCACCAACGAGCTCGAGCGCGCGAACCGCGATCTCGACGCGTTCAGCTACGCCGTGGCTCATGATCTGCGCGCGCCGTTGCGAGCGATCGAAGGGTTCAGCCGAGCATTGGTCGAGGTGCAACGCTCCAAGCTCGATCCCGAGAGTGAACGCTTCCTCGATCGGATCACGACCAACGTGGCGCGAATGGGCGAGCTGATCGAGAGCCTGCTACGGCTGGCAAAGGTCAGTCGCACGGCGATCCGCATGGAGACAGTCGATCTGTCCGAGATCGCTTCGAGAGTCGTCGAAGACTTGCGCACGCGTCATCCCGATCGCGCGGTGACCGTGAAAATCGATTCGGCGTGCGTCGCACGCGGTGATCGCGCGCTCCTCGACGCCGTCCTCGTCAACCTGATCGGAAACGCCTGGAAGTTCACCTCGCGCGTTCCCGAGGCTCGCGTCGAGTTCGCTCGCGTTGCGGCCGACGATCCGACCTTCGTGGTTCGCGACAACGGCGCTGGCTTCGATATGGCGCACGCCGATCGCCTGTTCAAGCCATTCCATCGCCTCCACACGAACGAGTTCGAGGGCACCGGCGTCGGCCTCGCCACCGTGCACCGCGTGATCACTCGCCACGACGGCCGGATCTGGGCCGACTCCAAGGTCGGCGGCGGGACCACGTTCTTCTTCACACTCCCCGGTCGGTCGCGCGTCAACTAGCTAGCGATTTCATCGTCTTGGAGAATTTCTCAGCGTCGTGTCGATTGGCGGCGCCGTGAAACGTCCTTTGGTCATGAAGACGAGAAACCTCCTGATCACCCTCCTGTTCACCGCATGTGCCTCGGCGGAGTCCGCCGCGCCGCCCACCACTGCCACCATCCCGGAACCCACCGCGGCGAAGCCCGCGCCGAGCAAGCCCGTGCGTAGCGGCCGCGTCGCTGCCAATGGCATCGACTACTACTACGAGATTCACGGTCAAGGTCAGCCGCTGTTGCTGCTCCACGGCGGGCTTGGCTCGATCGAGATGTTTGGCCCGACGCTTCCGGCACTCGCCGCGTCGCATCAGGTGATCGCGGTTGATTTGCAGGGCCACGGACGCACGCCGCTCGGCGATCGGCCGATCAGCCTAATCGACATGGGGAACGACGTCGCGACGATCGTCGACAAGCTCGGCTACAAGCAGGTCGACGCGCTAGGTTACTCGCTGGGCGCCGGCGTCGCGTTCCGATTCGCCGTGCAGCATCCCGCGCAGGTTCGCCGCCTCGTGCTGGTGTCCGCGGGATTCTCGACCGAAGGCTTCTACCCGGAGATGCGACCTCAGCAAGCGCAGGTCAGCGCGGCGGTGGCTCCGATGCTGAAGGACACGCCGCTGTACAAGACCTACGCGGCGATCGCACCGAACCCGGGTGACTTTCCGCGGCTGCTCGATCGGGTCGGCGAGCTCATGCGCAAGGACTACAACTGGGCCGACGACGCCAAGACCCTGAAGATGCCCGTGCTGCTCGTGTTCGGCGATAGCGACATGTTCCGGCTCGAACACATCGTCGAGTTCTACAAGCTCCTCGGCGGCGGACAGCGCGACGCCGGTTGGCAGCGCGAGTTCCAAGCGAAGAACCGGCTCGCCGTGCTCCCCGATGTCACGCACTACGAGATGTGCGAGTCCCCGCAACTCGCAGCGAACGTGCTGCCGTTCCTCGCGAGGCGCTAGCAGCGCCGTCGTGGCTCGGTTCGTCACGAGACGACAGCCGAGCACGATGCCGGCGGCAGGTTGGCGGTCGTTCAGGCTAGTTCGCAGCGATCTCGGAGACGGTGGCCATCACGTCGCCCTGCGTAACGTGACCTGTCTCATCGGTGAAGACCGCTTGAACAGGCCAGGCTCCGGCCGAGCAGATCGATGCGGCGCGCGGCATCAACGCGTCGTACGCGGGGGTGAGCGTAAAGTCCGAAGCAAAAAAGTCGGTGGTGCCAAACGTCAGCTTGACCTCGACAGCGGTTCCGCCCGCGTCGGCGTCGAGAAACACCCGCACGCGAGGCGACGTTTCGTCGAGGTCGTCAATCCCCTGCGGATCGGTAGCCGTCGCACCCACGGAGACCAGATCGGAATCGGAGCAGCGCAGGCTGATCGATGCCACCACCGGTCCCTCTACATCACCTTCGAGGGGCAGCTCGGCAAACTCATCCGCTCCAGATCCGCCGCCGCAACCAACGATCGCCATACACACCACGAGCCAGCCGAGGGTTCTCATGGCACGCCGCCTACCATCGAGCCGACAACGAGGGCAACGCAGATCGGACCTCGGGCGATCCACCAGCACGAGGGTGTCGCGCGACTAGCTACGGTGGTGGCGGGGCATAATGACCCTGCCGCGTGGGAGGTATGGCCCCACGATTACACGGCCGATGCGAATTTCGTCCCACGGTTAGCGGGGTTGCAGCGGGCACGCGTGTTGCTTTTCGTCGAGGCCTCCAAGGGAGTCGTTGATGAACGCCAGCTGTCGAGCGCCGCACCCCGTCGAATCATTCCTCCTCCTCGGTATCGCATTCGCTCTCGGGAGCGCATGTACCGATCGTGCAGAAGATGCGCCGGATCCGGATGACCTCGCTGAAACCACCGCACAGGTCACCACGGTCCTCAGCGACTGGAACTTTATGGAGTGGGAGCCGCGTGGGTTCACCGGGACCGACGGTTATCAGGAGATGCGCCTCGGCCCGAGCTCGGCATCGATCACCAACGTCGGCGAGATGGGGCGCGCAGCCTGGTACACGGGGCAGACTCAAGTCTCGCCGTGGTCGATCTACGACCTCGCGATGACGGTGAACGCCACGGGGTCGAGTGATGGTCGACTGTCGGTCTATCTCTACAACGGAACCCAGACCCTCGGCGTCCGCCAGTTCTTCCTCGAACACGGGACATATACCGGTAAGCAGCAGACGTTCTCGTTCATCACACCGACCGGCACCGATCGCGTTCGCGTCTATTTCACCAACTTTGGGCGCGGAGCGATTTCGTTCGATTCGGCCACGCTGACCAAGCTGACCCAAGCCGAAGCGGGCACGCGAACCACGCAGCGGATCGGCGACACGCGGTTCTTGTTCACGCCGCGCACGAGCCTTGCGGACGCCGCATTGTCGTCGACGATCGCGAATGACTACGCGAGCCAGGGCTACATCCACTATCGACGCAGCGATCCTCGATTCACGTACCCCAACAGCATTCCGCAACCGAGCGAGGTGGGGAACACGCTCGAGACGTTCAAGCTCGCTACGTTCGCGACGCCCGGGCAACACGCAGGTCTATGGTTCACGACCTATGGCTTGAACACCGTCAACAACATCCAGCTTTCGCTGGCCGGCGACCTCGTCCATGCCACCGATCCAACCAAGAAGATCGCGCAGTCCAACGTCGCGCTCAAGATGATCCGATTCTGGCAACAGCGTACGGTGTGGGAGACCACGAACTACTACGTGATCCCCGAGCTGCTCGAAGAGCTCTCGACGGTGGACTCGCCGATCAACATCGGCGCCGGTGGCAACCAAGGATTCTGGGTCCACGTCAAAGTTCCGACCGGCACGCCCCCCGGAAAGTACATCGGTCATCTCACGTTCAATCCGTCCAATCAGCCGACCAGCACCATCGACGTCGAGATCGACGTGCAGCCGTTCACGCTGGAGCAGCCGCCCGGCATCAACTGGTTGATGTACTCGGATCTGTCGGAGCGCTACGAGCGCGGGAAGTACCCCGGCGGCGCCGACTACAGCGAGGCTGAGCTGACTCGCTACCTCACGGAGATGAAGGAGTACGGGATCCGGGGGATCGTCGATTCCACGTACAGCCGAGTTAACGGGCAGCTCACGTTCGATCGTACACGCAACATCGCCCGGCTGTTCGAGCTCGCCGGCATGCCCGGACCGCTGGTGCTGTCCGGAGCTGTTCAGTACATGGCGGCCGAGGACATCGACATCAACCCCAACCTTGCGTGGATGACGTATGACTCGCGATTGGAGAACCAGGACCTCAAGGCAAGATACGCGCAGCGCATGGCAGAGATGGACACCATCATCCGCACCGAACAAGGCGTGCCGGACTGGTACTACTATCTAACCGACGAGCCCTCCGAGCGCGACAAGCTCGACCTCGCCCTGTGGGAAGGCCAAAACGTGCCCCCGGGGATCAACAAGGTTACGACGCTGTACCCATACAAGCAGCTCACCGAGCTGGCTCCGTATCTACAGGCCGACATGAATGCGTGGCCTGCCGTTTCACAGAGCGATTCGTCGCGGTACCGCAACTTGATGGCGCAGCACGGGGGCAAGTTCTGGTACCTCGGCGGTGGAAGCTACAGCACGCAGGAAGGCGGCCTCATGCCCAACCGCTACCAGGCTGGTTTTCTGTTCTACAAGTCCGGTGGTTCGGCGCACGTCAGCTGGACGTACCAGGACTACGAGGGAGTTCCGTTCGACGATCTCGATACGACGGGAGTCCAACCCAAGGATGCGTGCATCACGTATCCCGCGCGAACGATCTCGCCGAGCAGCGCCAGCATCGCCACGCTGCAATGGGAAGGCATTCGCGAAGGCATCGATGACTACAAGTATCTCTACACGCTCAAGCGTTGGATGAGCCGAGCACGTGCCTTGGGTACGCAGCAGGCAATCAACGCGGCTGACGCGGCCCAGCTGGTGTTCGACCAGCAACTGGCCAACATGCCGTACGTGGCGAACTGGAGCGTCGGCGATTCGTACCGGCGCGCCGGTAACTACACGAACGCCGATGCGCAAGAAACCCGACGTAAGATGAAGGAAGAGATCCTGAAGCTGCGGGCCGCCTGCCCCGGGTGTTAATCGACCATCGCGTCGGTGCTAAGCAGCGACGACCGCGTAGCTGTTATTGGAGGGCTTGATGCGTTCCGTGCTCGACCATGTGCAGCTCCGTGGGCTGGTTGTCGTTGTCATCCTGGCGAGCGCGTGCACCGATGGCTCGGTGGACGATCGTGCTGAGGGTGACGAGCTGTCCGAAGCGAGCGCACAGGTCACGACCGTCCTGAGCGATTGGAGCTTCATGGAGTGGGAGCCGCGGCTGTCGACCGGCATCGCCGGCTATCAAGGCGTGCGGCTCAGCGCTGGCGCAGCGTCGATCAAGAACATCGGAGAGATCGGACGATCGTCTTGGTATACGCCGCTGACGCCGATCCTGCAGTGGACGATCCACGACCTGTCGATGACGGTGAGTGCCACCGGGCTCAGTGACGGCCGGGTCGCGGTGTACCTCTACGACGCGAATGGCGCGAGCCTGGGCGTCCGGATGTTCTTTCTCGAGAAGGGGACATACGCGAACAAGCAGGAGACATTCTCGTTCATCACGCCGACCGGTACGACGCATGCTCGCGTGTACGTCACCAACACCGGGCGCGGAACGGTTTCGTTCGATGCAGTGGCGTTGACCCGGATCGATGCCAGCACCCGTACCTCCAAGCTGGTCGGCAACACGCGGTTCCTGTTCACGCCGCGCACGAACCTCGCCGATGCTGCGCTGTCGTCGACGCTCGCGAGCCAGTACCAGAGCCGGGGTTACATCCACTATCGCCGGAGCGACCCTCGGTTCACCTATCCCAACAGCATTCCGCAGGTGAGCGAGGTGACCGCCAAGCTCGAGACGTTCACCACGCCGGGGCAACACGTCGGCCTGTGGTTCACGACCTATGCGCTACAGAACATCAACAACGTCCAGCTCTCGCTGACCGGCAGCCTCTCCAGGATCGGCGGCGGCGGGTCGATCTCGCAATCCAACGTCGCGCTCAAGATGATCCGGTTCTGGGAGCAGCGCAGCACGTGGGAGACCACCAACTACTACGTGATCCCCGAGCTGCTCGAAGAGCTCTCGACGGTGACCACGCCGATCAACATCGTCTCCGGAACCAATCAGGGATTCTGGGTCCACATCAAGGTTCCGCCCGGCACGCCCGCCGGGACGTATACCGGTCAGCTGACGTTCAACGCGACCGGTCGGCCATCGAGCACGATCGCGATCGAGCTCGAGGTCCTCGGGTTCACATTGGAGAAGCCGTCTTGGATCAACTGGGTCATGTATTCGGACCTGACGCACAAATACAGCCGCGGCAAGCACACCGGCGGTGCGTACAGCGAGGTTGAGCTGGACCGCTACCTCGCCGAGATGAAGGAGTACGGGATCAGCGGCATCGTCGATTCCGCGTACGGCCGAACCAACGGCACGCTCAGCTTCGATCTCGCGACCAATATCGCCAGGCTGTTCAAGCGATCCGGAATGTCCGGACCGCTGGGCTTGTCGGCGTCGCTGCAATACATGACGGCCGAGGCCATCGGTTTTGCTCCCTCCGACTGGACGTGGATGACCTACCACCCTGGCCTCGCGACCCCGGAGTTCGAGTCGGCGTATCGGCAGAGGCTGACGCAGATGGACAACATCATCCGCAGCGCCGGTGTGACCAACTGGTACTACTACTTGACCGACGAGCCCGCCGAGCGCGCGAAGCTCGACCTCGCGAAGTGGGAGGCCCGCAACGCGAAGGCGCTTCCCGTTCCGATCAAGACGATGACGTCGCTATACCCGTTTATCCAGCTCACCGAGCTGGTCGGCGATCTCGACGTCGACATGAACGCGTTCCCTGCGATCTCCCAGAGCGACTCGTCGCGGTACCGCAACCTCGTCGCGGCCAACAACAGCGCGCTGTGGTACCTCGGTGCTGGGTCGTACAGCACGCAGGAAGGCGGCCTGATGCCCAACCGCTACAACGCCGGTTTTCTGTTCTACAAGGTCGGCGCCACCGCGCACATGAGCTGGACCTACCAGGACTACATCGGCAGCCCGTTCGACGATCTCGACGGCACCGGCGTGGAGCCCAAGGATGCGTGCATCACGTATCCCGCGCAAACGATCTCGACGAGCCGAGCCAGCATCGCGACGCTGCAATGGGAAGGCATTCGCGAGGGCATCGATGATTACAAGTATCTCCACACGTTCAAGCTGTGGATGCAGCGCGCGCGGGATACCGGTCAAAACGCCGCCGCGGACGCAGCACAAGCGGTGTTCACGCAGTTGATGGCCGGCATGCCGTTCGTGTCCGAGTGGAGCACCGGCGACTCGTACCAGCGCCCGGGCACCTTCACGAACGCCGATGCCGAGCTCGTTCGACGGAGGATGGCCGACGAGATCCTGAAATTGAAGGCCGTCGTTCCGTGAGCCACGCGGCGGCTGTTCCGCGCTCGATCGCTTGACGAGGTATCGGCGCGACTACTCGACGAACCGCAGCGCGCGAACGGCTCGCTAGGGGCTTCCGTCGACCGGATCGGCGCAGCACCGAAACCCGATCGTGGGCCACTGGAGGTTTGCGGGTAGCCACGTATCTAGAAGGATGCGGCTGTCGACATCGCAGCGCCATAACGTCTGGTCGAACGCCGACGCAGGTGGCTCGTCGACGACCACGCTGCCTCCGCGCGCCCTGCATCCTCGCGCAACAGTCCCGTCCGGCAGCGTCCTCGCGGGACCGCATTCCTCCACCCACTCCCACACATTGCCACTGAGATCGTAGACCCCAGCAATCCCTCCCTGACAATCGGCGCGGCTACCGACGTCGGACGTACTCATCTGCTCGCCGAACTGGCCCGGGATGGCCCACGTGGAGCATGCGCCTTCGACGTAGGTGTCGCCATATGGGAACGCCGTGCGGCCCGCTCGGGTGCAGACGTGATGCCACTCGCTTTGGGTTGGATCGAGCGGATCGGTCTCGAGGTCCGCGAACGTGCCGCCCCCGATTCGTCCACACAGGCGCTTTCCGGCCGCCGCGCAATAGGCCCAAGCATCACACCAGTCGACACCGACGACCGGTTGGTGTGGCCGAGCTTCGAGCGCTAGCGCGGAGCTGATGATGTCGTTCACGCAGTTTGCGGGTCGGTTGCTGATCACCGGCGGTGCCGAGGCGAACGCGTCATAGGACGCCCGGTCAACCTCCGTGACGTCGATGCAGAACGGCACCGACGCTTCACTCGCAAGAGCCATGCCCTCCGGGCACTTCCCCTCGCCAGTTCCGCACGCGAACAACGGAGCTGTTACCGCTAGCAACGTGCAGTGACGCATCCCGTACTGGGAACCATCGCTAGGATACCGGTCGAAATCGATCGAAGTCCGCTGACCATCGCTCGCTCGCTGCGCACTCGACCAAGCGGAGGTGGAACTGAGACTCGCTCGTTGGGTGCGAGACAACGCGACCGAACGTGCGGTCGCGATCGATTCGCTCGGCGCATGACAACGGTCACGCGCCGAGTGTTCTTCAAGCTGTGCGGCAACCGCATGTCGATTTATCCGACACACGCGTTGGCCGCCGCGAGCGCGTCGTGAAACCCGACACGATAACGCGCTGAGTTTTCACGACCATGTTTGGTACGCGCGCTGCTGTAACAGCGCCACGTGCGTCCTACGTATGTCTTCGTTGTCGTCTCGATGGCCGCATGCAGCGGCGATCATCACACCGTTGCCGACGCGAGTGTCATCACCGATGGCTCGCCGCTCGATGGAGCGGTCGATGTGCCGCCGCCGGTCTTCGCATCGGGCGCGATCGCCAGCCCGAGTGCGGGGTACGTCGACTCGATCTTCGCGAATGCGAGCGGCACGCGGATCTACTTTCTCCACTCGGTGTACGCGCCCAATGACTTCATCATCGGCACGTCGAACTATCCGCAAGCGCCGTTTCTGACCGGTCACCATCGCCAGATGGGACTCGACTACAACAGCGATCTCTATTACGTCGAGTGGAACGGTGACGCGTGGTCGGAGCCGGTTAACCTCGGCGACCAGATCAACAGCGTCGGCAGCGAGTGCTGTGTGTGGCTGAACCCCGAGGAGACCGAGATCATCTTCTACCGCGACACGTTCGGGCTCGACGCGCTCGGCCCCACGGGCAACTTCATCGCCACGCGTGCTACCCGCGACGCTGCGTGGAGCACACCCGTACTGCTTCCTGGCGTCTATGGCTCCGACAATCAAGGCGGTCAGGTCTATCGCCACGATGTCCACAAGACCACGTCCGGTGATCTGTACCTGTGGGAGCACGATCCGAACCTCGCGAACGGCGCCCGCCTGTTGTTCGGCAACCGCGACGGGGCAGGGTGGGATGCGCCGGTCACGATCGGCGGCTCCGACGCGGCGAGTGACGAGACCCAGGTGTGGGTGTCTGCCGACGAGCGCACGATGGTGTTCAACCGCCGCGGTGCCGATGGCCACACCGCGCTGATTCGCATGACGCGGCCGGATGCTGGTTCGGCCTGGTCTGATCCCACGAGCGTGCCGCTCGACGGATTTAACGATGCCAACGGGCTCGCGGTATGGGGTGAGCCGAGCTTCACCAGCGCGGAAGCCAACATGTTCTACATCCGGTTCGACACGTCGAAGGATCCGTGGACCGCTGACATGATGTACGCGCTGGGAACCGTGGCGAATGAGTTTGCGTTACCGGTGAAACTCAACTGATCGGTCGCGAGCTGGGTCGCAACTCGCGTCGCGGCACCGTCCCACGGTATCTGCGCGCCGCTGAACCGAGCGCCCGTGCTATGGAGACATCGTGACGTTGCCTAAATTCTGGTTCGGTCCGCCGCCAGCGCTCGTCGACGGAGAAAGCTTCGTTGTTCACCATGCGGCGAATCGGCTGCAGGGCAAGCGCACGGTCGGCGGTGGCCTGCACCTGACGACGCAGCGGCTGCTGTTCACGCCGACCGTGTTCGACGCGAGGTTTGGGGGCAATGCATGGTCGTGTACGCTCGCCGAGGTCGTGAGCGTGGGCGTCCAGCGTGGCCGATTCTCGCTGCGCGAGCTGTTCCGTGGTGGGCTCGTTGATCGCTTGCGGATCGACATGGCTGACGGCAGCCGAGAATTGTTCGTCGTCACGAACCCCGGGCAGCGCGCAGCCGAGTTTCGCGAACACTTGCAAGTGCCCCCGCCGAGCGCCGAGCTCCCCGCGGCGCGCGTGATCGCGCGACGCGACGGGCTCACCTAGTTGCGGTGAACGATCTCGCTCTGCTCGAACACACGACGCGTACACCTCGCTCTGACGAACCCACGAGCAGGCAGGCACTCGTGTTCGCGCAAGCGATCGTCGATGCCTACCAAAGCTCTAGTGCTCCGACCGCATGATTTCGCTGCACCGGGCGCGCGATCCATCGCCGATCGCTTCGTTGTGCTCGCTGGCGTTACCGCTAGTAGCGCTGCGCTCGCGCGCCTCGCGCTCGGCGCGCCTCGCACGCCGGGCGCTATCAAAATCACGCGGTCGGAGCACTAGGAAGATCCGGCGAAGCCACTGCCAGCGCGATGTCGTCGGCACGAGACCGTGCGAGAAGCTGCAACGCGTTCCGTCGAAGTCGTAGCGCAGGGTCGACCCATCGTCACCGCAAAGCTCGATGAACGAACCGGGTTTGGTGGCTGGAGCGATTGCATCCAGATACTCGTCTACCTCGCCGACATGCTTGTCGCACTCGTAGGTAACCGCGCAGATGTTGTCGTCGTCGTCGAGCTCGAACTCGAGCCCGGTGTAGAAGGCCGCGTTCTCGCAGAATCCGGCGATCCCGTCATGGTTCCCATCCTCGAACACCCGGTGAAGACGCGAGCTGTCCACCCAGATCTCCGCCTTCACGAATGTCGCCGAATAGCCCACGAGCACGTTCGTGTACCACGCCGCGAACAACGAGCTGGAGACGGTTTCAAGTCAACAAGTGATGATGGCCAACGCAGCGTGATCCGAGCACCGGGACGTTCTCCGTCGTGCTGAGGCTACGGAACGATGGTGATGAACGTTGGCGTCGGACCGCTGACGTCGCCCGCCTGGACGGCGATCGACCAACTGGCGTTCGGTTTGACGATCAACTCGTTGTAGTGGGCGGCCGAAATCTGCGCCTGCTGGATGTCGGCCGGCAACAGCGTGATTGCTTGCGGCGAGAGCGTAAACGAACCCGAATCCGGGGTGAGGCAACGGACCAGCCTGAGCTCGTTCCCCGACTCGAATACGAAACTAATGATCGCCGTCGCCGCACCACCCGGTGTCCAGGTCAACGTAGCTCCCGCGGCGCGGGAGACCGAGGCGGGGATCTGCACAGCACCAAGCCGCTCCGGTACCGTCACGTCGGCGGTGAATCCTGGCGCCGCATCACCGGACGCAGACACCGTCAGCGTCGATCCCGCGGCGAACATGGCGTCGTCAGCCATGAAGTTGTACGTGTCAGAGACGAGTGAAAGCGTGATCGGTGCGGAGCCCCCGGTTACCTGGATGTCGCCTGCCGACAGGATGGCCTGCGGATTTGGAGCAGCACTGAGCGTGCATCCCCCAGCCTCGGCGAGGATCGGGAAGCCGATATCCTTGCCGAACACCCCGGATACGTAGGTTTGAGTGCCTGTCGCCGTTTGGAGATTGGTATGGGTGATCAGTGACAGCGTGCCCTCGTAGGTCGCCTCGACCCCAGCATCCGGGGCGCTGTCATCGCCCTTGTCGCTCTTGCCTCCCGGGTCGGAGCCACCGAGATCACGTTGCTCGACAGTCCCACACGCAAACAATAGGCTGCACAGCGAAGCACGAAGACACAACGTACGCATGGCGTTCCTCAGGGTAGGGTTGAGTCAGCGACGCAGTGCAAGCATCGTGCTGCGCACGCGACACGCATCTGCACGACCTACGGCGTCGATCGACGTTCGTGGTCCTGGCCAATCTGCTGGCCGGCGACTCGGTTCGCCGTGTTCGCTCATAGGTGGTTTCACGTTGGCCAAGTTCCAGCGTGCGAAGTCTCCCTAGTTGAAGCGACCGGGAACGATTGCAACTCGCTGACCGTTGCCGCCGCGCGAGTGCGACCTGATCGGGGAGATCGCAACTTGGCTCATGTGACAGGTTCCTCACTAGAAGCTCGATCGAGCTCAACGAACGCGCACCCTGGGTGTGCCGCGGCCGATAGTGAGTGTCGCGATGACGCGATTCGAAATTCGAAATGCTGCGGCACTGTATCTATGGGACTACTTCTACATCACGAACATGCCGGTTCGTGGCGACGAGGCGAGGCGGTCTGGGCGACGATCGAGCGTGCAACCTGCCGGATTCGAGAATCCGAACCGTACATGGACGGTCACGGTCCGGCGGATCAGCAGCTTCGAAACGTGCGCCGGGTTCGCAACGCCGTTCGTCTGGCACAGCGGCAGATCGCACGGCTGTCTCGCGTCCCAGAGCCTTGGGTGCTCGACGTCCTGACCGCTAGACGCGCTCACCGACCACGTGCTCTCGAAGCTTGCGAACGCTGCTCGGCGCATCACGGTTCATTGACTCTGGATCTGGCTCGCGGCGCTCGGCGTTGACCCGACCTCGGAGCTCCGCCGAAGCAGTCGAAACTTGATCATACGTAGCCTTGGCGGTGCCAACTTCGCCGGGTTCGCGCTCGATCATGACTATCATGTGTGAGGATCAAGCGCGCAGCGCGCACGTGCGAGCGCTCATCGAGCACCTCGCAGAGATCATCGAGCGCGGCAGGCTCTTGCTGACCGGCTCGCGTCGAACGTCGGGACCGCGCCGCTCGAACGGCTAGCATCGGCGCCGCGACTAATCTGCAATGACGCGCTTGTGGTACGCGTCGAGTGTCTTCTTCCATGCCGGGCGTTCCGTGCAGCGCTCGAGGTACGCGCGAACGTGCGCATGTGGCTTGATCAGCTCGCGAGCGGTGCTGCGCGCGTCGAGGACGTGCGTCATCAGGATGTCGGCGACGGTGAAGTTGTCGGTCGCGACGAACTGGCGGTTGGCGAGCCAGCCGTCGAGCTGGGTCAGGCGCATCGTCGCCCACGCCTGCAGCGCCTCGCTCGGCTTGGTGCCTTTGCCGTCATTGATGTTGACGAACCACAAGGTTAGCGCCGGCACTTCGATGGTGTTCAGCGCGGCGACCGACCAACGGAGAACTTGCGCTTCGCCGGCGAGATCGCGCGGCATCAGCTTGCCGCTCTTCCGCGCGAGGTAGAGCAAGATCGCTCCGGATTCGGTGACCACGACGCCATCGTCATCGATCATCGGAATCTGCCCGAACGGATTCATCGCGCGGTAGGTCGGTGAATCGAGATCGTGCTGCGGATGATCCACCCCGACGATCTCGTAGGGCATCTCGATTTCCTCGAGCGTCCACAGCACGCGCAGGTCACGCGTGTTGCCATGTGCATACTTGTTCACTCGGCCAAAGCCGTAGACCTTGAGCATGCGCGCAGCCTAGCATCCGTTGAATTCATCGCCGCTCGTCCGACTCATGGGTCTTCGGACTCGAGCGCGTTGTTCCACACCGATTCAAACTCCAGAGTCCCCGACCCAGAGTCCCCGACCCAGGGTCGTGAGGCGCGGCAACGCTAGAACCCGCTGCCCGGCCCCATCCGCAATCGCAGCCGACAAACTCGCGGCGTCTGCGGATCATCCATATAGCCACGCCGCAACGGCGCGTTCGCGCTTGCGAACACGCTGTGGGCGCGGCGAGGGCCGATTTTCAAGAGGTCGTTAGGCGACGCGGCCCGACGGGCCACGTATCTGTACGTTCGCGAATCGCGCAAGCCAGTAAGTACCCGGCGGAAACTCCGCCGGGAGGCCAGCGAGCCACAGCGCTCGCGCAGCTTGGTATTCGGCCAACCACAAAGCGTTGTACTGGAGCCGCTCGATGCGTTTCCACTTGTTGCGCGATGCAACACGAGGACTCAGTTCGCGGTGGTGCCGATGACTCGTCGGAACGCTCCGCCATGACTGCCGCAGTATGCGGCGACGGCCGACGACCGGGAACGTTCGCGTACGTGCGCATTCGGTCTCTTCTGCCGCGATCCGCTTTCGCAGTTCTTCGATCACTTCGTCGGGATCTCCGAGCTCGGGGGGAATCGTTGGCGCATATTCGACCACGGCTGGCATGGGGCCATCAGCCCGGAAGAACTGCGGCCGCGTCGCACGAAGCGTCTCCTTGTTGAGTAACGCCTGTACGAATTTGGGACCTGGCCACTCGTCAACCGTCTCGACCAAGCCGGCGGTCACTGGATTCATCGCGATGTACACCAGCTGCTTGATCCACGCCTCGCGGTCTAGTGGCTCGACAACGGAGGTTTGCTCGGTCGCCCACACGTTTTCCCACCGGTCACGATGGAGGTTGATGCACTTGGCGAGGTGGGTGTGAAACCGTTGATAGAACTCGACGATGTTCCCTTCGCGGTCGAAAGTCTGCTCATGCGTGTGGTTTGACATCATCTGCGCGCTGATCACGTCGACGTTGAACTTCAGTGCTGCCTCGATGAGACAGTAGAGAAACGCATTGTTCGTTTCCCGATCCGGGCGCAACAAGAACTGTCGTTGCGCGCAGCCGCGGGTCACCATCGCACTCGTATTTGGTAGGACCGCTCGTGGACGCGTCATCGCGCGTGCTACCCGAGCAAGTCCACGGCCACGATCGCAGGGAACAGTTTCAGGTGCTTGCAACATCTAGCGTCCGTGATCCGGACGCGGTGTCCGGAGCAAGGTCGGACGCCGGACGCGAATATCTGCGTAGCGCGTTTCGGACAAATCTCGGACAAGGCTCTGCATCAGAAGCGAGTCGAGGGAGGGCCGAAAAATCACTCTAGGTCGGAGCCAGTCGCATCAGAAGCGAGTCGAGGGAGGGCCGAAAAATCACTTTAGGTCGGAGCCAGTGGGGCCAGTGCGATGGTTGCCCGTCCGCGATGTCAGTGCCACCGGGCATGCTCGGCCAATGAGCGATCGTACCTCGCTGTCTCCCGAGCTCGAGACCGCGCTGCTGCGTGAGCTGCGCCGGTTCTATGATTGGGAAAACGACTATCGATTCCGGGGACAGCTTCGCGCCTCGGTGCTCGCGCTCGCGGACACGACGCGTCAGCTTGGTCGCTGGATCAGCGCAACACGAACGATCGAGCTGTCGCGAACATTTGTGTTGTCACGGCCGTGGCCCGAGGTGATCGGCGTGCTCGAGCACGAGATGGCTCATCAATACGTCCACGAGGTCCTGGGGATTCGGGACGAGACGGCGCACGGCGAGACGTTTCGCCGGGTGTGTGACGAGCATGGAATCGATGGCCGCGCTGCCGGGGCGGCGCACGCATCGTCGCTCGGCGACGTGGATCTTGATCGCGTGCTCGAGCGGATCCGCAAGCTGCTCGCGCTCGCCGGCAGCTCGAACCAGCACGAGGCGGAGTCGGCGATGCGCCGCGCTCATGAGCTGATGCTCCGCTACAACCTCGACCATGTGGGCACCAGTGACCGATTCGAGGTCCGGCACCTCGGTCAGGTACGCGAGCGCGTGAGCGGCCTCGAATCGGACATCGTCGGACTGATCAGCGAGTTCTTCTTCGTCAAGGCGATCCGGATCCGGACCTATGTTCCCCTCGAAGCCAAGAGCGGGCACGTGTACGAGATCACGGGCAGCGCTCCAAACGTCGCGATGGCGGAGCATGTGTTCGAATTCCTGCTGTCGACCGCCGATCGGCTGTGGCGGGAGAACCGCGACGATCCGCGGGTCCGCGATGGCCGCGACCGAATCGCCTACCAGTCCGGTGTGATCGGCGGGTTTCGAGAGAAGCTGCTGCTCGAGCGCATGGCGCTCGCGAGCACCGGGCTCGTCTGGGTCGGCGACCCAAGTCTCGATGCACACTACCGTCGCCGTCATCCCCGCGTGGTGAAGCATCGCCGTGGCATCCGATGGAGTCGCGCCCACCTCGCCGGGCGCGAAGCCGGCCGCAACGTGGTGCTGCACAAACCGGTCGACAACGGACCAACCGGCGGCCGGCGATTGCTGGACGACTGAGGAGCTTCACTGGTGAGTGGCAGGTCGCGCGTTCCCTGCTCACCCACGAGCTGATCGAGACGCTCGCCGACGCTGCGCGGTGCCTCACAATTCATTGACTCGAAGCTACCGCTGGCTGTTGAGCGACGAGGGCGTGACGCGTGCGTCACGAGGCACTCACGCTGCGAATGCCGGACATTGTTGCTTCACGCATCGCCGCGGCGTGGCGATACTGCTTGATGGGATGACCTCCATGATCGGTGCGCTAACCGTGTCCGCCGTGCTCCTCTCGAGCGGTTGTTCTCTCGTTGCCACCAAGGGTGCGCCTAGCCAGGTCGGTGGGCCCACGCCGCCCGACTGCTCGATGTCGATGCTGCCCGTTTACGTCGATGGGACGGTCGCCGCGGCCGCGGTCGCGACGTCGCTGTTCATTGGCCTGGCCGCGCTCGGCAATTCGAACCGGCGTGACGAGCTCGGCCACGCGACGCTGTACACGTTCCTTGGATCGATCCCGTTCGCAGTGTCGGGGATCATCGGAGGGGTTCGCGTTCGCTCCTGCCGCCGGGCGCAAGACACATGGCGCTCGATGCAACAGCCGCCGCCGTATGGGCCGCCCTATGCACCCCCACCGCCGTATCCGCCGCAGGGATCGGCCCCATATCCGTCGCCATACGGAACACCGCCGCCGCCGTATACGCCACCCTCTCAGCCGCCACCATCGCCACCGCCTCCGTGACGCCGCGGCGAATCTGGGCCGTGCTCGATGATCTCAGGTTCGCGGCACGACCGACGACCACATCAGTGTGCGATTGGTCACTCGACGCAGTGGATCATCAGCACGCGCCGAACGCACGTAGTAGATCGTCCACGCTGCGTGTCATGAGCGTGAAGATTCTCTGAGCTCGTAACAGTAGCAAGCGAGTGCCACTGTTCAGGTCGATCAACGTCGCCGCGCTCTACGACACCCACGCCGGGGAGGTGTGGAAGGCGCTGCATCGGTTCGGCGTACGTCGCGACGATGCGCCCGACCTGCTTCAGGAGGTGTTCGTCGTCGTCCACCGGCGCCGGCGCGCGATCGATGGATCGCGTCCGATCGAGCCGTTGTTGTGGGCGATCACCCTCGGGCTGGTTCGAAACTATCGGCGTCGCGCGTTCCGCCGGTTGGAATCGCTGTGTGATCCGGTGGATCTCGACCATGCCAGCACCGGTCCGGATGACATCGATCGGCTAGAGCTACGGCGCCGCTTGATCCAGGCACTGGAGCGGCTCGAGCCCGAGTCGCAGGAGGTCTTCGTGATGTTCGAGCTCGAAGGCCTGAGCGGCCACGCGATTGGCGAGCTTCTAGAGATTCCCGTAGGCACGGTGCACTCGCGACTCCACACGGCTCGCCGTGAGTTGCGGGTGTTGCTGACGCGGGACGAGCAACCGACTGCGCGGACCGCGATTGATCTCTCCACCTCGAGGTCGCGATGACCAAATCGATGTCTTCCGCTCCTGAATCTGATCCGCCTCGTTGGACCGAGACCCCAGATGCGCCGATCGGATGGAGAGACGCCGGACTCGAGTCCGTTGCACGGTGCCAGCCGGAGCTGCCCGATGACATCCGCGCAGTGGTGCGTCAGGCGGTCGTTACGGCGACGCGGCCCCATCGTCGTTGGATGCTCGGCGCGGCCGCTGCAGCCGCAGCGCTGCTGGTCGTCGGATGGTGGTGGAGCACCCGACCCTCGGTCGAGCGGACATCGCCGGTCCAGCTTCCAGCGCAGGCGCCACCGGCTCCGACGACTCCCTCGAATCCGCCGCCGATGCGCATCGCGCCACCTCGCGATGACTTGCCTGATGTGTGGGGTTTCGGGAATGGATGTGGGATCGACGCGAGGGTCTCTTTCGTGGAAGAGGGAGCTCCCAACGATGTCGACGCGGTGTTGCTCGTGCTGGCGGAGCACGCCTTCGATCCTGACGGCGAGGTCCCCGTTGACTGCAAAGGAACCGTCATTGCCGAGCTCGATGCGCGATTGTTTCATGGCCAACGGTCCGGTCTGAGTTTCCCATTCGAGCTGCTTCCACCGCTCACCCGCTGCGGCGCTAGCTACACGGTCGTGGTGTGTGCGCGGCAGCGTGATGGAGCCATCGCGCTGGGGCTTCCTGAGGCGACGGGTCGATTGATTCGTACGACCGAGAGGCTCGATGGCGACTCGGGGCTCGTTCTCACGCCATCGGGACCGGTCTCACCCAATGACCTTGCGCCGGGGCACGTCGTCGCCACGGTCGTCGACCCAGTGCTGTGGGGCAATGCATTCCCACCGCTGTCCCAGACCACCGTGAAGCGCATCGGCGAGGAATCGGTCGCCGTGACCGAGCTCAGGCTTCAGAATGGGCATGTCCCCGTGATCGCGTCGTCGATGCGGGTGTGGTTGCCTGCGCTGCGAGTGTTTCGGGAAGCTCGTGAGCTCAGCGCCGGTGACGTGGTGCTCGATTCGCGCGGGTCGCGCGTGTCGGTCTCGGAGGTGGTGAGTCATGCGGCGTCCGAGTCTGGGTTCGGATCCGTCGAGCTCGACGTCGAGCCGCCCGACCTCCTGTTCGTCGATGACGTCTTGGTTCACGACTCCGGGCCGATGAGCCAACCTACGACCGCGCCGCTCGAGGAGATCCTACGAAGCCACGCCGCGGTTCGCGCGGTTCCATTGCGGAATGGCGAGTGCAGCGTGCGTGTCGATGTCGAAGTAGCGTCCATTCCGGTGGGTTTGCAGTCCGTTGTGATCGCCTACGCTCGGCACCCCGGAGTCCCTGGCACACAGCTACCGCTCGACTGCGCCACCGCATCGATCGGAGCCGAGATCGCCACGAGCTATCTCACGGCGATCCCCGAGCGTTCCGGTCGTCGACGGCTGACCGTGGAGCTCGGCGATCTCGAGACCGCGCTTGGAACCACGCGTCCACCCGGAGCGAGTGCAGCGGCGGAATCGGTGCAATGCGACACACCGTACGCGGTGATCGCCTGCGGACGCGACGCCTCGGGCGCGCTTTCGTCGTTCGGTTCGGCGCTCGGCGCATGGACCCGAAGCGGGGACACCTGCTTCGCCTCCGGCACCCCAGTAGCCACACCCGGTGGCACGCGCGCGATCGAGACCTTGAGCCGCGGTGATCGCGTGTTCGGCGTCGATCCTGCAACCGGAGCTCCGACCACTGCGATGGTGGAAGCGCTCATCGATCGCGGCATGCGCGAGATCATCGAGCTCCAGCTCGACACCGGGACGGTCCTCCGAGTCACCGCGGAGCACCCGCTGTTCGATCCACGCGCAGGCCGATTCCGGAACGCCGGCGAATTCGCGGTCGGCGATGCGCTCATCGGCGAGGCAGGCCGCCAGATCATCATCCGAGATCGTGTCGAACGCGGCGAGTACGCGCGCGTGTACGATCTTTCGGTGACCTCGCCCGATACGTTCCTCGCGGGCGGCATCCTCGCTCATAACTACTGATCGAGGGATGAATGACGCCGCACTGCGGCAGGAGCAGACGCGGCCTTTGTCGGTCGGAGTCCGTTCGAAGATCGTGCGAGACTTTGTACGATGACCGAGTGGCGCTGGAGCGTCGAACACGGGATGACCGTTCGCCGTGCCGGTGCGGGCCCGGAGCTGGTGTGGATCCACGGCCTCGGCGAATGGTCGATCACGTTCGACCAGATCGCGAATCATCCCGCGCTCGCCGGGTTTACCCATGTGCTCGTCGATCTCCCCGGGTACGGTCGCTCCGCGTCATCGAACATCGCCGATGATCACGATTCGCTCGAGCAGCTCGCCGATCATCTGATCAGCTGGCTTGGCAGCGGAGCGCGGCCGGTGCTGATCGGTCACTCGATGGGCGGAGTCGTTGCGGCGCTCGTCGCCGAACGGTGCGCGGTGCGCGGGCTGGTGATGATCGACGCGAATCTATCCGCGGGCGATTGTTTCACTAGCGGACGGATCGCGGCGTTCGATCGCGAAGCATTCGTGGCCCGTGAATTCGCGGCGTTCAAGGCCGAGTTATTCGAGCGCGCACGGACCGAACCGGTGCTACGCGGGTATCACGCAGCGATGCTGTCCGCCGATCCGATCGCGGTGCATCGCCATGCAACCGACCTCGTCGCGATCAGCGAGCGTGCAGATCTCGCAGCACGACTCGCCGCGCTGTCGATGCCCGTGTTGTTCATCGCCGGCGTCCCCGACGGCATCTGCGCCGAAAGCCGCGCACTGCTCGATTACCACCGCGTCCACTGGGTAGCGATCGAGCCTGCGGGCCACTGGGTATTTGTCGATCAGCCGGGGCCGTCCGCCGAGGCGATCCGCGAGTTCTTGCGAGAGCTGGCGACGGTGTCAACTTGACCAAGTGTGGCGATCAACGCTCGGAGTCTGCGGTGCGCTTCCGAGCGGCGAGCGTCACTCTTGGTCAAGCCGAGCGTCAGGAGCCGGCTCGATCCAGAACTCACCGGCTTCTTGATGAACGCGATCATCGCTGCTCGTGATGGTGCACACGAGTCCGACATGACCACGACAGGCGTCCGCCGTCACGACCTCGCAGGTGGCGCGTGCACGTGCAGTGGACAAATCATCCGACGAGACGCAGACTTCTCTGCTGCTCGCGAGTTGCTCCTCGCTAGAAACCAGGATGGTCACGGAGTCGGCACCGAGTAGGAGAACGGATGGGGCGACTCCACCTGAATCGCTAACTCGGTCGAGTCGTTGTTTGGTCCAGCTGGGGTGAGCTCGCATCCGCGGTCGATCTCCGTTGACTGCGACGTCTCGCGCGAGAACACCTGCAAGGCAACGCCGTTGGCTTCAACGCAGCTTCCGGCGCAGCTCCACACCACCGCGCACGCACGGTACGTCCGGTCGCATCCGAACGCAGGTTGGAGGTCGACGCAGGTTCCAGGCTTCGGCACGGGCGCCTTCACTCCCAACCGTGAGAGGGCAACCAGCGACTCCTTGCGCGTTGCCATTGCCGTCGCAGCCGCCGCAACCTCTCGATAGATTCGCGCGGCGTGTTCCTTCATGCCTA
Source organism: Kofleriaceae bacterium (assembly GCA_050184455.1). GTDB lineage: Bacteria > Myxococcota_A > Polyangia > Haliangiales > Haliangiaceae > JABFXX01. Next base: position 2,087 of record JBFXAI010000038.1, on the reverse strand, counting down.
GGTTCTCGAAGCAACTGCCCACAGCTAGTCCGTGGTCGATGGAGTAGGTTCGACGGCTGCATGGCTTGGTGTCCGTGGCGGGGACGCTGGGCGTAGCGCGGCTGGCGAGCAAGCAGCGATAGCGAGGAGGCCTACGAACGAGAACGTGCTTCTGCTTGCTCGCATTGCGCTTCCAGCGCCGAACGCGCCGACGGCGACGCAAATTTCGTCAGTCGCCAAGGCAGCGACGGTTCGGCCTTGCTGCCGCGGCCGATCCGGAAACACGAAAGCACCCTGAATCTTGTGGGAACTCAGGGTGCTAGTGCTCCGACCGCGTAGATCTGAGCCGGGCGTAGCCGAAGACGCGTCGAGCGTCCTTGACGCGAAATTTCCATCGGATGGGCATGCCTTCGTGCGTCGCGACCGCGCGCCATCGGCGCACCTCGTGACGTAGGCGGTCCAGGTTCGGGATCCGGCGTTTGCCCAAGCACTGCCGACCGACGAGGCTCGCCTCCATTTCGGCGGCGTTGAGCCTCCGGCGTGACAGTTCAGCGAGGACATCGTCGCGTGTCGATCGGTGTCGCGTCGCGTGAGTGATTTCGGCGAGTTCTGGCTTCGGGATTGGGTCTGGTTGGACACGGTTCGACGCCAAGCGACGACGGCTTACTACACATTTACTACAGTCGTGCGATATTGTTTCCTGTACGGGGAACCATTATGACCGAGCTAACGACCTCCGAAGTTGCGGCACTCTTCGATCTCGACGAAGGGCGCGTCCGCAAGGACGTGGAGTACGGGGTATTCGAGCGGCTGAAGAGCCCGCCGAGGTTCGAGCTCGCCGAGGTCGTGTACCTCTACCTGGTCGCGAGGCTTGGTTTCGAGCTCTCAATCGATGACCGCAAGAGGGTCTACCGCCTGATCGTCGGAGCTGCTTCGGCGAGGAGGTCTCGCGACATCGAGCTGGGTCAGTACTTCGTCATGAAGCTCGACTCCGCTTTCCATCACGTCGAGGAGCGCCTCAGCGACTTCGAGAAGTGGAAGAAGAAGCTGGTTGAACGCGAAGACGTTCTCGGTGGCGAGCCGGCGTTTCCGAAGAGCCGGCTCGCGGTGCGTCACGTCGGCGAGATGGCTCGGCGCGGCGCTCCTGTGGAGGAGATCATCGAGGACTATCCGAACCTGACCAAACAGGACGTCGAATTCGCGAAGCGCTACGTGGCCGCGTATCCTCGCGTCGGTCGTCCACGTGCTCGTGAAACTCCTACTCGATGAGAACATCTCGCCAGCTGCTGCCACCGCGCTCGCTGCCGACGGCATCGACGCGTGGCACGTTCGTGATCGCGCCTCGAAGGCGCGACCGACCACGAGCTGCTTGAGCGCGCGTACCGGGAGGACCGCGTCCTTATCACGCTAAACGTTGGCGACTTCGAGAAGCTCGTCCGCGCACGCGAGCTGCACGCCGGTGTCGTCTTGATCGAGCGTGCTGGGCTACTCCGAGACGAACAGATCGAAATGATGAAGAGCGTTGCGGCGGCACTCGCGGAGCATGGCGACCTGATCAACCAGGTGCTCCGTGTCGCCGAGGACGGCTCGATGACGTTCGAGAAGCTCGCGCAGAGGAGCTGATCTCGCCCAGCCTTGGTGCATCGGGGATTCGTACGCAGGTAGTGAAGGATCTCTGCGACGACGCGGCAATCAGTCTCGTTGTACTGTGATGACCGACCTCGCGACCGTGCCGCTGCTCGTGATCGACGACCTCGGCATGGGCAAACCACAGCCGCCGAGGATCTGCTCGAGCTGATCATGCGCCGCTACGAACGCGCCTCGACTCTACTGACCTCGAACCGCCCGGTTGACGACTGGGGCAAGCTGCTCGGTGACGCTGCGGCGGGCTCCGCGCTGATCGACCGCTTGCTCCACCACGCCCACGTGCTTCAGTGCGACCTCGCAGCTGGCGTACTCATCATGCAACGAGCTTGACCAAGTGCGTAATTCAGTCGATCGCGATCACCGAAAACGGTCCATCGCGATCACCGAAAACGGTCGATGGCGATCACCGAAAACGGTTCATCGCGATCGGTGGTCCGGCCATCCGGCCGCCATCGCCTGAA
>JBFXAI010000037.1:0-67488 GCA_050184455.1 Kofleriaceae bacterium | reverse complement strand
GCTGCGGGTCGAGGACGTGACGGCGGCATTCGAGAACGAAGGCACGCTGTCGCAGATCAACGGGACCGCGCATCTGCGCGACACCGGCCTGGTCAAGCTCGATATCGGTCTCAACGCCGACAACATATCGCACCGATCGCCAGGGTCGTTGGACGTGGTGATTTCGGCGCGCCAGGTCCAGATCCGCCAGCTCAGCGAGTTCTCGCCACTGTCGATCAGTGGGGTCATCTCCGTGATCGATGGTGCCTACAAACGCGGTTTCGAGCTCTCGGATCAGCTGACGGCGCTCAGAACCAACCGCCCGCCGACCAAGTCGAATTGGGAAGCGTACCCTCCGCTCGCGAACGCATTACTCGACCTGGACGTCAAGGTCCTCAGGTTCGGCGTGAAGAACAACATCGCGACGATCGATCTGTCCGGGCGGCTCCGAGTCTCGAATACGCCGCGCGATCCGCGGCTCTCCGGGACGATTCGCGTCGAGCGCGGTGAGTTCAAGATTCCGATCTTCCGGGCCCGATTCACGCGCACCAGCGGATCCATCGACTTCGCCGAGAATCAGGCCGCTGGCGATCCAGAGCTCAACCTGACGAGTGAAGCCGACTATCGCGACCTTACCGCGCAGGACCACAAGGTAACGCTGAAGATCACGGGATCGCTGAGCGCCCCTGCGTGGGATCTTTCGACCGATACGGGTCGCAACAAGTCACAGACGGTGACGTTGCTGTTGTTCGGACGCGACCAAGAAGCGCTACGCAGATCGTTTGGCGACGGTGCCGTCGGATCGGATCCCACGCGCACGGACCCGACGACCAACCCTACCCAGAGCGTCGCCGATCAAGCGATGAAGGACATCATGGGCCTGTGGCTCGCCGATGTGTTCCAGGGCGAGTTGGCGAATCTCACGGGACTGGACGTGTTCAACATCGAGCCGACGCTCAGCTCGATCGGGGTTCACGGCGAGGAACGGTTCGGCAACTATCTCGGCAAGGGCGACTACGATCAGGGGATCCGGGGCAGCACGTTCAATCTACGACTCGAGGCTGCGCTCCCCTACGAGCTCAAGCTCGAAGGTGGTTATCTCAACAAGAACTTCACGGATCCCGCCGAGCAAGACATCCAGGACGCGAGCTTCAAGTTTCGCTACCGGTTGTTCATCCCGTGAAGGCTCGACGGTTATTCCCGCTCGTCGTGAGTACGTTCGTTGCGGTCGTGTCGATCGCAGGAGCTGCCCACGGCCAGCCCGAGCTACCCGAGCCGGTGTCGGATCCGCCTGCGGAACAGCTCGTTCCAGAGACCTTCGATCCCAGCAGCTGCTCGAACAGCCCTGCACCGGTGTCGCCCGACGACAAGGTACCTGTGACCTGGCGCGACTTCGAGATCAAAGGCGAGCTGTTAGATCCGCCCACCGTCGTTCATTCGCTGCTCGCGCCGACGATGAATCGCTATCGTGCGTTGACCGCGGATGCTCGTAACGACGTACGACGAGTCAGTGCCGCGTTCGGATACCACCTCGTCGGTCTCGGCACACGAGCCACCAGCTCGGGAACAATGGCAGTGGTGCATCTAGCCCGCCTGCCGATCGTGCGCGAGGTCGACGTCCAGCTGGATTCACATGACGACCAACTCGAGGACGAGGTCCGGCGCCGCCTCCGAGTGCGCCCGGGCAGCTACCTACCGTGGGCCACGAACGAGCGTAAATGCGAGCTCTACAGCGACAAGGAGCGGACCGAAGAGTTCCTTCGGGACGAAGGTTATTTCGACAACAAGGTCAGCATCGACACGAAGGCGGAAGGCAGCCAGCTTCGGGTGATCGTAAAGGTCCGGCTGGGCTCGGAATACCTCCGCGGAACCATCAACGTATCTCCTCCCAATCCGGTCGGGATCCCCGACCGGGAGATCCAGAACGTGTTCCGTCACCGGAAGACCTGCTACTTACTAAAGACATTATGCTTCGGCACTCAACGATTTCGCCGCGAGCAGCACCAAAAGGATCTGCAAGCCGTCGTCGAGCTGTTCCGCCAGCGCGGATTCCCGTCGGTGCGGGTCCAGACCAATGATCCGGCGACCGCGCTCGACCGACGAACCAAGCTGGTGAACTTCACGGTGACGATCGACCCTCGGCGCCAGCTCGACGTGGTGTTCGAGGGCCACAACGCAAATGCGATCACCTACCAGCAACTTCGACGCCAGCTGACGTTCGACGAAGCCGCGAGCTCGGATGACGTCGAAGCCCACGAATCGGCGAAGGCGATCACGAAGTATCTGCAGAGCCGCGGCTACTTCGACGCACGCGTGACGTGGAGCCGCGAGCGATTCGAACGGTTCGACCGCTTGGTGTTCCGGATCGAGGAGGGCAAGGTACGGCGACTGCGATCGGTGGACTTCATCGGCAATCGCGGCTTGCCCGACGCCAAGCTCGATGCTGCGCTCGGAAGCCGTGCGGCGCGGGTCGCACGCAGTGTGCTTACCGTATCAACAGCCGCGACCTCCGAACAGCTCGATGTCGACGTCGCGCTGCTGCTCGACGTCTATCGCCGCGAGGGTTATCGCGACACCAAGATCCGCGCGACCGCGGCAACCGAGGTCGCGGCCCTCGGGGACGCCGCGATGACAGCGGCGATGATCGGTGCCAAGCGCGGCGACGGTTTGTATATCCGCTACGAGATCGACGAGGGAGCACAGACGCTGATCTCGCGGATCTCGATCGAGCTCGGCGCCGATGGCGACGCGCTCAAGACGCCGGAGCACCGCGCTGTGTGTGCGGCGGTGCTGCGCGAGCTCGCCGACGCGTACGGCGATCCTCGGCTCGCGAAGCTGGCCGCGACCGATCGCTGCGTTACCGGTGCGCCACACCTGGCGTTCCGCGAGGACGCTGTGGCTGGATCGCGCGATCGGATCAAGGATCGGCTGTTTACTGATGGGCGCCCCCGCGCGCAGGTGACCTTCGAGCCGGTGGTCACCGGTCCACACGAGGTCGAGCTCCGCTACCAGGTCAAAGACTTCCAGGCGCTGACGATCGGAACCGTGGTGATCCGAGGAAATTTTCGCACCCGCGGCTGGGTGATTCGCGAGGAGCTCCGGTTCAAGCGAGGCGCCCCACTCACCAAGGACACGCTCGCGGAGGCCAAGCGCCGGCTCCGCACGACTGGACTGTTCGATTCGGTGAACATCTCGATGCCGGATCTCGAAAACGCCAGCGCTGGATCGGTCAACGCGGTGATCGAGGTGACCGAACGCTACGACTACACCGCTCACGCCGATCTCGAGGCCGGGTACTCGAGCTACTTCGGTGCATTCCTTCGGCTCGCGCCGAGCTTTCAGAACCTGTTCGGCACCGGCGTATCGCTCGACCTCGCCGGGGCGATCGGTGTCGAACCGGACACGATCTTCGATGGGCCTGAGCTTCGACAGCTCAGCTTCGAAGGCGTGCTGCGCTTCCCGAAGTGGATATCGAAGCAGTTCTTGCCAGGTGAGCCAGGGACCGAACTCAGTGCGTTCCATCGCCGCCAGGACACGCCTCAGTTCGGCGAGCTGAAGACCAACGGCGCGAGCCTCGCGATCGCCTGGTCGGCACAGCGCGCTCGGACCAACACAAAAGCCGCGCGCCTCCAGACGTTCGGTCTCCACTACGACTTCCGGATTCGCGAACGGCTGGTCAACGTGCTGCGGCCGATCGGGGCCGATTTCGATCAGACAAGGGTTCCGATCTCGTCGCGTTCCGGATCGGTCGGTGCGTCGTTCGAGTGGGAGCAACGCGTCAACCAGAATGGCGAGCTGTCATTGCTCGATCCGCAGGCCGGGTTCCGATTCGAAGCCCAGACGTCGATCGCGTCCCGTTATCTCGGCGGCCAGGACACCTTCCTCAAGGTGTCAGCCGCGGGGTCGAAGTACCAATCGATCGGCCGGCTCGTGCTTCGAGCTGATCTTCGCTACGACCAGGGCTTTCCGCTCGGGGGCGACAGCGCGCTATTACCCGAGCTCGAGCGGTTCTTTGCCGGCGGCGACTCGACGGTACGCGGCTATGACGATGAGCGACTCGCGACCGAGATCATCGAAGTCGCCGTACCACCGCTAGACAACGTGACGCAGATCCGAGTATTGCCCGCGGGCGGAAACATCCGTGTCTTGGGCAGCCTCGACGCTCAGCTCAAGATCTGGAACCTCTACGGCCCGGCGTTTGCGGCCACCGGGGCGTTCGTCGATGCCGGCCTGATCACCAATCAGTGGTCGACCGTGGACGTCCACTCGATCCGGCCGTCGGCGGGTGTCGCCGTCTTGCGAGTCGTCACGCCGTTTGGCACCCTGGCGGTCGAGCGCGCGGTCCCGCTCCGACCGCAGTTTGGCGACGATCCCCGGGGGCGATGGCACGTCAGCTTTGCCGCGCGGGCGCAGTTCTAGGGGACCGGCGTGAAGCGCCCGGACGGGTCGGGGCTGGGATGAGGGCTGTGCCGAACCAGTAGCAAGCCCCGTGACTTGCTGATACAAGAGCCGCTCATAAAAGGAGACCGTTATGGGACGCGGAGACAATCGCCGAACCCCGAAGATGAAGCGCAAGCGCAGCCAGGCCAAGCTCAAGGCTCGGATCAAGCGCAAGATCGACGCCGCCAAGGCGGCCAAGAAGCCGGCCGCGCCTTCGAAGAAGAAGTAAGCTTGTCGGCGCGATGACGCCGGAACAGACCCGCTGCGTGATGACGCAGATCGTGATGCCGATGCACACCAACGGCGTCGCGGGGGTGATGTTCGGCGGCATCATGATGCAGTGGATCGACGTGTGTGCCGGCGTGGCTGCCATGCGGCTCGCCGCAGGCGCGGTGCTCACGGCGTCGATCGATCGGCTGGATTTCATGACGCCGGTCCATGTCGGCGAGATCGTGATCTTGCAAGCCCAGGTCAACTACGTGTCCCGCACCTCGATGGAGGTGGGTTGCCGCGTCGAGACCGAGGACATGCGGACTCGAACGCGCCGCTACACCACCAAGGCGTACCTGACGTTCGTCGCGGTGGACGACGATGGACGGCCGCGCGGGATCCCGGAGCTCGAGATCGTCACCGAAGCCGATCGGCGCCGCCATGCTGCGGCGGAGGGCCGCCGTGCAGAGCGGCTGCGCGCGGCGGGACGAGCGCAAGGAGGTACATGACATGATCATCGATCGTTCGACATGGGGTCGGCTACGGGTGACCGGTGGCGACCGGGTGCGGTTCCTCCAGGGACTGACGACGATCAACGTCGAGCAGCTCGCCGATGGCGGGCATGCGTGGGGCGCGATCTTGAATCCCAAGGGGCGCGTGTTGTCGGTGATTTCGATCGCACGCGTGGGTGAGGCGCTGGTGATCGCTTGCGAGCCCGCGCTCACCGATCCGACGCGCGCGCTACTCGAGCGCTACGCGGTGATGGACGACGTCACGTTCGAACCGATCACCGGACCCGCGCATCAGGTGTGGAGCGATCCGCGCAGCGTGTGGCAAGCGGCGTTGATCGAAGGCGCAGGTACGAACGCGCGCAGCGATGACGAGCCCGATGCCGAGCGGCTTCGGATCCACGCTGGCTTCCTGCGCTACGCCCGAGATGTCGACGCGAATCACTTTCCGTTCGAGACGCCGCTGCAGCAGTTCCTCGACTATGAAAAGGGTTGCTACGTCGGCCAGGAACCGGTGTTCCGCGTTCATGCGCAGGGCAACGCCGCCAAGACGTTGCGCGGGTTCACGATCGACGGCACCGAGCCGGTCGACGAGAAGGCGCCGATCCGGCACCCCGCGAAGGACAACGCCGGCACCGTCACCTCATCGGTCGTCGAGGGTGATCATACGATCGCGCTGGGCTATCTTCACCGCACGTGTTGGGAGCCGGGCGGCACCGTAGAGATCGCCGGACGCCGCGGGATCGTGCACGAGCTGCCGTGGTGACCGCTGCGTGGCCGGCTGCGCTGCTCGCGCTCGCGGGCTGCAGCTTGATCACGGACAGCTTCGAAACCAACGAGTTCTCCGGCGACGAATTCCCTACGATCGTCGATACCTCCACCGGCGCGGTGCTGGTCGGCATGGACCTCGGCGAAGATCCAGTGCGAACCGCCGTGCTCGATGTGCTGTCCCCCGTGACGGTGCTCGATCCTGGACTCGGCTTACGTCCCTTGATCGAGACCCATGACCTGCGCGTGCTCGGTGCGGACACCCCCGGCGCGCCGTTGATAAAGCCACGGGCGCGGCTCGCAGACACCCAGCTGATCTCGCTGCATCCGTGCGCCGAGACCGACGTCGAGTGTCTGATCGGCGGCTCGACAACAACGCGACCCTATCAAGCGATCATCGGCGCCGATGCGCTTGCCGGGGACGCCGTGCGCCTGCGACTCGCGACGAACGAAATGTTCGTGCTCCCCGACATCGGTGGCAGGGATCTCGATCGCTCGCGAATGTGTGATGGCGTGTTTCCTTCGCCTTATCGCGGCGGCGGCACGCTGGTGATCGGCGGCACCGAGCTGCCATTCGCAGGGCGCCGGATCGCGGTCGGTGGCTGCATGGGGTTCAATCCACTGACCACACCCGCTCGCGCGCGCGGCAGTGACGTCTTGTTGGTGATGTCGACCGGAATCGGAATCTCGATCCTCGGCGCCTCGGCGTACGAGCGCTATCGCGAGATCTACCCGCTAGCTCCTCCGCTCACCGCGACCCCCGATGACCAGGCTCACTTACCCTCGGGCGTCATCCAAGGCTGGCGGCGGACGATCGACAACCTCGCGCTGGTCGCGGCGTCGACGTCGGTGCCGCGCGGACCGTGTCGGCAGGTCCACCTGCAGGAGTTTCTGCGAACAAGATTGCCTTGCAACGCCGGCCAAGATTGCCCGTGCGAGGACAATGCATCGTTCTGTGCGGTGCCTGCCGTCACGAAGCTCGCACCGTCGAGCCAAATCAGCGTCCTCGTCGTTTCTGACAATAACGATACGCTGCAAGCGCTGCGCGCCGAGCTTCGTCCGGACCAACCCGAGGTCGATGGCATCCTCGGCACCGATATGTTGTTCGCACTCGAGGTCGACATCGACTATCCCAACAACCGGGTGTTGATGCGCTGCGCAGTGAAAGGCCGCGGATGCACCGTCCTACCGGAGCTGGCTTCATCTCGCGATCGGGATCGCTGCATCTCGCCAACTCGCCGTTCAGACGGTGGCGTGCGCCTGCCCGCGCCCTAGTCACTCCGTCGACCGCACTGCACTCACTCCTCGATCGACGTAACACCAGCGAGCACCTCGCCCGGCGCGCCGCGCGCGACGACCTTACCCTTTTCGATCCGCACCACCTGATCCGCCAAGAGCCGCGCTTCTCCGACGGAATGGGTGACGTGGACCAGCGGCACGTTGAGCTCCGCGACCAGCTCACGCACCAGCTTGGTCAGCTGCGCGCGGAGCTCGCGATCGAGTGCCGAGAACGGCTCGTCGAGCAACATCAGCTTGGGTGACCGAGCCAGCGCACGAGCCAGCGCCACGCGCTGGGCCTCACCTCCCGAGAACGTTCGCGGCTTGCGCTTCGCGAGGTGCCCGACGCCGACGCGCTCGAGCAGCGCGTTCGCCTTGGTAGCTCGTTCGTCGCGTGGGAGCTCCTTCATCCCGTATTCGACGTTGTGCTGCGCGGTCATGTGTGGGAACAGCGCCAAGCGTTGAAACACGAACGCGAGCCGCCGGCGCTCGACCGGAACGTCGATGCCCTTGGCACGATCGAGCCAAACTTCGCCGCCGAGCGCGACCCTTCCGTGGTCCGGCGCCGCGAGCCCCGCCAGCACCGACAAGATCGTGCTCTTGCCCGAGCCCGAAGGTCCCATCACGCACGTGATACCCGGCGGGCACTGCAGCTCGACGTCGAGTAAGAACTCGCCGCGGCGCAACGTGATCACGGTCTCCAGACTAGCCACGAGGAGGATGTAGCCGCAGCAGCAGCCGGTTGGACAGATACAACAGCCCGACCCCCACCGCGGTGGTCACCAGGCTCATCTGGCGCGCTTCGTCGTCGCGACTCGCGGTCACCAGGTCCATGACGTGGATCGACGCGGTCGGCACACCGTCGATCTTTCCTCCCGCCACCATCATCGTCGCGCCGTAGTCGCCCAGCGCGCGCGCGAACGCAAGCGCGGCGCCGGCGAACAACGCCGGGCCCGCGAGCCGCAGCGTCACCGTGACCAGCACCCGGGCCGGACCGGCACCGAGCGTCCTCGCTGCGGCGATCAGGTCGCTGTCGACCGATTGCAACCCGATTCGGACCGAGCGCACCACCAGCGGCAGTGAGCCAGCCGCACCGGCGATCACCGCAGCGGTGAACGAAAACACCAGCGTGCCACCGGTGACCGAATGCCACGCTCGGCCGATCGCGCTGTTGTTGCCGATCACCGTGAGCAGATAATAGCCGAGCACCGTCGGTGGCATCACCAGCGGTGCACACACCACCGCGTCGAGGAAGTGGCGGCCTGGACACCGCTGCCAATCGAGCAGCAACGCCAGCGCGGTCCCGAACACCAGCGCGATGATCATCGCCAGTGCGGCGATCTCGAGCGACAGGATCAGCGGCGCCCAACTCATCCCAGGTCTCGTTGCCGGGCTAGCCCGGAACCCGCACCACGAACACGGCCCCCAGCTCGCCGCGCTGCTCGACGTGGATCGAGCCCTGGTGCGCATCGACCGCGAGCTTGCAGAAATACAAACCGAGGCCGCGGTTCGCGCGCGCCGCGGCTCGGCGCGCCTCGACGCGGAAATACCGGCCGAAGATCGCCTCGCGTTCGGTCTCCGGGACCGGTGGACCACTGTTGCCGATCGCGATCTCGACGCCTTCGGCATCGCGGCGGGCGCTCACCACGCAGCGACCGCCGCGCGGCGCATAGCGCGTTGCGTTGTCGACCAGGTTCTCGATCACGCGGCCGAACAGCTCGCGATCGAGCGCCACCAACAGCTCGGGATCCACGTGCACTTGAAAATCGAGCTGGCGGACCTCGAACTGCGCGCGGTTTCCGGCAGCGGCTTTGTCCACGAGCTCGACCAGCCGGACGGGCGCGAGATGGGCGTGGAGAATGCCGTCTTCGAGCTCATCGACGTCGAGGATCGTCGACACCAAGCCGAGCGCCTTGCCCACGAGCGTCGTCGCATCGTCGATGTAGCCGAACGCGCGCGGCGTGGCCGGCGCCGCTTGGTTCTCGACCAGATGCTCGCGCAACAGGGCGAGGTAGCCCTGGATCGCCGCGAGCGGACTGCGCAGGTCGTGAACCACGAGCGCCGCGAGCACGCGCTTCTTCTCGCGCAACTCACGCGCGCTGTCACCGCCTGCCGCAAGTTCGGCCTCCGAGCTCGCGCGATGCGAGGTCATCAGCCCTTCACCTGGTTGCGGCCGCCTTCCTTGGCAGCGAACAGGTGGGTATCGGCCTGCTTGATGAACTCGAGCGCGTCATCGACCTCGCCGCGCAGGCTCGCCACGCCGATCGAAACGGTCACCGGGATCACCGCGTCCTCGAACTTGAACTCCGCAACCTCGACGAGCTTGCGGATCTTCTCGGCGAACTGCATCGCGTTGTAGTGATCGATCTCGGGCAGCACGATCGCGAACTCTTCGCCGCCGTAGCGCGCCAATACATCCTCGCGCCGGATCCGCGTCTTGACCACCGACGCGAGGTGCTTGAGCACGTGGTCACCGGCGAGATGGCCAAAGCTGTCGTTCACGCCCTTGAACCGATCGATGTCGAACATGATCAGCGACAGATCGCGGCGATAGCGCAGCGCGCGTCCGATCTCGCGCTCGAGCGTCTCGACGAAGTAGCGCCGGTTGAACACCTGGGTGAGCCCATCGACCGTGGTCAGCCGATAGATCTCCTCGTGGTACGCGTTCTCGATGTTGTTGCCGCTGAGGAACTTGAAGATGCATCGGCCGACCTTGATGAAGTCGCCGTCACGCAGCACGTATTCGTCGATCATCTCGTCGTTGACGTAGGTGCCGTTGGTGGACCCCATGTCGCGGAGCATGATCGCGTTGCCGGTGTTGATGATCTTGCAGTGGTTTCGCGAGACCGCCTCTTGGTCGATCTGGATATCGGCCTTCGACGACCGGCCGATGATGATCTGGGGCCGGTTGAGGTTGAATTTCTTGCCGAGCTCGAGCCCGTAAATGACAACCAGGCAGGCCTCTTTGGCGACCGGCCGGTCACTGATCTTGGAGATCGCGGTGACTACGGTCTTGTTGCGCCCGGTGTCGCTCACCCGCTCTGATGGTAACAGGAATCGCGGGTTTGCGCGCCAGCCGGGCTGTTCGTTAGAGGCGCCGGACGGTTTCGCGGCGGTCACGGATCGACTTCGGCGCAGTCCACCCGGTCATCGTTCGCCCGCTTGCACAACACCGCGTCGACAAGCTGGTAGCCACCTCGCACAAACCGGTACGACTGCAGCAACAGTCTGCCGCCGTGTAGGTTCCAGTAGCCGCGAACGTCGCGCATGTTGTCATCACCCCGCGCGGCAAGCGGCTCCAGCGCTGCGGCGGCAAACGTTCCGGCGTAGCGCAGGCATTCACCGCCAGACGCCGGCGCGTTGCGAAACACGTTCCAGTAGCAGTTTCCCTCCGCAGTACACATGTCGCGATCGACGACGACGAGCTCGGCGGCGCCGTCGTCGTTGAGATCGCGGTCCGCATGATCGAGGCGGGGACTCATCCCCATGACACCGTCGCGCCCCGGTTCGCCACACGCGCCAACCTGGAGCGACGGCGTCGGGATTTGCGTCGGTGTCGTCGTGCGCGCCGGTCGCCCGCAGGCGACGAGCACGACGACCGTCGCGACCAGCAGCGCTCTACAGCACATACGCGGGATTCGGCGGGGGCACGCTGGCGAGATCGGCGCGCTGTGCGTCGTACCCAGGGCGGCCCAACGCGGCGAACGCCAACCGCTTCGCCTCTTCGACACCGGGTTGATCGAACGGGTCGACGCCGTACAGCGGCCCCGCGAACGCGGTCGCAAGCTCGAGCAACATGATCAGCTCACCGACTGCCTCGGCGGATACCCGCGACAACGTGAGCCGGGCGACCGGGCGCTTGCGGCGGACCAGCGACGACATCGTGCCGGTCAACTCGGCGTCTAACAGCTCGCCCATGCCATGACCGGCGAGATACGCGTACTCCGGTTGGCTGCGCGCGAGCGCGGTGTCGGGAAGCGCCAGCTCGCGCTCGCGTTTCGCAACGCCAACGATCAGGTACGTCTTGTCGTCCGGCCCCTCGGCGTACAGCTGGAGCTGGCTGTGTTGATCGGTCGCGCCGCGCGCTGCGATCGGGGTCGGGCCGAGGTTGACCACACGGCCGTCGGTCGCGCGCTCCTTGCCGAGGCTCTCGGCCCACAGCTGACGAAACCAGTCGGCGGTGTCATAGAGTCCGTCGACGTACGGCATCATCACCACCATCGGACGCTGGCGCGCGATGTGATGATGATGCAGCAGTGTCGCGAGCAACAGCGCAGGATTGGTGGCGAGCTCGGGCACCATCGAGCGATCGCGCATGCGACGCGCGCCGTCGAGCAGGCCCATGACGTCGAGTCCCGCCATCGCTGCCGGCAGCAGTCCCACCGGTGATAACACGCTGAACCGGCCGCCCACCGACGGCGGAATATCGAACGTGCGATAGCCGCGCGCGGTCGCCGTGGCTCGGAGCGCGCCGCGCTCGGGGTCGGTGGTGCACACGATGTGCTGCTTGGCGCGCTCGCCGAGCTGGCGCTCGAGGCGCTCCGCGACCAGCAACAGCTGGGCGGCGGTCTCCGCGGTGCCGCCCGACTTGGTGACGACGTTCCACAGCGTGCGCTCGGGCGGCATGCGATCGAGCAACGCTCCGAACGTCACCGGATCGATGTTGTCGGCAAATAGCAGCCGTCGTGGCATCCCGGGGCTGCGCGTGTTCAGCTGATCCCACGCCGGCGCGAGTGCCGAGTACAAGGCACGGGGCCCCAGACTAGAGCCCCCGATGCCGAGCACCACGACGGTGTCGATCGCCGGATCGATCTCGCGCGACAGGTCCATACACGCGCGCGCGGAGGCACGGGCATCGGGAAGATCGATCCAACCGAGCTGACCGCGGCGATGGCGATCGAGCGTGGCTTCGACCGCAGCGCGGGCGGGGTTCGCGAGCGCGACGAGCGCGGCGGGATCGGGCCCTGCCTCACCGATCCCGGATGCAGTGAGCGCCGTTGCGTCGAGCACAAGTTGGTTCGCGCCAGTCGACATGCGAGATCAACCTACATCGAATCGGCCAAAGATTCTTGTACTGGTCCTCGGATGAGGCTACATCGGGGCCATGCGGCGTAGCCTTCTCCTGCTCGCCGGCGCTGCCGTGGTGAGTACGGGAGCAGCGCTGCTAAGCGATGACGAGCCCACGGCGGCATCGTTGGGCGGCGCACCGCTCACCGCACCTGCGCCCCTCACCACGCCCGCACCAGCCACGCTCGCTGCGGGAGCGAGCCCTCCGAGTCCAAGCGCTCCACCGACTCCCGCCCCGCCGCAGGCGAGCGCTCCTGCGACCAGCGCGGGGGTCACGCGGCCGATCGCAGGTGCGCTCGATCTCGATCGCATCGAGCGCGTCGGCGACCACTACGAGGCGCCAACCGCGAACGGCCGTCGCGCGGTGCTCACGCTCGATCCTGAGCTGCAGCCGCTCGCCGAGAAGCTGCTCGATCAATCGAGAGCGCCGCGCGGCGCGATCGTCGTGATGGCACCGGACGGACGCGTGCTCGCGCTTGCCGGCCGCCGCACCGAGGATCCCAAGGGTTCGCGCACCGGCACGTTCGACTGGCGGATCGCCACCGAGTCGTGGGGACCCGCAGCGTCGATCTTCAAGCTCGTCACGGCGAGCGCGCTGGTCGCAGCAGGCACCGATCCCGACGGCCGCGTGTGCTTCCACGGCGGACTGCGCTCGGTCATGGATTCCAACCTTCGCGACGACAAACGCGACTCGCGGTGCGAGAGCCTGTCGTACGGCGTCGCTCATTCGAACAACGCGATCCTCGCCAAGCTCGCGTACCAGAAGCTCGAGCCGACGATGCTCGACCAAGCCGCCAAGAACTTCGGCATCGTGGCGGGCGCCGGTGGCAGCCTGCCAGGCAACGAGCTGCCTGGCGTCGTCGGAATCAGCGACCTGCCTGCGGTGAAAGACCTGAGCTACGCGAAGGCGGCGGCAGGATTCTCGAACACCACGCTGTCCGCCGCCGGCGGCGCACTGATCGCCGCAACGTTCGCGACCGATGGTGCGCAACCGATTCCTCGGCTGATCGCGTCGATCGACGGCGTTATTCATCATGGATCGCCGGCGCGGCGAACGATCAGCGCGGAGACCGCCCGTGCGGTTGCACGCATGATGGTCGGAACCTGCGACGGCGGCAGCGCTGCCAAGTCGTTCCGGGGCAAAGCCCAGCGCGGCCGCTACGCTGGCAAGACCGGAACGCTCAGCCGCAACACGCCGTTCTTCATGGAGCACTCGTGGTTCGTCGGCTTTGCTCCTGCCGACAAACCCGAGGTCGTGGTTTCGGTTGTCCTCGGCAACCCGGAGAGCTGGCATTTGCGCGGCCATGAAGCAGCGCGTCGACTGTTCGACCGCGCGCTCCACACGGCACCGAGCGAGGCTGCGGAGCCCCACCGTGGCAAAGATCGCAGCGCCAAGAAGCCTACACGCAGACGAGTGAATAAACGCCGCTGACCTCCGGTCGCGTTGGTATTCGCGCGTCGGTGTTAGTATCGAGCTTGGCTTGTTCGTCCGTTCGGGGAGAAATACATGACTCGGCTTGCATCCATCGCACCGGTGCTCGCAGCGATCGCCGGCTTCGCTAGCACTGCGCATGCACAATCGCAGGCCGACATCGCCGCGCAGTCGAACGAAGCCGGCAAGAAGCTGATGTACGAGAGCCGCTATGCCGAAGCGAGCGAGAAGTTTCAGGACGCGGTCGGTCGCGTGCCCGAGCCCAAGTACTTCTTCAACCTGTGCACGTCGCGGTTTCAGGAAGGCAAGTTCGGCGAGGCGCTCACCGCGTGCAACGCGGTCGACAAGCACAACCCGACCGCCGAGCAGAAGGCGAAGACCGAGAAGCTGATCGGGAGGATTCAAGAGGAAGCCACCAAGCAGGGCATCGATCTGAATGCCTCGAGCACTCCGGCGGCGCCGGACGTGTGCGCCACCAACCCGAGCGATCCGAGCTGTCAGCAGCCAGCGCCGAGTGTGTGCCAGACCAATCCGAGCGACCCTTCGTGCAGCGGACAATCGCCCGCGATCGTCGGGCGGCCACCAGCCGAACTGTTCAAAGGCTCGTCGCCCGATAACAAGTACACCTGGACGCTCGGTGCGGAGGTCTACGGAGGTGGCGGTCGCGTCGGCCGCAAGCGCCAATACGGCAACGTCAACACAGGGCTTCGCCTCAAGGGTGACTACCTGATGAACGCCGCGGCACGCGTCGGTGCGCAGTTCTACCTGCAGGTCACGCACTTCCAGAGCGGGAAAGATGCCGCGTTCCTCGCCAACGACCTCGACATCTTCGACGTCGGCCTCGCGGTCTACAAACACATCTGTCTCGCCGGAACCCAGCGGCTGTGCATCACCCCGCTCGCCGGTGCACACATCGCGCTGATGAGTCCTGCGGGAGAGGAAGACTCGGCCGGAAGCCAGGTGTTCAACTATGCCGCGGCAGGCGCGCGCGCCGAGCTCGCCGCACAATACGCGTTCGGCCATCGATTCCAACACGTGCTTGCGATCGTCGGCGGTGCAAACGTCTACAGCCCAGTGTTCGCCGATCCGAGCGAAGGTCTGACCCGCATGGAGGTTGGACTCGATCGCGGTGGTGTTGCCGGTTATGTCGGGGCTGGATACACGTATCGGTTCAACACGCCACTGGGCTCATCGCCGTTCGTCACGCTCGAATAGCGACGCAAACTCAGTACACACGTTTTGGTGCCGCACGGCGTCATCGTCTCGCCGAGATCAGGTATGGTCCCCCAGCTGCAGAATTATTGCAGCGCCACGAGGGATACGTCATGGCCGGTTCAGAGAAGAAGCTAAGCGCCAAGGTCACGTTCCCCGACGGTAAAGACGTCGCCCTGCCCGTCATCGTCGGATCCGAGAACGAACACGCGATCGACATTCGATCGCTGCGCAACGATACCGGGTACGTCACGCTCGACTCCGGCTACATGAACACCGGATCGACGACCAGTGCGATCACGTATCTGGACGGTGAGCAGGGAATCCTCCGCTACCGCGGCTATCCGATCGAGGAGCTCGCGGAAAAGTCGAACTTCGTCGAGACCTCGTACCTGCTGATCAACGGCAAGTTGCCGACGGTGGCAGAGCGCCAGCAGTTCTCCACGCTGCTGACTCGCCACAGCCTGATCCACGAAGACATGCATAACTTCTTCGCGGGCTATCCACCGACCAGCCATCCGATGGCGGTGCTGTCGGCGATGGTGACGTCGCTGTCGGCGTATTACCCGGACTGCCTCGACCGCAACGCGCCCGCCGAGCTTCACATCACGCGGCTGCTCTCGAAGGTGCGGACGATCGCTGCGTTCTCTTACAAGAAGAGCATCGGCCAGCCGCTGATCTATCCGAAGAACTCGCTCAAGTACGCCGCGAACTTCCTCCACATGATGTTTGCGGTTCCAAGCGAGGACTACACGGTCTCGCCGGTGCTCGAGAAGGCGCTGAACCAGCTGCTCATCCTGCACGCCGACCACGAGCAGAACTGCTCGACGTCGACGGTTCGCATGGTCGGCAGCTCGGGGGCCAATGTCTACGCGGCGATCGCGGCGGGCATTCTCGCGCTGTGGGGTCCGCTGCACGGCGGCGCCAACCAGGCCGTGATCGAGATGCTCGAGGAGATCAAAGCGTCGGACGGCGACTACAAGAAGTTCGTCGACGATGTGAAGAACAAGCGCGGCAATCGGCGCCTGATGGGGTTCGGTCACCGGGTCTACAAGAACTACGATCCGCGCGCGAAGATCCTCAAGAACATGTGCGACGAGGTGCTCGCGCACCTGGGCATTCGCGACCCGCTGCTCGAGCTCGCCAAGGGCCTCGAGGAGATCGCGCTCAAGGACGACTACTTCATCTCGAAGAAGCTGTACCCGAACGTCGACTTCTACAGCGGCATCATCTACCGCGCGATGGGCATCCCGACGAACATGTTCACGGTGATGTTCGCGCTCGGCCGCCTCCCCGGCTGGATCGCCCACTGGAAAGAGATGGTCGAGGACAAGGACACCAAGATCGGGCGCCCGCGGCAGATCTACACCGGTGCCACGGTTCGCAAGTATGTGCCGATCGACCAGCGCACGTAAGTCGTAGAACGGCTGCGGGCCTCGATACTTCGAGGTCGCTGCGCTTCCGCGCAGAACGGCTGCGGGCCTCAACTACTTCGTTGTCGCTCCGCTTCCGCGTAGCCTAGACAGCGTACGCTCCGGTGCGGTTCTCACTCCGCCTCGCACTCGAGGCTCCTCGCGCGTTCGACGTAGGTCGTCTCTACTGCCGCGCAGCTCAGCAGCTGGGGGCGCATGGGGCGTCGGGCGAGCAGCCATTGGCGGTTTCACAGCCCGCCGGGCACGCCACGCCGTTGCCGCCGGCACAATCGCTCACGCCAGTGCACTCGACGCTGCACGAGCATGCGTTTAGACAGTCGATACCGCCTCCGCATGCGTTGATGTTCTCGCATGACACCTCGCACTTGCCGGTGCCACAGCTCACCCGCCCGTTGCACGAATTTCCCGCAGTGCAGTCGACGTTGCACGTCCCCGCCAACTCGCAGTTGATGTTACCGGCACACGACTGCGGTCCGTTGCACAGCACCGTGCAGGTCGTGGCCACGCCGCAGCTCAGCGTCCCGCCGCAACTCTGAATTCCCGAACAGGTGATGCTGCACGCCATTCCTGGCGGACAATTGACGCCTGCGCCGCACGCGTCCGGACCGCTACAACCGATCTCGCAGACCATTCCGATGCAGGTACCGCCGGCAGCCGCGCATACGGTCGGCTCGCATGGCGGATTCTCCACCGTGCTGTCTCCATCACTGACACCGTCGCCGTTGCTGGCATCGCGGATTTCCATCGCTCCGGCTCCGGGGTCGAACCAGATCCGGCCACAACTCGCAACAAGCAGCAGCAACGTGATGCGCAGCACGAGAACGCCATTCTAAGCCCGAGTGACGTCGGCGTGCGATTTCCGTGCGCCGGTCTCGAGGCAGCTGTGTCTTGTCCACCGTGTCGGGTGGTGTCTACCCGTCATCTCAAGGAACGGACGACCAGATGTCTCAGACTCTCGCTACGCTCTTCCTGTCGGTTGGACTTCTCGGTGCGTGTGGCTCGGAAGGCTCCGACGACCACTCCATGCCCGATGCCACGATGATGCGAGATGCACCGGCAACCAGTACGCAAACCGCGTGCTTCCCTCCCCGACCACGCGCGGCGACGACGACGTGCGAGACGTTCGCCTCCACCGGTGATGCCTGCATCACCCTGCTCGCGCTTCCGACAACGATCTGCACGGTGAGTTGCTCTCCCGATGATCCGCAGGGTTGCCCTGATGGGTTCATCTGCGACCAGCTCGACCCGCAAACCATGCCCGACGTGGCTCATTGCCGAAGGCCATGCATCACGCTCGCCGACTGCGATCCAGGATACGCGGAGTGCGATACCGCTGGCACGACGCAGAAGGTCTGCAAGTGACTCACTGGTCACTGAGCGCAGGCGGAAAATACAACTGTGCCTGGTTATCGCGGCCATCGCGGAGGTCGAGCACGTCTTCGAACCGAGTGAGCTCGACGCCAGCCTCGTCGCGCAACACACCGATCATCTGGTAGCGCTGGCGGCCGACGTCCTCGAATGTGACCGCGAGCTCGACGCACGCCGCAGCACGCTCTAGTGCTCCGACCGCGTGATTTTGATAGCGCCCGGCGTGCGAGGCGCGCCGAGCGCGAGGCGCGCGAGCGCAGCGCTACTAGCGGTAACGCCAGCGAGCACAACGAAGCGATCGGCGATGGATCGCGCGCCCGGTGCAGCGAAATCATGCGGTCGGAGCACTAGGTGCAGGGTCGCATCGTCGAGTCCATCGATCGCGACCTCTACTTCGGCAGCTCGTTCGCAATCAGTCGGGAACCAGGCGACCTCGATGTCGGGCAGCCCGCGACTAACGCGAGCCACAAGATCGACACGACCTCAGTGCGGTGTAATTTCGACGCCAACATAAGGAATGATCGGCAGCCCCTTGGTGTCCGAGTAACGAGCCGCGCCATCGGCGTCGAAGTAGTTCTGGCGGTATTCGACGTTGCGGTGGTTCGTCACGTTTTGGATGTCGAAGAACAGCGTCACGTTGGTCGTGGACTTCTGCCACGTGCGCGACCCGCACGTCGAGCTGCCAGAACGTCGGAAGTCGCTGCAGTTGCGGCGCGGGTTCCATGCCGTCGACTGGCATCACGCCTTCGGCAATGACATTGACCGGGTTGCCCGACGCGACCGTGAGCCGCGTGCCGATGTCCCAGCGAGCCACACGTGTCGACGCCAGCACGTTGAGCCGGAGCGGCTGGTCGAGCTCGTAAGGTACCCAGCTGGAACCCGCCGCGGGCTCGTGCATGCGCTTCGCGCGCGACCATGAGAAATTCGCCATCGCGCGATAGCGCGGACGATCGATGCGCAGCGCTGCCTCTATGCCATAGCTGCGCTGGCGGCCGACGTTGGCTTGGTACGAATACAACCCGAGCTGCTCTTCGAGCAGCTCTTTGTAAATACGCTGGAGGTCGATGCCATTCGGCCGAACGTTCTTGTCGGCGATGTCGACCAGCGTTCGCTTGCCGTCGTGAAAAAACCCGGTGACCGCTGCGAGCACGCCCGTCTCGGGCTGAAGCTCGACACCGAGCGACGCCTGATCAACGTACGAGCTCCTTGCGTCCATGTTGTCCGCAAGCTCGTCGAAGTGGGCGGGCGACGGCGGCTGGTGGAACCGCCCGAGCGATGCCCGCAACGTGGCCGACGACGACAGCGTCACGTGCGCATTCACCCGCGGGTCGACCGCCCATTGATTACCGAGGCCGAATCGATCGAGGCGTAGGCCCCCGCGCACCGAGATCTTGTCACCGAGCCATTTGTGCCGGCGCTCGATGAACGCTGCCGCATCGCTCCACACCACGGTGTTGCGCGGCAGCGGCAGGTCTTCGGGGATGTCGCTGTCGCTGTGCTGTGGCACGCGACCGAGATAGCCGCCGGTGACGTCGAGCCCGGCGCGAACGAATCCACTGGCGTCGTCGTGCAGCCACTCACCGCGCACGCCGTAGAGATACCAGCGCCGGCTCACGTCGACGGTCGTCGGCGTCATCGATCCCTCGGCGTAGTCCTTCTTGAACACGGTGAGCACGTTGCTCCCCACCATCGGTGCGACCGTGAACAGCGATGGTCCGCGCGTCCGTTTGTAGATCGCGCCGGCGCGTACGAAGCCGAGGTTTGCAGCGACATACCCGTTGTCGCCTGGGTTCGGGCTCGCCGCTTTCTCGGAATTGGTCAATCGATCGAGTGAGCCGATCACGTAGGTCGAAAGCTGACCGCGCCCGCCAGGCTCACCCCACACCGCGCGGAGTTGACCGTCGCTGTAGCTCGGCAGCGGTATGTTGGGATCGACGCGGTCGACGAACGGCCGCGCCAAGACATCGAAATACGACCGCCGCAGCGTCACCAGAAACGCGCCGTCGCCCCACACCGGTCCTTCTGCAGTTACCAACGAGTGCAACAGGCTCGCTTCACCGCCGACGCGATATGCGTCGCCGCGCGGCTTGCGTGTCGTGAGCTCGACGACGCCGCCTTGGGTCCGCCCGATCGATACGTCGAATCCGCTCGGCACGACGCGCATGTCGTCGAGCGCCTGAGTCGGAAACACGCCGGTGATGCCGCCGAAGTGATACGGGATCGGAATCTCGACGCCGTCGATGAACACGCTGGAGTCACGCGGCGACATCCCGCGCAGCACGACGCCGCCAAACGAAAACGGAATTCGCGCAGCGGCCGGCAAGATCGTGATGCCCCGCAACGCGTCGTTCATCGCGCCGGGGGTCGATGCGATGTCCTGTGCGCTCATCGTGTAGACGAGCGGCGTGCTCTCCTCGGGCGCCTTGCCGGAGATTTCGATCACCTCGGCATCGGCTTCGTCAGAAGACGTGCCGATGGCGTCGTCAGAGGACGTGCCGATGGCGTCGTCGGCGCCGCTCGACTGCGCGACCGCTACTCGTGCGGCCGCGATCACAACAGAGATGACGAGCCACCGGGGCATTGCGTTCCGGCTCGGAATTCGGAACGCGCAAGACTGTTGGCTCGCGCGGTTTCGTAACGGATTTCGTTTCACGCCCGCCAAGAAAGGCGTGAATGCAGCTCGTCGCAGCGGAACGTGGATCCGCCGGAAATCTCAGGGCTCGCGGTTACTCGCAGCCCAGCGGCAGCACATGTTCGCGGTACTGCCCGTGCCAGTTGCCCGGCGGATCATACTCGCAGACCCAGATCTCGAGCCCGTTGCACTGCGCGCTGCCGCAGCCGACCTGCTTGGTCCCGCGCCACACCACTTGCGTGAAGTGGCCCGTCTGCATCGAGAACCCAGGCTGCTTGAACGAATAGCCCTTGAGCTCGTCGTACCACATCGTCACGACCGACTCGGGCGTGAGCGCTCCGATCGTCGCCGCGGCGAGGTTTTCGCCATATTTGCCATTGCTGTGGTCGAACCCGCAGTTGTTCGCCTTCAACGTGTCTGCCCAGCTCTGCGCGACCGCGGCGAGCGCGGGTGACCAGGTGAACGGCTCGGCGCAATGCCGCGCGCGATAGCGGTTGTGCGCCTCGACGAACTGCTTGGCGGCTCCCGACAACCCCGCGGCCGCGCTCGCCGTCGGACGCGGCGGCATTGCGGTCGGCGCGGCGCTGACCTGCGGCGCCATGTCCGGAGCACCACCAGGAGGACCTGGCGTCGCCGCCGGCGGAGGTGGATCACCCGACTTGTACATCGGTCCGCACGCTGCTGAGAACGTGATCGCGACACCCAGCGCTCGCTTGCTCATCGCGCACTCCGCGAACGGCCCATGTGTCTCATGATGACACGCTCGCGACGCTCGGCTTCGTGGCTATTGCAACCAACCTGACATCAGGCCAGATTCCCCCGCGTGCGCCCCACCGTAGCCGAATCCACCTCCTCGGCCGTCACCGAGGGAATCCGCGTGCGTGTGCAGTCGCAGTACCTACCCGACCAGTCGTCGCCGCGCGACGACCGCTACGTGTTCGCGTACACGATCACGATCTCCAACGAGTCGGCGCGCACGGCTCAGCTGCGGACGCGGCACTGGATCATCACCGACGGCCGGGGCGTCGTCGAAGAAGTCCGCGGTGACGGCGTGGTTGGCGAGCAACCACGGCTCGCCCCCGGCCAGAGCTTCCAGTACACCTCCGGCTGCGTGCTGACGACTTCGGTCGGCACGATGCACGGCACCTATCGAATGTGGCGCGACGATGGCAGCCAGTTCGATGTGGTCATCGCGCCGTTCTCGTTGGCGTCCCCAGCGTCGGCTCGCATTCCTGACCACGAAGCCAACTGATTCAGCGCCGTTGCGAGGCCGCCGACATCACGTGCAAGGTGTGCGCGGTGTAGGTGAAACAAACTTCAAAGCCTTGGCGTACCCTATGCGTCTAATCGACCAACCAACCCGACGTCGATGACTCAGCTTTTGACCCACGCAGATCGCGAAGCCGCCACCGCGAATGCGCTCGTGACCGCCGCAAAGCAGGGCGATCCGCGCGCGTTCGAAGCGCTCGTGCGTCGCTACCGCAAGCGGATCTTCGCGCTCGCGCTCCACCTCACCGGGTCAGCGAGTGAAGCCGACGACATTGCGCAGGACGTGTTCCTCAAGGCGTTCCGCGCGCTCGCGGAGTTCGAGGGCCGAAGTCAGTTTTTCACCTGGGTATATCGGATGGCCGTCAACCGCTCGCTCAACGCGCGCCGCGACCGCGCGCGCCGTGGCGAGACCAGCGACGATCCTCGCCTCGAGCTCGCGATCGCGGTCGATGCGCGCAGCAATCCAGGCCGCGTGACCGAGCTCCGAGAATCCTACGGTCGCCTGCTGCGTGCGCTCGACGGCCTGCCGGTCGACATGCGCACCACCGTCATCTTGGTTTCACTCCAGGGGATGTCTCATGGCGAGGCCGGCGTGATTCAAGCCGTCACCGAGGGCACGATCGCGTGGCGCATGCACGAAGCGCGACGGCGTCTGAACGAAGCAATGGCGCCGCAGAAGCTCCAGCGCCGGCGCGACCTCTCGGCGGACCTCACGCGCGCGCTCACCGAGCACGGCTTGCTGATCCCGGCGCTGACCAAGCGCTAGCGGTGCCGATGGGTGTGGTCTTCGTGATCACGCGATGACTACATCGTGGGCGAGCAGCGCCGCGCGCATTCGCTCGGCACCGCGTGAGCTGAGTGAGAACTGCGTCGGACCGCTTGCGGCGACCCCGCGGAATCGACCACGATGATCACAGCGAGCGGGACACGTGAGGAGAGTCTCGACCATGCACAAGCTTGCACCTCTGATCGTAGCGATCGGTATCGGCGGAGCGGGTTGCTCCTTGTTCACCGTCCAACAGGATCCATTTCCGACGATGGAGATCCGCGCAGACCGTCCGCCCCCCGGACCGGATCGCGTGGTGCTCACCGACTCGAAGATCGAGATCCACGAAAAGGTCCAGTTCGCGACCGGCAAGTACGATATCTTGCCGGTGTCGTTCGGACTGCTCGACGAGGTCGCCGCGGTGATGGTCGACAATCCGCAGATCGAGCTGATCCAGATCGAGGGTCACACCGATTCGACCGGATCGGCAGCGGTGAACCGCAAGCTGTCCAACGATCGCGCGAAGTCGGTGTTGAAGTACCTCGCCGGCAAGAAGGTCGCGGACAAACGGATGGTCGCGAAGGGATTCGGTCCTGACAGCCCGATCGCGAGCAACGACGATGAAGCGGGTCGCGAGCTGAACCGCCGCGTCGAGTTCAACATCGTCAAGCAAGGACCCAAGAAGACGGTGATCAAAGATGAAGACTAACTGGCTCGCGATCTCGATCGCTACCGTTGCGATGGGCTGCGGCGGCGCCGGCATGGGCGCCGCAACGCGCGCGGATATCCAGGCGCGGATGCAGAGCGCTCAACCGCCGATCCAGGCGTGTTACGCCGAAGCCCTGAAGACGAACCGCCGGCTCAAGGGCATGGTCACGATCGAGCTGGTCGCCGAGGCCTCGACGGGCCAGTTCAAGGACGTGATCTTTCGCCGCGATGAGTTGAACGATCCGACGGTGCGCCAGTGCATCCTCGCGGAGGTCAGCAAGCTCAAGCTCGAGAAGCCGACCAGCGCCAAGGTCTCGATCAACTATCCGTTCCGGTTCATGCCGAACAATTGACCCGGAAGCCTCGCGCCCGGCGGCAAGACAAGTGATTGTCCGCGCCATGGCCAGCGCAAAGATTCCGACTCGCTCACCGACCCACGAAGACGTTCCGATGGGCAGGCTGTCGTCGATGGGCCTCGAGCTCGAAGACATCGCGGAAGACGAGCAGGTGACCCTGCCCGCGATCGTAGAGCTCGCCGAAGATCGCGGCCGCCCGGTGAGTCACTACCTCGCCGCGGTAGCGCTCGCGACCGAGCTTCGCGTGGTCTCGGACGCCCCAGTCACCGTTCGCGTGTGTGCCGGGACGTGCCAGCGCTGGGGTGCGTTGGATGTCATCGATCATATCGTCGAGCACGGCAACAACGTCGCGATCACGCCGGTCAGCTGTCTCGATCGCTGCGATCAGGCACCGGCGTGCGAGATCCACGGCAGCCACGGCCAGCTGGTGATCGCACCGGCGACAGCGGCGGCGATCGACGAGGCGTTAGCGCAGCTCCGTTAGGGAGGCGAGCCCAACGCGACGGCCACCTTGTCGCACACCTGTCGCAGCGAACATGGACCGACGGACGTGCGGGGGATGCCGATGGCTGGCCCTGGTGTGCAGATGGCGCTAGCCTCGTGCTCGTGCTGCGCCTGAGTAAGGTCAACAAGTACTACCAGGTCGGCACGCACAGCTTGCACGTGCTCCGCGACATCGACTTCGAGGTCGCGGACGGTGAATTCGTCGCGATCATGGGTGCGTCGGGATCCGGCAAGTCGACGCTGCTCAACATCCTCGGCATCCTCGATGATTATCAGTCGGGCGAATATTGGCTCGGCGACACGCTGATTCGAAAGCTGTCGGAGACCCGGTCCGCGGCATATCGCAACCGCTTCATCGGCTTCGTGTTCCAGTCGTTCAACCTGCTCCCGTTCAAGACTGCGCTCGAGAACGTGGCATTGCCGCTGTATTACCAGGGCGTCACCCGCCGCAAGCGCAATCAAGTGGCAGCGCAGTACCTCGATCGAGTCGGATTGCGCGATTGGGCCGACCACTTGCCGTCCGAGATGTCGGGCGGTCAGAAGCAGCGCGTCGCGATCGCGCGGTCGCTGATCGGCAAACCGCGGCTGATCCTCGCCGACGAGCCGACCGGTGCACTCGATAGCGCGACGTCCAAGCAGATCATGGATCTGCTGTCGGAGATCCATCGCAGCGGGATCACCGTGCTGGTCGTGACCCACGATCCCGAGGTCGCCGCGCGCACCCAGCGAACGATCCGGCTGCGCGATGGCAAGGTCGTCGACGACGAGAATAGCGCCGCCTATCGATCGGCCCAAGCTGCGTCGGGGCCGCCGTAGTGTTCTCGCTCGATCGCTGGCTCGAAGTGCTCGACACGATCCGCCGCAACAAGCTGCGGACCGCGCTCACCGCGATCAGCGTGGCGTGGGGCATCTTCGTGTTGGTGTTCTTGCTCGGACTCGGGCGTGGACTCCAGAACGGCGCGCGCCACGAGCTTGCGCGTGATGCGACCAACGGGGTGTGGATCGAGGCCAAGAAGACCTCGATCGCCCACGATGGCTATGACGTCGGCCGCGCGATCCAGTTCGACAATCGCGACTACGACATGGCGAAGACCGTCGAGGGCGTCGACCACAGCTCCGGTCAGTACTTCATGCGCGGAGCGTTTGGCGGCGGCGGCGAGATGATGACCCGACGCGGCGGCAAGGCCAACTCGTTCGGGATCAACGCGGTCCACCCGGGCGCGATCTACCTCGCCAGCCACGAGATCATCGCCGGCCGGTTCCTCACCGAAGCCGACATTGTCCAGAAGCGGAAGTCGGTGGTCGTCGGCAAGCCGGTGGTCGACTTTCTGTTCGACCCCGACGAGCAGCCGATCGGCGAGTGGATCGTCGTCGCCGGTGTGCCGTTCCAGATCGTCGGGGTGTTCCGCAACGAAGCCGGGGCCGAGCAGGAGCGCCAGCTCTACATCCCGGTGTCGACAGCGCAACTCGCGTTCAACGGCAGCGACCGGCTCGACATGCTCCAGTTCACGGTCGGCGACGCGAGCGCGGCCCAGACCCAAGCGATCGTCGATCAGATCGTCGGTACCCTGGCCGAGCGCCACAAGTTCTCGCCCACCGATCGACAAGCCGTCCGCGTCTACAACAACGTCGAACAGTTCCAGCGGATGAACATGGTGTTCTGGATGCTGTCGACGTTCGTCGTGGTGATCGGCCTCGGTACGCTGGCCGCCGGGATCGTCGGCGTGTCCAACATCATGATGATCGCGGTCAAGGAACGGACCAAGGAGATCGGAGTCCGCAAGGCGCTCGGTGCCACGCCGCGATCGATCGTGTTCATGATCGTCCAGGAGGCGGTGTTTCTGACCAGCATCGCCGGTCTGCTCGGGCTCGCGGCCGGCGTCTTGCTGCTGTCGATCGTCGCCGACGCCAAGATCACTGATTTCATCCGCAATCCTTCGATCGACCTCACGATCGGGATCAGTGCCACCCTGTTCCTGATCGGTGCAGGCGCGATCGCAGGGTATTTCCCGGCGCGCCGTGCAGCGAAGGTCAACCCGATCCATGCGCTGAGGGACGCCTAGATGTTCGATCTCGACAAGTGGAAAGAGGTCTGGGCGACGCTCCGGTCGAATCGGCTGCGCACGTTCCTCACCGCGTTCGGCGTGTTCTGGGGAATCGTCATGTTGATGGCGATGCTGTCGTTCGGTTCGAGCATCCAGACCGGTACAGAGCGCCAAATGAACGGCATGGCGACGAATCTGTTGTTCATCTGGGGCCAGCAGACCACCGAGAGCTTCGACGGGCTGCCGGTCGGCCGCCAGGTTCAATTCAATCGCGACGACATCACGATCCTCCGCGAGCTCGATGCGATCGAGCACATCGCGCCGCGCGCGTCGCTCGCTGGATGGCAGAACAACGCGACGATCTCGTACGAGAACAACGTCGGCACGTTCAACGTGATGGGTGATTACCCCGCGCTCAAGGACATCATCGCGTTTCAATACGAAGCCGGACGATTCATCAACGAGCGCGATATCGCCGAGAACCGCAAGGTCGCCGTGATCGGTAAGGGCGTACGAGAGCAGCTGTGGGGCAACGACGTCGACCCGATCGGTACCTACATGAAGATCAGCGGCGTCTACTTTCAGGTCGTCGGGCTGACCCGGACGTTGCGCGGCGGCCAGCAGGGCGAGCGCGACGCCAACACCATCTTCATCCCGTTCACGACGCTGAAGTCATCGTTCAACCTGGGCGATCGCGTCGGGTTCTTCGCGCTCACCGCGAAGCCTGGCACCGACGGCCCCGAGCTCGAGCGTCAGGTGCGCCAGGCCCTGTACCGCCACCACCGAATCTCGCCCACCGATGACCTGGCGCTCGGCTCGTTCAACATGTTCGAGAAGTTCGCCGGGTTTCAGATGTTCCTGTTCGTGCTCAGGCTGATCAGCTGGGTTGTGGGCGGTGCGACGCTGCTCGCCGGTGTGCTCGGCGTTTCGAACATCATGCTGATCACGGTCAAAGAGCGGACCAAAGAGATCGGTGTTCGCAAAGCGCTCGGCGCATCGCCGATCTCGATCATCACCATGGTGATGAAGGAATCGATCGTCTTGACGCTGATCGCCGGCTTGCTCGGTGTCGCCGCAGGCGTAGGTCTGATGGCCGCGGCTGATTTTATCCTGAGCCAATATCCCGAGTCACCGATGGGACCACCGGCGGTCGCGTTATCGACCGTGCTCACGGCGGTCGGTGTGTTGGTGGGATTTGGAGCACTTGCCGGGGTGATGCCGGCTGCACACGCCGCTTCGATCAAACCGATCGAAGCACTGCGCGCCGAATGATCGCGTTGGATCACGAGAGGTCGTCATGAAACGTTTCTTCACCTGGTTGTTTTTGATCTTGCTGGTGCTCGTGATCGGCTCGGCGTTTCGGTTTCTGTACAAGCAGTCGCGGGCGAAGCCGGTCGTGTTCAAGACCGAGCAAGCCGAGGTCACCGACATCGTCAAGAAGACCGTCGCCACCGGATCGATCGTTCCGCGCCGCGAGGTCGAGGTGAAGCCCAAGGTCACCGGCGTGCTGGCCGAGATCTACGTCGAGCCCGGCAAGAAGGTGAAGCAAGGCGATGCGCTCGGAAAGATCTCGATCATCCCGGACGCGATGCAGATCAACCAGGCCGAGTCCACCGTACGCACCGCGCAGATCGCATACGACAACGCCAAGCGCGAGCTCGACCGCAACGAAGCGCTGTTCAAGCAGGGCGTGGTTCCCGATGCCGAGCTGCAGCGATTCCGCACCGAGCACGCGTTGCGCAAGCAGGAGCTCGCCACCGCGGGCTCGAATCTGCAGCTGGTGAAAGAGGGTGCGACGCGTGGTCAGGGCAAGACCTCGACGCTGATCGTGACCGCCACCGTCGACGGTATGGTCATCGACGTTCCGGTCAAGGAGGGGTTCTCGGTGATCCAGGCCAACAACTTCAACCCGGGCACCACGGTCGCCGTGATCGCCGACATGGACGACATGATCTTCGAGGGTCGGGTCGATGAAGCCGAGGTCGCCAAGATCAAGGAGAAGATGAAGCTCGCGATCAAGGTCGGCGCGATCGAAAAGGAGAAGCTCGAGGGCGAGCTCGAATACATCGCGCCCAAAGGCAAGCTGATCGACGGCGCGATCCAGTTCGAGATCAAGGCCGCGGTCAAGCAGAAGCCAGGCACCGAAATTCGCGCGAACTACAGCGCGAACGCCGACATCGTGCTCGACGAGAAGAAGCAGGTGCTCGCGATCCGCGAAGCGCTGGTCCAATACGAAAACGAGAAGCCATTCGTCGAGGTCGAGACCTCGCCCCAGACGTTCGAGCGCCGCGAAGTGAAGCTGGGGCTATCGGACGGCATCAAGGTCGAGGTGGTCAGCGGGGTTACCGCCACCGACAAGATCAAGATCCCCGAGCACTCGGGCCCACCCGGGCCAGGCAGCGGGTCAGCCGCGAAGCCAGCCAAGAAGTAAGCGCGACCCATCATTTTCAGCTTCCGTCTTCCGCCAAGCGGAACGGCGAACGGCGCGGCGATCGCGTATCGGCTGTACCGTGCGAACGAGATCCCGCGATCGCGGTCTCGACGCACATGGTACGGTCGGTCCAATGGCCGCGCGCCTCGGAGCGATCGATGCTGGCTCGAACGCGATCCGCGTCGTGATCGCCGAGCTCGGCGCCGCCGATCTGATTCGCGTCGAGGCCGAGCGCGTGCCGGTACGGCTGGGCCACGGAGCGTTCACTCGCGGCGAGCTCGATCCAGGAGTGATCGATCAGGCGGTCGCAGCGTTCGTGCACTTCCGCGAGCGATTCGATCAGCTCGGCGTCGAGATGTACCGCGCGGTTGGCACCAGCGCAGTGCGCAACGCGAGCAACCGGGACGTCCTGCTTCACCGGCTGTATCACGAGGCCGGCATCGAGCTCGAAGTCATCGACGGCGATGAAGAAGCGCGACTGGTCCGTAAGGCGGTGATCAGCGCGCTCGGGCCCACCACCACCCCGCCCCGCGCGATCCTCGACCTCGGTGGCGGCAGCCTCGAGGTGAATCTAAGGATGGGCTCGGCGTGGCGCGGCTATTCGCTGCCGGTCGGGACCGTGCGGCTGCTCGAAACATTCGGCCTCGATGGCGCGATCGCCGAAGCCGAGGCCGGCATGGTTCGGCGCTACACCGCGACGCTGATGCACACGATCACTCGCGGCCCGACCGGAACCGGGCTCGCGGCCGCCACCGGTGGCAACGCAGACGCGATCGCCCGGATCGTCGGCGATGGCAATCCGATGATGCCGAGCTTCGAGCTCGCGGCGCTCGAAAAGGCGTTGCCATCGATCGTAAATGCGTCGGTCGACGAGCGCATCGAGCGCTTCGGGATCAAGCGCGATCGCGCCGAGGTCCTGGGCATCGCCGCGCTGGTGATCGCCACGGTAGCGCGCCAGCTCGGAATCTCGCGGTTGGTCGCGCCCGGTGTCGGAATCCGCGAGGCCGTATTGCTCGAGCTCGCCGAGACCGCGCGCGAGCAGCAAGCAAAGGCCGAGGGCGCGCACGACAAGGCGTTGCTCACCGCGGCGCGTGCATTCGCCAATCGCGTCGACCACGACACCACGCACGGCGAGCACGTACGGCGGCTATGCCGTGCGCTGTTCCACCAACTGCGCGACGTCCATGGCATCCCCGATCACCTCGGGGTCGTGCTCGAGGTCGCCGCCCTGCTCCATGACGTCGGCGAGGTGGTGAACGTTCGCGGCCACCACAAGCACAGCGAATACATGATCCGCTGGGCTCGGCTGCCCGGCCTCGACGACACCGCGCGCGAGATGGTCGCGTTGCTCGCGCGGACCCACCGCAAGGGTGCCGAGCGCGCGAAGCAGATCATCGCCGACTCGGCGCTGCCAAAGCCAGCGCGAGCGCAACTCCGACGGCTCTCGGCGCTGCTCCGCGTCGCCGACGGTCTCGATCGCGAACATCGGTCGCGCGTCGAGCAGATCGTCTGCACTCGGATGGGCAACGCGATCGTGCTCGATCTCGTGGTCCGCGATGGGCCGTCGCGCGAGGATCCGCTGTTGCTCAAGAAGGCCGATGCGTTCCGCGAGGAGCTCGGGCTCGATCTCAAGGTGACCGTGGCGCGAACGCTGGCCAGCCCGGCCAGCCCCGGTGAGGCTGCCGCGGGTCAACCGCCGTCGATCACCTCGACGCAATCCTGACCCCGCAGCCGTGGTATTGCCGAGGCATGCGACGCCAGCTCGTTGGATGTGGTCTCGTGCTCGTTGCGTGCGGTGGTGACGCCGCGCCGCCGTCCGGCCCGATCGCCGCGATGGTCACCCACTACGACTACCGGTTCGACATCGAGAGCCGCGCAGCGCACGCCACCGTCACCGGCGTGGTCGACACCGCGGGTGACTGCTGGACGCTGCCGTTCCGGGCTCAAGACTTTAACGCCGCGACGCCAACGATCGACGGACAACCGGTGAACAGCGGCACGCTCGACGCGAGCGCACTCACGCTGTGCGGCGACAGCCATGACGCCGGCGAGACGATCACCGTCGATGTCGACATGGTGATTCCGCTGCAGACCGTAGGGCCGAGCCAGGTCGGTTACTCGCTGACCATGGATACCGACGACAACCCGTTTTATTACCTGGTCAGCTGGGTCGGCGGCTGCGATCAGTTCGGACCATGCGACAGCCGCGCGGATCAATTCGCGACGTACACGTTTCACGTCACCCATCCCGAGCCGCTGAAGGTGACCTGCCCCGGCACGATCACCGAGGTGTCCGCGACCGAAACCCAGTGTGTGTTCGATCTACCGGGCGGTCCCACGTACTCGACGTTCGGCGTCGCCGCATATCCGACGACCGCCTGGGTACCGATCGACAAGGGCATGTGGGGGTCGGTGCATGTGACGCTCTACGACCGCGCGGGAACCAACATCGACGCGGCCGTCGATCCTACACACCACGCCGGATTCATGACCTGGATGGAGTCTCAATTCGGCGCGTACCCGTACGGCACGGAGCTGCGGGTGCTCACGGCTCCGACCTATTGGAGCGGGTTCGAGCACCCAGGCAACATCTTGATCGACGATCGACTCGCCAAGGGGATGTCGACCGGTTACCTGCATCGCGTGCAACACACGCTGGATCACGAGATCGCGCACATGTGGGCCGGCGATGAAACCACGCTCGCCGATACCTACGACTTCGTCTGGAAGGAGGCGATGGCCGAATACTTGAGCTTCGTCTACGAGGCGATGGTCGAGCCGCCGGCTGCGCACGCGACGCTGGGGGTCTGGAAAGGGTCGGCGCCGGGGGTGATGTACCACCCGATTCCCGACGAACGACCGCCGCTGTTCGACTTCTATGGCGACTGCTATGGGCCGGGGCCGATGATCTTGTTCCGCCAGGTCGAGGTGATGAGCTCGCGAGACCAGGTGCTCGCCGCACTCAAGACGTTGCTCGGCTCACCGCGCGCGATTTCGGTGGCCGATGTGATCGATGCGCTCGAAGCGAGCACCGGGCTCGAGCTCACCGAATACGCGGCGGCGTGGCTCAAAGGTACCGGCGCACCGGTATGGCCGACGTTCAACATCCAATTCTCGCCCGATGTGCCAAAGCTTGGCACCAGCACGCTGGGTGTTCAGCAAGTGATGGCACAACCGAAGCGTTGCAAGTTTCACGTGGCGCTGCGAGGCGCCGACGCCGAGGACCGCGTGCTCGTCGAGATCGATACGTTCAACGGCGGGTTGAGCCAACAGATCGAAGTTCCGACGCCGCCATTCACGGTGACCGCCACCGAGATCGATCCCGATCGCGAGTGCTTGGCGTTTCCCGGGATCGTCGCGCGCACGGAGCGCGTGAACCCGTGGTTGTCCGAGCGCGGACGAGCTGCTGAACGCGCAGCTGTAGACTGATCTCATTCACCGCTGCTCGTGTTTTTGCGGCGCGCTCGCACCACGCCACGAGCGATTCTTGATATCGCTTTCGGGCTTACTAACTGATGAGGAGCCCGACACATGCGCATTGATTCTCGACTGTTCTTGGCGACCGCTCTGGTCGCGCTAATGGCGTTGACCGGTTGTCCGAAGGGCGGCGTCCCCGGCGCTGGTGGAGTTCCAGGCGGCGGCGGCCTCCCAGGCGGCGGTGGCGTGCCGGGCGGGCTGGGTGGCTCGTCGGGAATGGTCGATCCGAACACGTGCGGTAACTACGCAGGCTCGGAAGCCGGACGTCGGCTCAAGGCGTTCCTCGTCGCGACGCAAGACCTTGCGACCACCACCGAAGAGACGGTGAAGGTCGTCAAGCAGAGCTGCATCACGCTCGGCAAGGAGCTCCAGATGCCGCCGAGCGATCTCGAGGGCGAGACCCAGGACATCTGCGCCAAGGTCTACGGCGTCATCGACAACAACATGAAGGTCGCGTTCAAGACCAAGGCCGGCATGAAGGTGAAGTACAAGCCCGCCGTCTGCCGCGTCGACATCGACGCGCAGGCCAAGGCTGCCGCCGAGTGCGAAGGCAAGGCGTCGGCTGACGTCGGCGCGACCTGCTCCGGCGTTTGCAAGGGCAAGTGCGATGGCACGTGCGCGGGCAAGGCCGGCACGGGCGGCTCGGGCGGTGAGTGCAACGGCGAGTGCAAGGGCACCTGCCATGGCAGCTGCGAAGGTCACGCGGACGTGAAGGCGTCGGCGCAGTGCCGCTCGAGCGCTTCGGTGAAGGCATCGGTCGACATGAAGTGCGAGCCGGCGCAGCTCGATATTCAGGCGGATGCCAAGCTCGTCGTCGACAAGTCGAAGGCCGAGATGACGATCAAGGCGCTCAAGGCCGGCCTCCCCGAGATCCTTTCGGTCAAGGCGCGCCTCGAGCCGATCAAGAACGCGGTCGAGGTGTGGGCGATGAGCGCGAAGGAGCTCAAGGACATGGGTCCGAAGTTCGTCAACTCGTTCAAGGATCAGGCGATGTGCATCAGCGGTCAGGTCGCCGCCGCGGTGGGCATGATCGGCAAGATCGAAGCGAACGTCTCGGTGTCGGTCTCGGTGTCGGCGAAGGCCTCGGGCACCGTCGGCGGCTGAGCAGGGCTGCGCCGTCCCGTTTCGGGCGCCTCGGGCCGTACGTCCGATGCTCCTTCGTCACGTGGAGGAACCCACGCTCCTCGGTCCGCTTCGGGCGTGCGACCCGATTCCGCCTCGAACCGCTTGATCTCGCACCCGCTCAGACCAAGCATCGTTCCACCGTTAGGTGGCCACTAATGGGACTGAGCCACGTCTAGCCGGCGTGCGGCTCCGTTTTTGGCGGCCAGGATGGCGCGTATGGCTGGCATCTGAGGGAGCTTTGGTGTAGCAAGCGTCCCATGAAGACGCTCACCGAGTTCTCGACGCTAACCCTGCGAAAGGCTGCGGAGGCTCGCGCAGCAGCCATTGCTGCCGGGGTCAGCGCACCGAGTCCTGCGCCGGCGGCAAGCTCAGCAGCGCCGGCAGAGGGTGGCGAAGCGGCGGAAGGCGCCGCGGAGCCGGCTGGTGACGCGCCGGCCGAGTCGAGCGAGTCGAGCGAGTCGAGCGAGTCACCGGAGTCGAGCGGATCAGCGAAGGCCAACCCGCTTGCCGACGCAGTCGCTACGACGCTTGGCGTTCAACCAGATCGCGCCGCGCGCTTGCTCGAGGCGCTCGAGATCGTCGGCAATCAGCTCGATCAGGTTCGCCTGGTTCGCGTGTATCAGGGCGAGACCGGCCCCCATGGTGCGGTTTCGCGGGGCGAGTTTCACTACGTGATCGACCGCGTCGCCGGCCAGCAGCGCCGTAACGACCGCGGCGACCGCGGCGATCGCGGTGATCGTGGCCGCGGTGGTCCCGGTGGCGATCGCGGTCGCGGTGGTCCCGGTGGTGGCGATCGTGGCCGCGGCGGTCCTGGCGGTGATCGCAAACCGCGTGGCCTGTCGAGCCTCAAGCCGGGCGCACCGAAAGAGGAGCGCAAGGACGACGATCGTCCGGGCCGCGGTGAGATGCCGCGCGCCGGTATCGGCTGGCAGCTGACCGCGGCGCCGCGCGAGTTCGGCCGTGGGGGTGGACCGGGTCGAGGACGGGGACCGCGTCGCGGTCCGGGCGGTCCCGGTGGCCCCGGTGGCCCCCGTGGCCCTGGCGGCTTCGGCGGCCCGGGGGGCGATCGCGGCCGTGATCGCCGCGGTAGTCGTGGTCCGCGCGAACCGCAGCTCGGGCCCGATGGTCAGCCGTTGCCTCGCGAGGCTCGTCCGCCGCGCGGACCACGGCCGCCGCGTCCAGAGCGCGAGCCGCGCCCACAACAGCTCGGTCCCGACGGCCAGCCCCTGCCCCGCGCCCCGCGCCTGGGCCCCGATGGCCAGCCTCTGCCGCCCCGCCCGCGACGCGATCGTAAGCCCATCGGCCCCGATGCCAACGGCATGGGACCCGACGGAACCCCCTGGGATCCCGAGCGTCGCGCCAAGCGCCAGGCCGAGCGTCAGCCCGGCACCGAGGCGGTGAATACGCAGCCGACTCCGCCCGTCGAAGCCGTCACGTCTGCCGAGGCTCCGAAGGAATAAGCCGCCTGCGATTCGGTTAGGCAGATCACACCACCGAAACTGTGGGGTCGCAGACGTGTCCCCGCGTTATCCTCGCTGACAACGGAGGCTCACAATGTCTCGCCAATGGATGTCTGGACTCGTGGTTGCGCTGGTCGTGTTCGCCCAAGGTGTCGCGCACGCCGATATGTCGCGGCCGGTCATCGCGGCGTTCAAGGGCCAACTTGTCGTGAGTAAGGGCGAGCTCCCCGAAGGTAAGAACGACAAGGACACGATCGCGAAGATCAAAGGCGAGCGCCTCAAGGAAGTGACCGGTCAGAAGAACGAGGACGTCACGTCCTGGTACTTCCACTACACCGCGTTCCTCAACAGGCCGGGCGCGGCGAAGCTGAAGATGGAGTTCTACGTCGACGGCAAGAAGTACGTTGCGGACAAGCGGCTCGACGGCATCGATCCCAAGCTCACCGTGCTCACCGGCGATATCTCGATCAGCGAGGACGAGGGGCTCACCAGCGGTAAGGGCTACGTGATCAAGCTCGTGAACGAGAAGGATCAAGTGGTGGCGACGACGCCACTGCTCATGAAATAACCTTCGCCGGTGAGGGAGCGCTGGCGCCACCTTGCCGGTGCCGTGATCGCGGTTGCTGGCGTCGGATGTTTTGACGCCGCCGAGGAGCCCTCCTGCACGGTCGTGTGTGGTGCCGGCGATCTGTGCCCGTCCGGGATGTCGTGTTCCGAGGGGCTGTGCACCGACGGGCCCACGTGTTTCGATGAGGACAACGATCGCATCGTCGATTCACTCGACAGCTGCCCCGGCATTGCGAACCCTCGGATCGACGGCGGCCAACCCGACGTCGACAGCGACGGCGTCGGGGACGCCTGCGACCCCAATCCCGCGACGGCAGGAGATGCGATCGCGCTCGCCGAGATGTTCGGGGCCGACCTCGGACGCGCGATGGTGGGTACGGACTGGCAATGGGCATCCAGCGGCGCGGTGGTGTCGCCGCCGGTCCCACAAAACTCGCCGGAGCATACGCTGACCCTTCCGCCGATCGCCGCGCGAGTCGCGACGATCGAGGTTGGTTTCGAGCTCATCGATCTCGGTCCCGATAACAGCGGTTCGGGATCCAACGACAACCTGGTGGCATTTCGTCTCGCCTCTACGTCCGACACGGGGCTGTGCCGCCTAGTCGACAATGATCACGAGAACGCCGTTACCGATGTGACCGTGGGCCCGCCGCCCGACGAAGCGAGAGATGCGCAGAGCGCCGTCCAAGTCGCGACGAAGTACGTGGTGCGCCTGTGGCAGGACGCCGACGCGTGGCGATGCAGGGTCACCGGCGACATCGTGTCATTTCCCGCGACCCCCGCAGCCGCCCCCGGCTCGATCACCGCATCGGTCACGACGCAGAGCATGCAGGCCGCGATTCATCACATCGTGGTCTACAGCTCGCCATGATCGCGAGCGTCCGCGTTAGTGACCAGCGATGACGCGGTTCGCGGCGGCGACCACCGCGGCGGTGTTGATCCCCAGCTTGTCGAGCACGATCTCGCCGGGTGCCGAGGCGCCATAGCGATCGATGCCGATCGCCTCGCCGCGATCGCCGATCCATTCGCGCCAACCCATCGTGATGCCGGCCTCGACGGAGACCCGACGAGGTTGAGCGGGCGGCAGCACCTGATCGCGATAGCTCTTGGGCTGCGAGGCGAACAGCTCCCAACACGGCATCGACACCACGCGCGCGGACACCTTGGCCTTCGCGAGCTCGTCGCGCGCCGCGAGCGCGACCGAGACCTCGGAGCCGCTGGCGATCAGGATCACGTCGGTGCCGTCGGCGAGGACGTAGGCCCCACGCTCCGCACCGGGTGCGCCGGCCTGCGTCACGATCGGAAGATCCTGGCGCGACAACACCAGCCCCGTCGGGCCATCGCTGTGGGTCATCGCATAGCGCCAGCCGGCGACGGTTTCGTTCGCGTCGGCGGGACGAAACACCGCCAAGTTCGGCATCGCGCGGAGCGCCATCAGATGCTCGACCGGTTGATGGGTGGGACCATCCTCGCCAAGCCCGACCGAATCGTGGGTCCAGACGAAGATCGCCGGCTGCTTGTTTAGCGACGCGAGCCGAACCGACGGCCGCATGTAGTCGGAGAACACGAAGAACGTCGATACAAACGGCCGAACGCCACCGTGATAGAGCATGCCGTTGCCGATCGCGCCCATCGCGTGCTCGCGAACTCCGAACCGCAAGTTGCGGCCGGCGCCGGTGCGGTCGTAATCGCCACCCGGAACGATCGTCTTGGTCGAGCCGCCGAGATCGGCGTCGCCACCGAACAACCACGGAACCTTCGCTGCAAGCGCCGCGAGGACCTTGCCCGACGCGCTGCGGGTCGCAACCGGCGCACCATTGAATGCAGGCAACGCGCTATCCCAGCCCGCCGGCAGTTGTCCCGCGATCGCGAGCTCGAGCTCCTTGGCCAGGTCGGGATGCGCGGCTTTGTAGGCGCCGAGCTTCTCGCGCCATGCGGCATGGGAGGCCGCGCCGCGCCGCACCGCCTCGCCGAGATGGGTCTTGGCCTCGTCGGGAACCAGAAACGTGGCGTTGGGATCCCAGCCGAGCGCCGACTTGGTCGCCGCGACCTCGGAGTCGCCGAGTGGCGAGCCGTGTGCGGACGCGGTGCCCGCCTTTTTCGGCGAGCCATAGCCGATCGTCGTCCGAATCACGATCATCGACGGGCGCTTGGCTTCATCCTTGGCCGCGCGGATCGCGGCGTCGAGCGCCCTCAGATCCTTGTCGCCGTTCTCGACGTGGAGCACGTGCCAGCCGCATGCGGCATAGCGAGCGCCGACGTCCTCGCTCATGATCAGCGACAGCGGGCCGTCGAGCGTGACCTGGTTTGCGTCGTAGAGGTAGATCAGCTTTCCGAGCCCGAGGTGACCGGCGATGCTCGCTGCTTCGAGGGCGACCCCTTCCATCACATCGCCGTCGGAAACCAACGCGTAAGTATAGTGATCGACGATCGTGTGGCCTGGTCGGTTGAAGTGATGCGCCAGGTAGTTCTCGGCGATCGCCATTCCGACCGCGTTCGCGGCACCCTGCCCCAGCGGCCCGG
Organism: Kofleriaceae bacterium; assembly: GCA_050184455.1. GTDB lineage: Bacteria > Myxococcota_A > Polyangia > Haliangiales > Haliangiaceae > JABFXX01. The sequence goes on along the minus strand of JBFXAI010000037.1, from coordinate 29,929 downwards.
TCGTCGCTTCGACGCCTGGCGTCTCGTGCCACTCGGGATGTCCCGGCGTCTTGCTACCCCATTGCCGAAACTTCTTGAGCTCGTCGAGCGAGACATCGTAGCCGGTCAGGTGCAGTAACGCGTACAGCAGCATCGAGCCGTGACCGGCCGACAACACGAACCGATCGCGATCGAACCAGTGCGGCGCGCGCGGGTCGTGTTTGAGGTGGTCGTGCCACAGCACGTACGCCATCGGTGCGCAGCCCAGCGGCAGCCCGGGGTGGCCCGAGTTCGCTTTCTGGATCGCGTCGATCGCGAGCGTGCGGATGGTGTTGATCGATAGCGTCGGCAGATCGGTCGTCACGGCGGGGGACGCTAGCACGGAGGTACGATCACGGTCCCGCGTCCAGCTCGACTACGAAGCGGGCTCCGGGCCGGTTATCCTCGACCCAGACCCGGCCGCCCATCGCCTCCACCTGGCCCTTGACGATGGCGAGGCCGAGGCCGCTCCCGCCCTGATCGCGGCTCCGCCCCGGATCGACGCGGAAGAACCGCTCGAATACCCGGTCTTCGTAGCCCGGCGGAATCCCCGGACCGCGATCCGCAACGCTCAACCGAACCTTGTCTTCGCGGACGATCGCGTGGACGTCGATCGGCGCACCACCGGCATATTTCACCGCGTTGTCGATCAAGTTCTGGACGACGTGATCGAGTCCGTCGCGGGTCGCGAGCACGGCCAGGCCCGCGGGGATATCCACCTCGATGTGAGCGCGAGGGCTGATGCCCTTTGCGGTCCGTACCGCGTCACCCACGACTTGCGACAGCTCGATCGACACGCGGTCGCCAATCGCCGCCGCGCGGCCGCCGAGCGTGTCGAGCACGAGCAGGTCAGAGACCAATGTCGCGATCCGCCCCGCGTTGCGATGGATCGTGGTGAGGAACTCTTTGGACGTCGTGTCATCGACGCCACCACCGAGCAAGGTCTCGGCATAACCAGAGATCGACGTGACGGGCGTGCGCAGCTCGTGCGCTGCGTTCGACAAGAATTCGCGGCGCACCGACTCGAGCGCGCGGATCTGCGTGACGTCGTAGAGCACCACGATCGCGCCCGGATCGCCGAGCGGCCGTGCGCTCGCACGAACTGCCCGGCCAACGAGCTCGAGCTCGCGGTCGGCTTGCTTGCCGGACAGCGCGCTGGTCACCAACGGGCGCAGTGGCTCGGGGAGCTCGCGGCCGTCGCCGATCAGCGGTTTGGCGGCAGCGTTGACCAGGACGACCAACGCCTCGCGATCGACGACCACCACTCCCTCGACGAGCCCGCCGACCACCACCGACAGCAAATCGCGCTGTTGCGTCAGCTGGCTGACGCGCGTCTTGACCTCACCAGCCATATGCCGCATCGCGCTCGCCAGGATGCCGAGCTCCCCGCTCGCCTCGGCCACTTGGACGTCGTAGTCGCCGCGCGCCAGCTGCTCGGCGGTGAGCGTCATCGACTGTAGCGGGCGGACGATCGCGCGGATGATCAGCCACGACAGCAGGATGCATCCGAGCAGACCGAACGCAGCACCGACGATCAGCCGATTGCGCATCCGCGCCCGGGTCTCGATCACATCACCGAGCGGCACGGCGAGCCGGACGACCTGATTGAGATCGGCGGGCACCGCGACGACGTATTGCGGAGGCTCGTCGTCGCGCAGCTGACGAATCGCACGTCCGATCTGACCGCGCCGGGCGATCGTGACCTCGGTGGCGTCGCCGATCGGTCGTCCGATCGTCGATGGATCGAGCGAATCGCCTTGGATCAAGCCGTCGGCGCCGATGATCGTGATCCGCGCGCCTGTCACCGCAGCGAGCCGAGGTGCCAGTCGGCTGGGATGGCCCGCGATCCGCAGCCAGTTCGCGACCGCGTCGCCCTGCTTGGACAACCGCGCGTCCAACGAAGCCACCAGATCGTCAGCCAGCGTGCGCTCGATCCAGAACAGCGTCCCGCCACCGACCACGATTACGAGAATCAGGAACGTGCCGAGCAGCCGGTTGCGGAGCGAGCTTCGCACTGACCGCGAAGGTATCAGGCCTTCTTGGCGCGATAGCCAAAGCCGTGCACGGTCTCGACGACCTCGGCTGCGACCCCGAGACTGACCCGCAGTCGCCGAACATGAACGTCGACGGTGCGCGTGTTGATGTCGCCGCGCATATCCCAGACCAGCTCGAGGAGCTCCTCACGCGTGAACACTCGCCCCGGATCGGACACGAGCAGATGAAGCAGCTTGTATTCGAGCGGTCGCAGCTGTGCCGGCGCACCCGCGATGTTGACTTCGTGCGTGATCGGATCGAGCTCGATCGGTCCGATCCTGACGACCTTGGTCGGATCCCCCGCCGACGGCCGCGCCCGTCGTTCGGCGAGCCGATTCGCGAGCGCGTTGACCCGGAGCACGATCTCACGCACGACGAACGGCTTGACCACGTAGTCATCCGCTCCGACCTCGAGCCCCAGGATGCGATCTTCGGGTTCGCCCTTGGCGGTCAACATCAACACGCCGACCTCCGCGACCGTCGGATCGGCCCGAAGCTGCTTGCACACGTCGTAACCCGACATGTCCGGCAGCATCAGATCGAGCACGACGACGTCGGGACCGTGCTCGCGCACGGCAGCGAGACCACCAGCGCCGGTGGCCTCGGAGTTGACGGTGAACCCGGCGCTCTTGAGGTTGAACTCGAGCAGGCGCGATACATCCCGCTCGTCTTCGATGATGACCACTCGACGGTCCATGCTCCCGGTTATACATCGTCGTGTTACATCGTCATGACACGGCGCCTGACCGCGGCTGACGCGATAGGCTGCGTCGGTGCGGAGGCTCGTCGTCATCATCGTATTACTCGCCGCGTGCTCCTCGGAACACCGTCCGGGCGTCGTGCGCGTGGCCGCGGCTTCAGATCTGGCGCGCGCGTTCGAGGAGCTCGGCCGCGAGTTCAAGACCAAGACCGGGATCACCGCGGAGTTCACGTTCGGATCGAGCGGGCTGCTCGCCAAGCAGATCGAACAGGGTGCGCCGTACGGGCTGTACGCGGCCGCGAACAAGAACTTCACCGAGATGGCCATCAAGTCCGGGCACTGCGATGCAACGTCGGCCTATCTCTACGCCCGCGGTCGCATCGTCGTATGGACGCCGAAGCAGGTCGCCAAGCCGATGGACCTTCGCGACCTCGCGGATCCTCGCTTCAAGCGGATCGCGATCGCGAATCCCGAGCATGCGCCGTACGGGTTGGCGGCCAAACAAGCGCTGCAGACCCTGGGCTTGTGGGATGCGGTGAAGGATCGGATCGTGCTCGGCGAGAACGTTCAATCCACGTTGGTCTATGCGCGCGATGGCAATGCGGACGCCGCGATCGTCGCGCTGTCGCTCGCGACGGTGACCGAGGGAGGCACGTTCGTGCACGTCGATCCCGCGCTTCACGAACCGCTCGATCAACAGCTCGTCGTGTGCGGCAAGGGCCGCGAGGCCGAGGCCGCACGCAAGCTCGCCGGGTTCATCTCCTCCAAAGAGGGTCACGAGCTGATGACTCGGTACGGCTTTCTGTTGCCCGGAGAAAACCCGGCCAAGTAGCATCGGCCGAATGCGGCCAGAAACTCTCGCAGCGAAGGCTCTGCACGCGATCGACGCGACAACCGGCGCCATTGTCCCGCCGATCCAGCTAGCGACGACCTATGCGCGCGACGCCGACTACAAGCTCCGCGGCCCGGAGTACACCCGCGACCAAAATCCGACGCCTGGCCACGCCGAGCGAGTGCTCGCTGCGCTCGAAGGTGGTGAGGACGCGATGGTGTTCTCGTCGGGAATGGCCGCCGCGACCGCGGTGTTTCGCGCGCTGTGCAAACCGGGGGATCACGTCGTCGCGCCCAAGGCCGGCTATTACGCGCTGCGCGGCTGGCTCGGCCGGTTCTGCACGCAATGGGGGATCGAGCTCGATCTGGTCGACACCACCGACCTGGTCGCGGTTCAGGCGGCGCTGCGCCCAGGCACGCGAGTGATGTGGATCGAGACCCCGGCCAATCCGACCTGGGATGTCACCGATATCGCAGCCGCGTGCGGGCTGGCCCATCTGGTCGGCGCATACGTTGTCGTCGACTCTACCGCGGCGACCCCGGTGCATACCCGGCCGATCGAGCACGGCGCCGACCTGGTGATGCACTCGGCGACCAAGTTCCTCGCCGGTCACTCCGACGTACTAGCGGGTGCACTGATCACCGCCAAGCGCGACGAGCCGTGGAGCAAGCTCGCGCAGCTCCGCAAAGATGAAGGCCCGTGCCTCGGGCCGATGGAGGCCTACTTGCTGTTGCGCGGGATGCGGACGCTGTTTGCGCGGGTCGAGCGGTCGAGCGTCACCGCGCACCATCTTGCCGAGCGGCTCGCGTTCTTACCGCGAGTCAGCGTGTTGTATCCGGGGCTGTCGAGTCATCCGCACCATGCGATCGCCGCACGCCAGATGCAGCGCGGGTTCGGCAGCATGTTGTCGATTCAAGTCGGCGGTGGGCCGCACGTCGCACTCGGCACGGTAAAGCGACTGGCGGTGTGGGTGCCGGCCACATCGCTCGGTGGTGTCGAAAGCCTGATCGAACATCGCCACACCGTCGAGGGTCCAGGCAGCGCCGCGCCGATGGATCTACTGCGGCTGTCGGTCGGGCTCGAGCATGAGGACGATCTATTCGACGATCTCGCACAGTCACTGGCGGCGCGATGAAGCTACGCGTCGCGACGTGCCTCGCGTTGCCCGAAGCCGACGTCGATGAAGCGCCACTGGCGCGAGCGCTTGCCGCCGCCGGCTTCGATGCCGAGCTGATCGCGTGGGACGATCCGAATGCTGATTGGGATGCGCCGATTGCGACGATCTTGCGATCGACCTGGAACTACTCGACCGCGTTGCCGTCATTCTTGCGCTGGATCGATCGAGTGGGCAGCACGGCTCCCCTGTGGAATCCGCCCGCGATCGTGCGCGGCAACGTCCACAAGCGATACCTCGTCGAGCTTGCCGCCCGTGGTGTAGCCGTCGTGCCGACCACGCTCGTCGAGCAGGGACACCAGCTCGCTCTCGGATCGCTCGACGCTAGTCGGATCGTGATCAAGCCCGAGGTCGGGGCGGGCTCGCTCGGTGCACGCGTATTCGATCGCGGCGATCCGGAGGCTGCCGCACATCTCGCGTCGCTTGCACGGCGTGGCGCGGTATTGGTGCAGCCATACGTGGCCTCGGTCGATCACTACGGCGAGCGATCGCTGGTATGGATCGACGGAGAGCTCAGCCACGCGATCCGCAAGACGCCGCGATTCGCTGGCGATGTCGAGCGGATCGATGGTCCGTTTCCGATCGCGGACGATGAACGCGCACTCGCCGAGGCGGCACTCGCGTCGGTGACGGATCAGATCCTTTATGGCCGCGTCGATGTAGCGCGCAGTGATGCCGGCCAACCGATGGTGATGGAGCTCGAGCTGGTCGAGCCATCGCTGTTCTTCGAGCGGTGTCCTGGGTCGGCGGAGCGATACGTCGCTGGGTTGAAGCGGCGGATCACAGCGCCCGGTTAGCTGCCGCTAACCATCCGCGGGTCTCAGCTGTTGCGCGAGTCGATCGAGCGCATCGATCTGCCACGCGCCGTACCAGAACAGATCCTTCCCGCTGACTCGCACCAGCTTGGCGTTCGGCAGCGCCTCGCGAAACCTCGCCTCATCGGCGTCGCTGAACGCGAATGGCTCGTCAGGCAACACGATCAGATCAGCGCCGCGGGCGCGAACCTCGTCGAGCGTGATCCGCGGATAGCGCTCGTCCCGTCCGGCCGCGTCACGCGGCGCAGACTTACCAAGATCCGCAGCCAGGGGATACAGCCGCAACCGATCGCCGAATGCGTTCGCGATTCCGATCTGCGTTAACACATCGGATCCGAACGTATCGCCGTTGATCGTCATCAACGGATCGATCCAGATCGGCACGAACGCGCGCTGCGTGACCGGCGGTGCCGGCGCCGCAGCGAGCTCGTAGCCGCGCTTGACCACCGCACGATCGCCACCGCCGAGGATCCGCGCGAGCCGGGCGAGGTGCGCCAAGCCCTGATTCACGGTGCGCGGCAGCGACACCAGCACGGGCACCGAGGCGGCGAGCTGCTCGAGCGCCGGCCGGGTATTTTCTTCTTGGTTCGCGATCACCAGATGCGGCGCCTGCGCGAGCACGGCGGCGATGTCCACGTCCTTCGTGCCACCCACGACGGCAACGCCCGCGGCCTCGGGACTCTCGCAATACCGAGTGCGTCCGACGAGCCGATCGCCTGCGCCGAGCGCGATGATGCTGTAGGTGTCGCTTGGAACCAGAGACACGATCCGCTGCGGCGGATGTAAGAACACCAGCACTCGGCCAAGGTCGTCGGTCAGCTTGATCGCGGGCACGCGGCACGTATACATCAGCGTGGTAAAGTCGCGACGTGGCGAAGCCGGCGACCAGCAAGAATCCGATCATCGGCAAGGATGACGATCTGGCTCGCGCGATCGAGCAGCTGTCTCCTGATGAGGCGGCGTTCTTCCTGTCGCGGCTCGAAGCGGTCATCCGCAAGCGCAAGATCCAGCTCACCGGCTATCTCACCGCGCTCGGCGTGTGGGCGCTCGGCATGTTCCTCGCGTTGCTCTATTACGGCACCCACGATGGATTCATTGGCTGGGTGTTCCTCGTGCCGTTTGCCCTGGTCGGGATCATCCTGTACATGTTCGGACGCTGGTCCACTGCGGTCGGAAATGCTGGCAAGGACACGGGATCCGAGGCCACGCAGACCAAACCGCAAGTGTGATGAACAGCCAGCACGGTCTGCGCGCGCGATCCGTATAGTCCGCGGCCTATGTCACCGCGTCCCCTGGTTCTGCTCGCAGTCGCCGCGTGCAGCACCCGCAGCCCCAACGAACACGTCCACCAGGATCCGGTGGTCACCGATGCGATCGTCGATAGCGACACGTGCGGTCCACCTGCCCCGCTAGCGGCGTGCGCCGCGCCGGTCTTTGGGACCAAGGTGACGGCGCGCCAGATCGCACGGGTCACCGGCCAGGCGATGCTCGTCACGTCGCCGCCCGAAGATCCGCGGTTGTTCGTGATCGAGAAGACCGGCCGGATTCGGATCATCGAGAACGAGGTGCTACAGCCAACACCGTTCCTGGATCTGACCAGCCAGCTCGTGGTCAGCAGCGAACAGGGATTGCTCGGGCTCGCGTTCCATCCCAACTACAACTGCAACGGTCAGTTCTTCGTCTACTACACGACCAGCAACGCGAACGTGGTCGCGCGCTGCAGCGTCAGCGAGAGCAATCCGAACCTCGCCGAGCCGACGTGCACCACGGTGATCTCGATCCCCGACTTCGCGTCGAACCACAACGGCGGCATGATCGAGTTCGGCCCCGACGGGTACCTGTACATCGGCACCGGCGATGGCGGCCAATACGGCGACCCGCGCCGCAACGCCCAAGCGCTGTGGGATGGCTCGCCGTTCGGAAACACCGTTGCGTGGCTCGGCAAGATGCTTCGCATCGACGTCGACAATCCGGCACCGGGCAGCCAATACGGAATTCCCGCCGACAACCCGTACGCGAACGGCGGCGGCAAGCCCGAGATCTTCATCTCGGGGCTGCGCAACCCGTGGCGATGGTCGTTCGATCGCGCCACCGGCGACATGTGGATCGGTGACGTCGGCCAGAATCAGACCGAGGAGCTCAACGTGCTCAAGGCCGGTGAGCAGGCGGGCAAGAACCTCGGCTGGAGCATCTACGAGGGCAACACCTGCTGCAAGAACCAGCTCGATAAGTGCCTGCAGCTGACCACGCAGCCGTGCAACCCCGCCGACAAGACCTTCCCGCTCGACACCCGCTCCCATAGCCAGGGCTGGATCTCGATCATCGCGGGCCAGGTCTATCGCGGCAGCTGTTACCCGGACATGGTGGGCTGGCACTTCTACACGGACTACGCCGATAACCAGCTGCACAAGGCGCGGCTGCTGACCACCGGCGACCTCGAAGTCGTCGCGATTCCGGGGACGATTCCCACCGGCGTGTCGAGCATTCATGCCGATGCCCGCGGCGAGCTCTACATGACGAACACGTCAGGATTCGTGTACCACCTCGAGGCAAGCCAGTGATTTCAAGCACGTGACGCGATGACGTGATTTCGTAGACGTCGCGCGCGAATCGATTCGCCGGCGATTCCTTGGCGCCTCGGTGGGGCGAGCAGCAACCAGCTGAAAATCGCGATTCAGCGTCGGCATCTGTGCATATGATGCCGGCCATGCGACACGTGCTCGGCGTGCTGCTCGCGCTCGCGGCGTGCAGCAACAACAAGAAGCAACCTGGGGATGGCTCGGTGGGTGACGCGGTTCCGGGCGATGTAGCCGCCGATGCGCAGAACTGCGAGGCGCTGCAGCCGTTGCCCGCGTGCGCCGCTCCGGTGTCGGGCTCCACGATGAGCGCGAGAGAGATCGGGCGGGTGACTGGCGCTGCCTTGCTCGCGACGTCACCGCCCGATGATCCACGGTTGTTCGTGCTCGAGCGCTCCGGGCGGATTCGGATCTTCGAGAACGAGATGCTGGTGGCGACGCCGTTCATCGACCTGAGCGAATCGCTGGCGGCCGGCGACGAGCGCGGCCTGCTCGGCCTGGCGTTCCATCCCAACTACCACTGCAACCGCCAGTTCTTCGTGTTCTACACGACGACCAACGCCAACGTGCTCGCGCGGTGCACGGTGAGCGCGGGCAATCCGAACATCGCGGATCCGACGTGTACGACGGTGCTGTCGATTCCCGATTTCGCGGCCAATCACAACGGCGGAATGATCGAGTTCGGTGCCGACGGCTACCTCTACATCGGCACCGGCGATGGTGGCGATTTCGGTGACCCGCACCGCAACGGCCAATCGATCAACGACGGTAGCCCGCGCGCGGATTCGGTCGCCCTGCTCGGCAAGATCCTCCGCATCGACGTCGACAACAGAGCTCAGGGCAAGGAGTACGGAATTCCGGCGGACAACCCGTTCGCGAACGGTGGCGGAAGGCCGGAGATCTTCGTGATCGGCCTGCGCAATCCATGGCGGTGGTCGTTCGACCGCGGCACCGGGGATATGTGGATCGGTGACGTCGGTCAAGGAGAGCTCGAGGAGCTCAACGTCTTGAAAGCGGGCGAACAAGCCGGCAAGAACCTCGGCTGGAGCAAGTTCGAAGGCGACAGCTGCTGCGAGACCCAGGCGGACAAGTGCACCGAGTTTCCGCCGTATCAGGGTTGCGACACGACGGGGTTGACGGCTCCAAACCATACCCGCACCGATAATGCCGGATGGCTCGCGATCATCGGCGGCCAGGTCTATCGCGGCACGTGTTACCCCGACATCGTTGGATGGCACTTCTACAGCGACTACAACGCGGGTGGGCTCTACAAGGCCCGGCTGATGCAGGACGGCCAGCTCGAAATCGAAGACCTCACCGTCCCCGGATTTCCGACGAAACTCTCGAGCATTCACGCCGATGCGCGCGGTGAGCTGTACATCACAACCACCACCGGCTACGTCTATCACCTCGAAGCAGGCCCCTGACGTTGCGATACACTGGCGCCATGAGGACGTTGGCGCTGGTGTTCGCGCTCGGTGGTGCGGCGTGCGGTGGCTCGGAAGCCCCACCGAAGCTGCCAGACTGTTCGCAGCCGGTCTCGGGCACCACGATCACGACGCAGATGGTCGGTCAGGTGGTCGGGGGTGCGATGCTCGCAACCGCGCCGGTTGGCGATCCGCGGCTGTTCGTGCTCGAGCAACGCGGCGCGATCCGGATCTTCGATGGCGTCACGCTGTTACCTGATCCGTTTCTCGACATCAGCGAGGCCATCGCTGCCGGCGGCGAGCGCGGCCTACTCGGGCTCGCGTTCCATCCGCGCTACTACAGCAACGGCCGGTTCTTCATCTTCTACACCACGAACGACGCCAACGTGGTCGCGGGTTGCACGGTGAGTGCGGACAATCCGAACCTCGCGAACCCGACCTGCACGCCGATCTTGTCGATTCCGGACTTCGCGTCGAACCACAACGGCGGGATGATCGAGTTCGGCAAGGACGGCTACCTCTACATCGGTACCGGCGATGGCGGCGGTGGTGGCGACCCGAATCGCACGGCGCAGGATCCCAACGCATTGCTCGGCAAGATCCTGCGTATCGACATCGACTCGACAGCGAACGGAAAATCGTACGGCATCCCATCGAGCAATCCGTTCGCGTCCGGCGGCGGCGCACCTGAAGTGTTCATCTTGGGGCTGCGCAATCCGTGGCGGTGGTCATTCGATACCGAGACCGGCGACATGTGGATCGGCGACGTCGGTCAGGGAGAGATCGAGGAGCTCACCGTGCTTCGCCCCGAACAACAGCGCGGCGCAAACCTCGGCTGGAGCATGTACGAAGGCGCGCAGTGTTATCGCCAACCGTGCGATCCCGCGAACAAGATCATGCCGCAAGACGCTCACACCCACGACGAGGGGTGGACGTCGATCATCGGCGGCCAGGTCTATCGTGGAACGTGTTACCCGGACCTCGTGGGCTGGCACTTTTATACCGATCACGCCGCGGGCGGGCTGCGCCGCGCTCGGCTGATGAGCGACGGCACGCTCGAGACGGTCGCCATTCCGGGCACGTTCCCTGGCGGGGCGGCGAGTCTTCACGCCGACGCGCGCGGCGAGCTGTTTCTCACCACGACCAACGGCCGGATCTATCACCTGCAGGCGGGCCCCTGACCTCGCGCACGATCGAGCTCGCGACTGGGCTGCGCTATCACGTCCTCGAATGGGACGGACCGGGCGACCTGACGTTCGTATTGATCCATGGGTTCATCGATCTCGCCTACGCATGGCATGACGTCGCCGAGCTGCTGGCATTGCACGGCCATGTGATCGCGCCTGACTTGCGCGGTCACGGTGACAGCGACTGGGTCGGAGCCGGCGGCTATTACCACTTCCTCGACTACGTCGCCGATCTCGATGATGTGATCGCGCAACTCGCCCGGCAGCGCGTGGTGCTGGTCGGGCACTCGATGGGCGGCAGCGTCGCGAGCTACTACACGGGCACGCGACCGAACCGAATCGCCGGACTCGCGCTGATCGAGGGGATCGGACCACCGGACATGACAGGCAACGACGGCCCGCTCCGCACGGGCTCGTGGATCGATGCGTGGCGCGCCGCGCGCAACAAGGTCAAGCCGCTCGCCACCCTCGACGACGCGGTCGCGCGGCTTCAGCTCCACGATCCGCTGCTCGACGCCTCGCTTGCTCGCCGATTGGCCGAACACGGCACACGACCAGCATCCGGCGGCCTGGTGTGGAAACACGATCCACTGCACATGACGTTCAGCCCCTACCCGTTCCGGCTGGACACCGCGATCCGCTATTGGCAACGGATTACCTGTCCGGTGCTGATCGTCGATGGCGACCGATCGAAGTTGAACTTGCCAGAGGACGAGCGAGCGCGCCGCCGCGCACACTTTGCGAATCATCGCCACGTCGTGATTGCCGACGCGGGTCACACGATTCATCGCCATCAGCCGACCGCGCTGTCCCGCGAAATTCTCACGCTGATCTGAAGATCACCGCGGCAGCCGCCGCGAGCGCCAGGATCCGCGTGGGCGCAACGAGCGCCTCGAGAACCTCCGTCGCGGTCTCGGCGTGCTCGCGTTGCGGCCTGGCGATGCTGGTCGTCCGAAGCCGTTAACGCATGATCGGAATCCGCATCGAGCCGCCGACGTGGGTTGTCGCGCGGCCGCGCCAGTCGATCGGGACGATCACGCGAAACGTCGATCCCTTGTTGACGACGGAATCGAGCTCGACGCGCGCGCCGAGCAGATCGGCGAGCCTGGCGACGAGCGCGAGCCCGAGCCCGACACCGCCGTAGCCTTTTTCGTCGCCGCGCTCGCCCTGGCGGAACGGCTCGAAGATTCGCGCCCGATCCTCGGGAGAGATCCCGATCCCGGTGTCCTCGACAGCGAGCTCGACCTCACGAGCTCGCGCTGTCGCCCGCAGCGTGACGCGGCCACCCTCGGGTGTGAACTTCACGGCGTTGGCGAGCAGGTTGACCAGGATATGAGCGAGCCAGCGCTCGTCGGACTCGATCGTGGGCAGCTCGGTACTGACGTCGCTCTCGATCACGAGCTGCTTGGTGCCGACCATCCACGAGATCGATGCGGTCACGCGCTCGACCAGCGTCGTGACATCCACGGGGCCGGGATGTGCGTCGATCTTACTCGCCTCGGCGCGCGTGAGATGAAGCACGTCATCGATCAGGTGCAGCAGCGACTGCGCGCTGCGCTTGATCGACGCACACGCATCCTTCTGCTTCTCGGTGACGGGACCATAGACGCCTGCCGCGATCAGATCGGACAGCCCTTGCACGCCGTGGATCGGCGTGCGGAGCTCGTGAGTCATCGACGCGACGAACTGGCTGCGCTGCGACGCCGCTTCGATCAGCTGCGCCGTGCGGGTCTCGAGATCGGCTTCCTTCGCGTGCAAGTTGCGAAGCGTCGCCGCCGAGAACCACGCCGGCACCCCGACCACGAACCCGCAATACGCGATCGCCGTGATCGCGAACCCAGCGCTCGGCGCGACCCCTGGATCACCGAGCGCAACGGTCGGCGGTAACACACCGGTTGACAGCAACACCGTCATCGTGGCGAAGCTGACGAGGCTTACCAACGCCATCAGGATCGTCACCCCGAGGTTCGACAGCAGCGACAGCACCGCGATCACGATCACGTACGTCGCGAGCAGCGGACTGTAAGGACCTCCAGTGAAGTACATCGCCGCGGTCAGCAGCACGACGTCCGCGACGGTGTTGATGCCTTGCGTCGCCATCACCCAGCGATCGCGTGCTAGCGCGAGCCATGCGATCGAGTTGGTCACGAGCTTGCCGGCGATCAACCCCACGAACACCCATCGCCACGACGTCAACCCCGCGATCGCGGCGCCGATCGCGAGCACGCCGAACGCGAACGCGAACCCAAACCCGGTCCAGATGCCGGCGCGAAGCCGCGGCCGATTGGCGGGCGTTGCCATCTCGGCGACCGACGCCGTAAAGAACGCCACGAGCTTCATGCGCGCAGCCGATGGTACTCGGACGTCGCGCGCAGGGCGAACTAACGCTCGCCGAGCAGCTGTCGGACCTGCGCGAGCAGCTCCACCAGATCGAACGGCTTACTCAAGTAGCCATCGGCGAGCGTCCCGAGCTGAACCGTGCGGCTCGACTGATCGCGATCGCTGTACACCGCGCTCATCAGCAAGATCGGCGGCACCTTCACGCCGGGCCGGCTCTTGATCTCGCGCACGAGCTCGAAGCCGTTCTTGCGCGGCAGCTGGACGTCGACGAGCATCAGATCGGGTGCGTCGTTTTCGAATCGCTCGATGCCCTCGGGCCCGGACGATGCGGACACGGTCTGATAGCCGTTGGCCGCAAGAAAATCCGCCAGAATCATCTGGTTCACCGGATCGTCCTCGACGACAAGGATCTTCTTCACGGCACGCCTAGGCTACCACGCTGACCGTTGGTCGCGTCGATCCTAGCGATGTGCGCGTAATGAACGCAGCAACACCGGCGGAATGCGCGGGAGCGCGGGCTCCGCGCCGACCCGCCGCTCGCTCATCGTGGTCGGGGTCACCCCGGTCCACGCCTGCAACTTGTCCAGCGCTGCGCCTCGGTCGGATTCGCTAAGCCGCTGGATCCGCGCACCATGCGTGCCCCGCGCCTGAACCAGCCGCAGCGAGTCGGTCGCGTCGCCGAGCTCGAATTGGCCGCCGGTCCACGGATCCCACTCTCCATAGATGAACAACAGCTCGCTGCCCTCGTTCTGGACCCAGTCGTCGATGTCGTGCATCGCGACACCGCCGTCGTAGATGGGAACCTCGGGCAAGGCGAGGTCATAGTCGGCGTCGCTGTACATCAGGTAGGGGTCGAGGTACGGCGCGCCGCTGTCGGGATAGCCGAGCTGGGCGTACGCCTGGAAGTAATAGGCTTCGTACGGCGCGATCCCCTCGTCGCTGTTGTCGGACACCGGCGAGACCATGTTGAGGAAGGCCCAAAGATCGGCGTCGGCGGCGCTGTTGGACGGAACCTGGTCGCACCATGGCGCGCCGAAATACTGCCAGAACGACCACTCGAGGCTAGCGATCGCCGATTCGACGGCAGGGCCGATCGCGATCCGCGTGTACGAGACGTCGTCACTGGCGGTTTCCGCTTCCGCGGACGACAACACCATCGCGCGGCGATTGGCGAGCAACTCGGTGGCGACCGCGCGCACGCCGTCGCGACAGCTCTGCTCTCCGAGCGTATCGAGGAACGCGATGTAGCGCGGGTCTGGCGCACCGAACGACATCGGCGCGACGTAGGGCACGGTCGCGTCGACGTCGTCGGGGAAGAACCGGCGGTGGTAGACCGCGGTCATCCCGCCTTTGGACGCACCAGTGGTGATGAAGGCGGCGTGATACACGCCGTGCATCCCGTCGATGATCACGTGCTGATCGCTCGCCATCTGCTCGATCGTCAGCTTCGACCAGTCGGGATTGTCGGGGCGCGATTCGCCGAAGTAGCGGTGCTCGATCGAGATCTGGTTGGCCTGGAGCAGCTGCGTGAGCTCGGACGGCCGGTCGATGAGGTAATCGTCGTAGCCGGTGGTGTAGACCACGAGCGGCGCCTCGGGATCGCGGTGGATCAGCGACACCCGCTGCTCGAACGTGGGACCGGACGGATCGGCATGGTCCACGGGTTGAGTGAACCGGAGGACGTAGTGGGTGTACCCCGGGGTCTCGGTCGGAAGCTGCGTCACCGTCGCGTCGGAGATGGCGAGCAAGCTATCGGGGAACGGAAGCGGCGGGTCCCCGGCGCTGCCGCCGCACCCGACCAGCCAGATCGCCACGACGGCCGAGCTGGCCGGCCCGCGCAGGGTGTGCATCCACCTCACATTGCCACGGCTAGTGGCCGTTGATCCTCGATTCTTTCGGGGTGCGGCCGAGCGGGCGCGCAACCTTGCGTCACTTGGGGCGAACGCGGTAGGCATGCCCCTGCTATGGCGCTGTCCGTCGGGATCGTTGGCCTGCCCAATGTGGGCAAGAGCACTGTGTTCAATGCCCTCACGGCCGGCAAGGCCGAGGCGGCCAACTATCCGTTCTGCACGATCGACCCGAACGTCGGCGTGGTGCCGGTCCCGGATACCCGGCTCAAGCGGATCGAGAAACACATCCCGACCCAGAAGATCATCCCGGCGATCGTCGAGATCGTCGACATCGCGGGCCTGGTGAAAGGCGCGGCGCAAGGCGAAGGCCTGGGCAACAAGTTCCTCGCAAACATTCGCGAGACCAGCGCCGTGCTCATGATGGTTCGCTGCTTCGACGACCCGAACGTGATCCACGTATCGGGCTCGGTGGATCCGATGCGCGACATCGACATCATCGATCTCGAGCTCGCGCTCGCCGACAGCGAGACCGCCGAGAAGCGAGTCAAGAAGGCGCAAGGGGCCGCCAAGACGGGCAACAAGGAAGGCAAGGCGGAGCTCGCCCTCGCCGAGAAGGTCTACGCGCACCTCCAGGCGGGAAAGCCGGCGCGTTCGCTCGAGCTGTCCGAGGACGACCGCAAGCAGGTCGCGGGGTTCGGCCTGCTGACGTTCAAGCCGGTACTGTATTGCTGCAACGTCGGCGAGTCGGATCTGCCGCGCGGCAACGCGTGGAGCGATCTGGTGCGCGCGCGCGCCGAGCGTGAAGGCGCTGGCGTCGTCGTGTTGTGCGGCAAGGTCGAAGCGGAGCTCGCAGAGTTGGGCGATGCGGATCGCGCCGAGCTGCTGCAATCGTATGGGCTCACCGAGCCGGCCCTCGCCTCGTTGGCGCGCGAGTGCTACCGCCTACTGGGGCTACAGTCGTATTTCACCGCGGGCGAGAAGGAGATCCGCGCGTGGACGATCCGCAAGGGCGCCACGGGGCCGGAAGCCGCGGGCGTGATCCACACCGACTTCGAGAAGGGCTTCATCCGCGCCCAGGTCTACGGGCTGACGGACCTCGAGCAGCACGGTAGCGAGGCGGGGATCAAGGCTGCCGGCAAGATGCGCATGGAAGGCAAGGAATACGTCGTCCAGGACGGCGACATCATGCACTTCCTGTTCAACGTCTGACCCGCGGCGACGGCAGCGGCATAGCATCGACAGCCATGCTCGCTGGTCTGGTCATGGTGACGGTCGCGGCCGCGTCGTGGGGGACGTGGAGCCTGTTCCTCCGACCGACGGGGATGCCGGCGACGGCGACCACGCCGTTGATGTTCGCGGTGATGGGCCTGGTGACGTTGCCGTTTGCGCTGCGCGGATCGCGCCCGGTGTGGGATCGCACCACGATCGGGCTGGTGCTCGCGAACACGTTGTTCGACGCGTGCAACGTGCTGACGTTCTTCGCGGCGCTCTGGTACACGACGGTGCCGATCGCGGTGCTCACGCACTACGTCGCGCCGATCTTGATCGCACTCGCGGCGCCGTACGTCGATGGCGTGCAGTCGCGTGGCACGCGGCCGGCGGCGGCCGTGGCGCTCCTCGGGCTGGTGATCATCCTCGAGCCATGGCGATCATCGACGAGCGGCGCGACGCTCGGCGCCGCCCTGGGAGTCGCGTCGGCGTTCTGCTACGCGGGAAATCTGTTCACGGTGCGGCGGCTGGTGACGCGGATCGGCGCGACCCGAGCGATGTCGTATCACTCGTTGATCGCGGCGGTCGTGCTATCGCCGCTGCTGGTCGGGCAATTGTCCGCGCTGTCACCGTTCGGGGTCGGCTTGCTCTCCGCTGGGGCGATCACGATCGGCGCCACCTCGGGCGTCGTGTTTGCGATCGGCCTCGCCCGCATCGGTAGTGCTCGAGCGGCCGTGTTGACGTTCGCGGAACCGTTGGTCGCGGTCGCGGTGGGCGCCCTGGTGTGGGAGGAACCCCTCCATCTAGAGGCCGCGCTGGGCGGTGCCTTGGTCCTCGGCGCGGGTATCTACGTGGTCCGCAAAGGTTCGACATAGGAAACTTTTCGGCCGCGGAGGTAACATCGAACGCATGCAACCGCGCGTCACCATCGCGATGCCCGCGTTCAATGAAGAGAACTACATCGAAGCGTGCATCGCGAGCGTGCAGGCACAGGACTACCCACGCGAGCAGATCGAGATCTTGGTCGCCGACGGCCGGTCTACCGATCGCACCCGCGAGATCCTCGCCAAGATGTCCGAAGCGGATCCTCGGATCCGCGTGATCGACAACCCGGCGCGCCTGCAAGCCGCAGGGCTAGGCCTGCTCGTCAAGGAAGCCACGGGCGAGATCATCGTTCGCATGGACGTTCATTGCGAATATGCACCGGACTACGTGCGCAAGTGTGTCGAGACCCTCGAGCGCACGGGTGCGGACAACGTCGGCGGCGCGCAGCGCGCGAAGGCCAAGACGTTTTTTCAGCGGGCCTTGTGCGCGGCGCTCGCGAGCCCGCTCGGAGTCGGCGGCGCACGCTATCGCTCGGAGGACGCCGAGGGTTTCGTCGACACCGTGTTCCTCGGCGCGTTCCGCCGCCGGGTGTTCGAGACCGTGGGACTGTGGGATCCGCTCGCGATCACCAACGAGGACGCGGAGCTCAATCAGCGAATCCTCGAGACCGGCGGGCAGATCTATCTGTCGCGCGACATCGTGGTGCATTACTTCCCGCGCGACTCGTTCAAGAAACTGGCGACGCAATACTACAAATACGGACGGGGCCGCGCGCGCACGCTGCTGAAGCTCGGCAAGTTCCCATCGATGCGGCCGCTGTTGCCGTTTCTGATGGTGAGCGGCGCCGCGGCGATGCTGGTGCTACCGCCGCTGTGGCCGTTTGCGCCGACGGCATTCGCCACGTATGCGCTCGCGACGGGTGCAGAGGCGATCCGGGTCGGCAGCAAGGCCGGCTCGTCGGCGATCCCGACGGTGTGGGCGATCTTCCCGGTGCTTCACGCGTCGCACGGCGCGGGGTTCGCCGCGGGCTTGTGGCAGTACTTCCGAAACCCGGATTGGCCGCCCGAGCCCGAGCGCGTGCCGCCGAAGAAGACCGCGTTGCGCGCGGTGTGAGCTGCGTGGAATCCCACGGCTGAGGACCGGCGCGGTGCGAAACGTCGGCCGCGCTGGCTCGCCGAGGACCGCTGCGCAAGCGCGCCGACGACCACGGACAGCGATGACTTTCTCGTCGAGAACGCGATGAGCTGCGCGCTGCGCGAGCGGTTCGCGCTCGTGTCATTCTCGTCGGGAAATCGTGCGAACCGTCGCACAGCGCCCGTCATGGCTTGACAGATCAGCGTGGTATGGCTGGTTCACGCACGCGAACGGAGGTGGGTCATGCTGCGCGATGGTTCGGTGAACGAGAGCACGAACGAGGTGGTCTGGACGGCGAGCCCGACGACGACAGATTGGCGAGAGGTCGATCGAGCGTTACGCGGGATCGGCAAGCGAAGAGCGGTGCTCGATGCCGAAGAGTTGGTGTGGATCCGCAAGGCGAAGCGGATCCGGATCTGGCGACAGGTGGCGTGCGTGTCGTTACTCGACTATCTGGAACGGCGATGCGGCTACGCGCCGCGCACCGCGAGAGATCGAATTCGCGTGGCACGGGCACTCGAAACGTTGCCCGGACTGACGAATGCGCTGGCGACGGGCGAACAATCGTTCTCGGCGATCCGCGAGCTCGCGCGCGTGGCGACACCGGAGTACGAGCACGAATGGCTGGAGCGCAGCGAGGGCAAGACGGTATTCGAGATCCAGGAGCTGGTTTCGGGCCATGACAAGGGCAGCCGGCCGACGAATCAACCGAAGCCGGATCTGAAGACGCGCGATCGCGCGTTCGAAGAAATTCGACCATCGACCGAGGCACTATTGCGGCAGGCGCGGCAGAAGGCGCAGGCCGAGTGCGGCGAGACGCTGAGCGACGATGGGTTTCTGGCTCTGTTGGCCACCGCGTTTCTCGGCGGTCGCAGTCGATCGAAGTCCCAGCTGGGGGCTCGCGCGAAGTACCAGATCGCAGTCAGCTACTGCCCGGGTTGCAAGCAGGGCCGACAGGAGGGCGCAGGTCGGCAGTTCGCGATGGACTCGAGTGAGCTCGAGCGCGCGGAATGCGACGCGCAATGGATCGGCTCGCTCGACGGCCAGGTACCAGCGCGCGCGAAGCAAGACATCACGCCGAAGGTTCGCAGACTTGTGTGGCGGCGCGATCAAGGTCGATGCGTGATGCCCGGGTGCCGATCTGCGGCGCATCTCGACCTTCATCACGTCGTCCCGCGTGCCCAGGGTGGGACGCACAAGCCCGAGAACCTCGTGCTGCTCTGCGGATCGCACCACGACGCGCGGCATCGCGGTCAGATCGCGATCACCGGCACCGCGCCGGACAGGTTGGTGATCACGCGCGTCGCCATCACCGGCACCGCGCCGCCGATGCAGGTCATCACGCGAACCAACCCTACGAACGTGGCCCACGTGGGCCAACCCGAGGCCCGCACTAGCAGCAGCTCACCGCACGTGGCTCACGTGAGCCAACTTGATGCCCACGGTCGCACCAAGTGCCCGCACATGGCCTGCACGAGCCCACCCCATGCCCACGCTTGCACCAGCTCAGCTCACGTCGCCCGCGCCAGCCAATTCCATGTCCACGCAGAAGTTCCAGAGACGGCTCACGTGTGCCAAGTCAACGCACTCGATCGCGCGGTGATTCAAGTCGACGCGCGACGAGCGCTGACCAAGCTTGGCTTCAAAGCGCATGAAGCATCAGCGGCGGTGAGTGCTGCGATGGCTCACGTGGGCCACGATGCGACGCTGGAACAGCTGCTCCGTGAGGCGCTGCGACGCTGTGCGAGGGGCAATGGATGACCTGCCCATGACTCCGCACGCGATCGTTTCGGCGGCTCATCGGCGCGTTCCGACGTCTCGCTCTACCGCGCGACGCCGGGCGGCAGGAACGCCTTGCCCTCGGCGATCTGGATCAACTCCGACGCAGTGGCCTGCTGCAAGCCGCGCGCGACGCGATCGGTGACTCGATCGGTGATCCGCGCGAAGCCGAGCAGGCGCGCGGTGTCGCGCACCAGATCGTTGGCGGCGATGCCGCCAGCGCGCTCGACGACGATGCGGACCGCGGCTGCGACCTCGGACAGCGGCACCTCGTCGATCTCGCGGCGACCGGCGGCGACGTGGCCGGCGACGCGCACCGGCGGAACGCTGGTTGGATCCTGATCGAGTCGCCAGATCACATCCTGCTCGTCGCCCCAGCGCCCGCGCCCTTCGAGCGCGGAGCGCACCTGCTCGGTGACTCGCTGGGTGACCCGACCGATGCCGAAGTACGCACCGACGCGACGAGCGAGCAGCTCGATCGTCATCGGGGCCTCGGCGGCGAGCACTTGCTCGACCACCTTGGTGAGCTCGGCCAGATGCTTCGGCGCGAACAGATCATCGGGCGACCGGCGGCCCGCCGGAATCGCGGCGACGGTGTACGGCCCGATCGGGATCGAGCCGCGCGCGATCTTGATCGGAGCCGACGACGGCGCAGAACCCGACGCCGGCGTCACTACATCGTTCGGCCCGGAGCCCTCGGCGATCGCAGCGACCTGGGGCGGCGGCTGGTGTTCGACGGGCTTCGACCCGGTCGCGATAGAGCTCGTTGCGCGCGCGAGCCGCGGTGCCGCGGTTACCGGGCGGCGCTGCCGCGACGCGGCGACCGAGGTCACGATCGCCGCATGCGCGCGGTTGATCTCGCGGTCTGGATCGAGCCACCAGTCGAGCGTCCAGATCCGATGAGTACGCCAGCCCAGCTGCGCCAGCATCTGTGCACGTAACCGATCGCGATCACGCGCCGTGGCGGTCGCTGCATAGCACGCACCATCGTGCTCGATCGCTAGCACGTGGCGATCCGGATCACGCGGATCGACGACTGCGAGGTCGATGCGGTACGGCCCGCAACCGACCTGGTGCCGCAGGGTCCAGCCGCGGTCGGTCAGCGCGCGAGCGATCGCCGCCGTTACCGGGCTCGCCGGCGGCCGAGGTGCGAGCTCGGCGCGCGATACGCCGCCGCCGGCCCGAGCAAATGCGAGCAGCGCGGCCAGATCGCGTGCGCCGCGCCCGAACCCATCGATGGCCTCCAGCTCCTCGGGGCTCACGCTCGAGAACACGACGAGTTGTTCGCGCGCGCGGGTGGTCGCAACCGCCAGCCAGCGCTCACCACCGGGCTCCCCGAGCACCCCGAGATCGAGCCGCGCCGGTTGTGCCGATTCGGCGACTAGCTCGCACGGGGCGATGCCAACCGACACCAGCACGACGTCGCGATCTTCGCCCTGAAACGCGTCGAGCGTCCGCACGATCACTGGCTCGACCGGGCCGCGCGCTGCGTCGGTGGAGACGTCGCGGGGCTCCAGCGATGACGCGAGGAATGGCTCCGCCGCCAGCGCTTGATCGAGCAGAGTCTCGATCACGGCCTGCTGGGCGCGCGAAAACGTCGCGACCCCGAGCGACCGCGTGCGCTGCGATGGATCGCGCAGCCGCGACATCACCTCTGCGACCACGGCCTCGGCTTCGACGAGATTGGCCTCACCCACGGCCGTTCCATTGACCCGCCGCCACGAAACGCCCAACTCCTGCGAGTGACTCGCGGTCGGCAGCACGACCAGCCGATCGCCATAATAGTGTTGGTTCGCGAACGCGATAACGTCCTCGTGCTTGCTGCGGTAGTGACAAGCGAGCGCGAGCTCGGGCAGCTTCGCAGCGAGGAACGCATCGAGCACGCTCTCGACCTCGACACTCGCGGGACCAGCTTGCCCGCCCAGCGAGGCGACCAGTCCTTGGTCGCGCGAAGCGAACCGCGGCGGCGGTAGTTGCTTCGAGTCTCCGACGACGATCGCCGCGTTGGCGCGAGCGAGCGCGCCGAGCGCGCACACCATCGGCAACCGCGATGACTCGTCGAACACGACGAGGTCGAACTTCGGCAGCTTGGGATCGAGGTAACGCGCGACCGCCGCTGGCGTCATCATCATGACCGGCGCGAGCTTCGGCAAGACGGTCGGCAATCCGCCAAACAACTCGCGCAGCGCCAACCGGGTATCATGCTTGACCTCGCGCATCAGCGTACCGAGCTCGTCACTCGGCTCGGTGCCGGTGCCGGAGCCCTTGGGCGCGATGTATTGCGGCACGCGTTCGGCGAGCCGGACCAACGTGCGCGCGCGCGCGAGTGCAAGCGAGCCACGATCGAGATCGGTGAACGCGGACACTTGCGCGTGATGCGCGGCGCCATGGAACCGCGACAGCGCTGGAATCGCCGCCAGCTCGGCGTCGCCCCATGCCAGCAGCGTCGCGCGCTCCCAGGCATTGGCGAGCTCGGCCGCGCCGAGGTCACCGCGCTCGATCGCGATGATCGAGGGATCGACGCCCGCGATCTTCGCTTCGCATCGGGCGCCATGAAATGCGACCCAATCGGCGAGCGAGCTGATCGCGTGGCGCATGGTCTCGACGCGCTCCTGCAGCGCCGGTAAATGATCGTCGCCGGCGCCGAGCGCCTCGACCGTGATCCCTACCGTCCGCGACAGCTTATCGAGCGCGGGCGTCCAACGCGCGACCGCCATCGCGACGCGAGTGAACGGCGCGAGGTCGACCGAGCCGGTGGTCTCCGACGGACCGCCGGCAACCAGCGCGACCAACGCCCGCCACGCGAGGATCCGCGCGCCTTCCCCACCGGTGAGCTGAACCGCGTCGAACGCGCGGCGAAGCTCCGCCGACCACGTCACGGCAGCGTCCAGCTTCTCCAGGTCGAGCTCGATCAGGTCCGATCCGCCGGCGCCCAGATCGCCAAACCACCGCTTGGCCGGCTCGGCGGCGGCGTGCAGCGCCGTACGGCACGCGCGCTCGGCGATCACCGCTTCGAGCGCAACGACCATCGACGCATCGGTCACCAACTGACCTTCGATTGCTGCGGCCCGCACCTCGGCGCGCGCGTTGCGGAGCGCGACGAACCGCAGCGGCCCGATGCTGGTGCTCCACTTGCGCAACTGGCCCCACAGCGTCATCGCGTCGAGGTCCGAGACCAACGGCGTGAACACCTCGTCGACCTCATCGGCCAGCGTGCGATGCCGGGTGGCCAGCGCGAGGTACGCGAGCGGATCGCGCGGAATCTCGACGGTGCCGGTACCGCGGGCACGGATCAGCGCGATCCGCGAGCTGATGTCCTCGCTGCGGCCGTCCTTGAGCTGGGTCACGAGCTCGGCGCCCGGACGCGGCGAGCGTGCCGCGAGCGACGCCAGGCTGCCCAGCGCGCGTAGCTGGTCCGGCGTGCGCGCGATGATGCCCGGCATCAACTTCGATAGCTCGGCGACTGCGTCGCTGAGCGCGACAACGGCTTGCTGCGTTTCGTCGAGCGCAGCTATCGCGCGGCTGCGGACATCCGCGGCCGCATCTTTGGTGAGCGTCGACGCGCGCCACGGGTGGGTCGCCACCGGCTCGACCGGCAGCGCGGTCCCAGCGAGTCGCTCGACGATCGCCTTGCGCCGATCGAACGTCGCGCGATCCAGTCCAACCGCGTCGGGCTCGGCGAGATTCGCGCGTGGTGTGGTGCGCAGCTCGACCAACCGCCCGATCACATCGTGCAGCGAGCGCCCGAACGGGCCGACCTTGTGCATCGCTGCAACGTGGGCATCGAGCGCCGCTCGCAGCTCGGTCAGCCGCGCATCGTCACCCGACGGGCCGGCGCCGGGGCGGAATGCGCGCTCGACGACCCGGCCCAATTGCGTGACCACCGCGCGGCGGTTCGCGTGCTGCGCATGCAGCGGCAAACAAAACTCGCCCAACCCCACCGCGGCCAACCGTTGATGCACGACGTCGAGCGCCGCGACCTTGTCGGATACGAACAGCACCGACTTGCCTTGGCTCAGCGTGTTGGCGATGACGTTAGCGATCGTCTGCGACTTGCCGGTTCCCGGCGGGCCCTGCACGACGAAGCTCGCGCCGGCGGCGGCGGCACCGACGACGGCGAGCTGGCTGCTGTCGGCATCGAGCGGAGCGTTGACCTCGTGTGATGCGGTAGGACGGGTCACGGCCTCCGCCGCGATCGAGGATGGCTGACCGAACGGCGAGCGCTGGTCACTGACCAGATGAGCGAGCACGGGCGTGGACGTCAGCGAGTCGTTGACCAGCTCCAGGTCGCGCGAGATCGCGATCTCGCTGCATGAATAGATCGCGAGCCGGGTGTCGCGGTCGACGCGCCAGCCGGTCCGACTCATCACGATTCCGTCGGCGGCAGACATCACGGCCTCGAGATCGAGCGGACCGTCGATCCCTGACAGCACGAGATCGAAATCGCGTCGCAGCTTCTCGAGCAGCGTGTGGTTGACGGATGGCTGCACGCCCTCGATGGAATCGTGCGCCGAGATCAACCTGAGCGATGCATGCTCGCTCCCCGCTACGCCGCCGAGCGTGCGTTCGAGCTCCACCGGCCACAACGCCAGCGGCGCGCTGTGGGAGGCGCCATCCGCGTCGCACCACACCAACGAGCCGAGTCCCAGCCACAACACGTGCTCGCCGCGATCCGCGAGCTGCGCGGTCGTCGCGCGATGGATCGCCAACAATCGCCGGCCGAGCTCGCTCGATGCCAGTGGCACGTGTAACCACGCCGACTCGAGCGGCGCCGGATCGCAGCCCGCTTCGAATCCGAATACGCCGCCATGCGCCAGCATCCGCGCGAGCTGCACGGGGTCGACTCCGGTCAGCGGCAGCTCGTGCAATCGATCCGCTGCGGCGAGCAACGGATTGCTGATCGACAGGTCGAGCAAGGACAGCTTCCACAATTCGACGCGCGCTTGCGCAGCTTGATCCCTCACGTCGTCAATCTACGCGATCTAGATCGATCGTCGTCGGCCGGCGCGCTCGAGCAGATCCCGGGATCATCCCCAGCCCGTGCAACGGTACGCTTGGCACGTGCAGCTCGCGACGCCAGCCTCACCGATCCGACATCGCGCGCTCGATCGCGCATCGTCCACCTCGACCACGGCGCAATGGTGATGACCCGCGCGCAGTCACCGACGCTGGGCATGACGCAAGGCCGGCAGACCGGGTCAGTGACGGCGACCTAGCGGCATTCCGCCGGCGAACCGCGGGGTCACCAGATCGCAGGGCGGGACGTCAGAGTTTAGGAACTCGGCGCACAACGCCGCTGCGTCTTCCGCATTTTTCACGACTCCGATCTCGGTGTCTGCGGTGTACGCCTGCGCGAGCGGATCGCGCTCGGACGTCAGCCAGTAGCGCACTTGCCCGCGCACCAGCTGAAGCACGATCTGACGTGGCCCGATCACCGCATTCACGATCACCGGAGGATCCAACCGCGAGCGCTCGTCGCGATCGAGATCGAGGTCCCACACCAGATCCTCGAAATCCAACGAGCTCGAGAATCGGTACATCTGCAGCGACTTGAAGAGCAACCTCTTCAACTCGGACTCGAGAATGCCTTCGTCCGTTTCGTACATCTTCGTGCTCCGACCGCTCGCTGGTCGTTAGAGCTTCTTGTTTCTGCGCTGCTGGAACGAGTACGGACGATGACCCTTCTTGTCTGGGTCAGGGTCCTCCTCGGCCTCGACTGGCGTCCCGACCAGCGGCTCGGCAGCTCCTGGTTTGAACTTGATCGAGGACAACGGCCCCTCCCCCACCACCACCTGGTTCTTGCGATACAGCAGCGCTTCCACGCCGTCGAGCTTGTCGATGTCGTCGAGGATGTCGTCGACCGTCGCGTAACGTTCGTCACGCGAGTCACGCGTCATCTTGTCGAAGATGTCGTCGACGCCTTTGGGCATCGCCGGATTGATCTGCGACGGCATCGGCGACCTGCGCCCGGGCAACTTCCGGGTCAGCAGCTCGTAGAAGATGATGCCGAGCGCGTAGATGTCGCCTTGCGCACCCGCGCTCTGCGGATCGGTGTAGAGCTCCGGCGCCATGTAGGCGACGTTGCCCATCCCCACATAGATCTGGCGGATCACGGCGTGGTCGCGCTCCACGATCCGAGAGAACCCGAAGTCCGACACCTTGAGGTTGCCATAGCTGTCGATTAGCAGCTGCTCGGGCTTGAGCCCGCGGTGATAGACCTTTTGCGCGTGTGCGGCGCGCAACGCGTGGAGGGTTTGGAGCAGGTACTTGAACGCGAGCTCGACCGGAATCTCTTCCGCGTCGTTGATCAGCCGGCGCGCCGAGCCGTTCGCCGCGAGCTCGGTGACCAGGTTGGGAAATTCGCTCCACAGATTGACGTCGTGGATCGGCAAGATATTGGGATGCGCGAGGTTGCCCCACGCGCGAACCACGTCGGTGAATCGCCGGACGATCTCGTTGCGCTGATCATCGCTGAAGAATCCGAACAGATCGCGGATCTCTTTGAGCGCGACCTCGCGATTGAGCGCGACCTGACGCGCTCGATAGACCGTGCCCATCCCCCCCGAGCCGATCTGCGCGAGCTTTTCGTAGCGGTCGCCCTCCATCGCGAGGATCTCGCCACCGATCGCCGCGTTCGAGCGCCCGGCCGAGTTCGTCAGCTTGGGGTCCTTGCGACCCATGCCGGTCAGCTCGCTCGCCGAGTCCCTCAGTGGATCGCGCAGTCCCGTCGCCTGACTGGTCATCGCGGATCCTGTCCCCATGTTGACGTTCGGCACCGCGATCGCGCGGCTCTGGCGCAGCTTCTTGAAGTGGCTGACCGCGCGATCGGTGAATTCGGCGAGGCTGCCGCCGTTGACCACCGTCTCGCCATCCGGGCTGACCTCGAGCGTTTCGTTCTCTCGGTCGTGGCGCAGGTAGCCCGACTTCTCGAGAAAGCCGACGTACTCGGCAAATGGAATCGAAACGGCCCCCTCGCACACCCGCCGGATGTCGTCGTAGCGGTTCTGGCGGCCGTAGCGAGCCTCCGCCATCACATTTGCGAGGATGAACCGCGCCTCTTCGCACAGCACTTCTTTGGTGACCTTGGCACGGCCTTCCATCACAACGATTGTAGGCAGGCTGGCGCGAGAGAAGCAATTAAGGCTGGCATTGTGTGCAGTTGGACCAGCAATTCGTGCGCACGGGTCGCGCGGAGGTGTCCGCGGCCTCGGCTACGAGGGCGGTCCCTCGGCGATCAACCGAGTGACCAGCGGGCGATCGGCGGGGAGGATGTCCCAGCGCGGAAGCTCGTCACTGCGAACCCAGGCGAAGTCAGCGACTTCGACGGCGCGAGGCTCGGCGGCTCCGTCGAGTCGACACGCGTAGACGAGCATCACCAGGTCGAACGCGGGATACGCATGGAACAGCACATCCCAGATCCTTCCGACGACCACCTGCACGCCTAGCTCCTCCATCAGCTCGCGAGCGAGCGCTGCCTCCGGTGCCTCCCCGGGCTCGACCTTTCCACCCGGGAACTCCCACTGCAGTGGCAGGCTCTGATCAGCGCGGCGCTGGCTGATCAGAACTCGCCGATCGCCACCGACGATCAGTCCTGCGACGACCAACTTGCGCGGACGTGGCTCGGTCATGCTGCCTCCAGCTGCTCGCGATATTCGACGAATGGCGCCGTGCACGGTGGACCGTCGGCGTGGCGATAGCTCGATACAGCACCGGGCGCTGCGGCGATCACCGTCGCAGATCGCGTGCCGTACGCAGGCGTGTGGATGCAGATCGCAGTCAGCTCGTGCGCGAGATCCGCGGGCACCTGAGGAGGAATGGTTCCCGTCGGCTGCTTGGCGTGATCGCCGAGCGCTGCTTCGAGCAGCTGCCCCAGCGCCGGCCACGCGACACCGCGGCCGATCGCAGCCGCGATCACCGAGCGCAATCGCTCACCTCGTGGAAATCCTGGCGAGCCCAGCCGATCGTTGCACAACACATGAAGACCGCTGCCGAGCCGCTCGATCTCCAGCGTCCGTTGATCTCGGCGGCTGTACGCAACCCAGACGCGGCGTGCATCGCCCCAAACCAAATTCATGCTCGCGTAGTCTGCGGGATCGAGCGCGGCGACGTAGCCATCCGGATCATCCGCGGCTGCGAGCTCGCGAACGGCCAGTCCTCGCGAACGCAGCCCGACGGGCGGCGGCGTCGCGACCCGCTGATTGGTCACGGCGGCGAACTGACCATCGCGACGGATCGCCAACCAGGTCCCGCCTGACAGCTCGTCGACGCCTCCCACGATCCCGGGGCCGAGCCGCTCGGGCGAACGTGTCGGACGCGCATAGAGCTCGTCGCGGTTTGCCGCGATCACGAGCGGCGCGCCAGCAACGATATCGAGCAACAGAGCGATCGTGCACATCGACGAGAAAATCCCAGCGAGAGTCTGCCACGTGCCTTGCATGTGGGACGTTCGGCACCTACAGTGCCGCGGAAATGAGACTGTATCCCGGGAAGGTCGACACCATCGCGGCCGAGATCATCACGACTCTTACTCAGGCGGGTGACATCGAGGTCAGCGACGGCAATGAAGCCCAGCTGGATGCAGCGGCGGTCCTGAAGGAATACATCCGCGTCGACAAGGAGCTGACCGAGCGTGCGAAGGACATCCTCGAGATCCGAGGCCTTCCCTACTCGCACCTCGGCCGCACCAAGCGCCAGCTCGCCGATCAAAAGGAATTCGGCCTCGGTGAAGAGGGCCTCGCGTGGATCGCCAATCAGATGCTCGAAGCGTTCATGTCATCGCGTCACATCGACGAGGTGTTCGCCGAGGACGCGATCCTGCGCCGCAAGATCAAGGACATCTGCAAGAAGCACATGCAGGTGGACGAGGCGATCGATCAGGAAGTTCGCGATCGGATCAAGAACCTCGAAGAGGGCACGCAGGCGTGGGACGTCGAGTACGCGAAGGTGCTCGATCAGATCAAGCAGAAGCACGGCCTCAAGGAATAGCCGCGCACGCGGTTCCATCCCACGTGCCGCCGAGGCAGCTGCAGAAGCCCTCGTTCGACACGTCGCCGACGTAGAAGTCATAAACCCGCAGCGATGCGGATGGCGTGGCGCCGTAATAGGCCTCCGACAACGACGAGAACCGCGACGCGGTCACGCCCGGCGGCAGAAGGTCTGATAGCCGCGCGCGAAACCGATGTCGCGATGGCAGCGCAGGCGGGTCGAAGTCGACGTAGAGCCTGGGCAGCCCGAGGTACGGGCACGCCCAACGGCTGTACGCCACACCGTCCGACGTGAGTGTACCGTCGGCGGTCGCATCGAATTCGGCGCCGTCGCCAACGCCATAAAGCCTCGCACCCACCGCGGTGATCGCGGCGCCGTTCCCGGACGCGTCGAAAAATCGAATGTAGGCCGCGGATGTCAGGACGCACCGCTCGAACCCGCCCGCGCCGTCACAAGCGTCACACGCTCCAGTGTTGGTGCCATCGTTCAGCACCTCGTAGTCGATGCAGATCCGATCCTCGGGCATGAGCTCCCAGGGCAAGCCAGGCACATTGACGTCGAGGATCGACCAGCCGAACTGGTTCGCGCCCATCTCGGCGTAGCAGCCTTCGGTCGCGCCGAACGTGCCGCTGTTGCGACTGTCGGGGTAGCGCACCGACAACGTCCACTCGGAGGTGTTGCATAGCGTCGGATCGGGAAACGATCGCACCGCACCGGGTGGGCCATCGACCGGGACGAACGGCGGGCCATCCGGAGGATTGAACCCGTTGTCGTCCGGTAACAAGTCGTCGAACCCGATCCGACCGCACCCCGCAAGCGCGGCGATCATTGCCACCTGATGCGGCCACGATCGTGATCGTCCCAACAGCGCACGCACGACCGCCGAACCATAACACTCGCGTTTTCCCATGGCTGGGGGTGAACCGCCCCGAATTTGCCGGAGGCTCCAAACGCAGAGAGGATGGAGCCAATGTCAGGACGAACCCGGTACCCAGCGGAGCTGCGCGAGCGCGCCGTGCGCCTCGTATTTGAGCAGCAAGACCA
>JBFXAI010000036.1:0-71553 GCA_050184455.1 Kofleriaceae bacterium | reverse complement strand
GCACCACCCACGCTGCGAGCTTGCCCAAGGACTCCGAATCGAAGTAATCAACCAGCGTCCCCCGAACGAACAAAGTGGCCGGTTTTCAGACGATCACGACTGGCCGGTTTTGAGGTGATCGCCGAGGGCTGCGCCGGCGCGGTGCTTACGCAGACGTGAAGTGGGACGAGTGCAAGCTGCTCGTGCGCCGTTCGCACACGAAGGGCAGCGAGGTGATGGAGGCGACCAAGACGGGTGCTGACCAGGTCATCGACCTCGATGAACGTCAGCTCTCGGTATTGCGATGGCACAGCGAGCGACTAGATGCCGAGAACGAGCGCCGGTCGAAGCGGTCACCAGAGCTCGGCGCGTCCATGGCCGAAACCGAGCTGCTGTTCCCGGCTGGCCCCAGCAAGTGGAACCGAGGGGGCGGGTTCCTCTCCCCGTCTTGCATGGACCGAATGTTCGACGACATCGCGAGCATCCTCAAACTCGGATACTCCGTGTCTCCGCGCGCTATGCGTCGGACGTTTCAGGACCTCGCGCGTGCGGCCAGCGTCGCGGACATCGTGACCCGAGCCATCAGTGGACACGCGACGCCCGAGATGCAGCGACACTACTCGACGGTGGCCGGCAGCGAGCAACGCGCGGCGCTTGCCAAGGTCATCGACATCGCCACGGGCCGCGAGCGGAGCGCCGCCTAGGCTGCCGTAGGTATTGGTGACGGCATGATGAGCACGAGCAGCTGCACGAGCGAATGCGCCAGTCGCGGCTCGTTCCGCCCCCTCACCGGACCAATGATGTTGTAGACGTCCGTGAGCGGCTCAAGCGCAGCTACTAGACGTCGCGCGACGTCACCGCGCGCAAGGAGCGTTCGGTCCGGGTCGGTTGAGTGCCACACCCAGCTGCGTGCCGTGTCACTTTGGGTGCCCATCACGATGTCTGCGACGGTTGGATCCTGGCTGAGAAACGTGAAGTGGGGGTCCGCATCGATTGCGAGAAGGCTGTGCACCGCAGCGCGTAGAGCCTCGAACTCCTCACGATCGAGCGATTCGAGCATGCCGAGCACCGCACGGTACGACCTTAGGTCGGGTGACTGCTTCTGCAATCGGTGTCGCGCGAGTAGCGCGATGGAAGGTACTGCCACGTCGGCCACGGCATCGAGTGTCGCCTGGACGCTTGCTCGAAATGCCGCACGGTAGAGGTCGCCCTCCGGCCCGTTCACGCCAGTGCTCATCTCCTCCGCGAATGCGTCAGCCTCCTCGTCGGTGCCCTGCATCCACGTGATGAGGTCCTCAATCCGTTGCACGCGAGCTCGTTTCTCGGCCTCGGTCATGACCTTCGCGACGGTACCGATCACTGGAATCAATTCGATGAGCTCCTTCGTGCCGGCGCCAAACATTGCGCGAAGCTCGCCCACGATGCCGCGTTTGGGCCGCTTCGACTTGCGAGTGGTCATGGCAGTGGTCATGCGGCTCCCCAGATGCAGAAACGCCGAGCTGCCATCCTCGACAACTCGGCGTCACTTCTCTCGAATTTCCGTGGGCGTTGTAGGGATTGAACCTACGACTTGCACCGTGTGAAGGTGCCACTCTCCCGCTGAGTTAAACGCCCTGAACGGGATTGGAAATACCGCCAGCGGGGCCGCGTGTCAATCGGCAGGTACGGGAGGCGGCAACAAGATGACGGCCATGCCGAGCTCGGTGACCCGATTAGGGGCTGCCACGACGACATCGGTGAACGGTTCCGCGCTGCCGTATCGCGAGCCGGTACCACCGGTGACCTCGACGGTATACGTGCCAGCGGGCAGGGCCATGGTCGTCCCACGATCCTGACAATCAAACGCCTGCGTGAACGGTTCGCCGCCGCCGATCGGCCGTGCCGTGACTCGGAAGGTCGCGATCAACAACTGGCAACCCTCGGAACGAGTCTCGGGATCGGTCTGTTCGGCGAACACGCCCCACAGCACGCGGATGTATCCACTATCGACGAGGATCTCGAGCGGCGCGTCCACTGGCTGCGATTCGAAACCG
This sequence comes from Kofleriaceae bacterium, assembly GCA_050184455.1. Lineage (GTDB taxonomy): Bacteria > Myxococcota_A > Polyangia > Haliangiales > Haliangiaceae > JABFXX01. The sequence goes on along the minus strand of JBFXAI010000036.1, from coordinate 69,541 downwards.
TCCCTGTGTAGCATGGTCACTACCGCGGGCAGCGAAGTCGCATAGACCTCGCTGCGATCGGCGTTCGTGATCGCGGCGGAGACCAGGTAGTCGCCGTCGGAGCTCGAGCGGTCCGGCACGAACATGGGACCGAGAGCCGCCTCACAGGAGAACGTCCTCGAGAGCGGGGGATCGAGCCGGCCATCGCACGCACCGAGGCGTGCGCAGCCGTCCAGGTCTCCGGAATAGCGCTGCATGGTCACCGTGGCGCTGTCGAATCCTAGTGGGCAAGGCTGCGCTCCGGTTGCGCCTTGCAACGACCAGGTCGCGCGTACGAGGTGCTCCAGCTCGCAGCTGTTCGTACAACCATCCTCGCTGACCTGATTGCCGTCATCGCAGGCCTCGGGAAATCGTTGCAATCCATCGCCGCAGCCGTCCCACTCCTCCCGGATCGGATCGAGCTCGCACCCACCGAGCGACCACGCAATCGCGAACACTGGCCAGCCACGCATCGCCACCCAGTGTGCGCGTGCGCGCGCGAGAGGCGCCAGGAAACCAACGGCATTTGCTCCGACGGGACGCCGCGCGCGAACCAAGATGCGCCACGAGTGTCAGCGAGGTCACGGCACCCGTGATACGACCACGCCATGGCTCGCACGATTGTTCGCACCCCCGAAGCTCCTGCTGCGATCGGCCCGTATTCCCAGGCGGTGGTTACGCCGATCGGCGACAACAAGCGCATGATCTTCACCAGCGGTCAGATCGCGCTCGATCCAGTGACCGGCAAGATCGTCGAAGGCGACGTCGAGCGCCAGACGCGCCAGGTGCTCACGAATGTCGGCGCGGTGCTCGCAGGTGCGGATGCGGGGTTCGAGCACGTCGTCAAAGCGACGGTGTTCCTTGCGGACATGAATGACTTCGAGACGGTGAATCGGATCTACGCGGAGCGCTTTCCGCACGACGCACCGGCGCGCTCGACGATTCAAGCCGCGCGGCTGCCGCGCGACGCGCGCGTCGAGATCGAAGTCATCGCGATCGTTTGATTCGAAGCTAGGAGGACGTCATGTCGTCGTCGATCGAGTCGGTACTCACCGAGACGCGAAGCTTTCCGCCGCCAGCAGCGTTTGCCAAAGCCGCCAAGGTCGGCAGCATGGCCGACTACGAAGCGCTGTATCAACGCGCCGCCCACGATCCGGACGGATTCTGGGCCGAGGTTGCAGGCGAGCTCGCGTGGGCAAAACCGTGGCGCCAAGTGGTCGATTGGAAGCTTCCGGATGCGAAGTGGTTCGTCGGTGGGGCGCTCAACGCGAGCGTGAGCTGCCTCGACCGCCACGTCGCGAGCTGGCGCAAGAACAAAGCCGCGATCCTGTTCGAGGGCGAGCCCGGCGATACGCGCGTCCTCACCTACGGTCAGCTACATCGCGAAGTCTGCAAGGCGGCCAACGCGCTCAGCTCGCTCGGTGTGAAGGCTGGTGACTTCGTCGCGATCTACATGCCGATGGTGCCGGAGGCCGCGATCGCGATGCTCGCATGCGCGCGAATCGGCGCGCCGCACACCGTGGTGTTCGGCGGGTTCTCCGCCGAGGCGCTTGGCGATCGCGTCAGGGACGCACATGCAAAGGTCGTGATCACCGCCGACGGCGGATGGCGCCGCGGCCAGATCATTCCGCTCAAGGAAAACGTCGACAAGGCGGTCGAGGGCACGACGGTCGAGCGTGTCGTGGTGCTCCGGCGCTGCAACAACGACGTCAAGTGGACCGACCGAGACGTGTGGTGGCACGACGTCGTCGACGCCGCGTCGCCGAGTCACGAGGCGGCGCCGTTCGACAGCGAGCACACGCTGTTCACGCTGTACACCAGCGGCACGACCGGCAAGCCCAAGGGCATCTTGCATACCACCGGCGGCTACCTGACCAACGCGGCGTACACCACCAAGCTGGTGTTCGACCTCCGCGACGACGATGTGTTCTGGTGCACCGCCGACATCGGTTGGGTGACCGGGCACAGCTACGTCGTGTACGGGCCACTCGCGAACGGCGCGACGATCCTGATGTACGAGGGTGCGCCCAATCAGCCGGGCCCGGATCGATTCTGGAACATCATCGCCAAGTGGGGCGTCACGGTGTTCTACACGGCACCGACTGCGATCCGCGCGTTCATGCGCTGGGGCGATCAATATCCGAACGCACACGACCTCTCGTCGCTCCGGCTGCTCGGCTCGGTGGGCGAGCCGATCAATCCCGAAGCCTGGATGTGGTACCGCAAGACGATCGGCGGCGATCGCTGCCCGATCGTCGATACGTGGTGGCAGACCGAGACCGGCGCGATCATGATCTCGCCGCTGCCAGGCGCGACGCCGACCAAGCCAGGCTCGGCGACGCGGCCGCTGCCAGGCATCGCAGTGGACGTCGTCCACAAAGACGGAACGCCGTGTAAGCCGAACGAAGGCGGGTTTCTCGTGATCAAGCGGCCGTGGCCGTCCATGCTGCGCACGATCTTCGGTGATCACGAGCGATTCACGGCGACGTACTTCGGCGAGGTCAAGGACTGCTACTTCGCCGGTGACGGTGCGCGCAAAGATCCGGACGGATACTTTTGGATCATGGGCCGCGTCGACGACGTCATCAACGTCGCCGGTCATCGGCTATCGACGATGGAGGTCGAGTCCGCGCTGGTCTCGCATCCCAAGGTCGCCGAATCCGCGGTGGTCGGCCGGCCCGACGAGCTCAAGGGCCAAGCGATCGTCGCGTTCGTGACGCCGCGCGCCGGGGTCGCCGCAGACGACGCGCTCGCCAAGGAGCTGCGCGAGCACGTGGTCGCGCAGATCGGCGCGCTCGCACGGCCCGAGGAGATCCGGTTCGCCGAGGCGTTGCCCAAGACCCGATCAGGGAAGATCATGCGCCGCTTGCTTCGCGAGGTCGCGTCGGGCTCGCAGTCGCGCGGCGATACGACGACGCTCGAAGATCAAGGCGTGCTCGAGCGACTCGCACAGTCGTTCGCGCAGGACGAATAGTTAGACGACTCGTTCGAGCACATCGAGCAGCTGCGCGGTGCCGGGCGGCATGGTTCGCGGCTTGCGCTCGATGAAGCGAAACCCGAGGCGGTCGTAGAACCGCTTGGCGTCGTCGTGGGTCGACACCACCGCGAGCCGGATCGCGCGGCCGCCCGCGTCACGAACGTGACCGGCCAATGCAGCGAATAGCTGGGTACCGAGCCCGCGGTTGCGTCCGTTGGGAGCGATAAAGATCAAGCCGACGAACCAGGTCGCCGGATCGGGGTAGCCCTCGATGACGTCGAGCACGGCGACATCATCGACCAGATAGAAATACTTACGGTCGAGCGACGAGCCTGGCGGCACCCACGCGAGCTCTTCCTCGGCGGTGTTGGGCAGCAGTGGCGCGCCGCAGATCAGCTCCCACATCGCGGGATCCGTGTCGAGCACGGCTTGGATCGCCGGCGCGTCGGCGATGCCACATCGACGTCCGGGGATCACGGCGGGGGAAGGCCGGAAGCTTCGTCGTCGAGCGGATCGAATCCCTCGGTCTCTTCAACGTCATCGGGCCCGGTCTCGTCGTCGTGGGTCTCGGCCGCGGGCATCGGCGTCGCGATCGACGGCGTCGGTGGCGGCGTCAGCTCGCCGGCCGGCGTGGGCGTGGGCATCGGCGTCGCGATCGGTGCGGCAGGAGCTGCCGCTGCCGTCGTGGCTGGCACAGAAGGCATCGGCGCCGCGATGGGAGCGGTCGGCACCGGGGCGGGCGCGACGAACTTGGCGACCAGCGCGAGCAGCTGATCATGTGCCTTTCGCACGCGCGCCTTCGATAGCGGCCGGTCAGTGTTGGTGACGATCGAGAACGCGAGCGGGCGGTCGGGGTTCACGTCGAGCACGCCGGAGACCGCGATCACGGTCGACAGGGTTCCGGTCTTGCCCCGGATGTGCGTGCGCGCTTCCTTGCCGAAGCGCCTGCGCAGCGTGCCGTCCGCATGCGCGAGCGAGTCCAACCACGCTTGCGACAACATCGGGTCGGTGTCCTCGTTGGTGAATCCCGCGGCGCTGCGGACGACGGACACGAGGTCATGCGGTGTGATCTGCGTGCGATAGGACAAGCCCGAGCCGGTGTCGATCACGATCTTCGACTTGTCCAGGCCGGTGTGGCGAGCGAGCCAGCCATACATCGCGTCGAGCGCGAGCTCCATCGACGGCGGCTGTTGGCGCGACAGCGCCGCGGCGGTCATGATCACGCGGTCGGCGAGCCAGTTGATGCTCCACTTGTTGATCTTCGCGACGATCTCCGAGAGCGACCGCGATTCGTGGCGAGCGAGCTCGACCGGCAGCGAGCCCGTCGCGACCGCTTCCCCGATGAAGTCACCGAGCTCGCGGATCTTGAGGTCGCCGGCGAGTTGAACGCCGTGGGCCTTGAGCGCTGCGCGTAGTGCGTAGACCGCGGTGGCCGTGCGCTCGCGGGTGACGAACGGATGCGTCAGTGAGCGGCCCTTGCTGATCGTGCCGGCGACCGTCACGGTGACGTGCGGCCGACCGTTGACCTGCGCGGTCTCCGACGTGAACGTCAGCCGCGCGCGTTGCTTCCTCTTGCTGGTAACGGCGGTGACCCTGACGCTGACGTGCTCGGCGCCTGGCGCGACGGTCGCGGTCGGCGGCTTACCGGGCTCACCCGCGACGACCTCGATCGGCACCACCGCGCGGTACAAGCCGTCGCGCGTCGGATCCGAGCCGACCGTGATGCTGCCCTCGATCGACGTGATCCCGCGCGCCGCGACGGCGCTGGCCATCTCATCGAGATGCGATGCCTTCAACGTCGGATCGTAGCTGCCGAGCAAGAACACATCGCCGCGCACCACGCCAGCCTGCGGCTCGGGACCGAGCAGCCGGGTTGGATAGCGGAACTCGGCGCCGAGCAGCTCGAGCGCCGTGGCGGTCGAGATCATCTTCACGTTCGATGCGGGGTTGAGACGATTGTCCGCGTTGAACGCGAACAACGGCTCACCGGTCTTCGCATCCGCGATGAACACGCCGGTCGTGCCGCGCTTGAGCTGACTGCGCAGCAGCTTCTCGATCTCGGCGTGCGTCTGCTCTTTCGCGGTGAGCGGCTCCGGGCGACGACCGATTGCCGCGGCGCTACCGCGAACATCAGACGTCTTGCGAAGTGCGGCGCGCGCATGCGCTGGATCGGTCGCCTTGCGCGTGACGGCAGGAGCCGGCGCGCGCGGCGGAGGAGGATTCGCGGCCACGGGCACCGCGATCGCGGCGGCTAATGCTCCGACGAGCACTGCGCGCACGGCTAGCCTCGCGCTCCGGCGGCGTGTCCACCCATCCCCTGATCTTGTACTCGGGCTGGCCGGCGGATTCAAAAAATCTAGCTCCCCGGTGCCGGGGCGGCTTCCCGGGCGGCTTTCGCGTCCACCGGCTTGCGGTGGCACACCCGGGCAAGGCACGTTGCCGGGGATGTCGTCTTCGCCTGTTGTGGCGTACTTCTGCATGGAGTACGGACTCGACCCGAACTTCACGATCTATGCCGGCGGTCTTGGGATCCTCGCCGGGGATCACATGAAATCGGCAGGCGATCTTCGGGTGCCGGTGACCGGGATCGGGCTGCTCTGGGATGAGGGCTACACCCGCCAGGTGGTGGGGTCTCGTGGCCTCGAAGACCAGTACCCAAAGACCCCTCGCGACGCGGTGCGCCGCGTCGACGCCCGTGTGGAAGTCACGGTTCGCGGCAAGCGGGTGCCGCTTCGCGCCTGGAAGGTCGACAGGTATCTGTCGTCGAAGCTGTACCTGCTCGAGCCAGAGCGGGAGCAGGATCGCTGGATCACCCAGCGGCTTTATGGTGGGGACAGTGACTATCGGTTGGCCCAGGAAATCGTCCTGGGGGTCGGGGGGGTGCGCCTTCTTGATGCACTTGGCGACCCGATCGACGTGTTTCACTTCAACGAGGGCCACGCGGTGTTCGCCGGCCTGGAGCTGCTGCGGCAAGGCCGATTTGGCGGCACCACTCTCGCAGAACGCCTGACCAAGCTCCGCCCGCACGTGGTGTTCACCACCCACACTCCCGTCCCCGCCGGAAACGAGGTCCACGAGCTGGCGGCGATGCGGGCGATGGACGCCGACCTCGCGTTCACGGACGAGGAGCTCGAGACCATCGGCGGTGACCCGTTCTCGATGACGGTCGCCGGGCTCCGCATGTCGCGGATCGCGAATGGCGTGGCGCAGCTCCACGGTGAGACCGCGCGGGGGATGTGGAAAGGCGTGGAGCATGCCGCGCCGATCATCAGCATCACCAACGGCGTGCACGTGCCGACCTGGCAGGACGCACGAATCCGCGCCGCCTTGGTCCCTGACAAACCGCGCGCACAGCAAGACACCGAGCTATGGGCGGCGCGTGCGGTGCTCAAACAAGAGCTGGTCGACGAAGTCGCCAAGCGCACCGGTACCCAGCTCGATCCGCAGCGCATGGTGATCGGGTTCGCGCGGCGGGCCGCCGCGTACAAGCGCGCGGACCTGATCCTTGGCGACGACAAGGCGCTGCGCCGGTTGTTCGATCTGGGGATCCAGATCGTCTATTCCGGCAAAGCCCATCCGCGCGACACCGGCGGCAAGGCGATCGTCGGAAAGCTGATCGAAGCGTCGCGGACGTATCGCGGTCACGTGGTGTTCGTCGAGGACTATGGGATGAATCTCGGCGCGCTGCTCACCCGCGGTTCCGACATCTGGCTCAACAACCCGCGTCGTCCGCTCGAGGCGTCGGGCACCTCGGGCATGAAAGCCGCGATGAACGGCGTGCCGAACCTGTCGATCCTCGACGGTTGGTGGCCGGAGGGCTGCGAGCACGGCGTCACCGGTTGGAAGATCGGCGATCCGGATCCCAAGGACGATCCGTTCAGCGAGAAGGACAACGCGCGCGTCGACAAGCGCGACCGCGACCTGCTGTATCGCGTGCTCGAGACCGAAGTGATTCCTGCGTTCCGGGATCGAACGCGTTGGCTGGCGATCATGCGCGCGAGCATCGCCATGTCGCAGTGGCGGTTCTCGTCCGACCGGATGATTCAGGATTACGTCGCCAAGATCTACTCGCCGGCGCCGGCAACCGGCCGGTAGAGGATCTGCTTGCGCTTGCCGCGCCACTCGAGCACCAGGTGATCGCCGAGCTGTTCGGCGGTGGCTTCGTCGAGCGCACGATCCGGCGTCGCGCGAAGGCACGGATGATCGCCGGGGTCGACGGCCCGCTCGTAGAAGTGCCAATGCTCCTCTTCGCGCTGGCCGTCGAGCACGTAGGCATCGTCGAAGCTCCATGACGTTGCGTTCGCACAGGCGATCGGCGTCCCATCGGGGCTGCGCACCGTGACCCGGCGTCGATAGGTCGCGTCGAACCGCGTGTCGGTGCGGCGCGTCAGCTGCCACCACTCGCTCTCGTCGCGCAGGTTGCCGTCGTCGTCGTACGACGTCGCGTCCCACCGCCAGGCCCCTTCGAGGACTGGTGGGTCGGGCCATGGCGGTTCGGGCAAGCTCGCGGGGTCATCGTCGGTGCGCCACAACGTTTGGTCTCCGTCGGCCCACCGAAGGTGGAGCCTCGCACCGGCGAGCTCGGCGGTGTAGCTCGCGGGACGACGGAAGCCGTGGTCGCACGGACTCGGCTCGGCGTGGTAGTCGGTCTCGCGAATCGTGAAACCGCTCGCGGTCGCCTCGGCGGCGAGCTCGAACACCGCGCGCTGGCGATACCACGGCCGCTGATTGCACCGAAACGGCACCCGGTCATCCGACGTGACCTCGACGGTGCGGACGTAACGACCGACCATGCGATGGCTGATCGGGTCCGGGAGAAACCGCCACTGCTCGCGCTCGACGCGTGTCGTGCCCGCCTCGGTCGCGCGAAGTACCCAGCCCCAACCGCCGACCAGCTCGGCCAATCCGAGCTGTCGTCCCGGCGAGACCGGCCGTGACGTAGGCGCGCCGCTACCGGGTTGGCAGGCGGCGATCAGCGCGAGCGCGAGCCATCTCACTCCGGTCACCGCGTACGGCGGCCCGCCTTGGCGAACGCATCGGAGACGATCTTTCCGATCGCTTGATCCGACAGCGCCGCCGGTCGCCGATGCGATCCTGCGGTCGGCTCGAACTCCCACGCCACGCGTGCGATCAGCCGGTGCGTCGCCATGGGCTCGGAAAACCCGAGCCGGTAGAGCAGGCCGGCGCGGCTGGTTAACTCGGCGATCGCCGCGTTGGTGCGATGGTCGGCGCCGTCACGTCGCGGTTGCGTGCAGGAAAGCCAGGGGAACGGCATCTGGCGAGTATACTCAGGTCGATGAGGCGCTTGATCGCGTGCGCGCTAGCCATCGCGATCCCGAGCGCTACGATCCCCGGTTTGGCTCGCGGCGATGGAATCGGGGTGATTGCCGCGGGCACCGCCGAGCCCGAGCGGTCTGCGGCGGCGATGGCGGACGCGATCACGGGTCGATCGGCGCGCACCGTCGAAGACGCGATCGGCGAAGCGCGGCGGGCGATCGCGGCGGGGGCTGTTCCGATCGAAGTGATGCGCGCGTTCCGCAGGGTCCGCGATCAGATCGACGAAGGCTGGCGCGCGTACCTGCGGGTCGCGGTCGAGTTGTCCGCAGCGCGGCTCGCGACGGCGCGCACCGCGGCCGAGAATCTGCTCGCGTTGCCCGGCGGCACCGAGCTGTACGCCGACGCCGCACTCCGGCTCGGAGCGGTCCTCGGACATCTCGGCCGCGCGGCCGAATCACAAGCGGTGCTAACGCTCGCGATCGCGCTCGATCCGGACCGCCCCGTTACGCTCGCGGAGTTTTCACCCGACGTCGTCGATGCAGTCGCGGCGGCGCGTGCCGCGCCGGTGGCCATGCACCGGGTTCGCGTCGAGACCAGCCCGGCGGGGGCGCTGGTCCGGATCGATGGCAAGGACGTGGGGCGCGCCCCGGTGATCGTCGAGCTCGGTCATGGCCAACACGTCGTGGTTGCGCGCTCGCCGCTGCACGAGGCGGCGACCCGAGGGTTTCACGTCACCGGCGATAGCACCGTCGAGCTCGAGCTGGTGCGCGACCGCGACGCCGTCCGATTGGCCGAGGGCGCGCAGCTCGGTGTCGACGAGGCCGCAGCCCAGGCGCTGGTCGACACCGCGGTGCGCTACGCCGATCTCGACGAGGTGGTGATCGTCGCCGATACGGTTCGGCGCGGCAGTCCGGCGCTGCTGGTCCAACGCTGTGCGCGACTGCCGGTCCGCTGCAGCGCGGTCGCCGAGATCGGTTATGCCGATCGGCGTGGGCTGGCCGCGGCGGCACGCTCGGCCTGGCAAGCAGTGCTGACCGCCGAGCTGCGCTATCCACCGACGGTGTTGACCGAACGCGGTGGTGCGCTTGCCCCTGGTGGCGGTTGCCAGCTGTGTCGAAGCCCATGGCTATGGACCGGCGTAGGCGCGGCGGTGGTGATCGGCGCAGCGATCACCTGGGGCATCGTGTCGGCCTCCAAGCCGGCGCCGATCGTGGGCGTCGATGGCAACCAGTGGCGATGAGCTACGGGGTGGTGAAATCCGCGGACAGCTCTTTGAGCTCGCCGGTGGTGACCTCGATCGTGAACGTCTTTTTTCGCGGTGGGTCCTCGCCGCGGAACACGATGTCGACGACGTGACGGCCCGCAGAGATCGTGAGCTCGGCCGGAGTTCGACGTGGCGCGCCGTTCGCGATGCTCGGCTTACCGTCGATGACGATCTCTCCCCACGGGTTCGCGCCGATCCGCAGCGTCGCTGTTCCGGACGTGGTCGCGACGGCACCACTGTCCGGCCGCAACCGAACCCCGGCGTCGCGCATGGTCCCGCCGACGCCCGCGTCGGCGGGCGCGTCGGCGGCCGCGTCGGTCAACGATGGCGCCGCATCGGCGGGGACGGCGAGCAAGCTCGCATCCCGCGTCGGCGGCGCGGCGGCGTCGGCGACCTGGCTTGCGTCGGGTGCGAGCACCGCGTGCTGGCCGCGGACGAACATCACGACCGCTGCGATCGCGAGAATCAAGGCACCGAGGGCGACCAGGATCAGCCATGCAGGCGTCTTGTGCTCGTTCGCTTCGAGCGAGGCATCCGACAGCTTGCTCGGAGTCGCGCTCGACGGTGCGTCCCCGCCGTTGTCCTGGATCGCCGAGATCGGAAACATCGGCGTCGCGCGCTCGAGGAGGTCCTTGAGCTGGACGTGGGTCGCGAAGCTCTGGTGCCGGGGCGGGCGCTTACCCAGCGGCCCCCTCGCGCCCCGTGGCACCACCGCGGTTCGCGGACCGAGCGGCCCCGAGCGATCGCTGCGCGCGGTGATGTCGAGATCGGTATCGCCGACCACGCCGTCGCTGTGGGTCGGCAACCGCCGTGTCTCGGCAGGGCAGTAGCGCGCGACGAGCGCCGCCACGTCGCGCGGTCCGGGCGTTTGCTCGAGCGTGTACAGGTAACGCTGGAGCTCTGCCAGCATCTCGCCGGCGGCGCGCCACCGCGAGGTCGTGTCCCGCTCGAGCGCACGCATCACCACGGTCTCCAGCTTGGCCGGGATCTCGGCGCGCACGCTGGATGGCGGCGTGATGTCGCCATCGGTGACTGCCGCGAGCGTCGCATCCGCATCGCTGCGCGCGAACAGCCGCTGCCCGGTCAACATCTCCCACAGCAGCACGCCGACCGAAAACAGGTCGCTCTGGCCGGTCAGCGGCTCCTTGCGCACTTGCTCGGGCGACATGTACGGGAACGAGCCGGTCGGCGCTGAATGCAGCTGATCGTCGTCGGACGCCGCGCCCAAGGTGACCGCGATGCCGAAGTCGACGAGCTTGACTTCGCCGTCGCGCGACAGCATGACGTTGCGCGGCGACAAGTCGCGGTGGATCACGCCTTCGCCCTTGCGATGAGCATAGTCGAGCCCCTCGAGGATCCGCGCGGCGATCCACGCGGCGGTCGCAGGCTCCATCTTCGCGTCGCGGCGAGCGAGCGTCTCGGTGAGCCGATATAGCGTCGGGCCGTCGATGTACTCCATCACGATGAAGTAAGTGTCGTCGACGACGCCGAGCTCGTAGACCGGGACGATGTTGCCGTGGGCGAGGGTGACCAACGTCTTGGCCTCGGCGACGAACAGATCGACGAAGTGCCGCTGATGCGACAGCTGGGGATGGATCTGCTTGATCACCAGCTGCTTCTCGAACCCACCCGGACCCACGATCTTGGCGAGGTAGATCTCGGCCATCCCACCGGTGGCGAGCTTCTCGGTCAAGAAGTACTTGCCGAACGTCGTCGGCAACTCCGGCATCGCGGCAAGAGTATCATGTGGTGCGTGACCGGTTCTCGCGCGGCCAGCGCTGTGCTGCTCGTGCTCGCGTTTGCGGGCTGTGGCGAGCCCGCGTCCCTCGTCCAGCTGGTTCGCAGCAACCCCGACGACTGCGCCAAACCGCAGCCGCCGGTTGTTGCAACTGGATTGCGAGTGATCGCATTTGCGAGCGGCGGGGAGGTCGTTCGTGCGGTGGGCGTCGACGAGGCGGTCGAGATCGCCGACTTTCCCGAGACCACCGAGCAGATCGGCGTCGAGCTGTTGATCGGCGGTGGCACGGCGGGTGCGATCGGCAAGTCTCAGCCGCTCGCATTTCACGATCTCGAGGAAGGCGCGGTGATCCCGGTGTTCATGACGCCGCCCGGCGGCGCATGCCGGACGGGTTCGATGACCATGGCGCGGGTGGCGCCGCTGGTCGCACGCGCCGGAACCGGTGTGCTCGTGCTCGGCGGCGGTGACGGGATGGGCGGCTGGCTAGCGACGGCAGAGTTCTACGACCCGGCGACCGCGACGTTCACACCCGTCGACGTTCCCGAGGTGCTCGGTCAAGACGGGTTCGCCGGCACCGCGCTGGCGACGATGCCCGATGGTCGCGTCGTGGTGACGGGTGGTCCGCAGCCCGTGATCACGGTGTTCGATCCGGCGACGCGGACGTTCGGGGAGTCCGTCTTGATCGAGTCGCGCGCGTTTCATACCGCCGTCGCGGTCGATGGCGATCACGTGTTGCTCGCGGGTGGTTGCTCGGATGTCGTGAATGGCTCGTGCGCTGGCGGCGTGATGCGGCGCAGCTCGAAGATCTACGATTTGCGAGATCTCGGCATGTTCGAGATCGGCGGCAATCTCGCGGCGGCGCGCCTCGGCGCGACGATGTTCGATCTGGGACTCGAGACCACCGGGATGCGCACGTTCGTCGCGGCGGGCGGCGCACCGAGCGCGGTCGATCCTTCGGCGGCCGACCGACTAGCGCTCGGCGGGGACGCGGTCGCGGTGTCCGGTACCCATGTTCAGGCGGCGGCGCTCGACGGTGGCGGCGTGCTGACCGCGTTCGCGGCCGACGCCGATCCTGGCGATGGCGCCGCGTCGGTGATCGTGCCGGGTGCGAGCTCGGCGGTCGCAATCGCGCGCGCACCTGACGTTGCTGGTGCACGCCTGATCGCGCTCGAAGACGGTAGGGTCGCGGCGATCGGCGGCGAGCTCGCGGGAGACATCGCGATCTACGATCCGATGCTCGATCGGTGGAACCGCTCGACGCCGCCGGCTGGTTCGCTCGCGCTCGATGCGCCACAGCTGATCCGGCTCGATGATGGGAGCGTGCTGGTGCTCGGAGGCACATCGCCTTCGACCGACGCATGGGTGTACCGGCCGTCGCTGCTCGGGCCGACCACGGGATCGGTGACCGTGTTGCCGCGCAGCGGCGATCAGCTGGCGACCTTGACCGCCGCTGACCCCTCGACTGTGGCCCGTGGTGCGGACTGGCAACTCACCGCGAGCAGCGGGCAGGCACGGGCGGTGGTCGGCGGACCTCGCATGATCACGGGCTCGATCAACGCCACGGTGCGGGTGCACAGCGGCGGACTGGGAGTGATCGCGCAGCAGGCTGCGTTCGGCCAGGCGATCCTCGCCGAGCTCGTTCCCGGCGCGCCGGCGCGACTGGTCAAGATCGTCGGCGATGCGACCGAGGTGTTATGCACCGGCGCCAACGTCGAGCCATTCGATCCAGCGATCGCGGTGACCGTTCGGCTGGCGATCACGAGCTCGACTGCCCTGATCACCCGCGATGGGACGGACGTCCTGACCTGCGACACCGAGGCCGCGGAGCGCGGCGCATGGGGTGTGGCGGCGGTCGGCGCGGGCGCGCGGCTGGCGGTCGATACGGTCACCGTCGCGCGGTGACGTGATACCGTGCACGGCGATGCAACGCGTGTGCGTCGCTGCGGTGGTGATCGCGGCGATCGCGATCGAACCGACGCAGGCGCACGCCTACGAGTTCTGGCTACGCGCGCGGACGATCGGCCAAGCGTATCAGCTCCGCGAGTATCGGCTCGTCGGTCCGGATCTGTTCCTCGGCCGGCGCCGCTACACCCAAACGCTGGCGCTGCGGATCACCGACATCGGCGATCTCGCCGAGCGCCGGCGCGAGTCACGGCTGCCGGATCGCGGACTCACGATGTCGTGGCACAGCTACCTGCGCGTCGATCACGACTTCGGTAACTACACCAGCGGTCGGATCCGGCTGTCACCGGCGATCACGCGCGATGCGATCGATGTGATCCCCGAGCTCGAAGACTCGATGGCCGGCCTGGAGCTGATGTACGGCTACGTCGAGCTCGCGGGACTCGCCGATGATCGGTTGAACGCGCGGCTCGGACGGATGTTGATCGACGATGGCTGGGGCAGCTCCGGCGTGGACGGCGCGACGGTTCGCTACGAGCTGCCGATCCCGATCGCGGTGTCTGCGACCGCCGGCCTCGCGGTTCGTGCGAGCTCGTTGCTCGCCGCATCAGCGTTCGAGCTCGACGGGACGACCGGCGCCGCGTGCCAGGAGTACGTGGAGGGACCGACACCGGGAACCGGGATCTGGCAGCTGATCGATCGCGGCCGCGCGATTCGCAACACGCGGTTTTCGAGCGACTACGAATTCTGTCCGCAGCGCGAGATGCGCCAGCCGACGGTTGGTCTCGCCATCGCGACGGCGCGTACGCGCCGGATCGGCGCCGAGGTCAGCTATCGCCGGACCTGGTCCGAGACGGTCGGGTTGATCGGCGACGCCGATCGGTTTCCGGTACCCGATACCGGGCTGTATCCGAACGAGCTGGGGCAAGCGCCGCGCTCGGGGCTAAATGCGCATCGACTCGCAGCGCGCATCCATGGCGTCGGCCATGCCGGCTCGACCGAGCTTTCGCCGTATGCCAACGCGCGGTTCTCGCTGCTCCACGCCGCGTTCGATCGGGCCGACACCGGCATTCGAGTGCGGCGCGGCGATCACGAGCTCGAGCCCTCGGTGGAGTACTTCTTGCCCAGCTTTGACGGCGACTCGATCTTCAACGTGTTCTCGATCGAGCCCACCGCGGATGTTCGGCTCGGTTATGCCTACACCGGCGCGGTACGCGCCACCGCGAGCGGATGGCTGCGGCGCTATTTTCACGCCGAGGGCGGATCGTCGGTCGCTGGCGGCGTCGACGCGGGAATCGAGCACGCGATCACCCGACGCGTGCGCGGGCGGCTCGACGGGCTATGGGACGATGGTTACGGCGGGCGCCGCGTGGGCGGTACCGCCGAGCTGGGGTGGCGTGCGCGCCCCACGTTGTGGCTGAATGGCCGCGTGATCGTGCTCGGTGTTCGGCGCGAAGATCGCTCGGCGTTCGTGACGAGCTCCGGCGTGACGAGCATGAGCTGGCGGCTCGGCGATGCCGCCGCGCTTCACGTGGTCGGCGAGGTCGACCACGACGAGGTTCACGAGTTGCAGATCCGTGCGCTTGCGATTCTCGACCTTGCATTTGCGCCCGAGCTATGACGATCACTCGATTCATCCTCCTGCTTGCGACCGTCGCTGCGCTCGGCGCGACGATCGTGATCGCGGCGCCCGACCGCAGCGGTCGCGATGCCGGCGCGTCCTGGTCCCCGGTGGTGTATCCATCGCAGCGATTACCGCTGGTGTTTTCGCACAAGCAGCACCTCGCGCGCGGTGCGACCTGCATCACGTGTCATCCCGCGGCCAAGACTTCCCGGTCTGCCGTCGACAACCTGATTCCGACCGAGGCGGCATGCCGCGCATGTCATCCGATCGATCGCAGTCAGCCCGAGCGCGTGGTCGCCGGTGCGCCGGTAGTGGCATGTCGTGGCTGTCATCCGGGATGGTCACCGGATCGCGTCGTCGAGCGCGTGTCATTGCCGCCACCGCCTCTCAAGTTCGCGCACAACGCGCACGCGAAGATCGATTGCGCGCGCTGTCATGGCGACATGTCGACAATCGATCTCGCGACGCCAAAGCAACTGCCGACGATGGGCTCGTGCCTGAGCTGTCACACCGAGGGTGCGCAACCGGACCGTTGTGGTGATTGCCACCTCGCCAAGCTCGGCGGATCGATTCAGACGCAGTTCCCCCACGGCGAGCTGGTGCCACGTAACTCGGGAATGGGCGACGGCCATGGCCCCGAGTTCGCCAAGCGCCATGCCCAGGAAGCCTCGCAAGTTGGCGCGAGCTGCCACGCGTGTCACGACCAGTCCGAGTGCGTCGCGTGCCATCAAGGCGTGACCAAGCCGCTCGAGTTTCATCCGGGCAACTACCTGTTGACCCACGGCGTCGAGGCGAAGCGCGGCACGCCCGACTGCTCGGCGTGCCACCGCGCGCAGTCGTTCTGCGTGGCGTGTCACGAGCGAACCGGCGTGGGACCACGCGTGACGCCTGCGTTCGACGCGGGCGGATCGTTCCATCCGGCGGGCTGGGCGACCGCCGGCGCCGGGCCCAATCGCCACGCCGCCGAGGCACGCCGCAACATTGCGAGCTGCGCGTCGTGTCATCGCGAAAACGACTGCCTCGCGTGCCACAGCGCCGAGCCCGGCAAGCTGCGTGCATCCCCGCATCCTCCAGGCTGGCGCGGCAGTGCACGTTGCAGGGCGCTCGACCGCAGCAACCGCCGGATGTGCCTGCGTTGCCACGTCACCGGCGATGAGCTCGGGTGTAACTGGTCGGCGATGTAGGCGTGACCGGTGATCCACTCGGCTAGTTGTTGCGCACGTCGAGTCTGACCCCACCGTCGGGGACAGTCGACGGCTTGCTCGCAATGTAGGCGGCGCCGATGGCCATGATCCCGGCGGCGACGGCGATCGCCCAGACCGGCGCGTGGCCGAGCCACATGATGCCTAGGCTGGCGGTCATCGACGTCCACGCGATGATCTTCACGCGGCGCGGGATCACGCGATGCGCTCGCCATGCGACCAGCCGCGGGCCGAACCGCGGGTGATCGAGCAGCCAGGTCTCGAGCCGCTTACTCGATAGCGAGAACGCCCACAGTGCGCCGATCATGAACACCGTGGTCGGCATCACCGGCAGGAACGCCCCGATCACTCCGAGCGCGACGAATACGCAGCCAAGGATCAGATAGCCGATTCGCGCGACGCGCCCGGGCACCCGGACAGTGTTACATGGCGATTCGCCCGCGCGCGAAGAATGGCCGTGTGTGGCGAGCGGCTACTTCGCCCGAACCGTCGAGACCACGTAATCCACGATCGGCTCGAGCTTGTCGGCGTTGGCCTTGGGAGTGCGGGCCGCGATCGTGATCACGCCTTCGGGGTCGAACACGAGGTAATCGCGCGTGATCGACGCGGCACCGTTGTCGAACGTGCCTTCGACGCGCGCGGTCGTCATCGATCGCACGACGCCGACGTTGTAGCTCTCGAGCTTGTAGTTCGGGAGCCGCTTCTTGTTGTGTTGCTCGTAGGCTGCGAGGTAGTCGCCACGGGTCAGCGGATCGACGCCGACGTCGACGTGCCACGCGATCACCGTGCCGTCTGGGGCGCTGACTTGGTCAGCACCGACCTTCCAGCCGCCGCCATCCGGGAGCTCGACCGTTGCGAACGCGCGCTCGTACTTCTTGAACGTCGTACCAACCGGCGGCTTGACGTCGTCCATCACGAGCACCTGCACCGGTTCGGGCGCGCGGGTGACTGGCGCGGACGCGGCGGGTTGTGCTGGAGCGGCGGGCTCGGGCTTCGCTTGCGGCGGAGCCTTGCAGCTCGGCACGAGCAGACTGAGCAGGGCGATCGACGAGAGCCAGGGCCACGAAGTTGTCATCGCGGATCGTACGCACCAGACTCAGCGGAGCGCCGTCGGCGGCGCCCTGACGGAGTGTTCTGGCGTTTGGCCGCTTGCCAGCGACGACGTCTCAGCTACTTGCGACCGCTCGTGCGCGTTGGAACGCGAAGCTCGCAGTTGCGCTTGCCCATCTCGATCGCCTCGGCGTCGCCGACCACGAGCGCCTCGTCGTAGAGCCACCTCAAGATCGCGTGCGACAGCGCGTACTCGTCGAACGTGTTCCACAGCCAGGCGGCCATCGCGTTGCCGGCGGTGAACGCGTGCGGGAACGCGAGCCGGCGCAGCTCGAGCCCGCCGGCACGTACGGTGGCGTCGTACGCCTCTTTGAGCGCGATGAACTCGCGCCATTCGTCGATCGCGGGATGTGCGGCCGAGATGCGAGCGCGGCGTACATATTCGTCGCGACGCGCGACCCACGCGGTGAACGCGGCATCGAGCGCATCGAGGCGGCCATGGCGAAGCCGGCGCGACAGCGCGTTGCCGATCGGACCGTGTGAGGCCGGTGCGGACAGCTCGGCAGCGTCCGCGATCTTCGCGATCTGATCGGTGATCGCGGTGGTGAGCTCGCGCAGCGCTCGATCGACCGATCCGAGCGGAGCATCGAGCTCCATGGCTCGCCGCGCGAGCCAGCTATGCGTCGCCGAATCCGCTAGCGCGGTATCCCATGCGCGCACTGTGGTGCCGAGCGTCACCGCCGTCGCGCGGCGGTTTGCGAATGCCAGATGGGAGGTGATCGCGTGGGGCAGCGGTGCACGCACGGGCGGTGCGACCGGCTCCGGCGCGTCGACCTCGGGCTCGGGCTCCATCGGCGCCATCGGCGCGCGCGGCGAGGCAATGAGGGACTCGTCGCGCAACGTGCGGGTTTGTCGGCGATGCGGAGCGAGCGCCCAGCGCGCCCACAGCTCGATGACACCTGGTGCGGTGGGCGTGCCGACCCGGCGGGTGGCGACGCCTTCGAGGAAGTAGGTGAGCGGGGTCGCCGGCCAATGCGCAGCGGCGGCATCGTCGGCGAGCTCGTGCCAGGCACCGCGCGCGGCGGCGTCGCACGCGAGCCATTCACCGGCGAGCTCGCGGACCGGCGCATGGACCTCGACGATCATCAGCACCGATCGCAATAGCCGGCGCGCAGCATCGGCATCGCCGCGCGCGGCCGCGAGGAACGCCGTCGCAACGACCTCGGCATCACCGAGCGGAACGCGAAGCTCTCGCTTCGCAGCGATCCATGCTTCGCCGGTGCCGGACGGCTTGGTCGCGACCGCCCACGCTGCCATGCACAGCGCATACGCCGCCGCATCGGGGCCGGGGCGGCTCGACAGCGCGGCGTAATACGCGAGCCGGTGTGCGCCCAGCGGCACGAAAACGTTGCGAGCGAGCGAGCTGGCGACCAGCGGAAACACCAGACCGCCGATGACGAGCAGCGAGACCCACCAGGCGCCGCCGAGCCACAGCAGCACGGCAACACCTGCGACGACGAGCAACATGATCGAGAACGCCAACCCCGCGGCCGCGGACCATGCGAGGTACAGCGAAGTGCGGTCGCGGCGACGCGCTTCGATCGCGGCGCGATGCAAGCGTGCTAGCACGAGATAGGGAAGGGCGAGGTACATCACGGCCTCCAGCCGAGCAGCCGGCGCAGGCTGGGTTGGGGCGGCTCGGCCGCGGGCGGCGGCTCCGCCGGTTTCGCCGGTGGCGCATGGCGCGCCCACAGCTCGGCGACGAGGCGCTTGTATGGATCGCGCAGCGTCGCGACCGCGGCGCGAACCGCTTCGGGCGTGCGCGTGCGATCGCCGAGCGGAGTTTTGTAGGTCTGCGCGTCGGGAAACCCGAGCTCGAGCATGCCGAGCAGCTTCTGCGCTTCGCGCTCGGTTTCGATTCGGCTGGCATCCGGCGCCAGGCCGAGCACGAAGAACGGGTTGTCGTCGATTCCGAGCTCGCTCATCGCGCTCCTCGCAACACAGGCCCTTCAGCACACCCTGCGGTCATCGCACTCCCGAGTCAAATGACTTCTTACGCGCCTCGCTGTCCTCCGGCAACAATTGCCACAGTTCCTTGACGATCCGGCGGAGCTCGGGAGTATCGCCACGATCGATCGCGGTCTTGCCCTGAGTGACGAGCTTGTGCGCGCGAGGCAGATCTTTTGCGTTGCCAACCTCGGATGCCGCATGTTCGAAGTACCACTCCCACGCCTCGGGCGTTCGGTTGAACGCGGCGTTCGAGAGCCGGTTCGCCAGCTGCATCTGACGCTCGAGCTCGGCCGCGTCTTTGTCGCGCCGCGCCTTGTCCATCGCGGCGAGCACCTCGTGAAGCAGCGTTCGCTCGGCGTCGGTGCCATGCATGCCGACCGTCGCGGATGCCGAGATCGCCGCATGCTGGGCGGCGCTGTCGAGCTCGGGCCATTTGCGTGCGAGATCCGCTTCGGCCATCGTCGCATCGATGTCGATCAGCGCGCGGCGCGCACGCTGGGCCGCGTCGGCGTCGCCACCGTGAGCGGCGTCGATGTCGCGCTCGGCTTCGGCCAGCCGCGACTCGACCTTGTCGAGCTTCTCGATGGTCTGGCCGAGGCCGTGACGGAACGCATCCGCGCGCAGCTCCATCAACTGGCGCTGCAGGTCGCGGATCGTCGCCTCGAGTGAATCCGGCGACGCATCGGGCACCAGCAGATGCGCCACGTGCTCGAACACCTGACCGATCGCCGGGACCAAGGCGCGCGCGGCGAGCCGTCCGCCGCGATCGAGCTCGATCGTTACCTCGACGGCAGATCCGGTCGGGACCGTGTCTTTGACCGCATCGCCGCCGATGTCGAGCGTGCCGACCAGGCGACACAGATCAGCCTGCATGAGCTCGCCCTGGACGATCGGAATTCGCAGCACGCTCTCCGAGCTGCCCTTGGCGATCGTCTCGATCGTGTGATGGGTGAACGTGCGGCGCGCGGGCAGCGGCGCTCCGCGCTCGAGGTAGATCTGAACGTGCCCGTTGGCCAGCGCGACGCCGAGCGTGCGCGACAGCGGCGGATCGCCGATCGTAAGACCCTGCACGATCGTGATTCCGGCTGGCGTGACGTCGACCGGATCGCCGGTGGTCGTGCGCGCTTCGATTTGGAACGTGCACGCGCGGCGCGGCAACAGCGTCACTGTCGTCATGAACGTGCCGTCGGGGCCGACGGTCGCTTCCCCGCTCGACCAGCCGCCATCGGCACGGATCAGCTTGACCTTCGCGGGCGGATTCTCGCCGACGAACTTGCCGACGACGTGCGGCGTGAGATCCGACGACACTGCCGGGTACTGCAGCCATACCTGCCGCCCCGGCTTCGCGGTCGCCGCGAGCGTCGTCGCGCGACCGTCGAGGCCTGCGGTCGCTGCGTAGAGCGCGGCGCCCTGCGCGACCAGCGTCATCGGATCGTGGCCATCGACGATCGCGGCTTCGAGCCGGGCGGCGACGCGCTGGCGGACCATCGGCATCACCGTCGGGCCGCCGACCAGCACGATCTTGCCGAGCCGGCCCGGTCCGAGCCCGTTCGCGGTCAGCAGCCGGACGCACACCTCGAGCGCGCGATCGACCAGCGGCGCGCACAGCTGCTCGACGGTGCTGCGCGTGAGCTCGAGATCGACGTCGACGTCGCTGCCGTCGATCGAGAGCGGCTGGGTGAGCGAGACCTGGGCACGCTCGTTGCGAGACAGCTCGATCTTCGCGTCCTCGGCGGCGAGCCGAAGCGCACGCAGCGCCGCCGCGTGCTCGGGGTTATTGCGGCGTGGAACGATCGCGAGCTGCGATGCGAGATGCTCGGTGATCGCCCAGTCGAAATCGCGGCCGCCGAGGAAATTGTCGCCATCGTGGCTGACGACGCGCAGCAGGCCATCGCGGGTCTCCAGCAACGACGCATCGAACGTGCCGCCACCGAGATCGAACACCAACCAGGTGCCCGCGCCATCGTCGTCGGCGCGCCAGCCCGCAGCCAACGCCGAGGCGATCGGCTCTTGCAGCAGCTCGACCCGCGCGAACCCGGCGAGCCGTGCCGCCTCAGAGGTTGCCGAGCTCTGCGGTAGCTCGAACAACGCGGGCACCGAGATCACCGCGCGCTCGACGGAGACGCCGAGCTGATCGGTGATGTCCTGGCGCAGCGCCTTTAGGATCTCGGCCGACAGCTGCTCCGGCTTCTTGGCGGCGCTCGCCGCTGGAAAGTCGATCGCTTTGCCTGTGCCCATCAGGCGCTTGAACTCGCCGACCGTGTTGGTCGGGTCCTGCTCGAGGAACCGCCGCGCGCGAGTGCCCACGGTGATCCGGCCCTGCTTGTCGATCCGCACCACCGACGGCGTCACCGTCGCGCCCTGCGCGTTGCGGATCACCGAGACCCGCTCGCCATCGAATACCGCTGCGGCGGAGTTGGTGGTGCCTAGATCGATACCGACATACAGGGGCGTTTCCACGCCGGGCAGTCTAGCCCGGATCAGCGGTACGCCCGGCGCGATCAGCGCTAGCGCTGACGATAGACGATGAAGCCGCGGGTCGGGTCGTACGGCGAGACGGCGACGGTGACGCGGTCACCGAGCACGACACGGATGCGATGCCGGCGAACCTTGCCCGCGAGCTTCGCCAGGACCTCGTGGCCGTTGTCGAGCTTGACGCGAAAGTTCCCGCCCTTCGCGATCAAGATGACCTCGCCGTCGAGATGGACTAGCTCTTCTTTACTCACGGTATTCCTAACAACCCCCCAGGTGGAGGGAGGCCACTGGTTAACACTAACTGGGCGCCAGGAAAAGCGCTCCGGAGCCAAGGGTGATCGCCCCACGCCGGGCGAATGAGCCTGATTTGGTGCGTCGTGTCCGGTCCATGTGGCGTTGCGAGCGGTCTGCGGCGCGCCGGTCTCCGCCTGGGCGTGTCTTCGGGGGTGACGAAAAGGAGACTGCGATGACGACTCGATTTCAGCGTGTGCTTTGGGTGGCCGTGCTCGCGGCCGGTGCGACGGCGTGTGCCGACGACGGCGGCGACCCTGTTGGTGGTGAATCCCCCGGCGACGAGCCACTGATCAATGGCGTCCCCGCGAGCGAGTTCTACGACCAGTTCGCGTGGGCGAGCTCCGAGAGCCATGCGGTCGGATTCGGAGCGTTCCCAGCGGCGACCGATGGCCGGAATGAGTTCGGCGTGCAGCTGTTCCTGATGCCCGGCGGCAAGGCCGAGCTGTTCTACCAGGTGGGCGTTCGCGAGCAGCAGGGGTCACTCGAAATCACGACATTCGACCCGGCAACCAAGAAGCGAAAGGCGTCTACGTGGCAGGTTGACGGCGCGACCTTGCAGATCGGCTCGGTCATGCACTGCGAGGGCCTCACCTCGGATGGCCACCCCGCGCTGGGTTGCGAGCTCGATGCGTCGATCGTCAGTCCGCAGGCGGTGGGCCGACTCGCGATCCTCGAGAACCAGTTCGGGGAGAACAGCCCGGACGATCCCGAGTTCGACACATTCCAGGACGTGCCGTAGCGGAGCCGAAGCCTGGCCTCGACTGGGACGCAGGGGGCATGGCTGATCTACGCTCGGTCCGTGGATCGCCAGCCGCCTCGCGCTACCAGCGACGAGATCGATCTCTACATTCGCACCTACTACTCGCTGCTCCGTTCGAGCGGCGACGTACGCGTCCGCGCGTTCGAGGAATCTCACCTGTTCTCGCGGTCGAGCCTCCACCTCGGGGCCGAGGCGCCCGAGCCCGATCTCGCGGCATTTGCCTACAGCGCCGGTCGATTGCCCGAGTGCATGCCGAAGATCCGCCGCATCGTCCTCGGTCAGAGCCTGGCCCAGTTCGAGGCGGCCGGCTACCCGGTCAGCACATGGCAGACCGTACGGACGCGCGGTCGTCGCCGGCCGCTGCGCTGGGGCGGCCAGGACACGCTCGCCGCGTTCATCGCGTCGGCCTCCGACATCGACGATCTCGTCCCGATCCTCACGGCGTATCAGATCGAGTGGAACAAGCTGCGCGAGCGCGTGATCGCGGCGCGGATCGACGACGTCGACGATGACGTCGCGCTCGCCGGCGCGCTCGGCGACGACCTCGCCGTGGCGCGGCTTCGCGGTGCCCTGGGGCCGCGCTCGAGCGACATCTTGCGCGACATGATCACGCACGACTGCGATCTGTTCGTGCGGTTGCTCGACGGTTCGTTTCGCGAGTACCAGCGCTCGGCGGTGCGTTGGTGGCAGGCCATCGCGCCGGCGATTCCGCCCGGACGGCCGGTCTACTTCGTGTCGTCGAACAGCCACTCGCTGGCCAACTTGCTCGGCGGCTACGCGCGCGCGCATCGCGACGAGATCGTGGCGTTCCTCCATCGCCACAACCCAGAGAACCTCGCGCCGGTCTATGACGAGGCGCTCGCCAAGGGCGACCAAGCGCTCGCGACCAACATCCTCTACTACTCGCTGCGCGCATTCATCCACGAGCCCGGTCTGGCGGCGAGCGAGCGAATGGCGCAGGTCCAGCAATCGGACGCAGCCGCAGGGATTCGTGCGATCTCCTCGCCCGGCAAGATCGACGTCGATGCGCAGGTCATCGAGCTCGCCAAGCTGCGGCCCGAAGATCTCGATCCGCGGCTGCACGTTGCAGGCGTCGAGAACCTATCGAAGAGTCCAGCGCTTCTGATCAACATCGACTACCCGCTAGGCATGGCGGCGTACCACCATCTGAGCGCGCTCTCGCTCGGCGTCGACGAGCTGCGTGGGATCTACATCATGGGCAAGGCGGCCACGCTCAACGGTCGCGTTGGCGACGTGATGATCTCCAAGGTGATTCACGACGAGCACTCTGCGAATACGTACATGTTTCGCAACGCTCTGGTGACCAGCGACGTCCAGCCGTTCATGAAGCACGGCACCGTGCTCGACAATCAGAAAGCACTGACCGTGCGCTCCGCGTTCCTGCAGAACCGCGAGTACATGGATGTGTTCTATCGCGAGGGCTACACGGTGATGGAGATGGAGGCCGGGCCGTATCTGTCGGCGGCGTACGAGATCGCAGCCCCCACGCGCCATCCCAAGGACGAGCTGGTTTCGCTCGTGGATCAATCGATGTTCGAGCTCGGCGTGATCCACTATGCGTCGGATACGCCGTACTCGCGGCGCCAGAGCTTGCTGTCGAAGAGCTTGTCGTACTTCGGTATGGAGAGCACGTATGGCTGCGCGATCGCGATCGCTCGGCGGATCTTCACCAGCGAGCTCGCGAGACTGAAGCCGTGAGCGCGGGATGACCAGCGCGCGCGAGTACGACGTCGTCGTGATCGGAGCCGGCGTGTCGGGCTTGGGGTTCGCGAATTGGTACCGCGAGCGCCATCCGGCGGCGAATGTGATCGTGCTCGAAGCCGAGGCCGAGCCCGGCGGCTATTGCCGGACCGTCGCGCGCGACGGGTTCGTGTGGGACTACTCGGGCCACTTCTTTCACTTTCGCGAACCAGCGATCGAAGCGTGGCTGCGCGATCGGATGCCCGACCAAGACGTGCGCACCGTGGCGAAGCGGAGCTTCATCCGCTACGCCGGGCGCGATATCGACTTCCCGTTCCAGAAGAACATCCACCAGCTGCCGCACGACGAGTTCCTCGAGTGCTTGGTCGATCTGTTCTTTCGACCGACGGGAGCCGCACCGCCGCGATCGTTCGGCGAGATGCTCGAACGCCGACTCGGTCGCGCGATCACCGAGAAGTTCCTACGGCCGTACAACGAGAAGCTCTACGCGACCGAGCTCGAGCGGCTCGATCCCGATGCGATGGGGCG
This sequence comes from Kofleriaceae bacterium, assembly GCA_050184455.1. Taxonomy (GTDB): domain Bacteria; phylum Myxococcota_A; class Polyangia; order Haliangiales; family Haliangiaceae; genus JABFXX01. The sequence continues at coordinate 44,700 of JBFXAI010000036.1, read as the reverse complement.
GTTCTTCCCCCACGCCGAGATCGCCGACGTGATCGCGAACATGCGGCCGGGCGCACGCGACACCAGCTACAACGCGACGTTCAGCTATCCAGCCGGCGGCGCGGTGCAATACATCCACGCGCTGGTATCGGGGCTTCCTGCGGGGACGGTGTGTTGCGACGAACCGGTGACCGCGATCGATCTCGCGGCCCGTGAGGTCGTGACCACCCGCCGTCGGATCAAGTTCGGCAAGATCGTCAGCTCGGCGCCGCTCCCGGCGCTCGCTGCAATCTGCGGTGTGCCGTACGACCCATCGGTGTTCAGCTGGAACAAGGTGCTGGTGTTCAACCTCGGGTTCGATCGCAAGGGCATGCGCGACGTCCACTGGATGTACTTCCCCGATCGCGAGCGCGTGTTCTATCGCGTGGGTTGGTACGACAACATCCTCGACGCCGATCGGATGAGCCTGTACATCGAGATCGGCGCGAAGCACGGCGATGCGCTCGACATCCCCACGTTGCGCGCGCGTGTGCTCGACGACCTCGCGCGCGAACGAATCATCGCTGACCATCAGCTCGTGGCCGAGCATCACGTCGTGCTCGATCCTGCGTATGTCCACATCACTCAGGCGTCGCTCGCGGAGACCCAGCGTCTGCGCGACGCGCTCGCCGCCTCCGGCGTGCACTCCGTGGGGCGCTACGGCGGCTGGACCTACTGTTCGATCGAGGACAACTTGATCGAGACGCGCGCGCTGGCCGATCAGCTTCGCTAGCGTGGTAAGCGTGCTACTTCGCAGCCGCGGCAACATCGGCGATCGCCGGCACCCGGACGATCACGGTCTTGCCGTCGTCGGACGCGATGACCTCGAGCATCCTGCCGTCGCTGATCACGTAATCCGGCCGAACCGCCGTCGGCAGTAGATAGAACCGAGGCGGCGCGGTCTCGGACATCACGCCGAGCACGCGATCCTGGACGTCGACCACGGTGACACGATCCCCAACGACGGTCGCGACGACCGCTGGACCGGGACCCGGCGTCGCCGGGTTGATCTGTGAGGGCCTCGTGTTCACGGTCGCCACCCGACACGCGTCGGTGCACACCGCGAACCGCGTCGACCCCGGCACGTAGGCCAGCATCGCGCGCTCGGTACATCCGATCATCATGTGGTCGGTCAGCATATGAGGGACGCCTCCGGCGTCATCGAACGAAATGAACTGACCGGCTCCTGCGATCCACGCACGCGTCGCAGTGAGGCAGGCGCGGTTGACCATGCCCGAGCCGATCTCGATGCGCTTCGCAGCGTGACCGCCATGGAGGATCTCGCCCCGGATCACGCCATTGTCGTCGCCCCACGCAAACACCGCGCGACCCGAAGGCTCGACGGCATAGCCATAGCGGCTCACGTCGATCTCGCGCTCGGCCTTGAAGCTGCCGCCCATGGCGCGCGCGAACGCGATGACGTAGTCGCCCGATTCGCGCGTGGCGCCGTAGATGATCGCGCCGTCGGTCGGCTTTCCGATCGCGAGCAACGCTCCAACGCTGCCATGCAACTTCAACGAGGTGGTGCCGTTGAGCGCTCCGCTGCTGCTCACGGCTCCGATCTCGAGCGCGTTGGTGCTACCTTCGGCACCCCACGAGCTGTCCGGCACCGCGCGGACGACCGCAGCATTGGCAGGAACCAGCTTGGCGGCTGCGCCAGCCGTGAGCACGACGTGGACGCCGCGCTGGTTCGGACTATTTGGCTTGATCGGCGCGAGATCGGCGTGGCCGACCAGGCCGTTCACCGACGGCACCTTCGCGACGAAGTCGAGGACCGGTTCGCCGTTCCACATCACTGGAGCGATCTCGGCAGGGGGCAGCGGCGCACCGACGCGCCGCGGCGCGGGCTCGAGGCCGGCGGCTGTTCGCAGCACCGCGTGCGCCTTTGCGAGCGCGTCGAACGCGGGGGACACCGAATCGGCCGGGTGCTTCCCCGATGTCTTGGCGGTCGGATCGACATGGTCGACGAACGCCTTGGTGACCTCGGAGATCGCGCGTTCGACCGCGACCCATGCCGCTTCGACCTCGGGCATGCCCGTGTCGGGCGCCGGACCGCGTGCGAGCACACCGATCAATTGTGCGCACTTGGTCTGGCTCCATGGATCGGGCGCCAACTTGCGAATCGCCAGCGCCTCGGCGGGGCGCACGGGCATCCCGGGGCCACCGAACAGACAGGTGTTCGCGGCCGCCAGGCGCTCTTCCCAATTTGCGATCTCGGCCTGCGCTTCTTCGCGCGCCTTCGCGGGGCCATAGACCTTGAAGAAGTAGACCCCGCCGCCGATCAGTACCGCGCCCAGGACACCGAAGATCAACGCGATCCGCCAGCGCTGGTTCACAGTCTGTCTATAACAGGAACGCCGGATCCGGAACCATCTCGCAGCGTCGTGCAGACAGCTCGGAGATCGCACGCGCGATCGAACGCCGGCCGCGGACCGGCGGAGTAGAGTGGCGACAATGAAGTCCGGACCGCGTCGTCGTGACCCCCGAGACCCCGCCAATCCGTTGGAGGGGGCTCGCATCGTGTTAGGCGTGGGTGGCGGAATCGCGGCGTACAAGGCAGCGGAGCTGGTGCGGTTGCTCGACAAGGCAGGTGCCGAGGTCGAGGTCGCGATGACCAAGCGCGCGCAGCACTTCGTCGGCCCGATGACGTTTCAGGCGCTCACCAGAAAGCCGGTGTTCACCGATCTGTTCAACCTGACCGACGAGGCGACGATCGGCCACATCCAGCTCGCCGACCGCGCGGACCTGATGCTGATCGCGCCGGCAACCGCGAACTTGCTGTCACGGCTCGCGGCCGGGCAGGCCGACGATGCGGTGTCGGCGATCGCGCTCGCCACACGCGCGCCGGTGCTGGTCGCGCCGTCGATGAACGTGAACATGTGGAGCCATCCGTTGACCCGCGCGAACATGGAGCGGCTGATGACGGTGGCCGGGTATCACGTGGTGGGGCCGGGCGACGGATTCCTGGCGTGCCGATGGACCGGGCCGGGGCGGCTCGCCGAGCCGGCCGACATCATCGAGGCTGCGGCATACGTGTTGTCGCGGAAGGACTTCACCGGCAAGAAGATCGTGGTGACCGCGGGGCCGACCTACGAACCGATCGATCCGGTGCGGTTCGTCGGCAACCGAAGCTCGGGAAAGATGGGCGTTGCGATCGCCGCCGCGGCGCAGCGAAGGGGCGCCGAGGTGACGCTCGTGCTCGGACCGAGCTCGGTGCCGCCGCCGATCGGCGTGACCACGATGAACGTCGAGAACGCACACCAGCTCGAGTGGGCGCTCGGCAACGCGACAAAGACGGCCGATATCGTCGTGATGACCGCCGCCGTGGCCGACTACCGGCCCGCGAAGGAAGCCAAGCAGAAGCTCAAGCGCGGTCAGCTCGGTGCGAACGCGACGGTCGAGCTCGTCGCCAACCCCGACCTACTCGCCGAGCTTGGCAAGAAGCGCGGCGCGAAGACAACGCCCATGCTGGTCGGCTTCGCCGCCGAAACCGAGGACATCGTGGGCAATGCTGCCAAGAAGCTCGAGACCAAACGCTGCGACCTGATCGTCGCCAATGACGTCAGTCAGCCGGACGCGGGGTTCGCGGTCGACACCAACCGCGTCACGCTCGTCGACCACGTCGGGGCCGAGGAGCTTCCGGTCGGCAGTAAGGGCGAGGTCGCGCATCGGATCTTGGACCGCATCGCGCTGTTGCTGAGCTCCGAGAAGCCCGCCACGCGGATGGCGGTCGCCGCGAAGCGCGCGCGCAAAACGCGCTAGCGCTGGGGGCTCGGCCACCCGAATGGAGTCGAGTATGGGTCACTCGCGACGCGTGATCCGAAGCTCGTGATCGCCTCGCACGATCCGCAGCTCGTATTTCTGAGCGAGGTGGTAGAGCGCGAGATCCCAAGGGAGGCGCAAGTGCAGCGTGATGTTCGCCTGCACTGCGTCATCTACGACGATCGGCGTCCCTGCGACGTCCGAAAGTGTCTTCGCCACGTCCCGAATCGGAACCTCGTCGAACCTTGCCGTGATCCGTTCGCCAGTGAAGCTCGTCACCGGTGCAGCTTCGCTGGCCTGTCGCGACACCCAATAGGCCGGGTTCTTCGTCCCGCGTACCTCGAGCTTCTCGACGCGCAATTGATGATCGGAGGCGATCTGTGCAAGCACCTCCGATGCGGACGCCGCGTGAACGCTCATGTTCACAGGCCCAGCCTCATTTACATCGGAGTCTGCAAAGATGTTGATCCCGCCCTTTCCGGCGAGAGCTCCCAAGGCGTCGAGAAGGTCGGTGTCGTGGAGCTGGAGATCCACTCCTCCGACCGCTGAACGGTTGGTTTCAGGCGGCTGCGCTGCAGGATCGGACACGCGGTTGCGGTCGCCGTGACCGCACGCAGCTAGCCCAGCGAGCACGATCGAGAGCGAAGAATGTCGAACAAAGTTGCGCACCTGCATTAGATTAGAATTCCCGGCGCTGGAAACTTCGCGCACAGCTCCTGGATCTCGCCTGCAATCTTCGCGTGGAGCGCAGCGTCCGACGGCGCGTTCACCACGCGATCCATCCACGCCGCGATCTGCCGCATCTCTGCCTCGCGCATCCCGCGGCTGGTCACCGACGACGTCCCGAGCCGGATCCCAGACGGGTCGAAGGGCTTTCGCGGATCGAACGGGACCGAGTTGTAGTTGAGCTCCATGCCCGCCGCGTCGAGCGCCTGCGCGGCGATCTTTCCAGACACCTTCTTGCTGGTGAGGTCCGCCAGGATCAGGTGGTTGTCGGTGCCGCCGGTGATCAGCGTGAAGCCGTTCTCCACCAGCGCGCCGGCCAGCGCCTTGGCGTTTGCGACGATCTGATGGGCGTACTTCTTGAACTCGCCGGTCGCCGCCTCCTTGAGCGCGATCGCGATGCCCGCCGTGGTGTGGTTGTGCGGGCCGCCCTGAAGCCCCGGGAACACCGAGCGATCGATCGCCTTTTGATGCGTCGCCTTGCACATGAGCATACCGCCGCGGGGGCCGCGCAGCGTCTTGTGCGTCGTCGTCGATACCACGTCAGCCACGGGAACCGGCGATGGATGCGCGCCCGCCGCGACCAAGCCGGCGATATGCGCGATGTCCGCGACGAACACCGCGCCGACCTCCTTTGCGATCTCGGCGTACGCGGCGAACTCGATCGTGCGCGGAATCGCCGTGCCACCAGCGAACAGCAGCTTGGGCTGCTCCTTGCGCGCGAGCTCGCGAACCTCGTCCAGATCGACGCGATGGGTGTCCTTGCGCACGCCGTACTGCACCGCCCGAAAGTAGCTGCCGGTGATCGAAACGTTCCAACCGTGCGTGAGGTGGCCGCCCGCGGGAAGCCCCATGCCCATCACCGTGTCGCCCGGCTTGAGGAACGCGAAATACACGGCGAGGTTGGCCGGCGACCCCGAATACGGTTGCACATTGGCATGCTCGGCGCCGAACAGCGACTTCGCGCGATCGATGCACAGCTGCTCGACCTGATCGATGTACTGCTGGCCCTCGTAGTAGCGCTTGCCGGGATAGCCTTCGCTGTACTTGTTGGTGAGCACCGAGCCGGTCGCGGCGAGCACCGCGCCCGAGACATAGTTCTCCGACGCGATCAGCCGGATCTTGTCGCGCTGGCGGCGCTCCTCCGCGGCGATCAACTCGGCGATCTCGGGGTCAACAGCGGCAAGCGTGGCCTGGAGGGCAGGGTGCATGGGCGAGTCATAACACCAGGGCGGCTGCGTCGCAGCCGGTGCAGCGGTCTAGCCGCCGAGGACGTGTGCACGCGTCAGTGCGCTGGTCACGCGCTCGGCGACCGTGCGGCCGATCGGCGTGCCGAGTAGCGGCAGCACCGGCGTGATGATCTCGATCATGTCATCGACCAAGCCGTGGGTGCGGCTCTGTCCCGCGCTGTCGTCGTTCACGAACACGAGCAGGATCGCGAGCGACAGCATCCATAGTGCGTTTGCCGCAAGCGGTACGACGTCGGCAGGCAACCCCGCGTCCTCGATGACCTTGGCGAACACCCCGATCGAACGATCGCGTACCGCGCGCGTCTGGCCGGAGAACGCCGACAACGGATCACCGGGATCGACGAGATGCGGCACGATCGACGCGAGCATCTTTCGCTGCGGCTCGATCGAAGCAAGCTTGCCGTGCAGAATCGCTGCGAGCCGTTGGCTCATGGTCCCGGTCGCCTGCGCGGCGGTCGCTTCCTCTGCATCCTGCGTCGCCTCGTAGTACGCGAAGATCAGTGCTTCCTTCGATGGGAAGTAATAATACGCGGCGCCGAGCGATAACCCCGCCGCTCGCGCGATGTCGCGCATCGTCGTCGCTGCAACGCCGCGCTTCTGAAACAGCTTGAGCGCACGATCGAGGAGCACGCGTTTGGTCGCGTCGCGCTTGCGCTCGCCTTCTCGTTTCGGCACTCGCTTCGATTGCGAACGGGTCACGATGGCGTCCTCAGTAGCGGATGGGGTGCTCGATTGCCACCGCGATCGGCAGCTCGACACCGAACGCGGCATCTTCGACTGTGGGCGCGGTTGGCGCAGCGTTCTCCGCAATCACCAGGGGGCGACGCGCAGTGATCCAGGCATTGCGGACTCCGACCCCGGCAACCACCAGCACTGCAAGCGGGACCGTCAGGCACACCGCGATGACGCCGTAGGCCGCGACGGCACAGATCCCATCAAGCAAACCTCGACCAGCCGTTCGCTATAAACGTCGATTCCGATCCCGATCGCGCAGCCGATCGCGGCCACCGCGATCGCCACTCGATTGATTCGTCTTGTCCGTCTGGTTTTGAACACGTTCAAAAATTAGATCCGGCGCAGTCCGTTCGCAAGTGCAAAAATGAACGAGTTCAAAAGACCTGCGATCTCGCTCGCTCCGCGAGTAGCGAGCGGGCCGCCGTGCTCGGTATAACCGCGGTTCCATGTACACCCCGTCGCGGGAAGCATTTGTCGCGGCAGCCGCGAACGGGAATCTGATCCCGGTCTACCGCGAGCTGCTCGCCGATGGCGATACGCCCGTTTCGGCCTATGCGGCGCTCGGCGCCGGGGAGCATTCGTTCCTGCTCGAGTCCGTCGTCGGCGGGGCTACATGGGCTGCGTACTCGTTCGTGGGGGTCGCTCCGCGCGCGGTGGTGCGCTGGAAAGCCGGCACCGCGAGCGTGACCTGGTACGACGTCGACGGTGGCGGCCCGCCGCGCAGCGCCGAGTGGCAGACCCCGGATCCGACCGGCGCGCTGACCGAAGTGCTCGGCGAGCTCCGGCCGGTCGACGTGCCGGGCCTGCCGCGATTCTGGGGTGGCGCGGTCGGCTGGATCGCGTACGACTGCGTGCGCTCGTTCGAAGAGTTGCCGGCGCGTGCGCGTCCCGGTCTCGACCTGCCGCCGCTGTGCATGGTCGTCACCGATACGCTGCTGATCTTCGACAACCTGCGCCAGACCTTGAAGGTCGTCGCGACGCCATACGTCGCGCGGCCCGAACGCGCCGAAGCTGCCTATGATCGGGCGTGCGCGCGGATCGACGCGATCGTCAAGTCGCTGCGGGCGGTGCGCCAGCCGCTGGCAACGCTCACGCCGCCGCGCACGGGAGACATTCCATCGGCGGTGCCGCCGTCGTCGTTCAGCAAGGATGAGTTCGTCGCCGCGGTCGGCCGCGTCAAAGACTACATCCTCGCCGGTGACGCGTTTCAGGTCGTGCTGTCGCAGCGGTTCGCCGAGCCTGCCAACGGCGCTCGGCCCTTGGACGTCTATCGCGCGCTGCGGGTGATCAATCCGTCGCCGTACATGTTCCACCTCGAATTTCCGGAGGCACGGGTCACCGGTGCGTCGCCTGAGACCTTGGTACGGCTCAGCGATCGCCGGGTCGAGGTCCGTCCGATCGCCGGTACCAGACCGCGCGGCGCGACGATCGCCGAGGATGAACAGCTCGCGGCCGAGCTGCTCGCGGATCCCAAAGAGCTCGCCGAGCACTTGATGCTGATCGATCTCGGCCGTAACGACGTCGGGCGCGTCGCGGCAGTCGGCTCGGTCCGGGTTCCCGAGCAGATGACGATCGAGCGCTACTCGCACGTCATGCACATGACGTCCCACGTCACCGGCGAGCTGGCGCCAGGTGCGTCGTGGATGGATGTCCTGCGCGCCGCGTTTCCCGCGGGTACGCTGTCCGGCGCCCCGAAGATCCGCGCCATGGAGATCATCGACGAGCTCGAGCCGCATCAGCGCGGGATCTACGGCGGCGCGGTCGGCTATGTCAGCTATACCGGCAACCTCGATCTCGCGATCGCGATTCGAACGCTGGTGAGCACCGGCGACACGATCTACGTCCAGGCAGGGGCGGGGCTGGTCGCCGACTCGGTGCCCGAGCTCGAATACGAGGAGACCGTCAACAAGGCGCGGGCGGTGCTCCGCGCGGTACAGATGGCGCGCACCGCGGAGCGGCCATGAAGCTGTTGTTGATCGATAACTACGATTCGTTCACGTGGAACCTCGCGCAGTACTTCGGGGAGCTCGGCGCGGACGTCTCGGTCGAGCGCAACGACGCGCTATCGCTCGATGCGATCGCGACGCGCGCGCCCCACATGATCGTGATCTCGCCGGGCCCATGTACGCCCAACGAAGCCGGGATCTCGATGGATGTGATCCGCGAGTTCGCTGGCAAGTTGCCGATCCTCGGTGTGTGCTTGGGCCATCAATGCATCGGCCAGGTCTACGGCGGTCGAATCGTCCGCGCACCGCGGGTGATGCACGGCAAGACCTCGAAGATCTTCCACGACGAGAAGGGCTTGTACGCCGGCGTCGAGAATCCGTTTGTCGCGACTCGCTACCACTCCCTCGTGATCGCGCCAGAGACCATGCCCGACGTCCTCGAGATCACGTCGAAGACCTGGGAGGACGAGATCATGGGCGTCCGGTACCGCCCAAGTCTCAAGCTCGGCGCACCGCTCGAAGGCGTGCAATTTCATCCCGAGTCGATCATGACGACCGCGGGCAAGCAGCTGCTGGCGAACTTTCTGAACATGGCGAAACGATGACCGCGATCGTTCGCGCGATCGGCACGATGTTGGGCGGGCAGGGGCTGTCGCGCGACCAGATGGCAGAGGTCGTCGGCGTGATCATGGACGGCACGGCGACCGCGGCGCAGATCGGTGGTTTCTTGGTCGCGCTGCGCGCCAAGGGGGAGACCGTCGACGAGCTCGTCGGCGCCGCGACCGCGATGCGCGCGCGCGCGTTGCCGTTGGCGTGTCCGCGGGTCGAGCGGAGCATCGATACCTGCGGCACCGGTGGTGATGGCGTGGGCTCGATCAACGTGTCGACGCTGGCCGGCATCCTGATCGCCGCGTGTGGCGGTACCGTGGCCAAACACGGCAATCGTGCGGTGTCGTCGAAGTGCGGCTCGGCCGACGTGCTCGAAGCGCTCGGCGTCGCGATCGACGTCGAGCCTGCGGTGGTCACGCGGTGCATCGAGGTCGCCGGCATTGGCTTCGCGTTCGCCCCGAAGTTTCATGCCGCGACTCGCCACGTCAGCGGGCCGCGGCGCGAGCTCGGTACGCGCACGATCTTCAACCTGCTCGGACCGCTGACCAACCCGGCCAACGTGCGTCATCAGATCGTCGGCGTCTACGACCACCGGTGGTGCGCGCCGATCGCCGCTGCGCTCGGTGCGCTCGGCGTCCGCCGCGCCGCGGTGGTCCACGGCGAAGGCGGGATCGACGAGATCGCCGTGCACGGTGAGACCCACGTGGCGATCTATGACGAGGGCAGCGTTACCGTGCGCGACCTAACGCCGAGCCAGTTTGGCTGCGACGACGTCGATCCGGCGGGGCTCGCGGGTGGCGATGCGCCGCACAATGCCGGCGTGTTGCGTAAGGTGCTCGCGGGTCATCAGGTGGCACACGGCGAGCGCTACGAGGCGGTGCTCCATGCATCCGCGATGACCGCCGCGCTCGGCCTCGAGTTGCTCGAGCCCGGTCCGTTCCGCGTGGAGCGGCTGCCGGATCAGTTCCGCCGAGCGGCAGCGGCGGTACGCGAGGGCTCCGGGCAGCTCGCGCTGTATCGCTGGCGCGAGGCGAGCAGCGCTGCTCTCGACACGGATCTTTCGGAGCTCGCGAGCAAGACCGCGGCCGACTTCGTGGGGGCTGAATGAGCGTGCTCGATCGGATCCTGCGTGCGAAGGCAGTCGAGGTCGCCGCCGCCAAGCAACGCAGATCGCTGGCTGCGCTGGAGGCGAACATTCAGCGAGGCGAATCGTTGCGCGGGCTCTCGCGCGCGCTGTCGCGACCGGCGGGCACGCCGGTGCGCGTGCTCGCCGAGGTCAAGCGAGCGTCACCCTCGGCGGGTGCGATTCGTCCGGGCGCCGATCCGGCCGAGGTCGCGGCCGAATACGCCGAGGCCGGCGCGTCGGCGATCTCCGTGTTGACCGATCGCGAGTTCTTCGACGGTCGGCTGGAGTTCCTCGCCCAGTGCCGCGCGCGGGTGTCGGTGCCGCTACTGCGCAAGGACTTCATCATCGACAGCTATCAACTCGCGGAGGCGCGTGCCGCCGGCGCGGACGCGGTGCTGCTGATCGTCGCCGCGCTTTCTCCGGACCAGCTCGCCGAGCTGCTCGCTGCCGCGACGAGCTATGGCCTCGACGCGTTGGTCGAGGTTCACGATCGCCACGAAGCGGAGGTCGCGCTGGCCGCCGGAACGACCTTGCTCGGGATCAATCATCGCAACCTCAAGACGCTCGAGATCGACATGTCACTCACGCCCGCGATCGCGCCGGAGGTCCCGGCTGGCGTCGTGCTGGTGGCGGAGAGCGGCATCCGGACCGCGGACGACATCACGCAGCTCGGCGCGGCCGGAGCTCACGCGGTGCTGGTCGGCGAGCACTTGATGCGCGCGGCGTCGCCGGGCGCTGCGCTGCGCGCGCTTCGCGAAGGCCCGTGATGCCGGTCAAGGTGAAGATCTGCGGCGTCACCCGTGTCGAGGACGCCGAGCACGTCGCGCGCGCCGGTGCGGACTTCATCGGGTTGAACTTCTGGCCACCCTCGAAGCGCTACCTCCCGCCCGCGCGGTCGGGAGACGTGGCGGCTGCGGCTCGTGCGGGCAACGTTCCGGTCGTCGGCGTGTTCGTCAACGCCAGCGTCGACGAGATCTGCAGTGCCCACGGCCACGCACAGCTGGCGGCGATCCAGCTCCACGGCGACGAAGACGAGGCGTTTGCCAAGGCCGCCTCCGCGGCGACCGGGCTGCCGGTGTGGAAGGCGCTCGCGGCAGATCGCGCCGATACGATCCACAGCTACGACGAGCGCGCGGTCGAAGCGGTGCTGTTGGACACGCCGTCGCACGGGCGCGGTGGCTCCGGGACCACGTTCGATTGGGGTCTGGCGCATCGGGCGATCGCCGCGTTCCCGCAGCGCCGATTCGTGGTCGCAGGCGGGCTCACGCCGGCCAACGTTGCCGCGGCGATCACAGCGACAACGCCATGGGGCGTCGATACGGCGAGCGGCGTCGAAGCTGCGCCGGGGATCAAAGACGCCGCGCGGGTCACCGCGTTCATCGCTGCTGCGCGCGCAGCTGGGTGAACCCAGTGACGTTGCGGTACGATGCCGGTCCGATGTCGACCGCCGAAGAAATCGCCAGGCTCGCAGAACCCGCGGCCGGGCGATTCGGCGAGTTCGGTGGCCAATACGTCGCCGAAACCCTGATGCCTGCGATCGCCGAGCTCGAAGCGGCATGGCGCGCGGCTCGCGCCGATCAAGCGTTTTGGACCGAGGTCGATCGGCTGCTCGCTGACTACGTCGGTCGCCCATCGCGGCTCTATCACGCGCGCCGGCTATCGGCCGAGGTCGGCGCCGAGGTCTATCTCAAGCGCGAGGACCTCAATCACACCGGCGCGCACAAGATCAACAACTGCATCGGCCAAGCCGTGCTCGCCCGGCGCATGGGCAAGCGGCGGCTGATCGCCGAGACCGGAGCCGGCCAGCATGGCGTTGCCACCGCGACCGTCGCGGCGCTGTTCGGATTGCCGTGCGAGATCTACATGGGCGCCGAGGACGTCGTGCGCCAGGCGCTCAATGTCGAGCGGATGCGGTTGCTCGGCGCGCGCGTGCATCCGGTCGAGAGCGGGACGCGGACCTTGAAGGACGCGATGAACGAAGCGCTGCGCGACTGGGTCACCAACGTCGCCGACACGTTCTATCTGATCGGCTCGGTCGCTGGCCCGCACCCGTATCCGTGGATGGTGCGCGATCTTCAGGCCGTGATCGGCCGCGAGGCGCGGGCGCAGATCGTTGCAGCAACCGGAGAGCTTCCGCAGGCGTTGATCGCATGCGTTGGTGGCGGTTCCAACGCCGCCGGACTGTTCGCGCCGTTCGTGAACGATCTGAACGTTCGATTGATCGGGGTCGAAGCCGCGGGTGAAGGCGTGGCGACCGGCAGGCACGCGGCAACGCTGAGTGCCGGCAAAGTCGGCGTGCTTCACGGCAGCAAGAGCTATGTGCTGACCACTCCTGACGGTCAGATCGCACACGCGCACTCGATCAGCGCCGGCCTCGACTATCCCGGTGTCGGACCCGAGCACGCCGCGTGGAAGGACGCGGGCAGGGCGACGTATGTGTCGCGCACCGACGCAGAGGCGCTGGCCGCGCTCGAGCGGCTCGCTCGCACCGAGGGCATCCTGTGTGCGCTCGAGACTGCGCATGCGATCGCTGCGCTCGATGAGGTGGCCAAGCTGGTCGGCAAGACCGGCGTCATTATCGTCGGGCTGTCCGGACGCGGCGACAAAGACATGACCACGGTCGCGCAGCTGCGAGGTCAACGATGACTCGGCTGCGCGGTGCGTTCGATCACGCGCGCGAGCAGCACCGAGCGGCGCTGGTCGCGTATCTGACGTTCGGCGATCCTGATCCGACGACGTCGGTGGCGGTCGTCGAAGCCGTTGCTCGCGCGGGCGCGGATGTCATCGAGCTCGGTGTGCCGTTTTCGGATCCGTCGGCCGATGGCCCCTCGATCCAGCGCGCGATGGAGCGAGCGCTCGATGCGGGCGCGACGCTGTCAGGTGCGCTCGACGCCGTCGCCGAGCTGCGCCGCCGCGGCGTCACCGTGCCGATCGTGGTGTTCGGCTATTACAACCCGATGTTCGTGATGGGCACCGCCGCGTTCGCACGGCGCGCTGCCGATGCCGGAGTCGATGCGGTGCTCACCGTCGATCTCCCCGTCGACGAGCTCGACGAGCTCGCGAAACCACTCGCTGCGCACGACGTCGCCGTGATCCCGCTCGTCGCGCCGACCTCGACGCCGTCACGGATCGCGCGACTCGCCCAGCTCAGCGCGCCGTTCGTCTATTACATCTCGCTCACCGGCGTCACCGGTTCGCGCGCAGCCGCTCCCGTCGATCCCGCACGGATCGCCGAGGTGCGCGCTGCGTCTGGATCGCCCGTCGCCGTCGGCTTCGGCATTCGCACGCCCGCCGATGCCGCGCGATTCTCCGCGATCGCCGACGGCGTGGTCGTCGGTACCGCGCTCGTAGACGCCGTCGCCGCTGGCCCAGCGACGGGCGCGCCCGATCGCGTCGCAGCACTCGTCCGCGAGCTCGCGGGCGCGATGTCGCGAACCGCGTGATCGCGTCGCTTCCGACCGCGTGTAACCTCTCGCCTGTTTCGGAGGTACCACGAGCATGAACGACTCGATGCCCCGCCGTGCCCGAGTGCCGATTGCTGCAATGCTCGCCCTGTGGTTCGCCGTGGTTGCCGCGCCTGCCGTCGCCGTAGCAAAGCCTTTCGATCCCGCCCGGCTGCCGGCAGCCGCGGAGGGTGTTGGCCATTTCGACGTGGACGCGAGTCGCAAGACCCAGCAAATCGCCGCCCTCGAAGTTCTCGCGAACACGAACGAGGCGGCGAATCGCCTCCCAGCAGAGCACCGTCCGCTGATTCAGCACCTGCTGACCCACACACGCAGTGTGTCGTTTTGGATCGATGACGATGATCGAGGCGCCATGATTTGGGAGACGAGCGAACCAGGCAAGCTGGATGTCGTGCTCGATGGACTGGGCGACCAGAAGCCCATCACGGTAGGCACGGTGAAGGGCCGCCGGTTCGACAAGGGGGATGAGCAGACCTTCGTCGCGCGGGTCGGCGAGCTGTTCGTGCTTGCAGACGACGAGGCCAGTATGGCGCAGACGATCGACGTGTTGCAGAGCAGGTCGAAAAGCCTCGCGGGCCACAAGTCGCTCACCGCCTCGCGCACGCCGGGTGTGTTCTTCTTCGCTGCTCTGGATGATCAGCTCCTCGAGAAAGTCAGTCAGTCGGCACAGTCGGCGACGCTCAAATCAGAGCTGTCGTCGTTCGCGATGACGATCGCCGAGGTAAACGCGGAGCTGCGGGCGAACGCGACGGCAGATGTGGCGACCGAGGCGGGTGCGCAGCAGATCAAGAGTGTGGTCGAGGGCGTGCGCGCGCTCGCCGCGCTGTCGGACGACGCCAAGCAGTTTGCGCCGCTGCTCGACAAGCTACAGATAACGGTGAAGGGCAAGCGCATCGATGTTGCGATGGCGATTCCATCACGGGAGCTGATAAAGCTCCTGAAGGCCGCCGCCAACCCGTGATCGCCGTGGCCGGATCATCGCTACACGACCTGTCGGTCGAGGACCTCGCTGCGCGCGCGCAACGCGGTGATCAAGCGAGCTTCGAAGAGCTGGTGACGCGGCTCCGAATGCCGCTGACACGGTTTCTCGGGCGCCAGCTCGACCGAGCGAGCGACGCGGATGATGCGGTCCAGGAGACATTTCTTCGCGCGTACCGCAGCCTCGATCGCTATGACCCAGATCGAAGATTCGAGACCTGGCTGTTCGCGATCGGCAAGAACGTCGCTGCCACCCACCGGGACGCAGGGCGGCGGCGAACCGAACGCGAACATCGCGGCGCGCCGATCGACACGATCGCCGCGCCCGTGCCTGCGACCGCCGCGGCGCTGTGGCAGACGGCAGAACAGATCCTGGGCCCCGAATCGTATCGCGCGATGTGGCTGCGTTATGCGCAGGAGCTGTCGATCCGAGAGGTCGCCAGCGAGCTCGGACGCAGTGTCGTCGCGACCAAGGTGATGCTGTTCCGCGCCCGCAGGAAGTTGCTCGAGGAGGACATCCGATGACGTGCTTGATCACTCGATGGCGGCTCTCTACCTTCCTGGATGAGGGGATGCCGATGTCGCCCCGCTGCGTTCGTCACCTCAATCGCTGTTCCCGGTGCGCCCAGTTTGCCGAGCGACTGACCGCGCTGGATCGCCGGCTCGCCGGGGGCGCGATGTTCGCACCGCTTCCGCTGGTCATGCCACGTCCGGCTATCGCCGTGCGATGGGTGGCCGCTGGACTGCTGGCAGCGGTCGCCGCGGTCGCCACGGTCGGGTACCTGATCGGCGACGCGAGCCACTCGCCCTCGATCCCCAACCCTCCTGCGATCGCGAGTTTCCCCACTGCGCCATCGCAAGCGGGATCTGTGGAGCACGACGCCGTTCCCCGCACCGCGCAGGTGATGGAGCGAATCTCGGAGGCCCTCCGCGCACCCCCGCTGCGAGGGGAGCTTGCTGCGCTGGGCACAGACGGTCTTCGCGGCGCACGCGCGGTGTTGCAGACCGGGGGGCTGATCGCGTTGTTGCCGGGTTCCAACGACAACAACAACGCGCCCTGAGCAGTGCCCCACTCCTCGATGCCGGCAACGCGTCCTGATCGGTCGATACGCAAGCAACGAAGCCAGCCGGGACGGATCCCCCTTCGTCAGTCGTCGTGGTCCGCGTCGGGGCGCAGCTTGAGATTGACATTCTTGCGCGGCGCGTTCACGCCGCCGTCCGTCGTCGTCGCCGCATCGATCGGGACGCCAGCGTCGCTGGGCGGGCCTTTGTCGAGCCGATCGAACACGTCGGCAGGGACGGTCTCTTTGACCTTTACGCCCTTGTTGTTCTGCTCCGGTGCCATCGCCTGTTCCTGACGCTTCTGAGCGGCATTGGGATCGGCGAGCGCGGCGGCGCCGGCGAGCGCAGCAGATGCGCCGGCGACGGCGGCGGGGTCCGGCCGGGGTGCGTCGCGCAGCACCGGTGGGCCGCAGGTCAGTTGCGTCACCAAGGCTAGCGATGTGATCACCAGCGTCCGCATCGCCGTCAGAATACCGCACGCGCGGCCGGGCGGGGTGGGCTTTGCTTGACACCCCGACGGTGGTTCCTATATTGCCGCGGTTCCGATGGCGGCTAAGACCTCTCCATACACCGTGCTGTTGCGCGATCTTCCGACGCAGCGCAGCGTCGACGTGCCGCCGGAGCAAGTCAGCGACTGGTTGCGCGGCCTACCGATGCGCGACGCGCTGCAGGCGCCGGACCCCGATCCCAACGCCGGCTCGGGCACCGCCAAGCTCGAGCTCTACGCCGACGGCGCGCACGTGTTCGTCGCCGGCACGTTCAAGGGCGAGCTCACCGTCGCGTGCAGCCGCTGTGTCGAGCCGGTGAAGCTAGACATCGATGAGCGGCTTCGCGTGACGTTCCTACCCCGCGCCGAGCTCCCGGCCGACGCTTCAGAGGAGGCTGGTGAAGACGGCGCCGAAGTCGGCGAGGATGACCTGGATCTGTTCCCCTACGACGGCGATTCGGTCGATCTCGAGCCGCTATTTCGTGAACAGTTCGTGCTGTCTGTACCGTTTGCCCCGCTGTGCAGCGAAACGTGCCAGGGGCTCTGTCCGCAGTGCGGTATCAACCGAAATACGGCGACTTGCCAGTGTGAGAAGCCGATCGATCCGCGTCTCGCCGCACTCAAGGGCTTGAAATTGCCCTCCTGACCTGGCACAAGAGCCCCCCGGAGTTCGTCATGGCACTGCAAAAACGTCGTCGCGGTCCGACCCGCACTCGCCAGCAACGCTCAGCGTGGTCGAAGAAATCAGGCGAGAACCACATGATGGTTCAGGCCTGCTCTAACTGCGGCGCGCCGCGTATTCCGCATCGCGTTTGCATGAGCTGCGGCCAGTACCGCGGCGAAACTGTGATCGCGAAAAAGACCGCTGAAGAGTGACCACATGGGTAGGGCGACGCCGTGAAGGTCGTCGTCGATGCCATGGGCAGCGACCGTGCGCCCGAGCCTGAAGTGGCCGGAGCGTTGACGGCCGTGCGCACGCAGCCTGTCGAGGTCGTGCTGGTCGGGGATCAGCGCGTGCTCGCGGCAGAGCTATCGAAGGCGGGCAAGACCGCGAGCGATCGCGTCGACGTGGTGCACGCACCGGACGTGATCACGATGGATGATCACCCGGCCCAGGCGTTTCGGGCGAAGCCCGAGTCGTCGATGCGCGTGGCGGTGACCCGAGTGGCCGACGGCCACGGTGATGCCGTCGTCTCGGCGGGTAACAGCGGGGCGATGCTCGCCTGCGCGCTGTTCGTGATCGGGCGGCTGCCCGGCGTCGAGCGTCCGGCGATCGTCACCGTGCTGCCGACCCCGTCGGGGCCGCTGGTCCTCTGCGATGCCGGCGCCAACGTCGATCCCAAGCCAGCGCAACTCGCGCAATTCGGCGTGATCGCGGCTGCCTACGACCGCGTGGTTCACGGCCGCGCGAAGCCGCGGCTGGGCCTCTTGTCCAACGGTGCCGAGCCGGGCAAAGGCACGGCATTGACACGTGAAGCGCATGCGCTGCTCGCCGGGATGACCGGCTCGTTCCACTACATCGGCTACGTCGAGGGCAGCGATCTGTTTCGTGGCGACGTCGACGCCATCGCGACCGATGGGTTCACCGGCAACGTGGTGCTCAAGACCTGCGAGGGCATCGCCGAGGGAATGTTCGGTATGGTTCGCCAGGAGCTCGAGCGAACGCCGCTGGCGCGGCTCGGCTCGGCGCTGGTGGCCCCGGCGTTGCGTGGCCTCGCCAAACGAATCGACTACACCGAAATCGGGGGCGCGCTGCTCGCCGGGGTGTCCAAGCCGGTGATCATCGCGCACGGGCGCAGCGACGCTGCGGCGATTGCCAGCGCGATCCGGGCCGCCCACCAGTTCGCGGAGCGATCGCTTCCCGGGCAGCTGGCATCCGCGCTTACCGGCCTGGCGGGGTAGAGCTGGGATAGGATGCGCCTGTGAGCGAGTCGAAGCTGATCAAGGTCTGCTTGACGAATAAGGGCGAGGACACGGAGACACCGTGGGCGCACGATCTCGGACCAGCACCGGGCCCCGACGGGAGCCGCAAGGTGAAGCTGGTAAACGTTCCGTTCATGCACGCCAAGCCGACCTGGGGTGACACGATCGTGGTGTCGCCGGTGAAGGATGGATTTCCGACGTGGGATCGCGAGGGAACCCCGTGGCGGTTGATCAGCTCGCGGATCGTCGAGGATGGCGGCCGGTGGGCGATGATCGTCGACTATGCGCCGCGCGGCGTGAGCGGAGACGAGGCGTTTCAAGCGCTCGCGCGCGCGTGCGACCACGATCGCGTGGTGTGCGAAGGCGCGTGGGGACCGACCGAGAAGGAGCCCGGTCGCGCGTACCTCGCCGTGCAACGCGAGATGAACGCGGACGTCGTGATGGCGAAGCTGCTCGCCGCGGATCTGCCGTGCCGGTTGATCCAGGTTCATCCGGAACCCAAGAAGATCGGCCGTGCGCCGACCAAGGTCGGGATCTCCGACGAGACGCGGCCGCCGGCACCTCCCGCGGCCAAGCCCGTGGTGACCACGGCGGATGCGTTGAACAACAACACTCCCGCGCCGGCAGCAGCTACGAACGGGGCGAATGAGGCGAAGCCGGCCGCGAAGCCGGTCGCGAAATCTGCGGCGAAGGTCGCAGCGGCGAAGCCGGTGCCCGCGAAGCCCGCGGCAAAGGTCGCAACGGGAAAGCCGGCGCCCGCGAAGCCCGCGGCGGGAAAGCCTGCGCCGGCGAAGCCTGCCGCGAAGGCGGCCGCCGCAAAGCCAGCGAAACCTGTTGCGAAGAAGGCCGCTGCCAAGCCGCCCGCGAAGAAGCCTGCCGCGAAGCCGGCGGCGAAGAAGCCGGCGGCGAAGAAGCCCGCGAAGCCGGCTGCGAAAAAGCGCTAGCGCTCCGCAACCGCGCCCGAGCGCGGCCGATAGCGGCGCATGCGCTCCCCCTCGCATCGCGTTCGCCCTCGCGTACTGCTCGGCTCAGGTGGTCCCGCGCGACCAGATCCAAAACCCAAGCCCGCGCCACCGCTGTCACCGCTCGACGCAACGCTCGTCGCGTTGCTCGACGAGCCGATCGGCCCCGACGAGTCGCTGCTCGCCGGATTTCGGCGTAAGGAACGCGAGCTCGCGACCGTGTTCGCGGGATTGACGGTGGATGAGGCACGCGGATTGAGCGCGCGACTCGCCGCCGCGGATCCGGATGATCTGCTCGCGGTGCGGTTCGCTCGGCTGACCGCGGAGCGCCGAGCGCGGCTGCTGAGCTTCTTGAACGATGCGCCGAGGCGAGACGCGATGGGCAGGTAGGCGACGAAGTCGCACAACGAGTCGCGACAACGGTGGCGCTGACGTCCACGGCGCCGTCGAGTACGGTCTGATGGCGCCACGACGCCAGCACTGTGTCTGCGAGGTGCACGTGCCACGTGCACGGGCTGCGAGCGCGCGCGGTCCGCGTTCGCTGCGCAGATGGTTGCGCAGTGCGCGAACAGTTTCGCGTACTTGATTCCATTCGAGACCCCCTTCCCATGGGACCGGGAGCATGAGAAACCCCGATGCCATGAAGACGGCGCTGCTGTTTCCCGGCCAAGGCTCCCAACGGGTCGGAATGGGCCGTGATCTCGCTGCTACCCACGAGGTCGCGCGAAGGACATTCGAAGAAGCCGACGATGTGCTCGGGTTCTCGCTGTCCAAGCTCTGCTTCGATGGTCCCGAGGACGAGCTCACCCTCACCAAGCACACGCAGCCCGCGATCCTCACCAACTCGATCGCCGTGTTTCGCGTGCTCCGCGATCGCGGCCTGAGCTTCGACATCGTCGCCGGCCACTCGCTCGGCGAGTGGAGCGCGCTCGTCGCCGTCGGTGCGCTTCAGCTGCGCGACGCGGTGAAGCTCACCCACCTGCGTGGCCTTTACATGCAGGAGGCTGTCCCCGTGGGCGTTGGCGCGATGGCCGCGGTGATCGGCGTGCCGCTCGACGCGTTGCGCGCTGCCTGCCAGCAAGCGTCGCAGCCCGGCGAGCCGGTCGAGCCAGCGAATCTCAATGGTGGCGGCCAGATCGTGCTGTCGGGCCACACAAACGCCATCGATCGCGCGATGCCGCTGGCAAAAGCGGCAGGCGCGAAGCTCGTCAAGAGGCTCCCAGTCAGCGCACCGTTCCATTGCTCGCTGATGAAGCCCGCGGCCGACCAGCTCGCGAACGCGCTCGCGGATGTCACGTTCGCCTCGCCGAGCGCACCTGTCGTCGCCAACGTCACCGCCGAGCCCGTCCAGGATCCGGCTCGGATCAAGGATCTGCTCGTTCAGCAGGTCACTGCGCCGGTGCGGTGGGAAGAATCGATGCAAGCGATCGCGAAGCTCGGCGTGACCCGTGGCTACGAGCTCGGCTCGGGCGCCGTGCTCAAGGGCTTGATCAAGCGCATCGCAGAGACCATCGAGATGACCACGATCGGCGAGCCGCACGAAGTGGCGAGCTTCAACCCGTAGGGCTGCAGGAGACGACCGCATGGCTATCAACGACAAAGCACTGCAGGGCAAGGTCGCGCTGGTTACCGGCGCGTCGCGCGGCATCGGCCGCGCGATCGCAGTGGCGCTCGGACGTCGCGGCGCGAAGGTCATCATCAACTTCGCGTCGCGTGAGGACGCCGCGCAGGCCGCGGCCGCCGACGTTACCCAAGCGGGCGGTCAGGCAGCGATCGCAAAGTTCGATGTCGCCGACGGAGCCGCCGTCACCGAAGCGATCAAGGCGATCGGCAAGGAGCACGGTGGCCTGGATATCCTGGTCAACAACGCCGGCGTCGCGGTCAACGGCTTGCTGATGCGGTTCACCGACGATCAGTGGGCGAAGACGATCAACACCAACTTGTCGGGCGCGTTTCACTGCATCCGCGCGGCGTCGATGTTGCTGCTCCGGGCGAAGGAAGCCGGCCGGATCGTCAACATCACCTCGGTCGTCGGCGAGATGGGCAACGGCGGTCAGATCGCGTATTCGGCGTCCAAGGCCGGCATGATCGGGCTCACGATGTCCGCCGCACGCGAGCTGTCGTCGCGTGGCGTCACGTGCAATGCGGTGTCGCCCGGCTTCATCGAGACCGACATGACCGCCGAGCACCTTCCCGAGGCGCAGCGAGCCAAGCTCATGGAGCAGATCCCACTGTCACGGATCGGCCGGAGCGAAGAAGTCGCCGACGTCGTCGCGTTTTTGGCAGGCCCGGAAGCGTCCTACATCACGGGCCAAGTGCTGCGAGTCAACGGTGGGATGTTGATGTAGCCGGCCGAATAGTCTATC
Organism: Kofleriaceae bacterium; assembly: GCA_050184455.1. Lineage (GTDB taxonomy): Bacteria > Myxococcota_A > Polyangia > Haliangiales > Haliangiaceae > JABFXX01. The sequence goes on along the minus strand of JBFXAI010000036.1, from coordinate 23,289 downwards.
AACCCCGAACTTTCAGTCCGAAGCCCTCCGAGGAACCAATGTCGCCAGAAGAGATCGAAAGCAAAATCAAGGAAGTCATTTGCAGCGAGCTCGAGGTATCGGCCGAGCAAATCCGGCCCGAAGCCTCGTTCATCGACGACCTCAAGGCCGATTCGTTGGCCGTGGTCCAGCTCGTCCTTGCTCTCGAGGAGAAGTTCAAGATCGAGATCCCCGAAGAGGACGCCCAGCAGATCCGTACCGTTAAGGACGCGATCAACTACATCAAGACTCACCTCAAGTAGCGTTCGCGCTCGCTCTCGCCGCGGGGGTGCTCGTCATCCCGGGCCGGGCGAGGTAAGGAAATCTACATGCGTCGTCGCGTCGTGATCACCGGTATCGGCCTCGTCACTCCGCTCGGAAACGATCTGGAGTCGACCTGGTCGGGGCTGCTCGCTGGCAAGAGCGGAGCGGCGCCCACCACGCTGTTCGACGTCACCAACTTCGCCACCAAGTTCGCGTGCGAGGTGAAGAACTTCGATGCGGCTAAGTGGTTCGACAAGCGCGAGCTCAAGCACCTCGATCGGTTCCTTCAGTTCGGCGTTGCCGCGTCGATGATGGCGATGGAAGACGCGGGGCTCGGCACCAAGGTTCCAGCGGGTGAAGAGGAGCGCTGGGGCAGCTACATCGGCGCCGGCCTCGGCGGCGTGAAGACGATCGAGGACACCTATCAGGCGACGGTAGCCAAGGGCCCGCGCCACGGGTTCTCGCCGTACTTTGTCACCGACATCATCATCAACGAAGCGCCGGGCATGGTCTCGATCCGCACCGGCGCGCTGGGCCCGAACTTCTCCCACGTGTCGGCGTGCGCCACCGGCGCGCATTCGATCGGCGAGGCGATGCGGACGATTCGCCACGGCTATGCCGACGGCATGATCGCGGGCGGCACCGAGGCGACGATCACGGTGCTCGGTGTCGGCGGATTCAATGCGATGCGCGCGATGTCGACGCGCAACGACGCGCCCGAGAAGGCGAGCCGCCCGTTCGACAAGGATCGCGACGGCTTCGTGATCGGTGAGGGCGCCGGCATCCTGGTGCTCGAGGAGCTCGAGCACGCCAAGAAGCGCGGCGCGCGGATCTACGCCGAGGTCATCGGCTACGGCGCCAACAGCGACGCGCACCACGTGGCGGCGCCGGCACCCGAGCACAAAGGCGCCCAGCGCTGCTTCAAGCTGGCGATCGATGACGCCAAGATCGCGCCGAGCGCTGTTCAGTACATCAACGCGCACGGCACCTCGACCGATCTCAACGACAAGAACGAGACGATCGCGACCAAGGTCGTGTTCGGCGACCACGCCAAAAAGCTCGCGATGTCGTCGACCAAGTCGATGACCGGCCATACCCTCGGCGCGGCCGGCGGGATCGAAGCGGGTATCACCGCGCTCGCGATCGCCCGCGGCGTGCTCCCGCCGACGACTAATTACGAGACACCCGACCCCGAGTGCGATCTGGACTACGTCCCGAACACGGCCCGGGAACAGCGCGTCGACATCGCGATGTCAAACAGCTTCGGCTTCGGCGGCACCAACGCCGCGCTCGTTCTGTCTCGCTACAAGGGCGATTAGGTCGACAGTCGGCTAGGTCGAAAAAGTCGGCTCCGCCGCGAGGAAGGCAGAGGCGCTGAGGGCGCGGAGACCGGAGTGGGGGGACCAGCTCGGTTGCATCCGGCTCGTCCGACCTCTGCGTGCGAGTCGGCTTTGCGTTTTCCGTGGGAGGGAGGAGGCAGCCGACGGACGCAGAACCCTGCTCCGGAGTCGCGCGGTTGACCGCGCATGGCGCTCGAAGCGCGTAACAGCGTGGCGGCGGGTTTGACGAGATGACCGGGATCGCAGATAGATCCCGTCATGAAGTGGTACGCCGGATCGGACCACGCGGGCCTGCCGCTCAAGCGCCACCTCGTGCATATGTTGCGCGGTCTCGGCGACGACGTGATCGACGTCGGTACCGCCGACGAGACCTCGGTCGACTATCCCGAGTTTGGCGCCGAGGTTGGCCGTCGGGTCACCGCCGATCCGGGCTCGATGGGGCTGGTGCTGTGCGGCAGCGGGATCGGCATCAGCATCGCAGCCAATAAGCTTCCGGGGGTGCGCTGCGCGCTCGTTCATGACAGTTTCACTGCTGAAATGGCTCGCGCTCATAACGACGCTAACGTCGTGGCCATGGGATCTCGCGTGGTCGGCATCGGCGTTGCCGAGCGCGCGCTGAGTGCATTCCGCGACACCTCGTTCGAAGGGGGTCGCCATCAACGACGTGTCGATCAGCTGACTGCGCTCGATTCGGCTGCGCTCGATTCGGCTGCGATCGATTCGGACTCCAAGGCGGCCACCAAGTAGCCATGCGTTGCCCGTTCTGCACCGCGTACGAAGACAAGGTCATCGAGACCCGCGTGTCCAAGGACGGCAGCGAGATCCGTCGCCGCCGCGAGTGTGAAGGTTGCAGCCGGCGATACACCACGTATGAGCGGATCGAAGAATCGATGCCGCTGGTGGTCAAGAGCGACGGCCGGCGCGAGCCGTTCGATCGCACCAAGATCGAGCGAGGGATCCAGCGCTCGGTAGCCAAGCGACCGGTGTCGCGAGATCAGATCGCGACGCTGGCGCTGGAAGTCGAGCGCGAGATCGGCGAGTTATCGGTCTCCGAGATCGCGTCGCGTGATCTCGGCGAGCGCGTGTTGCCAAAGCTGCGCGAGCTCGATCAGGTCGCGTACGTTCGGTTCGCGTCGATCTATCGCGACTTCGCCGACCTCGACGGATTTGTCAAGGAGCTCGACGCGCTGCGCGGCGAGGACACCGGACGCCACACGCTCGAGGATCTCCGCGAGGAGAGCACCGATCGGCATCAGGTGCCGCCGGTGGAGCGCGCCGGGTGAAGCTGCCGGCTGGCGGTCCTGCTCAGCGCGACCTCGATCGCATTCACATGACGCGCTGCCTCGAGCTGGCGGAGCGTTATCGCGGGCGCACCTCGCCGAATCCGATCGTCGGCTGCGTGATCGTCGATGCAAACGGTAAGGTGATCGCCGAGGGCGCTCACAAGGCCGCCGGATCCGCGCACGCGGAGATCGCCGCGTTGCGCAAGCTCGGCGGGGCTGCGCGCGGGGCGACCCTCTACGTCAACCTGGAGCCGTGTAACCATCACGGCCGAACCCCACCGTGTGCGCCTGCGGTTCGCGCGTCGGGCGTCGCTCGCGTCGTGATCGGTATGCGCGATCCGGTCGAGGGCCACGGCGGTGGTGCGCAACTGATCCGCCGCGGCGGGATCGCGGTGACCGTCGGCGTGTTGCGCGAGCAGTGCGAAGCCGCCAACCGCGCGTTCACGATGTGGGCAGTGCAGGGTAGGCCGGCGTTCACGCTGAAGACCGCGATCACCCTCGACGGCAAGATCTGTACAGTCGCCGGCGAGTCCAAGTGGATCACGGGGGAGCTGGCGCGCGCCGATGTGATGCGGCTGCGCGATACCCACGATGCCGTGATGGTCGGCGTGGGAACTGTGCTCGCCGACGATCCGTGGCTGACCGCCCGGCTGCCGCGCGGGCGCGATCCGATCCGGATCGTGCTCGATGGTCAGCTGCGGACACCAGCCGACGCGCACCTGTTGCCCAAGCGGACCGGGCCGCGGACGATCATCGCGACCAGCCCCAAGGCACCGGCCGCGCGCGAGAAGCTGCTAGTCGCGGCCGGCGCCGAGGTTTGGCGAGTACCAACCCACGCCAACGGCCGGATCGACATCTATCCGCTCGCGGGACGACTCGCGGATGCGGGCATCACCTCGGTCCTCGTCGAGGGCGGGGGCGAGCTGCACGGCTATCTGCTGACCAAGCGCTATGCCGATGAGCTGATCATCTACGTCGCGCCGAAGGTCGTCGGCGGCCCGGCGAAGAGTTGGGTCGGCGGCAAAGGTGTCGCCACGTTGGCGGCGGCGCCAGGGTTTGTCTACGAGGGCGAACCCGCGTGGATCGGCGAGGACTTGCGGCTGCGGGCACGGCCTCGGTAACTCGAGCGTCGCCAAACGTCGCGGTGTGATACACACGGGGCCGATGTTCACGGGTCTCGTCGAAGACGTCGGCGCCGTCACGCGGGCCGACCGGCGCAGCGACGCGCTCGTGATCACCGTAAAGCCGGCGCGGATGCCGGTGGCCGAGCTCGCGATCGGCGAATCGGTGTGCCACGACGGCGCTTGCCTGACCGTCACCGACATCACCCGCGACGCGTATACGGTGCTCGCCGGCGCCGAGACGCTGTTGCGAACGACGCTTGGTTCGATGCGCGTCGGATCGCAGCTCAATCTCGAACGCGCGCTCAAGCTCGGCGATCGACTCGGCGGACACTGGGTCACCGGCCATATCGATGGTGCGGGCGAGCTGGTGTCGCGGCGCGATCTCGGCGCGAACCTCGTCCTGCTGATTCGACCTCCGGCGCCGCTCGCGCGCTACATCGTCGAGAAGGGATCGATCGCGATCGCGGGCGTTAGCCTCACGGTCAACGCAGTCGATCGCAACGGTTTCTCGGTCGCGATCATCCCTCATACTCGCGATCACACGACGCTCGGCAGCTTGAACGCCGGTGACCGCGTCAATCTAGAGGTCGATATTCTCGCCAAGCATGTGGAGACGCTGCTGAGGTTCGTCGACGCACCGGCGACAGGGAGGCCCGAATGACCGCCATCGAACGCGTAACCCGTGCCCTCGACGACGTGCGAGCCGGCCGCATGGTGATCCTCGTCGACGATGAGGATCGCGAGAATGAGGGCGATCTGGTGTTCGCCGCCGAAGCGGTCACGCCCGAGCATATCAACTTCATGGCGACCCACGCGCGCGGGCTGATCTGTCTCGCGATGGACGACGCGATGATCGACAAGCTCGAGCTGCCGATGATGGTGCGCGACAACCAAGCGTCGCTCGGCACCGCGTTCACGGTGTCGATCGAAGCGCGTCACGGCGTGACCACCGGAATTTCGGCGCGCGATCGCTCGACGACGATCCTCGCGGCGATCGCCGACAACGCGGGCCCTGCGAGTGTCGTCTCGCCCGGCCACGTGTTCCCGCTGCGCGCGCGCACGGGTGGCGTGCTGGTGCGCACCGGCCAGACCGAAGGTTCGGTCGATCTCGCGCGCCTCGCGGGGCTCAAGCCGGCCGGCGTGATCTGCGAGATCATGCGTGAGGACGGCGAGATGGCGCGACGTCCCGAGCTCGAGGTGTTCGCCGAGAAGCACGGCCTGCTGTTGCTGACGGTCGCCGACATCATCGCGTATCGCCTCGAGCGCGAGCGGATCGTGCGGCGGCAGGCGACCGGCGCGTTGCGGCCGGGTTGGCTCGGCCCCGGCGATCCGTTCACCGCCCACTACTACAACACCGACGTCGAGGACACCGAGTACCTCGCGTTGGTCCGCGGTGACGTCGCCGCGATCACCGCGCAGGGCAAGCCGGTGCTGGTTCGCGTCGCCGCGATGGATCCGCTGTCGGATCCATTCGCGCTGCGGCCGGATCTCGATGCGGCGCTGCAAGCGATCGATCAGGAAGGCGCCGGCGTCCTGCTCTACGTGATGAATCGCGGTCGGATGCGGTTCAAAGCGTCGTTCGAGCGGCTCGTGCTGCAGCAGGAACCAGCGTCGCGGAACTCAGCGCTCCAGTTGCCGACCAGCGAGACCTTGCGGGATTTCGGCCTCGGCGCGCAGGTGCTTGCTGACCTCGGTTTGCACAAGATCCGCCTGATGATTCACAGCGATCGCCGGATCGCGGCGATCGAGGCGTTCGGCATCGAGATCGTCGAGCGGATGCCGGTCCCCCGGGGGATGGCGGCCCGTCGCAAGTCGGGCTGAGCGATCCTCCACGCTCGCCACCGCGCGCATGCAAGCCTTTGGAATTCGCGGGGCTCGTGGTGTATATCGGGGCCCGTATATGCCGACCACCATCGAGGGCACTCTGTCTGCCGCGGGCATGAAGCTCGCGATCGTTGCCAGCCGGTTCAACGGGCTCATCGTCGAACAGCTGGTGGCGGGTGCGGTCGATGCGATCGTTCGCACCGGCGGCAACGCGGACGACGTGACGATCGTGTGGTGCCCCGGCGCGTGGGAGCTGCCACAAGTCGTGCGTCAGGTCGTGGCGCGCGGCGGGGTGGATGGCGTGATCGCGCTGGGCGCCGTGATCCGTGGCTCGACGCCGCACTTCGACTACGTCGCCGGTGAAGCCACACGTGGCATCGCCGGCGCAGCTGCGACGTCGGAGGTTCCGATCAGCTTCGGCGTGTTGACCACCGATACGATCGAACAAGCGCTCGAGCGCGCAGGTACCAAGGCGGGCAACAAGGGGTTCGACGCCGCAATGGCGACGATCGAGCTCGCGTCGTTGTACTCGGCACTTTCGGCCAAGCGCGGTAAGAGGAAATAGTGAGCACCGGTACCCGTCGTTCCGCCCGCGCGTTTGCGCTCCAGCTGCTGTATGCGCGCGATGGCGACACCGCCACCGATGTCGCCGGCGCTGCGATCGATTGGGCGAGCGCGTTCGAGCTCGACATCGATCCGGGCGCGCAGAGCTTCGCGCGTGAATTGGTCGCGGCAGCCTCGGCACGCACGTCGGAGATCGACGAGCTCATCGCGTCCGCATCGAAGAACTGGCGGATCGATCGGATGTCACGCGTCGACCGCAACATCCTGCGACTCGGCGCATGCGAGCTGGTGGCGTTTCGTGATGTGCCCGTGAAGGTCGTGATCAACGAGGCCGTCGAGCTCGCGAAGCGATTCGGTACCGCGGAGTCATCGGCGTTCGTCAACGGCGTACTCGATCGGATCGCGACGGCGGCCGGCAGAACGGCAGAGGACTAGCGCGGCATGGCGCTCTCGGTGCTGCCGCTCGACCTCGCTCGCTGGGATGAGACCCGGCGCGATTGTCTGGTGGTCACCGTGTTCAAGGACGATCGGCCGCTGCGCGGCGCCGCAGGGCTCGCGGATTGGCGGATGTGCGGCCGGCTGTCGAAGTTGCTCAAGGGCAGCCGCGCGAGCGGCGAGGCCGGCGAAGCGATGATGCTGCCGTCGGGTAAGCGGCTCGGATTCGCCAAGGTGATGTGGTTCGGGCTCGGCGACAGCAAGGGCTACAGCGACGAGCGATTCAAGCGCGACCTGGCGTGGATCGTCGAGGTCGTCGAAAAGGCCCAGGTGGCCGATTGGGCGATCCAGCCGCCCGGCCGAGCCTCGGGCCTGATCGGCGCGCGACGCGCGGTCGAGCTGATGCTCGATCATGATGCCGTGACCGCTCAGCAAGTCGCGTTGCTCGAGGATCCGGCGGGTCAGAAGGACATCGCCGAGCTGTTGCGTAGTCAGAAGTAGCGCGGCCGGTCGATCAGGTGATCCACCGCCACACGCCTTCGAGCACGGCGATCACGGTGCCGCCAAACGCGATCAGCAGCGCGATATCGACCACCGTCGCGACGTAACCGACCGAGATCCACGCTCCATCGCGCTCGAGCAATCCGACCGCGAACACGAACAGCGGTGCCAAGAACACCCAGTTCGATCCTGGGATCGGAATCGGCAGCGCCAGCCCGAGCGCGAGTAGCACGATGCAGAATCCGATGAACCGCGGTGCGATCAGGGTCTCGTAGCGCCGTCGCGTCGAACGCGCGAGCCATCGCGTCCTGCGCTCGAGCATGACGGCCACGCGATCCAGCATCGCCATGTTCAGCTCGCGCCGGCGCGCGCGCGCGGGTAACCAGGGTTGGTGGCGCCCGAGCATCAGTTGCGCACCGACCAGCGCGATCGCGAGGCCGAACGGCGTAGATAACCCGAAGAACGGGATCGCGATCAGGGCCAGGATTCCGATCAAGAACCCGAACCCGCCCTCCGCCGCACAGTCGACCAGCTCGCCGACCGTCAGCTTGTCGTCACGCAGCGCCGCTCCCGCTTCGGGAACCTTGGCGCCGAGCTCGTGAAGCAGCTCTTCGAGTCGCAACTTCCGCTCGAGTGGCGGCGGGGGGTGCGACGACGGCCGCTCCATTGTCGCAAGGTAGCGTGGAGATCAGTTCCGCGCGAGCATCACCGCGGTCTGCGACGCGGCCGACGATACCCAGTACGACGCGAGCGCTGACACTTGGTCGGATAGGTCGCCATCCTGCTGCGCCCGCGCGAGCTGATAGGACAACGTTGCTTGAACCGGGATCGTGCCGGTCGCGATCCGCGCGGCCCGTGCGGCCGATCGAGCGGTTCGCTCCGCGGTCGCCAACATGTTGCGGAACGCCTTGTCGTGCTCGATCGCTACGACGTCGCCGATCGGGTTGGTTCGGGCGCCCAGCGAGTAGTGCAGGGCGACGAGCTCGGCGGCGTGGTTGAACGCCAGCTCATTGCCCGCGAGCGACAGCAGCGCCCACGACAGCGATCGCTCACCCCAGCGAGCCTTGAGCTGTTGCGGCAGCCCGGGCGCGTTCTGCAGATGCGACATCATGTACGCGACGAGGTAGTTAGGATCGCTGATCGCGAACTTCATCCGCGCTTCATCGAGCGAGACCTGGTTTGACTTCGCAAACGGCTCGACGAGCAGCGTGTCGAAGTAGTGAATGCCTGCCACCGATGCGGATTGAAACGAGGTCGATAGCTGTTTCACGATCTGCGCCGAGCAGCGATAGCCGCTCGAGGTCTGTCCGCCGAGCTCGAGCAGCTCTCCGGCGAGCGCGGTCTCGGCCACGGTTCGCCCGATCAGCACGATGGTGGGGGCCACCGAGCCGACCACCTGATCGGCGATCGCTCGCGACCGGCGCTCGGAGGCCTGCAGCCCGCTCAGCCGAGCGAGCAGGGCCTTGGTGCGCTCGACGATCTCGTTCGCGACGACCTTGAACCCCCAGGCGCGCAGCGCCGCTTGGAACGCGGCGATCATCGTGAGGTGTCCGCTGATCGTGGTCGGGGGTGCCGCGCCGATCCGATCGAACAGATCGACCGTTCGCTGCTCGAGCTCGTCGAGCGCGCCGATCGCCGCGATCGCGCCGCGGATATCGCCCGCTTGCACGCGCGCGAGCACGTCGTAGGTGTCGGTCGCGGTCGCAGCGGACATCCACGCGGCGAGCATCTTGGTGTAGGCGGCCGGCAGCATGCCCTGCTTGTGGAATCGCTCCGCGCGCGCTGCGTGCGCCTCGGCCTGGCGGGCCAGCACGACCAACGCATCCGGGAGGCGGCCGGCCTGTTGCAATTGCAGAAGGCCGCTCCATTCGCCGGCGAGCCGTTGCTGCCAACCACGATACTTCGTCTCGAGGAGGGTGACGGTCTGGGGATCGAGCGCCATCTCCGCCTCGGCAAGTGGCACCGGCACGGGCAGCTCCTTGCCGGTGAGCAAGCGGTAGACGTCGTGGACGCTGGCGAGCTCGACCGCGACGACACCTCGCCGCTTGGCGAGGGCGACGATGTCGACGCGCTGACCGGTCGCCTCCGAGGTCGACCATCGCATCCCGATCGGGAAGCCGATCCGCTTCTTGCCGTGATCGATCGCGGCGGTGACCTTCTCCGGGATCCCGCCGACGGGACCGATCGTGCCGTCGGGATTGATCGTGCCGGTCATCGTCACCGTCGGATCGATCGGTGCGCCGGTCATCGCCGCGAGAAATCCGCCGGCGATCAGGCCGGACGCAGAGGCGCCATCGATAAACCCACTCGACGACGCCGAGAACGTGTAGTCGGTGAGATCTTTGCCGAGCGTCGATGCCGCGACGTACGCCGCCACCCACACACCTGCGCGCCACTGCGTGCCGGTGCCTCCCGACATCTCCTCGTAGATTCCGACCTGGACCGAGCCGTCGGGGTTGGGCGCGGCCGACAGCTTCACCGGCGTGAATCCTCCGGCGATCGTGGTGCCGAGCGATACGGTCATCGCCTCGACGACGACGCGCGTCGGTTGCGCGGGCAGCGGCACGACCGTCGACCCGTTGTTGACGTCCGTGCCGAGGATGACGGCTTGGTGGGGCGCCTTGGCATCTTGCTTGATGCCGAGCGGCGAGTAGGTCTTGGTCGCGCCGGCGGGCCTAGGCGAGCGCGCCGGCCGCGATCCGCCGCACGCGAATCCCAGCGCGACGCACGAGGCGACGAGGGCACGGGCTGCGCGGGGCATGCTGGCATCCTAACGACTGCCCACGATGAATGTGCATCGGCCGTCGGCCTAACGCGCGCGCGGGTGCTTGCGAAGCTGCTCGATCATCCGCGCTTGGCCAACGTGGGTGTAGACCTGCGTCGTGGAGATGTCGGCGTGGCCGAGCATCGCCTGCACCGCGCGAAGATCTGCTCCGCGCTCGACGAGGTGGGTCGCGAACGAGTGGCGAAGCTTGTGCGGCGATACACCGCCCGAGGGTAACCGCACGCCCGCGCGGATCGCGTAGCCGCGCAGTGCTTTCCAGAATCCCTGCCGCGTCATCGGACCACCGCGCTCGGTAATGAACAGCGCCCGTTCGGCGGGATCGCTGATCCAACCTGGCCGGACCTCGTCGAGGTAGCGCTGGATCTTCACCCGCGCTGCGTCCCCGAGTGGGATCAGTCGCGTCTTGCTGCCCTTGCCGGTGACGCGGACGTGGCCGGCCTTCAAGTTGACGTCGGCGAGCGGCAGCGAGACCAACTCGGAGACCCGCAGCCCCGATGCATAGGTGAGCTCGATCATCGCCGCGTCGCGCAACCCGCGCGGGGTCTCGTCGGGCGTAGCGATCAGTCGGGCCACGGCGTCTTCGCCGAGCACGCCGGGAAGACGCTGCGCCATCTTGGGCGCGTCGATCAGCTCCGACGGATCTGCGTCGAGCCAGCGCTCCGCGACCAGGTGTTTGCAGAGCCCACGGATCGCCACCAGCGTTCGGGCCCGGCTGCGAGCCCCCAGCCCAGCGTCGCCGAGCGAGATCACGAAGTCGGCCACATCGACAGGGGCAATGTCGTCGACGTCCTCGCGGCCGCGGTCGGACAGAAACCCGCCGAACCGTGCGAGGTCACGACCGTACGCGTCGATCGTGAGTCTGGCCAAGCCGCGCTCGACCTTCAAATGGTCGAGGAACAAGTCGATTGCCTCGTCGAGGCGTAACCGCCGGGCCATGTTCTATGGTCAGGTGCGCCGTTCGTGCGGCCAAGTTTCCGGCTGCCCTACAAGTCGGCCATGAAGTTCAGGGGTTGCGCTCGACGATGACCCCGTCCATAGTCCGTTGACCGGCCGCGCGCATGAACATTTCACCCGACCAGATCCGCTGGATCTTCATCTACCTGTTCGTGCTGTTGATCTCGATCGCACTGCACGAGTTCGGGCACGCATTCATGGCGCACAAATTGGGCGACGATACGCCCCGCCGGCAGGGTCGGGTCACGCTGAACCCCCTCGCGCACGCAGACCCGATCGGGACGTTTCTGCTGCCGCTGATGGGCGGCATCTACGGCGCTGCCAGCGGTGCTGGTGGCGGCGGTTTTGGTTGGGGCAAGCCGGTGCAGTGGCAGCCGTCGCGGGTTCGCCGCACGATCCGGATGGCGACGGCGCAGATCCTGGTGTCGTTCGCCGGGCCGCTGATGAACGTCGTGCTCGCGACGGTGCTCGCGTTGGTGTTGAGCGTGTTGGTCTCGCAGGGCGTGATCAGCAACACCGGTGAGGTCACGCAGATCTTCTACTTCGCGATCGTCACCAACTTCGTGCTGTTCTTTTTCAACTTGCTCCCGGTCCCGCCGCTCGATGGCGGTCACATCGCGCAGAGCTTCATGCCCTACAAGTACCGCTCGCAATTCGACGACTTCGCGCGCTACGGTCCGTTCATCATCCTCGGCTTCATGCTGATTCCGCAGATGCGAAGCATTTTCGTTACGCCCGCCATGTGGTGTGCCAACGGCCTCACGAACGGTCTACTGTCGCTGTTCGTGTAATTTCCGACCGTGATGTGATGGACCAAGGCAGCTATCAAGTCGCACTCGACGTATTCGAGGGACCGCTCGATCTCCTGCTTCACCTGGTGAAGAAGCACGAGCTATCGATCCTCGATATCCCGATCTCGTTCGTCACCACGAAGTACCTCGAGTACCTCGACGCGATGGCGGCGCTCGACATCGACGTTGCCGGCGAATATCTCGTGATGGCGGCGACGCTGTGCCATATCAAGTCGCGCGAGCTATTGCCGACGCCGGATGCGCTCGACGATGACGAGGCGCGCGATCCCGAAACCGGTGAGGCCGTCGAGGTCGATCCGCGCGCAGATCTGATTCGCCGCCTGCTCGAATACCAAAAGTATCGTGAGGCTGCCGATCAGCTGGGGAACCGCCCGGTGGTCGGCCGCAACGTGTGGAGCCGCGGCACTGCTGCCGAGGATGCCGTCGGTGATGGCGTCGATCCGGACGCCGTGGCTCCATTGGCGCAGATCCCGGTGCACAAGCTGATCGAAGCGTTCGATCGCGTGATGCGGCAGGCCAAGCTGAAGGTCTCGCACGACGTGATGATCGATCGGCTCAGCGTGAGCCAGAAGATTGCAGAGCTCACCGATCGGCTCGAAGCCGAACCACGGTTCGCATTCACCTCGATGTTCAGCTTCTTGCGAGACGGCGTGGCGAGATCGTTCGCCGACGTTCGTCACGAGGCGGTGGTGACGTTCCTCGCCTTGCTCGAGATGGCAAAGCTCCGGCTTATCGCGCTTTCTCAGCCGCCAGGGCAACCCGAAGGTGAAGAAGAAATCTTCATCGAACGGGCGAGTGACGATCTCCGTCAGCGAGTGGAACAAACAGTAGCGCGCAGCGACGACTATCGGTAGTAGTGTCAGCTGACTGCCCGGGCTCGGGGTTGAGCCGGGTACGGAGCGAGGTTAACCGTGAGCCGTAAGCGCAGCCGAAAGCACAAGCCCGAGCCTGTCGAGGCCGTTCCGGAGGAGATCCTCGCGGAAGGCTCCGGAGCCGTGGCGGATCTAGGCGAGATAGGCGAAGCCGTCGCAGCCATGGAAGCTTCGAGCGACGCCGAGTCGAGCGAAGCCGAGGCGGCAGGCGAAGCTGAGGCATTGCAAGTGCACGGCGACGGTGACGTGCCGACAGTGCAGCCGGAAGAGCTCGACCAGCTTGCGAGCGATGGTGACAACATCGAGGTGGTCGAGGCGGCCAGCGAGCACGGCGAGGTTGCGAGCGCCGATGCCGAGACCGAGACCGAGGCCGGTGAGGAATCGATCGCGGCCGCCGAGGTCGAGCACACCGAGGGCGAGCTCGCGGCGGAGTCGACCGACGAGGAGACCTTCGAGCTGCCGACCAGTGCGGCATCGATGGAGCCCGATCAACTCAAGCGTCTCGTCGAGGCGCTGGTGTTCGCCTCGGATCGTCCGGTCACCGTGTTGCGGCTGCGCCAGCTCACCCGCGTGAGCGACGTCAAACGGCTGGACCAGGCGCTCGCTGATCTGGCCGAAGACTACAAAGATCGCGGGTTGATCCTGCAGCAGGTGTCCGGTGGGTTTCAGTTCCGCACGCGGTCGCAGTATTCGCCGTGGGTGCAACAGCTGATCGCTGGACGCCCGGTGCGGCTATCGCGCGCGCAGCTCGAGACGCTGGCGATCATCGCGTACCGGCAGCCGATCACGCGGCCCGAGATCGACGAGATCCGTGGCGTCGACTCGAGCGGAACGTTGCGCGTGCTGAGCGAGCGCGGCCTGGTCCGCTGCTTGGGCAAGAAGGAAGACGTCGGTCGGCCGATGTTGTACGGCACGACCAAAGAATTCCTCGACTTCTTCAGCCTCGGTGACCTGCGCGAGCTGCCGACGCTGCGCGAGTACTCCGAGCTGTCCGAAGAGAGCCGCCGGGTCATGACCGATCGGCTCGGCGCGATCGAGGACGAAAACGACGCGGCGCAGTCCGAGCCGGTGGTTTCGGCGCCCGCAGACGCCGCGAGCCCTGACGAGCCGCTCATCGCGGACGGTTCCGACGCGACGCCGCTCGCCGAGGCCATGGACGACGCTGCGGATGGCGACGCGGCACCGATGGTTGCCGACGTCGATGATTCCGACGCGATCGCGATGGCCGAGGGGTCCGATGCAACCCCGGTGGTTTCCCTCGAGGAGCTCGCGGAGGCGCTGCCGATGGCGACTGAGCCAGAGGACCCGGACGCTGCGATGATTGCGGCCGAGAACCTCGAGCCGGACGCCGACGATCCGGCTGAACCGGCGCACGAGTAGCATGGCCAAGCCGACGGCGGAGCACGGCCAGGTGCGGCTGCAGCGTTATCTCGCGTCGGCGGGAGTCGCGGCGCGCCGCAAAGCCGAGTCGCTGATCACCGAGGGACGGGTCAGCGTCAATGGCGAGGTCGTGACGGTGCTCGGGACCAAGATCGATCCCGATACCGATCGCGTGACCGTCGACGGTGAAGCAGTGGTCGCCCTCGATACGTTCTACGTGCTGCTGAACAAGCCGAAGGGCTGCATCACCGCGGTCAGCGACGATCGCGGTCGCCCGACGGTGATGGACTATCTACTGAACCTGCCGGTGCCGGTAAAGCCAGTGGGCCGGCTCGACTTCTATTCCGAGGGCGTGCTGCTGCTCACCAACGACGGCGAGCTCGCGGCGCGGCTCCTGGCGCCAGCGAGTCACGTCCCCAAGACCTACCACGTCAAAGTCCATGGCCAGCTATCGGCCGAACAGGTCAAGTCGTTGCGCGCGGGCATCGTGCTCGACGACGGTTCGACGACGATGCCGGCAGAGATCTCGGTGTTACCCGGCGAGAGCCGTCACACCTGGCTCGGGATCACGATCCACGAGGGCAAACATCGCCAGATCCATCGCATGATCGAAGCGCTCGGCTATCGCGTCGATAAGCTCCAGCGCGTCGCGTTTGCGAACCTGACGTTTCACGATCTGCGCGTCGGCGACGCTCGCGAGCTCACGCAGCAGGAGCTCAACGCGCTGCGCGATTTGGTCGGGCTCGATCACAGCGCGGTGGCGCGTGGTCGCTGGCGCTCCAAGCGTGAAGCCACGGACATTCCGCGACGAGCGCGCGCAAAGGCGCTCGCCGAGGCCGAGGAAATCGCCGAGGCGGGTGGCGCACCAGCTCCTCGCGACGAGCACGCCGAGCCACCGCGACGCGAGCGTCCACAGCGAGAGCCGGCGGGCGGCGCCGCGGGTCCGCGCGCCCGGGGTCCGCGGTCTGAAGGGAACCGTGGCGATGGCAGGCCCGCGCGCGGCAAGCCAAGCTTCGGCGCACGATCGCGCGACGAGCGACCGAGCCGTGGACGCGATGAACGACCGAGCCGTGGAGGTCCCGGGTTCGGAGCTCGCGGCCGTGACGAGCGACCGAGCCGTGGACGCGACGAGCGACCGAGCCGTGGAGGCCCCGGGTTCGGAGCTCGTGGCCGCGATGAGCGACCGAGCCGTGGCCGCGATGAGCGACCGAGCCGTGGCCGCGATGAACGACCGAGCCGTGGAGGCCCCGGGTTCGGAGCTCGCGGCCGTGACGAGCGGCCGAGTCGCGGACGCGATGAACGACCGAGCCGTGGACGCGATGAACGACCGAGCCGTGGACGCGACGAGCGACCGAGCCGTGGAGGTCCCGGGTTCGGAGCTCGCAGCCGTGACGAGCGGCCGAGTCGCGGGCGCAGCGAGCGCCCGATCGGCGGCGGACCTCCGTCTGATCGCGGTCCACGCCAGGCAGTGCGCAGTGGCCCTGGTGCGCGTCCGAGCGCAACCGGTGATCGCCGAGGTGGTCGCGCCCCCGAGCGTGGCAGCCGCCACAAACCGGGTGGAGCGTCGTTCGGCGCAACCAAGCCAGGTCGACGCCGCTAGCCGCGTTCGAGCAGCGTTGCTGTGTTAGCGTCGCCGGGATGGAGCTTCGCGCGCTCACCATTCTCGATTCGCTCCAGCCCCAGCTGACTGGTTTCTTGCAGACCGTGTGCTCGGGATTCATGCCGCGCGAGCAAGAAGCCGCGGTGTTCATCGAGATCGCCCCAGGAATCGCGATCAACCAGCTCACCGATGCCGCGCTCAAGGCCACCAAGTGCCGGCCCGGCATGCAGATCGTCGAGCGCGCCTACGGCATGCTCGAGCTCCACGACAGCGATAAGGGCCAAGTCGAAGCCGCCGTCGATGCGATCGTGTCGCGGATGGGCGTATCGCGCGACGATCGGATCAAGCCGCGGATCATCTCGTCGCAGATCATCACCGGTATCGACGGCCATCAGAGCCAGTTGATCAATCGCATGCGCCACGGCGACATGATCATGGCGGGCCAGACGCTATATATCCTCGAGGTGTATCCGGCCGCGTACGCCGCGCTCGCCGCGAACGAGGCCGAGAAGGCCGCCGACGTCCACCTGATGGAAGTGATCACGTTCGGCGCATTTGGCCGGATGTGGCTCGGCGGCAGCGAAGCGGAGATTGCCGCCGCCGTCGCAGCTGCCGAAGCTGCGCTCGCCAAGGTCTCGGGTCGCGAGACCAAGAACTGATCGGCGGTTCGCAACCCGCCGATTCGGGGAGTGCGGTTGGCCGGTCGAATCGTCGATGCGAGTCGGGCCGAGCCAGGGCATGCGCGCTACAGTCGCCGCATGACCACGACGCTACCCGCGGCGCTTCGCGCGCCGTTTGCCGCTGGTGGAGCCTCCGCGATCGACGCCGCGCTCGCAACTCGGTTGCTGGGCATCGCGATGTCGGCCGGTGGCGACTATGCCGACCTGTACTTCGAGTTCAGCGTATCGGCCAACTACGCGCTCGAAGAGGAGCAGATCCGAACGCTGGGCCGCGGCATCACCCTCGGACTCGGCGTACGGGTCACCAAGGGCGACGCCACGGGTTACGCGTATTGCGAGGATCTATCGTGGGACAAGATGGCTCACGCCGCGAAGACCGCGGGGCAGATCGCGATGGGCGGCGGTCACGCACCGGTCTCCGTCAGCTCGATGGCGCAGGTGCCGATTCCGAGCTTCTACGCAGTGCCAGCGCCGTCGCTGGTGATTCCTGCCACCGACAAGCTCGCGCTGTTGCGCGCGGCCGATAAGGCCGCTCGCGCGTTCGACCCGCGGATCGTCAAGGTCGAGGCATCGTTCGCCGAGAGCATCAAAGAGGTGCTGCTGTTCACCTCCGATGGCCGGACGGCGGCAGACGTGCAGCCGATGCTGCGGTTTGGTGTTCGCGCGGTCGCGGAAGACCAAGGCAAGCGCCAGTCGGGTTCGGGTGGCGGAGGCGGGCGCTACGGCATGGACTATTTCGCGGACGCGGCGCGCGACGCGGTTGCGCACGGTCGCGAAGCGGCGCGCGTCGCGATCGCGATGCTCGATGCGCGCGATGCACCCGCCGGCGAGATGCCGGTCGTGCTCGGCCCCGGCGACTCGGGGATCTTGCTTCACGAAGCGGTCGGCCACGGGCTCGAGGCGGACTTCAACCGCAAGGCGACGTCGAACTACACCGGCCAGGTCGGCAAGCCCGTCGCTTCGGCGCTGTGCACGGTGGTCGACGACGGTACGATCGTCAGCTCGCGCGGCGCGATCAACGTCGACGACGAAGGTTATGCGGGCCAGCGCAACGTGCTGATCGAGAACGGCGTGCTGGTCGGCTACATGCACGATCGGCTGAGCGCCAAGCACTTCAAGATCAAGCCCACCGGCAATGGCCGCCGCGAGTCGTTCCGCTCGATGCCATTGCCGCGGATGACCAACACGTCGTTGCTCGGCGGCAAGGACAGCCCCGAGGACATCGTGAAGTCGGTCAAGCGCGGGATCTACGCCAAGCGTTTCTCGGGTGGCCAGGTCAACATCTCCAACGGCGACTTCGTATTCTCGCTGTCGGAGAGCTATCTGATCGAAGACGGAAAGATCACCGCGCCGCTGAAGGGTGTGAACCTGATCGGCAATGGACCGGATGTGTTGCGCCGTGTCGACATGCTCGGCGCTGACTTCGAGCTCTCGGATGGAATTTGGACGTGCGGCAAGGACGGTCAGTCCGTGCCCGTGAACGTCGGAACGCCGTCGGTGCGGATCGCGTCGATCACGGTGGGAGGCACGCAGGCATGACCAGTTCAACCGTTTCGAGCGCTGGCGTCACCGAGCAAACCGTCAAGGAGCTGTGCGACGTCGCGAAGCTCGCCGTGGAGCTAGCCAAGCGCGCTGGTGCAGACGACGCGGAAGTGCTGGTCCGCGATGGCAGCGAGCTGACCGCGAAGGTCCGGCTCGGCGAGCCCGAGCTGGTGCAAGAGGCCGGCAGCCGCGCGCTTGGCCTACGGGTGCTCAAGGGCGGCAAGCGAGCCGTGACCTACACCAGCGATCTCAGGCACGAAGCGCTTCAGGCGCTGTGCGCGGAGACCGTGATGCTCGCCGAGCATGCCGAGCCCGATCCGCATTCGATGCCGCCGGATCCGGCGCTGCTCGCGACCAAGCTGCCGGAGCTCGATCTGTACGATCCCGAGGTCGCGGCGGTCGACGCGGCGTGGGCGCTGCGTCAGGCGATCGCCGGCGAAGCGGCTGCGCGCAAGCACGACCCACGCGTCACCAATTCCGAAGGTGCGACGTGGTCGCGGGTGCTCGGTGCGACCGCGTTTGCGACCAGCGGCGGGTTCGTCGGTGGGTACCGCGGCAGCTACGCATCGCTCGTCGTCGAGCCGCTGTGCGACGACACCACCGACTCGAGCAATCCCAAGAAGCGCAATGGCTATTGGTGGACCGCGTCGCGGTTCCTGTCCAAGCTCGAGCCGGCGGAAGCGGTGGGCATCGAGGCGGCGCGCCGAACCGTAGCGACGCTGGGCTCGCGCAAGGTGCCGACCCAAGAGTGTCCGATCGTGTTCGACCCCGAGGTCGCTCGCTCGATCGTCGGCACCGTGTTTTCGGTCGCCAACGGCTCGTCGTTCTGGCGCAAGTCGAGCTACTTGGTCGGCAAGGAGGGCCAGCCGATCGCCTCGCCGCTGGTCACGATCATCGACGATCCGCTGATCCCACGCGCGCCGGGATCTCGTCCGTTCGACGGGGACGGCCTGCCGACCCGGCGCAACACGGTCGTCGAGCGCGGGGTGCTCGGACCGGTACTGTGCGATGTCTACAGCGCGCGCAAGCTCGGCCGCGAGTCGACCGGATCTGCGGGACGCGGCGTCGGGGGCAATCCCGGACCGACCACATCGAATCTGATCATGCAGGCCGGGGACATGTCCCGTGACGCACTGCTCCGCGATACCAAACGCGGGCTGTATGTGACGCAGCTCATGGGCTTTGGGTTCAACCCGGTCACCGGCGACTTTTCCCGGGGAGCCCAAGGGTTTTGGATCGAGGGTGGTGAGCTCACGTTCCCGGTCAGCGAGGTGACGATCGCCGCCAATTTCGACGAGATCCTCAAGCGGATCGACGCGGTTGGCAGCGACCTCGAGCTGCGTAGCTCGACCGCTGCCCCGACGTTCCGGGTATCCCACATGACGCTCGCTGGAACTTCGGCATGATCCGCTGAAACGCGATCGTGCTCACACGCTCTATCAGCGACTAATACCTACATTGGCGAAGCCGCGTGGTTCCACGGCCTTGCTTGACATGATCGATCACGAATGAAACGATCGAAGACGTGCCCGTCGTAGCCACTGCAGGGGGGCTACCCACACGTCTCGGCAAGTACGAGATGCTGATGCCACTCGCTGCGGGTGGCATGGCGCTGATCTACATCGCGCGCACCACAGGCATCGGCAGCTTCGAGCGCCACGTGGTGCTCAAGATCATCACGCCCGAGCGTGCGAACGATGAGACCGCGGTGCAGATGTTCCTCGATGAAGCGCGACTCGCTGCGTCGTTGAATCACCAGAACGTCGCGCAGGTGTTCGAGGTCGGCGAGGACGGCGGCATCCACTACCTCGCGATGGAGTACGTGCACGGCCAGGATCTGCGCGCGCTGCTCGCAAAGGCCGGTGGCCAAGGCACTCGTGTTCCTCTCGATCTCGCGCTGACTACCGTCGCTGGTGCCGCGGCTGGTCTGAACCACGCGCACGAGCGACGCGGTGGCGATGGCATACCACTCGGGATCGTGCACCGTGACGTTTCGCCGTCGAACATCATGATCGGCTACGACGGGTCGGTGAAGCTGCTCGACTTCGGTATCGCGAAGGCATCGGCGCGCACCGTCGAGACTCAGTCCGGCATCATCAAGGGCAAGTTTGCGTACATGGCGCCCGAGCAGTGCCGCGGACGCGACGTCGATCGCCGCAGCGACGTGTTCTCGCTCGGTATCATCCTGTACGAGATCACCACCCAACACCGCTGCTTCCGCGCCGATAGCGACTTCGACACGATGCATCGCATCGTCACCGGCGACGTCGTGAGGCCGACGCGGCTGGTCCAGAACTATCCGCAGGCGCTCGAGGCCGTGGTGATGAAGGCGCTCGCGGTCGATCCCAACCAGCGTTATCAGACGTCGGGCCAGCTGCTCGAAGCGATCGAGAGCTTTGCGGTCTCGGCGCGGATGTCGCTGTCCACGATGTCGCTGGGACGGTTCATGCGCGAGCTGTTTGGCGATGTCTCCGAGCCATGGCTGACCCCGGCCGCTCGCACCACGACGTTGCCGCCGGCCAAAGAGGCGACGATCTCGAATACCAATCCCAGCGCCGAGCGCGCGCGATCGTTCCGTCCGCCGTCGACGCTCAGCGGCGAGCCGTCGTGGCCAGGCCGGCAATCGGGCTCGAATGCGACCGAGCCAGCCTGGATGTCCCAGTCTGCGGCGTCGGACGCAGCCGCGATCGAACCGTCGCATCCGACCTGGCCGCCGACCGAGGTCAACCCCGTCGTCGTGCAGCACGCTCGTGCGCCGACCAACCTGCCCAGCGAGCCCGCATCGCGGGTCACGCCCGAGCCGCGCATGATTGCAGCGGCTACCGTTCCTGGGAATCCCGCGGCCGGCGCGCAGCGCTCCAAGTCACATGCGGGCGCCACCACGCTGATCGATCCACCGCCGCCGATCGTCGATACGCCGTTCCCACCGTCGCAGGCCGTCGAGGCGCCGTTTCCGAGCGTGCCCGGCTCGAGCTCGGGCGCGGCGCACCCCGGGATGCCGCAAGGCACGGCACCGAGCTACCCGAAAGCGTCCGGGCTCAACACCGGCGACGTCGTGCTCGCGCGCGGCGATCGCGCCGTGCGTAAGGAGATCACCCAACGCTCATCGCCGGATCTGGAGCAGCTCCAACTGCGTCCGCGCTGGAAGCTCGTATTCGTCGGTGTCGGTGTGCTGTTGGTCGCGGTACTGACCGTGATCGCGATCGGGTTCAGCGGCGAGCCGACGCCACGCAAGAGCAACGAGGTCGTGCCAGCGGCGGAGGCGCGGCCGAAGGTCGAGCCCCCGAAGGTCGATCCTTCGAAGGTCGACCCCCCGAAGGTCGAACCCCCGAAGGTCCAAACGCCAAACTTGCCAAAGGCCCATACGGCGAAAGTTGATCCGCCGAAGGTCGAGCCGCCGAAGGCCGAGCCGCCGAAGGCCGAGCCGCCGAAGGCCGAGCCACCCAAGGTCGAGCCGCCCGACGAGCCGAAGCCACCGCCCGCGCCCGAGCTGATCACGGCGACGGTCACCTGCGATCAAGGTCGCGCCGACGTATTCCTCGACGGCAAGCGCCTCGGCACGACGCCGCTCGAGCTGAAGCTTCCGCGTGGCAAGGGCAAGGGCAAGCTGGTCGTCAAACGCGCCGGGTACTACGACCAGGAGCGCCCTGTCGATCGCAGCGGCGACTTCGACCTCTCGGTGACCCTGAAGAAGAAGCCGACGCGGACCGGTGGCACGACCGCTCCGAAGGAGCCCAAGGATCCGCCGAAGGTGGACTGCCAGCCGCCCGGCGCGATGAATCCGTTCGACCAGCGCCCTCCGTGTAAGGGCTGAGCGCACGTCGCTCGGTGAGTGGTCTGCGTCGGACGTGGACGTGGCACGTCCACGACGAAGGCGGATTACACGGCCATCTCGGGCACAGCGCCCGACGCCTGAAGCGGCGCAGCGGTCGCCTTCACGACCTCGTCCGTCGACACGCCAGGCGCTCGCTCGCGGAGCACCAGCCCGCGCTCGGTCACGTCGATCACTGCCAGATCCGTGACGATCGTGTGCACGCACGCGACGCCGGTCAGCGGCAGCGTGCAATCGGGAAGGATCTTCGATGCACCTTCCTTGGTGGTGTGCTCCATCATCACGATGACGCGGCGGCTGCCGGCGACGAGGTCCATCGCTCCGCCCATGCCCTTGATCATCTTTCCGGGGATCATCCAGTTCGCGAGGTCTCCGCGCGCGGACACCTCCATCGCGCCGAGCACGCTGACGTCGACGTGACCGCCGCGGATCATCGCGAACGATTGTGCCGAGTCGAAGAACGCCGAGCCCGGGATCGTCGTCACCGTCTGCTTGCCAGCGTTGATCAGGTCAGGATCTTCGTCGCCCTCATAAGGAAACGGTCCGATGCCGAGCAAGCCATTTTCACTCTGCAGCACGACGTCGATGCCTGGCGGGATGAAGTTAGCCACCAGCGTCGGCATCCCGATGCCGAGGTTGACGTAGTAGCCGTCCTTGAGCTCGGCGGCCACGCGGCGCGCCATCTGGTCACGATTGAGCCTGTTCATGATTACTTTGCCCCCGGACGTTGGCTGAGCGTGCGCTGCTCGATCGGCTTTTCGTAGCGCGCGCCCTGGAAGATTCGTTGCACGTAGATCGACGGCAAGTGGACCTGATCGGGATCGAGCTTGCCGACCTCGACGAGCTCTTCGACCTCTACGATCGTCACCTTGCCGGCCTGCGCGCACAGCGGGTTGAAGTTGCGCGAGGTCTTGCGGAACACCAAGTTGCCCCAGCGATCGCCTTTCCACGCTTTGACGATCGCGAAGTCGCCGCGGATCGCATGCTCGAGCACGCAGCGCTTACCGCCGATCTCGCGGGTCTCCTTGCCATCGGCGACCTTGGTGCCATACCCGGTCGGCGTGTAGAACGCCTCGATCCCGGCGCCGCCGGCACGCAGTCGCTCGGCGAGCGTTCCCTGCGGGCATAGCTCGACCTCGAGCTGACCCGACAAGAACTGTTTCTCGAAGATCTTGTTCTCGCCGACGTACGAGCTGACCATCTTCTTGACCTGACCCTGCGCGAGCAGGATGCCGAGGCCTTTCTCGGTGGTACCGCAGTTGTTGGAGACGATCGTCAGGTTTTTGACCTGGCGCCGCGCGAGCTCGGCGATGCAGTTCTCTGGGTTGCCCGACAGCCCGAAGCCGCCGGCCAGGATGACCGCCCCGTCGAACACGTCGTGCAGCGCCGCCTGCGCATCCGGGTAGACCTTGTTCATCGGCTGTATGCTTACCGCCAGAACCGATGGCGATCATCACGTTGACGACGGATTTCGGCACA
>JBFXAI010000035.1:0-71731 GCA_050184455.1 Kofleriaceae bacterium | reverse complement strand
CTCGTCGGTGAGCTGCATGTCCTGTTTGATCACAACGCCGATCGCAATGCGATCGGTTGCGATCACGTTCTTGGAAAGCGATCAAAATTCGACCACTTGCCAAGGCCGTTTTTGAGATGCGCTCTAGTCGCTAGTCGACCGGCGGTCCCGGATCTACGGCCTGGGTCGCCGGTCGGCCTTTGAGCGCACGAACCATGGTTCGCGGGCTCATGCCCTGGGTATATGCGAGCAACAGCCCGGTAGCGCCGGCGATCGCGATCGTCGTGACCACGAACCGCGCCAACGCAGGCAACTCACCGAGCAGCGCGTGAATGCCAGCCCCGACGCATCCCGCGGCGATCATGCAGCCCATCACGCCGATGATGCTGCGCACGAAAGCGCTCGCAGTCCACGACAGGGTCTTCATGGCCATCGTAACGAGCACGGCGAACGCGATCGGATACCCAACCCCCCATCCGATCGCGACGGCGATGTAGCCATCGGTCACCAGCTCGGTACCGGCCTTGGTCACGATCACGGAGCTGCCGAACGCATCGCCGAGGAAGTACGCGAAGCCGACGAAGCACAGCGGCAACATGACCGCAGCCCACAGCATGTACCTCAGCGTGCGGCCGGGCTGGCCGACGCCGTCGAGCAGCGGCGGGATCACGAATCCGACGGCGCGGAGCACGGCGACGACGCATAGAATTCGCGCTGTGCTCGCGCTGTGCACGAAGTCTGGATAGAAGATCGCGAGCAGATCGTTCACCGTCACGAACACGATCACGCTGTAGGTGAGCACGGTGATCAGGTTCAGCCGGGTGAACGAAACCAGCTGCGCGATCAGCTGGTCACGCGCATAGCGCAGCTTCGCGAACGTCGGGAATGCGATGTCGATGATCACGAACGAGATCATGCGCACCGGCTCGAGCGCGACTTCGTAGGCAAGCTTGTACAGGCCCAATGCCGTGTTGCCGAAGAACTGCTTGACGATCAGATAGTCGACGTTGGTGTAGCAATAGAACAAGATCTGGCTGGCCGACGACTTCAAACCAAACCGGATGAACTCGCGCGCTTCGGCCAACCGCAGGATCAGCTTCGGTCGCCACGGATAACAAATCTGACCGCCGATGCCCGACACCAGCACGCGTGCCAACGGTCCGAGCACGAAGCACCAGATCCCGAACACTGGCGCGAACCCGATCTTCGCGGCGAGCTCGGCGACGTTTGCGAGGATCCGAATGATCGACAGCTCCTTGAATCGGAGCTCCTTCTTGAGCATCGCAAACGGAATCGAATAGATGTTTTGCCACAGCAGCTTGGTGCCGTAGGCGATGAGCAGCGATCCGACGATTGCTTCGCTGAACAGCGGCGCGCACGCCAAGATCACGCCGAACAGCAGCGCCGCGCAGATCAGATTGATCCAGAATACCGTCGAGACCTTTGCGTCATCGAGGTCGTCTCGCTGAACCAGGGCAGCCATTAGCCCCAGATCGGTGGCTTGGTCGAGGATTGGAAAGAACAGCGCCGCGGTGGCCGCGATGCCGTATTGCTCGGGGCTGATCCACAACCGCGTGATCAGCACGATCGCGACGAGATCGAAGATCCCGACGAACGCGCTCGCGATGCCGATCCACGCCACTCCACGGTTCACACGCGTGGAGATGGCAGCTTGCTCGGACATCGTGCTGGGACTCAGCCTACAGCGAGTGCGGCTGGCAGGCGAGACAGCCGAGTTCCGGGGTTACGAACCGTTGCGGAACAGATATTCGTAGCTGCGTAGCCGCGGGCGCTTGGCGCGGATCAGATCGAGGAACCGCAACACGCTGAACAGGCTGATCGGCCGGGTGAGCCGCGCGGTCTGAAACACCATGCGCTGCAGCGCCGGTGACTTTGCGCTCGCGCCGAACGTGACGAGCTTTGCCAGCTTGTAATAGGTCTCCAGGATGTCGGCGTAGTTGTACTCGGGCACGTTGCGCTGCTCGAGCGTGGTGAACCCGTGGCGCTCGAACAGCTCGCGATAGAACGCCGGCGGCCGGTAGACCGCTTGATACGTGCCGGTGTTGTTGATGAACGTGGTGCCGCGATGCGTGCTCGCGCGGATGTAGACGAGCCCGCCCGGCACGACCAGTTCCTTGGCCAGCCGCGCGGTCAGCTTCGCCATGTCGCCGTCGTCGACGTACATGGTCACCGCGCCGAGCACGACCAGATCGCTGGGGCCCGGGACATCGAGCGAGCGGACGTCCTGAACCGAAGCCGTCACGTTGCGGCGGCCGGCGGATCGCGCCATCGCACGCGTCGCCTCGACAAATTCTTCGCAGAAGTCCGTCGCGACGACGTCGCTCGAGATCTCGCTGAGCGCGGTGGTCCACCTGCCATCGCCGCAGCCGATGTCGAGCGCGCGCCGGTACGGGCCGAGCTGGCGAAGAATCTTCATTCGTCGCTCGAACAACCGCGCGTTGCCCCATTCGGTCGCATACGCGGGCACATAGTCGGTGAGCGCGGTGGCGTGCTGACCGGCCTCGAAGCTCGCAGCCCGGCCGCGCCAGAACGTGCGCGACGATTCGTAATTGAGCTCCGCAGGCTGTTCACTCATCGTCATCGCACCGTCCGTCCGTCCGTCGTGATCGGCTATCACGTGCCCGAGGACTAGTAAAGCCGCGCGTTTGAAGCTGCGTTCACCGGACCAGCGCGCGCAACGACGGGGGCAATCGCTCTAGGTGACACGACACGACGCGGGGCGCCGTTGGCAGTTCGTTGTCGATCACGACGTCCGCTCGCGCGCGCGGGTTCAGCTCGCGGTGATAGCGGCGCTGCGCAGGGAAATAGCGGCGGTCGATCCGGCGCGTGATTTCCTCGGTGGTGCGGCCCTTTGCGAGATCGCGGGCCACGATTCGGCGGCGGGCTTCGTCCTCGGACGCCTGGAGATAGATCAACACGCCGGCGGCGACGCGCGGCAGGCGTAGCGGAAACACGCCCTCGACCACCGCAACCGTTGCGCCCGTCAGATCGATCGACCGCTCGCCAGTTACGCGCTCTGCGAGGATGTCGTAGACCGGGATCGAGACCTCGGTCGCGCCCTCGACGAATGCGCCGAGACACGCGTCGCAGCGCACGAGATCGTAATAGCTGTCGTAGTACTGGTCGGCTTCGCGTTCGGGTGTCGTCCAGGCGACCGGCAGCCGAAAATCGTCGACACGAAATAGGACCGGGCGCTCGCCGGCTGCGGTCAGCGCGTCGATCACGCTGCGCGCATAGGTCGACTTTCCACTGCCGTCGATGCCGTCGATGCTGATGATCGTCTTCATGGCAGATGACGAGCGACGAGCTCGACCAGCGTCGCGTGACACGCGCGGTTGCTCGCGATGCTGCCGTGCGGGTGGGCCGGATCTGCCTGGTTATAGCGGAACGGCCGGCCCGCGCCGTCGGTGTAGGCACCACCGGCCTCGCGCACGACGACCTCGGGCGCGCAGGTATCCCACTCGAATTCTCCCGAGCTGAGGTTGATCACCGCGTCGAGCGCGCCGGCCGCCACCGCCATGTGCTTGACCGATGCTCCGATCGCGACGCGATTGGCGATCTCCCCGGCGTCGAGTGCAGCACGCAGTCGATCACTCAGATGAAATCGGCTGATGCCGATCCGGAGATCGGCCCGCGTCATCGTCGGCGACACCGCCAGTCGCGAGCGCGCGCCCTGGTGCTCCAGCCACGCGCCGGCGCCGTGCGCGGCAGCATAGAGAGCCCCTTGCACCGGCACGTGGACCGCTCCCACGACGGCCTCGCCATCGACCGCGAGCCCGACGTGCACCGCGAACTCACCGCTGCGCTGCACGAAGTCGCGCGTGCCGTCGAGCGGATCGACGATCCACACCCGCTGGGATCTAAGCCGCGCGTGGTCATCAGGCGTCTCCTCGCTGAGGATCGCGTCCTGGGGGAACGCGGCGCGGATGACGTCGAGGATCGCGGTGTTGGCCGCGCGATCCGCGCCGGTGACCGGCGAATCGTCCTGCTTGCGCTCGACCTCGCCGGGCCCCTGCGCGTAGTGCTCGGCCACGATCGCTCCGGCCGCCCGGGCTGCGCGGATCGCGGTCTCGAGCTCGGCCTCGAACATGGCGTTATGCCAGCTCGGGACCGGTCGTCCCGAACCGATTCGCCAACGCGGTCGCGCGGTCGAACAGCTCTTCGCGAAGCTCGATCGTCGCGGCTTCGAGTAGCTCGTCGCAGTTCGGCGATGCCTCGAGCAACGCCGCGTCGTCCTTCGCCTCGAGCTCGGTCACGAGCTCGGTGAGCTCCGCGAGTGCGCGGGCGCGATCACCCACCCGCAGCCGGCACAACGCGGTCTGCTCGCGCAGCTTGGTCGAGCGCCACGCCGGCCAGTTCTCTGCCAGCTCCTTACGATCGACGCGCTCATAGGCGGCGAGTGCGCGGGGCCAATCCTTGAGGTCCTGCAGGCAGTGGCCGGTGTACAGCACCGCCATGCAATCGTGGTTGGGACGCTTGATCGCTTCGGCGAACCAATCGAGTGCCGCCGATGGATCTTTGTCGCGGTCGTAGGCGACGCGCCCCAGGCCGTACATGCCATCGGCCGATTCGGGCTCGACGCGCACGAGCTCGCGGAACGTCGACTCGGCGAGCGCGAACAACGCTTGTCCAATCGGTTCGTCTTCCACCGTGAGCGCAAGCTCGAATGCGGCGATCCCGCGCGAGTGCAGCACGCGCGGGTCATCCGGCGCCAATGCTCCGGCTGCGTCGTAGAGATCACTGAGCAGTCGCCAATCGGTCTCTACATCGCCGCTCAGATGATCTTCTTCCACGACGATCGCGAGGCGGCGAATCCGCTCACTTGCAGAGATCGAAACACTCGAGGTCGCGGCGAGGAAAGCCGCGATATCTAGCTCCGCTGGCGAGTTGACGCTCGCGAGGAACTGTCGAGTAACTTCTTCGAAGTTGTCGGTCATGGGCGCCGGAGTCTGTCACGGACCTGGGCCCGCCGTCCGTCGCCTCCGTGCTCATCTCGAATGACAGGAGCGATCTACGGCGTGGGGGATTCAGCCGTTTCGGGGGGCATGCCCGAGGACGAGTAGGAGTCCGAATGTCACAACCGCGACGAGGTTGCCGGCACTTGGTCGCGAAATCGCTCGCTTGATTAGACTCGGCGATCACGGGGTCGTCGATGAGATGCTCCGGACTGAAACACAACGATCCGGTGCGAGGCCGCGCACCTAAGTGCGCGTGTACGCTCGCTGGCCAAAAATCAGCCACCGGCGGGAAGGGCGCACGGAATCGCTTCGGTCATCGATGCCCAGCTGTTGTCGGAGTTGCCATTGACGGTGATCCGGATGTAGCGGGCGGTGACCGGTACGAACGTCACGCGCTCTTTGTAGTTGGTGTCGCCACTGCTGCGGCCCGAAGCGACGCTCGAGAACGAGCTGCCGTCGGACGACACCGAGATCTCGTAGTTACTGCGACGGCGATCTCCCTTGTACCAAGCGATGTCGATCGCCGAGAACTTGCGCTCGCTGCCGGCGTCGAGTGTGATCCATTGCCCGTTGCCGTTCGACGACCACCGCGTATCGATGTTGTTGTCGAGCACGTTCTTGGGCTTGTTGCCGTCGTCGCCGCTAGCGACCGCCGACTGCGCGGGGGCCGCCGAGCACGTGCCGCCACCCGTGCTGCCGCCTAACGCTTCGAGCTTGGTGCTCGCGATCCGCGCGCACACCGGACAGAAGTTGTCGTAGCTCGACCGCATCTTGCACGAATACGCGGGACGCCACGCTCCGCTCGAGCAGTAGCCGCCACCTTGCCACGCACCGACCGTTCGGTAACCGTCGGGAAGGCTCGACGAGTTGTCATACGTCGTCGGGATCGGCGTATTCGGAAGGATCAAGTCTCGCCACGGAATCTGGCTGAGGCTGGTAGTCACGTTCGGTGCCTGACGACAAGAGCGTCCGGACTCTTCGTATTCATCGGCGAGACCGAACAGCGCGTGGCCGAGCTCGTGCGCGAGCACGGTGTCGCCGCCGGAGCTCGGCACCGATTGAACGATGAAGCCGGGGGTTGCGCAGCCCGCCCACTCATTCGTGTTGGCGAGGATGATCACGACGTCAGCGTTCACCGTCTGCTTCAATCGATTGACGCTCGCGTTGGTCGTGCTGCTCCAGCTGTTCGACGGCCATAGGCAGCGCCGGACGACGTTGATGTCGTCGCCGAACGTCGTGTTGAACGCGGTGTCCTTGTTGGCGTTGCCGCGCGGATCGGACACGCCCGATTCGGCAGACTTGATGTTCTGGCGCCAGACGTTGATGACGTTGAGGTGATCCTTGTAGACGTCGGTCTGCGCGACGCCGCCCCACATCGCTGCGAGGTCCGCTTCGAACTTCGGCAGCTCGGCCTCGGTGTAGCCCTCGGGCACCACCAGCAGGTTGAACCGGCGTTCCGTCGCGCCGTCGCCGCTGATCAACGTTGGTTGGCCGATCAGATCGGTGTCCCAGTCGATGTCGGCTTTGCCGGTCCAGCCGTCGGCGGAGAACGGCTCGCCGAACCGATCGATCGCGAGCTCCCCGAGCAGCATGCCGCCGCTGTCGAATAGTCGCAGCGTACCTGCGGCGTCAGGAAGCTCGAGGGTTAGCTGCGCTGATGCACCTTTCATCTTGGGCATCGCCGTCTCGCCCGGCTGGGGCTCGAAATTCACGAGCCGCGAATCGGGCGCCGAACCTTCGGCGAGCTTCGCACCGTTTCGATCGATCAGCTCCCACCGAACATCATCGCCAAGATCTGCCGGTAGTCCGAGCTCGGTCGGCGCATCGGCCATCGGCGTGGCGCGAACCAAGTCGACGCGGCCGACCCCGAATACCAACTCGACGCGTGCGCCACCGGGACCGATGACGTCGGCGTCAAGCACCTTGTCGTCGTCGCCCGAGCAGGCGGAAACCACCGTGCCTGTGAGGAGTAGCGTCGCCAGAAATCGGCAGGAGCCAAGTCGAAGGTACGGCGTGAACATCTACAGCCGGGGTAGAGCAAGCGCTCTGCCAACATAGGTCTCCGATCAGAGGCTTATTCGGCGCGGTGTTGCGCGATCCGCTGGTGGCAACTGTCACCGTCGGCGCTGGTTCGCTGGCTAACGTGGTGGCCACCGATAGATAGCCGAGCCGGCGCGTCGCTTTTACGTCGCACGATGTCGCGCAACGGCACGTGCTTAGGCTTGACGTGCGCCGGCGATCACGGCAACTGGCACACCTTCGCCTCGGTGATCGATGCCCAGCTGTTGACCGAGTTGCCGTTGACGGTGATCCGCACGTACTTGGCTTGCACCGGCGCGAATGCGATCCGCTCGTTATAGTTGGTGCGGCCCGAGCTCTTCCCGTTCGCCACATCGCTAAACATCGTGCCGTCGGTGGACACCGAGATGACGTAATTGCTCGCGCGCTGGGTGCCCTTGTACCAAGCGACGTCGACCGCCGAGATCTTGCGCGAGCCGCCGAGGTCCAGCTGCAGCCACTGGCCGTTGCCATTCGACGACCACCGTGTGTCGAGCTTGCTGTCGAGCGCGTTGTTCGGTTTGTTGCCGTCGTCGCCGCTAGCGGTCGCTGCGAATGGTCGCTGCAGCGTGCACATCTGACCGCCGAGGCTGGGATCGCGCCGCGCCGCGAATGTCGTGTTCACGATCCGAGCACAGACCGGGCAGAACGGTGCGAACGAGCTCTTCATCCGGCAGTCGTCGAATGGGCGCCACACGCCGGTCGAGCAGGTGCCGCCACCTTCCCAGGCTCCCACCTTGGCTTCGTCGCCGTTCCACGTCGTCGGGATCGGTGTCGACGGATCGATCAAGTCTTGCCATGGAATCGCCGTCAGGTTGCGCGCCAGGTTTGGGCCACTGCGGCAAAATCCTCCTGCGCCACCGTAGTCGTACTCGTCGGCGAGCCCGAACAGCGCATGGCCGAGCTCGTGGCCGAGCGTCTCACCTGCATCCGCAGCGTAGATCGATTGCACGATCAAGCCGCCGCGCGCACAGCCGGCGAGCTCGGTGTCGTTGACGATCATGACGACGACGTCGGCCTTCACCATCTCACCGAGTCGGTTGACGTTCGCGACGCTGACCGCTTCCCAATTGGCCGCTGGCATCGTGCAACGTCGCACTCGCGTGACGTCGTCACCCCAGGAAACGTTGAACGCGGTGTCTTTGACGACGTTGGTGCGCGGATCCGAGATCCCGGACTCGGCGGACTTGATGTTCTGACGCCAGACGTTGAGCTGGTCGAGGTGATCTTTGTAGACGTCGAGCGTGGCCATGCGATCCCACATCGACTTGAAGTCGGCCTCGAACTTGGGCTGCTCGGCCTCGGTGTAGCCCTCGGGGACGACCAGGATCGTGAACTTGCCCTCCGGGTTGCCTTCGCCGTTGAGCAGCACCGGACTGCCGATCAGGTCGGTGTCCCAGTCGATGTCGGCTTTCCCGGTCCAACCGTCGGCGGAATACGCACCCGCGAGTCGGTCGACCTCGAGCTCGCCGAGCAGGACGTTGTTCGAGTCGTAGAGCCGGAGGGTTCCAGCTGCATCCGGGATCTCGACGGTGAGGGTCCCCGATGGCGCCTTCATGTCGGGCATCACCTGCTCACCCTGCTTCGGTTCGAAATGCACGATCCGCGAGTCAGGCGCCGAACCTTCCGCGAGCTTCATGCCCATCCGGCTGATCAGCTCCCAACGCAGGTCGGTGCCGAGATCAGCCGGAACTCCGAGCTCGGAGGGAGGCTCCGGCGTGGCGACACCGCGCGCGAGGTCGACCCGGCCGCCGCCGAACACGAGCTCCAGCCGGGCACCGCCCTTGCCGACGACGTCTGGATCGAGCTGGGCGTCGCCGTTCGAGCACGCAGCCGTGACGGCCGCACCTGCGAGCAGAAGGCTGGAAAGCAGGTGCAGTGACGCGAGGCGTACGCCGGGCTTGGACATGGTGCTGGTGGCAGAGCAAGCCTCTCGCCATATCACCCGCGTGATCGGCGTGAGCCGATTCAGATGGTTACGTGGGTTAGGTGTGATGCCTAGCGTGGGCAATATGCCGCGTTAGGATCCACACGAGTCACGGCTATCGATCCAGCGCAGCTTCGAGCGTGCGGCGCAGCTGGATCAGCTCCGGTTGCGCTGCGGGGCGATCGAAGAACTTCTTGCTGCGCTGGGTGCGCCGCCAGAACGCCTCGAGCTTGGTGATCCGTCCGCTGAGCGCCAGCACCGCCGCGCCGATGGCAAACGGTCGGCCCGCGAGCACGCCCTCTGCGCCAAGCAACGTCAGCACGTCGGGGCTCGCGTTTGCGAGCGCCTCCACCAGGGGAGACACGGTGCGCCGGACGTCGCTGGCGATCCCCTTACCGAGTCGTTCGAGGTCAGTAGCTAGCAATGCGTTGTACACGCCGCGGTCGCCACACCGCGGGATGTTGTGCGAGACCATCAGGACGATGCGGTGGTCCGGAGATCTCGACTCCAGACCTGCTCGCCGCAACAGCTCGTAGATCGCTCCGCCGCGATAGATCATCCCGAAGTAGCTGCCGAACTCGGTCTTGGCGAAGCCCCGCTTGACCGACGACAGATGAAACAGCACCTCGGTGGTTTCGTCGGGATGAAGTGAGAATCGATCGTTTCGGCGATGCGCGATCGACCCCAGCTTCGACCACTCCGCGGCCACTGCGTCCAGGCAGGTCGAAAATACGATTCGTCTGCGCGTGTTGATCGTGCGCTCCGCCATTATCGGTTCCGGTGCGAAGGTTTCGCGATCGACCGCGAAGCGACGACTGCGGCTTCGATCTTGCGGCGAAGCCGGGCGAGATCGGATGGTGACGCGGGGCGATCGAACCACGCCTCCTTGGCTTCGGTCCGCCGCCAGAATGCGTCGAGCCCGCTGAGCCGTCCATTGAGCGCGAGCGCGGCCGCGACCGTCGTAAATGGCACCTCTGCGAGGGTGGGGTCTGCCTGGAGTAGTCGCACGGCGCTGGGGCCGGCTTTGGTCAGCGCGGCCAGCAACGGCGACAGCGTTCGCACCACATCGTTCGCGATGCGTTGGCCGAGCTTTTCGAGATCGTTCCGGAGATAGGCGTAGTACACGCCCCCCGAGCCACAGCGACGGAGGCTGTACGAATTTTCCGAGAGCAAGCGTCGATCGGATCGATCGGTGGACGCGAGGCCCGCACGATCCAGCACATCGTAAATCGATCCGCCGCGATAGATCATCGAGAAGTAGATCCCGAACTCGCTCTTGGCCAGCCCGCGCTTGACCGAGCAGAGATCGAATAGCACCTCGGTGGTCTCATCGGGATGGAGTGAGAATCGATCGATACGCCGGTTGGCGATCGTACCTAGCTTCGACCACGCATTCGCGACCGCATCGAGGCAGGTCGTGAACACGATCTTTCGGCGTGCGTTGATCGTGCGTTCAGCCATGGTTCCTTCGCACAGTGGCGACCCGGTTAGCGCGGGTTACTACGGCGCGGCGCCACTCACGATTCCCGCGCGCCGATGAAACTCCACGAAGAATCGGACGTCGGCTTCGGCGATAACGCGATGTACGACCTCGGGCACGATCACCCCACGGGTTCCGGGACCCAAGATCTCGTCGCGCTGGAGCGGCGGTTCGACCACGTAACGCAGCGTTCCACTCAGCACGTGGATCACTCCCCAGACGCCAGGCTTGGTCGAATGGTCCTTGGTCAACGCGGCGGGCACCGACTGCGCGGTCATCTCCTGGGTTCGCTTGTACGGCTCGTACCCCGCGGGTAGCTCGAATCGATCGCACAACACGCACTCGAGATCCTCGCCGAGCTTGGCTGCCCGGCCCTCGTCGGTGAGCACCCAAGGTCGTGACCAGAACGGCGGCTTGTGTCGGACATGCTGACGATGACCACACCGCAGCTCGGCGACCCAATCGCTGTGGTCATCCTGATGAAAGCCCTCGATCGGCCGCAGCATCGTGCTGTGCTTTACCGCTTGTTGGTTTCGCGCGCTTGCTCCCGCCCGCGCTCGATCGCCGCACCTACATCCACCGTGAGGTCTCCTCTCGGTGCGAACGTTGACCGCGCTCCCTGCGACCACGCAGAATTCATGTGTGGAGACGCAGCCACAAGCTCCGCCCGTGACGGAGGCGGACCTCGAGTCAGGGTTCAAGGTCGGCGAATACGTCATCGAGGGCAAGCTCGGCGAGGGCGGGTTCGGCGCGGTGTTTCGCGCGCGCCATCCGATGATCGGCAAGCTCGCGGCGGTCAAGGTGCTCGCACGCCGCTATTCGTCGGATCCCGAGATGGTGTCGCGATTCGCCGCCGAGGCGCGCGCGGTCAACCAGATCCGCCACGACAACATCATCGATATCTTCGCGTTCGGCCAGCTCGAGGATGGTCGCAGCTACTACGTGATGGAGCTGCTCGATGGCGTCACGTTGGACGCCGAGCTCGACGAGACCGGAGGGCTTCCGCTCGGCGAGGCCTTGCCGATCCTCGACGGGATCGCGCGAGCACTCGATGCTGCACACGCCAACGGGATCGCACATCGCGATCTCAAGCCGCACAACGTGTTCGTGTCGCGCAAGGATGGAACCGTCCACCCCAAGCTGCTCGACTTCGGGATCGCCAAGCTGTTCGGCGACGCCAATCAGATGTCGATGCATCGCACCCGCACGGGCGCGCCGATCGGAACGCCGTATTACATGTCGCCCGAGCAGTGCCGCGGCCAGAACGTCGATCACCGCACCGATATCTATTCGTTCGGTTGCGTCGCCTATCAGCTGGTTACCGGCGCGCTGCCGTTCGACGGTGACAACCATCTCGAGATCTTGATGAAGCAGACCTCCGAGGAGCCGGTGCCGCCGTCGAAACGGGTCGCCGATAACCCGGCGTTGCCACCGCTGCCGACGCAGATCGACGACGCGATCGCGTGGATGATGCGCAAGGATCCTAACGACCGGCCGCCGAATCTGGCGGCTGCGCTGCGGGCGCTCGA
This sequence comes from Kofleriaceae bacterium, assembly GCA_050184455.1. Lineage (GTDB taxonomy): Bacteria > Myxococcota_A > Polyangia > Haliangiales > Haliangiaceae > JABFXX01. The sequence goes on along the minus strand of JBFXAI010000035.1, from coordinate 59,779 downwards.
GGAAGCGGCCGGCATCGAGGTCGTCGCCCAGCCCGCAGTCCGGCGATCCAAGCGCGCGGCCTCGGAACCGTCGATGTCATCCCGCCGCACACCACCCCATGGGGCAGCGGCGCTCGCGGCGACGGTAAGAGCCGATGGCGTGAGCGCGCCGCCGGTCGCCGCGCGCTCGAAACGGTCACCACGGTGGCTGGCGTTGGCGGTTGCAGCGGCCGGGATCGCCATCGCGATTCCGCTCGCGATGTCGTCGGACGACGAGCCGGTTGCGTCGCCATCACCGGTAGCAGCCATGCCTGCGGTCACGCCGCCGCCAGCACCGCGGCCGGTGGCACAGGCCGCGATCGCGCCCGAACCGTCGCGCCTTGTTACCGTGACGATCACCGGCGTGCCCGAGGGGACCGAGGTGTTCGGTCCGAGCGGACCGTTGGGCTTTGCACCCGGCGCGATCAAGCTGCCGCGCAGCAGCGACGATATGCAGCTGGTGCTTCGCGCTGCGGGGCATCGCGATCGAGCCACCAAGCTGGTGCCCGACGCAGACCGCACGCTCGAGATCACCCTCGACAAGCTGGCGACCGCGGCCGCAAAGCCGAAGCCTCGCGCGAAACGAACCCCCCCAACCTCGGCAAAGCCCGCGTTAGAGCCGAGTAAGGCCCCGGCGACCGCCAGCGATCCGTACGCACGTCATTGATCTCGCTGATGCGGAGGTCTGCGTGAGGCGCTTCTAGGCGACATCGGCTCACTGCTAGCGTGGGAAGCGATGAGGACCTCGATTCCGGTGGTGGCCGGCGTCGTGTTGTTGATCGTGCGCCCCGTGGCCGCGCAACCGACCGACTCCGTGGCTGCGGCGGAGCAATTGTTCGAGCAGGCGCGTGCGCTGTTCGATCAAGGCAACTTTGCCGAGGCGTGCCCGCGGTTCGGTGCGAGCTACAAGCTCGACCCTGCGCTCGGCACGCTGCTGAACATGGCGACCTGCTACGAGATGCTCGGTCACATCGCGAGCGCGTGGGGCCACTATCGCGAGGTCGTGATTCACGCGACGAAGACCGGCGACCAGGCGCGCATCGATATCGCGCGTAAGCGTATCGCTGCGCTCGAGCCGCGACTGCCGAAGTTGACGATTCGCGCGCCCAAGACCGCGATCGCCGGGTTGATCGTCACCCGCGATGACGCGCCGCTCGATCTCGCCGTGCTCGGTGCCGACATCTTCGTCGATCCGGGACAGCACACCGTCACGGCGTCCGCGATCGGTCACAAGCCGTTCACCGAAACCATCACGATCGCCGAAGGCGAGGCCAAGACGGTCCAGCTCGCGCTCGAGCTGGCGCCCGATCAGCCACGTTCGGCGGGTGGTGGCACGGTCACGATCGTGCGCGAGGATGTCGATCCGGGACGCACCCGCAAGGTGTTTGCACTCACGCTCGGCGGCGCTGGCATCGTCGCGCTGGCCACGGGCGTCGGCTTCGGGTTCGCGGCACGTGACAGCTGGAACAGCGCGTTCGATGACGGGCTGTGCGATCGCACGACGCTCGAGTGTACGGTGGAGGGGCAAGATCTCACGCGGACCGCGAAGACCCGCGCGCTGGTCGCCAACATCATGAGTGGCGCCGGGATCGCGATGGTGGCCAGCGGGGTACTGCTCTACGTCACCGCGCCGAAGCGCACCGAGGTCGCAGTGACGCCGAGTGAAGGTGGCGCCAGCGTGACGATTGGAGGTCGCTGGTGAGAGCGTTGATGCTAAGCGGTCTGTTGGCGACCGGATGCCAGAACATCCTCGGGCTCGAGAACACCAAGCTGCGCCCCGATGCGCCGCCAGCGGATGGCGCGCCCGATGCGCCACCCGATGCGCCGCCCGGTCCACCGATCTTCATCGGCGATGGCGCGGACGGATCGTTGACCGTGACCGGCACGACCTATACCGACGACGTTCGGGTGTTGCTCACCGCCGAGGTCGGCGCGAATTCGACGTTGATCAAGGTGTCGAGCGTGGATGGCTTCAACATCGGCGATGAAGTCCTGATCATGCAGATGGCCGGCGATAACGCCGGTCAATACGAGACCCACGAGATCTCGGCGATCCAGCCGGGCCAGCTGTTGCTCGCGACGCAGCTCCGCGCGAGCTATCCGATCGGTGTCACGGGCGCGACCCAGGTGATCCGCGTGCCCAACCACACCGACGTCACCATCCTCGACGGTGGCGTGCTCACCGCGCATGCATGGGACGGCAACACCGGCGGCGTGATGATGTTTCGCGCGAGCGGCACATTGCATGTACAGCTCGGCGGGGCGCTCGATGTCGACAAGCTCGGCTTCGTCGGTGGCACCGGCGCGGCTGGCGGCATCGGCGGACAAGGCGGTGGGTTCGGCGGCGGCGGGGCGAAGACGTATTGCCCGTTAGGGTGCGGCGCCGATCTGTGGGCCGGCGGCGGTGGTTGGGGCACCGTGAGCAGTGGCGATGGTGCTCCGGGACAACCGGGCGCCAACGCATCGAAGTGCCACGGCGGCGACGGTGGTCACGGTGGTCTCACCAAGCCCAACGCAGAGCCAGGAACCCCCGGCACGCCGGGCATCGGGATCGGAGCGAGCTTGCAGTCGGACGTCGCCGCGACCAACGCGAGCCCCAATGTGGCGCATCCCATCCTCGGCGGCGGCGGCGCCGGCGGAAGCGGCGGCGTCAGCGGCGGTGGTGCTGGCGGCGGCGGTGGCGGTGGCGGCGCCGTGACGAACAACGCGAGTCACACCGGCGGAACGAATGGTACCGGCGGAGGTATCGGCGGCAATGGTGGTGCCGGTGGAGACGGTGGGCGAGGCGGCGGCATCGCCATCGTGCACGCGACCACGATCCAGCTCGAGGGCCGGATCAGCGCTCGCGGCGCCGCCGGGATCGCGGGATTGTCAGGCACCGACGGAGGTACCGGTGGCACAGGCGGTTACGGCGGACCGTTCTCGTACTGCGGAACGTTTGCGGTCTACGGTGGTCGCGGTGGCGGTGGCCAAGGCGGCGATGGTGGCGCCGGTGGTAACGGCGGTGCTGGAGGTGGCGGCGGCGTGATCGAGCTCGACGCATTCACGATCATGGCGGGCGGCGATGCGTTCGCTACCGGTGGTGCCGGCGGTGACCCGGGCCCCGTCGGGCTCGCTGGCCCGGGCGGCGATGGTTTCGACCACCCCGACAATCTCGAGGACGGCGCCAAGCCTGGTCTCGACGGCGCACTCGGTGCGCAAGGCGCCGCCGGCGGCAACGGGTTCTTCTACCTGCGCTACGGCGATACCTGCTCGTCGTGCAGTCTCGGTATCCCCGCGGCGATCGTGATGAAGCTTTGAGTGAGTAGCGCGGCGATCCGACCGTTCTACTGCTCGGGCCACCCGATCAGCATCACGCGCGGCGGTGCGCCTGCGAACGGCTCGAGAGAGATTCCGCGCATCGCCGTCAGCTGGTGCCAATCGACCACGTGTGGCGGTGCGGAGCTGCGTGGGTCTACGAATGCGACTCGATCGACCACAGCAAGCGCAGCGCTCCGGCCCCGCGTAACCGTCGCGAGCAGCTGTGCGCCCTGCTGCGTAACGGGTGCGGGATCGAGCTCCGGATATGCCGACGCGATGTGCCGGCCCTGGTCCTCGTAGCGCTTCACGCGGATGGCGCGGGTCGCGTCGGCGAGCGCGTCCCGCACGGCCGATTCGAGTGACCGCGGTGGTGCGATCTCTACCCACGTGCCGCCCGTGCGTGTGAGGACGGCTGACGACAGCGCGTCACCTTCGATCGCACAGCTCAGCGCGAAGACGGCTGCAGCCGACCACGCCTTCGCATCGTTGTGATCAAACACGAACAGCACCTCGGGATGCGGGACCATCACCCTCGCACGGTCCGCTGGAAACGCGAAGCTAGCCGCCCACTCAGCCCGGGCTTCAAGCGCCGAATGGGGAACGTCTTGGAGCGCGAGATCGAGGATCGCCCCGATCGGAAACAGGGCCTCCGCTGCGCCGCACGCCTGGACTCCTACAACCTCGGTGAACGAGATCTCGCCCGATATCATTGCGGCGCTCGCATCATCGAGGACCGTCGTGTCGTCGACCTCCCACTGATCGAGCATGGAGCGATGGATGCGGACGATGTGATCGTCGCGATCGATGATCGGTTCGATCACCAGGTCAGCCGCGATCGCTCGCGACACGGGTCTCGACGAGCTGCCGGGCTGGGCCAGATACGTCAGGCGCAGCAGGTCCATCGCAGCATCTGTCGTGATCCGGGCGCGCAACACGTCACGTGCAGTGGCGTAGTCCTCGAAGACAGGGTCGCTGGTCAGCTGGTGGGCGATCGTTGCGGCTGCACGCCGAACGACGGCGCCGCGTCCGAGCCACGACGCGTCCTCGTACGGAGCGAGGTATTCATCGATCGCGATGGCACGACCGTCGACGGTGAGCTGTTCGCCATCTCCCACCACGTGAGCCGCCGGTAGTAGCTTGGCCAGCGCTGGTGCCAGCGCTCGTACGAGCTTCTCGAGGCGCGGGCTCGCCATGGCGACAGCCTATCAACGCCGGGTAGGCGCTGACAGCCGACGTGAACAGATCCGCTGGCACGCACCCTCACACCCGACCGGTCGGCTTGCCATCGAGCTCCGCGATCGTGGCCATCACGATAGCGAGGATCCGCGCGCATCGCGCGCCATCGAATCGCCAGACCTCCGGCATCGCCTCATCGAACGAGCCCTGCACCGACGCAGAGACCCGCTGCGCCAGCGCCTGCCGCGCACGATGAAGCCGGACTCGAACGTTGTCATCCTGGATTCCCAGGCACTCGGCGGTTTCGGAGGTGTCGAGCTCGATCACATCGCGCAGCACGAGCACCGAGCGCAGTCCTTCGGGAAGCGCATCGATCTCGCGTTCGAGCAGGCTCGCGAGCTCGCGGCCCAATAACGTTTGCTCGGGATTGTCCTGCGCGTTCATCGTCATGTCCTCCACGGCAATCGCGCTGAACCGGCGACGATGCCGCAGGCGGGCAGCAGCTTCGTTGATCGCGATTCGGGTGATCCATGTCCGGAACGACGCGTCGCGCCGAAACTGCGCGAGCGCACGGTATGCGCTCAGCCACGCCGCCTGAACGGCATCCTCGGCGTCGTGCTCGTCACGCAGCAGCGCGCGGCACGCACGAAACACGCGTTGATTGTGTCGCCTTACCAGCACGGCAAATTGCTCGTGAGCGCCATCGAGAATGGTTGCGATGACTTCGACGTCAGAGGGAGCGGAGTCCGGAGCGGATCGCGGCGCGCTTGAACCGGTCATGACCAATAGAGGGCGCGACCGCTGGAAACGTTACAACTGACCAGCGTCTGTCACGTTCGGCGGTGTGCGCGACTCCGATCAGAAAGGAGTCAGCCATGCAGATCTATAAACTACGGCGATGGAGCGTTGCGGTCGTGATGATGGTGGGGTGCGGAGGGGACGACAATCCGGCGGTCGAACAGGGCCCGTGTGCGCCCGGCGATGGTCAGTGCATCTTCCGGCACGACACGTTCGGTGACGAGCAATTGTGGAGTGACGTGTTGAAGCTGCACGAGGCGGTGCAGACGCTGCCTCCGACGGCCGCCCTCGGCGTCGGGCTCAAGGTCGATGCGGACGCCGTGCCTGCGGAGGTGCTTGCGACCGCCGACCTCAACGCACCAGCGACGACGGTGGCGCTGGTCGGACTGAACGCGGTCGTTGGGGTTCGCGGTACCGTGGAGAACGGAACGATCACGCGGATCGGCATCACCTGCGCGCTATGCCACTCGACCGTCGATGACTCGGTCGCTCCGGGAATCCGCAAGCGCCTCGATGGTTGGCCCAATCGCGATCTCGACCCCGGTGCGATCCTCGCGCTGACGCCAGGCCTACCGGCGCTGACGGCGCAGCTCGGCGTCGACAACGCAATGGCGAAGGCGGCGTTGGAGACCTGGGGCGCCGGCCGCTACGACGCGAGGTTCAATCAAGACACCGAGAGCCATCCGGTATTGATCCCGCCTGCGTATGGGCTTGCCGACGTTGCGCTGGAGACCTACACCGGCGAGGGAGCGGTTTCGTACTGGAACGCGTATGTCGCGGTTACTCAGATGGGTGCGCACGGGACCTTCGTCGACGAGCGCCTGGGGATCGAGATCCGGCACGAGCCTGATCGAGTGACGCCGATGCTTCCCGCGCTGCGCGACTATCAGTTTTCACTCGAGCCGCCCGCGCCGCCGGCAGGAAGCTTCGACGTGGTTGCCGCGGCACGAGGCAAGGTCCTGTTCGACGGAAAGGCCGGATGCGCCACCTGTCACGCGGGATCGACGTTCAGCGATGCGCCGGCGCTTCATGCACCGGAGGAAACCGGGATGTCCACCGACGAAGCATCACAGGCAAGTACCGCACCACGCCGCTGCGCGGCGCGTGGCAACATCCGCCATATTTCCACGACGGCGGCGCCGCGACGCTGCTCGATGTCGTCGACCACTATGATCTGGCGCTCGGTCTCGGTCTGACGGCGCCGGAGCGCAGCGACCTCGAGCAGTACCTACGGTCTTTGTGATCAACGCGCCCGCCGGCGGGGACGATCCAACTGTGCACGAATCGCACACGCAGTTCCCGGCTGGCAGCGCAGCGATGTTAGTTCCGTCCGCCGGTGACACATGCTGAGATCGACGGATGCTACGGCTTGTTCTCGCCGCATGGATCACGGCGCTTCTGGTCCCCGCGTCAGCAACTGCAAATTCATGCCTGCTCATCAACCCAGTTGTGGAGACCGCCATGGTGCCGGTCGGCTGCAGCGTGGTCGTTCACACGTCGCAAAGCTTCAGCTATCCGTTCGCTGCGCCGGCAGCACGTGCGATGCGCACCGTGGCCGGCGGCGAGACCGAGACGATCGACGTCACCGGGACGATCGCACGATCGATGACGACGCTGCCGATCGAAGAGTACTACTACGAGACCGATGACAGCTGCGACCTGCTGCTCCGCCGTCGCGACGAAGTGTTCGACACCATGACGATCGATCTGGTCGGCGTGATGGAAGGTGACGTGGTCGCCATCGTCGATGGCGAGAACTTCCGGACGGGCGTGATGATCACCGCGGCCGGACCGTGCCCGCAACCCGACGCACGGACGCTGACCTGCGCCGAGCCGCTCCAAACCTGTGACGATGACGTTGGTGGTACTGCGCCACCCGACCCTGTTGTGCCCGAGGATGATGGAGCAGGCGGCGGTTGCAGCACCGGGAGCCACCGCTCCGCGTTCGGCATCGTGCTCGTACTCGCCCTGGTCGGCCGCGCACGCAGACGAGCACGATCTGCGGTTGACGTGCGCAGCTGGGCGACACGCTCCCCGTAGCTCCCGAGGCCGGTCTGTCAGAGATACGTAAGGGCTCCGGAACGGCGCCGTATTCGAACCCGGCGCATGCATCGTAGGGTCACGGATCGCCTAGTGATTACCGCGCGGCGACGATGTGGGTTGGGCTGGGCTCACGCGCACCACCAACGTCAAATCAAATTGCCAAGCGGTGCGTTGGATGAGCATGCGCTTTTGGCGGCCCGTGATCCTGTTCGCTCTGCTCGTCGGCTCGGCCGCGATCACGTTCTCGAGTCGGGTGTATTTCGCCGCCGATGAGTACGCGCCGTTCGTGATGGAGAAGCTCGACCTCGGGCTTCCCAATGAGGAGCGCTATATTCTGGCGCTACAGCTTCACGTGATCGCTGCGGCGTTCGCGCTGCCGGCGTGCTTGTTGCTGCTGTCGCGCACGCTGATGCGCCGCGCTCCGCGCGTTCACCGCTGGCTCGGCCGGCTCACCGGCACCGTGGCGGTGTTCGCGCTCGCGCCGTCCGGGTTCTACCTGTCGCAGTACGCCAAGGGTGGACTGCCGTCGACGTTAGGCTTCGTGCTGTCGGGCGCGATTGTCGTGGTCGCGATGGTGCAAGGTGTCCGTGCGGCGCGCGCGAAGCAGTACGTTGCACATCGCCGGTTCGTGTTGCACGTGGTCGCGCAACTGGCGGTCGCGGTGGTGTCGCGCGCGATGCTGTTTGTCGCCGACGCTGCGGCGCTCGACCACGACACCGCGTACCTCGTCAGCTTGTGGTTGCCTGTTCTCGGCTGCGCTGCTGCGGTCGAGTGGTTGGTCGGTTCTCGTGTTCGTCACCTGTCTTGGAGGAATCATGCGCAATCATCTCGTCATCGCCGTCACGATCGCCCTCACGTCGAGCCTGGCTTCGGCCGGATCTAACACCCCGCCGACCACCGCCGACATCGTCAAAGAGAAGTTGGTCCAGCCGCTGGTCGCCAAAGAGCGCAAACAGAGCAAGTTCTCGCGCGCGCGTTTGCCGCCGCAGGAGCGACGAATTCGCGTGGTCGATGCGCAACCGCAGCTCGATAGCACCGGCGCCGCATTCTTCGCGTTCGCGATCGACGCCAAGCATGGCTGGGCCGAAGACGACAGCGCCGAGAGCTGGCAACGCGCCGCGATCACCGGCTGCGTTTATCCCGCGAGCGGCGAGGTGTTCATCAAGCGCGGCAAAGCGTTCCATCCCGCCGAGGCTGCGCTCGGTAAGAAGACCAAGGCGTCGGCGGAGACCACCTGTCACGCAGCTGCTCAGCTGAGCGCGCGCTAATCTACCGAGCTGCGTACCGGCGAGCACTCCGTGTGCGCGCTCTCACGCCGCTCGAACAGCTTGTCGACGGTAGCTGCATAGCCAGCCTCGACGAGCGACCCACAGGTGGTCGCGGATCGATGCAGTCGGCGGCGGCACTCGTCGACCAAGCGTGGTCGCAACAGCTCGCGTCGACTCTTAACGTCCTCGCGCGTGACGTTATCCGTCAGCGTCCAGACGTGAATCTGACGGTCAGCATCGCCGATCGCAGTACGCTCGAGGCACCTAACCAGCTGGTGCAGTGCGGGGTCGGGCGTGGCGAGCACGAAGCGATCGTCCTCGGTAGGAGCTGCGCGGTGAAAATTCGTGCACGCAGTTGGCAGCGCGATGGTGACGCGGCGGCCACCGGCCAATTGGGTCGTCGTTGTCTTCGTCACGATCATGTTCTGAAAACCGCCGTCGGGTAGCCCGCGAAAGTACGTTCCACTCGGAACAACCAGGGCAACGTCCGCGCGCGCAACGACCACAAGCTCGACATGGCTGACGCCCGCTCCGCGTGCGCTCACCAGCACCGCGCCGCTGGCGACTGCCTCCGCAAGCGGAACGCCGCTCGCACCGCCGGGCGATGTGACCATCGAAACCGCGATGGCTGGCGGGGACTCATCGCGGGCCGATGCGCCGGCGCAACCCACGAGGACGACATGGAGCACGATCATGAGCGATGTGTTCATGCGAGCCAGATCCGAGCGTCGCGGTCGCAGTGGACATCGGTGCTCCGGCTTCACGCGAAGTTCACGCGCTAGCGCACCCCCATCGGCCGGAATCGCGAGAAGCCATCGACATGGTGGTCGACGTTTCTCGCGTCTCGAGCACCGAGTCTTCGCTGATAGGTCAGCGACCGCGACGTCCGACGGGATCGGATGTCGCGATCGCGGCGCGGAGCTTTTCCGTCAGTTCGAGTTGTCCGTGCAGCGCCTGCTGCAACCCGCTGGTGTTTTCGAGCGGCGCTCTCAGGAGCTTCATCGCCTGCTGAAGGCGACCCGTTGCAGGGCTCGGCGAGAACCCGCGGTTCGTCGATCCCTGAAGGTTGGCGGTCTGCGGTGCCCTCAGCACCTGCATGGCGTGCTGGAGGCGACCGACCGGCGTGTCCGGACCGAACATGCGGTTCATCGCCTGCTGAAGACGACGGGCCGGAGTTTCCGGTTCCGCGACGCGCTTAGACGCTTGTTCTGCCTTGAGCTTTGACAATGCGGTCGTGTAGCGCTCGCCGGTTTCGGACGCTCTGTTACGTGCCGCGACTTGAAGGCGACGATCCATCCGTTTCTTGCTCATCGAAGTTCTCCAACTGCTCTGCGTGAGGCCACACCACCTCCGCTGAGCGGAGTCTTCGAGAACACGGCCGGACGAGCGAACCCGATTTATCCCTCTTGGCTAGGTCAGGGTGTGCTGACCATGAGGTTAGGCGCCGGATTGTCGCCCGAGCGTCAATGTACTCTCGCCCGACTTGGCCGCAACAAGTTTCCTGGTCGGAGCCTTCGCCCGCCGGCTCGAATCGCAGCGCGAACACCGGCGTCCGAAAACAAAAACACCGCACATCTCTGCGCGGCGGTTTCGTTTTCCTGGTGGAGCCTAGGGGGATCGAACCCCTGACCTCTAGAGTGCGATTCTAGCGCTCTCCCAGCTGAGCTAAGACCCCAGGGACTGGACGGCGGTATGGGTATCAGCGGGGGTTGGACCTGTCAAGGTCGGCCCGCGAGCGGTTGGATCTTCGGCGCAACCCGCGTCGATGCCAGGCGGTGAACGGCGCTAGCCTTGGGCGAACAGCCGGTCGACTTCGCGGACGAGGTTCGATCGCGGGCGGGTAACCCCAGCCTTTACGAAGTCCACGGCTTCCGAGATGACCGAGGGGTCGCGGAGCAATCGACGATGGCCGAGCCCGGTCGTCGGCCGCAGGCGAGCACCAGGCCACGCCGTTGCGAGCCGGGTCGCATCATCGAAGGGCACCTCGGAATCGTCGTGGTCGTGCAACACGAGCAACTCGGCGTCGCGGTCGTGGGTGAGATCCTCGATGCGCAGCGATTCGATCGTGACGCCGGCGTGCGCAGCGATCTGAACCTCGAGCAGCGCGCGATCGCCCTCGGAGAGTCCGACGACCCGCGCGAACCGATCGAGCGTTCCTTCGACCACCACGTTGGGAGCGATCGCGACGTTACGTGGCGCGTCGACACCGGAGCGCGCATGCGCAAGCACGACGCCGGCGGCGCCAAACGAGTGCGCGATGATCCCGTGCAACGGGCCGACGGCGAGCGCGACGCTGGCGATCGTGTCGGCGAGATCGGTCAAGTACATGCGATTCCCAGCCGAATCACCGTGACCGGGCGCATCGAACGTCACCACCGAGAGCCCGGCAGCGACGAGCGGCTCGACGAATGCGCCGAGCTGCGCGCCGCGTCCTTCCCAGCCGTGGACCAACAACACCGTTGGTCCGTAACCCCAGCGCCACGCGGCAACCTTCGCGCGCCGGTGGTTCCACCGTGGGGAGCTCCGCGCGACCTCGATCGTGAACGCATGCGCAGTCGAAAGCAGGTCACGTTCGCGGCCCGGGCGATCGAACCGCCGCGGGGTTGTGAACAGTCGTTCGGCCAGCCCGGTTCCGAGATCGTCGGAGAGGAAATACGCCAGCTGGACGGCTCTACGTGCAACCGATAGCGAGAAATCAGAACGAACGATCGTTCTATTTTTGAGCCGGACATTATCCAACATGCGAGTCTCCTTGGGGTGAAGCGCTAGCGCGCGGCGGCGGGACGCGCCGCCGCGATCATTCGTTCGAACGCGTGCCGCGTGCGTTCGTGCGAGGCCGGGTCTCGAAGAAACCGGACGAACATGTGGGTGCCGAGCATCAGGCCATACAGCTCGAACGCGAACTGGTCGGGATCGAGCGTGCTGCGGAAGTGACCCTCGCTGATCGCGATCCGCGCTGCCTTCGACAGCTCGTCGATCCAATCCTTGCAGGCTTGCGCGAGCGCGTCCCGCTGCGGCCCGGGACGATCATCGAGCTCGGCGCTCGCTCCGACGAAGAAACACCCACCGGGCCGTTGGCCCCAGGTCAGCCAGCGTTCGAACAGCGCGCGCACCCTGGGTTCCCCGCGAGGTTCGCGAAGCGCCGGCACCATAACGTCCTGGATGAACTGGCGTCCGGCCTCTTCGACGACGGCGATCTCGAGGGCCTCTTTGGAGCCGAAATGCGCGAACAGTCCACTCTTCGAAAGTCCGGTTGCTTCGGCGAGCCGGCCGATCGATAGCCCGGTGACACCTTCGACGCTGGCGAGCTCGAACGCGCGGGCGAGGATCGCCTGCCGGGTTTCGTCGCCTTTGGCCATGCGGCTAGAATAGAACGACCGTACTATTTGTCAAGACCACCGATCATCATCGTCGACGCCGCTACAATGCCGGCCGGTTATGGCCCGTGAGCGGCTCGATAAATTGCTGGTCGACCGCGGTTTGGTCGGCAGCCGCGAGCGCGCCCGGGCCCTGATCATGACCGGTTCGGTGTTGGTACGCGGTCAGCCCGAGACCAAGCCGGGAACCCTGATCGATCCAGCGTGCGAGATCACGCTTCAGGAACCGGATCATCCGTACGTCTCGCGTGGCGCGCTCAAGCTCGTGAAGGGGTTGGACGCGTTCGGGATCGATCCGATGAACAAGGTCGCGCTCGACATCGGCGCTTCGACCGGCGGGTTCACCGATCTGTTGCTCCGGCGCGGCGCGGCGCGGGTCTATGCGATCGACGTCGGTTACGGCCAGCTGGCGTGGTCGCTACGCCAAGATCCGCGCGTCGTGGTGCTCGAGCGTCATAACGTTCGCAACATCGATCTCGCGCTCGTGCCGGAGCCTTGTGACCTCGCGGTGATCGATGTGTCGTTCATCTCACTCACGCTGGTGTTGCCGCGGATCGCAGAGCTGCTGCGCCCACCAGCCGGCAAACCGATCGTCGCGCTGGTCAAGCCGCAGTTCGAGGTCGGTCGCGAGCAAGTGGGGAAGGGTGGCGTCGTCCGCGACGAAGCGGTTCGCCGCGGTGCCGTCGACAAGATCCGCACGTGGGCGGCCGAGCATGGCTTCACCGCCGAACAAGACGTCGAGTCACCGATCACCGGACCCGCCGGCAACGTCGAGTACCTGTTGCTGCTCCGCACCGGGGCGTTAGCCACTAGCACCTCAAGTTAGCGTGCGGGTCAGCACCACGAATCGTCGCTCCCTCGCGATCCCCGCCGCCTTTTCGTAGAACGGTCGCGGACCGATCCATGCCACCTCGCATTGCGCATGATTCGCGGCCACGTCGACGAGACACGCCAGTAGTAACGCCTCGCCGAGTCCCTGACTGCGATGCGCAGGCCAGGTGCCGGTAGGCCCGAACCAGCCCAGTCCTTGGTTGTTGCCGTCATGCGCGGCGAACGCGCAATACGCGCCGGCGTTGAACGCCACGTGGACCCCTGCTGGCTCGAACGCCAGAGCGCGCTCGAGCTCGAACGGCCAGGCGCCGCCGAACTCGCCGCGCACCGCCTCGAGCAGCGCGGTCTCGTCCCGTCGCGCTCGCCGGATCTCGTAGCCATGGACCGCGGCGAGCTCGGCGAGCTCGGCAGCGCGCGCTGCCGATACGCGCGGATTGCCGCGGACATCGATCAACACGTTGACGCGTGGCTCGCCGAGCCGTTGCCAGCCACGGCGCTCGAGCCAACCGATGGTCTCGACGTTGCGCTCGTCGATGCCGGGCGCGAGATAGTTTCCCGGTTGGTCCAGTGTTCGGAGGCTGGTCTCGCCGGCAGCCTTTGCGGCCGACTCGCATGCCGTCAACAAGGCGGCCCCGGCGCCGTGCCGCCGGGCCTCCGGCGCAACCGCGAGCAGACGCAGCCACTTGCCCGCGACGGCCGCGACCCCGACGAGGTGCTCGCCATCGCGGGCGCAAAACGCGCTCGGTGCGCCGCCGGGCGCCGGCCCGAACAGCTTTTCCTCGGAGATCACGTCCGCTCGATCGAACGCGCAGGCCGACTTCAACAAGTCCGCGACCGCTGCATTGCTGCGTTCGAGCCGATCGACGCGCATGGCTAACGGTACCAGAGCACCTCGGCCACGATGTGGCGAGCGACCGCCGGGCGTGCGACGTTCGAATCATGCGAGCGATCATGCTCTGTGCAGGGCTGTCGACCCGGCTCGGCAAGCTCGGCAACGAGCGGCCCAAGCCGATGCTGCCGGTGTGCGGAATCCCGATCCTCGCGTTTGGGATCTCGAACCTGGTCGCACACGGCATCACCGACATCGTGATCAACACGCACCACCGCGGCGAGATCATCCGCGACGAGATCGGCGATGGTCGCCAGTACGGCGCGCGGGTCCAATACATCCACGAGCCGGCGATCCTCGGTACCGGCGGTGGCCTCAAGCACGCGCTGTCGCTCCTCGACCCCGACCGCCGCGATGAGCCGTTCTTATCGATCAACGGCAAGCTGATCTTCGATCTCGACGTGACTGCGCTGATCGCCGCGTATCGCGCCGCGGGTGAGATCCTCGGCATGATGGTGGTCCGTCGCGTACCAAACGCGCGTGAGTGGGGGGCGGTCAACGTCAAGGTCGATGCCCGCGGCCCGCACGTCACCGACATCCTCGGCGACGGCGAGCACATGTTCTGCGGTGCGCACGTCACCCGCCCATCGGTGATGGCGCGGCTCCCCGATGGCGAGTCCGACTCGATCCGTCAAGGCTATCTGCCATGGCTACGCGCGGGAGAACGCGTCGCCGCCTACGAGCACGCCGACGGCTACTTCGCCGAGCACTCGACGCCCGAGCGCTATCTGCAATCGAACTGGGATCTGCTCGAGACTGGCCTACGCCACCCACCGGGGAAGCTCACCGGTGTCGATCCGACCGCACGCATTCATCCATCTGCAACGATCATCTCCCCTGTGAGGATTGGCACCGGCGCGCAGATCGCTTCGGGCGTCACGGTGGGGCCGTACGCGGTCGTCGGGAACGGTGCGCGCGTCGACCGATCGATCACGCGCACGGTCGTGTGGTCAGACGGAACGATCGTCGCGCCGTAGCACGACTACTTATTCTTCACGGCAAATAGAATGGTCTTGTCGACGGCCTTCGCTGTCGCGAGGATCCTCAGGATCACTCCCATCGGCGTTTGTGCGTCGGCTTGCAAGATGACGATCTTCGAGCCCGTTGTCGAAAGCCGCTTGCCAAGCTCGGGGATCGAGCCGCGCCCGCTCGAGGCTGCTTTGATCGACAACACACGCTCCGATCCGACTCGGATCTCGTCGGGAGTCACGACCACCGAAGGTGCATCCGCGAGTGCAGCGCGGTCATGAGTCTGCTCACCTCGTCGAGCAGGCCCGCTGCCTGGCTTCGGATATCCGGAGGTCCCCGCCGCGGGAATCGGACAGTGATGAACACTGCGCGCTTTCCCGGGACCGGGCAGGCTAACCGCGAGCTCGCCGGGATCGGCGATGGTCGTGTCGACGAACCCCACCTTGCGTGCGAGGTCCATCGCGTGGACCGCGTCTTGATAGGTCACCTTCGGGGCCGCGGTCAGCTCGAGAGAGCTGCGATCGGCAAACCCGATCTTGAGGGACACGAGCTCGGACTCCAACCAGCCCCACTCCTGCGCGTCGGTGTTGCGCGGGCGAAAGCAGGTTCCGGCCGAGCTCCCCAACCATATGCCATCCGATCCGAGCAACACCGAGACCGCTGGGTCATCAACGATCGTTGCGCGAGGCACCACGGCGGCCTTCGGAAGGGGCACTGGCGGGCTCAGCGCGATCGCGGGCTGGAACGTCATCGCGGCAAGCATCTTGGCCGCGATCCCGAACACTGCTTGTCGTCCATCGACGAGCGCAGCTGGGTCTCCTGCCAGCTGAGCGGCGAGATCGAGCGCTTTGAAGTCACCGACCGAGGGTTCCTCGGGAAGTGCTAGGTAACGCTCGATCAGCGCTGGCGGTACCAAGAGCTGGTCGGAGAACAGCTGGTCCAGGATCGCGGCGTGGAGCTCACTCCAGATGGCGACCTGATGGCTAGCCTCGATGGACGAGCTCGCCGCGCATGCGCGCACGAATCCGGTGCTGATCCGTGCGCAGTACTGTCCCGCGCACGTCCGAATCAGTCCGCGGAGCGCGTCGCTCGGCTGGAGCCCATCGTCTCCGCACAGCGTGTCCCAGCTGGCGCGGCATGGTCCATCGCCGAACAATTCACCGCAGCTCGAAATCTGTTCGCACGCACGTCCGAGCGTGGCAGGCGGTTGCGCAGCCGCGTCGGTGGCGCGCGCGATCTGTGCCGCACATCGCTGAAACGTCGCGACGAAGCCCTCCCGTTGGCGGGGCGGCGCTAGATTCGCGCTTCCGCTCGCCGCGGTCGGGGTCGACGCGGCTGCTCGATCGGTCGCCGGTTCCGCCGCGCCGCAGCCAATGCCGACGCCTACGCCGATCACCAACCACATCATACGGACGGGGTTCGTCGCACTTGCGACCATGGGTCAACGCGTATCATTTCGACGGGGCGCGTGTCGACGGCTCCATCATTCGCAGCGTGGCGCCGTCGAACGTGACGATCGTCACCGCACGAACATCTAGAATGACGCGGTAACAACCACGCCGGACTTGGAGCCGACATAAGGCGCCAGTTGGATCTTGTTCGCTGCCTCGCGGTCTCGCGTGGGCGAGTCATCTCCGTTGAGGTGCAAGCGGTGACGCAGTTGGCGATTGTAGTCCTCCGCAAGCAACTTGGCTTCGTTCTCGGTGATCGGATGACTGTTGCGATAGATCATGTAGCCGCCGCCTGCGATCGCGATTCCGAGGGCGCCGAGGATCAGCGCAGGGGTCCGGTAGCTAGCGGCCTCCTCGGAGCGTTGCTCCGCGCACTGATCGTATTCTGCGAGCGTGCCAGGATTGAACAGCGCGTCGCAGCGTCCGCTGTCCGTCGAGATGCCGATCGACTTGGCCAGCAAGTACGTGCCGACCGCGAGAACACCGCCGCCTATCGCGATGCCGCCGATACCGAGCTTCTGGCGACGCTGATAGGACTCGGCGAGCTCCGGGCGTCCGACGAGCGAGTAGAACTCGGTAGGTTCGAGCTCGACACCGCTTTCGCCACGGACCGCAGGCCAGCCGAGACGCTCCATACCGACGCCGGTAACACTGCCGGTGAACACCGATCCGACGTCGTGGCTGTGTCTGCCGACCGACACTTCGAAGCGCGGCGTGAATCGGATCGCATCGCGTCGATACTCGGCGAGCGCGGCCGCTCTCGCGAAGGGCGATGCTGGTCTCGCAGACCCGCCGTCCTCGCGTTCGCGGCTACGCCACTCACCGCCCACTTCACCGCCTTCAACTCCACCTTCCTCACCACCCAGCTCCTCGGGCGGCTCCGGTTTGCTGGGCGCCGCCGTGGCGCTGAGCTTGCTCACGAGATCAGCCGCGACGTGAGTGACGGCTGCAACCCCCGCCTCGCGATCCGCAGGCAACCCGGCAACCCGTGCCCACGTCTGCTCCTGACCCGTGGTTGCGTCGAGGATCGACACCAACACGCCGCGTCCAGCCTGCTCGATCCGCAGCGCGAGATTTCGCTGCTTGAGCATCACGCCTTCGGCGGCAAGCTCCTCGACCACACGCTGCTCGAGAAATGCGATCGTCGGCGAGCGCGGAACGCTCTCGACTTGCGACGGACCCTCAGCGCGGGCGCTGCCAGCCACGCACAGCATCACAAACACGATCGCGAAACGACTCATAGTGTGTTGTTGGTGGCGGGCTGTCGGGCGTTGTCGTCAAAAAACTTTCGACCGTCAATCACGTTGTTTGTTAGATCAGGTCAACGGATGGCGAGCGAGCTCGGTGAGCTAGCGCGGCGAGCTCAAGCCGGCGAAATCGCGGCGAGACAGCAATTGCTCGTCGAGCTGTACAAGTGTGTTCGCAAGCACATCTACCTGGCGATCGGCGCCGGTCCAATCGCCGACGATGCTGTCCAGGAGACGATGATCGCACTGCATCGCGGGCTCGCGGGATTTCGCGGCGAGGCCAGCCCGAAGACCTGGGCACTGTCGATCGCAGCGCGAACGGCGTATCGACTCCGGCGCAAAGAATCGCGCTACTTGCCCGTCGAGGACTCAGCCGTGGACACCGCGGTGTTCGACGTCGGCCAAGTGGAGGCGGCAGAGTTGGTCGTGCTTCGGCGCGCCCTGGCCACGCTCGCTCCGAAGAAGCGAGACGCGTTCGTGTTGATGGCGATCTTCGAGCTCTCCGCTGAGGAAGCGGGTAGAGCACTAGGAACGTTCGCAAATACTGCGGCCAGTCGCTATCGCCACGCCCGGGCCGAGCTCGAGGCTTATCTTACGGCCCAACAGAAATTGACGAACCGATGAGCCCGCCGAACACAGAAGATCAGACGCCCGTGTCGAACCTCGACGCACTGATCCAGCGCGCGCGTGAAGCGACGGTTCGTCATGACATCGCCGAGGGCTATGTTCGGTCCCTCGATCAATGGGCGCAGCGAGCGCAGACCTCGGCGCCGCGTCGTTGGTTGCCGTGGCTCGTGACGGCGGTGGCGATCGCTGCGGCGATCGTCGCGC
This sequence comes from Kofleriaceae bacterium, assembly GCA_050184455.1. GTDB lineage: Bacteria > Myxococcota_A > Polyangia > Haliangiales > Haliangiaceae > JABFXX01. The sequence continues at coordinate 41,581 of JBFXAI010000035.1, read as the reverse complement.
TCGCGATCCGCCGGCCGCAAGCGACGGTTGTCGCGACGGCGGTTCGGCTCGGCGATCGCGTTGCGATCGTCGCCGATGCCGATACCGTTTACCGCGTTGCGCGTGCCGAGCGCGAAACCACGACGATCACGGTCGAGCGCGGTCGGATCACCGCGCGGTTGTGGCCCGGGCGGCAGCCGCACAAGCTGTCGCTCGAAGGTGGTGGTGTCGTCGCCACCGCTACGGGGACGGTCTACAGCCTCGCGGTGACCTCGAACGTGGCGAGCGTCGATGTCGACCACGGCACCGTGCTAGTGGAAGACGCGCACGGAGCGCACTCCGTTCATGCTGGCGAGGTATGGCCCGCGACCTCGAAGCCACGCGATCGTCGAGCGGCCGAAGCGCTACTCGCATTGTCCGAGCTTCTGCCAGCGACACCCGCCGATGGTCTACGCCCAGCCTCGCCCGTCGATGCGGGTATCATCGTTGATGGGGCGGCGGACGCGCACGAACCCGCGCGCGATGCCTCTGCGCCACCGCTTGATGCCGCCGAGCAGGCGCCGCTTACGATCAAAGATCGCTGGCGCCGAGCGCGCCTTTTGCGCTCGCAAGCGAAGTTCAAACAAGCGCTTGCCGACTGTGTCGCAATCGCCGACGCCAACGATCCGGTGTGGTCGCCGATCGCGCTCGTCGAAGCCACGAGGATCTACGCGGGGCCGCTCGCGAGTCCCGAGCAGGCAATTCGATCCGCCGATCGTCTGCTCCGCGACTGGCCCACCGCCGAGTTGGCCTCCGAAGCGCGCAAGCTGCGCTGCCAAGCGCACGCTGCCCTCGGCCGCACGCCCACCGAGTGCAAGTCGGTCCCGCGCTGACGCTCAGAACTCCACGACCGTCCGGATCGACACGCCTTCGTGCATCAGGTCGAACGCTTCGTTGATCCGCTCGAGCGGTAGCTTGTGCGTGATCATCCGATCGATCTCGATCTTCTTGTCCATGTACCAGTCGACGATCTTCGGCACGTCGGTGCGGCCGCGTGCGCCGCCGAACGCGGTGCCCTTCCAGTTGCGTCCGGTGACCAGCTGGAACGGACGCGTCGAGATCTCTTGCCCCGAGCCGGCGACGCCGATGATCACGCTGGTGCCCCAGCCGCGGTGACAGCACTCGAGCGCCTGCCGCATCAGCTGAACGTTGCCGACGCACTCGAAGCTGTAGTCGGCGCCGCCGTCGGTCAGCTCGACGAGATGACCGACGAGATCGCCTTTGACGTCCTTGGGATTCACGAAGTGGGTGAGCCCGAGCTCGCGCGCCATCTTCTCGCGCGCCGGGTTGATGTCGACGCCGACGATCTTGTCGGCGCCAACCATCCGCGCCGCTTGCACGACGTTGAGCCCGATGCCACCGAGCCCGAACACGACGACGTTGGCGCCAGCTTCGACGCGCGCGGTCCATAGCACTGCGCCGATCCCGGTGGTGACACCGCAGCCGATGTAACAGATCTTGTCGAACGGAGCGTCGCTGCGAACCTTGGCGAGCGCGATCTCCGGCAACACGGTGTGGTTCGCGAACGTCGAGCAGCCCATGTAGTGATGGATCGGCTTGCCCTTGAGCGAGAACCGGCTGGTGCCGTCGGGCATCAATCCCTTGCCCTGGGTCGCGCGGATCGCGGTGCACAAGTTGGTCTTGCGCGACGTGCACGATTTACAGCTGCGGCACTCGGGCGTGTACAACGGGATCACGTGATCGCCGATCGCCAGTGACGTCACGCCGGGACCGACCTCGCGCACGATGCCGGCGCCTTCGTGTCCGAAGATCACCGGGAACAGACCCTCGGGGTCTGCGCCCGATCGCGTGAACTCGTCGGTGTGACACACGCCGGTCGCTTTGATCTCGACGAGCACTTCACCTGCGCGCGGACCCTCGAGGTCAACCTCCTCGATCACGAGTGGACGATTGGCTTCGAACGCAACGGCGGCTCTGGTCTTCATCGCCGCGCAGCATGCCATGCGGCTGCGCCGCAGCGGGCGGGAGTGATCAGCAGCCGATCGAAGGCAGCTGCGCGACCTGCTCGATGCAATTCTTCATGGTCTTGCGGATCGCATCCTGCGCCTGCAGCACATCGAGCTTCGTCGAATCTGGGTTCGCCGCGACGCTGAGCGCGAGCTCGATCGATTCGGGCAGCGCCTTGCTGCTGTCGCAGACTTGCTTGGCGGCTGGCGCGGTACACGCGCAGGCTTTCTCGATCAGCGCCTTGCAGGCATCTTCACCGCGCTTCAGCTCACTGGCAGGAATCGGCGCAGGCCGATCGCTCGGTGGTGGTACAGACGGCGCTTCCTTCTTGCAGGCGACGCACAGCACGGCCGCCACGGCGAGTAACCACGCGCGCATCTCAACCCGCCTCGATCCGGGCGAGCACGACGGAGATGTTGTCGATGCCGCCCTCTTCGTTCGCCGCTTGGATCAACCGTTCGACCGCCCGATCGAGATCCTTCTCGACGGTGAGTAGATGCTGGATCTGATCGTCCTTGATCATGCCGGTCAGCCCGTCGGAGCACAGCATGTAGACGTCACCGGTTTGCGGCTTCTCGGTGAGGATATCGACCTGAACGCTCTCCTTCATCCCGAGCGCACGGACGATCACGTTTTTGTGCGGCCAATTTTCGGCCTCTTCTGGCGTCACCCGCTTCATGCGGATGTAGTCGTTGATCAGCGAGTGGTCCTCGGTCATGAGCCGGATCTCGTTGTGCCGCGAGCGGTAGCACCGACTATCGCCAACGTGACCGATGATCAGCGAGTCGTCGAGGAAATACAGCGCGACACACGTCGTGCCCATGCCTTTGAACCGGGCCTCGCGCTGCGACCGCTCCCAGATCTCGAGGTTGGCGAGCATGATGCCGGTGATCATGCGGTTGACGTGTGTGCGTAGATCGCGATCGACCTTGTAGGGCCAGGTCAGCGTCTGCTGGCGACCGGTCTCGGTGAAGTGGTCGCAGATCAGCTCCACGGCAAGTCGGCTCGCGACTTCACCGGACGCGTGACCACCCATTCCATCGGCGACGATTGCCAACCGCTCGCTCTCGGGCAGCGAGATCGAGTCCTCGTTGTGGTCCCGCTTACGCCCGATGTTCGTCGCTCCCGCGAACCGGACCCTCATCCCGTCGAGCGGGAATGACGTGCTCACGGGCCAAATTCTACCAGAGCACCGGCCGTTGACTCCAACCGCCGGGCCTTTCATCCTGTACGAGATGTGGGGTTACGCCGAAGGCAACGCCACCCTGGTTGGGGTGGTAGTCGTCATCGTCGCGCTGGCGGCAATCGGGTACGTGGGGCGGCGGTTGTGGCGCCGCGGTCGGTAACATGACCGAGCTGGCCAAAGGGACCGTTGGCGATCGACCGTGGGGGCGAACCCTGGCGGCGCTCGGCTTGCGCGGGGTCACGGGGCAGCTGACGGTGATCTCCGACGGCAAGCGGTATCAGATCGCGTTCGACGAGGGCGCGATCGTCGGAGCGGTCTCGCCGCTGGCCTCGGACTCCGCAGTGCGGGTCGCGGTAACCGGACATCTCGTATCCACCAGCCAAGTCGCGGAGATCGCACGCCGCCAAGCCGCCAACCCGAGCCGCGACGAGATCGAGCTGATCGCCGAGCTGGCCAAGCTAGCACCCGACCAAACCACGCGGCTTCGTCGTCGGGTCGTCGCCCAACGCGCGGCGCGGAGCTTTTCACTCGATCGTGGTGAGTTCGTGATCGATGACCAGGTCACGATCGCGGTCGCTGCGTCCAACGCTCTCGACGTTCGCGCGATTGTGTATTTGGGCGCACGCCAATTCTTGTCAGAGGCGCGGCTCAACTCGGATCTCGGCGTGTTGGGGCAATGGTTTCAAATCAAGCCGGACTCGGTCGGTGAGCTCGGTCAGTTCGGGTTCGGAGACGCCGAGCGCCCGGTGCTCACGGCGCTCGGAACGGGTGCGGGCCTGGCGGAGCTCGAGCGTCCCGATCGAGAGCAGCGCATGGTCCGCTCCGTGGTCTACACGCTGGTGTCGTGTGGTGTATGCGCGGTCGATGCGGCCCCCAGGCCGGTGGCCTCGAAGGCGAATTCCGAGCGGATTCCGGTGATGCGCGCGGCGCCGCCGCTCAAAGGGCCACCCGACCACACCGATGACGCGGGAATCGACGCAGCCACGGTTCCCCGCGCAGCGAAGCAGGCGGTGAGCCGAGCTGTGGACGCTACGAAGGCCAACGAGCTACAGAGGTTGATCGATGAACGGATCGCTCAGCTCGACGACGGCGTCGATCACTTCACGCTGCTCGGTGTGAACGCTGACGCAAGCCCCGAGGTGATTCGCACCGCGTACTTTTCGCTCGCCCGCCAGCTCCATCCCGATCGGTTGGCTGCCAGCGGCGTGCAGGACGCGTCGAAGCGCGCGCAGCGCCTGTTCGCTGAAGTGAACACCGCGTTCGCGGTGCTGAGCGATCCGAAGAAGCACTACGAATACGTCGATACGCTGCGTCGCGGTGGCGCCGCGGCGATCCAGGCCGAGCAAACCAAGGCCGAGGAGATGGCCCGGCGCGTGCTCGAGGCCGAAGAAGCGTTCCGCCGTGGCGAGATCGCGTTGCGGCGCGATCAGATCGACGTTGCGGTGACCGAGCTCGAGCGCGCGATCTCGCTTAACGCCGACGAGCCGGACTATCACGCCGCGCTCGCATGGGCGAAGTTCTGTTCGGCTCCCGATAAGGAACGCGTCGCCGGCGTGACCCGCAAGGCGCTCGAGCAAGCGATCTCCCAGGCGCCGAAGTCGATCACGCCACGGTTCTACCTCGGTCGCGTCGAGCGCATTCTAGGAAACGACGACGCGGCGCTCGTCCAGTTTCAAGAAGTCACCAAACGCTCACCGCATCACAGCGAGGCACTCGGCGAGATCCGCGCCCTCGAAGCGCGAGCGCGGTCCACGGATCCCCCGACGATCCGGGGCGGTGGGCTGTTCGGCCGCTCGAAGCGATAGCTCAAAAGCACGCGATTACATCGAACGTGCCGGTGACGGTGATCGAGCCGACGTCGTCATCGGTGGTCTCGAACACGACACTACCGGTGACACGCTCGCCGACCGAGTCGATCGTGACCGTGCCATCGGTGCTGTTGCTCGAGCCCGAGCTCGGGCTCAGCCGCAGCACGCTCACTCCGACGTCGCGTGGTCCGAGCGTCGCGATCTCGGTCGAGAACATGACGAACGTCCCGCTCTGCGGCGGGGAGTCGTAAAGATCGGTGCCGCACGAGATCTCTTTGGTGCCCATGATGATCACCATCTCGCCCTCCGCCTCGGGATTGTCGAGCGCGGCGCCGACGCTGGGCGTTACCGGGTCGTTGCCCACGAGGATCTGGAGCGAACCTTCCATCGGTTCGCCCTCGTCGCCACCACAGCCCATCGTCATCGCGGAGACGGTCGCCATCACGAACATCGTTCTAAGAGTCATTCGACCAGCGTATTCCGCCGCACCGTCACGCGGTGAGCTCTCACCGATCTCTCATCGATGGCGTCGATCTCGCGCGGTTGATGTAGGCGGACGGACGCGGGGGTAGTGCAGACAGCTACGGCTCGCCGAGGTCGATGACTTCCGCCTTGGCCAACGTCCAAGCTCCGTCGCGGTCGCGGGTGAACGTCAGCGCTGGCAGCGCGCCATAGCCCGTACGCGACAACACGACGAGCTGCCCTTTGGAATCGTCGCCTTCGGCATTCCACTGACACTCGGGCTCGTTGCTCGACTCATTGACCGCGCAGCTGATGTCGAATGCGCCTTGAACGGAATCTTGCTCGAGCAGCTTGCCTAGCGCTTCGCGCGACAGCTGTTTGCCGAACAGCCGCACGCCACGTGGGCCGATCGCGGCGAGTAGCGCGGCGCGATCGTTGCGAGCGATCGCGCGCCCGACGGCGATCGCGGCGGCCCCAGCCTTTGGATCCTTCGCGCTCGAGAACGCAACCCCGGGCTCGGCGGTCAACTTCGGCGGAGCTCCGGAAGGTTCGAGAGACGTGCAGACCTCGATCCACCGCGCGGCCTGCGCGCACGGAACGTTGTCCGCTGCGCATACGACGTGTGCTCGTGGTGACGCGCCGTGCAGCCAGCACGACTTGTCTTCGCGCTCGTAGACGATCGCGAATTCGCCGGTGGTCGTCGTTCGCTGGGTGACCGGCTTGAACTGTTTGTTGTGCGCGAGATGGTCCGCGGCGTTCGTTGGCGCCCAGCCGAGCTCGGCGCCGGTCGTCAGCGTGAGCTCGACGGACTCGCTGGCGAGCTTGACGATCGGAACCGCGACGGTAAAGCCATCTGCATCGACGTCGTATTCCTGGCTGCTGATCAGCTTTGCATCACCAGGAACCGCGATGCTCGCGCCGAGCCGGTTCGGCAGCTTCGATAGATCCTCACGCCGCCAACCAGCCGGCAGGGCCGCCGCGCTCCCCCTGCCCGCAGCAGCTACCGAGGCCGCTGCTGACCCAGCGCCGGTCGCCAGCGCCGCCTCGGGAGGATCGCCGCTGCTTCCACAGCCCAAGACCGCCATCAGAACTGCCATGCGATGCATGGCGTGACGATCCCACGCTGCACCTCCGGCGCAAACCGCAGTCGCTAGTAGAGCGTCACCCGCTGACGATGCGTCGCGGTTCCGTTCGGTCGGACAACGCCAGCTCGGTTGTCGTCCGGCCGTCCGCGACGACGTGGCCGCGGACCTGGGCGATCGCATCCGAGACACTGCCGTCGCGCTCGATCTGGACGTTCAGCTCCTCGCCGATTTCGAACAGAAACGCCGAGCGCACGCGCACGACGTCGCCTTCGAGCGCGATCACCTCGAACACCTCGTGGCTCTGGCCGTTGTCGACGACGAGGAGGCGCAGCGGGGAGAGCTCCGACAGCGCTGCCTGGCCCGACATGCGCACCAGGTAACACGCGCCACGATGCTGCCTCAAGTGCGAACGAATCCGCGCGGGATCAGTTGGTTAGAGCGCCATCGTGTTAACCTCCCTCGGCGAATGCTCAAGCCGGTGGAGAAGCAGCGCGTTGCCGAGGAGATCGCCGAGCAGTTGCGGGGGCTGATCTTGAACGGCCAGTATCCGCCTGGCTCGAAGCTGCCGCCCGAGCGCGAGCTGTCCAAGCGGCTGAAAGTGAACCGGGCGTCGTTGCGCGAAGCGCTCAAGAAGCTCGAGCACCTCGGCCTGGTGCGAATCCGCCAGGGCGACGGCACGCGGGTGCAGAACTTCATGGAGACCGGCGGCATCGAGCTGGTCCAGCACCTCATGCCGCTCGCTGGCGATAAGCCCGAGCTAATTCGCGATCTGCTAGAGTTTCGCCGGATCTTCGGCCGCGAGATCGCGCGGCTCGCCGCATCTCGGATGATCGGAGATCGCGAGGGCCTGGCCAAGCTGCGTGCGCTGGCCGACCGTGCCGATCGGGTGTCGAACGCGCTCGAGCTGTTCGAGCTCGATTTCGAGTTCTATGTCGCGGTGACTCAGCTGTGCGGTAACCAGGTCATGCTGCTGCTGATCAACACGGTCCGCGACGGCGTGCGTGGTTTCATGCCACTGCTCGCGAATCTCGCCGGAGTCGGCGATGTCCGCCATCATCACCGAGAGTTAATCGCGGCGCTCGAGCGCGGCGACGTGGCAAACGCTGGGCGGATTGCCGACGACTATCTCCGGCTCGGCGCCGAGCTCGCTGGACGACTGAGTGGTAGGCCCGAGCATCAGCCCCAGCCGCTTCCGGACTGAGCGTCCGGCGACATCGAGGAGATCACGTAGCGCATGCCGGCTCTCACGCGCAAGGAAGTCGAAGACATCGCCCTGCTTGCTCGGATCCATCTCGAGCCTGCGGAGATCGAACAGATGGAGCGAGAGCTCGGCGCGATCCTCGAGGTCTTCGCCGCCCTCGCGGCGATCGACACCACCGAGGTTGCGCCGATGACCCACGCGGTGCCCATGGATCTGCCGCTGCGCGCCGATGACGTCGCGCCCTCGTTGCCGTCCGAGCTCGCGCTGCGCGGCACGCCCAAGCGCGACGGCGATCTGATCGTCGTGCCAGCGATCATTCCCGGAACGGAACCATGACGCTTTCGCCGGAGCGCTGGTCGATCGCCGAGACCACGCGGCGGATCGCGAGTGGCGAGATCACCGCGGTGCGGATCCTCGACAGGATGCTGTCGCGGATCACCAACATCGATCGCGAGCTCGGTGCATTCCTCGCGATGGATCCCGACCAGGCACGCCGCGACGCGATTACCATCGACACCAAGCGCAAAGCAGGCACCGCGCTGGGCCCGCTCGCCGGCGTCCCGATCGCGCTCAAGGATCTGATCGTCACCAACGGCCTGGTGACCACCGCGGGCTCGAAGATTCTCGGCGAGTGGGTACCCCCGTACGACGCTACGGTCGTCGAGCGGCTGCGCGCCGCCGGCGCGATCATCCTCGGCAAGGTGAACTGCGACGAGTTCGGAATGGGCTCGTCGACCGAGCGTTCGGCGCTGCGCAGGACTCGAAACCCGTGGGATCCATCGCGTGTACCCGGGGGCAGCTCGGGAGGCAGCTCGGCGGCGGTTGCGGCGGGGCTTTGTACCGCCAGCCTGGGTACCGACACCGGAGGCTCGATCCGACAGCCCGCGGCGTTCTGCGGTGTCGTCGGGCTCAAACCGACCTATGGCAGGGTTTCGCGGTGGGGCGTGATCGCGTTCGCGTCATCGCTCGATCAAGTCGGCCCGATCGCACGATCGGTCGCCGACGCGGCGATCGTGCTCGAGGCGATCGCCGGCCACGATCCGCGCGATTCGACCTCGCTCGATGTGCCGGTGCCGCGCTATCACGACGCGATCACGGACGACGTTGCCGGGTTGAAGGTCGGCCTGCCGCGACAGTACTTCGAGGGCAAGATCGATCCCGAGGTCCGCGCTGCCGTCGATCGCGCGGCCACCGCGTTGCGCGAGCGCGGCGCCAAGACCATCGAGGTCTCGCTGCCTCACACCCAGCTCGCGGTGCCGGCGTATTACCTCGTCGCACCCGCCGAGGCGTCCTCGAACCTGGCGCGCTACGACGGGATCCGTTACGGAACACGCGCCGACGCTGGCGACCTGCTCGAGCTCTATCGCAAGACGCGCGGCGCCGGCTTCGGTCCCGAGGTCAAGCGCCGGATCATGCTCGGCAGCTACGCGCTGCGCTCCGGGTACTACGACGCGTACTACAAGAAAGCCCAACAGGTACGGTCGCTGATCAAGCGCGACTTCGACGAGGCGTTCGCGAGCGTCGACGTGGTGCTGACGCCGACGACGCCAACCGCAGCGTTTCGGTTCGGCGCCAAGGCCACTCCGATCGATATGTACCTCGGCGACATCTTTACGCTCGCGTGCAATCTCGCCGGGCTTCCCGGGATCAGCGTCCCGTGCGGGCTCACATCGGAGAACTTGCCGATCGGTGCGCAGCTGTTGGGCCGGCCGCTCGACGAAGCAACGGTGATCCGCGCTGCAGCTGTCATCGAGAAGGTAGTGGGCCTCGGTGATCGCGGGCCTACGGGCGTTGGAGGCCTGGGATGACCGAGCTCGCCAAGCTTCTCCAAGAGTGGGAGCCGGTCATCGGGCTCGAGGTTCACGTTCAGCTCGCCACGCGATCGAAGGCATTCTCGCCATCGGCGACGCTGTTCGGCGCGCCCCCGAACTCGCTCACCGACCCGATCGTGCTCGGACTGCCGGGGGCGCTGCCGGTGCTCAATCGTGCGGTGGTCGAGCTCGCGGTGCGGCTCGGCGCAGCGACGAATTCGAAGATCCGGTCGCGGTCGCGGTTCGCGCGCAAGCACTACTTCTATCCCGATCTGCCCAAGGGCTATCAGATCTCGCAATACGACGAGCCGTTGTGCGAGCACGGCGAGCTCGAGTTGATCATCGCCGGCAGCGTCAAGCGCGTGCGGCTCCAGCGGATCCACCTCGAGGAGGATGCCGGCAAGAACACCCACGTCGGCGCGGTGTCTCACGTCGATCTCAATCGCGCCGGAACGCCGCTGGTCGAGGTCGTGTCGGCCCCCGAGCTATCGAGCTCCGAGGAGGCCGCCGAGTTCATGCGCGCGCTGCACCGCCTGGTCCGCTGGATCGACGTCTCGGAAGCCGACATGGAGAAGGGCCAGATGCGGTGCGACGCCAACGTGTCGGTGAGGCGTCGCGGTGAAGATCGACTTGGCACCCGCACAGAGCTCAAGAACATCAACTCGTTTCGATTCGTGCAGCACGCGGTGGATCACGAGATCGCTCGCCAGGTCCGGATCCTCGAATCGGGCGGACGGATCGTTCAAGAGACCCGGCTGTGGGACGCGGTGGCCGGGCAGTCCGCGACGATGCGAACCAAAGAGGACGCCAACGACTATCGGTATTTTCCCGACCCCGATCTGCCGCCGTTGGTGATCGATTCGGGCTTGATGGCCTCGGTGCTGCGGTCGATGCCCGAGCTCCCCGGCGCGAAGTTCGAGCGCTACCTGGCAAGTCACGGCCTCGGGCCGGACGAGGCGCGCACGTTGATCGGAGAGCGCGCGCTGGCCGAATATTTCGACGCAGCGGTGGCTGCACATCCCGGCGAGCGGCGCGGCAAGCCGATCGCGAACTGGGTGTTGACCGAGCTATTGGGCGCGCTCAACGCCGAAGGGCGCGACATCACGCAATCGGCGATGCCTCCGCAGCGGTTGTCCGCGCTGGTCGCGCTGGTCGAGAGCGGAACGATCAGCGGCAAGATCGGCAAGGAGATCTTCGAGGAGAGCTACCGAACCGGCGAGGATCCCGCGGCGATCGTCGAGCGCCGCGGTGTCCAGCAGATCTCGGACGAGAAGCTGCTCGCCGAGATCATCGATCGCGTGGTCACCGCGAACCCCAAGCAAGCGAACGAGTTCGCCGCCGGCAAGGACGGATTATTCGGGTTCTTCGTGGGGCGCGTGATGAAAGAGACCCAGGGACGCGCGAATCCGACGCTGACCACCGAGCTACTGCACAAGCGGTTAGGCCGCTGAACCGCCGGGCTCGCGCAAGCGTCTAATAACCAGCGAGTTGTGCTGCAGTCGGGGGACCCAGCCATGGAGCACTTGATCCGCGCTGGTGACCGGCGGACACTGAAACACGTGCGCTGGGGCATCCTTGTCGGGTTCGCCGCGCTCGCGCTGTCCTGCGGACGGATCGGCTTCGACCCAAACAGCGGCACGGGGGATCCCAACCAAGCAATCAGCGACGCGGATGGGGGGAATGAAGACGCCGCGATGGTCACGGAGTGTTCCGGGGCGTGCTCATGCCCGGTCGCGCTGCCGTGCAATCAGGTCTGCATCGCCTCATCCTGCTCGTTCACCTGCATCGCCGGCGCGGAATGTCACTTCGACTGTGCAGGCGCTACGACGTGTGACATCTCGTGCGGGTTCGGCACGACGTGCACGTTCGAATGCCCGACCGGCGGGTGCACCATCGATATCCAAGACGGCTCCGAAGCATCGGGCTCTTGCGCTAGCGGGTGCAGCGTCGAGTGCGGGAACGGGTCTACATGCGAGTGCAGTCCGCCCGGTAGCTGTGCCTGCACGGGAGCCGGTTGTTGATCGTCCGCAATCCGGACGGCCTAATACACTGATTTGCCGAGGCTTCTTCCGAAGCTGCCGTCGACGACCGATCGGCAGGGTCTCTAGTCTTGACGATTGCCTGGCGATCAGTAAAGTCCGCGATTCGTAAAGCGCCAACGAAACTCAGGCGCCCCGGAGACCTAGCCATGTACGCCGTGATCCAAACGGGTGGAAAACAATATCGCGTTGAGCCCGGCCAGACCGTGGTCGTCGAGAAGCTCGACGGCGACAAGGGAACGCCAGTTGTGTTCGATAGCGTCTTGCTCGTTTCGTCGGGTGACGGCGGCAGCGTTTCGGTCGGTAAGCCCACGATCGCTGGAGCCAAGGTCACCGGCGAGATCGTCGAGCAGGGCCGCGGCGAGAAGCTCGTCGTGTTCAAGTTCCGCCGCCGCAAGAACTACGTCCGTCGCAACGGCCATCGTCAGGACTACACCGCGGTGAAGATCGCGGCGATTCAGGCCTAGGAAAGAGACAGCGCCATGGCTCACAAAAAAGGACAAGGCTCGACGCGAAACGGCCGTGACTCGCTGCCGAAAATGCGCGGGGTCAAGCGGTTCGCCGGTGAGCAAGTCACCGCGGGCAGCATTCTGGTTCGCCAGGTCGGCACCAAGTTTCACGCTGGCGAGAACGTCGGCATCGGTCGCGACTGGACGTTGTTCTCGAAGATCAACGGCGTCGTGAAGTTCGAGCGCCACGGCAGGTCGCGGATGCGCGTCGCGGTTTACCCCGCCGCCGCTGCCGCCTGAGCAGGTTGGCTCGGACTTCGGCTCGGACTTCGGTTCGATGTCCCGCCGGGACGCAGTAGCCTCCCATGCAGTTCATCGACGAAGCGATCATTCAGGTCAAGGCCGGCGACGGCGGTAACGGGATCGTCGCGTTCCGCCGCGAGGACGGTGTTCCGCGCGGTGGCCCGTCCGGTGGTGACGGTGGCAACGGCGGTAGCGTGATCGTCGTCGCCGACTCGCGGCTATCGTCGCTGCTCGACTTCAAATACAAGCGTCACTACTCCGCAGATCGCGGTGAAGACGGGCGCGCGAAGGATCAATACGGCGCGGCGGGCACGGACCTCACGCTCAAGGTGCCGGTCGGCACCGTGATCTACGACCAGGAGGCTGGCCAAGTCATCGCCGACCTGACGGAGGAAGGTGCGACCTTCGTGCTCGCCAAGGGCGGCGTCGGTGGGCGAGGCAACATCCACTTCAAGACGCCGTGGAACCAGGCACCGCGCACCGCCGAACCCGGCACGCCCGGCGAAGGGCGATCGATCCGACTCGAGCTCAAGCTGCTCGCCGACGTCGGGCTGCTCGGCTTTCCCAACGTAGGCAAGTCAACCTTCATCAGTCACGTGTCGCGCGCGCGGCCGAAGATCGCTGATTATCCGTTCACGACGCTCGTCCCGAATCTGGGGGTCGTGCGGCTGTCTGACGAACGCAGCCTGGTGATCGCCGATATCCCAGGGCTGATCGAAGGTGCATCCGAGGGCGCCGGGCTCGGCCATCAGTTCTTGCGCCACGTCGAGCGCTGCCGGGTCCTGCTGCACATCGTCGAGGCCACGTACATGACGGGGCCGACCCGGTCCCCGATCGAAGACTTCGACGTGATCAATCGCGAGCTCGCGCTACACGCGCCGGAGCTCGCGGAGAAGCCTCAGGTCGTGGCGCTGAACAAGCTCGATGCGACCGAGCCGGAGAAGCTCGCCGAACATCGCGCCGCGTTCGCCGCGCGCGGGATCGAGCTGCACGTGATGTCCGCGGCCACGGGTGAGGGCCTCGCGCCCGTGCTCGAGAAGCTGTGGTCGCACGTGGTTGTCGCGCGATCGACCGTCGATTCGTAGAGGACGGCATAACCTTTCGCAGGCGGAACGCGAAGGTACGGGGGCCGCAAAGATTCGCAGAGTTAAGATCTCAGCTCTGCTTGCGGCGCTCCGCGCCTTCGCGTTCATCCTCACGATCGCAGTCGCTCGACGCGTGTGGAGCAATTTTGCCACGCTGATTCCGGCGTGCCGGACGGCGTGATTTCGCCATCACACGGCGGCCGAAGAGTTGACTTTTTCACCAACCAAACCGAGCTGGTGCTCGGCTTGCTGGCGCCTAGGGCCAGTGTTACAACCGCTGCTATTCCATAGGAAAATATGTCGAACGTTCCGTTCGCCATATCGCCCAGAGATGGGCTCTAGCGTTGGGGACCCGGCAGCGGCCGGTTGGAGATTCAGGATGCGACCTTCTTCGACTGTTTTGGTGTTGTCTTCACTGCTGATCGCCGGAACTGCAGCTGGCCAACCCGCGAAGCAGCCGGCACCCCCGCCGACGCCCGCTCCAGCGGCACCCGCAACTCCGACCGGCGCCGCTCCGACGGCGCCGACCGCAACAACGCCACCGATCGATCCAGCGACGGTGTCGCCCGAAGATATGCCGACGGCCGTGCGGATGCGGCGGCTCGAGCAGAAGACCCAAGCGCTCAAGGAGCGCGCGTGGCAGCTCAAGGCGCGGATCCAGATGCTCAAGGAGCAAGTGCTGGGCGGCGGCATCGGCGCACAAGCGCTGATCGCGCACGCCAACGAGATGGGCAGCTCGTTCCGGTTGATCAAGTTGATCTACACCGTCGACGGCACGCAGGTGTTTGCACGCACCGACGAGGCCGGAGAGAGCCTGTACAAGACCAAGGCGTTCGACATCTTCTCGGGCCCGATCGCACCCGGCAACCACAACGTGTCGGCGGTCGCGACGTATCGCGGTCATGGTTACGGCGTGTTCGAGTACCTGACCAAGTACACGTTCACCGCCAAGGGCAACCAGACGTTCACGACGGGTGAAGGCAAAGTCTCCAAGCTCGACTGCAAGGGCTACGAGAAGGGTGGTCCCAACACGCCGCTCGAGAAACGGCCCGCGATCGATTGCAAGGTCATGCAGGTTTCGCCAGAGAAACCTGCCACCGAATCGGGGAAGTAACATGCGCCTACGTGCGCTCATCGGACAACCCACCAGTCTGGCCGGTCTCGCAACCTGCCTGGCGCTGAGCCTCGCCGGTTCCGCACGCGCCGACGTCAGCAGCCAGCTCACCGCGTTCGAGGACGAAGCTCGGCAGCTCGGCACCGACCTGCCGAAGCTGATCCAACCCGCGGCGTCGAGCCCGCGGCGCCTCGTCGACGCCCAGCTGTTGTTCTCGCTGGGCGATTACGATACCGCCGCACTGGCGCTGTTCGATCTCGCGAGCAAGCCGGGTTCGGACCAAGAGACCGCGACGTATTACCTCGGTGAGTCGCTGTTCCAAAAAGGCGACAAGGGCGCCGCGCGCAGCTACTTCGCGCAGGTCGCCAAGAATACAGCGAGTAAGTACTACCAGCCGTCGCTACAGCGCTTGGTCGAGATCGCGATCGTTCAAAACGATATTACCGACGGCGAAGCCTATCTCGCCGTGCTGGACCGCAGCTCCGCTGGGCTGTACATCCGCGGCAAGTGGTCGTTCGCGCAGGGCAAGCTCGACGACGCGCTTACGTACTTCCGCGATGTGCCGAAGGACTCCGAGTACGAGCTCCAGGCCGAGTATTTCACTGGTGCGACGTTCGTTGCCAAGAAGGACGCCGCTGCGGCGACCGAGCTGTTCACCGCGTTGATCGATCGCAAGCCGAAGTCGGCGGGCGATCGCCGCGTGATCGAGTTGTCGCAGCTCGCGCTGGGACGGCTGTTCTACGAACGCGATCAGATGGGCAAGTCGATCGACGCGTACCTGATGATCGACCGCCACTCCGATCTATTCCCCGACGCACTTTACGAAGTCGCGTGGGTCTACGTGAAGAGCAAGCAGTACGACAAGGCGCTGCGCGCGCTCGAGCTGCTGTCGCAGTCGTCGCCCGAATCGAGCCGCACCGCGACGCTGCGGATCCTCGAGGGCAATCTACGGGTGCGCAAGGCTCAAATGATCCGAGCTGCGCAGGTCGAAGGCACTCTCGGTGAGGCGGCCAAAGAAGATCCGGCCGTCGAATACGACAAAGCGGCCAAGGTGTTCGCCGAGACCCACGACATGTACGACCCGTCGTATCGCGCGTTGGTCCAGATGATCGAGACCAAGGCGAATCCCGAGCAGTTCCTCGCGCAGATCGCGGGCCGGTCGTCGGGCGTGTTCCAGATCTCACCGCCGTTGCCCGAAGCGGCGGTGATGTACCTGCGCGATGAGCCAGCGGTTCAACGCTCGGTCGTGATCGAGAGCGACCTCGGCGAGATCGAGGCGAACATCGCGGAGGCCGAAGCGACGATCGCCCGGCTCGAAGCCGTGATCGCGATGCGCGATCGCTCGGCCGTGTATCCGGCGCTCGCGTCGCGCCGCAATCGGATCGGCGGGATCCAGGACGAGCTGATCAAGCTTCGAAGTGCGCTCGCCGACAAGGCCGGCAACGCAGGCGATCTAACGGCGACGCGCAAGCAACTCGTCGCGCAATACGCGGCGATGCCGAGCGCCGAGCAGGCGTTCTCGAACCTCGTGACCGAGGAGCGTGCGCAGTGCGACACCCTCGAAAAGCTAGCCGCGGAGATCCGCGGCACGCTCGATTCGACGCAAGCGATGGCCGTCGCGCTTCGCAAGTACGCGAGCGATCCGCCGGTGGAAGGCGCAACCGCGGTTCCCGCCGACATCAAGACGTCGATCGACCAGACGATCGCGCCGGCTGCGAGCGAAGCCGCGGCGATCGACGCCGAGCTCGCCGAGATTCAGCGCGAGCTGACGCTCGGCCGCGATCTCGCCGGTGTTGGTAACGAGGCAGTGACGCGCGCACGCGAGGCACGCCGCCAAGTCAAGGCGGCACTCGACGCGGAGCAGCGGGCGCAGAAGCCCAGCGCCCAAGCCGAGCGCGCGATGAAGCTCGCTGATCAGCTGGAGCAGATCGAGAAGCAGATCGACAGCATCGTCGATCAAGGGCTCGAGACCACCAAGGGCACGCTGAGCGCTGCCCGGACCGAGGCGGCCGGTTACAAGACCGAGCTCGCCGAGCATCAGGCTGAGTCGCGGACGCTTGGCGGCACCGCGCTGACCGCAAGCTTCGCCGCGGTGCGAGACAAGATCTACGACATCGTGATTCGATCCGACGTCGGCAGCGTCGACGTGGTGTGGTCGCAGACCGAAGACACCGAGGACGAGCTCAAGCGGCTCCAGCTGCTGCGCGCGCGCGAGCTCAAGCAACTCAAGGACGAGTTCAAGGGCATCATCGACGAGGGTACGTCGACACCAGCGACGCCCAAGCCGCCAACTGGGTCCACGCTGCCGCCGGCATCGACGACGCCCGCGCCCAGCCCTGATCAGGGCGGAGCCGACACGCGCGTCAAACCCGGTGGTGATCAGCCGAAGGATAAGGCCGCGCCAACGGTCCAGCCTGATACCAAGCGAGGAGGCGCACGATGAAGCGCCAGCGCAAGCCATGGGGCACCACGCTCCGCCGCACCCTGGCGTCCCTGTTGACCGTCGCGGTGCTCTCGACGCCAGCCGCAGCGCAACCGACGGATCCTGCGCCCGCGCAGCCCGCGCCCGCGCAGCCGATGCCCGCTCAACCGCCGAACGGCCCGGGGCTCGGACCGCAGGCGCCGCAGGCGCCACAACCGGCACCGACTCCGGCGCCAACACCCGTCAACGTCAATCCGATCCAGCTGTCTCCGAAGGAGAAGGAAGAGCTCGCTGACCTCGAGCGCGAATACGAACGGTTCCTGTCGGCGGCGACCGATCACGACATGCGGATGCGTCAGATCGCGAAGATCGAGCACGACGCACGCAATGCCGAGCTGACCCGCCGCTACTCCGATCGGATCGCCAACGCCGAGGCGTCGCGGAGCAAGCTCAACGGCGAGACCGTTGCGAAGCTCGAGAAGTTCCTCAGAGACCACCCCAACCACGATCAGTTCACGCCGGACGCGATGTTCCGGCTCGCCGACCTCTACATCAAGCTCGCGGACGAAGAGGTCGATAACCGGCTCGCCGCGCAAGAGACATCGGGCCAGCCACCTGACCCGAACAATCCGATCCTCGCCGACTACGGCAAGTCGATCGCGCTGTGGACCGACATCCTGACCAGGTTCCCGAGCTACCGTCAAACGCCATCGACGCTGTATCTGCTCGCGTATTACGGAAAGACCAAGGACGAGCGCAAGTCGCTCCACGTGTTCCTCGCGCTCGCCTGCGCGAACCAGTTCAAGTGGAACGACCCAGTGTCGAAGCCGCCGACGCGTCAAGAGGCGCTCAAGCGAGTCGAGAGCAAGACGCTGCGCGATCCGTACGCGAGCTGCCAGGCCTATCCAGGCGCTGACCTCGAGCTGGTTCGCCACGCATGGGTTCGCGGCATCGCCGACTCGCACTTCGGAATTCCCGGTGAGATCGACGACGCGATCGCGGCGTACCTGAAGGTCGCCAACGGCGGCAACGAGTCCAAGCTCTACGCCGAGTCGCTCTACAAGCTGGCGTGGTCGTACTACAAGCGCGACTTCCTGCTCGACTCGATCAAGCGGTTCGACGAGAGCGTCAAGCTCTACGATCAGATCGTGGCGCAAGGAGGAATTCCCGCGCTCGAGCTACGCGACGAATCGATCCAATACATCTCGGTCGCGTTCACCGATCCGTGGGACGGCGAAGTCGACACCAATCCATCGAAGGCGTTCGATCGCGCCAAGGAGTTCTACCGCGGTCGCGAGAACGAGCCGCACGTGCGCGACGTCTGGGTCGCGATGGGCAAGGCGTTCGCCGAGCTTCAAGCGTGGGACCAGGCCGTCGACTCGTACAAGATCGCGCTGGGGCCGCCGTGGGAGCTCAACCCGAAGAACCCGGTCGTCCACCAAGAGATCGTCAACGTGTTCGAGCTCAAGGGCGACAAGTTCGCGGCAGACAACGCCGCGGCCGAGCTCGCCACGCGCTATGCGCCGGGCACCGCCTGGTACACGGCGAACGAGAAAGACCGCGAGGCGATGGAGAACCAGCGCCGGATCGCGGAGCGCGCTCTCTATGCAGCGACGCGCAACACGCACTCGGCCGCGACGACGATGCGCAAGGAATACGAGGCCGCGGGCAAGAAGGACCCGCAGGCCAAGCAGGACTACCTCGCGATGTATAGCAAGGCGGTCGAGCTGTATCGGACGTTCATCACGACGTACCCCGAGTCCGACTACATCTACGAGTTCAGCTTCCTGATGGGCGAAGCGCTGTTCTGGAGCGAGCGCTACGCCGAGGCGATCGTGCAGTACAGCTGGGTCCGCGATCACCGCGATCTCGGCACCGCGTACTACATCGACGCCGCGCGCTCGGTGGTGCAGTCATACGAGGCGGAGGCGGCGCGCCAGGTGGCCGAGGGCAAGCTGGTGGCGCTCAAGGTGCCGACGCCCGCAGAGATGAAGGCACTGCCGCAGCCGTATTCGCCGCAGCCGATCCCCGAGATCTACCTCCGGCTGCAGGCCGAATACGACAACTACCAAAACGTCGTGAACGACCCGAAGGCGGCGCCGCAGCAGGGCATCAACGCGGCGCTGATCAGCCTCGCGTATCTGCACGTGCCCGACGCGATCTCGCGGTTCACCAAGGTGATGGACAAGTTCTGTGGTGACGCGATGGCGGCGAAGGCCAAGGACGGCATCCTCGCGATCTACGAGGCGCAATCGAACTTCGACGCGATCGAGCAGACCAACAACAAGTTCATCGCGGCCAAGTGCGGTGACGACGCGACGATCAAGCTGGCGATCGGTCAGAACCGCTCGTTGAACTTCTCGCGCGCGGCCGATCTCTACAAGAACGGCCGGTACATCCCCGCGGCCGAAGCGTTCTATCGATTCTACAAGACCGCGCCGGCGAACGATCCCGATCTGCCGACGGCGCTCTACAACACCGCGGTCAGCTACAAGCTCGCGGATCGACCGAAGACGGCGATCTCGCTGTTCAAGGAGTTCACCGCGAGCAGCTCGAAGTCGTTCAAGGAGAGCCCGTATTACCTCGATGCGATGCGGCTCACCGCTGCGAGCTATCAGGCGGCGTTCGACTACGACAACGCGGTGAAGACCTACCTCGAGCTCGTCGAGACCACGAAGAAGGCGAAGCGACTCGGGATCAAGCCGCCGGATCCTCTGCCGGGCGAGAAGCCGATGACGCTCGAGCAGATCGGCCTCGACGCGATGTACAACGCCGCGCTCGCATCCGAGCTCAACCGCGACTTCAAGCGCGCCGTCGATCTATACACGCAGTACGGCCGGATCGAGCCCGATCGTCGCAAGCAGGATCGCGCGATGTGGTCGATCGCCGGCATCTATCGCCAGTCGGGTGACGTCAACAGCATGATCGAAACGTTCGATCGCTGGCGCACCAAGTTCGGCAAGGACGCCGGAAACGAGGACGACTTCGTCCAGAGCTATTACGACACCGCCACGTTGCGGAAGAAGAAGGGCCAGACCCCGCAAGCGAAGGCGGCGGGGCAGGCGACGATCGACGCGTGGAAGGCGCGCGGCGCGGTAAAGAACAGCCGCGCGGCAAAGCTCGCGGGCGAATGGCAGCTCGCGTTCGCCGAGGAGTTCTACGCAGGAACCTGGGAACCGTTCGAGGTCAAGACCGCGGCAAAGACCACCGCCGAGTTCAAAGCGCAGAGCGATTCGCTCGCCAAGAGGAAGAAGGACATCGAGGACAAGTACTTGATGCTCGATCCATACGGCGTGGCCGAGTACACGATGGCGGCGAAGGTCCGGTATGGCGACATTCAGTACGACTTCGGTCAGAAGGTCTCGAATGTGCCAATTCCTAAGCCGATCGAGAGGAATGCGGATGCCGTCGCCACGTTCGAGACCAACCGCGATGCGAACTTGAAGAAGTACCTCGACGAGGCCAAGGCCAACTGGATGGAGGTCGTCGACCTCGCCAAGAAGGGCGGGATCTCGAACAAGTGGACCCGAAAAGCCCAGGAAAACCTCGGCCGCGAGTTCCCGGGCGAGTTTACGGTGTTGCGCCAAGAGCTCGTGGAAGGCACGGAGGCGCCATGACAGATCCAACCCGATCGATGCGCGTTGGAAGGCGTATGCCGCTCGGTCGTCCGATCGCTCACCCGTTGGCCCGTTCGTGGGCTGCGCTGCTGCTCGCAGGAGCGGTCGCGTGCGGTGGCGGCGGGAAAGGTGGCAGCACCACTCCTTCGCAAAACGGGACCGGTGGTGACGGCCAGTCGATGACCGACACCGGAGATCCGACGGGACCAAGCGGCGGCGACGGAACTCCGGGTGGAACCGATCCCGGATCGCCCGGCGGGTCTCCCGGTGGAACGCCCGGCGGTGGAACCGATCCCAATGGCGGTCCGGCGATCGTCCCGCCAAACCTCGATCCCGATCCCGCGCAAGCGCGCTCGCAGGTCGAACAGCACCTCACGGTGGCTCGCAACGCGCTGGCCGCGCCGACGCCAGATTCCGAGACAGCGCTGCGCGAAGCGCGGCTGGCGCTCTCGGTCGACGCGGCGAACGTCGACGCGGCAGCGATGGTCGCGCTCGCGTACTTCCACAAGAAGCTCTACGACACCGCCGAGCTCGTGCTCGACGATCTCTACAAGCGCGAATCTGCGAAGGGCAACGCCAACGTCAACTACGTCTACGGGCTGGTCTACGACAAGACCAATCGACCCGAGCGTGCGGTGCTCGCATATCAGAAAGCCGTGCAGATCAATCCGAACCACGCGAGCGCGATGGTCAACCTCGGCGTCCACCAGCTGCGCAACGGCCAATACGGCGAGGCACAGCGAACGTTCGAACGGCTGACCCAGCAGTTCAAGCGCGCGGACGCGGTGACCCTGACGTCGCTCGGCTCCGCGTATCGCGGCCGCTCGGCGGACTATCAGGGCGGCGCTCCCGAGCACGATCAGTTCGTGCGATCGGCGGAGCAGTCGTACAAGCGCGCACTCCAGGCGAACAACGGCTACGGGCCGGCCTATTACAACCTCGGCCTGCTCTATCTAGACAACGATCCGTACCCTGGGATGACCGATCCCATGCAACGATTGACCACGGCGAAGCAGTATTTCGAACAGTACAAGAGCATGCCGGGGTTCGACATCAAGCTCTACGAGACGCGCATGAAGGACGTCGACAAGGCGATCAAGCGCGTGCAGAAGCAGCTCAAGAAGAAAGCCTCGGGCGGTTAGGACGGAGCTCGACGATGAAACACTTCAGCCTCGCCATGATTGCTGCTGCGCTCGTCTCTGTAGCGCACGTACCGCGCGTGACCGCCGAGGGTTGCCCCGACGAGGGTGAAGCCGCCGGTGAGAAGAAGCAGGGCAAGTTTCACATCGAGTACATCAACGGCAAGCCGGTCACCGTGATCGACACGGTGGTCTCGGTGTGCGGCAAGGTTCCGCGGCCGAGCGTGGTCTACGTGCTCAAAGAGAAAGACATCGATTACGAGTGGGAGAGCCTGAAGCAGGACTTCATGCCGCTCATCCTCGCCACCGTAAAGAAAGCGCCGTTCTAATGGCGGCTAATCCTCGTCCTGGCACCCCGAATCCAGTGTCTGGTCCCACCACCACCACTGGAGGGCCGCGGCCACGGATCCTCCGCATCGGTGTGTTGCTCGGCGGCAAGATCGTCGAAGAGCGGCTGATCCGCGAGCGCACCTCGGTCTCGATCGGCCAATCGATGAAGAACACCTTCTCGGTTCCGGTCGAGGGGCTGCCGCTCGAGTTCACGCTGTTTGCGCTCGGCAACAACGGCAAGTACACGCTGCGGTTCCTGGCGAAGATGGACGGCCGGCTCAGCGATGGCGCTGCCGTCAACACGCTCGACGCGCTCAAGGGACGCGCCGCGCGTCAGGTCGGGGATTACTGGGAGATCGGACTTTCGGAGAGCGCTCGCGGCAAGCTGTCACTCGGCGACCTGACGATCCTATTCCAGTTCGTCGCCGAACCGCCGCGCCAGCCCAAGCCGATGCTGCCCGCGTCGGTCCGCGGCACGTTCGCGGATCGGTTCGATCCACGGCTGCTCGTGATCCTCGCGGCGTCGCTACTGCTTCACTTCTCGATCATGATCATCGCGTTGATCCGCGATCTCCCGCTGGACGATACGCTGGCGGAGCGCGCGATCAACCTGACGTTCAAGCAGGAGAGCTATCAGGTCGACCTGACGCAGCCGGTACCAGAGACCAAGCCGGCCGACACGGGCGCAGGCAGTGCTGCCGAGACCAAAGGTCCCGACAAACCCGCCGACAAGCCGGCGGCCCAACCGACCAAGCCGAAGGGCAACGACGGCGGTGGTCGCGATGAAAACGAGAACGTCGCGCTGCAAGAAGAGGCCGCGCGCATGGCCGACATGCTCACCGGCTCCGGCCCTGACGGCACCACGCAAGGCGACATGAGCAGCCGCCGACCGGGCGCCGATCTCGGTGCGCAGATCAACGACGTCAAGGAGAGCGGCAAGCAGGTCGCGATCGGCGGCGGCTCGGGTCGTGGCTCGCGTGGTGATGGTGACCCGCGCGTCGGAACCGGTACCGGCCCGAAGATCGATGGCCCCGGCGGCATCGGTAGCGCCGGTGGTGGCAAGACCGAGGAGAAGGGTCCGGCAGGCCGGATCAGCGTCGCCGACAAGCAGACGTTCGACGAGTCGTCGCTGACGCCCGACATCGTGCTCGCCAAGATCCAGTCGGTCTACATGGCTGGTCTCAAGCGCTGCTACAAGAACTACCTGGCCAAGGACGCGAGCGCGCGCGGTAAGGTCACGCTGTCGCTGACCGTCAACGAGACCGGCCGCACCGTGAAGGGCGCCGCCAAGGGCTTTGCGAACGAGGTCGACGAGTGCATCGGCGGCCTCATGCAGAGCTGGCGGTTCCCGATCCCGAAGGATAAGGACGGCGAGGCCACCGAGGCGAGCTTCGCGATCACGCTGCAGCTGGTTCCGGACTGAACTGAGCAGGCGTTCGGGCGTCGGCCTCCGGCGTTCGACTGATAGACTGCGGGCGATGTCGCGCGGAGGAATCGTCTGGTTCACCGGTCTCTCGGGCGCTGGTAAGTCAACGCTCGCGACCGCAGTCGCTGCGCGCGTCGGAGCCACGCGTTCGGTCGAGCTGCTCGACGGCGATGACGTACGGACGTTCCTGTCAGCAGGCCTCGGATTCTCGCGCGCTGATCGCGATACGAACGTGCAGCGCATCGGCTACGTCTCTCGGTTGCTCGCCAAGCACGGCGTGCTGGTGTTCGTCGCGGCGATCTCGCCGTACGCCGAGACTCGCGCCGACCTCCGTCGTCGCAGTGAAGCGGCGGGCCATCCGTTCATCGAGGTCTACGTCAATGCGCCGCTCGACACGGTGATCGCACGCGACGTGAAGGGGCTGTACAAGCGCGCGCAGGCCGGCGAGATCGCGAGCTTCACCGGGATCTCCGATCCATACGAGCCCCCGACCGCGCCGACGATCGAGGTCCGCACCGATCGCGATTCGCAGGCAATCTGTGCGCAACAAATCCTCGACACCCTCGCGTCCGCAGGACTGGTCAGCGCGTAGTCGCTGCTGACGCTTTCGCTCAATCTGCGAGCAGCATGCCGGCGGCGACGGTGGCGTTGGTGGCCTCGTCGACGAGGATGAACGAGCCGGTGGCGCGGTTGCGCTTGTACGGATCGTAGACCACCGGGTTCGTGGCGCGCAGTCGGACGCGGCCGAGGTCGTTGAGCTTGAGCTCCGTAGCGTCCTCGTCGCGATGGCCGGTGTTGATGTCGAGCCGATACAGCAGATCGGTCACGATCGCGCGCGTCCACCGCGTGGTGTGCTTGAGCGCGTAGCGACCGCGCTGCGATAGCGGCTTGTCGGACATCCAGCAGATCATCGCGTCGAGATCCTGGCCGACGGTGGGTTGGTTGTTCGGGCGGCAGATCATGTCGCCGCGGCTGACGTCGACGTCATCGGCGAGGTGAATGGTCACGCTCATCGGCGCGTACGCCGACTCGACGGGCTTGCCGGCTTGCTCGAGCTTGGTGATCTTCGAGGTCAGCCCGCTCGGTAGCACCATCACTTCGTCGTCGACGCGCAACACGCCGCCGGCGACCTGGCCGGCGTAGCCGCGATAGTCGTGGAACTCGGTCGATTGCGATTGCGGCCGAACCACCCACTGCACCGGGAACCGCACGTCGATCATGTTGCGGTCGCTCGAGATGTGGACGGTCTCGAGGTGATAGAGCAGCGTCGGACCGTGATACCAGGGCATCTCGGTGCTGCGGTCGACGACGTTGGCGCCGGTGAGCGCGCTGACTGGAATGAACGCGATGTCTTGGACGTCGAGCCTCGCCGCGAAGTTGCGGAAGTCGTCCTCGATCTTGCGGAACGTGTCTTCGCTCCAATCGACGAGGTCCATCTTGTTGACCGCGAACACCAGATGCGGAATCCGCAACAGCGATGCGATGTACGCGTGGCGCCGGCTCTGCTCGACGAGGCCCTGGCGCGCATCGACCAGGATGATCGACAGACTCGCGGTCGACGCACCGGTCACCATGTTGCGGGTGTATTGAATGTGGCCGGGCGTATCCGCGATGATGAACTTGCGGCGCTTGGTCGCGAAGTAGCGGTATGCGACGTCGATCGTGATGCCTTGCTCGCGCTCGGCGCGGAGGCCATCGGTGAGCAGCGCGAGGTTGATCCGCTCGTCGCCGCGGCGGCGCGACACGTCTTCGACGTGTTGAAGCTGATCCTCGAACGCCGTCTTGGTGTCGTAGAGCAGCCTGCCGATCAGCGTGGACTTGCCGTCGTCGACCGAGCCAGCCGTAGAGAATCGCAGCAGCTCGCTTTCTTCGTCGAGCCCAGGGCGCGCCTGCGTCGACATCAGAAATATCCTTCTTTCTTTCGGTCTTCCATCGCCGCTTCTGTGAACCGATCGTCGGCGCGCGTCGCGCCGCGCTCGGTCAGTCGTGCTGCCGCGACCTCGGCGATCACCTCGTCGAGCGATCGCGCCGCAGACTTGACGGCGCCGGTGCACGTCATGTCACCGATCGTTCGGAATCGCACGAGCTCGCCGCGGATCTGCTCGCCGGGCAGCAACGTCATGTGCGGATTCGCCGCATACAACATGCCGTCGCGCTCGAATACTTCGCGGTTGTGGGCGAAGTAGATCGACGGCAGCGGGATCTGCTCTTCGGCGATGTATTGCCAGACGTCGAGCTCGGTCCAGTTCGACAGCGGGAACACGCGGAGGTGCTCGCCTCGGCGAACCCGGCCGTTGTACAGCGACCACAGCTCGGGGCGCTGGTTCTTCGGATCCCACTGCCCGAACTCGTCGCGGTGGCTGAAGATCCGCTCCTTGGCTCGAGCGCGCTCTTCGTCGCGTCGCGCGCCACCGATCGCGGCGTCGAACTGATTGGCCTCGATCGCATCGAGCAGCGTCGTGGTCTGCAGCCGGTTGCGCGACGCGCGGGGACCCTTGTCCTCGGTGACCCGACCCTTGTCGATCGACTCCTGCACACTCGCGACGATCAGCCGTTCGCCGAGCTCGGCGACCCGGCGGTCGCGGTACTCGAGGGTTTCGGGGAAATTGTGTCCGGTGTCGACGTGGAGCAGCGGGAACGGGAATCGCGCCGGGCGGAATGCTTTCTCCGCCAACCGCAGCAGCACGATCGAGTCCTTGCCGCCGGAGAACAGCAAGCACGGACGCTCGCGCTCCGCAGCGAGCTCGCGAAGGATGTGAACCGACTCGTCTTCGAGCGTTTCGAGATGGGAGCGTCGATACGACCGCACCGAGGGAAGTCGTCCCATGGCCACCGGCGGCGCGCAAGACCGAAGGCGTTCAGCGTGGCTGCAGACTTGACTACCTTGACACCGTCGCCCCCGCCCGGCGCAACTCATGTCATGATGGCTCGCCTAGTGCTGCTGGTGGTCTGTGGAGCGTTCGCGCTCCCGGCGACGGCGCTAGCAAAGCCGAGGTGGCAAATGCTCCCGTTGCCGCCGCCGATGCCGGCGCCTGCGTCGAGCGGATTCGTCGCGGTCGGCGACGCGAACATCTATTACGGCGTGTTCGGCACCGGCGAGCCGGTGATCCTGTTGCACGGGGGCATGGGCAACGGCGACCACTACGCACATCAGGTCCCGGCGCTGGTCTCGCGGTTTCAGGTGGTGGCGATCGATAGTCGCGGCCACGGGCGGAGCACGTTGGGGACCGCGAAGTTGAGCTATGGCCAGATGGCCACCGACGTGATCGCAGTGATGGACAAGCTCGGCATCGAACGGGCGGCGATCGTCGGTTGGAGCGATGGTGGCGAGATCGGTCTGCATCTCGCGATTCACCACCCACAGCGGGTCGCGAAGCTGTTCGTGTTCGGGGCCAACTACAACGCCGCGGGAAGCAAGCCGCGCGGGCGAAAACCGTCGCTTACGTTCTCGGCCTACACCGCGAAGTGCAAGTCGGATCACATCCGGCTGTCGAACACGCCCACGGCGTTCGCCCGGATGGTCACCGCCATGCTGCCGGTGTGGCGCAAACCCGGCGGGTTCACCAAGGACCAACTGCGGGGGATCACGGCTCCCACCATGGTGGCGGATGGCGAGCACGACGAGATCATCGTGCTCGACCAGATCAAGGAAATGGCCCAGCTGATCCCGAGCGGCCAGCTGGCGATCTTCGACGATACCAGCCACTTCGCGCTGTGGCAGGACCCGGCAGCCTTCAATCGGGTCCTGTTGGCGTTCCTGACCGGCAAGCCAGCTCCCGCAGGACCCAAGACCTAACCCACACGGTCGTCGTAGTCGCGGAAGGGCAGGGGAAGGGCAGGCTGGTTTCCCAGAGGAACTTTGCTGCGGGCCTCGGCAACGCGGTACCATTTTGGCGCATGCGGGGCACGGAACTCGGTTCCAGGATCCTTGCCGTTTCGGCGTTCGCGATTGGCTCCGTGCTGTTCGGCGGATGTGGCGATCCGCCGTTGTGTCAATCGGAGGTGTTCGTCGCCCTGCAGATCTCTCAGATCGGCACGGACGTCGATGCGGTCGCGGAGGGAGTGCAAGCGGATATCCGTGTTCGCACCTCGCTGCCCAACGGCACCGAAGTCACGCTCGAAGCGCTCGATAGCGCCGGCGCGGTGACCACGACCACCACTGCCGCCGTCGACGCTCATGGTAATGCGATGTTCGCGGCGGTCACCGTGCCAACGCCGACAACGACGCTGCGCGCGTCGGTGCACACGGTGTGTGGCGATGGCAGTGACGAGCTGACCGTCGATGTCGTGGCTGGCGCGGGTTGCGATCTCGCGCTGACGCCCACTCCCGAAGCCAGCGAGTTCTACGCGCCGCTTCGGGTGCTCAGCACGCAGACCGATCCCGACCCGAACAACCCGGGATACCAGCTCACCGCACTGGTGACCGCATTGCCGGGTTGGGACGTGACGCTGTTCGCGACGAGCGGTGGCAGCGAGCGGGTGCTCGAGACCAAGCTGGCCGGCAGCAACGGCGTGGCGGCGTTCGCCCAGACCTTTGGCGACGGCCAGGTCGCGCTCCGCGCATCGTGCAGTGGTGCCGGCAACACGACTGCGTCGCTGACCCAGACCGTGCTCGTCGATATCTCACCGCCGACCTGTGCGTTCACTTCGCCCGCGCCCGGCACGACGATCACGCCCGCATTCGACGATAACAACGATCTGTCCGACGGCGTGCAGCTATCGGTCGATGCGCATGTCGCTGGCTCTGACGTCGATGGTGAACCGGTGGCGCTGATGATCACACCCGAGGGCGGCACCACGGTGGCCGTGACGGCCTCGGCAGTCGATGCCGGCGGCAACACCAGTGCGGACGCGGCGCTGGCCCCCGACACGACGCCCGCGACCTTCGTGTTCCAGCTCAACGCGCGCGATCACGCCGGCAACTCGTGCACCACCGTGCAGTCGTACGACGTGATCTACGACGGCTGCGCGATCTCGATCATCTCGCCGACCACGGCAGTGACCAGCGATGCCGACGCCAACGCGACCAATGGATCGCAGGTCGACGTGACCGTTCACGTCGCAGAAGCGTGTGTCGGCCGCAGCGTCACGTCGACCTGTGGCAGCAACTCGCCAAGCGAAACGGTTCCGGCCGGTGGTGTGGTCACGCTGCAGGTGGACGCCTGCGCGACCTCGCCATGCGAGGCGATGGTGCCGTGCACGGTGCGAGTCTCGACGACGTCCGGCGTCGAGACCCAAGCGTCGACGACGATCGAGTTCGACGACCAGGGGCCTGACGTCAGCCTCCAGCTGGTCGCTCCAGCGCTCGCATGTGGTGCGCAGATCACGCCTGCGATGGACGCCGTCCCAGCCGTCGATGGCGTGCAATTGATCGCACGCGTCAGCTCGGCCGATGCAGCCACCAAGAGCTTGCGGGTGATCAATGGTAATGGCACGACGAACCTCAACGCCGCAGGCGACGTGACCGTGACGCTCGCCCCCGGCGTCAACACGATGATCGGCGTCGGCCTCGATGCCAACGGCAACTCGGGCGAGAGTGCGGGCTGTGCGGTCACCCTCGCCGACTTGACCGTTAGCTTCTCGGCTCCCGCGGCCGACGGTGTGATGGGGCGTAGCGAAGGCACGATCGCCGGCAACATGATCACGTTCCCGTTGTGTGGAACGGTTAACAAGCCCGGCGCGTCCGTGCAGCTGTCGATCGATGGTGGCGCAGCGCTGCCGGCGACCGTGACGGGTACGACCTGGTGCCGGTCGGTAACGCTCAGTGAATCGCCGCCGTCGCACACGATCTTCGCGTCGGCGATGGCCGGCAGCTCGTTTGGTACGAATTCGCTCGTGCTTCGCATCGATCTAACCCTGCCACCGAGGCCGCTCGCGTTCACCGCGACCGCCGTCAACCGCCAGCGGATCGATATGACCTGGCAGTCACCGAGCGACGGAGGCCAGCCTGTGGCGGCGTATCTAGTGAAATACGCGACGACCGCATTGACTGACGGAAACTTCAACAGCACAGGAACTGTGCTCACGCCGCCGCCACCCGCCGCGCCCGGCACGATGGAAGTGGCGACACTGTTCCCAGCTCGTACCGGCACACCATTCTGGGTCGGCATTACAACCCTAGACCAAGCGGGGAACCGCGCGCCTGCAACGATCATCGGCCCGATCACGCCGGGCTTTGACCGGTTCGGAGCGATCGTTGCGCCGGATGTCTCGCAAGGCGCGCTCAACCTCGGCTATGCGATCGCACACGGTAAGTTCAACGACGACGAATTCGAGGATGTCGCGATTTCGGCGCCCACGCAGGGCATAGTTCCTGCGTTTCGTGCTGGCGCAGTTTACGTATACTTCGGTAGCGGCGTGGGCATCTCGGCGACGCCAAACCTGACGATCACCAGCACCGTCGCCGAGGGTCGGCTCGGGCTCGGACTTTCGGCCGTTCGGTGGAGTAGCTCGATGCGCGATGACCTCGCCATCGGAGCACCTGGTATCGACGGCCACGGCCACATCTTCGTATTCCGCGGCGGTGCGAACTTTGGTACAGGCACGCGCGACGCGACCACGGCTGACCTTCATGTCGCTGTGAATCCGTCGATGCCCGGCTGGTTCGCCGGTAGCGGCCTAGGCAGCACGCTGATCGCGCCCGACATCGACGGGGATGGCATCCAGGACCTCGTCGCATCGGCGCCTACCGGCGGTGGGAAGGGCGGCATCGTTATCCTGTATGGCGGCACCGTGACCGCGAACGTGCTGCTGTCTGACATCGACGCCACGGGCAACGACGCGGTGTGCGAGTTGTTCGTGGATCCCGGCGCCACGGTAGGCCGCCGGCTCGGTTTCTATCTTCATAACGTCGGTCCGACCGAAGGCGCTGGGGATGCCACCGATGATATTGCGGTGGTTTACGTGGATGACTACGCGACCATCGGAGAGTCGCTGTACCTAATGCGAAGCGACGGCTCGCGGCCAGCAGGGTCTGGCGTAACTCCACGCTTCTTCACCGTAGGTCGCGATGTACAGCTTGACTTCGCGACCACCGTGAAACGCACCGAATGGGGTGCACAGATCACCAGCATCGATGACCACGATAACGACGGTAACCGAGACTTAGTGATTTCTTCGTTCCGCGGTCCGAACGACATCGGCCGAATCTTGATCGTGTCAGGGGCAATCGTCGGCGTTGGTGGCATCGCGTCCACGGCTGATTCCGGGGTGACACTCTCGACGATCGTTGGCATCGGCGGTGACGCGCGATTTGGATCATTCATCCTTCGAGATCGAGATTCGATGCTCGACATCGACGGAGACGGCCGAGAGGACCTGATGGTCGGCGGCGCTCCTGGCGGTATTGGCACCGGATTTGTGTGGTTCGGCGGCGCCATCCCTCTTGGCTCGGCGTCCACCCTTTCGGCGCAGATGACGATCGTTGCGCCTTCTCCAATGGGATTCGCGCGACCGATTTCGCAAGGCGGCTCGAGCCAAGCGGTCGTGGTGGGTGACCTCGATGGCGATGGACTGGACGACGTGTGCTGGGCGTCGCCGTTCGACAATGCCGGAGATGGCAGCTTCGAAATCCTGGCCGACTAACGGCCGCGCGGGCGGCACGCTGTGCGAATCCGCTCATCGGTGTCGAATGGGCGTCAAATGTGTTCTTGGCGTGAACAGTTCAGCCACGCCGCGCCACTGATATCCCGGCACGTCGTCGGCTCCGCTCTGCTGTTGACTCGCCGCCACGCCAGTCCTAGCATGCCGGTTCTCAAGCTTATGAAACGATTTGCATTGGCCGTTGGTGTCGTTAGCTGGCTCGCTGCACGCGCGTCCGCTCAGCAGCCACCGGTGGCTGACGTCGTTGAGGGTGGCGGCCTCAAGGTCAGCGAAGGAACCGTTCTACATCCGGTGCTCGGTGTCGAGGCCGGGGTTGTTCACAACATTTTCTACGAAGATTCGTCTCCGGTTTTGTCGGGGGTGATGAGGGTGATCGGCGAGATCGCGGTTGGCTCGCTACCTCCCGAGCGATTGCAGGCGCCGACGGAACAAGATTCCGCTACCCGCAACTACGGCAATCTAGCGTTTAGACTCGACGTCCACGCTCAGTACGAGGAGTACCTGAGCTCGAACAACGATGTTCAAGCTCAGCGCAATTTCTCCTATGCGGCGTTGGCCCAAGGTCTCGTGTATCCGCATCAAACGTGGCAGTTCGGATTCTCCGATGAGCTACGTCGAGAGACCCGACCCGTTAACTTTGAATCGCCACAGGATGTCG
This sequence comes from Kofleriaceae bacterium, assembly GCA_050184455.1. GTDB lineage: Bacteria > Myxococcota_A > Polyangia > Haliangiales > Haliangiaceae > JABFXX01. The sequence continues at coordinate 9,858 of JBFXAI010000035.1, read as the reverse complement.
ATCGCGATATCAACCGGCTCGCCCTTCAACTCCGGTACCGGCCCGCAGGCCGTCGGATTTCGGGGTCCCTCGGTTATCAGAATGTAATCGACTATTTCGAAGACGAAACCCAGCAGTTCGCTAACCGGATGCAGCATACGGTGGCGCTGAACGTCGGTTGGCAATGGCTTCCGATGACTCGCATCTTTGGCGATGCATCGTTGGGGTTCTTCCGGCCACTCGGAGACGACTCGACGCGGATACCATCGATGCCACTGCGGGTGATGGCGGGAATCGCGTCCGCATTGACCGTTAAGACCCAAGTGCTAGGGAGCATCGGCTTTGGCAAGGGCTTCTACGAAACCGGACCCGATTTCACGAACGTCGTCGGGGGATTGCAGTTTGGCTACCGTTACAGCCCGCAGGCGCGATTGGCCGCGGCGTACGAGTACGACTTCCACGATTCGATCAACGCCAACTTCTATCGCGATCACGCGTTGAAGCTTCGAATGGAGCAGCAAATCGATCGGTTCGCTTTCACCGCTGCGGCCGAGTTGCGGTTCCGTTTGTATCGGGGCGTCATCGCCGAGGTGATGGGAATGGGCATGGAGACTGATCGAACCGATTTGATCTTCTCCGTGCCCGTTGGGGCCACCTACAATTTCCGCAACTGGATCGCTGCCACGCTCGACTATCGACTCACCATTGATGAGACTGACTTTCGTTACTCGGTGGGCGGCTCGGTGTTCGATGATCCGAGCTACACGCGCCAATCGCTGATGGCTGGCGTCCGCGCTGCTTACTGACCGAGCTTGCGCCGACATGGATCGAGTTCCCGTCGCGATCGTGGGCGCCGGTTCATGGGGTGTTAATCACGTTCGCGTGTTCGCTCGGGAAACCGCAGCCAATACGCTTTGGGTCTGTGATCCCGACGCGGCGGCGCTCGCGCGGTCGGCTAAATTCGCACCGACCGCGCGCCTGACATCTGATTTCGAAGCCGTGCTCGATGATCAAAGCGTCATTGGAGTCGTGATCGCTACGCCAGCGCCGACGCACGCTGAGCTGGCCTGTCGCGCCCTCGCAGCCGGCAAGCACGTGCTGGTCGAGAAGCCGCTTGCGCTGAACCTCGAGGATGCGGAGCGGGTTCGGCGAGCTTCGCATGTAGCAGGGCGGGCGGTGTTGGTGGGACACCTCATGATCTATCACCCAGCGCTCGTTCAACTTCGCGAGCTGCTGCGTTCGGGTGAGCTTGGTACCGTGAGGTACCTCCATTCGACGCGCGTGAATCTTGGCCGGCACCGACGCGATGAGAACGCGTTGTGGAGCTTTGGCCCTCACGATGTGTCGATGCTGGACTACCTGCTGGGCCTGACGCCGACGTCTGTCGCGGCACAGGGAGGTTCGTACCTCCAACGCGGGATCGAAGACATCGTTTTCATCACGTTGCGATTTCCGAACGCCGTGATGGGGCATATCCATTTGTCATGGCTCAACCCGCGTAAGGAGCGCAGGCTGACCATAGTCGGCTCGGCAAAGATGGCCGAGCTCGATGATGTATCGCAGGACAAGCTACGAGTCTTCGATCGTGGCTATGACACGCCACCAGCGTTCACTCAGTACGGCGAGTACCTGACCATTCGACAAGGCGGAGTTCACCTACCGCCGGTAGCGATGGAGGAACCGCTCGCCGTGATGGCACGGCACTTTCTCGATTGCTGTCGCGATGTGGCGGAACCGCTCACCAATGCCGAAAGCGGGGTCAGAATCGTTCAGATTCTGACGGCCGCGCAGGATTCACTCCGACTCGGCGGAGCGACGGTTTCTCTGAGCAAATCCTGAACGGTCTTGCTTACCCCAGAGGGGTGTGAGAAACCGCCAACTCCTTTGAACCCCAAGCGGGTTATCGGCCACTAACTGAGCTTCCCGCATGTCCAAGGTTCCCCACCCTACTTCGACTCTTGATGGACCCGATGAACAGGTCTTGAGCTTCGACATCGGCCGCTACCTTGCGGCCTTGCGACGATATGCATGGTTGGTCATCGCGCTGGTCGTCGTATCGGTCACCGCAGCGGTGTTCTATACACGTCGTCAGCCGGAGATCTTCGAGGCAACGTCATCGGTTCAGATCGAGCCACGAATGGCCGATCTGCTGGGACAAGCCGGCGATTTCGTCGGTGTTAGAGGTGGCGGTGCCGAGTATTACCGGCAACAACGGTTGGTCCTCGGCAGCTTGAAGTTGATGCGCGAGACCGTGGTGTCCAACAACCTTCACACCAAGCTGCTCACCGAAAAGGAGCGGGGTGGACAATCGCTCGAGCAGCAATACGATCTCGCGGCTCGTCGACTGCAGAACGCGGTCACGATTCGATATCCCGAGCAAAACCGCATCATGTACGTGGTCGTTGCGAGTCGTGACCCGAAGCTTGCCCAGGACATCGCGAACGCCCATGTCGCAACATACGAGGCGTATTCGCGTGGGTTGCTGACAACCGGTACCCAGCAGGCGTCTTCGGCGTTATCGGCAGAGTTCGCGGTGGCCGAAAAGGCTTTGCGCGCTGCCGATGAGGCAATTCACGAGTTCCAGAAGCGGAATCAGCTACCGAACGTTTCGGACATCGAAAATCGGCAGAGCATCCAATCGTCGAAGATGATGACGTACATGCAGAAGCTCAACGACGCCCATAGTCGTTCGAAAGAGCTGGAGGTGCGGCTTCAGATTCTGCGACAGGCCGCCAGCGGTAAGGACATCGTGGATTCACCGATCTTGTCGATGGCAGATTCGACCGCGTTCGATGCGATGCGCGCTCAGTACTATACGGCCAAGAACGCATTCGAAGAGCTTCAACGCGAAGTCGGGCCGAAGACCATCGAGTATGCGCGCCAAAAGGCGCAAGTCGACAGCCTGCGGTCGACGCTCGAGGCCGAGGCTCGGCGCGTCATCGGCGCTGCGGAAAAGCAGTACCAAGCCGCGATCCAGTTCGAGCGCGAAATGGCTAACGAGGTCGAAAAGTGCAAGGACGAAGCGCTCGCGCTGGGACCCAAGATTCTTGAGTACAACGAGCTGACACGCGAGAAGAAGAACGCCGAGGACAAGTACAACATTCTCGTTGGGCGACTATCGACGAGCCAGATGACAGATCACCTGAGTAAGAACCTCGATGGTAACGTCAGGCCGCTGGATCCGGCGCAGCTTCCCACCACTCCTGTGTCGCCCAACCTGCGCATCAACATCATGGTTGCGACTGGCTTGGCCCTGGTAGTCGGCCTCAGCATCGTGTTTCTGATCGTGTTCCTCGATCGATCCATCAAATCTGCCGAAGATGCGCAGAATTCTGCGAGTGCTGCTGTCCTGGGCGTTGTGCCCTCGCTCGGTGAGGAGGAATCGAGCGGCGACGATCGCGGTCGAGATCTCTATGTCCACGAGCATCCAAAGTCGCAGGTTGCCGAGGCCTGTCGGTCGCTGCGAACGAACCTGGTGTTTTCCGGTGCCGATCGGCAGTTCAAAACGCTAGTCGTCTCGAGCGCGAATCCACGCGAAGGCAAGACCACGCTGGTCATTTATCTCGGAACGACGATGGCCCAGAGCGGCGAGCGCGTCCTGCTGGTGGACACTGACATGCGGCGCCCACGGCTCCATATTTCGACCGGTGTCCCTCGTGGCATCGGTCTTTCGAACCTGATCGTTGGAGACGGTTCTTACGAGGATGCGATCAAGTCGTCGGCGATCCCGAACCTGTTCGTATTGCCTTGTGGGCCACTTCCGCCGAATCCAGCAGAGCTTCTGATGAGCAAGAAGTTTGCGGGCGTGCTCGAGGAGCTAGCGAAGCGATTCGATCGCGTGATCCTCGACTCGCCGCCGCTCGGCGCGGTCACCGACGCTGTCGTGCTGTCCAAGCAGACCGATGGAGTGGCACTCGTCGTTCAGGCAGGAAAGACGCTCCGAGACGAAGTGAAGCGTTCAGTTCGCCAGATCCGCCATGTCGATGGACAGGTTGTCGGAGTGATCCTCAATCAGTTGGATCGCCACGACCGACGCTACGGGTATTACAGCTACTACGGCTACGGTGAGAAGGTGAAGGGGCCGGTTAGCGCCAGCTGAGCGCCTGTGCGGATCCTCTATCTTTCGCTGTCCTACATTCCTTCTCGCAGGGCCTCCAGCGTCCAAGTGATGAAGATGTGCGCGGCGCTGGCGCGTCGTGGTCACGAAGTCTTGCTCGTTGCAAAGGCGGGTTCCGAACAGACGCAAACGAGCGATCACGCGTTTTACGGCGTCGAACCGAGGTTCTCGTTGGAGAAATTCGCGCGCCCGAAGTTTCGCGGTGGCGCCTTCGTGTATTTCTTCGCGCTCGCCACGTGCGTAGCGAAATACCGGAATTGGGCCGACGTTGTTTACTGCCGCGATCCGGTTGGAGCCCTCGTCGCGAGCTACATCGGGATGCCGGTGGTGTTCGAGGCTCACGAGATCCCTCGGTCACGGTTCCTGCAACGTCTCGTGCGGCGCATCGTTCGGTCGCCTAACTCACTCGGGACCGTCGCAATCTCGCATGCCCTTCGCGAGGATTTGGTTAGAGCTCAGCTGCATCATCCACAACGGCCCATCGTTGTCGCGCACGATGCGTGTGATCCGCCGCTTGACCGCCCCGTTCGCTTTCGCCGCGGCGTCGATTCGGCGGTGGTTGGTTACGTCGGGAGCCTCTATCCTGGGCGCGGTGTGGAGACGATCATTGCTGTCGCCAGCGTGATGCCGGGCTACGAGTTCCGCATCGTCGGCGGCTCACAGGAGGATCTCCACCGCTGGAAACGCTGCGGCCTCCCCGACAATGTCGAACTCGTCGGGTTCGTGCCGCCGTCGCAGTTGGCAGAGATCTACAGTGGCTTCGACATCGTCCTAATGCCGTATGCCTCGCGGGGCGTTACGGGTCCATCAGGGGGCTCGGACACCAGCAAGTGGGCATCGCCGATGAAGATGTTCGAGTACATGGCTTCCGGCGTCCCGATCATCACGTCGGATCTCCCGGTGCTTCAGGAGGTACTCCGCGACGGCTACAACGCCCTGATCGTGCCGGCAGGATCCGTCGAACATTGGCAAGCAGCCATCGAGCGCCTGGCTCGTGAGCCAACGCTACGAGATCACCTAGCCAACAACGCGTTGGCGGACCTCATGCGCGCTCACACATGGGATGCGCGCGCTAGATCGGTCTTGGAAGCACTCGATCTCGAGCGAGGTGCTCAGCTAAACGGCGACGCGTAACCCGGCTGTTCGATCTCGTCCGGAAACAGCTCCTTCGATGGATCGTCCGGGATATCTGGGCCAGACCAGCTCGATTGGGTGTCACTTTTGAGATCGAGCTCGCCAGCGCAAATCAACGCCTGTTCTCGCAAAATGCGGATCGCCCCGGCATTCGTTTGAACTTCGCCAAATTGAACTCTTTGCTCGGCTTCGTTGGTGCTCAATCCGTCGAACGCGGACTTTGCCCGCTCCAGCATGTTTGCATGGGCCTTGATCTGCAGCAGCTTGTCGTTGATGCAGTTCAGCTTGATGACATCCTTTTCCTTACGGGCCTTCAGCTGAAGGGCGACGACGGTATCGTTGTCGCGAGCGGCCTGTTCCACCAACGAGCCGGCTTGTTCGGTCATCTCGGCGACCGTTAGTGTGACGGCCGGATCGGAGCCGGCGTCGCTCGAATCTGCTGGTGGCGGCGTGGATGGGGCTGGTTGGGCCAGCAAGGTGCCGGTGGCCAACGTAAAGATCACGATCCCTCCGCGGAGCGATCGTCGGAGTATTCTCAATGATTTCACTGGAGTCTCCAAGTTTAGCAAACGTACTCCCATCGTACGGGGGTGTCAACAAGGTAGGACGCGCCGTGCGACCAAAACGTTCGAATGAGTTCTGAGAACTGAACCGTCGCGTCGGTTGCGGTCACGAAGACGAGGTCCCAAACTCGGACCGCGTTATGCGCCTGATCATCCTGCTTGTCGTCCTCGTCTCCGCATGTGGGGATGTTCCGCCGGCCAACTACCCGACGGCTCCGCCCCCACAAGATGAAACGCTCGCGCCGCTCGGAATCGGAGATGTCGTGGAGATCACCATCTACAACGGGGCGAAGGAGACCAAGGCGGTGTTCCGCCTTGACCCAACAGGAAAGATCTCCGTCCAGTACATTGGTGATGTTGTGGTCCTCGACAAGAAGCCCAATGAGCTGAAGGAAGAAATCCGGAGCCGACTGGCCGATGGCTACCTGGTGGATCCTATTGTTTCGGTGATCGTAACCGAGGTGAACTCATTGTCGTTGTCGGTGTCGGGTGAAGTTGGAAAAGACGGGAAGATCAAGTTCACGCCCGGCATGACTATCGTTGACGCGATCGCGCTTTCGGGGGGGTTTACTCCGATGGCCAAGAAGAACCACGTGAAGGTCATCCGGACCATCAAAGGGAAGGACGTCACCTTCCGCATTCCGGTCGACGCAATTCAGGATGGCTCGCGCCCCAACTTCTACGTCGCAGCTGGCGATCGAATCTACGTGCCTGAACGTCTCTGGTGACGACAACCGGGCGGGCGGGCGGGCTGGCTACGGCTTCGATGTCGTCTGCGTATTGTCGAGTAGGCGTCGTTCGAACTCAGCTCGTACACGATTGCCCATCGCTTCTTCGACCCCCGCTAGCAGGCTGTGGACCTTGCGTTCGTTTTGGATCGTGAGATAGCGGCCCTGGATCGTCGAGGTCAAGCACTCACGTGCTCTCGGCCAGTCCGCACGAGCGATATGAATTTCGCAGATCATGATCTTGGCCTTCGTATGTTCTGGTGAGGCCATGCCTTGTTGAGTGGTGGGGCTCAACGTCGCCAACGCAGCTTCGTAGTTCTTCCGGGCCGTCTGGATGCGCGCGAGATCGATCACCGCAGCGATCCCGGGAACGCGTCGTGTGATCCCAGCTGCTGCGCGTTCTGCGTGCTCCAGGTCGCCCGTCTTCTCGGCGAGCTCGAGCATGCGGCGCCAGACATCCAGCCGATTATCTCCCGCATCGACGAGCTTCGTCAGATAAGCAAGTGCAACATCGTGACGTTTGGCGTCCGATAACACCGTGGCGATTTGTCCCCACCGAAGCTGATCGATCGGAAGTGCGGCGGCGGCGTCATGTGCGGACGGAAACACGCGCAGAATCTCGTTGATCAAACCATCGAGACGATCCGAGTTGAAGATCGCTAAGCGGTACTCCAGCGCAGCTTGGTTCATTCGACCGCTCGCGACGAGCCAGATCGCGGCGGCTCGATGCAACCCGGGATGGGTGGGGTGAAGACGCAGCGCATGATTGAGAAACCTGACTCGCTCGGACGCTGGCTCCGACCAACGGCTGACGTGAGCGGCCGCGAGATAATCGAGGGGATGTCGCGCCAGCGAAGCGCGTGCACTTACCAAGCTGTTGGCGGGCCCGGACAGGTCTTGGTGGTCCTCGGCGAGGGACCGTGTCATCGCGCATCCGATCGCGACCAGAATCGCCATCACAACGATCGCAGAACGCCACAATGTGCGGGATACGGATGCGCTGGCTTCCTTCAGCGGTACGTACATCAAGGTGGATGCGACGAGCAGCGAAGGGATCGCAACACCTGGCACTTCCAGACCGAAGTCGACGACGCTCTGCACACCGACCACCGTCACCGCGCCGAGCGCTCCCGCAAACAGAGGTCCGGCGCGCCACCTTCGAAATGTGACGACCGCAGCAAATCCGAGCGCACCAAGAAGTGCCAACGCGCCCACGGCCCCCCAATCGATCACCGCCTGGAGATATTCGTTTTCGATATGTGAGAACGTGACCCGACCGCTCATCGGGTGAACGCGTGTGAATGCGGTCTCGAATGCACCACGTCCAATGCCTAGAACCGGCGCCTCGCTGAGCAGCGAGCTCGACGAGTGCCAAGCGACGTATTTGCTACGCGGATCCGAAAGCTCGGATGTGGACGTGGATTCGAGCTCGTTGCGAACCTCTCCACCACCGAGGTAGACGACCAGGACGAGACTGCACAACACGATCACGGCGCCTGGGAGGACTACGCGCCACGCATCAGCACGTCGTGAGTCCCTCGATCGGCGAAGTTGTTGGAGCACGACTACAATGGCGGTCACAGTGGCGCCCGCACCTAGACCGAGCACAGAAGAGCGCGACCGCGTCGCAATCACAACCACGACGCATGTCAGCGCGATCAGGATCCACAATGCGCGAACCGGTGCAGCGCGTCGCTCGTTCAACGCCAGACCACTCGCCGTGAGGGCGCCAAGTGCCATCAGCATTCCGAGATGGTTCGAGTTGAGCAATGGAGACATCACGTTTGGAGTGGCGTGGTCTGGCTGGTACAGACCGTAGAGCCGCGTTGCTCCCAGCACCTCGTGGACGATTCCGATCGACGCAACTAGTCCGGCGACGCCGGCGACGCCGGCCAGAATCCAGTAGCGTCCCCGTTCGGTCGCAGCGGTTCGAAGCGCGATCCATCCTACGAGCAAGTAGCTGACCAGCTTCGTTAGCTCCACCCAGGTGTTCGATGGATCGAGCGACAGGGGCCGCCAGCTGGACCGCATGCCGCTGCCGAGTAGCTGCTCGCTGTCGACGACGAGCTCGTACCCCGTGGGATTGAGAGTCGCGAGAACCGAGCCTGGCAGCGGGATCAACTGCAGTGCAGTAACGGCGACCGCCACACCGATCAACAGGATGAGAGGGGAGATGCCTTGCAGCTTCCGACGCGAGCTGATCAGGCTGATCACTCCGACGATCGCCGCTGCGAGCGTGACGATCACGGCCCATCGCGAGACTCCGCCAGCAACCAAAACACTCGACGCCACGGCTGCTACGCCGCTACCAAGCGCAACGCGATCTCTCGCGCGCACTAGCGCCTCGATCGAACACGCGTGGCATGCGTCATGGCCGGCAGAATACGCGCCGGCCGGTGCCAGAACAACAGAGGGACAACCCGTGCTTAGGGGCCAGCGATGTAGTTCGTCATCACGTCATTCGGCGGCAGTGCACGTTCGTAAATCGCCACCAGGTGGATCGTTCCGAGCCAGCCGTTGCGGCGATTGGGGTCGCCGGCCATCGTAACAAAGAAGGTGTCTTTCCAATCATCGAGGAGACCTCCGAACGAATCGGACACGGCAACGCCGTTGACGTAAAGCTGTCGCTGAGTCGGTGTCGAAGTCACCACCAGATGAGTCGAGGTTAGATCGACCTCTCCGTTCGTAAGCATTGGACCGCCATGCAGGTCAACTCCTGCCGTCTTGGTCAAAACGTGTGCCCCCCACGATGATCCATCTTGAGCCAGGCCGATCAGATGACCAGCGATGTTCTTCACGGTCATCGCGACGATTCGTGCGGGAAAGCCAGGCCTCCCGTGTTGCTCGGTATTCGCCGGGGTTACCCATGCCTCGAGCGAGACTTCATCGGTTGCCTTGCACCTTGGCACCAACCGGTTCGACGCTCCGGCTGAATTGATGTCGACGCTACCTGTAACGCTCAGCGAGCTATCGCCCCACGCGACCATCGTTGGATCCGAGATCGATAGAACGATCGGCGGGAGCGCTCCGGACGTATCAGAAACGCTGGCACCTTGGCCCTCGTCGAAGGTCCACAGCGCAATGAGCCCGGTTTGAACTCTCGCGACCGGTGCTGCATCGGCCGCGGCATCGCGCTCCGCTGCATCCACGTTCGCGTCTGGATCGGCCGCGGTTGCGGCGAATCCGCAACCGAGCAATAGAGACATTGCACGTAACCGTCCGACCAGCGATGTTGGCTAGTCCGCGGCGCGAGCCCGTGACCACGGGCCGGGCAACAGCTCGTCGAGCCGGCGCTTCGGATGGTCCTGTACGCGTGGGATGACGTCGGTGAGATATG
>JBFXAI010000034.1:0-73554 GCA_050184455.1 Kofleriaceae bacterium | reverse complement strand
CCTGCTCGAGCTACTCGGCTACGTGCCACCGGTCGAGTTCGAAGCGGCGTACTATCGAAGCCAACAGAGTCACGCCGTGGCGGCATGACTCACGACAACAAGCCTCCGGAGATCCCGGGGCGGTTCATAGTGACGTGCGCGGGGGGCGCGGTGCAGTTGATCCCCATGCGCGTGATCAGCAACCTGTCCGGCGCGGTGCCGGTGATCTCGATCTGACCGCGATGCCGTGCGTCATGGTGAGATCCGCAGATCAGCACGATGTTCTCCGGCTTGTGCGTTCCGCCCTGGGCACGCGGGACGATGTGATGGAGATCGAGATGCGCCGCCGATCGGCAGCCCGGCATCACGCAGCGACCGTGATCGCGCCGCCACACCAGTCTGCGAACCCTCGGCGTGATGTCCTGCTCCGCGCGTGCTGGCTCCTGGCCATCGAGCGAGCCGACCCACTGCGCGTCGCACTCCGCGCGCTCGAGCTCGGCGGGGTCCATCGCGAACTGCCGACCCGCGCCTTCCTGCCAGCCCTGCTTGCAACCCGGGCAGTAGCTGACTGCGATCTGGTACTTCGCGTGCGCTCCTGGCGCGGATTTGCCGTTGCGATTGCCGAGATACACGTTGGCGAGCAGCGCGTAGAACGCATCATCGCTGAGCGCTTCGCCGCACTCCGCCTGCGCCTTCTGTCGAGCCTGTCGCAAGATCGCCTCTGTCGATGGGCGGAGTTCTTCGAGTGTGCGATCGCGCGTCTTCAGGTCCGGCTTCGTTGGATCGTCCGGGCCATCGCCCTTGGCATGTCCGGCGACCAACTCTTGGACTCGAACACCGTCTTGCCTTTGCTGCGCGCTAGCCATTCGGCTTCACGCGCCGGTGTCGCCACGCGCGTGAGCTCGCGGATCGCCGAGAACGATTGCTCGCCCGTTGTCAGCGCGTTCGTGAGTCCCGGCAACGTTTCTAGCGCCAGCGCCACGCGAATTCGCTCGCGCGCCGTGCGCGGCGCGTAGCCACATCGCCGTTCCAAGTAGTCCAGCAACGACACACACGCGACCTGTCGCCAGATCCGGATCCGCTTCGCCTTGCGGATCCACACCAACTCTTCGGCATCGAGCACCGCCCTTCGCTTGCCGATCCCGCGTAACGCTCGATCGACCTCGCGCCAATCCGTCGTCGTCGGGCTCGCGTTCCAAACCGCCTCGTTCGTGCTCTCGTTCACCGAACCATCGCGCAGCATGACCCACCTCCGTTCGCGTGCGTGCTCCGACCCATACCACGGTGATTCTCGGCGCCATGGTTTGCGCTGTGCGCGACGATTCGCGCGATTTCTCGACGATCGCGCTCCAAGCGCGAACTCGCACGCAGCGCTCATGTCATCGCGTTCTCGACGAGAAAGTCACTGCCATCGCGAACCTCGTCGTCGACACGCGCCTAGATCGGTCAAGCAAAATCGCACATGCGTGCAAACTTTTTTTCCGACGACGAGTAGCAACGAGCAGCTTCGTTCGCAGCTCGGCACGACATCGTTCACAGCGAACACGGCGATGCGCGTGCCCTCGTCCACCGTTCGTCGCCACGCCAACGCGCGCGTCATCCCCACCGTCCGGAGCCCTCTGCGAGCGCTCGCGTTCTTCGTCACTAACGTCCGTACGAGCACCGGTCCGCGCGCCTCCTCATGAACTGCCCATCGCTTCTCCTCCTCAACCGCGTGGCCCACGTGTGCCACTCGCATCCCCTAAGGCGTCGGCGAGCGTTCGCGTTGTTCGGCCCAGTCGCTTGGCGCGACCGCCATGCACTCAGCTCTATCCACCTCATTCTCCTCACCACGATCCACGAAGGAATCCTCTGGATCCGAGCTCTCCACGCCGCGCCACTCCCCGACCGCACGCGTCCTCGTCAGCGTACTCGCGCAGCCGTCTTCGGCGAGCTAGTGCGCCACCTTCAGGCCACCGCGCCGGGACTCACAGGCGTGGGATCCTCACCATCACCAACCTTCGTGCGAGCAGAGCAACGTCCCACGCGTCACGTCCGATCACAACGCTGGACCACAATCGACCACACGCCCTCTAGCTCGTCGATTCCCGAGCTCTCTGCGAATCCTCGCGGTTCGTCGCAGTTTGCCGCGTTGCCTCGTCGCATGTGACAGTACGCTTCGCAGATGGCTCGCAATACGCTCCTCGTCCTCTCAGCATCCGCAGTGGTCGCATTACTCGGCTGCGGCGGCTCCGACGATCGCCCGCGGACGGCGCCGTTGCTGCCCATCCCCGATCAAGACGCCCCCTGCTCGGAGTACGACGATGGTGCCAACGGCTCGATCGACACCACGTACACCTACGGCTACGACGACGATGGATTCATGATCGGATACGTCGGCGTGCCGGGGGTCAACGGCACGATCGAGTACAACTCCGACCACTTCATGCTTCGTTACTTGTATACGAGCACGAATGGTGCCGGGCTCGAGAGCGAGGACATCTACACGCGCGACGAGCTCGGTCGTGTATTGACGCACCGATACACCGAGAACGGTGCGGTCATGGAGAGCAGCACGTTCACCTACGATGGCGAGGGTAGGGTGATCGAATCCGTCCTCACCCAAATGTTCGAAGGCGAGTCGGCGCAGACGACCACCGCGACGTACGAATACCAAAGCTCGTCGGTTCATCCCAGCAGAGCGGAGATCACGTACCCAGCATCGAACGCGGTCATCACCTATACGTCCTCCGACGACGAGCACATGCTCCACGGTGACATCGACGATGGTGGCGACGGCGTCATCGATCGCACGACCGATCAGGTCTACGACGACAACCTATTCATGCTCAGCACGATCGATCGGGCTGGCGACACCGTGACGTTTCGGGGCGTGTGGACCTACGATAGTCATGCCCTGCTGCTCGCCCAGATCGAAGCAGATCACGAGGGCGGCCTGGACGACTACAAGTACATCGCTACCCGAGACTCCGACGGAATGCTGATGGTCTCCGATGGCTCCAGCCCCAGCGGCAAGTTTCCGTTCAGTTACCTCGAGGTTTACAAGGATGCCTGCACGTCGCCATCGACCGCATTGCTAACGTCGCAACCGTTGTTAACCCGCCGTCGCGGCCTCGATGCGCAAGTGGTTCGACTTCGCGCGCTCGCTGGGCGCTAGCTGAAGCTCGCTTTCCACAGCTCGCGGAGCTTCGGGTCGCCATCGACCGCCTTGGCGATCGCCGTCAGCTTGGGACACGTGTCCGCGAACCACGCGCGGTTCGGCCGCCACTGCGTCATCACCGAGATGTAGATATCGAGCACGCTGCGGGTCTCACCCAGGAACCATGGGCTCTGGGCGGCGCCTTCGACCTGCTTCCACAGCTTCATGCGATGAGCGTCGGTCGACGCGCGGAGCGCGGCACCGGCATCGCCGACCCATTTCGACGGTTCGTCGCCGTAGGTGAACGTCGGGTAGATCGCTGTGACGAACAACACCAACCAGCGCAACGCATCGCGGCGCTGCGGTCCGCGTGGCAATAGGCCGGCCGAGGGCACGAGCTCGTCGAGGTGGATCGCGATCGCGGCAGACTCGGTCATCACGCCGCCGTCGGGGGCGACTAGCGTCGGCACCTGTCCCAGCGGGTTTGCGGCGAGCAAGCGATCTCGGCCGGGCCCGGGTTGCGAGTAGTCGACCTCTTCTCGGTCGTATTCGATTCCGGCGAGCAAGAGCATGGCCTCTGCGATCGTCGAACCGCAGCCCTTGCACCCGATGACATGCCATGGGTTGTTTGTCATGAGAGGACCTTAGCGTTCGGGGTTCGAGAGTGTCTTGCAGGAACTTGCTTGGGGCTTGCCGTCCGAGCGCCACGGCGCGATCGTGGAGCCATGCCGCAGTTCTCGATCACCCGCGCGCTCTCCGGCCACGACGTGTCGGCGATCCGCGCGGTGTGCGACGGCTGTGATGCGATTCGGCCGTGCGAGGAGCATCGCGACTACGCGATGTTGTGGTTCGTGACGGCAGGCAGGTTCGAGCTGCGCGATCGCAAGGGGATCCAAGTGATGGATCCGACCCAGGGGATCATCTTGCCCGCAGGGCATGGCTTCATGATCAAACATCCGGCAGGCCCCGACGTCTGCGTGGCATTTCGCGGGCCGATCGTCGACAAGCTCGCAGCGTCGGGCTCTCGTCGAGTCCCCGTGCCCGCCACCTTTGCAGCTCGGCTCGGCTATCACTTGAAGCTGTGGCGCGATGGCGTGGCTGATCCATTGGCGGTCGCAGAGCTGGTCGCAACATCGACCGCCGAACCACGTGCCACGGAGGCTCGCGATCTCGTCGCCGCGGTCGCGCACGTGCTGCGCGTGCGGTTTGCCGAGTCACTCACACTCGAGCAGCTGTCCGAGCTCACCGGCTACTCGGTGTTTCATGCGTGTCGAGCGTTTCGCGCGGCCACCGGCCACACGATCGCGGGATTTCGCCGCGAGCTCCGGTTGCGGCACGCGCTCGCTCGGCTGCTCGACGGTGACGAGCCGTTGATCGAGATCGCAGCCGCCACCGGATTTGCCAGCCAGGCGCATCTGACCAACCTGTTTCGCGATCGGTTCGGGATCACGCCGGCACGCGCACGCACCGCCGACGGTCGCCGCAGCCTCGCGAACCTGCCTACTTTGGCTTCGTGAGCCGCGCCGGCGGGATCAACGCCGGCGGCTTCTTGGGCGAGATCGCGATCGGATCGATGTCCGTCGTGCCGCAATACAAGCACGCGCCGTTCAGGATCACGTCGTGCTCGCAGTGCCCACACACCACACAGATCCCGTTGTCGCGCTCGGGGTGGTTGCACACAGCAGGAGGCGTGGACGACGCGGTCACCGGGCAAGCTTAGCGCCAAGTCGCCATCCCAGCCCCGAGTGGCGCAGCGAGGCGCGCTTCACGCCGGCTTGGAACACCGCACGGGTCCCGACGATCACGGCGCTGCGCCGTGCGCGCGTGATCGCGGTGTAGACCAGCTCGCGCGTGAGCAGCGGGATCTCTTCGTGAGGCAGCACCAGCGCGATCGCGTCGAGCTCGCTGCCCTGGCTCTTGTGCACGGTCAGCGCCCACGACAGCTCGAGTCGATCGCGCAACGCTTCGATCGCGAACGGCCGGAGCTCACCGGCGATGCGGAACACCGCCCGGAAGTGATGTCGTCCGAGCCCCTCGTCGGCGCGGACGATCATGCCCTGGTCACCGTTGAACACGCCGCGCTGGTAGTCATTTGCGGTGATCATGACCGGCTCTCCCGGGACGAGCTCGGGTCGACCGGTGACCGACATTCGATCGAGCGCTAGGTCATGGAGGTGCGCGTTGAGCGCGACCGCTCCGGTCGGCAACGCGCGGGTCACGGTCAGGATTCGCGCCGTCTGTAGCTGCGACCACAGTGCCTCGAGCTCGACATGTTGCGAGGGATCGACACGACCCTCGACGAATCGAAACACCCGGTCTGCGGCGCGGAGCGCCGTCGCGCCACCGAAGTGGTGCCACAGCGCCTCGGTCGCCGCGGTGGCCGTGTCGTGCGGATCGGGCGTCGCGCGTGTGTCGATCCATTCGGCGCCGGTGAACGCGAGCGTGCCGGGTGTTCGCGCCGTGGGAAGCTTCGGCGACTGACCATCATTGACCGCGCGTGCGAGCTCGAAGATCGCACGGCCCGCCGGATCACCGGTATCCATTCGAAAGCTGTGCTCGAGCCGAACCACAGATGCGGCGTGTTGCGCGTTGGCCAAGTCGGCCAGGATCTGACCCGCATCGACAGCGGGCAACTGGCGCGCATCGCCGATCAAGATCAGCGGTGCTTCGAGCGGCAGTGCATCGAGCACCGCGTCCATCAACTCGAGATCGACCATCGACGCTTCATCGATGATCACCGCGCCTACCGGCAACGGGCTCTGGGCGTGATGAGCGTAGCGATGGCCCTGGTAGCCGAGGAGGCGATGCAGCGTCTGCGCGATCGGCGGCGCTGCGATCAGCGCGCGGTCGTGGTCGCTCGGATCGGCGATCGCCGCCAACTGCTCGCCGATCACCTGCGTCAAGCGGTTCGCCGCTTTGCCGGTCTGCGCGGCGAGCGCGATGTTGGTGACGCCACGGCGGGCGAGGCCTCGCACGATCGCCGCGGCGACCACGGTCTTGCCCGTGCCTGGCCCGCCGGTGACGATCGCGAGCGCCCCGCCGAGCGCCAGGCTCACCGCACGCGCCTGCTCGTCGCTGAGCGGTCGCAGCCCCGGTCGCTGCGCGAGCTCGGCGACGATCGCCGACGCGTCACTGCGCGGCGCCGCCAACCGAAGCGCGAGCCGCGTGGCCACGCGGTCTTCGAACCATCGAGACCGCTCGGTGTACAGCTCGTCGTGCTCGACCACGAGCGGCAGCCGCGCCTCGTTGGCACCGATCACCGAGTTGAACCGCGGCGTCCCGGTTAGATGCGCGATCGTCTTGGCCACGCGTGCTGGCTCGAGCTCGAGTCCAGACACCCGCGCGATGTCGGCGATCAAGCTACGCAGTGGCCCCTGCCGTGGCGCCAGCGGCAAGCACGTCGAGCCTTGGCGCTGTGCGATCATCAGCGCGAGCACCAGCACCGCGAGCGCCTCCGGGTGGTCCGACGAGCCGAGCCAACCGACGTCAGCGGCGACCAGTTCCTCGGCAAGATACAAGCCCTCGTCGCCGAGGTCGCAGCTGCGCGCGCCGACGCCGAGCTTGCGGAATAGCTCACCACCAAGCACCGGCTCGAACCGCGTGCGCAGCGTGCCCCGTGGATGCAGCGGAATCGTCATCGCCGCGCCTCCTGAATCGGCAGCCCGGCGAGCCATCGCGTCCAGCTCTCGACGGTCGTCGGCTCGACGCGAACCGGCACCACCACACCGTAGCGGATGAACGCGAACAAGGCCCCGGCGAGTCGGCGTCGCCCGCGCATTCGATCCGCGGCGATCGCATACAGCCGCGCTTGCACCGCGTAGTGATCGTTGGCGCGCTGCACGGCTGCCGCCGCGAGATCGCTGCCGCCCAACAGATCGCTCTTGTAATCGAGGATCCACAGTTGATCGTCCCAGGCGATCAGCGCGTCGATGAAGCCTTTCACCAAGCCGCGCAGCGGCGCGCCGGGTTCGAGCGCCGGCAACGGATAGCTAAACTCGATCTCGCGCGTCACCGCGGCCGCGTTCGACATCGCGGGCAACGTGTAGCCATCGGTCAGCGCGAGCGGTTGGGTCAGCGTTCGGTAGACCAGCGTCGCGGCGTGCGGCAAGTACCGCGGATCGATGCCCCACGCGCGCGCCGAGCTCGCGAGTTGCGCCTGCACGGCCGGGAGCTTCGACCACGCATCGAGATCGGGTGCACGCCGCACCTCATCGAGATCGACGAGCTCGAGCACTTCGTGAAGGAACGACCCCGAGCCCGCGCCAGGCGGCAGCTCGTCGGCCGCCACCACACCGCCCGCGTCATCGAGATCGAACTCCGCCGGATCGATCGCGCGGGCATCGGAACGCCCGGTGAGCGTTGCGGCCTCCAGCGTCTTGGCCAGCCGGGTATACGAGACCATCGCCAATCCGCTGCGTGTCGCGTCGAGCGGCGCGATCTCGCGCGGCGGCGGAGGCAGGGGGGCAGCGAGCGCGGCCAAGGCGTCCGGCGGTGGCGCTGGCAGCGAGCGCGCATCGGTCGCGATCGCCACGGATTGGAACAGCGCCGTTGCCTGCGGGTCGGCGAGCACTGCGGTCAGGCAGCGCTGAATCGGCGCATACGCCGGCGAGCCTTTGAGCGCGAGGTAGCTCGGCAGATACAGCCGAACCTGCGCACGAGTCACCGCGACGTACGCGAGCCGTTGATTCTCGGCCACCGCTTCGTCCTCGAGCGCTTGGCTGGTGACGTCATCGGGATCGCCGAGCACCAGCGTGCGTCCATCGGCGGCGGGCAGCGTGCGAACCTTCGATGACGGTCCACCCGATGCGCCTCCGAATAGAAACACGTACGGCGCCTCGAGTCCCTTGGCCTTGTGGATCGTCAAGATCCGGATCGCATCGCCATCGGTTTCGGCGCGCTGGACGTCGCGATCGTCGGTCGCGGTGTCGTCCATCATCCAGCGCCGGAGCTGCACGACCAGCTCGTGGAGATCACAGCGCGATCGCGACAGCTCACCGAGCAGCAGCTCGATCAAGTGCCAGGTGTTGGTCAACGCGCGCTCACCATCGCCGAGCACCAGCGAGCGTTCGGCATAGCCGCTGTCCTCGATGATCCTGCGGAACAGCGACTCGTATCCGCGCTGCGCGGCGAGCCGTGCCCAATCGAACAACATCGCGATCTGCGGATGATGGTCGGGGCCATCGACCACGCGCATCAGATCTTCCCACCGCACGTCGAAGAATCGGGTCCGCAGCGCGCGCACGCGTGCCGAGCGATCGCGCGGTGCGGCGATCGCCGCGAGCAAGGTCGCCAGCTCGTAGGCTTCCCGCGTCGCGAACAACTTCTCGGGTTCGACGACCGCGCATGGCAGGCCGCGCCGCCGCAACATCGCCGCGATCTCCGAGCTCTCGGTATTGGTGCGAGTCAGCACCATGATCTGCCCCAGCGCGAACGGCTGCACCACACCGCCTCGCGACCACGCTGGCGGCGCCGCGCGCAGCTCGTCGATCGCGCGGCCGATCGCGTCGCCGAGCGCAGCGCGGGTCGGATCGGCGCTGAGCGGTGATTGCAGCGCGAGCACGGTCACCGGCGGTTGCGAATCTTCGGTGACCACCGAGCCGCTCGCGCGGACCGGATCATCGTAGCGAATCGACTTGTCGAGCAACGGCTGAAACGGATTGCCGATCAGCAGGTGATTGACCGCATGCACCATCGGCTCGGTCGCGCGATGGTTGACGTCGAGCACGACGCGAGTCGCGCCGGCGCGCAGCATCTCCTCGCGCGCCTTGCGATAGGTCTCGACGTCGGCGCCGCGAAACCCGTAGATCGCTTGCTTCGGATCGCCCACGATGGTCAGGCTCTTGGCGCCGGCGTGCATCCAAACCGTGCGGAAGATGCTCCACTGGATCGGATCGGTGTCCTGGAACTCGTCGATCATCGCCCACGGTGTGCGTTCGCGCAGTCGTGCCGCCAGCTCGCCGCCTCGGGGGCCACGAAGCGCGTCCCAGACCAGCTCCAACATGTCGTCATAATCGAACAAGCCACGCTCGGCCTTGTCGCTGCCGATCCGCGCGTGAAGCTGCGGCAATAGCTCGCTCACGATCGCCTCATCGAGCGAGGTCGTGCGCAGCGCGGTCCGGATCGCAGACACCACGTGGGTGTGGCGATCCGAGCTCGCGAAGTACTTCAGGGTTTTCTCGAGCGGAACGCGGACCTCGTCGCGGATCATCGCGAGCTGCGGCGCGGGCGCATTCGGATCGGATCGCTCGAGCTGCCGGCCGACGCTGGCGAGCCAGCTATCCATCCACGTGCGCTCGTTGGCATTGAGCTTGAGTCCAGCGATCGTCTGGGCGCGTCGCGTCGTGGTTCCGAACAGCTCGAACAACGGTGCGAGCCCGGCACGTAGCCCATCGGGATCGAAGCGCTGGCGAACCGTGGCATCCGCGCGCGCACACTGCAGCAACATCTTGCGCAGGTCGTCCACCGTGCGCTCCGATTCGAGGTAGGCGGCGATCAGATCGCGATCCGGCTGAAT
Source organism: Kofleriaceae bacterium (assembly GCA_050184455.1). Classification (GTDB taxonomy): domain Bacteria; phylum Myxococcota_A; class Polyangia; order Haliangiales; family Haliangiaceae; genus JABFXX01. The sequence goes on along the minus strand of JBFXAI010000034.1, from coordinate 63,922 downwards.
CCGAGCGAACCGTTCGCGCAACAGGCTCGTGAACGCGGCGTCGAACGCAACCTCATCGACGACCTGGGTCTGATCGAACAGCCGGCGCGCGGCGAACGCGTCCTCGATCAACACGCGATGGCAGAACCCGTGGATCGTGAAGATCCGCGCGTGGTCGAACGCGGTCACTGCGTTGCGCAGCCGCTCGCGCGCGGCTTGATCGAGCTGCCAGGACGACTCGGGCGCGCCCTGACCCGGCACGTCGTCGGTGCGGGCCAGTCGGTCGAGCAAGTCGCGGATTCGCATCCGCAGCTCCGCGACCGCCTTGTCGGTGAACGTGACCAGCAGGATCTGCGCGAGCTCGGCACCTGCGAGGATCAGATCGACCACGCGATGCTCGAGGAAGAACGTCTTGCCGGTGCCAGCGGACGCCTCGACGACCACCAGTCGATCGCTGGCGGGCGGCAGTGACGTGGGTCGAGCGATCGCGGTCATCAGCCCTTGAACCCGTGTTTGCCGTCCATACGCGAGGTCAACGGCCGGAGCCGGCGTTGGGCGATCGCGACGGCATCCGATGGAATGTCGAGGCCGTCGACCCGATCGATCGGACCATAGCCGATGCCCTTGGTCGGGTCGCGAAACTTCGGCGCCGGCAGCTCGCCGGTGAGCGCGGTCGCCGATGCTTCGAGCGGCAGCAGGTAGCCATGCGCAGCGTCGAGCAGCTCGCGAGCGAGCCGGGCGAGGTAGTTGCGAGCCTCGGTGGCGGTCCATGGCGCATGCCGGACCTCGTCGACCTTGCCGTCGCGGTCGATCAATAGATGGCGATGCCCCGCAGGCGCTAACCCTGCCGCCGCGAGGACCAGGTGGTCGAACGCGCCGCGCAGATGATACGGGCTGCGGGTCTTGCGCTCACCGACCAGCGCCACGACCGAGGTATGGAGCTCTCCCGTGCGGATCAGTAGCTCGGTCTGCCCGACCAGGTGGACCGCACGGCCTGGCGCGAGCTCGATGTCGATCGCGGGCACCAGGGTGGCGGCCGGGGACGACGAGCGACCGAACGCGATGCGCAGCACATCGGTTGGAATCGGGCCGAGCGCACCCCGCCACGTCCGCAGCAACTCGAGATCGACGACGCGCGCCGATTCCGCGAACACGCCTACCGGAAACTGACCGCGGACCTGAGCATCGCGAATCGCTCGATCGTAGTGGTGCTCTCCCGGGGTCGAGGGATCGCGTAGCTGCGCGGCGAACACGTCGCGCAACAACTTGGCGCGAGCGGGACGCTGAAGGTGGAATGGCTCGTCGGTCTGTTCGCTGATCTCGTCGTCGGCGAGCTCGTCGAGATCGAGCACCGCCTGTGCCCATGCCTGGATCGGGTTCTCGACGAACATCCGGAGGTTCGCGATCGTCAGCGGCCGCGAGCGCGGCGGGCTCGCGATCGTCGGTGGTGGCTCGACCACGCCGAGCGCGGCTTGCAGCACGCGCTGCTGTGGCTGCGACAACAGTGCGAACAAGCCGTCAGGATCTGGAACCGCGTGGCCACCGGCGCGCAAGTGATCGCGAACGTGCGCGCGTACCTGACACGCCCAGCGCTCGCGCTCGATCGCGGGTACCACGTCACGACCAGCGTGGCCGAACCGATGCAGCGGCTGGCGAATCGTGATCTGAGCGAGCGCTTCGCGACTCGAACCGGCGCCGAGATACGGCGCGAGCGCGTCGGCGAGCTCGTGAATTACCGATGAAGGGTTCAACGGCTGACCGCTCTTCGCTTCCACTGCGACGTACGACAAATACAGCCCGTCGCGCGCTCCGAGCAGCACATCGAGAAACGCCGAGCGATCACGATCGCGCGGTGAGACATCGCCTGGACGTGGTAAGCGCCGCAGATCGAGTGGGCTCTGGCGATCACCGGCAGGGAACCGGCGCTCGTCGAGCCCGGCGACGAATGCCACGCGCGCCGGCAGCGGCCGCTTTGCCGAAACCGGCGCGATCATCACGCCGCCAGCGAGCGGCTCGCCGCGATCGGCGCGGGCATCGCCCAACCGCCGGGTGGCGTGCGCCCGCGCCTCACGGAACCCGAGCACGCGACCATCGAGATCGAGGTGCGCGAGGCTCGCCAGGGTTCCACGGACGCGCTCGAGATCGCGCATCGCCTCGGCATCGCGCGCCGCGAGATACGCGTCGACGGTCGTCGCGAACACCTCGGCCCACCGTGCGAGCGGTGCTTCGTAGCGCGCGAGCCAGGCAGCATCCTCGCACAGCGAACGAACCATCAAGGCATACGTAGCCGCGCTGGCTTGCTGATCAGGACGCAGCTCCTCGGGCGCCACGTCGAGCCCGGCGATCCGCGCCGGTCCACGCGCCGAACGCTCACCGACCATGAACGCACCGAGCGCGAGCCGCCGGACTCCTTGATCCCAGTGAAAGTTACCCGGGAAGCTCTCGAGGTACGTGCCTTCATGGGCTCGGTGGTCGGCGCCGTGCGCGATGCCCAGTCGCTCGGTCCACCACACCCAATCCGCCGGGTCGACGTGTGGATGTCCCGCGAGTACCGCCGGGTGGGTCATCACCCGGAGCAGATCGCGTCGGGTCATCGTGGTGGTTGGCAGCTCGAGCAATGCCAACACCGCCTCGGCGATCCGTCCACGATCATCGATCGGCGCATCGATCAGGTGCCACGGCACGCCGACCGCCTCGAATGCCGATGGTGCGAGCGCGAGGTGATCATCGGCATCGCCGGCGATCCACACCGCGATCTCGTGCGCGCGCAGCGACGGGTCGGCGTCGAGCAAGGCGCGAATCTCCGAGGCGATCACCTCGATCTCGCGGCGTGGATTGGGGCACGCGAGCACCGTCACCCCAGCCTCGCGGCAGCGCGTGCTCGGCGATTGCCGCAGCTGCACGTCGTGCAACAGGCACTGTCGCGCGACCTCCGACGGAGTGTCATCGCCGAACCGACTATCGAGGTCACCTCCGGTGCGTTCGACCAGCGCCGCCAGGGTGTCGCGGACCGGCCGGCCCCACAATACGAGCGGCAACGGATCGCTGGTCGTACGCGCGGTGCGCCGGCCTGCGATGTCGTCCCACAGCTCTTGGCAGGGATCGAGCACGTAGACCGTCACGTCCGAGGTCGCGGACAAGTCGGTCAGCGCATCGAGCTCGGACCGCGCCAGCGTCGAGATCCCGAATACCGACACCGGGACCGACGTTGCCGGTGGTGAAAGCCCCTGGTTGCGGCGTGCCCACGGCATCAGCGGCACCATCGCGTAGCGGCGCGCCGGATCGACCGCTTCGAGCCGAGCGAACGCCGCTGCCAGCAGCGTAGCCTGCCACCCGGCCGCCGGATCGTCGCCGAGCTCGGCCGGGACGTTTCCTTTAAGCAGCACCGGCATCCAATCCGGTCGCGTCGTCGCGTATTGCCAGTACAGCCGCGCCAGGTGGCCCGCCAGCTGGACGCGTCGCGGCCCCGCGCGATCGCCAGGATCGGGGGCCGCATCGAGATAGTGCGCGACCTGCGGCAACGAACGGACCACGCTGTCGTCTGCGAGTACCGATGCGAGCAACACACCAAGCCTCGCGCGATCGATCGTCACGAGGTTGGACTCGCGGTCTGCCCACATCTGATCGACGAACCGATCGAATGTGATGAGGTTGAGCCCCGAGGCGATCCCGCGTGCGATCGCGATCTGGTGGGTCAACCATCGCGTCATCAAGTGACTTCCGACGACGATCGTCGCGGGCGCGAACGGATCGACCGGAGGCAAGCGCTCGAGCAACGCAGCGAACAGCTGCTCGACGCGGTTGGCGTGGACCGCGCGCAACATGTCAGGCCGCCGGCACGATCGCCCACAGCGCGGTGGGCATGACCTCGAACTTCGCCGGCAGCCGGCCGGGCGCTTCGCCGTCGATCTCGAGGTCGACCACGGTCGCGCGATCGATCGGCTCGGCTTCGACGACCCACGCGCGGCGCGACGAGACTTCGGGCATGGTGATGTGGCTTCCCGTGTAGATCCGCGGCGAGCTGGTCAGCACTTTGGCGAAGCTGAGGTCACCGATCGCGACGACATCGAAGCTGCCATCGTCGAGCTCGGCGTTGGGGGCGATCTTCATGCCGCCACCGAAGTAGCGCCCGTTCGCGATCGCGACGGTGTTGAGCGTCGCCTCGACGCGGTCGTTTCCATCAAACACCAACTGGATCCGTTGGTTCTGGTACGACCAGGTGGTTCGCAGCGTGGCGGCGAGGAACGAGAGCTTTCCGAGCCGCTTGCCCGAGTCCTCGACCATCCGGCTGATCACGCCCGACGAGCCGAACGACGCCACGTTCGCGAACATCCGTACGGCGTGACTGCCGGGCGTTTGGGTCGCGGTCGGGACAAACGTGATCTTTCCGATATCGATGTGCTTGCGCCGGTTGGCGGCGATCACTGCTGCCGCCGCGGGCACCGCATTGGGGAGCTGCAACGTTCGACGGAAATCGCCCCCAGTTCCGAACGGGATCAATCCAAACGCTGCATCGGGAGCGATCGGCGCGCCATCGGCGAAGAATCCGTTGACGACTTCGTTGACCGTGCCATCGCCGCCCACCGCGATTACGCGCTCTGCGCCCGCGCGCAACGCCTCCCGCGTCAGCCGCGTCGCGTCCCCTCGTGCTGCGGTGATCGCTTCGTCGAACGGAAACACCCGCGCGATCGTATCGGCGAGCTCGGGCCACCGCTTGCCGAGCCGACCGCCCTGCGAGTTCGGATTGACGACGACGACCGTGCGGGGCGCGACCATGAGAGCGCCAGTATACTCGCCACCTCCGATCGCGAACGCGAAGCTGGTGGGATCTCTCAGTTCTCTAGTCTCTCTGCGCGTGTCCTCTGGGACTTTGCGTTCACTCTTCATTCCAGAAAGCGCGAAGGCACAGAGCGCGCAAAGTATCGGAAGAGAGAGCGGCTAGCCCGGGCCGTCGTTGATCGCGCGATCGATCTTGGTCTTGAGCTCGACGTAGCGCCGGAGGAAATCGTAGTGGCGCTCGCGAAAGGCTTGTGCGTAGCGCCGCTCGCGCGCCTTGATCCGCCACGCCTCGGCGAGGTCGTCGAGCCGGGAGATCAATTGCTTCGCCTCTTTGAACGGCGACACCAGCACGCGCGAGCCGGCCATCTCCACCAGCTCGACCTTGCCGTTCTCGGCGGGGCCCAAGAACGTCAGCACCACCGTATCCGGGTGTTGGTTGCGGATCGTGCGAGCGATCGTCGTGGCAGGCAGATCGCTGATGTCCTCGGCGACCATCGCGTAGTGGAACGGTGACGTGCTGATCCGATCGAGGCCTTCCCCTCCCGAGGTGGCATGCACGAACGTGAACGTCTTGGGCGCGGCCTTGTCGATCGCCGCGACGAAGTCGTCCACCTCGTCGATCACCAATACGCGGAGCTCGTCGAGGTGGATCGCCTTGGCAGGATCTTTGCCGGCGGCCTTGTCGTTGAGATCGGTGGCGCGCCGCTCGGTCTCCATGAACCGTTGCAAGAACTCCTCATGAACCGAGCGCACGTCGGTGAGCACGGAGTCGACCTCGCGCTTGCCGACCGATCGCCCCGCCGCGTCGAGCACGCGTTCGCGCAGATACGCGACCGACTCCGGTGCCTTGAGGATCAGATCGATCGCCCCAGCACGAACGGCGAGCACGGCGTCGTCGTACGATCGCCGCGGCGTCATCGCGATCACCATCGAGGTGGGCGACGCGCGCTTGATCGCACGGATCGTCTCGATTCCGCTCGCTGGCGATGGCGTGTCGATATCGACGAGGGCAACCGAATAAAATCCGCGATCGACCAGCGCGAGCGCGCGATCGGCGTTGTCGACGCAGGTGACGTGAAGCTGCGCGTCCGACAGCAGCCGCTCGATCCCGGCGTGAACGCTGCGGTCGGTATCGACGACGAGCACTTCGATACCCACGAGCGTGCCCACCGGGATCTGCGGGCGAAACGTTACCGATACGTCAGTCGTCATTGGTGGCTCCGTACGGATCGATCGGTGAGGCGTTGCGATCGGGCTGCGTGGTGGCTCGGTGCTTCGTCGCGCGCTTGCGGGCCGGCGCAGATGGCTTCGACTTCACGGCGGTGTTGCGGAAGTCGTCCATGGGTTGCGGCGGCGGGGGACTCGGTTCTGGGCGTGGCGTGATGACCGCCGCGGGCGCGGGTGCCATCGTGGATGGGGCGTCGGCCGGCACCGGCGCCGAATTCGCCATCGCGGTATCGATCACGGTCGGCGCAATCGGGACAGCCGTACGCTTCGACGTCGGCACACTTCCGGTAGGCGAAGCCCCGGCCGGAGGCGTCGTCGATTCGTCGCTCAGGCCTTGCTTCAGCATCACGCCGCCGGCGATCGCCAAACCTAGATCGATGATCAGTACCACCACGATCAGCCCCCATCGTCGCGGTGGTGCAACCGGCATCGACATCGACGCCGCGACCGGTGGCAACGTTGGCCCCGGTGCAGGTGGTACCGGTGACACCGCACGTCGCGGTGGGGCAGGCTGCCGGACCGTCGCCATTTCCGCGGGCTGGATCGCCGGCGTGACGTGGGACACCGGGGTCTCGGCGCGAGCAAATACCTGATCGTTGCTCATCTTGCGCGTCGGTTCGACGCGGATCGACGGCTGGAGCCGCGCACCACACCCGCCGCAAAACCGGGAATCGGCCTCGTTGTCGGTGCCGCAGCTCGCGCAACGCATCCCGTTAATAAGCGTACCTTAGTACGTCGGGTCATCGCCTGATCTGGTCACCGGATCCGCCGACACCCTTGTGATACGCTCGTGTGACGGTCGATGAGTCAGATCTTGGATCGCGTCCTCACCGCCGCCCGCCAGCTCGGGGCATCGGATGTCCACCTCAAGGCCGGCTTGCCTCCGATCTTCCGGATCAAAGGCGAGCTTCGAACGGTCCGCGACGTTCCTGCGCTGACCCGCGAGACGATCGCGCAGTTCGCGGTGCACATGATGAACGACCGGCAACGCGAGGACTTCGAGACCAACCTCGACATCGATCTCGCGTACGGCACCCCCGACGGCGTGCGCTACCGCGTCAACTTGTTCCAGCAGCGCGGTTCGGTCGGCATGGTGATGCGGCTGATTCCGCCCGAAGTACCTCCATTCGATCGATTGAACCTGCCGAGCACGGTGCTCGATCTCGCCAACAACGCCCGCGGTGTCGTGCTGGTCACCGGCGCCACCGGATCGGGCAAGTCGACCACCCTCGCCGCGATGATCGATTACGTCAACACGCAGAACGCCTATCACATCGTCACGGTCGAGGATCCGATCGAGTACACGTTCCGCGACAAGCGCTCGGTGCTCAATCAGCGCGAGATCGGGTTCGACACGATGTCGTTCGCCCGCGCCCTGCGCGCCGCGCTGCGCCAGGATCCCGACGTGATCCTCGTCGGTGAGATGCGTGACTTCGAGACCGCGCAGATCGCGATCACCGCAGCGGAGACCGGCCACCTCGTGCTGTCGACGCTGCATACCGTCGATGCGACCGAGACGATCAACCGCATCATCTCGATGTTTCCGACCCATCAGCAGCAGCAAGCGCGGTTGTCACTTGCCAGCGTGCTCCGCGGCGTGATCTCGCAACGCTTGCTGCCGCGCGCCGACGGCAAGGGCATGGTGCCTGCGCTCGAGATCATGGTGAACACCGAGCGGGTGCGCGAGATGATCGAAGACCCGAATCGCACGCGCGAGATCAAGCAGGCGATCGCCGAAGGCTTGCACCCCTACGGGATGGTTACATTCGACCAGAGCTTGGCCGCGTTGGTGAAACAGCGGCTGGTGACCTACGAAGAAGCCGTCAAGCACTCGTCCAGCCCGTCCGACTTCGCGTTGCTGTTTCGCGGAGTGTCGGGAAGTGCTTCGCCGTGGCAAGGCGGTGGAGATCAAGCCAACGCAGCCAAACCGGGAGCTGGGAATGACGAGTTCGAGATCGAGAGCTTCGACAAATAGGGCGCTCGGCGTCGCACTCGCGCTCGCGACGCTGATCGGCTTGCTGGTCGTCGGCCCGGGTTCGGCGTACGCCGGTCGCAAGCGCGTCGTCGTGCTCGAGTTCGAGGGCCCCGCCGCGGCGAAGTTTCACAAGGACGTCGTCAAGCTGATCAAGAAGTCCCACACGGTTGTTCCGACCGACAAGTGGTTGAGCACCGCGGACAAGCTGAACGTCAGCGGGGTCACCGACAAGAACGTCAAGAAGGTCGCCGCAAAGCTCAAGGTCGATGCGGTGGTGCAGGGCCGGATCGAGAAGCGCCGCAACAAGTATCTGATCCACCTGAAGCTGCGCTCGGGCAAGCTGGGCGCGGTCGTCGGGTCCCAGATCGACACCAAAGCGAACGGGGCCAAGATCGACGGCAAAGCTGCGAAGGAGATCAGATCCGAGCTGGTCGAAGCGATCGCTGATATTTCGTCGGCGAAGCCGCGCGGTGGAGATGACGAGGAAGACCAAGAAGCCGCCGAGGAGGAGGACGAGCCGGTGGCCAAAGGGAAGGCCAAGAAGGGTAGGGACGAATCCGAGGAGGAGGCGGCTGAGGACGAACAGGAGCCCGTCGCCAAGCGCAAGAAGGGGTTTGCGCGGCGAGATGAAGAAGCGACCGCCGAGGAGAAGGTCGGCGGTGATGAAGAGCCCGAACAGGCCGCCGAGGAGCCCGAGGAAAACCAGGTGGCGTCGCGCGACGACGACGAAGAGGAAGAAGACGAAGAGGAGACGGCCAGCGTCAAGAAGCGCGGTTCGAAGGACGGTCCAGCTGATCCGCTATCACCTGCGGAGCGCGCCGTGGATCTGCAGGTGGGCGCGTCGTTTACCCGGCGCACGCTAGGGTGGTCGGTGGCGTCTGATCTGATGAACAAGCCGCCACCCTACCGCGGCAAGATCCCAGTGCCTGGAATCCTGATCGACGCCACGATCTATCCACTCGCGATCGGTCACAAGCGCAAGGGCTTTCTCAAGAACCTCGGGCTCACGGTGATGTACGACCGCGTGATCAAGATCAGCTCGAAGGACACGGCAACCGGGATGGAGCTTGCGAGCTCCGAGTCGCGCTATGCGGTCGGCGCAGCATTTCGTCAGCCGCTTGGCGCCTCGACGGTAGTGGGCGTGATGGCTCGCTACGGCGCGCAGAGCTTCGCGATCGCCGGCAACGCGGGGGTGCCGAGCGTCAGCTACACGATCGTCGATCCCACGGCGTTCCTCCGCTATTCGGTGTCATCCAACTTCGTGGTGGGAGCGAGTGTCGGCTACATGCTGATCATGGGCATCGGCACGATCGGCCAGGGTGATCAATACGGCTCGGGTGGAGCCAGCGGCGTGCAGGGTGACCTCGGTGTCGACTACATGCTCACCAAGAGCCTGTTCTTGCACGGCGGATTTCGGTTCAACACGATCGCGCTCAAGTTCGACGGCACCGGCGCACGCACCGAAGCCGGTGGCGCTGCCGGGCAGGACGTGTTCGGTGCCCGGGATACCTACCTAGGCGGCGCGGTCACGCTCGGTTACGCGTATTAGCCATGGCGAACCGGTGTTTCCTGGTCGGAGCGATCGATCAAACGATCTATCGCCGCAACGAACAGGACGATCACGTCTATCTGGCCGGTGCATACAGCATCCCGCTCGCCTGGCTGTTGTTGTTCCGCAAATCCGATCTGGTTACCCGTACGCTCGAGGAAGGTGAATCGTCGATCGAGCACTCCGGCGACGGCCCGATGACGGCGACCGCTCCGTTGGCACCACGCGGCGAGGCGCTTGCGTTACTCGCCCGGCGTTCGGCCTGGATCAGTGAGCTGTTCGCGGTCAATCAAGGTCTGGTGCATCATCTCGGGCTGTTTCAGCAGTACCTCGCCGCTGGGTCGCACCCGTATCTCACGATGGAGCTCGAAGAGATCGAGATCCTTCACGAGGAAGGCGATCTGCAAGCCAGGCTGTGTCGCTGTCTCGAAGCACTCGACGCACGTTCGGAGTCGGCGAAGGACGACTTGGTGTGGCTGTCCGCGGTGATGCTGCAACACGGGTTTCCACCGATCACGGAGACAGCCACCGATGACGAGCTCGCCAACGTGTCTCGGCTCGTCGGGCACGGGTGGGTTCGACCTACGCCCTGGGACTAGGGCCATCGGAGCCGTGCGGCTGGTTGCAGCCACGTCCGGTCCCCGCGCCCGGCCTGCCGATCTGCTAGGTTGCAGGCGGTATGAAAGCCGCTGACGTTCGCAGAGCATTTCTCGAGTTCTTCAAGGGTCATGGCCATGAGGTCGTGGCATCGAGCTCGCTCGTCCCGGCTAACGATCCCACGCTGTTGTTCACCAACGCCGGCATGGTCCAGTTCAAGGACGTGTTCACCGGCGCCGAGAAGCGCGGCTACAAGCGCGCGACGACCTCGCAGAAGTGCGTGCGCGCTGGCGGCAAGCACAACGATCTCGACGAGGTCGGCAAGACGCCGCGCCATCAGACGTTCTTCGAGATGCTCGGCAACTTCTCGTTCGGCGATTACTTCAAAGAGGACGCGATCACGTGGGCGTGGGACCTGCTCACGCGCGTCTACGCGATCGATCCGGCGCGGCTGTGCGTGACGGTCTACGGCGGCGACCCCGAGCTCAAGGGCGTCGGGGCGGACGACGAAGCCCGCGCGATCTGGAAGCGCGTCACCGGGTTTTCCGACGACCGGATCATCGGGCTGGGTAAGAAGGACAACTTCTGGATGATGGGTGACACCGGTCCGATGGGGCCGTGCACCGAGATCCATTACTTTGGCGACCGCGCGCCGGCGCAGTGGCCGACCCAGGATCCGCGGTCGTGGCAGGGGTGGACCGAGATCTGGAACCTGGTGTTCATGCAGTTCGAGCGCCGTGAGAAGGATGGCCAGCTGTTCCCGCTGCCGGCGCCATCGATCGACACCGGCGCGGGGCTCGAGCGCGTGACCAGCGTGGTGCAGGGCGTGAAGTCCAACTACGACACCGATCTATTCACCGGCATCATCGCCGCCGCGTCGGAGATCGCGGGCAAGCGCTACGGCGCCGATCCCGACTCGGACACGTCACTGCGGGTGATCGCAGATCATGCGCGATGCAGCGCGTTCTTGATCGCCGACGGCGTGTTCCCCGACAAGACCGAACGGGAGTATGTGCTGCGCCGGATCTTCCGGCGCGCGGTGCGCCACGGCAAGTTGCTCGGCATCGAGCGGCCGTTCATGCACGAGGTGTGTGCTCGCGTGATCGCCGAGATGGGTGCGCAATATCCGGAGCTCGTCGAGCGCCGGACGCTAATCACCGAGGTGACCCTCGAGGAAGAGAAGCGATTCCGCGCGACGATCGATCGCGGGCTCGGGATGCTCGAGGACGAGTTTGGCAAGCTCAGCAAAGCCAACTCGAAGGTTGTTCCGGGCAAGACCGTATTCACGCTCTACGACACGTTCGGGTTTCCCGATGACCTCACCCAGATCATCGCCGGCGAGCGCGGGTTCACGCTCGACGAGGATGGCTACAAGAAAGAGATGGCGGCGGCCCAGGCACGCAGCAAGTTCGCGGGGTCTGATCAGGAAGCCGTGTCGGGCGAGATCAAGACGGTCGCTCAGGAAGCTGGTGCCACGACGTTCACTGGCTACGAAGGGCGAGGCACGACCGGCGAGGGTGTGGTCAAGGCCATGCTCGTCGATGGTAAGCGCGCATCTCGCGCATCGAGCGGCACTAAGGTTCAGCTGGTGTTCGATCAGACCCCGTTTTATGCCGAGTCCGGCGGCCAGATCGGGGACACCGGGGAGCTATCGACCGCAGCGGCCAAGGTTCGGATCACCGACACCAAGAAGCCGACCGGAGACGTTCACGTTCTAATCGGTGAGGTCATCAGCGGCGAGCTCGCCGTCGGCGACAAGGTATCGTTCGCCGTCGACGACGAGCGTCGCGAGCAGATCCGTGCGAACCACTCGGCGACGCATCTCCTGCACCACGCGCTCAAGCACGTGCTCGGTGGTCATGTCGCGCAAAAGGGCTCGCTGGTCGCGCCCGATCGGCTGCGGTTCGACTTCGCGCATTTTTCGCCGATGACCGAGGACCAGAAGCGCAAGGTCGAAGATCTGGTCAACGCCGAGATCCGGGCGAACCGCGATTCGGTGATCGAGGTGTTGCCGATCGAACAGGCCAAGCAGAGGGGCGCTGTCGCGATGTTCGGCGAGAAGTACGGCGAGCGGGTGCGCGTGGTTTCGATCGGTGGCGAGTCGATCGAATTCTGCGGCGGCACCCACGTTCGACGTGCCGGCGACATCGGGATGTTCAAGATCTTGAGTGAGGCTGGCGTCGCGCAAGGAGTGCGCCGAATCGAAGCGGTCACCGGCGCCGGTGCGCTGGATTACCTGCGCAAGCTCGAGGACGAGCTGGTGAAGACCGGCGAGCGGATCAAAGCCGGAACGTTCGAGGTGGCTGCACGCGTCGACAAGCTGCTCGCCGAGCAGAAGCAGCAGAATCAGCTGATCGACAAGCTCAAGCAGCAGATCGCGACCGGTAAGGGCTCGCGTGACCTGATGTCGGAGATGGTCACCATCAAGGGCGTCAAGGTGCTCGCCGCGGCGGTTCCCGTCGACGACGTCAAGGTGCTGCGGGATACCGGCGATCAGCTGCGCGACAAGCTTGGCTCGGGGGTGGTGGTGCTCGCTGGCACCGGCGGCGACGAGGTCAAGCTGGTGGCCATGGTGACCAAGGACCTGATCGGCCGGGTCCAGGCGGGCAAGCTGCTCGGTGAGATCGCGCAACAGCTCGGTGGCCGCGCGGGCGGCAAGCCCGAGATGGCGCAAGGGGGTGGGAAGGACGCGTCGGCGGTGCCGGCGGCGCTTGCGGCCGCTCGCCGCTGGGTCGAGGACCACGTATAATCGGACGGGCCTGGGGTACCTACCTGGGCCACCTATGTCCGCTGACGAACCCAGCGGGAAACGACCTGCTCCGGTCGTTCTCCGCATCAAGCTCCGCTACGACGGAGTCGACGCGATGGTTCAGCGGTTCGCGCCGAACGTCGGCAAGACCGGCTTGTTCCTGCCGACCAAGTCGCTGCAGCCGATCGGCGCGGAGATCAAGTTCGAGCTCAGGCTCGCCGACGACACCCCGGTGCTCGTCGGGCTCGGTCGAGTCAAGGTCGCCAAGCCGCCGGACCCGGCGAACCCACGCGCTGCGTTCGGGATGGCGGTCGAGCTGATGCGAGTCACGCGCGAGAGCCGCGATTTGATCTTGCGGATGCTAGAGCGCCGCAAGCAGCTCGGGCTCGCCGAGACCGGGTTGCCGATGCCGAGCGACATCGACGCGGCGCGCCGGATCGACCTGATCGATACCGGGGTCCGCGATGCGGTGAGCGCCGGGGTACCGAGCCATATCCTTCAGCCCGAGCCGAGCTCCGAGCCGCTGCTGACCGAGCCACGCCGGCCATCGAGTCCCGGGAACGTCGCACCTCCTGCCGCGCTCAGCGCGCTCGATCCCGAGCCGCCGCGGCGCAAGCGGGCGCGGTTGAGCGAGTTGATCGAGCGTGCGTCGGGCGCAGTAGAGGCCGTCGCCGCTGCCCCCGAGCTCGAGGACGACGTCGACGTCGCCGCGGCGATCGCGCGTGCACGGTCACTCGCGGGCAGCGATCTCGACGCAGAGCTCGAAGCGCTGCGCGACTCGTCGGCCGCTCCGATCGAGGTCAATGTCGACGCGGCATCCGCGGAGCTCGCGCGCCGGCTGGGCGGTGCAGAGGTGTCGCGATCCGCTCGCTGGGCGCCGCCTCCGGCGACGATCAGCACGCCGCCGCCGATCGCTGCTCCGCGCGAACCACAATACGAACCGCCAGAACCCGTCGACGACGCGCTCGTTGACGAGTCGGCTAACGCCGCTCCACCCTACGCGTCGAGTGACACCGCGCCGCTGACCGAGCCGGTCGCGCTCCTCGAGCCCGAGCCTGCTCCGGCGTTCGACTCGGGACCGACCACCAAGTCGCCCGAAGCGATCGCGCAGCCCGAACAATCGGCGTCCGCGAGCGCGTCCGGTCGGTTCAACCATCTGCTCGCCGATGACCCCGAGCCTGCCGAGCAAGTCCACTTCGCGCCCGAGCCCGCGCTCGATCGCGAGGTCGAACGGGATCCCGATCCGGATCCGGATCACGCACTCGCCGACGCGCTTCGTTCCGATCCCGATCCGGATCCGCAGTCCGACTCGGACCCCGAGCTCGTCGACGCATCGCATTCCGATCCGGATCCCCACCGCAGCAGCCACTACCAATCCCAGCCCAGCATCGAAGTCGATCCCGACCAAATCGCCGAAGAAACCAACCTGTTCGACGAAGTCGAGCGCACTCAGCTCGGTAATTCTCCGCTCGATGTCGCCTCGTTCGACTCGGCCGCGCTCGCACATCAGCTCGACAACGAGCTCTCCGAAGCCGAGCGCGACGACCTCGGACTGTCTGGACCGATCGCCGGCGCTCCGCAGGCTTCGTACGAAGATCGCGGCGACAGCGCTGGCGGTGTCGATGATGACGACGACGACGGTGATGAAGCGAGCATCACCGAGGACGTCGATCCAGTTCGCGCAGCTCCGCTGGCCGAAGATCTCGACGAGATCGAAGAGATCGATGACTTCGAGATCCTCGATGACGACGATGACGAGATCGAAGCCGACGCCGTTGATCCGGTGACGCCGCCGGGTCGCGACTCGATGTCCGACTTCGCGATGCGACTCGATCTTGGCGACAGTGATCCCGATTTGCGCATCGGACCGCCCGATTCCGAGGTGTTCAAAGCGCGCCACATCGGATTCGACGACAGTGACGCAGAGATCGGCGGCATCAGCGATGCGTTGGCTGCACTCGAGGCCGGCGACGAGCCCCCGAGCCAGGAGCGGTCACGATTCGACGATCCGCTCAGCTTCGTCAGTGAGCCCGCGGAGGACGACTCAGGAGACTCGCGCGGCTTCACGCTCGCGGAACCGGTCACCAGCCAGGTTATCGACTTCGACTCGCCGCATGCGGGACTCTCGCCCGCGCACGAGTTCGACGATAGCGACGTGATTCCTCCGAATCGGACGGGTCGCGGTCGGCTCAACACGGCGCCACCACTCGATCCCCGCTCGCTGCGCCGCCATCACACCCAAGCGCCGCAGCACGTGGATGATGAGTCGCTCGACCTCGAAGCTGCGCTCGACGCACTCGACGTGGATCTCGACGATCTATCGGTACCGTCGGAGCTACCCAAGCCCGCCAGGTCGACGACCGCACAACGCCTTCATCGCGCGTCCAACGATCCGAGCCGCAAGAACATTCCGCGCGCGCCCACGGACGACGGCGTGGTGATCGATTTCGACGACGACGACGAGTAGTTACTCGGTCGTGAACGAGAGTGCGCGGACCAACGCGGCCCGATCGCCTGGGTGGCGCTGCCACAGCTCGAGCATCCGATCGGCCTGCGTGATTCCCGAGCTCGCGATCGCTTCGACGGGGTCGAGCAGTGGCAGCGACGTTGGGGCGACGCGAGCTAGCCCGTGCTTGGCGATCGCGACGAGCTCGCGCGCGAGCACGCCCACGCTGTGGCTGCCGGCCTTCGCACGCAGGCCGAGTCGAGGCACATCGTCCGCCAGTTGCTGGCGGTCGGTGATCGACAGCGCTGCGGTGAGCGCAGTGGCCTCGTCACGCGCGGTCGGATCGTCGAGCAGGCCGCGCATCATCGGTGCAAGCGCGGTGATCATCTCGATCGAGCCGCAGTCACAGCCGCGAACCTCGATGAACTTCTTGAGTCGGCCCTCGGGGAACAGGGTCGACAGATGGAGAGCCCAATCGGCCTCCGTGGCGGTGTGACCGTTCCAGCCATGCTCGAGAAATCGCCGGAACGTCAGATCGCCAGGGACCGCGAGATAGCTGCCCCTGTGTACGAAGTACATCGGAATGTCGAGCGCCCACTCGGTGTACGCGGTGAACACGTCGTCGCGCTCGAACACGAACGGCAGGATTCCGCAGCGCGCGCGGTCGGTGTCGCGCCAGATCCAGGCGCGATAACTCTGAAACCCACTGGGTCGATCCTCGACGATCGGCGAGCACGCCCACAGCGCGGTGAGCAGTGACGTCACCGAATACAAACAGCGCAGCTTGGCCGCGGCATTCGACTCATCCGCGAAGTCCAGGTTCACCTGCACGGTCGCGGTGCGCAGCATCATGTCCAGGCCACGTGTACCGACCCGCGGCATGTAGTCGCGCATCACCGCGTAGCGTTGCTTGGGCATCCATGGGATGTCGTCGCGGGTCCCAAACGGCCGCAGGCCGCACAGCAGCCAGCTCAAGCCGAGCTCTCGCGAAGCGGTCTGGAGCTCGCCCAAGTAGCTGCGCAAGTCGCTCACGAACGTCGCGTCATCCGAGACCGGCCGCGCGGCGAGCTCGAACTGACCACCAGGCTCGATCGTGAGCTGTTCGTCGCGCCGACTCAACGCGATCGTGTGGCCGTCTTCTCGGATCGCGGTTCCTCCGCGGAGGCTGAACCAATCGAGCAGCTTGCCGATGCCGTTGGGGCCGGCGTAGGGCGGAGCCTGGAACTCCTGCGCGCCCGGCGTATCGATCACGCCGATCAGCTCGTGCTCGGTGCCTGCGCGCCACGCCGACGGCGGCTTGCCCGCGCTCGCAAAGTACTGCACGAGATCGCTCGTCGACCGAACGGGGACCGCTTTGGTGTCATCGACGAGGTGCACTGAGGTCGAGGGACTCTAGGGGCTGAACACCAACGCGTCAACCACTGTGGTAGCGTCGAACCGATGCCCACCGCGGTCGAACGTCCGGGGTTTTCCGCCAAGCGGGAGCGGCTCCTCGAGCTGTTGCGCGTCCGGTCGTTTCAGGAGCGCGAAGTGGTCCTGTCGTCCGGGCTGAAATCGAACTTCTACATCGACTGCAAACAGATCAGCCTCGACGCCGAGGGCGCCGCTCTGATCGGCGAGTTGTTCAATGCGGTGATCGACGAAGTTGCCCCGGCGGCGGTCGCAGTCGGCGGATTGACATTGGGCGCCGATCCGCTCGCCACCGCCACGTCGATCGCGAGCTTCACGGCGCAACGGCCTGACCGCATTCGCAGTGCCTTCATCGTGCGCAAGGAGCCCAAGGGCCATGGCACCAACCAATGGATCGAGAGCACCAAGCTCGCGCCGGGAGCACAGGTGATCATCCTCGAGGACGTGATCACCACGGGGGCATCGACGCTGAAAGCGATCGAGCGCGCGCGGCTGGCGGGGCTGACGGTCGTGCATGCGCTGGGATTGGTCGACCGACTCGAGGGCGGACGCGAAGCGGTGGTCGCCCAGACTCCACTCACCACGCTGTTCACGCGGCGCGACTTCCTAACCGATCGATGAGGAGCGCCGGCTGGGACATGTTCGTAGCACTCGGCCTCGCCGGCGTGCTTGCCATCGCGACGCCGGGGTGTGGCGGAGCGAACCCGCCGGTCAAGCTCACCGAGGAGTGGCCCGCAGCTGCTGGCGACTACGACGATGTCGTCGACGAGTGGACGCGCAAGGCGACGATGCGCGGGATGTATCAAGAAGCATTCGACATCGCGGTGACGTTCAAGTCGCCCGCGTGGCGTGCGGCCTACGCCGAGCGCGACGCGGATCATCGCGGGCTCCAAGGTGCGGCGCGCCAGCAGGTCGTCGATCAAGCAAAGGCGGCAGCGGCCGGGCCCTACGAGTTCGAGTTGCTGGTGACCACCTGGGACGCTCGCGAGAATGATCTCCACCGCGGCAAGAAGAGCGTGTGGCGGGTTGCCTTGCTCGACGAGCAAGGCAACGAGATCGAGCCGCTCGAGATCGTGCGGGACAAGCGGCCGCCGTTGGTGCTGCGCGCTGAGTACCCCGCGTTGGGGGACTTCGCGACCGCGTATATCGCGCGGTTTCCTCGTACCTCGCCGGTGCTCGGACCCAACGTTCGGGCGCTCACCCTGCGGCTGAGCAATCCGCGGGGTGGCGTGTCGGTCGTGTGGTCGACCAACTAGCCCTTCTTTTTCGGCGGCGCTGAGGTCGGTTTCTTGCGCCGACCGCCACTGGCAGGCGGCGTGGTCGGTGGCTTGCCGCGCACGCGGTCCCAGAACCCGACCGGCTGGTAGTCCTCGTCGAGGTCCGAGAACGTCTCGACGTGCACCGCCGGCTTCGCCGTCGTGCGCTTCTCGCCCGCCCGGAAGAACGCCTCCTCGTCGTCGGAGAACGCCGCAGCATCCTTGCGGACGTCGGCGACCACCGCTTCCTGCGCGACCGACGCGATGCTCGGCGTCGGTGCGGACTCGACTTGCGCGGCGATCACCGCGCTCGCGGCGATATGCGCGGCCGCGAGATCGGCGACCAGGATCGAGGGTTCAGACGCGGCCGCAGCTGCGTCGGTAGTCGGCGCGCTGGCCCGCGGGATCGTGATCTCGCCGGTCCGATCGTCGGGGCGATCGTCCTCGGGGATCGGCGGTAGAGGCAGGGGTCGTTCGATCGGTGTCTGCTCCGCACCACCGAACGTGGCCCTTACCACGCCATCCGACGGCTCATCGATCGGTGCCAGCGGTGCAGCCGTCACGGGTAGTGGCGCTGCGATCGCGGTCTCGCTCGAGATCGCCAACGCGTGGTCGTCGATGATCACGCTGCTCGAGGTCTCCGCTGGCGGCGCGCTCGGTGGCCCGCTTGGCAGCGGATTGGTTGGCTCTGCAAGCAGACTGCGAACCAAATCGCTCGTGGTCTGCGGCTCATCGTCGTTGCGAATCGGCCCGGGCACGGCGTCCATCGTCGGCGGGCTCGCGGCGTCGATGATCGGGCGCGGGGTCGGCGGGCTCGCAGCGTCGACGATCGGACGCGGGGTCGGCGAGCTCGTGGGGTCGACGATCGGGCGCGGGGTCGGCGGGCTCGCGGCGTCGACGATCGGATGCGGCGTCGGTTGGCTGGTCGGCGCGCTGCTGGTGTCGACGTTCGCAATCGGCGCGGCGGAGGTTGCTAGGTTGGAGTTCGGGCCATCGCTGCCGAGCTTGGATCGCAGCTCGGCGAACTTCCTCCCTAGGCTGGGGTCTTCGAGCGTGTCCTGTTCGAGCGGAGCGTGCGCGTTCGCTTGCTGGCGTGCCCACGCCGCCGCTTCTTTCAACTTGGCATCTTCGGTCGCAGCTTCGTCGCTGGCGGTGTTGGCTTGCGCAGCCGCTCGCGCCTCGCGCTCGAGCCTCGCATGTTCGACGAGTTGGGCCGCCTCGCGGGCCTTGGCTTCGGCGCGTGCAGCGGCCTCAGCGCGTGCGGCGGCCTTACGCGCTTCGAGCTCGGCTTGCGCGGCTGCTTCGGCGCGGGCCGCAGCTTCGCGAGCTTCGGCTTCGACGCGTGCGGTCGCGGCGCGGGCTTCGGCCTCGGCACGCGCGACGGCCTCGCGAGCTTCTGCTTCGGCGCGTGCCGCCGCCTCGAGCCGTGCGGCAGCTTCGCGAGCTTGGGCGTGAACCCGTGCTTCAGCGGCCTTTGCTTCGGCCTCGGCTCGCTCCGCTGCTTCACGCGCGGCCGCTTCCGCGCGCGCCGCTTGTTCCGCGCGCGCGGCCAACTGGTGCGCTGTCGCGGTGGCGCGGCGCACCGAGTCCTCGCGCCCGATCACCTCGACCTGGCTGGCCGATCCGGGCGCGGCCGTCGGATTTCGCTGGGTATCAGCTTCCGATCGCTCGGCGCTCACGGACGGCTCCGCGGTGCTCGAAGTGTCGGGTGTCGCCGAATCGGCGACAGACTGGCGGGTATCCGCGTGATCGTCGTGCAGGACGACCTTGGGCTCGAGCTCGAGGTCGGTGGGGAAGAACCGCGTCCGCTGCGCGGTGTCCATCAGGGTTTCGAGCTTTTCGCGCGGCGCTTCGCGGGTGGTCAGCTCGATCTCGCCGGACGTGTGAGCCGCCGGTACGACGCCGGCGAGCGGCCCAACTTCTGCGCCGACCACGCGGGGTACCAAGGCGCCCCAATCGATGTCCGGCCGCTGCGGTGTCGTGGCCACGGGGACCGAGACCGGCGTGTTCTTGCGATGCTTCTTGCGGCGTTTCCGCGCTTGCTTCAGCGGGGGCAGCGGTCCTTCGACGCGGGGAACCGGCGCGGTGTCGTTGCTGCTCTGCGCTGCGAGTTGCTCGGCGATCTGTTCGCGATCGCCGCCAACCAGCCATTCTTCGATCGCCAGCACCGCGCGCCAGGTCGCCTTTGGCCGCTGGACCTCGACCGTGCGTAGCAGGCCTGCTTCGAGCGCACGCTGCGCGACGCGCAGGGTCTCGAACACCCGGTACGGCGAGTCCTCGAGAATGTCGGCGAGCATGCGGTGGCCATCGAACATCCGGAGCACGCCGTGCACCTCGGTGGGGATCTGCTTCGACAGCTGGGCGACGCGTTGGACGTCCTGCTCGAGGATCATCGACGGTGACAGCTTGCCGCTCGAGTCGCGAATTCCCTCCAGGAATCGCTCGGCATCGGCGAACAGCTCGGCGGGCGACAGCGGAATCTGCTGGCGACGCACCACATCCTCGTAGTGGACGTCGAACCGCGCGTCGGTCCACAACAACAGCTGATGCAGCGCGGCTTGACCGTGGATCAACCCGACCTGCGCCGACGTCACCTCGCCGTGGAAGAACCGAACCTCACCGCGTCGCAGGCCTCGGATCAGCGTCAGCACCGCGCTGCGACCGAGTGCCGCCAGCGCCCGGACCAACGGGAATACGCCCGTGAGCTCGGCCAGGCTACCGACCAGATGGTTGCGGTGGGACGAGGTTTGCCCACACAGCAGGCGACCGATCGTGACCACGTCGCGCAGATATGCCGGATGCTGCACGACCTCATCGGCGCCGGCGGCAAACGCGTCGATGCGATCGACACCGCGGCCTGCAAACATGATCGGCGCGTCGATATGGCTGGCATCGACCTGCTGGCGAGCGATCCGCAGGAGATCGCGCGCCCGGCCCTCGATACCACCCACGACCACGAGCCTGGCATCGTCTTTGGGGAGCTGGACCTGGTGAACGTCGACGGGAACGGGCACCGCCGAGGCGGTGACGCCCTCACGCTGGAACCCCAGGAGGACCTGCCGGCTCGCCCGAACGTCCGGTTCGAGCACGATGACTTTCGAGGGTCCTGGCATGCGAGATGAAACCGTGTGCAGTATAAACGCCGTTACCGAGCTGGCCTAGCGACGCATCTCTGTGATCACTCTCGAAATCCTTCACGGTTCTTCGGCGCAACGCCAGCACCGCGTGCTCGCCACCGGCGGTACCGCGACGATCGGTCGTTCACCATCGAGCACGGTGGTTATCACTGATTTCCATCTTTCTGGTGATCACGCCCAGATTTCGCAAATCGGCGATCACTTCGTGTTCCGTGATTTGCGTTCGACCAATGGATCTGCCGTCGAGCGCGACGGTCGCAAGCTCCCGGTCGACGCAGCTACGCGCTGGGAGCTCACGCTGGCCGACGGCGATGTCCTGCTGCTCGGAAATCCCGCAGATCCCGTCCGGATCAATGTCCGGTTCGGCGACGATACCGACAGCGACCTCGGCGATCGGCTGATCGCATCGCGCTCGATCATGGACCTGCCCGCAGTGGCGGATCAGATCGAGGGCAGTCCCGCGGATGCCGTGCGCGTGTACAAGGCGGTGCAACCGCTGGGCGCTCGGCTCGAGCCGGCCGAGGTGGCCGAGGCGTGTGCAGCCGCGACGTTCGAGCTGTTGCCGCGCGCCACCCACGTCGCGATCCTGCTGCGATCCGAAACCGACAAGGATCGGTTCGCGCTGGCGTTGTCGCGCGAGCGACCGGGTGCGGACCGCAAGCCTTCGGGGGCGGATCCGGTGCGTGCGAGCCGCGCGGTGTTGAAGCGAGTGTTGGCAGATCGCGCTGCGGTGCTCACCGCGAATGCGCAGGAAGCACTATCGAGCGAGTCGATCCTCGGTGGTCAGATCTTGTCGATGCTCGCGGTGCCGCTGTGGCGCGGCGATGACATCATCGGATTGATCCAAGCCGACAATCGTGCATCTGCCGGGATGTTCAGCGAGACCGATCTCGAGGTGACGCTGCTGCTCGCCGCGCAAGCATCGCTCGCGATCGACAACGCGACCCTGGTCCAGCGCCTTCGGATCGCCGAGGAGCGCGCACGCGGCGAGAACGTGTACTTGAAGCGCAAGCAGACCAAGCTCAAGTTCAACAACATCATCGGCGACTCGCCGGCGATGAAGGCAGTGCTGTCCCAGCTCGAGCGCGTGATCGACACCCGCGCGACGGTGTGCATCGAGGGCGAGACCGGAACCGGCAAGGAGTTGATCGCCAGCGCGGTTCACCATCAGTCCCAGCGCCACGACAAGATGTTCGTCGCGCAGAACTGCGCCGCGCTGCCGGAGAACCTCCTCGAGTCGGAGCTGTTCGGCCACAAGCGCGGTGCGTTCACCAGCGCCGACAGCGACAAGAAGGGGCTGTTCGAGATCGCCGACGGAGGAACGCTGTTCCTCGACGAGATGGGCGAGATGCCGCTCACCTTGCAGGCCAAGCTGTTGCGCGTGCTGCAAGAGGGCACGATCCGGCCCGTTGGCGCCACCAGCGAGAAGCAGGTGGATGTTCGGATCATCTGCGCCACCAACCGCGATCTCTCGAGCGAGGTCGAGGCTGGCCGGTTCCGCCAGGATCTGTACTACCGGCTGATGGTATTTCCGATCAAGCTGCCGCCGCTGCGCGAGCGCCGCGAGGACATCCCGCTGCTCGCCGGACATTTTCTCAAGCGATACGCCGACGAGTATCGGGTCGAGCTGCCCGGGTTCACCCCGGACGCGATCGATGCGCTGTCTGGCTACAGCTGGCCTGGTAACATCCGCGAGCTCGAGAACGAGATCCAGCGGCTGGTGATCCAAGCCGAGTCTGGACATTGGATCGAGGTCACCGATCTGTCGCCGCGGCTGCGCAAGATCGAAGGCACCGTCACCAAGATCGCGCCCAAGCAGGGCACGCTCAAAGAGATGATGGACCAGGTCGAGCGCTGGTTGCTCACCGAGGCGCTGCGCGACCACGGTGGCAACAAGACCAAGACCGCGGTCACCCTGGGCATCACTCGCGAGGGTCTGCACAAGAAGCTGGCCAAGTTCGGCGTGTAGGGGAGCGTCCCCCTTGCCAGCTCGATCGCTCGTGGCTATCGGTGGCCGCCATGCGCACCGCTCGCCGTAGCCGAACCGTATGGAGCAAGCTGGCGCGGATCGCGGTGCTGGTCGCATCTGCCGCCGCCGTGTTGCCGGGTTCTGCGCAGGCGGCACTGTCCGCATCCGCGACCGCCATGTTGCCGGGCTCGCCGGAAGCCGAGGTCGATGCCGCGAAGGCGGCGGTGAATCGCACGCAGCGAGCCGCCGACGATCTCAATCAGGTCGTCGCGCTGTTCGACGAGGCGGTGCTGATCGTCGCGCACGACGTCGAGCTCCTCGTGTTGCGAACCGAGCAGTGCGCGAGGTCAGCATGCGCGCGCCCGGTCGTGCAACACCCCGTGGTTGTTCGTGCAGCGAACGCGATCGACCGCCAGTTGTCGCGCTCTGCACGAGCGCTCGCCAGAGCGCTTCGCAGCAGCGCACGAATCAGCGCCGAGCGGCGCGATGCGGTGATCGGCTGTATCGAGCGGCATCTGTCGCTGACGGTGCAACAACTCGAGCGGCTGGACGCCCGGACCGCGAATGGTGACGTCGATCACGAGGCCGAGCGGAGAGAGTACGCAGCGACGCGTGAGCTACTGACCGCGCTGGGTGGCCGGCTGGCGTCGATCGCGACGTCGTGACATCGATCACGTGACGAACCGGAAACGTCAGGCGAGGGACCGCGACTCCACGTGGTTTGTGCTTGTGTGGCTCCCGCGCGCGATTTACTAGCCATCGGATGGACGTGTACCCACCCGGGCCCACGACGGTTCCTCGCGATCTGACCGCTCCAAGTGGCCCTTACCGCCGCAACGCGTGGGTCGCGTTTATCGCGCTGTTGGTGTTTCTCGGGCTGTACTTCGCGCTCGCCGCGTACTTCGGGTGGACCGCGTATTCGCTGTTCTCGAAGCTGACCCGCACCGAGGCGAACCTCGCGTTCATCATCGGCGGCGTCGCAGCCGGGTTTCTGTCCTTGTTCATGTTCAAGGCGGTGTTGTTCGTCAAGCGCGGACACACCAGCGAAGAAATCGAGCTGACCCGCACGGATCAGCCGCGATTGTTCGAGTTCCTGCATCGGATCGCCGATGACGCCGGGGCGCCACGACCGCACCGCGTGTACGTATCGGCCCGGGTCAACGCGTCCGTGTTCTACGACCTGTCGATCCTCAATCTGCTGATTCCATCGCGAAAAAACCTCGAGATCGGGCTCGGTCTGGTGAACGTGTTGAGCCTCGGTGAGGTCAAGGCAGTGCTCGCGCACGAGTTCGGCCATTTTGCGCAGCGCACGATGGCGATCGGTCGCTGGGTCTACATCGGCCAGCAGATCGCCGGCCACATCGTGGCTCGCCGCGACGCGTTCGATCGGTTCCTCGCCGAGCTTTCGACGTGGGATTTTCGCATCGCGTGGATCGGCTGGATCATGCGGTTGATCGTGTGGGCGATCCGCGCGTTGGTCGACACCATGTTCGGCTGGGTCGTGATCGCCGAGCGCGCGCTGTCTCGGGAGATGGAGTTTCAGGCCGACCTGGTCGCCGTGTCACTCACCGGCAGCGACGCGCTGGTTCAGGCGCTGTACCGACTCGAAGCCACCGATCATGCGATGGACCTCGCGCTCGGCTTCGTGCAGCGCGAGATGCGCTCGGGCCACACCGTGAGCGACGTGTTCTCGGTTCAGACCCGAATGCTCGAGCGGTCTCGCATCATCCTCGGCAATCCGCACTACGGGCAGGTCCCGCCGTCGTCGGAACCGCCCGAGCAGCGCCGGTTGTTCAAGGCGCAGTTCGCCGCGCCGCCACGGATGTGGTCGACGCATCCACCGAGCAACGAGCGCGAGGCCAACGCGAAGCGGATCTACATCGCGACGCCGGTCGACGATCGCTCGGCGTGGGTGCTGTTCGACGATCCCGACCAGCTGCGCCGGCGGGTCACCGCGGACCTCTACATCGACACCGCGCCCGACGCGCCTCCGATCGAGGAGACGATCGGACGACTCGACACCGATCTCTCGCGGCCGAGCCTCGATCCCAAGTACCGCGGCGTGTACCTGGGTCGGGCGGTGACCCGGCACGTGGCCGCGGTGTCCGAGTTGTGGTCGGTGACAGGGGCGCCCACCGACCCGAAGTTGGCGCTCGCTGCGCTATACCCCGAGCAGCTCGCCAAGGACATCGAACAGACGCGCGAGCTCGCCCAAGAGGTCGCGATGCTCGAGGCCCTTCATCGCGGCTTGCTCGCGACTCCTGGCGGGGTCGTGCGGTATCGCGGTGGCGTCCACTCGCGACGGGCATTGCCGAATGTCATCGCCGAAGCCAAGACCGAGCTCGATGTTCGGCGTCGCGCGTTGTTCGAGCACGACCGCCAGTGCCGCAGCGCCTGTCTGTTGGCCGCGAGCCAGCTCGGCGGCGGTTGGGGCGACTACCTTCGCGACCTAGGCAAGCTGCTGCACTACGCCGAGCACACCGAGGCCGACCTCGATGATGCGATGGGCGCGCTCAGCAACGTGATCGCGGTGATCACGGCCGACGGGCGAGTCTCCGACGATGAGGCGAGCCGGGCAGTGCTCGCTGCGGGCGATCTGTACACGGTGTTGTCGAACGTCCACCAGCAGGCAGAGCACGTCGACGTCGGTCCCGAGATCGCGGCGCGGATGAAGATCGAGAGCTGGGCGGCGCAGCTGGGCAAGCTCGAGTTGCCGTATCCAAGCCGTGAACACCTCGGCGAATGGCTCAACGTGATCGACAGCTGGGCAGGCAGCGCGTCCACCGAGCTCGGCCGGCTTCGCCACGCGGTCCTCGACGAGCTGCTCGCGGCCGAAGCGCGCGTCGCCGAGATCTTGAAGACCGGCGCAGAGCGACCACCTGTTCCGATCTCTCCTCGGACGCCGCAGCGCTACGAAACCCGTCCGCATGGCATGGAGCGGCCGCGGCAGACTCGCCTCGGTTGGTGGGATCGATTTCAGACCGCCGATGGCATCGCGCCCACGCTGTTGCGGTTGGCGATCGCGGGAATGATCGTGGGCTCCGTGGTGTACGCCGCGCGTGTCGCGACGATGCAATCGACGAGCTCGGCAAAGTCCGGCCGGCGCGAATACCAGGACGAGTACCCGGCGTATCGCCGATGGTGATTCGAAGTGCGACGGGTTGCCGTGACGAACGTATATGGATGAAGGAGCTGACGATGTTGTCGAAGCTAGGCCTCGTGTTGGTAATCGTAGGGATCGGAGTCGGGTGCAGCGATGGGATCAAGGATCGATGCACGACGGCTGACGATTGCTTACCCGGCCTGCATTGTGACGAGGGCATCTGTGCGGAAGAGTCAGGCAACAATACCGAGAGCGCGACCGGATTCGGAACTGTCGCGCCAGTGACGCCCGCCAATGCCGGGGTGACGCGTATTTTGTCCGGCAACCAATCCATGGTGGGACTGACGTCGGCTGTCGGCCCGCTCGGCTGTGCGTTGGTTGCAGACATGCAAGCAGCGCCCGGAGCTCCGACGGCCGCGGTGTATGCGGTGGTTTCCGAGAGCTCGTCATCGGGCGATCCTCGTTGTCCGAATGGCTTGTTCGCACTGAGGAACAATCCGTCAGGCTGTCGGGTAGGGGGTAGCGTCCAGATCCTCCCGCAGTGCGCGCTCTATAAACAATGGGACGCTTCCGGCGCCGTGGTGGCGGAACGACTCGCGATCGGCGGCTATGTGATGGGCCAGCGCACGGAGCATTCATCGACCAGTGCGACGTGCAACGTCGACGTGAGCTTGACGTTCGAGGGTGGGATCACGGTCGAGAAGACGTTCTCGTTCAACTACGTTCCGTTCGGTGAAGACCGATCGTCTTGCGTTCAGTGACGATCACGGCTCGGGCGGAATCACGATCGAGCCGCTGATCGCACGACCGTCGCATTCGCACACCGCTCGCGCGGGCGCGGTTCCCGTCACATCGATCGCGTGACGGGTCGGCGCGACCATGAACAGCTGTTCTTCGCCATCCTCGACGTCGTCCGCGCCGTCGGAACCCTCATTCGCGGCCCAGCCGAACATCATCGGTCCACCCGTGAACCATCGCCATCCGTCCGTCGGATCAGCCTGGCCGGCGGACTGAACTGCACCGGCGTAGAAGCTCACACCGCCGGCGATCGCGATGACCGCGTCGCCTTCGGTAGCGGTCTCGAGCGCGACCAGATGCGTGCTGCCCGGGTTGTCGTCGTTGCAATCGGCGTGATGCGCCCAGAACGTCGCCGCCGAGGTGATCACGCGGTACGTCGAGCCCGACTGCCCGCCGGCGATCGCGCTGTAGCTCGCACAACTGCCCATGACCGGCGCGTCCACTCCGCCCGGCGGCCCGTCCATGTTGTCGCCAATTCCATCCGGGTCCACGCCGCCGTCGGTCAAATGCCCATCGTTCGACGATGTGCCGGAGAGATCGTGCAGCGGGTCAAATCCAAACCGGCCGCATCCCGTCATCAACAGCATCGTTGGCAGCAATCCACGGCGCACGAGGCTCCATTATCTGCCGCAGCACCGCGGTGTTCAATCGTCGTCGAGGTAGGTCGAGGTGGGTTGTTCGGTCTATCAGCTGCTAGAGTGCCGCCATGCCGCTGACCCTCTACGTTGGTAGCAAGCGCTACTCATCGTGGTCACTTCGCCCGTATCTCGCGCTCGTGCACGCCGGTGCGGTGTTCGAGACCAAGACGATCCTGCTCGATCGCGAGACCACCAAACACGAGCTCGCGAAGGTCGGACCCTCGGGGCACGTGCCCGTGCTTCATCACGATGGATTGGTGGTCTGGGATTCGCTCGCGATCTGCGAGTACGCGAACGAGCTCTATCCTCAGGCAGGTCTGTGGCCGGCTGCGCGCGAAGATCGTGCGCGTGCGCGAGCGATCGCCGCGGAGATGCACTCGGGCTTCGCCGCACTTCGTCGGGACATGCCGATGGACGCGTGCGCAGCGAAGCCGGGGCACGGGCATTCCGCGGAGGCGCTCGCCGATGTTCGGCGGATCACCTCGATCTGGCGCGAACGGCTGTCCGCAGGCGGCGGGCCGTTCTTGTTCGGCTCGTTCACGATCGCCGATGCGATGTTCGCGCCGGTCGCCACGCGGTTCCGAGGCTATGGCGTGGATCTCGATGCCACGGCGGCTGGCTACGTCGAGCGGCTGTTCGCGTTGCCCGCCATGAATCAGTGGCTGCGCGATGCGGAAGCGGAACCCAAGACTCGCGAGTGATCGCCATGACGGGCCGAATCGTTCAACTCAATCGTTCGCCGGGAGGCGTACCCAAGCTCCCGATCCCCGAGGTGTGGATCGGCACGTTGGGGCTCGAGGGCGACGGCCACAATCATCCCAAGCACCACGGCGGCCCCGAACGCGCGGTCTCGCTATTCGCGCTGGAAGTGATCGAAGCGCTGCGCGCCGAGGGCCATCCGATCGCGCCCGGCTCTACGGGGGAAAACGTAACGGTCAGCGGGTTACCGTGGGCGACCATTATTAGCGGCACCAAGCTTCAGCTCGGCGGCGACGTGGTCATCGAGATCACACGGCCGGCCACGCCGTGCAAGTTGATCGCAGGGTCGTTCGCCGACCGCGACAGCGATCGGATCTCGCACAAGCTGCATCCGGGAGACTCGCGGCTGTACGCACGCGTGCTGCAAGAAGGTCGCGTGCGGGTAGGTGATCCGATCAACGTGCTCGATGCCTAACGCGTGAAGCAACAGCGGTGGGTGTTCACGTCGATGGCGCCGTAGCACAGCGGGGACGACCTCGCTCCAGCTAGGCTTTGGTGCACGTGCACTACTTGGCAACGCCGAGCTAGTGCTCGCCGTCGTCGGGCAGCGCCGGTGGGGTGACCGGGGTGCCCGACAGCTCGGCGATCGCCGTCGCGAAGTTCATCACTTCTACCGACGGTGGCGCGTTGCGCTTGAGCATGAACGTACAGGTCGCGCATGACGTGACGACCATGCCGCCGCCGGAGGCGTGCACCTCGGAGAGCCGGCGCTTGGCCATCTGGTCGGCGACCATCGGCATGGTCTTGGGCAACAGGCCGCCGCCGCCACAGCACTCGGTGTCGGTTCTGTTCCATCCGAGCTCGCGTAGTTCAGCGAGCTGGGCGAGCGCGCGCCGCGGTTGTTCGATCACGCCGTTGTAGCGCGCGTGATAGCAAGGGTCGTGATAGTAGACCGAGCGCCTCGTGACCGGGCACGCGAGGCTCTGCGCGGCTGGCGCGAGGAGCTCGGCGAGCGACACCGGCTCCGGTCGAAGGTTCACCCCCTCGGCGGGATATTGCGCGCGCATCGCATAGAGACACGCCGAGCAGTTCACGGCGACCTTGCGAAATCCGCGCAGTGCGGCGGCGACCCGGCCGGCGTGCCAGCGAAATAGATCGCGATGCCCCGCGGCGAGCAGCGGATACCCGGCGCACACCGGCGCGTCGGCCGCTTCGGTGATCACCAGCTTTGCGTCCGGAAGCCCCATCCGCTCGACCAGCGCAAACGTCGCCGCGATATCGCTGGTGCCTTTATCCACCGCATCACAACCGGGCCACAGCGCGAGCTCGCCGTCGCTCGCCATGTGACTCGGAAACATCGCTGCGAGCTGCGCCGACAACCGCTGTTCGCGCGCGCGAAACCGATCACCGTAGCCGGTGAGGGCGGGGTGCGGCACACCACGCTCGACGGCGGCGGCGCGCCCGGTGAACAGCACCAGCCCGGGCTCATTGTCGTGCTCGCAATACATCGTGCAATGGCGGCAACCCGTGCATGCCCACAGCGGATCGGTGGTCTCGGTGTTCCACGTGGCGTGACCCAGCCGGAGCTGGTTCATCCGGTCCATCTTGACCTGCGGGATATAGGTCTCTTTCGCGCTGGTCGTCGAGACCGGACACGCGTGACGGCACATCTTGGGACAGAACGTGCAGTAGTCGAGTTGGCGAGCGACGGCGTCGGGCGCAAACACCTCGTTCGATTTGGATCGCTCGGCCATGGTCGTTCAGCCGACTAGTTGAGCCCGTCCACGCGCTCGCGCAACTGCTCGAGGTCGCGTGCGATCCGCGAGTTCGACGGCTCGAGCACGGCGAGTCGTTCGAGCACATCGAGCGAACGCGGGAGGTCGCCATTTCGGCCGTAGATGCCGGCGAGGTTGACCAGTATCCGCGACATGATTTGCCGTTTGCTTGCGGCGGCGATCACACTCGGCTCGAGCACGGCGTCCGGGGTGGTGGTCTTCCGGAGCAGCGCTTCGAGGTCGCTGGACGTCAGCGCGCGACCGCCCGAGAACGGATCGAGGAACAACCATGCGTCCTCGATCGCGACACGAACCAGGAAGTGTCCCGGAAAGTTCACGCCTTGGGCGAGCACCCCGACGCGACGAGCGACCTCGAGGTACACCACCGACAACGAGATCGGGATACCGGTCCGGCGGTCCAAGACGTCGCACAGAAAGCTGTTCCTCGGGTCGTAGTAATCGTCGGTATTGCCGCAGAACCCCAAGCGTTCGAACAGGTAGTCGCTGATCGCACGAGCGCGCGCGGCGCCGCTGTCGGCGCTCGCGACGTCCGGAGCCGCACGCTCGGCGATGTCGTCGAGTTGCTCGCAATACACCGCGAGATCGCGGTCCGGGTAATCCCAATCCCCGATCAGCAGCGCTGCTTGATCGAGCGCGAAGTCGTCGCGGGCGACCAGCTCGGAAAACCGTACAAGTCCGGGGCTGCCGACCATTTAGCCTAGCGTACCACTCGACGACGGTCGCGCGCCCGCCTCTACTCGGGGAACCGCGCGGCCGGGATGTATGCCATGATGGTCTCCCGATGGCCGAGGAGCCGCGCAGTGGTTTAATCGTCGGCGGCCGCTACGAGCTGATCGGCATCGCCGGTCGCGGCGGCATGGCCGACGTCTGGCGCGGGCGCGTGCGCGGCGATTCGGGGTTCGTGCGCGACGTTGCAGTCAAACAGATGCACCAGAACCTGGCGCAGCAACCGCAATACGTCGCGATGTTTGTCGAAGAAGCTCGCGTCGGCTCATCGCTGCAATCCCCCAACGTCGCCGAGGTCCACGACTTCGTCCACGATCGCGGCAACTACTACATGATCCTCGAGTGGATCGAGGGCGTCGATCTCGGTAGCTGGGTCCGGTGGCACGCGTCGAAGAACGAGCAAACGCGTTGGGAATTGGTGGCGGCAGTCGGCGTCGGCATCCTTCGCGGTCTGGCCGCGGCGCACGAGCGGCTCGGTCCTGATGGCCGGCCCATGCCGGTGGTTCACCGCGACGTCTCGCCACACAACGTGCTGCTCACCACGCGCGGAATGGTCAAGCTGATCGACTTTGGGTTAGCCCTCGCGCCCGACCGGCGGCAAGAGACCACCGACCCCGGCATCGTCAAAGGCAAGATGTCGTATCTCGCGCCGGAGATCGTAGCGGGCACGCGCCCGATGCCAGCGTCGGATCAGTTCGCGTGTGGCTCGGTGCTTTGGGAAGCGCTCGTCGGTCGGAAACTGTTCGACGGCCAAACCGACTACGAGACCTACTGCCGGTTGCGCGACTGCATGGTGCAGCCGCTGCGACCGCTGCGTCCCGATGTGCCCCAGAGCTTTGCGTCGATCATCCATCGCGCGCTGTCGGCGAGCGTCGACACGCGGTTCCCGTCGACCCGCGAAATGGCGCGGCAGATCGGCACGACGCTCAAGAAGGTCCAGCTCCGCAAGGATCTCCACACCGTGCTCGCCAAGAGTGTCGGTGAGGCGCGCGCCGAGATGGGGCTGGCCGGCCAGACTCAGGAGCTCACCGACACGACGCCTGTCGCCGAGCTCACGCCAGAAGAGCTGCCGCGCCTGGTCCCGCTGCCGACTCCTGACGAGAAGCCGAAGGATCGGCTGCGCGGGCTGCGGCACTACTTGCCATTCTTTGGCCGCAAGCGCGGTGGATAGCAACGACCGGCAACGTATACGTGCTCGCTGCGCAATACCTACCGCGGCACGTACCACTCGGGGATCGCGACCGGTGTGGGAACACGAACCGCGAGTGTGTATGCGAAGTAGAACATCACCAGCAGGGTGAGCGCGATCGCCCAGGCTGCGAGCAAGTGCGCCGCGCGCGGTGACAGCTCGCGGAGCCGGCGCGTGATCGCCATCGTCGCGACCACTGCGATCGACCATGCGACGAGCCCCTGGAGCAGCCGGCCGAAGAAGTCCATCGCGAGCCCGGTCGGCTGTGCTTCGTATGCCCAGCGCCGCTCGACCGGGTAGTACCAGGCGATCGCTTGGCCCGATAGCTGCGGATAGACGAACGCAACTGCAAACGCGATGGCACCGACGCACATCGCCGCGAACAATGCGTTGGATCGGGTCATCCGACGCCCTTGGCTAGCGTCACCGCCAAGCCGGCAAACACGTCGAACCAGACGATCGCCGCGACCAAGATCGCGAACCCGGCGTAGCCGCGGATCAGCATGCGATCGGTCTTTGGCTCGAGCACCCTCGACATCACGACCAGCGCGATCACCGCAGGGATCCCGAGCGCCGCAAAGTTCTCCTTCATGTCGAACAGGTTCGACGCCCAGCGGTCGTGATGATCGAGGTACAGGCCGCGAACGTGGTAGCGAAACGAGGGATAGGCGAGCAGGCCGAACGCCATGGTGATCGCGTACGCGATCGCCAGCGTGGCGGCGTAGATCCGCGCGAGCCGGATCTTGTAGCTGCCGCGCAGATAGCCGATCGCGATCAACACGTGGTGCGTCGATGCACCGATCAGCACGATCGCCGCCGCCGCGTGCAGCACCACGAGCACGCGGCTCGCGCCGTCGAGAACGATTTCGGGCGGCATGTCCCAGTCGGCTCAGAACTCTTCAGGTGCGACGCGCTCGCCGGTCTCGGCTTCGTCGTCCTTCGGCGCGGGACGAATGTGGATGTCGTCGATCCGCCACTCGTCGTTCTCCTTGCGCAACACGATCCGGTAGCGTAGGCCGTTTTCATCCCATCGCAGCTCGGCCCGATCGGTGCCGAACTCGTCGATCCGGTCGTTGATCCGCTTGCCGATGCCTGCGACGAAGCCTTCGACCTCGCGGGTCAAACCTTCGCGGCGTCGCTGGGTCAACATGCCGAGCACGCCGTTGAGATCGCGCTGCTCGATCGCATCGGCAAACAGCCGGATCGCATCGCGCGGCCGCTTGGCGCGCGACCGACTGACCAGCTCCGACTCGAGCCGCCAGGTCTTGTCGTCGCGCTCGAGCTGAACCAACTTGCCGTCGGCGAAGCTGATGATCGCGCGCTCGCCGACGTCGGGGTTGCCCTTGAGGCTCTGCTCGAGAACCTCGATCTGCCACGCGCGCTCCTTGTCGCTCTGCTTCCAGCGCAGCGCGAACTCGTCGTAGCTCATCTGCCGGCGGGCATCGCTCGATAGCAGATCGTACGCCTCTCGCGGGTCGTTCGACTTGAGCGCCGCCACGTACGCGCGAACGCCGTCGGCGGCAGGCGATCTCGGCCCGCCGGCACCACCGCATGCAGCGAGCGTGAGCCACCCCGCAACCAGGTACCGGCCGCTAACCATGCCGTGAACATTAGCGCCCCGAAAAAGATAAAGCCACCGAAGCACCATTGCCTCGGTGGCCCCCCCTTGCTGCGTGGCCGTCCGTCAACATCCGGCAGCCAGGGAGTATGCCCGCCGTAAGTGCGAGCTGGATGCCAGGTGGACGCGCCGCGCGATGGCGAATTCACGGCGGCCAAGTGGCCGCAAGCTGGTCGCCGCTGTGAACGGCGGTTGATAGACGAGGTGTGAAAAGCACCGAAGCCTCCGAAGGCCGCTGTTCGCCTCGGCGAAGAGCGCGCAAAGATCGGCCGAGATCGGCCGCGACGGCCGAGATCAGCCGCGAGGACCGTTGGTCAGCTGAAGCTCGGAGTGCTTCGCTTCGGGCAGCTTGTCGGGGTAGTCGAGCGTGTGATGCAGCCCGCGCGACTCCTTGCGGCGGCGAGCGCTCTCGATGATGAGGTGGGCGACCAACGCGAGGTTGCGCAGCTCGATCAAGTCGCTGGTGATCTTGAAGTCGACATAGTACTCGCGGATCTCGTCGCGCAGGATCTCGATCCGGCGGCGGGCGCGCTCGATCCGCTTATCGGATCGAACGATCCCGAGGTACGACCACATGAACCTGCGGATCTCGTCCCAGTTCAGCGCGACGACGATCGCGTCTTCTGAATCGGTGGCGTCGCCGGTGGACCACCGCGCCACCTGCGCAGGGCGAACACGCGGACAGTCGCGCACCGCGGCGGCCGCGTGCGATGAATAGACCATGCCTTCGAGTAACGAGTTCGATGCGAGCCGGTTGGCGCCGTGGAGCCCGGTCGCGGCGCACTCGCCGATCGCGTACAAGCCGCGGACGGTGGTGGCGCCGTCGCGATCGGTCTTGATCCCGCCGCACATGTAATGCGCCGCGGGAACCACCGGAATCGGCTGCTTGGTGATGTCGATCCCGAGCCCCAGGCAGCGCTCGTAGATGTTCGGAAACCGCTTGCGTACGAACCCACCCTCGAGGTGGGTCATGTCGAGGAACACCGAGTCGGAGCCCGACTTCTTGAGCTCGTTATCGATCGCACGGGCAACCACATCGCGCGACGCGAGCGACTTCATCGGGTGGTAATCCTCCATGAACGTGTCGCCGTTGGCGAGACGCAACACGCCGCCTTCACCGCGCATCGCTTCCGATAGCAGGAAGTTGCGAGCGTGCGGATGGAACAACACGGTCGGATGGAACTGAACGAACTCGAGATCGCAACACGCCGCGCCGATCCGGTACGCCATCGCGATGCCGTCGCCGGTGGCGACGTCGGGGTTCGACGTGTAGACGTAGACCTTGCCGGTGCCGCCGGTGGCGAGCACGGTGGCGCGCGCACAGATCGTCGAGACCTCACCGGACCGGCGGTCGAGAATGTACGCGCCGAAACACGCGGGCTCACCACCGTATTTGGCCATCGACAACAGGTCGACGGCGAGGTGGTGCTCGAGCACCGTGATGTTGGGGTGGGACGACACCGCCGCGATCAGCGCGCGCTGAATTTCGCGCCCCGTGACGTCCTGCCAGTGCACGACGCGGTTTCGCGAGTGTGCGCCCTCGCGTCCCAGATCGAGCGAGCCCGACGAGTCGCGAGCGAGGCGAACCCCGATGTCGAGCAGGCGTTTGACCTGATGCGGGCCCTCCTCGACGCACATCTCGACGACCGCACGATCGCACAGTCCGTCTCCGGCCTTCAGCGTGTCCTCGACGTGGAGCGCCATGGTGTCGTCAGGCGCGAGCACTGCGGCGACACCACCTTGCGCCCAATTGGTGTTGGTCTCGCCAGAGTCCTTCTTGGTGACGATGACGACGCGGCCGTGCTCGGCGGCGAGCAGCGCGAAGTTCAGCCCGGCGATCCCAGAGCCGACGACGAGGTAGTCGGTTTCGTCAGGATCGCGGGCCATCTCGCGGCGACCATACAGGACCGGCGGTTTGCGGGCCACTGGCTCTCCGCGCTACGATTTCGGACGGTGTTGGTTCGCGGCGTCAGCGCAATCGTCCTCGGCCTGGGGATGCTGGCGGGCTGGGCATGTCCCGCCCGCGCAGACGTGTATTCATGGACGGATGATGAAGGCGTGGTCCACTTCACCAACCTCAAGCCTCGGGGGGGCAAGTGGAAGAAGGTCGTGACGTCGTCACCCGAGTCGGGATCCAAGGCCGCCGCCCAGCGCGGCTCGTGTGAGCGATGCGACAAGGTACCCGCGACCGATCGATCGCCCGAGCGTTACCGCCGCTACGACGCGTTCATCCACGAGGCGTCCGAGCTGTATCGGATTCCGGTCGCGCTGATTCGCGCCGTGATCAAGGTCGAGAGCGACTACGACGCGCGCGTCGTTTCGGCGATGGATTGTAAGGGTCTGATGCAGGTCCATCCGGCGGTCGAGCTCGACATGGGAGCCACCGGCGACATCTTCGATCCGCGCATGAACATCATGACCGGTACCCGGCTGTTGCGATATTTGGCCAACCGGCTCGACGGTGACTTGGTGCTCACGATCGCCGCGTATCACGCCGGCCTCGGTTCGCTCGCGAAGTTTGGCTACACCGTGCCGCCGTACACGTACACGCGCCAGTATCTCAAGATGGTGCTCGACCGTTACTACCAGTACAAGGCGGACGAAGACCGCACCCGCGCTCGCTGATGGGGCTGTGGCGATTCGAGCTGACCGAGCTTGGCCGGCAAGCGTTACCGGCGCTCGACGTGGCCGACGATGACATCGTGATCGGAAGCGCGGCCGGCGCCACGATTCGACTTCCGGCGGCCGTCGCGAAGGACCTCCACGTTCGGATTCAAGGCGAGGCGTGGCATGCGATCGTCGACGTCACGATCGACGGGGCTCCGCGGACTGCTGGCGATCGCGGAACCGTTGGCGATGGAACCACGTTCGAGCTCGGCGGCTATCGCCTGCGCGTCGTGCGAGCGCCCGCGGGCGCGATCGCCGCGAGCCCACAGCGCACCGAGAGCCTCGCGCGCGAGCTGGTGCGTGGTTTACTTGGCGACGGCGCTGCACCGACGCTGGAGGTCGAGCGCGGTCCGCTGGTAGGGGCACGCCGACTGTTGCCGCCGCCCGAAGCGACGTTCGTGATCGGTCGAGGTGATGAAGCGACGTGGGTGTTGCTCGACGAGGATCTGTCGCGCACCCATGCAGAAGTGCGCCGCGGCTGGGACGGCGTGACGGTTCGCGACCTCGGTTCGAAGAACGGCACGCGGGTCGACGGTGTACGCGTACGCGAGCCGGTGGTGTTGCACGATGGCGGCGTGATCGAGCTCGGCAATGTGGCGCTGCGGTTTCGCGATCCAGCGGAGCGTCACCTGCGCGGTGAGTCGACCGTTCGGGCGATGCCGCCATCGCCGGGACCACGTGGATCGACGAGCCGATGGCCGTTTGCGATCGCGGCGGCGATCGCGGTGCTCGCCAGTGCCGCGGCGATCTGGATCATGTCGAGCTAGCCCGGATTATTCACCACGCCGCCGGCTGCGACCGTCGCATTGCGGGCATCTCGGGTCGTACGGCCGGTTCTCGCTCGGTCCGTACCACAAGTACGACCCGTCGCTGCGCTTCCGGGCGTGCGCCCCGATCTGCCTCGCACTGCTCGGTCTCGCTCGACGTCGTGATGAATAATCCGGGCTAGAACTCCGGGACCAGACTTGGATTGACGGTCTGATACACCATGCGTCCCGATGGGCCGAACGTCGGCATCGGTTGGCCGAGGCCCCAATCGCCGAGTAGCGTTGGCCGCACCGCATCGTATCCGCCGGTCACGCTGAGATTCGCGAGCAGGTACACGGTCACGAAATCATCCCCGTTTGGATTGAGTGTGGTGTCGGGGAGCGCGGGGAATCGCACCGAAGATTCGGCGGACCGCGGAGCGATCAGCGTCCACCAGGTCTGCGCCTCGGGTCGAAAGAACTCGATGCCAGCGAACACCGCGTCGGCGAGCTCACCCTTGGTCGACTCGGTCCATGACAGTGTGTCGCGGGTGACCTCGAAGATCGGTAGGCTCGTGTACTCTCGCAGCTCGAGCTGGCGATAGTCCAAGCTGATCGGCGCGGAATACTGCGACCACTCGACGATGTTCTGGGTGCCGATCACGTCGAGCGTGCGCGTGATTTCGACCCGCGTGATCGAGGTCGCCTCCGGGATCTCGGGCACGTCAAAGGTCGCCGCTGCGGTGTCGGTCTGCGGAAATACCGTGACCAGCTGATCGAACAGCGCCGTGCCGTTCAACACGACCTGACGCGCGAGCCCGACACGCGGCACCGATGCCGGGGCAGGCAACCCGTTCACCTCGACGGTGATTGGCGTTGGCACGCTGTAATCGTCTGCGGCGAATCGAACTGCGTCGGTGATATCGCGAACGAATTGGAACCGGTTGGGACGTTGCTGCTCGCTGCGGCCAAGCAACAACATGTCGGCTTTCTCGCCCGCGCAAGATGGCAGCACGAGGTTTTGATCGAGCGCGAACGTCTCGGTCGGTGACGGGTTGATTCCGAGATCGAACGAGCCGCAGGTCGTGCGGAGCTCGTAGAAGAAACCCGCAGGATCGAGCTCGGCGAGCATGCGGAAGCTCAGCGGCGGCCCGAACGCGCCATCGAACCTCGTATCGAGCACCAGCTCGTCGCCGGGCTGCACCGCGCTGAACGTGTAGATCAACCGCGACGAAGCGTTCGCGCCGACGTATGTGACGTACCCGCCCGGTGCCATGAACGCATTCGCGACGCCATCGGGGCGCGGCCTGGTTGCCAGCACGAGCGAGAAGTCAGCGTTTTGAAAGTACACGATGTCAGTCGAGGCGATCGGTTGGTCCGATCGGATCGTCAGCGACACCAAGCCGCGATTGTCATCGCTCGGGATCGATGCATCGGGAACCCAACGTCCATCGCCGCAACTGGCAACCAGCAGCAGCAAGGCGACGAACCGCATGACCACATCGTATCAAACCAGTCAAAACAACGAGAGCTGTCCGGACCGCGGGGGCGGGCGGCAAAACGTGGTCGGCTCAGCGTCGCTGTCGCGGTTGTTCAGGCCAAGACGCGCCACCGTCGTATCGAACAGCGTCGCGATGGTGTCCGCGTATGGTCCTTCGCCACGGCCGCGGCTGTGGAATCGCGCGTCGTAGAGCTTCTCGCCGCCGCGGGTCTGACGGATCCGATGCAGCACCTTGTCAGCGGCGAGCGGCATGGCGACGCGGATCCGCTGCTCGAATACGTCCTTGACGACTCCCGGGAGCCGCAACAAGCTCCAGCCCGCGATCGTGGCGCCCGCCTCGGCAGCGCGCTCCAGCACGCCGATCAACTGGCTATCGTTGACCCCAGGAATCACCGGCGCGCACATCACTCCGACTGGCACACCAGCGGACGCGAGCGCCTCGATCACGTTGAATCGGCGATCCGGTGATGCGGCCCACGGTTCGATCGATCGCGACAGCTGATTGTTGGTGAACGCGAGGCTGACCATCACGGTGATCCGCGCGTGACGCACCAGCTCGACGAACAGATCGATGTCGCGTTCGACCAGCGCGCTCTTCGAGATGATGCTGACCGGGTTGCGATACTCGAGGCAGACCTCGAGGCAACGCCGCGTCAGCTCGAGCTCGCGCTCGATCGCTTGATAGCAATCGGTGACTCCCGAGAACATGACGGTCTCGCCGAGCCACGACTTCTTGTCGAACGCCTCTCGTAGCAGCTGCGGTGCTTCGCGCTTCACGACGATCTTGGTGTCGAAGTCCGTGCCAGCGCCCATGTCCAGGTATTCGTGCGATGGACGCGCGTAGCAATTGTGGCTCACGACTCCATTCGCGATGAAGTCGCCGGTTCCCGTGGTGATGTCGAACAACTCGCGTTTTCCAACGACGCCGATCGACTTGATCCGTACGTTCGTGAACGGGCGCCCGAGTGGGCCGTCGTCGATGTGATGGGTCTTCGAGCGCGCAACGAGATGATCGTCGGTGGTCAGCACCGGCCGGCGGTCCGCGACGTCGGCGGTCGCCACGTATTTCCACCCCGCAGCGCTGAGAAACCGATGATCTCCGCTGGCTACGAGCTCGGTACCGTCCTCCAGCACGAGGCGGTATGCGAGCTTGATCGTGGTCCACTGATCGACCACGCGGGTGCGGACCAGCCGCCGCCGCTTGCCGTCGAACTGCGTGCCATAGATCTCATCGCCGATGTTGAGGTCGGCGATCCGGCGCATGCGAGCGTCGGCTAGCAGCACGAGCGTGTCGCCATCGAGGCAGTAGGCACACGCATGGAGGCATCCGCGGTACGGATTCACGCTCCAGCGGAAACTGAGGTCGGGCGAATCGTTGTGGCTGAGGATGGAGCGCGTGTGATCGTCGATCAGCGTGATGCTGGACGGCGGGGGGTGTTCGCCGTCGTCATAGCTGACCGCGTGCTTGTGAAACCGATTGGGCGGGTTCGCGGTGGCTCGCGACTTCACCAGATGACGATACTGAACATGCGAGCAGGTGTCAGCCGAGTTGGTCGAGTTTCTCCTCGAGGATCCGCGCGAGCAGATCCCGGGATAGCGGCGGCGCACTCCCGGCGCTGATCGCCTCGAGGACATGCTCGGCGCGATGCATG
This sequence comes from Kofleriaceae bacterium, assembly GCA_050184455.1. Taxonomy (GTDB): domain Bacteria; phylum Myxococcota_A; class Polyangia; order Haliangiales; family Haliangiaceae; genus JABFXX01. The sequence continues at coordinate 23,716 of JBFXAI010000034.1, read as the reverse complement.
CGGGGCAGCGCGATGACTCCGCGATCGATCACGAATCGCAGAGCGAGCTCCGCGACGGTCGTGCACTCCAGCTCGGGCGGTCGCTCGCCACGCTCGAGCGCTTGTTTGGCAGCCTCGCTGGATCGGGCCGCCGCGGGCTCGCGCCGCACGAACGCAGCGAGCTTGGCGACTGCGACCGAGATCCGTTCGAGCGCGGGTGGCTCGAGTGTCCGGCGATCATCGGTGATCGCGAGCTTGGCTCCAGGGCCGAGCGCACCAGCGAGCGCGCCGCCCGCGAGCGGTTGGCGAGCGAGCACGCCGAGCTTGTTGGCGCGCGCGGCCGCGATCCACGGCTCGGCCGAGCGATCGGCGAGATGAAACACCAGCTGAAGCGTCGCGAGCCATGACTCGGTCGCGAGCGTGGTATCGGGATCGGGGTGGTCGGAACGCGGCACGATCGCGCCCCAGTGCAGGACCTTGCCTTCGCGGATCAGCCGCGAACAGGTGCCTGCGAGCTCCGGCCACGCTGTGGACTCGCGCCACGGCGGGGCGAGCGGTAGCTGGACCAGCGGCAGCACTTCGAGGCGGGATGCTCGCAGGGTCCCCTCGACACAGTGCTGGATCCATGCGGCCGGCAGACGTTCCGGCAGGACATCGCGATGGGGTAGACCGGGACGCTCGGGTACCAGCTCGACGCGGCTGGCGACGACGACGCGATCGCGGGCGCGCAGCGTGCGGAGCACATCGCCGACCAGTCGCTCCGAATCGGGGTCGCCGCACACATCGAGCAGGGTCACGCCGTGTTCGATCGCGGTGCCGAGCGCACGCTCGACGTCGCGGGCGTCTATACCTCGCGCCGCTGCGACCGCCAGCGACACATCGCCACATCCGACCGCGGTGACAGCAGCTCCGGCTCCAAGGGCGACGGTTCGCACGCGGTCATCTTACCCCTAGACCTCGGCTGTCTTGCGCCGCCTCGCGGGACCTGTCGAGCGATCTTCGTGCCGCTCATCGTGGTACCGCCGAGTGCGAGCTCTTGGGTTAACCGCCCGGCTGGCGTTTCTTCATCACGTCGGGTTAGATCCCGCGATGGCCGATTCGACCACCGCAACACCGCCGGTTGGCGCGGCGGTCCCGCGCGTCGATGGCGTCGCCAAGGTGACCGGCCGGGCGCGCTATCTCGATGATCTCGATGCGCCCGGTGCGTGGCACGGAGCTACGGTCCGCTCGAAGGTCCCGCACGGCGTGCTCGAGGCGATCGAGCTCGATCCGGCGTTCGACTGGACCCGGGTTGTCGTCGTGACTGCGGCGGACATTCCGGGCGCCAACGTGATCACGCTGCTCGAGGATGACCAGCCTGCGCTGGTCCCACTCGGCGGTCGGGTGATGCACGTCGACGAGGCGCTGGCGCTGGTCGCCGCGCCGACCCGCGCGCTCGCGTTCGAAGCGATGCGCGCCATCAAGCCGAAGATTCGAGCGGTGCCGGCGGTGTTTTCCGTCGAGGACTCGCTCGCGCGCACGCAGCAGCTCTACGGCGACACCAACGTGTTCAAGCAGTTCTTGATCCGCAAGGGCCACGCCAGCGATGCCGAGCTCGACGCGGCGTTCGCACGTGCGGCCCAGGTGATCGACGGCCGCTACTACACGACGCCGCAGGAACAGATGTACATCGAGCCGCAGGCGATGATGGCGGAGTGGTCCGACGGCCGCTGCTACATCGTCGGATCGATGCAGTGTCCCTATTACATCCACAAGGCGATGAAGCCGCTGCTCGGCTGCGGTCCCGATGGTGTCGTGATCACGCAAGCGGTGACCGGTGGTGGGTTCGGCGGCAAGGAGGAGTATCCGTCGATGCTCGCCGCGCATGTCGCGCTACTCGCCGCCAAGGCGAAGCAGACGGTGAAGATGGTCTACGACCGCGACGAGGACATCGCCGCGACGACCAAGCGACACCCCGCGCATATCCATCATCGGCTCGCGGTCGACACCAGCGGCGAGATCATCGGCATCGATGTCGACGTCGTGATGGACGGCGGTGCGTACCTGACGCTGTCGCCGGTGGTGTTGTCGCGCGGCGTGCTCCATGCGGCAGGACCTTATCGCTGTCCGGTCGTCCGGATCCGCGGCCGTGTCGTGGCGACCAACCATCCTCCGCACGGTGCGTTCCGCGGGTTCGGCGCACCACAGACGACGTTTGCGTACGAGCGACAGCTGCAGAAGCTCGCGCTGGCGCGCGGCGAAGATCCGCTGGCGTTGCGCAAGCGGCTCGCGTTGCGCTCGGGTGACACCACGGCGACCGGGCAAGTGCTCGGGTTTTCCGTCGGAACCGACGAGGTGCTCGCGGCGATCGAACGCACCGCCGGACCGCCGCCCATGCGCGACGGTCTCGGTCCGCACGGTGCGCCGGTCAAGCGAGGGCGCGGCGTGTGCTTTTATTTCCACGGCGCCGGCTTCACCGGCTCGGGAGAACAGCGACTCGCGGGACGTGCGACGATTGCCTCGACGGTCGATGGCCGGTTCGAGGTACGGTCGAGCTCGACCGACATCGGGCAGGGCGCGATCACGATCTTTACCCAGATCGCGGCAGCGACCCTCGGTGTCGACGCGAGCCTGGTGACCGTCATCGATCCGTCGACGGCAGTGGTTCCCGATAGCGGGCCGACGGTGGCCAGCCGCACCTGCATGGTGGTGGGCGGCCTCGTCGAGCAGGGCTCGCGCGAGCTTCGCGCCAAGCTCGAAGCATGGGGCGCCGAGCATGGTCATAAGGGTGGTTCGCTCGATCAGCTCGCCCGCGCGCATGCCGCCGAGGTTGCGGTGACGGTGCAGTACGAACCGCCGCCGGGGATTCACTGGGACGACGCGACCTATACCGGCTCGGCATACCCGGTCTACGGCTGGGCCGCGTGTCTCGTCGACGTATCGGTCGATCTCGACACCTACGAGGTCACGGTCGATCGCTGCGTGCAGGCAGTCGACGTCGGTAAAGCGATCAATCCGACCATCGTTCGCGGCCAGATCGAAGGCGGTACCTTGCAAGCGCTCGGCTGGGCAGTGCTCGAGAACGTCGTGTACAAGGACGGCAAGGTCGCCAACGCCAACATGACCAACTGCATCGTTCCTACGTTCGCTGATGCACCCGAGCTCGAGACGATCTTGATCGAAGTGCCGTACCCGTTTGGCCCGAGCGGCGCGAAAGGCGTGGGCGAGATCCCGATGGATGGCCCGGCGGCTGCTGTCGCAAATGCCGTCGAGGACGCGCTGGGCTGTGCGTTCGACTCGTTACCGCTGTCGCCCGAGACGATCGCGGCGAGTCGCAGCCGATGGCGGACTGGAGCTGGCAAGTGAAGATCGACCTCGAGGTCAACGGCCAACCGTGCAGCGTCGACGCTTCGCCGTGGAAGCGGTTGCTCGACGTGCTGCGCGAAGATCTCCGACTGACCGGCACGAAAGAGGGCTGTGGCGAAGGCGAGTGCGGCGCGTGCACGGTGATGCTCGACGGCGAAGCCGTGAACTCGTGTTTGGTCGCGGCCGGGCAATGCCATCACCGCTCGGTGACCACGGTCGAAGGGCTTGCGAACGGCGACGCACTACACGCCGTGCAGCGTGCGCTCGTCGCGTGTGGCGGAGCGCAATGCGGCATTTGCACCCCGGGCATCGCGGTGTGCGCCGCGCACGTCGTCGATCGCGGCTTACTCGTCGGTCGAGACGAGGCAGCTGCACGCGCGCAGGTCCGCGAGTTGCTCGCTGGAAACATCTGTCGATGCACCGGTTACCAGTTAATCGTCGACGCCGTGATCGACGCGGCACGCGAGCTTTCGAGTCGAGAGGTCCGAAGCTAGATGCCGGCCACCGGATCCACGAGGTATCTGCGCCCGCGTGATCTCGACGAAGCGGTGAACGCCCGAGCCGCACATCGCGATTGGATGATGCTCGCGGGGGGCACCGACTTGATGGTGAACGCTAACCATCGCGAGGCTCCGAGCGGAATCCTCGATCTGTGGCGGCTGCCCGACCTCGGGTTCATTCGCGTCGACGATGGATCGATCGCGATCGGCGCTGGCACCACGTGGCACGAGGTCGAGCGTCATCCCGCGATTCGCGACAAGCTCGCGTCACTAGCGAGCGCTGCGCGCGAGATCGGCGCGCTCCAGATCCAGGCGCGTGCGACGCTGGGCGGCAACGTCGGTACGTCGTCGCCGGTCGGGGACAGCTTGCCCGTGCTGCTCGCGCTCGACGCCACGATCGAGGTCGCATCGACCCGCGGCCGCCGGCGGGTGCCATACGCACAGTGGTGCACCGGGTTTCGCAAGACCCAGCTCGCTCCAGACGAGATCTTGGTCGCCGCGCACGTGCCGGTCCCCGCTGCCGGAACCCACACCGCGTGGCGCAAAGTGGGGACGCGGCGAGCACAATCGATCTCCAAGGTGATGGGCGCCGCGGCGATTAGCTTCGACGGCGACGTCGTGGTGTCGGCGCGAGTCGCACTTGGCGCGGTGGCTGATCGGCCGATTCGGATCTCGGCCGTGGAGCAGGCGGTTCGAGGGCTCACGCGCGGCAACGCCGGTGACGCCGCACGAGTTGCGCTGCGCTCGGCGATTCGCCCGATCGACGATGTCCGGTCGACGGCGAGCTATCGCCTGGAGGTGGCCGAGAATCTGGTCGCGCGGTTCTTCTCCGTGTCATGATTTGTCGTGTCTCGCGCTGATGCCGGTGGAGCGAACGACCCCGATTCGTCGGGGGATTCCGATCGCTCCGCCACCAGCGAGCCTACGCCGGTCGAATCGGGATCCGGCATGAACGCAAGTGAGTCGGGATCGATCGACGTTCAGCTGTCGGGCCCAGCGCTGCCGCCGGCCGACGGGACACCGATCGCGATCGGTGTGACCGAATCGGTGCCGGTATCGAGCGGACGCGTGCTGGTCGCCGTCGCCACCGACGACAGCAAGGCGAACAGCGCGTCTCGAGGCAAGCGGTTGCGCTCGGCGACTCGCGAGATGCTCGAGGTCGGCGTAACCAAGCTCGGCACGGGTCTGGAGAGCCTCGGCGAGGAAGTCACCAAGCTCGCCGAGCGGTCACGGCAGATTCCGCTGGTCGGCTCCGGCGTCGCGAAGCTCGGTGAAGGCATCACCCAGGTGGGTGAATCGATCCACGAGTTACCTCGGGTTGCCCACACACGGCGCGGCCGGCTGTTGGTGCGCAGCGTGGTCGTCAGCTTCGTGCTGGTGGCGACGTGGATCGCGCTGATCGTCGCGGTGCAGCTGCGAACCAGCACGACGCCCGACTTTCGTCCAACCGCCGAGCGGATCCTCGTCGAGCTCAGCAAGAGCGACGCCGCGATCGAGCAGATCTACGACCAGTCGTCGCCGCGATTCCAGGAGATGGTTCGCAAGGAGCGGTTTCTCGACGACATGCGCGATCTCATGCTGACGATCGGGAAGTTTCGCGAGATCACCGCGGTCAACAGCACGACCGTGACCAACGGGCCGACAGGACGCGTCGGACGGGTCTCGCTCACCGTCGCGTACGAAAAAGCGATCTGCCGCGCGGCGATCAACCTGCACGCCGACGAAGGGAAGTGGAAGCTGCTCGGTGTCAACGTCGAGCTGCCGCCCGAGCTCGCGATCTCACAAGCCGCTCGCGAGGAACGCGTGGCTGCGTGCAAAGATCTCGCGCCGACGTGCGATCTGTTCGTCGCCGCGAACACGATCCTCGAGCAGCTACGAGATGGCAATGCCGAGGCGGTCTGGGACGCCGCTTCGCCGGTGTTTCAGAAACAGGAGGAGCGCGCGCGATTCGCGCGGATCCAGGCCGAGCACGCGGTGACGCTCGGGCGCTACGTGCGAATCATCGCCGTGACCGAGGCTAAGACGATTCAGGGCACGTCGGCGAGCTATGACGTGTTGACCGAATACACCGGGTCGATGGGCGTTCGTGCGACGTTCGGATTCACGCGCGAGTCGAAGACGGAGCGGTGGCAACTGCGTAGCCTCAAGGTGGTGTTACCGATGCCGCGCGCGGGCGAATCCGCGACCCCCGCGTCACCGAGCACGCTGCCGACCGAGCCGGCGCCGGAGCGGAGCTCGGAAGGCTCAGCGCGTAACGACGGTCGCGCTCGGTAGCGGTGTGTGACGGCGTCGGCGCGCCAGCATCCATAGCGCGAGCCACGTGCCCAGGACGGTCGCAGGCCAGGCTAGCCAAGCGGCATGCGCCCACCACGGTCGCTCGAACCGGAACGCGATCACGTGGTGGCCCTGCGCGACGTCGACCGCCAGGAAGTACGGCGTGACGCGCCGCACCGGCGCTTCGATGCCGTCGACGTACACGTGCCAGCGCGGATGCCAGCTCTCGCGCGCGATGAACGTCGTCGGCGCTTTGACCTCGACCTCGGCATAGATGTCGGCGGCGTCGCCCGGAGAGTCTTGGCGCCAGGATCGGATGGTCTTGGCTTCGGGCGCAGCGGTGACCGCGCCGGGACGATATCCGTAGACCTGATCTTTGGTTGGAAGCTCCGACTTCACCCACTCGACTGCTCGGTCGTGCGCGGCCTTGCGATCTGCCGGTAGCATCTCGATGACCTGAACCGGTGACACCAAGCCTGGCGACGGTAGCCGGCGAAGCTCGTAGTTGAGGGTTTGTCCGAGCACCTCTCCGACCGGCACCCCAGCTGCCTTGTCGCGTTGGAACACCACATACGGTGCGTCGTAGAGATACGCATTCTTGATGTAGTCGCGCTCGTGCCACAAGAAGGTGTAGTTCGGGCTCGCCTGGAGTCCGCCGCCACCGAGCTGCCACAGCGCGGGTACCCGAGCGTAGACATAGGGCAACTGGTTCCACCAGTGGCTAGTTGCGCCGGGGCCGGCTTGCTTGCGTCCCTGCGGTTGCGACGACAGCAGCTCGATCATCTTCATGAGTTGAGGTCGATGGCTGCCCTTGTCGTCCTGAAGCGGTCGAAGCCGGCTGTGCAGCGTCATCATGCCGGTCATCACTCCCACCAAACACACCGCCGCGACCGCGGCGACCGTGGTCCGGATCCAGAACTGCGCAGTTGCCAGATCCGCGGCGGGGAACGTCTTGCGCAAGAATTTCACCAGCGCCGAATCCTCGGCGCTGTTGCACAGCGAGCGTCCGATCGCGAACGCGCCTGCGCCGACCGCGAGCGCGAACACGATCTGCATCGCGCCGAGAAACCGGACCGCAGGGATCAGGTCGTCGGAGGTCTTGGGCATGTGCGGGCCAAGCCCGAGCAGCGCCGCAAACCCAAACCCGGCGAACCACAACCAGCGCAGCGACGAGTCGCGCGCGGCGATCAAGACGATCGGCAGCGCACAGGTGATCATCGTCCAACGCTGATAGTCGAAGATCGCGCCGGTTGCGTACCATCGACCTAGGTCGATGAAGCCAGGGCCGACCTCGTCGTTGACGCGATGAGGAAACCCGCCCCAGCCATCGGAATCGACGTAGAGGGTGAGCCAACCCGGAAGCGTAGCGATCAGCAGCAACCCGCCGAGCACGACGAGGCGTGCGGGCTCGCGCCACCAGACCGGTGGATCGGGAGTCCGCGGTACCGGTTGCCGCCGCCGGAGCAACACGAGAACCATTCCGAACGTCGATGGAATGGCGGCGACGACGATCGCGACATGAAGCACCCGATGTTGCAGCTGTACCGAAGCGATCAGCCGGACCACGACGCCAGCTCCGATCAATGTCACCACCGCCAGCGCGACGCCGACGAATGCGATCCACAACGTGACACGCCGCTGTCCGAGATCGCGGCGGCTCGCCAACCCGAGCACCGGCGCGATCATCGCGATCGCTACGACCACCGTCAGCTCCGACGTCGGCTTGCCTCCCCACGCGTGGTAGGCGAGGAACATGCCGCCGCCGAACACCGCAACGCACACGCAATCAGCGATGTGAGCGCGAATCCAGACGTCGCGTAGGAACAGGCCGGCGATCACGCCGAGCATCAGGGTCACTGCGAGCGAGACACCGCTGAATGGATGACATAACCCGACGAACGTTCCCCATGCGATCGCCGGCACGAGGCTGCGTCCGTCCCGCAGCCAGCGCACGCCATGGCCGAGCGCGAGTGGGAACGCGGCGAGCGCCCAGGTCTGCGTGTAAAGCCCGACGCTGAACGTGCCATCGCTGCCGTGGCCCCATCGCGACTGCCCGATCGTGAGCGCGATCAGACCGCCGGCGATCACCGACTGCCACGGCGATGCTCCCATCATTCGCATGCCGCGATAGCCAGCTGCCGGCACCAGCACGAGTGGCAAGACGACGCTGAGCTGGAACCAGAACAGATGATGGCCGAACAGCGCCGCCGGGATCGCCGACGCGAGCTGCGGAATCACCTGGTAGTAGTACGCAGACGCGTAACCTGCGTTCGCGCTCGGGTTCCAGAAGTCGAAATCACCGGCGCGAAGGCAATCCGCGATTCGCGCGCTCTCGGCGAAATGAAACGTCAGGTCGTCGCCCACGGGCTCGCCGAGAAACACCTTGCCGTACACCAGCGCGAACACGACCGTGAGCAACGCGAGCGCCGGCAACGCGCCGTGATTCATCAACCACGCCGCGGCACGGTCGAACGCGTCGGGTGGCTCGACGGTGGTGGGCTCGGGCGCGGTCACGCTGGCTCCAGAAGCGCGGCGATCCGATCGGGATCGAAGGTCGGCGTGGCGCCGCGCTCGCCCGCAACGGCTGCCGCCCATCGGCTAGCCGCCCGTCCCGAAGCCTCGAGATCCCAACCCATCGTCATTCCGTGCACGAGGATCGCGAGGTACGCATCGCCACATCCCACGTTGTCGCCGCCCGGCGTCGACGTCACCCCACGCAGCTGGATCGGAGCGCCGGCGCTGTGCAGCGTGGAACCCGCGGCTCCGTGAGTGACCGCGATCAAGCGGCGGCGCCGAGGATCACGCGCGATCAGCGTCGCGATCGGATCGGCCCATCCGAACCACTCGTTGAGCGCGGCGAGCTCGCGGTCGTTGACCTTGATCAGATCCGCCGCATCGAGCGCTTCGATGATCGCCGGAGAGTTGCCATCGTTGCGGCGAACGTTGAGATCGCAGACGCGGAGACAGGTCGACAGCGATGCGGCGACCGCGGCTCGCCAGCTCGCGAGGCCCTCCGCGGTGCGCTGTGCCAACGTGCCGTAGATAAACACCCCGGCCTCTGCGATCGCGGCGGCAACACTGCCGGAGCAAGCGATGCGCTCCCACGCGCGATCGGCGTGCAGCGTGTAGCGCGGCTCGCCGGCGTCGAGCGCGATCGTCACCTCGCCGGTCGCACGATCTGGATCGATCTGAACGAGCTCGGTGTCGACGTGTTCCGACAGCTGATCGATGGCCCGGTGGCCCAGCTCGTCATCACCGACTCGCGACACCAAGCGCGCCCAGCCGCCGGCCATTCCCAGGTGCCAAGCGACATTCGCGGGCGCGCCGCCGAGCCGGTCGCCATCCGCGAACCGGTCCCATAGCAGTTCGCCCCAGATCACGACCGCTTCGCCGCTAGTTGACATAAACCGACTTAGTGTCAATAATACACTTAACCGTGCTGGCCCGGACTCCTCCACAACGCTCGATGGATGGTCTCGATGACATGTACGGCGGCTCGCTCGCGCTGCTGACCGATCTGTACCAGCTGACGATGGCCTGCGGCTACTGGAAGGCCGGTCACAGCGATCGCGAGGCGGTGTTTCACTTGACGTTTCGGCGACCGCCGTTCGGCGGCGGCTATGCAATCGCTGCCGGCATCGGTCCCGCGATCCGGTTCCTCGAGCGATTGCAATTCCGCGACGACGATCTCGGTTATCTGTCGTCGTTGCGCGATCCTGCAGGCAACCCGCTGTTCCCTGCCGAGTTCCTCGAGGTGCTTCGCCGATTTCGGTTCGAGTGTACGGTGGACGCGGTGCCCGAAGGCAGCGTGGTGTTCGCCCACGAGCCGATCATTCGGGTGATCGGGCCGATCTTGCAAGCGCAGCTCGTCGAGACCGCGCTCCTGACGTTGGTGAACTTCCAAACGCTGATCGCCACCAAAGCAGCAAGAGTATGCCAAGCAGCGCGGACTGCACCCGTGCTCGAGTTCGGGCTGCGTCGTGCGCAGGGCATCGATGGTGGCCTGGCAGCGTCGCGGGCGGCGTACATCGGTGGTTGTGTCGGGACCTCGAACGTGCTCGCCGGCAAGCTGTTCGGAATTCCCGTGCGTGGCACCCATGCCCACAGCTGGGTGATGTTCCATCGCGACGAGCTCACGGCGTTTCGCAGCTACGCGCATGCGCTGCCCGGAAACTGCACGTTCCTCGTCGACACCTACGACACGATCGCTGGGGTGCGTCATGCCATCACCGTCGGCCGCGAGCTGCGGGCCGCGGGCCACGAGATGATGGGGATCCGGCTCGACTCCGGCGACCTCGCGCATCTGTCGATCGAAGCCCGCAAGCTGCTCGACGACGCGGGATTTCGCGGCGCGAAGATCATCGCGTCGAACGATCTCGATGAAACCTTGATCTCCAGCCTGGCCGAGCAGGATGCGCAGATCGATAGCTATGGGGTCGGAACCAAGCTGGTCACCGGCTACGATCAACCCGCGCTGGGCGGCGTCTACAAGCTCGGGGCGTATCGCGATGAGGCCGGGCAATGGCACGACGCGATCAAGCTCAGCGAGCAGCCGATCAAGATCTCGAACCCCGGCGTGTTGCAGGTGCGGCGGCTGCGCCGTGCCGGCGAGCTCGCTGGCGACGTGATCTACGATCGTGAAGCCGGGTTTTCAGGCCCGGCGATCCACGACATCGAACATCCCGAGCTTCCGGCGTTCACCCCGGCGTTCGACTCCGCCGACGATCTGATGGTGACGATGCTGGAGCGTGGACAACGCGTCCGCGAACCGGACAGCTTGGATGACGCACGCGCGCGCGCGAGCCGCGAGCTCGCCATGTTGTCACCGCGGACCCGCCGATTCTTGAACCCGCAGCCCTATCCGGTCGGGCTCGATGACCATGTTCACGGGCGCAAACACCAGCTGATCGCAGAAGCGAGAGCACGACGATGACCACCCCACTGGTTTTCTCCACGTCTGACTATGGCTACCTCGCGGCCGCGATGGCTGCCGAGTGCGGCTGGGAGCTCGGCACGATCGCGCGCCGCTCGTTTCCCGACGGCGAGCATTACCGCAGGATCGAGACGGATCCAGCCGATCGCGATGTCATCATGGTCGGCGGCACGATCAGTGATGCTGCCACGCTCGAGCTCTACGACCTCGCGTGCGGGATGGTCACCGGCGGCGCGTATCGATTGCGGCTGGTGATCCCGTACTTCGGCTATTCGACGATGGAGCGCTCGGTGCGGTCCGGCGAGATCGTTACGGCGAAGACTCGTGCGCGGCTGTTGTCGTCGATTCCAACGGCCAGCCGCGGCAACCAGGTGTTCATGCTCGACCTGCACGTTGCCTCGCTCGAACATTACTTCGAGGGCGGGCTGCGCACGGTGCACGTTTACGGCAAGTCTCTGGTGACCGCCGCGGCTCGCCGGCTGGGTGGCCAGGACTTCGTGCTCGCGTGCACCGACGCAGGTCGCGCGAAGTGGGTCGAGTCGCTGGCCAACGATCTCGGAGTGTCGGCGGCGTTCGTGTTCAAACGCCGTCGCGACGACGCCACCGATGTGACCGGTGTGTCGGCGCAAGTCGCCGGCCGGCGGGTCGTGATCTACGACGACATGATCCGCACTGGAGGGTCGCTGATCGGCGCCGCGATGGCATATCGAGATGCCGGCGCGGTGGCGATCGACGCGATCGCCACCCACGGGCTGTTTTCAGATGGTTCGTTCGAAGCCATCAAGGCGACCGGGCTGTTCGGTCAGATCGTGGTAACCGACAGCCATCCGCGGGCCGTCGAGCTATCAAAATCGGGCGCAGGGTTCCTTCAGGTCGACAGCACCGCGAAGCTGCTCGTCGAGCATCTGATCTCCAATCGTTAGGGGTGCCATGAGGCTGATCAAGGTCGCCGTCGCGTCGGTCAATCAAACGCCGTTTGCGTGGGACGAAAACTTTTCGCACGTAAAGCTCGCGATCGACCAAGCACGAGCAGAGGGCGCGACGCTGTTGTGCCTGCCCGAGCTCGCGATCACCGGCTACGCGTGCGAGGACGCGTTCTTCATGGACGGGCTCCAGGACACCGCCTTCGCCCAGCTCGACGCGCTCGCCGCTCATACCCGCGGCATGGTGGTTGCCGTCGGCTTGCCGATCTTTCACGAGAAGGCGCTGTACAACGCCGCCGCGTTGCTCGCGGACGGCGCGATCGTCGGCTTCGTCGCGAAGCAGTTCCTCGCTGCGGATGGCATCCACTACGAGCCGCGGTGGTTCAAGTCGTGGCCGGCCGGCGAGGTCGATGTGCTCGAACGGACAGCACCGGATGGCTCGATCCGGCGGTTTCCGATCGGCGATCTGTTGTTCGACATCGGCGATATCCGGATCGGCTTCGAGATCTGCGAGGACGCGTGGGTGGCCAATCGCCCCGGAATGGACCTCGCGCTGCGCGGTGCCGACATCCTGTGCAATCCCTCCGCGAGTCACTTCGCGTTCGGCAAGTTCGGTGTTCGCCAGCGGTTCGTGATCGAAGGCTCGCGCGCATTCGGCGTTGCGTATCTCTACGCAAACCTGCTCGGCAACGAAGCGGGGCGGGTGATCTACGATGGCGGCGGGTTGATCGCGTCGGGCGGTGAGCTGGTGGCGCGAGGCCGGCGCTTTTCGTTTCAGGACGTCGAGCTCGCCACTGCGGTGGTCGACATCGACGCGAATCGCCGCGAGCAAGCGCGGCGCGGCAGCCATCGTCCGCGCCACGACGCGGAGCAACAGGTCATCGAGCACCCGTTCGTGTGGCCACTGCGCAAGCCCGAGCGGGCGATCAAGCCATCCCTGTCGTGGGAAGATCGCACCAGTCTTCGCGAGGAGGAGTTCGCGCGCGCCGTGGCGCTGGGGTTGTGGGACTACCTACGCAAGAGCCGCTCGCAAGGCTACGTGATCTCGATGTCTGGTGGCGCGGACTCCGCGGCGTGTGCGGTGCTGGTGGCGTTGTCGGTTCAGCTCGCGTTTGCCGAGCTCGGCCCCGGTGGGGTTCGCCAGCATCTACCGGTGGCCCGCCGGATGCACCAAGCACTCGAGCGCGGTGGCGGGGTGACCGGTGCGATCGGTGCGCTGCTGACCTGCGCATATCAGCCGACCGAGAACTCGGGCAAGGTCACGCGCAACGCCGCCGAGCAAGTCGCCAAGGCGATCGGCGCGACGTTTCACGTGATCGACGTGGATCAGCAATACAAGGCGTACATTGCATCGCTGGAGCAATCGATCGGACGCAAGCTGTCGTGGCAGACCGACGACGTCGCCTTGCAGAACATCCAGGCCCGCGTGCGTGCACCCTCGATCTGGATGCTCGCAAATCTCCATAACGCGGTCTTGCTCACGACCTCGAACCGCTCCGAGGCGGCGGTCGGCTACGCGACGATGGACGGCGATACCTCGGGGGGACTCGCGCCGCTCGGCGGCATCGATAAGACCTATCTGCGCGAATGGTTGCGGTGGATGGAGACCAAGGGCCCGGTCGGCATCGATCCGATCGCTGCGCTTCACTGGATCAACGAACAACAACCGACCGCCGAGCTGCGGCCGCCGGATCACAAGCAGACCGACGAGGCGGATCTCATGCCGTACGACTTCCTCGAGGCTGTCGAAGACTCGGCGATTCGCGACAAGCACACGCCACTCGAGGTGCTCCAGCAGCTGACCCCACGCTATCCAGACCTCACACCCACACAGCTCGCGCTGTGGATCGAACGGTTCTTTCGCTTGTGGTGTCGAAATCAATGGAAGCGCGAGCGACTCGCGCCGAGCTTTCATCTCGATGATCGCAACGTCGATCCGCGGTCGTGGTGCCGCTTCCCGATCCTGTCGGGCGGGTTCGAGCGCGAGCTCGCCGAGCTGCGCGCCTATGTTGCGAGCGGGCAGGGCTGATGACGGCGTCGTACGAGTTTCCGCGCGCAGCGTTGACCGTGGACTGTGTGGTGTTCGGGCTCGATGAGACCGATCTAAAGGTGTTGTTGATCCAGCGCCGGCTCCAGCCGTTCCAGCACGCATGGGCGCTCCCCGGTGGATTCGTTCGCGTCGATGAGACGATCGATGAGGCAGCGCGCCGCGAGCTCGTCGAAGAGGCCGGTGTCAGCGACGTCTATCTCGAGCAGCTCTACACGTTCGGCGCGCTCGATCGCGATCCGCGCGAGCGCGTCGTGACCGTGGCGTATTACGCTCTCGCCAAGCTCAGCGATCACCGTATCCGCGCCGCGACCGATGCGATGGGCGTGGGCTGGTTCGCGCTCGACGATCTTCCAAAGCTCGCGTTCGACCATGCCGACATCGTGGTTTGCGCGCACGAGCGGCTGCGCAGCAAAGTTCGCTACGCGCCGATCGGCTTCGAGTTGCTGCCTCCGCGGTTCTCGTTGACCCAGCTGCAACGGCTCTACGAAATCATTCTTGGAACCGACCTCGACAAGCGAAACTTCCGCAAGAAGCTGTTGTCGATGGACCTGTTGATCGAGACCGACGAGGTGGAGCAGGGGGTGCGGCACCGTGCGGCACGGCTGTACCGTTTTGATCGCCGAAAGTACGATCGGCTCGCTCGCCAGGGCCTCGAGTTCTCGCTGTGCTAGCACCCACGACGCTCTCGCTCGGCCGAGCTGCTCGATGCACGGCTGCCTCGACGAATCGGGATGGTGAAGCGGAGCAGGGAACCTGAATGGGTTCGCCGGTGGGCGCTGTTAGAGGATAGAATTACCGTCATGCGAGCGCTGATCCTCGTGGACCTTCAATACGACTTCTGCCCGGGCGGCGCGCTGGCAGTACCGCGCGGGGACGAGACGGTCGAGGTCGCGCAGCGCATGCTCCAACACTTCAGCACGGTGGTCGCCACGCAGGATTGGCACCCCGCGGATCACGGGAGCTTTGCGGTGAACCATCCGGGCTCGAAGCCAGGCGAGGTGATCGATCTGCACGGGTTGCCCCAGGTGTTGTGGCCGGTCCACTGTGTCCAAAACACCAAAGGCGCCGAGCTCCATGCCGATCTCGATCGGTCGCGGATCACCGACATCGTGCGCAAGGGCACCGACCCGGCGATCGATAGTTACAGCGGATTCTTCGACAACGGTCACCGGAAGCCCACCGGGCTGGCAAATTGGCTCGCCGAGCGCTGGATCAAGCAGGTCTATGTCATGGGTCTCGCGACCGACTACTGCGTCAAGTTCACGGCGCTCGATGCCAAACAGCTCGGGTACGACGTCTGGGTGATCGAAGACGGCTGTCGAGCGGTGAATCTTCACGCTGGTGATGGCGATCGCGCGCTCGCCGAGATGCGCGGCGCCGGAGTTGCGATCGTCGAGAGTGGCTCGATCGGGTCGTGAGCCCGGGGCGTGCGCCAGGCGCGCGGTTACAGACCGAGCAGGTAGATGGCGGCAAATCCGTGCGTGGTCCGGGTTGCGTGAATCGCGGTGTCGTGGCGTCGTCGGGAAGGTGAATCGGTGACCTCGTGTTGCGCAAGACCCGAACGGGAATCAGCATTTGAGCTGGTGCGCATGAGCTTGCCGATCCGACTGGTTGCCATCGCCACGATCGCATTCGTGATCGCCAGCGGCTGCGGCGGCACCACCCAGCGACCGCGCCGGCCTGGCGAAGAGCGTCTGGTCGCGATCCGGATCCAGGGCAATCGCACGATCGAAACCGAAGATCTGGTCGGAGGACTACAGCTTGAGCGTAGCCGCGCAGCCGGTCGCGGGCTCGATCAATACCAGCTCGAGCTCGATACCCAACGAATCCGCGTCGCGTATCAGCTCAAGGGCTTCAACGAGACCGTGGTGACGAATCGCGTCGACGCCAAGAACGACGACGTCACCGTGACGTTCATCATCAAGGAAGGCCCGCGATCGCGCATGCGCGTCGAGTTCCGAGGGTTGCCACCCGAGCTGCCTTACGCAAAGGCACGGGCATTGATCCCGATCCCCGACGGTGGCCCGTTCGATTACGAGATCTACGACGCTGCGAAGCTGACATTGCAGCAGCTGGTGGAGGCGGCCGGCTATGCGGACGTCGAGATCACCGCGACGGTGAACGTCGACCGCACGAAAGACGAGGCGGTCGCGGTGTACGACATCGATCCCGGACCGCCATCGACGTTTGGCCAGGTCGATATTACCGGCGCGGACGGCCAGCTCGCCGATGCGATCCGCGGTCGTGTGACGTTTCGCGCAGGTCAGCGCTACTCGCCGCTGGCGGTCGCCGAGACCGAGCGCTCGATCTACGAGCTCGCGCGGTTCGCGTCGGTCAGGCTCGAGGCCAAGCCGGACGAAACCGGCATGGTCCCGGTCAAGATCATCGTCACACCCGGCACTCGCCACGAGTTCTCGGTTGGCTTCGGCGCGGGCTACGACTCGCTCAACTTCGAGCTACGAAATCGGATCGGTTACCGCGTGATCCTCGAGGACGCACCGCTGTGGTCGATCGGCGTCGATGGCCGGATCTCGGCGCTGTTTCCAGAGGAAGAGCCGTTCGTGACGCCCGATATGCGGGGTCGCGCGTTGGCCAGTGCCGAGCGTGTCGAGCTGTTCTGGCCGCGGGTGCGCGGCGAGGTCCACGTCGGATTCGATTACCTCACCTATGAACCGTTCACGACCTATGGGCCACGCATCGGTGCGGGCCTCACCGGCCCCATCGGCGTACCCTGGCTGCGCGGCCGACTCGGCTGGGAGCTGTACGCGCCGGGGTATCGCGACATCGACGCGGCGATCGACGACGCGACGCGCAGACGGATCGGCATCGAGGACGGCTTCAATGTGGATCGGCGGGTCGGGATGTACACCCAATCGCTGGTCGCCGACTTGCGCGACAACGCGCTGTCGCCTCGGCTCGGCGCGTTCTTTCAGCTCCGGGTCTCCGAGGGCAGTCGATACGCCGGCGGCGGACTCGAGTTCTTTCAGATCGATCCGGATGTCCGCGTTTACGTTCCGCTCGGCCCGATGGTGCTATCCGCGCACGCGCGCTACGGCGGAATCTTTGGCGATGCCGGCGATGTCCCCGCCAACGAGCGCTACTACGCTGGCGGCGCGTCGAGCCATCGCGGATTTTCCACACGCCAGCTGTCGCCGTTCGCTACCTCCGCCGATGGCACGACCCGCGTAGTGATCGGCGGCGCCGTGTTGGTGGAGACCGGAGCCGAGCTACGGATCAAGGTTGCCGAGCCGTGGGGGATTCCGTTCGAGATCGCGCCGTTCCTCGACGGTGGAGACGTGACCGAGACGCACGCCGAGCTCAAGCTCAACAAGCTGCACTGGGCGACCGGGTTGAGCTTCCGGGCAAAGCTGGGGATCGCGGTGCGGCTCGACGTCGGATATCGACTGAACCGCAAAGGACCCGCGGATCCACAATACGAGACCGGCGACTGGTGGGATCGGTTGACCGACTTCGAGCTGTGGCCGCCGTTCAAGCTGCCTGCCGACGTTCAGCTTAGCCTCGGGTTTGGAGATCCATTCTAATGCGCCGCGCGCTGCGATGGACGAAGCGGATCGGGCTCGGCCTGGTGGCGTTCGTCGTGGTTGTCATCGGGGTCGCGCTGCTCATCATTCACACCAACTGGGGCCGCGAGCAGATCCGCGAGCAGGCCCAGGGCTCGCTTCAGGAGCTGTTTCCGGGGGCGAAGATAGGCAGCATCGAAGGCAGCGTGTTCGGCGAGCTGGTCGTGCGCGATCTCGAGCTGCGCCGCGCAGATGGTTCGTTGACGATCAAGGTCGGCACGGTGCGCGCGGAGCTTGCCGTGGGCGCGCTGTTTCACCAGACCGCTCGGGTCGAGCGATTGGTCGCCGAGGATGTCGAAGTGATCGTCGATCCGGCGCTGATGCAACCGGAACCCGAGGAACCACCATCGGACTCGGGGTGGACGGTAGAGCTCCCGAACATCGAAGTGGTCCGAGCCAAGGTTGCGATTCACGGCGCCGAGCCGACCGATCTCGACGACGTCGCGGTCACCGGCGCAGTGGAGGTGCCTCCCGAGGGCGCCATTCGGATCGACAGCACGGTGACCGGGACCTGGCGCCAGCGCGCGACGCCGTTCAAGGTGGTCGGTCAGCTCGCGATCGGCGACAACTTGCAGATCCCGCAGCTCGTGGTGACGGCGGAGGGCATCTCGATCGTCGCGAACGACGTCGATCTCGACCAACCATCGGGACACGCGTCGGTCACCGCGAGCGCTGCGGCCCTCGCGGCGCTGGTCCCTGGAACTAGCGTCCCCGGCGACCTCAAGCTCGATGCGCAGGTCAAACCCGATCGAGGACAGACTCGAGTCGACGTCTCGGGATCCGCGGGGCGCGCGACGATCTATGTCGGAGTGCTCGGCGACATCGTCAAGCGACAAGCGTCGGGGCTGATCTCGGTCGCCGGGCTCGAGCTACCGTTGGTCACGGAAGGCAAAATCCCTGGAACGGCTGGCGCTGTCGTGGCGTTCTCGATCGACGAGCAAGCGGTTCGAGGCACGGTGTTTGCGCAGCGGGCGGCACCGGAGGAGCCGGCCCGGAGCGCGATCGTTTCGTTCAACGGGCGGCGTGATGCGGCCGGCAGCCACGCGACGTTGCTGGTGGGCGGCACCGGTGACGACGGGCTCGGGCTATCCGGCACGGTGGCGCTGTCGCGCATCGGATCGACCACGCACGTGAAGTCGAACCTCCGGGTCTCCAGCGCAAAGGCCGAGATCGCACCGTTTGCACAGCTCGCGGGTTCGCTTCAGGTGGAGGCCACGCAGCACGGGACGTTGATTCCGTTCTCGCCTCACATCGAAGCCAAGCTCGCAGGCACCAACTTGCGATTCGACGACCTGGCGATCGGATCGCTGCGAGGCACGGTGGCGGTGCAGCCCGATCTCTCGATCAACGGCCACGCCGAGATCGACGCGATCACCCGCGGCGGGGATCCGGTGGGACGAGCGTCGCTCGATGCACGATCTCGCCCCGATGGTGCGATCGCTGTCTCGCTGAACGCACGGCCGACCGCGATCGCCGGGCGGATCGACGCCGACGCGGTGGTCACGATGGGCGAGCCGCTTCGGATCGCGCTCGGAAACGTCGCGATTCGGCCGGACGCCGGAGCGGCATGGGAAGGTCACGGCGGCTCGGTCACGATCGATGCTCGCCGGATCGCGATCGATGGCATTCGACTCGCGAGCGGTACCGCCAGTGCGCACATCGAAGCCAACATCGATCGCGTGACCCAGGTGCTCGATGCGAAGGTCGCGGCGAACGGCATTCCCGCGACGCTGATCGATCCCGCGTTTCGCGGCACGGCGAGCGCGACCGCGAGCATCGAGCGCCGCGGTGATCGGTGGAACGGGACCGCCGAAGTCTCGGCCGCTGGGTTCGCGACCGCCGCGGATGCACCAGCGTTCGACGCGAACGCACGAATCGGCATCGCGGGGCAGCGGGTCACCATCGCGGCGACCGGATCGAACGCGAAGTTCGGTGCTGCAAAGCTCGCTCTCGAAGTCGACGGGCCGCGCGATCTAACCGATCCCGTTGCGTGGCGTGCGCTGCCGCGCAAGCAGCTGCGCGCCCTCGAGGTAGAGCTCGAACGGATCGAGCTCGCCGCGATCAGCGACGGAGCGATCGCAGGAACGGTTCGTGGCAAGCTGGCGATCCGCGACGGCATCCCGAGCGGAACTTTGTACGCGACCAACGTCGCGGGTGTGATGGGCGACGTCAATGCAGAGCTTTCGCTGCGCGGAACGCCCGGCGAGGTCACGGTGACGGGCGTCGCCAAGCTCGAACCGTTTGGCGGCGCGGAGATCACCGCGGTGGCGTCGGTTCCCGATCGGCCGTTCGACCCCGCGAGCTGGCGGCGTGGTGCCAAGGCCCTGCTCCGCGAGGCGAATGTCCGAGTTGCGGACATCACGCTCGACGCTCCGCAGTGGGGGCGGTTGTGTACGCTCGTTCCGGCGAGCTGCCCGGCTGCGGCGTATCGCGCGCGGGTGGCGCTTACCGCCACGCTGAGCGAGGCAGCGAGCAAACTGGCGGTGAGTGCTCAGCTGCGCGACGTGCGCGGCGGCAGGTTGATCGAGCCGGTGTCCGCTGGCATCGAAGCGATCATCGACGGCACGTCCACGCGAGCGAAGCTGCTCGTCGGTTCGAAACAAGGCACGTTGCTATCGGCCGAAGCATCGATGCCGATCAGCCTGGATCGCTGGCTCGCCGCACCAAAGCGGGCGAAGGACGCGACGTTCCAAGCGACCCTGGAGATCCCGGTCACCCAGGCGCGCGATGTGCTCGCGCTGTTGGGGCGGCGAGACGTCACGGCCGGCACGATCGAAGCGACCGTCCAGCTTGGGGGCGTACTGAAGGCACCGACCGCGAAGGCGAGCATGACGGTGCGTGGTGTTCGCGTCCGTCCGGTGCGCGGGCGCGAGGCGCCGACCCTCGACATCCTGAACGTGGCAGGCGAGTGGCGTAACAACCGCGGTCAAGTCACGATCACGGCTCGAGAGTCGAGCGGCAAGGGCGCGGTCAGCGAGCTGCTGATCACGGCGGCGGGAGATCCGGCGCAGTTGGGTGGCGTCACGGGAACGTTCCGGCTGAGCCAGTTCGACCTCGCTCCGATCGCCCCGTTCCTGCCAGGGCCATTGGGCGGGTTGTCTGGTCGAGTAAAGGCCGATCTCAACATCCAAGGCGTCGATCTGATCGCCGGGAAGGTCACCGGTTCGATGGAGGTCGCCGATGGCCGACTGTGGCTGCCATCGCTCGGTCAGATCCGCCGCGCGAACGCGAAGATCAAGTTCACGGGACGCGGCGCCGAGGCAAACGTCGAGGCTCGGCTCGGTCCGGGAACGATCACCCTCGAGGCACGTACCGAGGATCTCGACACCAAACCCGTCGTCACCAAGCTAGCGCTGCGCGGCGTGGTTCCTCGCGGCGGTGGCTACGAGCCCAACTTGGTCGCGGACATCACAGGCACGTTCCAGCGACGCGGCCTGTCGTGGATCAGCGACGACTTGACGATCCGTAACGCCGAGATCGTGTTGCCCGAGAAGGCGACGCAAGAGCTGCTGCCCGAGACGCCTCCGCTCGACATCGTCTACGTCGACATGGGTGCGCCGCCGGTTCCACCGAAGAAACCCGGTGCCAAGCGGCCGCCACCGATCGCGCCATGGTTGGTCGCCAAGGTCACGCTCCGGCGAACCACGATCAAAGGTGAGCGCATCGAGGAGGGCATCGTCGAAGAGCTCAACGCACAGGTCAGTGGCGAGGTCACGATCAAGGTCGGCAAGACGGTCGGCCTCGATGGTGTGATCACGCTACAGGATGCGCGTGTTGCGGTGTTCGGTCATCGCTACCGGCTGGATCGCGGCAGCGTCCGGTTCCTCGGCACCACGGATCCGCTCCTCGATATTCACCTGTTCCACGAGTTCTCCGATGGCACGACGCTCAAGCTCGGTCTGGTCGGCAGCGTGAGCGAAAAGCTCGATGTGCTCAAGCTGTCGAGCGATCCGGCGATCTACACACCAGAGCAGCTGCAAGCGTTCCTGGTCGGCGGCTCGCCGGGCGGCGAAGCGGGTCAACAGAGCTCGGAGGCTGCGGCGAGCGCGACCGCATCGGTGCTTTCTAGCAAGATCGGCCGGCGGCTCGAGCGTGTATTGCCGCTGGGACTCAAGCCGAGCTGCGCGCCGGGATCGGGGATCGAATCGGCGACGTGCACGCTCGGCACGTGGCGACTCGACGGGCGGTTGTACCTGGGCTATCGCTACCGGCTCGAGAAGGTGCCCAACGAGAACACTAATGAAGGGCTGGTCGAGTACATGTTGTCGCGGCGGTGGCGGCTCGAGGGTACCGGCGGTGATCTGCCGTCGCTAAACGGCGACCTGATCTTTCGAACCCGCTGGTGACTACGGGTCGCGGCGACGCTTGAGCAGGCCGCGCATCGCCGAGCGCGCGCCGGCGCGAACCAGGCGCCAGGACGCGGAGCGAGCTGACGCACCGGCGGGGAGCTCGGGCCGAACCATGGTTTGGGCGAGCCGCGGGAGCTGGGCGATGGTGCGTGCCAGCGCAAATGCGAGTTGGATCTGCGAGTCACCGCGGGCCTCGATCGTGGTGCGCTGACCGGACACGGCGTCTTCAGCAGCGCCCCGCGCGATCGTGCGCGAGCCGTCGCTCCGGATCTCGATGACGAGCCGGGCGACGACTGGGGGCTCTTCGACCAGCTCGTTCGAGGCGGGCTTGATCAGCTCCGGCTTGTCGTCGTCGTTCACTCCGATAGCGTACCGCAGCACGCGTCCGGCGCCGCCACCATGTTTACAATGCCCTGCGATGCCCGGCCCGGATCTGTCCGCGTTGCGCGACCGCGTCGAGAGCGTGGATCGCCAGATCATTCAGCTGCTCGCCGAACGGCTCTCGATCGTTACGGGTATCGCCGAGGCGAAGCTCTCGAGCGCGAGCCCATTCCGCGATCGCGAGCGCGAAGCGGCGCTGATCGAGCGGTTGCGTGCGCTCGGCGTCGAGGCCGGGCTGGATCCGCATCAGGTCGAGCGTCTGTATCGCGTGGTGATGGACATGTCGGTCGCACATCAGGAGGCCGCGGTGCGGAATCGAACCGACGTGCCGCTTCGGATCGCGTATCAAGGCGTCGAGGGCAGCTATAGCCATCTCGCCGCGCAACGCCGGTACGCGGGACGGCCCGGCGGTGCGTTGCTCGCCGGTCATGATTCGTTTCGCGCGGCCGCCGCAGCGGTGACGACTGGGGCCGCTGATCTGGCCTTGCTGCCGATCGAGAACACCACGGCGGGCAGCATCAACGAGACCTACGATCTGCTCGCCGCCGGAGCGCTGCACATCACCGGCGAAGTGGTCAGCGCGATCGAGCATTGCTTGCTCGCGTTGCCTGGCGTGTCGCTGGACGAGCTGCGAACCGTGATGTCCCATCCGCAAGCGCTCGCGCAGTGCCACGCGTTGTTCGCCGAGCAGCCATTTCTCGTCGCGCGCGCCGAGCTCGACACCGCCGGTGCCGCACGCCGCGTCGCTGATTCGAACGATCGAACGCTCGCGGCGATCGCCAGCGCGGCCGCTGCGAAGCGCTACGGCCTCGCGATCGTCGCGCAAGGAATCCAGTCCGCCGCTGGCAACGCCACTCGATTCGTCGAGATCGCGATTCGTCCCGCGCCGGTTGCCGAAGGCGTCGTCGCCAAGACCTCGCTCGTGATCGCCCTTGCCGATCGCCCCGGCGCGCTCGGCGACATCCTCACTCGGTTCGCCGCGCGCAACCTGTCGCTCACCAAGATCGAGTCTCGGCCCATCCCCGAGGCGCCGTTCACCTACCGGTTCTACATCGATGTGCTCGGCCACGCCGCCAGCGAGCCATTCCGAGCCGCCCTCGACGACGTCCGCGCATCGACCACCGAGCTGCGCGTGCTGGGTACGTACCCAGCTGCGACCGCGTAGTCGGCAACGTGGTCCCGAGCAACGGCGCTACGGTGCAATCGCTTGTGCTCGCTTCGCGCCGCGTGGTTTCGCAGCGCTCGGTACTTCGTGCGTACTGATCAATCCGTGCCGCTTCCAACCCTAGATACAGACAAAGTGCGGATCGATCCGCTCGCACGACGGGTCTAACGATTCGGATCACGTTGCCCGTGCACCCGTGGTGCGGACAGGAGGCCTCGATCATCGGCGCTCGTGGC
>JBFXAI010000033.1:0-73566 GCA_050184455.1 Kofleriaceae bacterium | reverse complement strand
GCTCAAGACGTTCGCCATCCCGTCGGCGGACCACATAGGTCCGACAACTTGTCGACGTCCCGCGAGCGACCTTCAGTGGCCGGTTTTCAGGTGATCTTCAGTGGCCGGTTTTGGGTGATCACCGAGGTCCGGCCTCCGGTATCGGATTTGTGGAGCCGTACACTCCCGAAGGTAAGAACGTGGCGAACTGGTTGGCGCAACGTCTAGACACGCGGTCTTGGCGACCACCCACCGCACCTGATGAGCCGAAGGACCGATTTGGCCTGATTGGTACTGGTAAGAACTGCACCTTGGAGGTCGAAATTTCGGCACATCCACGCGATCCAGATGCTGTCCTTGTTGGACGCGAGACCTGGTATCTGTCCCACGAGGCGTGTCTGCGCGGAGCTACACGGTTTGTTGTCCAAAGGTGTTCCCAAGAAGCTAGCCAGCGCGGTGGTTCGGTCGATAACTCACGGCGGCCCTCGCAGTGACCACATGCATTGTGTTTCTCGCGGCTCCTCCTCCATGCTCGGTCAAACTAAAGCGAACGCACGCCAACAGGAACTCAGAGCAAAGTGGTACAGCCACCTCCGGACAGAAAAAGCTGCTGGGCAACAGCTATGAACGCTGGTCGAAGGAAAAACTCAAAGAAAAGCAGTAATGCCTCGAATAAGGGCGCGCGGCCGCCTAAGTCGCGTCGGCGTTTTTCCGATGACGGAGACGAGGCCCGATACGTATACGACAAGCTGTTCTACTGGTTTTACGCCACGAACAGCGACCCGAGGCGCATGCGCGCGTACGCGAATCGGCTAAAGCGATTGATCGCACGACATCCGAGTTTCCTAAACACCATCCGAGGAAGCCAAGACATGGCCATGATTTGCGAGGCCTTTCTTGATTGGGCAGGCGTCGTCCGCCACAAACGCAAGGAGATCCGTCTTTGGTACAAGCTTCGTGCAACTTCCAAGCCGGGCGACCCCATCGCCAGAGGCAAGGTAGCGTCAGCAATAGATTTGTCGTTAGCCTATAACGGGCTCGCGCATGGCCTTTGGAAACTCGGACGTCGAAACGCCGCGCTTGCTGCGTTGGAAACTGCCAAGGCGTTGTGCAAAACGGAAGGTACCGAGTACGACGATCTAGGTTTGGAAAAGATGATCCGAGAATTGTGACGTAAGATGGGCATGACTCTCACTCTCACCCCGCAGTACCGCGCACGCTCACCCGAACCCAGGGCGATGATGGATTGGTTACGGTCCCATGGATGGAACGTCCCCGAATGAATCCAGCAGTGCACGAGAAATTTGAGGCGCTGCTGCGGGCCGAGGGCCTCAATGATCCGTCGTGGGTCCTGCAGCTCGATGACATCGACGAGCCCCCGCTTTTCACGAGACATGCTCAGGTGGAGTTCCTTCGAGATATGCCCGAAGAGGAGCGCTGCGTTGCGGCGGTCGAGTGTGTGCTTTCGCTGCTAGAGAAGCATGCAAAGGAAGCTATAGCCATGGGCCAGCATAGGAGGTTTTTCCTATGCGCCACGTTCCTTGGCTTTGACGAGTGGCGGAGTGGAGAAGTGCCGATTCCGACCCCAGCCATCCTTGTGGATCCGAACGATGGAATAACGCCACGATCGGACATCGGCTTTGTGCAGCCGTACACCCCCGAAGGTAAGAACGTTGCCAACTGGTTGACGAGGCTAGGTACGCCGTTCACCGAGCGGTTCGTCGTCGCCGAGTTGCCCTCCGGGTCGTTCGATCCAGAGATCCACCGGGTCTATGTCGGATGGCGGGACAACCCGTCTGCAAATGTCAGAAGCGTGGGTAGCGAGATGTCGCTCGGCTAACGAAGTAGCTCGCGGCTGTGGGCCGTCGGTACGCAGGTTAAGGGGTTGCCGCCGACGGCACCGACGGGCCGTCAGGCACGTAGCGAATGACCGAGCCCTTGGTGTATGCGCCCTTGGCATCGCCGGTGGCGATCGCGGCGTCGCCGCCGACGCTGCAGACCTGCTTGGCGACGGCGCTCTTGAAGTCGTCGAGGGTTTTGACTTCGCCGTTGATGAGCGTGAGCGTGCCGATCTCTTCGTAGCCGCGCGATGGCTGTGAGGTCACGACCTCGAACGTGCAGCCT
Source organism: Kofleriaceae bacterium (assembly GCA_050184455.1). Classification (GTDB taxonomy): domain Bacteria; phylum Myxococcota_A; class Polyangia; order Haliangiales; family Haliangiaceae; genus JABFXX01. The sequence goes on along the minus strand of JBFXAI010000033.1, from coordinate 71,463 downwards.
TCGGGCTTGGCGTCGGGTGTTCGTCGCATCGTGGGGCTGAACGCGTACGACGTGGGAGTGCAGCTTGCGAGGAGGACGAGCAGGGCGAGCCGATGCATGCGGATATTCTAGGACGCTCGGCGACGTCTGTAATGTTCTCGGCTGGCTATGCGGTGCGCCCGAGCGCCCGACCGAGCTGCGATGCAAGCTCGTCGCGAACGTCGGCGAGCTCGATCGCGCCGAGCTCCTTCGCCATCGACGTCATGACGGTGGAGTCGAAGCCGCATGGATTGATGCGGTGAAAGTAGGCGAGGTCGGTGGTCACGTTGAGCGCGAGGCCGTGGAACGTGACCCACTTGCGACACGCGATGCCCATCGAGCACAGCTTGCGCCGCGCGTCCTCGGAGCTGGTCCAGACGCCGGTCTTGCCAGGCTCTCGATCAGCAGTGATGCCGAAGGTTGCGCAGGTGTCGATCACGGCCTGTTCGAGGTTGCGCAGGTACTTGTGCAAGTCGCGTTCGTCGCCCTGGAGCAGCACGATCGGATACGCGACGATCTGCCCGGGACCGTGGTAGGTGACGTCGCCACCGCGCTCGATGCCGATCACCTCGACATCGCCGGGCGCGAGCACGTTGGACTCGGCCTCGCGTCGCCGTCCGAGCGTGAACACGTGCGGATGTTCGACGAGCAGCAGCGTGTCGCCGGTTTCACCGCGCTGGCGCGCCTCGACAAGCTCGAGCTGCTTGGCCCACGCGTCGCGATACGACATCGTGCCGAGATCGTCGACGGTCCAGGAGTTGGGCACGGATAGCGATTACCACGGAGGTCAGACGTGGGCTAGCGCAACACGGCTCACCGCGCGCAACGCGGAATAACTACGAGAAGGCGCGCGTACGTGGAGTCACCATGGATGGAACGTTCGCGCGCCGGATCGGTTTGGTTCTCGCCGCCGTCGCGCTGCTCCCGGATGCGGCGGTTGGCGAGGGCCGCGCACCCGACCGAGTTGCGACCACCGCGGGCTACACCTCGGGCATCCAACTCGTTAGCGGCAGCGCCGAGGTCTCACAGTTGCGCTACGAAGTCTGGCTGCGAGGCGATCACGCGACGATTCGCGCGCACTACCAGCTCACCGCATCCAATGATCGTCTGTGGCTTGGGATCGCAGCAGGTACCAGCAAGCCGTCTGGTGCCGCACCGGGTGACCTCCGCCCGGGCCATTTTCCGACGCTGCTCGTATGGAATGGGGACGCGACTAACATGCCGATCGATGTGGAGGCTTGGAAACCGACCGCGCCAGGTTCGGGCAAGGTGCCCAGGCCGGCGTTCGGATTCGAATCATCGCCTGCGCCCGCAGCAACGCTGCACCGATGGCAGATGCGAGGAGCTGAGGGAGCGGCGGTGTGGACAGTGCCATACGCGGGTGACAGCTATGGCACCGCCGGTTCGCTCGATTGCAGTTGCGGCGATCCCTACGTGTTTTCGATCAGCAACGCGTTCCTCGTCGTCGATCCGAGCGCCAACGGGCTCGCGAATGCATCTGGTTCGGTCGAGCTGGTGATTCATAACGAATCAGGCAGCGCGGCGCGGTTGTGGCCAACGCTGCGCGAGACCTCATCGTTCGAACTAACACCGCACGCCACGCGAACGCTCAGTTATGGATCCGGCACGCGTGGGCCGTTGCTCGTCAGCTTTCTTCGAGGCTGGAAACCGGGTTCTGAGAGCCACATCAAGAACCCACAAACGGGCCCATCGTTCTGGCCGAGCAGCCTACAGTTTTCGTGCAGCCCTCCGACGAAGCCGTCAGCCGATGAGCCGTTTTTGCCCGCGTACGATCAGCCGTGGGCACTGCGCTGCAAGCGAACACGCGGCAGCGATGTCTCGAGCTTCGAATCGTCGATCCCATCGTTTTTACACAGCTGGATGCCTCCGACCTCGTCGTGGCACAACGAAACCACGCCGGTCGTCGACTGGTTCATGGCGGGCATGTACCGAGCGGCGATGAACGGCGATGGGCCGAGCAGCTTTCAACAATGGCCGTCGTTCGAAGCGAAACGTGCGCGGATCGCTCCAAGCAGATATCGGCTCTCGGCGTCGAGCACACTAGGTGGCGCGGCGGGTCGGAATTCGGTGGCCAACCTGAGCGACGGCAAGCCAGATACCGCGTGGTGCGAGGGTGACGACGGCTATGGCATCGGGACCGAGCTCACGATTGAATTCGACACCCCGACGAAGATCGCCAAGATCGGATTGCTGCCTGGGATGGTGCGCGCGGATTGGTTGTACGAAGCCAACGCAGCACCCACGTCGGCGTTGATCTACGTCGATCCAACGAAGCCCGATCGCAACGCCAGTTACAAGGCCAAGGCGATCCATCACTGGTGGGCGCCCTCACTGCCGAGCGCAGAAGTCTACAAGGAAGGCTTGTGGGCGCCGGTGACGGACGTGACGGATACTGGACGGCGGTTCGTTGTTCGCATCACCAATGCGCGAGCGGGGCGGTACGCGGGCGACATGTGCATCTCCGAGCTGATGCTGTTCGAGTGACGGAGCGGCGTCGTGCGGTCAGTCACACGTGGCCGGCCAGTCTCGTCGGGGCCGCGTTGCGATGTGTTATCGACGGCCCATGGGAAGCATCGTGATCGGACTTGTGATGGTGATTGGCGGCCTCTCGGGCAAGTTGGCCCTGAAAGGCACCGGCAGCGGAGGCGCCCTCGCGGCGATTGGCGGGGTCCTGATCGTGATCGGTCTGTTCCGCTTGGCGCGCGCGAACAAGGCGCAGGGATAGGTCGCGCCTCAGCGGTTGATCACGTGGATCGCCTCGCCGAGCGCGACCGCGGCGGCCTCCATCATGGCCTCCGACAGCGTCGGATGCGGATGGATCGTCAATCGTAGGTCATCGGCGACGGCGCCCATCTCGATCGCAAGCGCGGCCTCGGAGATCAGATCGCTGGCGCCGTTGCCGACGATGTGAACGCCGAGCAGCTCGCCGGTCTTTGCGTCGGCGATGACCTTGACGAACCCGTCGGTGTCGTTGACCGAGAGCGCGCGGCCGAGCGCGGCGAACGGGAACTTGCCGACCTTGAGCTCAGCGTGGCCCTTGGCCTTGGCCTCGTCCTCGGTGAGACCGGTGACCGCGATCTCGGGATCGGTGAACACCACAGCGGGGATGGTCCGCACGTCGAACGCGGCCTTGTGGCCGGCGATGATCTCCGCGACGACTTCGCCTTCCTTGGTCGCCTTGTGCGCGAGCATCATGCCGCCGATGACATCGCCGATCGCGTAGATCCCGGCGACGTTGGTGCGCAGGTGATCGTCGGCGACGATGAAACCGCGCTTGTCGACGGTGACGCCGGCCTCGGCGAGCCCGAGGTTCTCGCTGTTGGGCTTACGTCCGATCGACATGAGGATCTTGTCGGTGTCGATCGTGGCGGTCTTGCCGTCTTTTAGCTCGACCGTGAGCACGGCGCGGCCATCCTTCTCTTCCCAGCTCTTGGCCTTGGTGTCGAGCATGACCTCGACGCCCATCTTCTTGAGCTTGCGCTCGACGACGGCGACGCAGTCTTTGTCCATCGTGCCGAGCAGGCGGGGCATTGCCTCGACGACGGTGACCTTGGTGCCGAACTTGGCGTAGACCATGCCGAGCTCGAGGCCGATGTAGCCGCCGCCGATCACGACCATCCGGCCGGGCACGGCGTCGAGCGCGAGCGCGCCGGTCGAGTCGATCACGCGGTTCTGGTCGACCTTGAAGCCGGGGATGTCGATCGGTCGCGAGCCGGTGGCGAGCACGATGTTCTTCGTGACGATGGTCTGCGGACCGTTCTTGGTCTGCACCGTGATGCGATGACCGTCCGGCCCGGGCTTGCCGAGGGTGGCGGTGCCGTCGATGATCTCGACGCCGTTCCCCTTGAGCAGCGTGCGCACGCCGCCAGTCAGCTTCGACACGACGCCGCCTTTCCACGTTTGCAGCTTTTTCATGTCGAGCGTCGGCTTGCTCGCGACGGTGATTCCGAGGTCCTCGGAGTGGCCGAGCTTGTCGAACATCTTGGCAGCGTGAATCACCGCCTTCGACGGAATGCAGCCGACGTTCAAGCAAACGCCGCCCATGTATTCGCGCTCGATGATCGCGGTCTTCACCTTGAGCTGGCCAAGCCGGATCGCGGCTGGGTAACCCCCGGGACCGGCGCCAATAACCACTGCGTCGAAACGTTGCTCGGGCATGGCTGGCTTGTACCGCAATCGCGGCCCAGCGTCAGCGCCTGGGCGGGTTGTGAAGCCGAGATAACTGTGCGGATGCAGACGTCAGCGAGCCTGCCGTAACGGCGAGGTCGAGCCGCTCGGCGGGCGGCGCGTCGTCGACATAGTAGGTGACGATGTAGACGCCGGCGGGCACCCGGATTGCAAATGCTCCGGTTTCGTCCGTAATCGCCGTCTCCGCCTGGGTGTGGTTACTCGTGAGGATGATGGTGGCGCCAGCGATCGGTGCACGCGACTCCGCATCGATGATGAGCCCGCAGACGATGCCTTCATCGTCAGCGGCTGTGAGGAGCTCGACACCCGACGGGCACGGCAGATCGATCCCCACATCGACCACCACCGGTTCAGACGTCGTCGCCGCATCGGCTGGGCTCGGAGCTCTCCGCGTGGGCGGAGCTGGTGCTCTGGGCGCACTGCAGCCAACCGCCGCGATCAACACGAGTGTCGTCGAGCTAGCGTGCATGGTTCAACAACTCGAACAAAGGGCCTGGCTCTGCTGGCGGCATTTTCATGTAGATCGGCGTGACGTGGCATGGACGCACCCACACGTGCTGTCGATCAACCACGCGGTCGCCTGCGCGAAACAGGAGCGCGTATTCGCCCGACGTGAGCCCTTTGATCCGATACCGACCGTCTCGCTCGGTCACGCCGGCGTGCGACCGAGGTCCGTCAGCCACGATCGTCACGCCCTCGAGCGGCGTTCCCACCATTCCGACCGATGCCTGAGCGTCACGTTCATACACCACCCCGCGGATCTCACCAGTGCCATCACACGCGGGTTCGCCACGAGCGATCGTCGGAGCGTTCGTGACAACACTGGCGCAGCCGATGCACCACAGCCATCCAATCAGCGCCGCGATCTGGAGCCGGTGCATCACACGAACAGACCGCAAACGCGGGTGTGCGCGCGATGGCTTCTCACTAACACTGCGTGCCGTCTTGCGGCGAGTGATGCGCGCGAAGCGTCGCGGCTTTATCCCTTTGTCGCACAGACTTCCGCGCTGACCCTGAATGGCGCCCCGTGCAAAGAGCGGTCGCGGGAACTGGTTACCCCGCGCAGCAGGTCCTTCGGCGTCACAGCTCGGCGAATGGCTCCGCGCGAGCATTTACGTTCTCGCTCGGAGCTACGACCGTTGCAGGATCAGCATTTCGCTGCCGGCCTTGGGCAGCTTGACGAGTACTTGCACCGCCTCATTGGCGCGGACTTCGACGCCCTTGCGCTCGAACTCGCGGTCGGCGGTGAACACGCCGATCGTGTAGGTGCCTTCGGGCAGCTGGATCGAGTAGGTGCCGGTGGCATCACTGAGCGTGGTGAATACAGCGTCTTCACCTTGGCGCGACGCGGTGACCGTTGCGCCGCCGAGCTTCTTGCCGGTCTTGGCGTCCGTGACCTCGCCGCGGACGCAGCCGGGGTCTCCGGACAGCGCGGGGCTCTCGAGGCTTGGATTGCAACGCGCGACAAGCTTCGCGCCGTCGCCCTTGGTGGCGCTGCGGGAGGCGGCACAGCCAATAACGAGACAGGCGGCGATCGCGAAGCAAGCTCGCATGGCCGGTGTAGATGCCATTTCTCGGCAGATCTCCGCGAGCAAGCGGCCCTAACACCGCGTTGCAGAGCGCGTGTTCAGGCGACGTGACTACTGAAGGGCGTATTACGAAACCGCGGCGAAACCCGATCGTCTCGCGAGCTTAGCGAACCGATCTAGCCGTGCTGGTGGGGCGACTTCGCGCGCGGTGCAGCGATCACCTCGGCGAGCTGCTCGCGCTGGAGCCAGGTCGGCTGTTCGTAGACATCGTCGAACAGGGTCTCGAGGGTTGGCGCACCAACCTTCTCCTGGCGTGCAATTGCCTCGCGCGCTTCGATCTCGAGCTTGGTCGCGAGTCGATCGTAATCGCCCGCGGCGAGCCAGCCGCGCCCGATGAGATATGCCTCGAACCGGCGCACGGGATCGCGCTTGGCTTTCCACTCGTCGGTGATCTTCTCGTCGCGGTACCGCGTCGGATCGTCCGACGACGAATGCGCGCTCACGCGATACGTTAGCAGCTCGACGAACGTCGGGCCGTCGCCGCGGCGAGCCTTGTCTGCGGCATAGCTGATCGCCGAGTGCACCGCGAGCACATCGTTGCCATCGGCGCGGATCGACTCGACGCCATAGCCACAGCCCTTGAGCGCGATCGTATCTGCGGCGGTCTGTAGCTTGCCAGGCGTCGAGATCGCCCATTGGTTGTTCTGGCAGATCAGCACGACCGGTGCCTTCATGACACCGGCGAAGTTGAGCGCGACGTGAAAGTCGCCTTCGCTGGTGCCGCCGTCGCCCATGTAGCCGAAGCAAACCTTGCCGCGATCACCGGAGAGCTTCATGCCCATCGCGATCCCGACGGCATGCGGAATCTGCGTCGATACGCACGACGACATCACGACGTAGTGGTTCTGGCGATCGCATGGGTGGCACGGCATCTGGCGACCCTTCGTCGGATCCGCGGCATTGCCGAAGATCTGGGCGACGTACGAATCGAGCGTCATCCCGCGATAGAGGCCGACGCCGGCCTCGCGCAGCGCTGGAACGATCCAATCTTGGGGTTGGCTCGCCGCGGCAGAACCGACGACCGCCGCCTCCTGGCCGAGGGCCTCGCCGTAGAATCCGATCCGACCCTGGCGCTGCAGCGCCATCATCCGGGCGTCGGTGACGCGGATCCGGACCATGCCTTCGAACAGGCGCTGCGCGAGCCCGCGTTCGAGACCTGCAAGCGCGGCGTCGTCGATCGCGGTGCCGTCCTCGCGTACGAGTTGGAACAAGCCGCGCGCCTTCGCTTCGTCGTCACCGTCGAAGTACGCAAACGGGCCGGACCGCGGAGCGGCGCTGGCGTGCACCATGCGGCGCAATCTAGCGCAACAGCGTCGGAGCCACTACTCCGACGAATCGCAGTCGTAGTAGATCGGCTCGACGCGCTCCCAGTTGTTACGGCCGGGCAACTGCTCCGAGGTGGCGGTCGTGAGGTCAAACTCGACCGTCTTGGTGAGGAACGTCGCGATGGCGAGGTCACCATCGAGCTGATAGCTGCCGTCTTCGACCTGAGGATTGAGGCTCATCGCCACCCGCCCGCTCGCGCACAACGTCAGCGTCTGGTAGCAGTCCAGGAACTGCGAGTCGTTGATGCACTCGTCATAGCTGTCGTACTGGTCGATCACCCGCCGAAATGCGGTGTCCTCGGACAGCGTCGTATCGGTGCTACAGCCGACCGCGAGGACCGTCACCAGGAGCATTGCGCGCATGCGGTCGACTACGAGCAAGCCGCGCGCCAGCTGTGCGACCAGCTGGCACGCCCAAGTGCTGGCATCCCAACCGCTATTCGCACATGTATCGATGGGTGCCCGACACCAGGTCGGGGTGTAAGCCCACCAAGCGAGGGCCTCGCTCCCCAGCGATTTAGCGAATTAATTAGGTCGGACCTCGTTAACCGAAGCCGGGCCCGGCTCTCAGACCATTTCCATGAACATCGTGGTGGGGTCTTCGAGCAGCGCTTTGACGTCCTGCAGGAACATCGCGCCGTCCCAGCCGTCGGCGATGCGGTGATCGACCGAGATCGACAGGTTCATCAGGTGCCGGATCACGATCTGGCCGTCGCGCACGGCGGGCTTCTCTTCGATCTTGTGCACGCCGATGATCGCGACCTCGGGGAAGTTGATGATCGGCGTCGCGAGCACGCCGCCGAGCTTGCCGAGCGAGCTGATCGTGAACGTCGAGCCGGTGAGCTCCTCGCGCGTCGCGGTGCCGTTGCGAACCGCCTCACCGAGGCGATCAACTTCCTTCGCGAGATCGAAGATCGAGCGGCGATCGGCATCGCGCACGACCGAGACCGCGAGGCCATGCGGGCCTTGGGCGGCGATCCCGATGTGATAGTACTTCTTGCGAACGATCTCCTGGGTCGACTCGTCGAGGCTGGCGTTGAGCTGCGGCCACTTCTTGAGTGACGACACCACCGCCTTCACGATGAACGGCAGGTAGTTGAGCTTGATGCCGCGCTCGGTGGCGCGCGCCTTGGCGTGGTCGCGCACCGAGACCAGCTCGGTCATGTCGACTTCTTCGACGTAGGTGAAGTGCGCCGCGGTATGGACCGAGCGCGCCATCGTCTCGGCGATCTTCTTGCGCATGCCGCGCAGTGGGATCCGCTCCTCGTCGCCGGCCTTGGCGATCGCCATGGGCGCATAGCCCTTGGCCGTGCCTGCAGCGGGCGCGGCAGTCGGCTGTGCCTGGTACTGCTTGACGTCGTCGCTGGTGACCCGACCGTGCTTCCCGGTCGCCGGCACCCGGCCGATCTCGACGCCGAGCTGGCGAGCGAGCCGGCGCGTTGCCGGGGTCGCAAGCACGCGCGACCGATCGCGCGACACGTCGACGACTTGGATCTGTTGCGTTCCGCTCGCGATCATCGGCGTCGGAATCGCCGAGTGCGTCACCGCAGGAGCCGCTGAGGCAGCCGCCGGCCGAGACGTCGCCTGCGTCGTTGCCGACTTCGCGCGCGCGTCCGAGGCGGCCGGCGGTGGCGGCGTTGCAGCGGCCTTCGCAGGTGCCGATGCGCTCGCGCCGTCTTCGTCGATCACGACGAGCACCTTGCCCACCGGGCAGATCTCGCCGTCCTTGTAATTGATCTTCGCGATCACGCCGGCGCGCGGCGACGGCAGCTCGACCGTCGCCTTGTCCGTCATCACCTCGACGATCGGTTGGTCTAGCTTGACGCGATCGCCTTCCTTGACCTTCCAACCGACGATCTCACCCTCGACGACACCTTCACCGATGTCGGGCATGTAGAAGTCGAACGCCATGTCACCACTCCAGGGTCTGGCGGATCGCACCGACGACGCGATCGGCATTGGGCAGGTACTCGTGCTCGAGCGAATACGGGAACGGCGTGTCGAACCCGGTGACGCGCAGGATCGGCGCTTCGAGATATTCGAGCGCGCGCTCCTGGATCGACGCGACCAGCTCGCCGCCGAACCCGCAGGTCTTCGGCGCCTCGTGGACGATCACGCAGCGGCCGGTCTTCTTGACCGATTCGAGGATCGTGTCGATGTCGAACGGCATCAGCGTGCGCATGTCGACGACCTCGACGGAGATTCCGGCCTGGTCCGCCTTCTTCGCGGCTTCCTCGGCGATCGACACCATGCCGCTCCAGGCGATCAAGGTGACCTGATGGCCCTCGCGGGTAACCGCGGCCTTGCCGAGATCGATGAAGTATTCACCCTCGGGAACCTCGCCCTTGCTGGCGCGGTAGATCCGCTTGGGCTCCATGAACAGCACCGGATCGTTCTGCCGCATGCATGACAGCAGCAGGCCCTTGGCGTCGTATGGGTTCGACGGCGCCACGACCTTGAGGCCGGGCGTGTGAATGAACAGCGCCTCGGGCGACTGCGAGTGATAGTGACCGCCGCGGATGCCGCCGCCGACCGGCGTGCGGATCACGACGGGGCAGGGGTATTGGCCGCCCGAGCGATAGCGAAACTTCGCCAGCTCGTTCACGATCTGATCGAACGCCGGAAAGATGAAGTCGCCGAACTGAATCTCGGGCACCGGGCGAAGGCCGTAGAGCGCCATGCCGATCGCGGTGCCGATGATGCCGGCCTCGGCGAGCGGCGTGTCGATCACCCGGTCGGCGCCGAACTCGTCGAACAAGCCGCTGGTGGCGCGGAACACGCCGCCGAACTTGCCGACGTCCTCGCCGAGGACGACGACGCGTGAATCAGCGCGCATCTGGGTACGAAGCGCGTCGCGGACGGCTTCGATGATGTTCATCGTGGGCATGGTGCTTACTGCCTCGTTACCCGTGGTGGTGAGGGTTCTTGGTACGCGTCTGAGACATCAGATAGTCACGCTGCTCCCGCAGATTCCACGGCAGGTCCTCGTAGACGTCATCGAAGATCGTCTCGATCGCCGGTGCATGCTTGGTATCCGCGGTCGCGAGCGCGGTCGTGATCTCATGGTTGTAGCGTTCGCTGAGCTCGGTCTCCCAACCCTCGTTCCACAGCCCGCGGTGGCGCAGGTAATTGCGCAACCGGTTCAGCGGATCCTTCTTTTCCCAGATCTCCGGCTCCTTCGGATCGCGATAGACCGAAGGATCGTCCGAGCTCGAGTGGCCCTGGACGCGATAGGTCAGCGCTTCGATCAACGTCGGGCCATCACCGGCGCGCGCGCGATCGATCGCTTCGCTCGCCACTTGCCACACCGCGAGTAGATCGTTGCCATCGACGCGGATGCCCGGCATGCCGTAACCGACGGCCTTGCTCGCGAACGTCTTTGCCGCGGTCTGCGTCGTGCTCGGCACCGAGATCGCCCAGCCGTTGTTGCGGCACAGGAACACGCATGGCGCCTTCCAGACGCCCGCGAAGTTCATGCCGACGTGGAACTCGCCCGTCGAAGATGTGCCTTCACCGAAGTACACCATCGAGACGTCGTCCTTGCCCATCACCTTCGCGGCGTAGGCGGCACCGACGGCCTGCGGGATCTGCGTACCGACCGGCGAGCTGATCGATACGAGGTTCAGCCAGTTGGCCGAGTGGTGCACCGGCATCTGACGGCCCTTGATCGGATCGTCGACGTTGCCGAACAGCTGATCGATGAACTGCTGCACCGAGTAGCCGCGCCAGAACCACGAGCCTTGCTCGCGGTAGCTCGGAAATACCCAGTCGGTTTCGCGAAGCGGCGCCACTGCGAAGTGGCTGGCTTCTTCACCGATCGACTTCATGTAGAAGCCGAGTCGGCCCTGGCGTTGAAGCCTCATCATTCGATCGTCGATGATCCGCGTGAGCAGCATCGTGTCGAAGATCTTGGTCAGCGTTGCATCCGGGATGTTCGGGACTTTGGCGCCGGGCAACGGCTTGCCATCGTCATCGAGGACGCGACGCAGATCGTCTTGCGCTGGAACGGCGACCATGTGGCTCCTCCTGGAAGGGGCGCTTCGGTGTACGGTGCGGCCCGTCGGTGTGTCAAGGCAGACCGTCGTGGTTCATCAATCGTCACGCTGCGTTGCGTTGAACCGGTTGCACGTGGATAGTTCGGCTCGTGCTGTGGTTTTTGCTCGTGTTGCTGGTCGTCGGTGGTGGCGCCACCGCGGTCGGGATCGCTCTCAAAGACCGGAAGAAGGCGCTCACCTCCGGCAGCGATGCGCGGGCCCTGCCGTCTGGCGCGGGCGACAAGGTGGTGGAGCGTACGGTTCGCGACCTACGGGTTGACGACGTGGTCACGATCGATGGTCGCGATTTCTTGTGCGAGGGCCTCGTCGCGTACGACGAGGACGGCCACCGCTGGACCGGCGGTCGCGTGGTCGATGGCAGCGATGTGAAGTGGCTGATCGTCGGGATCGAGCGCGCTGGCGGCGGTGCGCTGCGTCTGCTGACGCAAGACAACTCGCAAGAGGTCAGCGGCTATCCGCCCGAGGCGATGGTGATCGGCGAGGTCCGCTATGTGCTGGACAAGCGCGGCGCCGCGACATGTCAGCTACATGGTGACGTCGGCGAGCTCAGCGGCGTGAAGAAGGATCGACCGACCGGTCACGTCGAACGCTGCCGGTGGTGGCTCTACAGCGCCCCGGGTGAAGACACCTTATTGGTAGAGCAGTGGGGCGCAGATTTTCGCGTGCTCAAGGGCGTGAAGGTCGGCGAGGGGACGGTTGAGTTGATGCCTGGGTCGTAACTCCGCGCGATCCGAACGCCAATTGTCGCGAATGCGACTCCCGTCGCAGCGCTTCGTTACCTGTGCATGAATGGCGATCGGGCACGGCGCACAATTTTTTCCGCGGCGATTCTTGGAACCGCGCTGTCGACCTCGACGGCTCATGCGGAAGTCACCGTGGACACACGGGCATTCGAATATCTCGATCTCATCGAGATGATCGACGGCACGATCTGGGCGGGCGTCGTCACCGAGCAGATTCCGCTCGAGCAGTACAAGGTGGTGTTAACCGACGGGAGCCTTCGCGTCGTCAACGCACCGGACGTGGTGAAGATCGTCAAGCAGCGCAATCACGACTATCGTGCACCGGTCGCAGCGGGTTGTCCTCCGCCGCTCGGCTTGCCAGGTGACGGTGTCGCCGTATCCGGCGTCTCTCAGCCGCGCCGCGGCGGCTTCGCGCACCCCGGCGTGCGACTCGATCCCCAGCTCGCCGTCCTATTCCCGACGGGGACGCTGTACGACGCCGAGGTCGAGCCGTCGTTCGCGCCGAACCTTCGGATCGGCTACGAGCTGAAGTTCGGGAACCTCGGGATCACAGCCGGCGGCATGGCCCGGTTCACGTACTGGCGGCTTGGCCGTGACAACAAAGATGCGTTTTGGACGCTCGAGACCCACGCGATCGGACGAGCCACGATGCACTTCGGGCGAGTGGCGCCGTACGCAGGAGTCTCGCTCGGCGTCGATACCAACTACACGTATATCGAGGCGGGGGAGTTGCGCGAGTCGGCGGTGGGAATCGGAATCAACCTCGAAACCGGGCTCGCGATCGCGGTGAATCCAGGAGTAGCATTCGACCTCGGTGTCGACCTTCATCCTCCGACCGACAACATCGTGGACGGATCGGACGAGCGCGTATCGTACGTTGCGGTTCGCCTCGGTGCGTCGGTGAGGCTCTGATCGGATGACCGATGAGACCAACGAGCTCGACGCGTTGATGCGTGCCGCGAGGGCGCGGCCGCGTCATATGATCGCGGCGGTCGCAGCGGTGATGGCGTTGATCACGATCACTGCGCTCACCTCATGGAGCAGTCACGAGCTGCCTGGCGTGATCATCTGGCTGACCGGATGCGGGATCTTCGGCGTGCTCGCGACGGTGTGGTACCGAGCGAGGCTGCGGTCGATCGCTCGCCTGCGGAACGCAGTCCAACGGGGCGAGCCGGTCACGCGCATCGTCGTGAGTGAGCTAGTCGTCGCTGGGATCCGGATCCCGATCGGCACGGAGGTCGACATGCTTGTCGTTCACGAGGGAACCATTCCGGTTCACACCGCGGTGGGATTCTGGACGCGCGCGGCCGCCGATCGCGTCCTGACGATCCTCGAGCCGAACATCGCCGCAGGTGCCAAGCTCCCTCCGCTTCGCGCGATCGTGCGTGCGCCGCACCCACGAACCAAGAACCTGCCGCGCGCCGTGGTCTCATCGCAACCGCGCGACGAGCGCCGGCCCGAGTAGCGTTCTCGAGTATGCTTGCGTCGCCCTACTACCGTCGGGCGATCGAATTGGCGAGGCCCGAGCAGTGGCAGAATCTCTAACGAGACCACCATGGTGACGTGCGCGACGAACAGGAAACAGTCAGCAACGAATCGACGGTTGCTGGGCCTCATCGCTGTCATCGTGCACGCCGGTTGCGGCGACAATCAGTGGGGCGAGTCGATGCCGGACGCGACAGCGACTCCAAGCGCGTACGCGCATCGCACCTACCTCAAGGCATCGAACACCCGCGAGGGAACTGGGTTTGGTGCTGGCGTGGCGCTATCACACGACGGCTCCATCGCGGCGATCAGCGCCCAACGAGAAGACAGCATCGCCACGGGGATCGACGGCCACGAAACCAACCAGCTCGCCGAATCGAGCGGGGCTGTCTATCTGTTCGAGCGTGCCGACACGGGCTGGCTGCAGCGAGCGTATATCAAGGCCTCGAACACGGACGCGGACGATCGTTTTGGAGTTGGCCTCGCGCTTTCGAGTGATGGATCGGTTCTCGTAGTTGGAGCCGAGGGTGAAGACAGCAACGCAACTGGGGTCGACGGAGATCAATCGAACAACTCTGCGCCTGATAGCGGAGCGGCCTACGTGTTCGTGCGGACAGCAACCGGCTGGATCCAGCAGGCATATCTCAAGGCGCCTGGAACGTCCCCAGGTGTTGGATTCGGAGCGCGCGTCGCAGTTTCCGAGAACGGAGCGACGATTGCGGTCGCTGCCCTGGGTTCTGCCTACTACGAGGGGCCGGTTCATGTGTTCGAACGCGACGGCGATACCTGGGTTCAGCGGACGACGTTGAAGCCGGCAAACACCGAACGAGGTGACCTGTCGGGTTGGGCACTCGCGCTGTCGGCCGACGGATCAACGGTAGTGACGACAGCGATTGCCGAGGCCAGCAAGCACGGAGGTGTCAATTCGGATGGAATGGACAACTCCCTGCCATTTGCGGGCGCTGCGTACGTATTCGCAAAGTCCGACGGTACGTGGTTGCAGCAGGCGTACATCAAGTCGCCCAACCCGGAAGCCTCCGAATTCTTCGGGACGAGCACCGCGGTGTCTTCGGATGGATCAGTGCTCGTTGTTGGAGCGAGCGGGAATAGCAGCTCGTCGAGTGGCATTGGAACCATGCAGGCCGATGGGAAGAGTCCGGGCAGCGGCGCTGTCTACCTGTACCGACGAACCGAGGCAGGTTGGCAGTACGAAGAGTCGTTCAAGGCGTCGAACCCAAACCGATACGACGTTTTCGGGCTGGCAGTCGCGGTCTCCCCGGAGGGGAACACGCTCGCGCTTGCAGCTCCCGGCGAGGCGGGTGCGTACCCAGGGATGGACGGCATCCAAACGAGCAACGCGCTTCTCGGAGCCGGAGCGGTCTACATATTCGAGAGGATCGACTCGACGTGGGAGCAGCGCACCTACGCGAAAGCGTCGAACGCAGGCGCCGGCTATCGATTTGGCGACGGCATCGCGCTGTCTCGCGGCGGAGATACCGTGCTGGTCGGATCTCCGTCGGAAGCCAGCGATGCGACCGGAGTGGACCACGATCAACGCGATACCTCAGCGCCGGGAAGCGGTGCGGCATACATCCTCATGAGAATAACGCCGTGACTAGCAGGCTCCGCGCCTTGTTCGCAGGCTTGCTTCTATGCTCGGCGGCGTGCCGCTCGTCGGATCAATCTCCCGTCAAGCAAGACACGACAGAGATCACTGCTGACCAAGTTGCGACGCCGCCGGCATCGCCTCCACTTGAGAATGTGGATGCTTCTGTCGTGCCAGCGGCACCGGCACCACCAGCTCGCAGCGTCGAATCCCGCGCGGGTCGCACGGCGCAACCGCAGCGGTCTACCGCCGATGAGCTCACGGCGGCGCTTCGCAAGATCGACGGCGAGCTAAAGAAGGCCAACGCAGCGCTGCGGTCGGCGCGCACCGACGAAGACAAGCAGCGGCTCCGCACGGACGTCGCAGATCTCGAGCTCGAGCGCAAACAGCTGCGTGCGCTGCTAGAGACCGAGAAGCGCACGCGCAACGAGAAGGGCGTCATCCATGACGCGGTTGCCCCTGAGTGTCTCCAGAATCCTCTGAGCAGGGGATGTTATTGAGTCACCGCGGCGAGTCGCACGACCGACGTGCACGCCTTCATCAAGAGCATCGACGAAGCTTCGAAGACGTCTTCGCGCCGGCCGCCAAATATTTCTGATCACGCGTGATTGCGCGTGGAACGAGTGGCGGCAGCCGGCGCCACTGGTGTGATCGCGGTCGTCGCTCAACGGCAGCGACGCAGTGCTCAAGGTATACCGGGCAACGTGATCACATTCAGCCAGGGGGCTGAGCTTCGCCTGCTGCCTACGGCGCCTACCGTGCTGGGCTTTCGTTCGCGAGCTCCATTTATGGAGATCCCTACGTGGAGCTCGATCCTCTAACCAACGAGCTCACGGTCCAGCATCCCGGCAACCCTGTGGTTCGCAAGAGCATCACTGCGGCGATGCGAACTATCGGGACCGGGCTGTGACCAAGCCGGGACCCGCCACGGGAATGACAAATCGTTCGATCACAGGAGCAATGACACCATCTCTAGCTCCGGTTGTAGGCATCAATCGCTCACAGATCGGTATTCGTGAGACGGTCGGTCATCCGTGCCGACCGCGATCAGCGGCGCACCCAGAAGCGGCCGAGGCGAAGGCGAGTGCAGATGCAGTGCAGCGGAGAGCAAGGCGAAGTACAAAGGCATGATGCGAGAGCACATGCAGCCTCGCGGACCAGCGGGATCGAAGGGATGCTGTGGCGGCCTGGCGCGAGCGGATGGTTCGCGCGCCTGGATTCCTTTCGTGGCGGCCTCGAGGTGGGGCGGCATTCAGCAAGGTGGCCTTTCGTGCAGGCGTTGGTGCTCGTGCTTGTAGTCCTGGTCGCCTGTGGTGGTGGCCGAGACGTTGCGCTTGTGGCCAGGCCGCAGGCCGTGATCTCGATCGTGGAGCCGGGAGCCGAGCCCCGGAAGGAGCTTCGCTACGAGCTGACAACGCACGATCGCGAGCGCTTCGAGATGGAAATTAAGCTGGGGATGTCAGCTGCGTTTACCAATACCGTCCGCGAAGAAGGGCAGCGCAGCGCGGATGTGCCGACGCTCCGGTTGACCGGCTACTTGCAAGTGACCTCAGTGTCGCCGAGTGGAGAGGCCGCTATCTCCTCGGTGGTCGACGACGTTGCGGTCCTGAACGACTCTATCGACCCGACGCTTCGCTCGCGAACACAGGCCGAGACTGCCGCACTCAAAGGACTGCGGACGTCGTGGCGAATGGACCCATTGGGTCGAACCTCCGAGATAGCGGTGGAAACCCCGCACGCATCGAGACACATGAGTGATCGCTTGTCGTCCTTCGTTGATTCGATCCGCCCGGACTCGGTCGTATTCCCCGAGCAGGAAGTCGGAGTCGGGGCTACCTGGCAGGTCGTGTCTAAAATTACCTGGTCAAAGGTCATCTGGACGCGCACGGTGAAGTACCGGCTGACCGCGATGACCGACACGAGCGTGACCGTTTTCACCGAGATGGTCACGCGTGCTTCGTCCCAGGCGTTGAGCGTCGAGCCGAATGCTTCTACGGTGCTTAGGTCAGGGACAGCCAACATGACGGGCGATCTACTGCTGCGACGGCACGCCGTCATGGGGACAGGAAGGGCCCAAGGCAGCACGGAGATGAACTTCCAGATCGTCCGTGATCACGTGCGCACCACGTCGACGGTGCGCTCGGAGATCGTGATGCGCACGAAATCGGTGGCAGAGCCTGGCGAGCACGGCGGTGAAGTGCTGCGAGCAGAGCCCGAACGCCGGTAGCGGCGACGGGCTGCCGCGTGGGTGCGAGACCTCCTAGACTGGCAGGGAAGAACGTACCAACCGGGATCACCGGTCCGCGCTCGGCTGCAAGAACTACCTTTTCGTCGGAGACGTCGACGCATGAAAGAGTATTGCCGGGCCTCTACAGGCTCGTGGCGACGTGCAAGGCGCAGGGGATCAATCCCATTGCATATCTGACCGACATCATCCCGCGCGTACAGGATCACCCAAAGCGTCGGCTCGACGAGCTGCTGCCCGGCCCGTGGTCACGGGCTCGCGCGGCGGACTAGCCAACATCCCTGGTCGGACGGTTACGTCGAGCTGCGTGATCCCAACGCCCTAGTGCAGCGGGTGCGTCACTAGCAGCGGTCCGCTCATCGCTCGCGATACACCGTCGTCAGATCCTGCGAGTGGAGCCGCGATGTGACTGCGACTACAGTCCGACGCGCATGTCGATCCGTTCGGTCGGGGTTGCTTATACGTGCGTTGGTCTCACCGTTGCCTGCGGCGATGACGTCTCGCGGGTGTGCAAGGACGAAGTGCGCGTGCTGGTACTTGCCGAGAACGGCGATGAAGTATTCTTGCGGGTTCGCGCCGATGACGGCGATTGGGTGGAGCCTCTACTCGCGAGAATGGGTGACAAGTACCGCGAGTTTTCATTCTGCTCGGAGTCGCACTACACGATCGCGGTCGCTTGCGATGATTTCACCGAAAGACCGAGCGTCTATCAGCTGAACGCGACGCGAGACGAGGTTCCTCAACCCGTTGGCAACTGCGGATCGCTTGCGGACATCGACACCAGCGACTTCTTGGTGATCGGCACCATGAAGGAACCCGGGGTGGTCGCGATCGGTGATTACCAAACCGGGAGCTCTGCCAACTTCTGGCCATTCGAATTGCCGATACCGATGAGTGGTGTGTACGACGTGGTTGCGCAGAGCGATGCGCGAATCGCGATCCGCCGCGCCGTTATGTTCGAAGGTCCCACCGATCTCGGAACGATCGATCAGGGCGCCGAAGGCGTTGACCTCGTGCCGATTGATCTCGTTGTGCCTGACGCGACTCCGATGGCGACGTTTCGAACCTCGTCGTCATTGCTAACGTCAGGCGGGACGAACATTAGCTTCGAGGTATTTGAAGAGCCGCATATCGTGGTTCCTCCGGCAGAGCTGCTGTTGGCCGATGATCAGTTGCGCTTCAGCCTGAACACTGGGGAGCCGAGCATCGGTGGCTATCAGCGACGCGGAACGGCGAGCCGATACACGAACGAGCTAACCTCGATCGAGCTTCCTCCGAAGTTGCCACCCGCGATTCTTCCCGTTGCTCCTGAGCTGACGCTGTCGCTCGCAAGCTTGCCGACGCTGCCCAAAGCATGGGTCACGGTCGGCCTCGATGATCAAGCTGGTAGACAAATGACCGTGAGCACGCCGGGTTGGATTACAGCGACGGGGGCCACCGAGGTCGCCATCGACTATCCGCCAGACCTGGATCCGAAGTGGTTGTCACCCGGCGGGCTCGGTTCTTGGGTATCGCTTGACGCGTACGATGCCGAGACGGAGACCTCGCGCTGGACGTTGGTCTCGTTGATTCCGTAGTCGAGCTCGAGGATGAGGTCGCGACGACCAGTGTTGTCGTGTCTACGGCCGAGAACGTCGCGCGAGGCTCTTAATAGAAGTTCAAAGAGCAGCTACGAGAACTGATCGAGTCGACAGCGGCCAGCGTTCGTAACTGTCTCTCTTCAGCAGCGTTGTGAGGCCGAGCCACTTACTCCTCGACGCAGCAATACGCGGCTAGACATCGTGACACTCGCTCGCTCCCGCGATTCGCGCACCATTGAATTAAATTGATACAGCGCAGATGACGTTGCTCGTGGATCGATTTCTCGACGGAGAATCGACCAAGAGATCTTTGTTGGCGCATTTTCGCTTGCGATGTCGCGATCGGTTTACGTAGAACCAACGTGGGCGCAGTTGCTTCGGTGTCGACCGAACAATCGTGCTCGACGTGATGAGCGAGGCGCCACGTGGAGCGTGGCGTCTGCGCGCTAGTCGTTCGTTCAGCGGAGCAGCGTGACCGCTTGCTCCTATCGGGAAACTTCTGCACGGAGGGTCATGTGAATCGATCGCTCTTGGTTGGCGTGCTGATGGCATCGGTGCTGTTCATTGCTGCGACGTCTCGAAGTGATGCACCGTCTCCGCAACCCGATTTGTCACCTCCGGTGGCGGAGGCTGAGCCGATCACTGGCGAACCCGTGACTCCTGCACCGGGTTCCGAGTCGGTTCGCCACGAGCCGTTCACACCGTACGACATCGGACGTCCCGAATCGGCGTGGTCATACGAGCAGCTGAGTCCGCTCGAGCAAGAAGCTGCTGATCGCGCGGCCGAGCTCAGCGATGCGCAGCAAGACTCGGAAGCTCGTTTTGCACGCGCGGTTCGTGAACAGAGCCAACGAACTTTCTCGATACGTGCGCAACGGCAGCTCGGTGTCGACGAGCTCGCGTCGACCGGAGTTGTGCCATGAGTTGCCGGAATCGATTTGCCTTCGGCGTAGTCCTGCTTGTCGGCGCCTCCTGCAACTCGTCGCCGACCATCGAAGGCCAATCGGTGGAGCTCGCGAGCCTCGCGTTCGAGGTGCCGGTTGGCTGGCAACGCCAGGACACCAAGCAGCGCGGAGTCACCACCTCGATGTGGGTGCCGGAAGACAACACGTCGAAGGAGTCGATTACCGTGATCCGCACCGATCATGCATCGGCAATCGCGAACGGCGGCTATGGCGGCCTCGAGAAGACGCTCCGCAGGGCGCAAGCAGCGCTGCCGGACGCCCGAATCTCTGCGAGCAGATCGCTAACGACGAGCCGCGGCCTCGCAGGTGCCCGCATCGAGGTCGACTATGTGCCGCCCGGTCTCACGGAGCGATATCAGCGCGTGCACGTCGTGCTCGTCGATGGTTCGACGCTGGTCCACGTGCTGTACACGACCAAGTCTGCGACTGCTCAACAGGCCGCGCTTGGGCTCGTGCTCGACACCATCCGCCATGAGGAGGCATAGCCATGTCGGTCGCACGTTTCCTGCTCCTGTCTCTGCTCGTTTTCTTCGTCATGATCGAGCTGGCGGATGCCGCCGAGGTGTGCGGCAACGGCGCCGACGATGACAGCGATGGCACGGCGGATGAAGGTTGCTATCCGGGCTTAACCACCGGACAGTGCGAATCGCCGCTGTCTTGCGCTGAAACAGGAATCTTCAGCCCGTCGACCGGCACGCTACACTACTCGTTGCCGCCGGACGTGGCGCCCAAGGTTCCATACGGACCGGGTATCGGGTTTCGTCGATTCTATACCAGCGCCTATGCGCCTGGGGGAGGCGCGCCAGTATATCGCAAGGCGCTCGGCGATCGGTGGCAGCACACGTACATGACCTGGCTCGACAAGAACACGACGCCCAATCCCGACCAGATCATTCTGCACACCAATCGCGGTCAGGACGTGTTGTGGACCTACGCGAGCACGTCCGGCGGCTGGGACACCTACACGCCGCAGTCGGGCTTTCACGTGACGTACCTGCGGCAGCGGACAACATCACCCAACGAGTACCAGCTGCGCACGCTGACCGGCGAGACGATGGTCTACAACAGCTCGGGCAAGCTCATCGAGATCTGGGACTCGCTCGCTGCACCCAACAAGGTTCTCGTCGCGTACGATGGCAATGGTCAGGTCTCGACGGTGACCGATGCGTCCGGCAAGCGTCGCCTGCTGTTCTCGTACACGAGCAGCAAGCTGTCATCGCTCGAGTTCCAGATCTACATCTCGAGCACGTGGACGACGCAGCACACGACGACATACGCGTATTCGGGAGCAAATCTGACGACGATCTCGATGGGTGGCAACACTGTCCAGTCCAACCTGTACGACAACAACTATCTCGGCGAGATCCAGAACGGCGCCGGTGACCGGATCATCCAGTTTGCCAGCAACACGACCGATCGGTCCAAGGTCGCGCGAATCTCGACATCGCGCGGAATG
Source organism: Kofleriaceae bacterium (assembly GCA_050184455.1). GTDB lineage: Bacteria > Myxococcota_A > Polyangia > Haliangiales > Haliangiaceae > JABFXX01. Next base: position 50,187 of record JBFXAI010000033.1, on the reverse strand, counting down.
ATCGGCCTCGAGCTCAACTCGGCACGTACAGGTTGTACTGGCAACACCGTGCTCTATTTCAACCTCGGCAAGACGCCGGCGTGTACGACAGACGGCGATTGCGGCGCCGGCTTCATGTGTGGTGGCAAACAAAGCTCTGGCGCGACCGGCAGATGCTTCCGCGCGGCACGATGCCTGACGATCAGCAGCCCCAGTGAAGACGTCGTGACTACGGTGACGCCGATCGGTCCCCCGAGCGAGAGTTGTGACGGTGCGTGCACGGACATTGCCCAATACGTCTGGAACACCGGTGGCGGCGCACTGGATCTCGGCGCGACGCAGGATCCGATCGGCAATTACATCTCGCGAGCGTTCGATAGCAACGGTATGCCCACGACGATCACGTATGGTGACTCCGATACGAATCCGGCGACGGGTGGCAGTCGTACCGAGTGGCGCTACTACGGTGACTCGGACTTTCCCGGCAAGGTCACCGAGATCCGGCGCAAGAGCGATCTGAGCGCCAGCGCCGGGTCATGCACATCGTCGGTGACAACCGGCTGCGCGCGCACGGTGTTCGACTACACCGCCGATGGCAAGCTCGACACGATCACGTACTCGGGAACGACGCTAAATAGCAGCGGCACCAACGTCGGTTACTCGTACATCATCGACTACACCCACGACGCTAAAGGCCGGCTGACGCAGATCGATGTCGACTCAACCGGGATCTCGACCGAGTTCGAGTACTGGACCCCGACCGGCGCGTTGTCGGATGATTTTCTCAAGTACCACAAGCGTGCCAACGGCGGCGGCTACACCACGACGTACGCGAGCACGTACGACTTCTGGGGAAACCCAACGTCGCTGCAAGATCCAGACAGCACGTTCACGTGTCTCGAGTTCGATACCGCACGCGGGTATCTGAAGAAGCGGACCGAAGCGATGGCAGGGCAGGGCAGCTGCAGCTCGCCCAACGGCGCCGACCTCGTGACGAGCTGGGCGCGCGATACAAGTCTGCGGCTCACCCAGCTCACGCTGCCCGATGGTTCATGCATGCTCTACGAGTACAACGCGACCTCGGGCACATTGACACGAACAAAGCGGCGCGACGACTGCAACGCCGGTTCATCAGGAGACTCGCAGGACTTCACGTACGACGATGATCGTCTGCTAACGAACATCTACACGAAGAACGCTGCAGGAACCGTCATCGCGAAGGAGCAGTTCGCCTACTTCGATAGCCGCCGACTGCAGTACATCTACAACCCTGCCGACCTCTCGAAGTTCACGGGCTTTGTCTATGACTCGAACGGTGAGCTCAGCGAGGTCAACGGCGCCGGCAGCTTGAGCAAGATCGTGCTCCACCGCGACAGCACGCCGGGCGCGGATCGACGGGTGACGTCGGTCGACAAGTACAAGACCGCTTCGACGTTCGACACGTGGAACCTGCTGTACGACTGGATCGGCAACCAGTTCGAGGTGTCCGATCCTGACAGCAAGGAAACGCAGACCGTCCGCGATGATCTCGGCCGCGTCGTCAAGCTCGTCAGTCCCGACATGACGTATCCGGTCATCAACGTCTACGACGCCGCGAATCGTCTCACCACGAAGGTCGAAGGACTCGGTGGAGGCGCAGCCCAACGCACCCATTCGTTCAGCTATGACCAGCTGAGCCGACCGCTGAACAACAACTACTCCGGTTGGCTATGCGGCGGCACCGCACATGACGAAATCCAACGCGTCTACGATACGGCCCCCGGCCTCTGCCCGATCAGTGGCGGATGCAACAACACCGAAGGGCGACTCGCGTACGAGAAGGTCATGTTGCTCTGCGACACCAGCCTGGGCGACCGATCGATCGACCAGGAGACGTATTACAGCTACGACGACGCTGGTCGTGTTGTGCGCGAGCACATCGAGGACGATACCCATCGCGTCGCAGCGCACGAGTACGCCTGGACCAAGAACGGTGCGCTTTCCGAGGTCACGACGCCGTCGGGCGCGGTGATTGGCTGGACCTACGGATCGGGAGGCAGCAACTCCGACACCGACCGCGCCACCGCGCTGTGGCGAACCAGCACCGGGACTCCCGTGATCGATTCGATCTTGTGGAATCCGTACGGTCCGCTGCAGCAGTACAACCAACAGAACGCGGTGTCGGGCACGGCATTGCGGACGCGCATCACGCGCAACCTTGCGTACCGGATCACAGCTCTCTACGTCGAAGGCCAGACCGGTGGAACGATTCATCACTCCGTGACGCTTACCGAGGACAACAAGGGGCGGGTAACCAAGCGCGACTACTTCCCCAACACCAATGGGGTCACCGACTCGTGGTTCATCTACGACCATCAGGATCGCGTGGTGTGTGAGAACACGACGAACCTCGGGAGCTGTCCGACGAGCGGCAGCAACTTCAAGAACAGCCACAGTCTCTCGCCACCGTTCACGGCGGCCGGCGACTGGAAACGAATCCTGCGCCCCATTCCCGGTTCGACCGGCGGCCTGATGCATGACATCAACCCGAGCGGCTACGGCAGCTCGCATCAAGTCGCGCTCGTTCGCCAGAACGACGGCAGCCCGCAGCTCGGCGACACCGAGTTTCTGTACGACGCCTACGGCAACCGGATCGAAGACGACAACATATCAACCCTCACCCACGATAATCGTGAGTATTACTACTTCGATGGTCGTCATAACGTGAACGACGTCTTTGGGCAATACAAATCGGGGGCGACTTGGTACTACTACGATGTCATCAGCGCATTCGACGCGAAGAATCGCCGAGTCTACAAGGCGTTTGACAATCCTTTTCTCAATAAGACGGCGAGTTATTTCTTCTACTACGACGCGCTCGATCGCCTCACCGAGGTGAAGTACACCCCGGACACCACCTCCCCGTTGACGTACTCACTGTTCCAGCTGTTCTGGCTCGATGACCGTCTCGTTATGTATTGGCAGACCGACTATCCATCGGTGACCACATCGAAGCGCTATGTTGGAACCGATGAGACGGGCCGTCCGATTGACATGATGGATTGGCCATCGAGCGGAAGCGCTGCGCGCATTTGGGCGATTAATCCGAGTGCGTTCGGGCACGATACACCCTCGGTGGGAGGAATCGTCTATCAGCCCATCTTACTTCCCGGGCAGTATCGCGACCAAGAAACCCGAGCCTTTTTCGATGACGCAACAACAATACATCGATCCGACATAGTTCTCGAAACGTCACGCTCCTATGATGCGTTTGTGGGAGGCTTTCTTCAGGTGAATGTCTCGATGTTTGCAGGTTACGTCAGATATGGGAGAAGATCGTCCATAGAGATCGAAAGACATAGAGCAACAACATATGGATTCCAGGATTTGGCGATTGTTAACATGATTCATGGCCTATGTCCCCAGATGGCCAAATTTGTCGCATGGAAAAACGTGTACGTGATGCTACCGGTCAACTACAGCGATTTTGGAGTGGATCACGATAGTCAATCTGTTGGCAGTGTATATTCGAATCAAGCGACTGATGTTTTTGATGAGGGGGTTTCTCCGTTACCGCCAGATACAGTTCCGTGGGTAAGAGACGCATATAGGGTCTCCGGGATGTTGTCGCCTGTCATCGTGGATGTCGAGTGTCGTACAAGCTGCCTTTGCAATGGCGGAGAAGAACCAGACGATCACGGATTTATTTGCAGAGTTAGCTCTGAGGGACCTTGGAAAGATGCACTCCTAAACGGACCGCCTAGAACTACACCGATGGTAGACCGGGTTTATGATTGCAACCCTCCTACCGGAGATGATGGCCCTCCCGGTGTCCCAATTCGAGTAGATTAGCGCGCGGATGCGTCTTTCGTCGGTTCCAATCCTCTCGATGAGTCTTGGCTTCCTCACTGCTTGCGGCGACGACCGCGTTCCCACTTGTGATGAAGAGGTACGTGTCTTGGTCCTCGCGGACACGGGACATGAGGTGTTCCTACGAGTTCGCGCCGACGACCGCGACTGGGCGGAACCTCAGTCTGTCGACATCGGGGAGGGGTACCGTGAGTTCTCGTTTTGCTCGGAAGCGCACTACACGGTTGTAGTGGCATGCAACGACTTTTTCGACATACCCAGCGTGTATCAACTGAACGGAACGCTGGACGAAGTTCCGCGGCCGGTGGGCGATTGCGGGTCGCTTGCGTTTGCTGTGCCTACCGAATTTTTGGTGACTGGCATCATGAACCAACCGGGTTCGGTCGCAATTGGCGATCACGAAGCTGGAAACCCTTCCAATGTGTGGACATTTGAAGTGCCCGTAAGCGTGAGTGGTGTGTACGATGTAGTTTCATCGAGTGACTCCCGCGTGTCGATCCACCGTGCGGTTACGTTCGAAGGCCCGACGGATCTTGGAACGATTGATCACGCTATTGAAGGCGTCGACCTCACGCCAATCGACCTCATCGTGGCTGATACGACTCCGATGACAACATATCGCACAACGTCATCGTTGCAAACTTCCGGGGGGACGACGGCAACCATCGGAGTCTTGTTGGAGCCGCGGCTCATGGTCCCTCCGCCGAAGGTGCTGTTGAGCGACGATCATTTGACGTTCAGTTTGAGCACCGGGGAGCCCGTCATCGGTGGGTATCAGCGACGCGGAGTGGCGAACGAATACATGAACGATATGACCTCGATCGATCTTCCTCCCAGGTTGTCACCATCGATTCTTCCGGTGGCGCCTGATCTGACGCTTGCGCTCGCGAGCCTGCCAACGCTCACTAACGCCTGGGTCACGGTCGGGCTCGATGACCATGCCGGTCGCCAGATGACTGTGAGCACGCCGGGCTGGATCGCAGCGACCGGAGCTACCGAGGTGTCGTTCGACGTTCCGTCGGACCTTGATCCCAAATGGCTGTCGCCTGGAGGGCTCGGTTCTTGGGTATCGCTCGACGCTTATGAGGCTGACACCGATATCTCGCGCTGGACGGTGGTGTCCCTGGCGCAGTAGTGAGGATGCTTGCAAACGCCTAACACGGCAGATCAAACGTAAAGCTCGTCCCCGCGCCAACCTTCGATTCCACCACGAGCTGACCGCCGTAGCTCTGCACGATCTCCTTGGCCACGGGCAGGCCGAGGCCGGTGCCGTGCTCGGGCTTGGTCGTGAAAAACGGCTCGAAGATCCGCTCGAGCTGATCAGCCGCGATACCGGTCCCGGAATCGGCGACGGTCGTGATCACGCGTGCGCCGTCTTCGGAGGTCCGGCAGTGAATCTTGATCGTGCCGCGGTCTTTGCCGATCGCATCGACGGCGTTGACCACGAGGTTCACGAGGATCTGCTCGATGCGGGTCCGGTTAACGGTGACGACGAGATGCTCGCTGCCAAAGGATGTAACCACTTCGATATGTCGTAGCTTGCCGGCGGCTTTGAGCATGACCACGACCTCGAGCACCACGGTGTTCAAGTTGAACGGCGCGATGCGATCGGGGCCGGGGCGGGCGAGCCGCATCAGCCGATTGCCGTGCTCGGTGATGTGATCGCCAACGCGCTCGAGATCGCGCAACGTGGTGCCAACGACCTTGGTGAGATCTTCGCCGGCCTTGAGCGCCTCGCCGAGCTCCTCGACCGCGGCGACCTGGATCTGCGCGATGTTTCGCAGCTCGTGACCGACACCGCCGGCGAGCGTACCGAGGGTTGCTCTGCGCTCCGCGAGCAGCAGCTGGGTTCGGGTCTGCTCGAGCTGATGCTCGATCGACGACTTGGCAGCTCGGAGCTCATCTTCAGCGAACCGCCGGCGCGTGATCTCGGCTTCCTTCTCGACGAGCAACAGCCGGATCTCGCGGATGTCGCGCGCGACCAGCACGATGCCCTGAAAATCTTCAGGGCCGCCGAGCGGCGAGCCGGTGATCGACACGGGGATCTTCTCGCCGGTGTGAGTGACGAGCCACGACTCCTGCTTGCGCAGCACCTCGCCCTCGCCGATGCGTTGACGAACGAGCGTCTTGAGCCCGGAGCTGTCGTCGACGATCAGCTTCGCGATCGGGATCTTGCGCAGCTCTTCGAGCGAGAACCCGGTCAGCTTGGAAGCGGCGCTGTTGGCCATCGTGATCTGCCCGTTGGCATTCACGACGAGGACCGGATCGGCCATCGCTTCAAAGACGTTCTCCACCACGCCAACAAAAACACTAACGTGGTCCCGACCGATCCGGGGGCGGAACCACCAGCGTTCCGCGTTAAGAAATGCGTATGAACCGCGGCTCCGACGAGCGTGCGCCGGCGCTCGTCGATGTCCTCGTCGAGAAAGTGATAGAGTCGGTTCCGTGGCTCGGTGCTCCACGTGTCACCGTCGCCTGGTCTCCGGCCAGGCGTGTCCAGAGCACGGTGGTGCGCCCGCGCCGTTGCATGCAGATACGAGTGCGACACCGAACTGGTCGCAGCCGCTAGGTGCTTGCATCGGTAGCGGCGGGTTCGCGTCGGTGTGGGAGATCCCCGACGGCGAGGTGCTCAAGGTCGCACATGCAGACCACGACCTCGGGCGCGCGCGGATCGCCCGCGAAGCCGAGGCACTCGCGGCGATCGGTGCGCCGGCGGTGCCGCGGTTCGATTCGCAGGGCGTGCTCGAAGACGGTCGCGCGTGGATCGCGATGGAGCGGATCCAGGGCACCACGCTCACCGAGCTCACCACCGAAGGGCCGGTCCCCGCCGAGCGCGTGCTCGAGATCGCGATCGCCACGCTGACCGCGCTCGATCGGGTGCACGCCGCGGGGTTCGTGCACCGCGATCTCAAGCCCGACAATCTGGTCCTGTGCGAGGACGGCTCGATCGTCATCCTCGATCTCGGGCTCGCACGAAAGATCCCGACCGATCCGGACGACCCGACCCGCGCCAAGGTCAAAGTCGGCTCGCTGGAGTACATCCCGGTCGAGCAGCTGATCGATCCAGCGTCGGTCGATCAGCGCGCGGATCTCTACGCGCTGGGATGCGTGCTCTACGAGCTGTGCGCAGGACGGCCGCCGTTTCTCGGCGACGCGGCGGCGCTCGAGCGCGCGCACGCGGTGTTGCGTCCGCCGCCGCTCGGCGCGATGGCGAAGGTGCCGACGTCGTTCGAGGCGATGATCAATGAGCTGCTCGCCAAGTCGCCGGCCCGGCGGCCGCAGAGCGCTGGCGAGGTGCGCTCGCGGTTGCTGTCGATGCGCGAGGTCACGCCGGTATTTCAGCGCGCGTCGCGCTCGGTGCTGCGCGAGGGTAAGCAGCCGGTGGTGCTGCTGTGGGCCGAGCTTCCGAAGGTCGATCGCGCGCTGCTGGGAATGCTCACGGCGCGAAAGATCATCGTGGTGTCGCAGCGCGGCCGCAAAGTACTCGGTGGGGCGGTCGGCGCCGAGCATGCCGATCCCGCGAGCGCAGCGATCTCGGCCGCGCGTGATCTCGCTGCGGCGGGCGCGCGGGTCGCGCTGCATCTCCACGCGCTGCGCGTGAACACACGCTCGGGTTCGATCGTGATCGATGGAACGGGACTCCAGCAGCCCGAGCAGTGGCTGCCGCCGGGCCAATGGACCGGCATCGTGTTGACCCGTGCGTTGGCATCAGTAGTCAACGCGCCGACGCTGCCGACCGATCTAGGACCGGAGTTCGTGGCGCTCGGTGAGCCGGGACGTAGCAATAGCGGCCGGCAGCTGTTCGGGCGCGAGGCGCTGCTCGGCGATCTGCTCGCCGATGCGGCCGCGGCGTTCGCGGGCAGCGGGCCAGCGCTGAGTCTCATGATCGGCGATCCGGGCATCGGCAAGACTGCGATCGCGGCGGCGCTGGTACCGAGGCTGCGCGAGCTCGGCGCCAATGTCTATGCAGCGGCGATCTCGCCACCCGGGGTGGCTCGGGGCCGCACCAGTGGTGCGCTCGAAATGATGATCGGCGTCCACGCCGAGCCGACAGTGCGCTCGGTTGGTGATGCGTTGCGGACGGTGGCGCGGACCAAGCCCACCGCGGTGGTCGTCGACGACATCCATCTCGCGGAGCACGATCTGCTCGACGCGCTCGAATACGCGACCCTCGGCGGCGAGACCTTGCCGCTGTGGATCTTCGCGCTCGCCACGCCTCGGCTCGATCAGCGCCGTCCAGGGTTCGGCGCACGGGCGGAGCGCAAACGTCGCGATGTGTTGCCGCCGCTCGACCAAGACGCAGCCACCAAGATGACGGCCGCCTTGCTGCATCCCGCGGAGTATCCGCCGCTGCGCGCGTTGCGCCAGATCGCGTCGATTGCACACGGCAACCCGATGCATCTGCGCGCGCTGACCCGCGAGCTCCACGATCGCGGCGCCGTGAAGGTTCGGCCCAATGGCGAGCACTTCCTCGACACGACCACGCTCGACAGCTTGCCTTCGGTGGCGATCGGTCCGTGGCTCGCGGCCCGCGAGCTGTCCGCGCTCAGCGAGGATCTCGCGTCGCTCGCGCGCGTGTGCGCCGTGCTCGGTGACGAGATCGATCGCAGCGAGCTGGTGGCGGTGATCGAAGCGGTCGAGCGCGCAGGGGGGGCGACGACCTCGATCGATGTCGACGCAGGGCTTCAGGAGCTCACGGCTGCTGGGATCTTGATCGCCGGTGTCGACGGCTGGGCATTCCGAACCACCTTGCTGCAAGAGGGCATCTACACCACCACCGAGGTCGCCGAGCGCGGCGTGCTTCACCATGCCGCACTCGACATGTGGCGACGCGCTGGGGCCGACGACCTTCGAGCGATCGAGCGAATCGCACGCCACGCGGAGGCGGTGGGCGAGCGCGCGACTGCGGCGACCGCGTTTGCGACGCTCGGCCAACGCGCGCACGATCAACATCGCGAGCTCGATGCAGATCAGGCATGGCAGGGAGCGGTTCGCAACCTCGACGCGCGCGACGAGCACCGCGGACAAGCGCTGCTGGGGCGTGCGCGCGTTCGCTATCGCTTGCAGCGCGTCCGCGACGCGCTGATCGATCTCGACGAGGTACTGGACATCGCGGCGACGATCGCCAATCGCCGCCTCGAGCTCGAAGCGGTGCTCGAGCGTGCCACCGCGCTGGACTGGGCGGACGACTTCGAGGGATCGAAGGTCGCCGCCGCACGTGCGAAGCAGCTGTGGTCCGCGAACGCGTATCCCGAGCTTGCTGCGGAAGTCCAGCTGGCCGACGCGAGGAGCTTGTGGCGTCACCGCGATTTTGTTGCCGCCGAGCCGCTGTTTCGCGAGGTCAAACACACCGCGTCTCGCACCAACCGCTACGAGGCCGAGATCATCGCCACGTTGCTGCTCGCGACGTTGCTCGTCGACATCGGTAACCTCGATGCGGCGCGTGCCGAGTTCGAAGAGCTGATCCCGCGATGTCAGGCGCGCGACGATCGGTTCTATCTCGGCGCGGCGTACACCAATCGCTCCTGGCTGTGGTCGGCGAGCGGCGACGTCGATCGCTGCGCCGACGACCTCCGGCAGGTGATTCAGATCGCCCGCGAGATCGGCCAGGCGGTCCTCGAACGCACAGCTACCTACAACCTCGCCGAATCTATGCTTTGGGCTGGAGGGCTCGAGGAGGCACTCCGGTTGGCTCGCCGCAGCGTCACGCTGCAGAGCGCGTATGGCGAGGGCGCTGCACAGTTCGACCTGCTGCTGGAAGCTCGCGTGCAAGCCGCGCGCGGTGACCGCGACGCTTTGTCGCTGTTGATCTCGGGGCTCGAGTCGTCCGCGTTATCCAGCAGCGATAACGCCGTGCTGACCGTCCTGCGCTGCGTCGTCGACGGCGCTGCCCGGAGCGCATGGCAGGCCGCGCTGGCGCCAACCGCGGCGCTTGGCGTCGACACGCAGCTCGAGCTCGCCTACCTGGCGAAACAAGCCGATCGACTTCCCGGCGATCTCGTCGGTCCCCTCAAACAGCTCGCCACGGCGCATCCGATCTGGTCGCGACGGGGAGTGTTCTAGACCGCCAGTCGCATGGCGTCGCACCACGACTGGTGACGCGCTTCGCTTCCGAATTTGCGGCGCCAGGTGATAATGGCTCGCATTGGAGCAGCCGCCACGGATACCCGGGTATCGCCTCGATCGAATGGTCGGTGAGGGTGGGTTTGGTCAGGTCTGGCGTGCAGAGAGCGACGATGGTGTCGTCGCGATCAAGGTCCTTCACCCCGAGCTCGTGCGGTCGATGGACGCGCTCACGCGGTTTCGTCGCGAGCTCGAAGCGATCGAACGGCTCGAACATCCCAACGTCGTGCGAGCGCTCGGCCATGGCAGCCTCGACGACGGCCGGCCCTATCTCGTGCTCGAATTCGTCGAGGGGCCGAGCCTTCGCGATGTGATCCACGATCGCGGCGCGCTGCCGCCGCACGAGGTGCTCGCGATCCTCGAGCCACTATGCAGCGCGCTCGAGGTTGCGCACGGCGCCGGGTTGGTCCATCGGGACGTCAAAGCGTCGAACGTGATCATGGCGAGCGAAGCCGGCGCGCTGCGCCCAGTGCTGCTCGACTTCGGCCTCGTTAAGCTCGTCGATCAAGTCGGGCCCGGGTTGACCTCGTCGCGCAGCATGCTCGGCACGCCCGCCGCGATGGCTCCCGAGCAGATGAAGGGCGAGCCCGTTGGACCGTGGACCGATGTCTACGCGGTTGGCCTGCTGACGTTTCACATGCTGACCGGGCAGCCCGCGTTTGGAGGCTCGCCCGGCGTCGTGCAGAGCTACATCCAGCTTCATGGTTCCACGCCGCGACCATCGAGCCGCGTCGACATCGATCCAGCGATCGACGAGCCGGTTACCCGAGCACTCGAGAACGAGCCCGCTGCGCGATTCCCGTCGACGCGGCAGCTCTACGAGGCGCTGCGTGACGTGATCGCGCCGGTGCAGAGCACCGATATCGACGTGGTCGCCGCATACGTCGAGGGGACCGCCGAGCAGGTGCAACGTGCCGTCGAGCTGGTGCGCCAGCGCGGATGGCTTGTCGCAATCGAGGCGCCCGATAGCATGGTCGCCGTCACACCTGTCGCAGGGTATGAAGACAAACCCCTCGGAGATGACCTGATCGCGATGGGTTGCTCGCGCGTCGCGATCGGGCGTAGTCGCGCCAGTCTGAGTGGTCAGCTCGTCGACGGACCGGCCCTGGATGTCGAAGGGTGGGCGCCCAACCCGCTGCCCCCCGGTTTGTGGGTTGCTGACGGTCTGTGACCTACAAACGCCGCAAAAACAAGTACTTGCGAAGATGAACAGGGCTCGGCATCTTGGTGGAGATGCGGTTAGCTCCACTCTTCGTTCTCACAGCTGCAACGACGGGATGCGTCGGGTCGACCGGTGATGAAGACATCACGGGCTCGACGACACAAACCGTTGTCACCAACAACCGACTGTCGGTGAATCGCCTCGCGGTGAATCGCCTCGCGGTGAATCGCCTCGCGGTGAATCGCCTCGCGGTGAATCGTCTCGCGGTGAATCGCCTCGCGCTCAACGCGGTCTCGGCGGGCGAGCTGGTCGCGACGCCCGAGGGTCGCGAGCTACTCAGCTATGTCGTGAGCTGCGCGGTGCCCGAAGGTCAGACGCTGGTCGCCGAGCACGACGGCACCACGTTCGACTTTCTTGGCGAGCTCGGCCTCGCGCCGGAGTGGCTCGATCGCAAGCTGACCGACAAAGGCAAGGGCTGGATCAGCGCGTGTCTGTTCGCGCGCGTCAACAACCACGATGTGTCCGTCCCGATCTCGATGCGCGGCCCGCATGACGCGCTCGATAGCACCGAGGCGGAACAAGCAACGTGGTCGGTGGAAGAGGGAGCGTTCTACGGCAATCTGTTCACTCCGGCGGACGAGCCGATCAAGTGGTTCGCGTGCCGTGGTGCCGGCCAGGCCACTGGCGAGACGGGTGGACTCGTCGAGCGTGATTGCACGGAGCCAGATCCGGCGAATCCGGGCAAGACGCTCTGCGGGTTCACCTACGCGGGTGACTGTGGCGACTTTGCAGCGCAGCACGCGTGCAAAAAATTCGACGAGGACGGGCTGTTCTACGAGCAATGTAAGGCGAGCTCGATGCCCGAACGGCGCGGCACCTGGTGGTGCGGCGGCGACGACGATGACGATCACGATTGGGACTGGGACTGGGACTGGGATCACAACCGTGGCAACGGCCATGGCAACGGCCATGGCGGGAGCTGGGGGCACGGCTGGCACTGGCCGTGGGGTTGGGGCTGGGGCTGGTGGAGCAACCGTTGCAAGAGCTCGGAGAAGTACCTCCAGGTCATCACGACGTACGTGACGCCATAGGCCCACTCGATGCGTGTTTCATCGATTCTCGCGTTGCTCGCCGCCGCCGGATGCGGTGGCAGCTCCGGCGGCAACAACTCCGACAATCCTGACGCGTCCCCCGGCGATGGTGTCGACAGCTCGATCATCGAGATTCCGAGCTGCCCGATGAATCAGTGGTGCACGGAGGACGCAGCGACGACCGCGCGGCTCCGCAGTGTCTGGGTTGTCGATGCGAACAACGTGTTCGCCGTCGGCGACAACGGAACCATCCTGCGGCGCAGCGCAAATCAATGGACCGCGATGGTGAGCGGCACGACCGAGCACCTTCGCGGCATCTGGGGCGTAAGCGCCAGCGACCTGTGGGCCGTGGGCCAGGCCGGCACGGTACTTCGCTACAACGGCACGGCGTGGTCGGCGGTCGCGGACGTGACCTCGCTGACGCCGGAGCTCTCCGTCGAGGCGGTTTGGGGATCGAGCGCCAACGACGTTTGGCTCGCCGGTCCCAACATGGTTTGGCATTGGAACGGAACCAGCTGGGCGACGAAAGGCTTTGGAGGGATCTTGTTCTCGATCTCTGGCACCGGACCCGATGACGTCTGGGTGACTGGAGAGAACAGCTATCTGAATCACTACACCGGTGGGCTCGTCGGCGACTCGGATTCGTGGACTGCCGTGAATCCAGGAGTCGGTACGGCGTTCATGACCGTGTTTGCGTTTGCACCGAACCACGTGCGTGCCGCGACGTTTGTCGAGGTCCAGTACACCGGCTCGATGTGGACGCAAAACGCTACCGGCGGAGCAGTGTTTCAAGGCATCTGGGGTGCTTCGGTTGCCAATATGTGGGGCGTCGGGGGAACCAAGGTGGGGCACTGGAACGGATCCGCGTGGGCCATCGACACGCCGAACGGAAATACGTCGGCGCTGTGGAGCGTGCACGGGACCGGCAATGTGGTGTGGGCGGTGGGCAGCGATGGTCTGATCCTCCATCGCTACTCCACCGACCCGGTCGACACGCAGCTCTAACCGAGCAGCTGGGTCAGCGTCACCTGAAGATCGCTACGCACGTGGCGCATCAGGCTGCTGATCTCTGATTCGGGCAGCGCCGTGGAAGCGACGAGCCGGCTGCGCACGCTCGCGAGCACGGAGGCCCGCGCTTTAGCGAGCCGGCGTACCACGGTGGCGCGATCGACCGCTTGGATCGCGGCGAGCTGTTCGAGCGTGAGTCCATCGACGAAGCGCTGCTTGAGCAAGGCGCGGTCGCATGGTGCCAACGCCGCGAGTGCCGCGGTGAACGCCTGCGTGAACTGGGGCGCATAGCGCTGCTTGAACAACCGCAGCGCAGGGTCCGGGTTGTCTGGATCGCCGAGATCGACGAGCTCGTCCTGATCGACAGGTTGCTCCTTGGTGGCGCGGGTCTGCTGGTTGATCAGGTCGCGGACCACGATCACGCGCAACCACCCACGGAGTGGACCGAGGCCGGCATATTCGAGGATGCGCGGTCTACGCTCGGCGGAGCCGACGAATAGCTTCTCGCGCAGGGTCTGCTTGAAGTCGTTGGCCCACGACACCATCCCACAGCGCTGGCGGATCGCCGCGTCGACATCCGCGAAGTAGCGCGCCTCGAACGCATCCAGGGCGGCGGGAGCCCCAGCACCGCAGGCAAGCGCGAGGTAGACGTCGTCGGCGTGGACCGTCCGGATGTATCCAATGGGGTCGCTCTCGATGGGGACGCGTTCGGCGAGGCCGCGGATCACGGCGTCGTCGGACAGCCAGTTGGCGGGCCACGCTTCACGCGCGGCTGTGAGCGTCTCGGCGAGGAGCCGTTCGAGCTCGGCGGTGGTCACGAGATCGCGCGCGAAAGCGGAGCGAAACACCGCGACGAGGCTCATGCGACGGTTCGTACACCAGCCCGGCGGCCGCCGAGGTGACGAAAGTCGCGAACTTCGACCGATCAGCGAGTTGGCCGATCGCACATGTACGCGAACACTGTCGCGCGGCGCGCACGCGCGGCGATGCGAGGTGATGTGAGCGCAAGCCCGGACACCCGTTGAGGGATGGACGCTACGACGCGCAGTCATGACTCCCGACTGCCCTAGCGACGAGCAGTTCGCCGCGCTACTCGAGCACCGGCTCGACCCGGTGCAGGCCGCCCACGCCCACGCGCACATTGCGGGCTGCGCCGAGTGCCAGGCGGTGGTCGAGGATCATCGGGAGGTGTTCGGCTCGCGCGCGCCGCGCGGTACGCCGCCGACGGGCGTCAGCATCGTCGACCTCGAGCCCGGCGTGGCGCTCGGCCGTTACGTCGTCGTCGAGCGGATCGCAGCCGGTGCGATGGGCGTCCTGTACGCAGCATACGACTCGACGCTCGATCGCAAGGTCGCGCTCAAGTTCCTCGATACCCGAAACCTCGTCGACGATTCATCGGAGGCGGCGGTCGCCCGGTTGGAACGCGAGGCGCGGGCGCTGGCGCGGCTGAATCATCCCAACGTGGTGGCCGTGCACGATTGCGGTCAGTTCGGCGAGACCGCGTGCGTCGCGATGGAGCTGGTTACCGGCAGCAACTTGCGCGGTTGGCTGGCGGCGAAGCCACGCACGCTCGACGAGCGGCTCGATGTGATGTTGCAGGCCGGCGAAGGGCTCGCGGCTGCTCATGCCGCGGGGCTGGTGCATCGCGACTTCAAGCCGGAGAACGTGCTCGTCGGCGACGACGGCCGGGTACGCGTGACGGACTTCGGGCTCGCGCGAACGTCGACGATCATCACGGCGCCGCCGGCGGATCTCGAAGAAGCGTTCACCGGCCCGATGCTGGTCGAACCGGCGGATCTCGAGCGGTTGACGCAAACCGGAGCGCTCGCGGGAACGCCGGCGTATATGGCGCCCGAGCAGTATCGCGGCGCCGAGGTTTCGGTCGCCGCCGATCAGTTCGCGTTCTGCGTCACGTTGCACGAGGCGGTGTACGGCGAGCGGCCCTACGTAGGCGAGACGATCGACGCGATCGCCGAGGCGGCCGCCGAGGGGCGCGTGCGCGAGGTGCCGCGGCGCGAGGTGCCAGGCTGGCTTCGCCGCGTCGTGATGCGCGGCCTCTGCCCGGATCCCGCGAAGCGGTTCTCGTCGATGACCGAGCTGTTGGCGGCGATTCGGCGAAGGCGAGGCGCGCGGCGTCGGACCGTGATCGGAGCGATCGCGTGCGCGGTCGTTGCGCTCGCCGCGGTCGCTGGCGTCGCGGCTCGGCCCGCCGTCGCCAGCGTCGAGCAGGTCGTGACATGTGATGGTGCCCCCGAGCAGCTCGACGGGATCTGGGATCGCGGAACCAAGGAGCGGTTGCGCTGGGCGTTCCTCGTGACCAAGGCGCCGTTTGCCGAGGATGCATGGACCCGGGTGGAACCCAAGCTCGACGAGCTCGCGACGTCGTGGAGCGAAGCTCACAAGCGAGCGTGTACCGAGACGCGGATCGAGCACGTGCAATCCGAGGAAGTGCTGGCCCGGCGTTCGATCTGTCTCGAGCGAAACCGGCAGGACCTGAAGGCGCTGGTCGAGGTGCTCGGCAAGGCGGACGCGAAGCTGGTGTCCAACAGTCTTCAAGCGATGTCCGGGGTGCGCGCGCCGGGGACGTGTCTCGACCCGAGCATGCTAGCGACACAGCCACCGCCGCCAGAGCTCGCTGCGCGCGTCGAGGCATTGTTCACGAATCTGGCGCAGGTCAAGGCGCACGTCGTGGGCGGCCAATACCTTCGAGCGAAGGAGCTCGTGGAGCCGCTGGTCAAGCAGGCCAACGCGATCGCGTACGCTCCGCTCACCGCTGAGGCGCTGTTCTACGACGCACGCATCGAGGCGTTGCTGGGTAACAACGCGACCGCCGAGCAGCTGGCATACCAAGCGGTCGAGGCCGCTGATGCCGGAGGACACGACGTGGTTGCTGCCCAGAGCTGGGCGCTGATCGTCGCGATGACCGACAATGAATCTGCGCCGAAGCTACAGCGCGCCGCCAATGGAGCGATTCATCGGGTTCGCAGCCACGCATTGCTCGACGCGGCTGGCGTCAAGCAACTCGAGGCGGAGCTCAGCGGATCGATGGCGTTTTGGTTCTACGCGCAACGCAACGTCGAAGCCGCGCTCGCTGCCAATCGCCGCGCATGGCAGCTGCAACAGCAGGCGCGTGGCCCCGATGATTATCGCGGCGCGATCTATCTCAACCGGATCGCCAGGCAGCTCCGTGAGCTCGGCCGACAAGACGAAGCGCTCGACGCCTCACGCGAAGCGCTGTTGCTGAGCGAGAAGCATCTTGGTGGTACGCATCCGCTGACTGGCACGATCCTCTCGGAGCTCGCGCTCTCGCTGTGCAACACCAATCACGTCGAGGAGGGCCTCGCGGCCTTTGATCGGGCGCAGATCGTGCTCGAGCTAGCGCTGGGATCGGCACACCACGAGACGATCGCCAACGCGGCTACCAAGGGCGAGATTCTTTCCCAGGTCGGTCGTGCCGCCGAAGCGCTGCCGGCGATCGAGGCGCTGGTGACATTCGAGCGCCAGTCCGACGCGCCAACCGGGCCCGGGATCACCTCGGCGCTGGTGATGTGGGCGAAAGCGCTTCGCAATGCGGGGGACGCGAAGCGGGCGTTGGCTGTTGCGAGCGAGGCGCGCGGGTTGATCGTGAAGGGGCGGGGCGCCGATCACCCGGATGTGCTCGACGCGCTGGAACAAATCGAACAAGCGTATGCGGTGCTCGGTGATCGCCGGCGCGAGCGTGCCGCTCGTCAGCAGCGACAGCGAATTCTCGAGCGACAAGGCCGTCCATGTACGACGGGCACGTGCATCGCGCAGTGAGGACTGCGAGCCGCCGTGCTACCGTGAGCCGGTGAGCATCACCAAGCGCATTCTGGAGAGTGCGCAGTCCGGGCTATCAAGGTTGACGTCGCTGGTCATCGTCGATGATGAGCCGCTTTCGCACGTCGAGAGCGCGGCGCTCCAGGCGGAGCTGACGGTGCGCAAAGCGGCGCGGGCGAACAGCTCGAAGCAGCCGACGGACAATCCGCTCGCCAAGTTGGTGACGTCGGAGCCATCGGCGCGGGCGGCACGCGCGAAGGCGGCCAATGACCGAGCGGCGCGGGTGCATCGCGAGCGCGATGCCCAAGCGGCTCGTCAGAAGGCCGCAGCCGACGAGGCGTTCCGGAGGATGAAGCAGCAAGCCGCGCGCGATGGTGGCACGTGGTCGAGCACCAGCACGAGCTCGTCGAGCGGGACCAGTGGTGCGAGCAGTGGACGGCCGCCGCGTCCCGGCAGCACCGAGGCGCAGCTCGCCGAGTGGTACAAGACGCTCGACGTGCCGGTCGGCGCCGACATGGCGCAGATCAAGACCGCGTATCGCCAGCTGATGCGCAAATACCACCCGGATATGCACGCGGGGAATCCCCAGAAGCAGAAGGCCGCGACCGAGCTGTCGATGAAGGTGACCACCGCGTACAACGGGCTGGTCGATCACCTCGAGAAGAAGTAGCTGCGCAGACGAGCCGAACCTCACTCGGTCGCGCGGTCGCTGCGAGAAACTTGGCGGTTTCGCCGACGCCGCGTCACGCCGAGCAGCGCCAGCGCGATCGGCCACGCTCCCGCTCCGCCGGTCGTGCTGCAATCGTAATACGTGGTGCGCTCGGTGGCGTCGCTCGGATCGGCGAACCCGTTGCCATCGAGGTCGACGATCTTGCGTTCACCGGCGTACTCGACCACGAGCTGCGCGGACTTGAGGCCGACGCTCCTGGGCGATAGCACCAGCAGATAGGTCTGCCCGCCTCGCTGATCGATCGACGCCTGAACGGTCTCGGGGCTCACGATCGAAAACTCCGTCGCGTCCGGGCCTTCGATCCGCACATCGGTGATGTCGACCGCGGCTGCCGTGCAGTTGGTGATCGTGACCTGCTTGCCGGTGGTCAATCCGCCGACCATCGCGCCGCCGAACTGCACGGCCTCGGGCGTGGGCGAAACGCCAGGCGGCAACACGAGGGCGGTCATTGGCACCTCGTGCATGCGATCGGCCGGTGCGTTCGAGTTGAGGACGAGCGATCCGGTGACCTCGCCCGCGGTCGACGAGCTCACCGACGTCGTGAGTGTGATGCCGGGGCCGTGATTGCCGGTCAACGTTCCGGTGGGCGTCGTGGTGTCGAACGGGCTCTCGGGTTTGGTGATCGATTCGAGGTCGATGTCTCCCGCGGCGGCGGCGTACACCATCACATCGCGCGTCGCCGTGGTATCCCCGCAGATCGGTCCGAACTCGACGCTCGACGGCGACGTTCCGATCTCGCCGAGCAACGCCTCGCCGGAGATCGGTACAGTTCGCGAAGGGCTCCCGGATTCCGTGACGATAAGGCCACCCAGCGTGCCGGTGTGTTGGCTCGCGGCGGTGTAACTGAGGGGCACGGCGATGAAATCGTTGGGTTGCAGTGTGATCGGGATCTGCGGAAGCGTGGCGATCGCGACGCCGGCGGCGATCGCAGCTGGGTCGAGCGCGATGTCGCTGATCTCGGTCTCGACTTCGTTGACGTTCGTGATCGTCACGGTGACGTTCGGCGGAGGCGCGCCGACCAGCGCGTCGTCGAACGCGGCTGGGCTCGGGACGATGTCGAGAAACGACGCGACGCCGTTACAGGAATAGGACGCCGATGCGACCAGGTTGCCGGCGCTGAACGTCAAGCTGCCGGCGAGCTCGGTCGGGACCTGCGGCGTGCAGCTCACCAGATAGTCTCGTGTCGCGCCTGGTCCCAAGTTGATCGTGCCGGGCGCGGGCGTAATCCCAAACGTCGGTCCGCCCGAGGCGCTCGACGTCACGCTGAGGCTCTGGGTACCGGTGTTCTTGACCGTGACTTTTTGCGACGCACTCGTCGATCCGATCCGGACGTCGCCGAACTGGATCTCGGACGTCGGCATCACCGTCATGCCTTGGGTCGGCGCGGAGCCCGTTCCGATCAGCATCACCGTGTAGCTCGTGACCGGCGCGGCCGATCCGGAGCCGGTGCTGTACGTGATCGAGACGTTGCAGCTCGCGGAGCCGGGACCCGTCGGCGTATAGCCAACCCCGAACGTGTGCGTGATCGGGGTGCAACTCGCCGAGCCGTATCCTTGACCGCCGGTCTCGCCGCCAACGCAAGAGAAGTACACGTCGGTAGGCAGCGATCCGGGGTTGACGGCGAACTCACTGCAGCCCGAGAGCGGTGTGATTGCGAGGACGTGATTGGTCTCGCCGATGTAGACGGGCGAGATCGTGATGTTGCCGCTGCCGCTGGATCCGACCTGGACGGAGCCGAAGTAGAACGGGTTGTAGTCGGTCGTGATCACCATCTGCGACGTGGTCGACAAGCTCGCGCCGATGCAGGCGACGATCAAGGAAACCAGGACGACGCTGCATCCGGCCAGCCGCCTACGTCTGTTCGTCACGGCTCGAGGATCGCTTGCGTGGAGAGGGCCGTCAATTTGTACTGCCCGTGGGACGGCGACCTACATCGGCGCGGCGAGCCGAGACGCTCAGTAGGTCCACGACACGCCGACGAAGCCGCCGCCGGGGAGCGGACGCGTGGCGACGGTGGCGGCTGGTTTTGCTTCGCCGGGCGAGCGGACAAACAAGTAGATCGCGAGTCCGGTGAGCACGGCGCCGGCACCGAGGCTGATGTAGCCACTGACGGCGGTGTCGTACTGACGCTCGCAATCCTCGAGCGTTCCGGCGGCGCAGGTTGGATCGTTGTGGATCTTGAGTAGCCAGGCGCCAGCGCCGATCGCCGCGCCTGCGGTGATGGCGGTTGCCCACGGCAGCCAACCGCGTCCCGGTTTGGCAGCAGGGTCGGTATGCACGGCGGTAGCGCTGACCGGCTCGAGGTTGGTGCCTTGTACGCCCTCTGCCTTCACGCCTTCGGCGAGAAACCGCGCGAGTGACTCGGCGCGCTCGCGATCATCGCCGTCGAGCAGCACCATCCCGGTGCGGATCGTGCGTGCGTCGCGCGCGCGGTAGAGCGTGCCGACCAGTGCCGCCTTACCGCGAACCTCCGCGACGCCGATGACGGCGACCGCTGGATCGGCGTTGACCTTGCTGGTGATGTTGCGCGCGAAGTCGCCGACACGCGAGGCATCGGTACCGGTGGTGAACGTGAAACCTACCCACCGGTCCGAGACCGAGAACGCCGACATGATGTCCCAGTCGATCTCGAGCCGGGTCTCTTGATCGGGCAGAACGTTGGCGGTGTAGCGGCGACCGGCGGTGCCGGGCACCTGGACGAACACGCGGTACTCGCCGGGGATCAGATCCGCCGTCGAGCCATTGCCGACCGCACGCAGCTGTTCATCGATGAAGATCATCGCCTGCGGGCTCGAGACTTTGATCGTGAGCGTGCCGCGGCGCTGGGTCTCGAGGTGGCTGCGAACCGCGCGGTAGAGCTTGTCCGCTTGCGGGCCGAACATCGCCCGCTGTAGCGGGCGATCGGGATAGCTGCGGATCAGCTCGGCCATCGCGGCTTCGCTGCCCGCGGTGTCGCCGCGCCGGGCGCGGCTGAGCGCGAGGCCGACCATGCCGCGAGAGATCACGCTGTGCGACGTGGTGTCGGCGACAAGGAGAGCCGGATTGCGATGCGCCGCGGCGATCGCCTTGGTGAGCTTTTGGTCAGCTTCGTCGAAGTCGCCGTTGGTCCACGCGTTGAAGCCATCGTCGATCGCTTGCGCGATCTTCGCAGCGGTCTGATCTGGATCGACGACTCCCGGCGTTGCCGCCATCGGACCGAGCGCTTTGATCACCGAGGTTGGCTCCGCCGTGAAGCCTCGCTTCTGGAGCGCGGTGCGAAGCAGCGGAATGACGTGCTCGGCAAGCTTCGGCCGGTGATCGATGTACGACTCGAACACGAGATCCGCGCGCGCAGGGGAGCCGAGCGCGAGGAGCAGCGTGGCGACGAGCCACCCGCCGCGGTGCGTGCGAGTGGAGGTTGGCATTAGGGAACCTGATCCGCGCCGATGTCTGCGGGAGACGTGCGGGCGTCACCATCGATGTCGAAAGCTGCAGCGCCAAGCAGATCGGTTGACGGATCGGCCTTATCTCGCGCTGGGCTTGTCGGTAGAACGTGAAGGTTTCCCGCGTTCATATTTACAAACATCGGATCGTCGTCGGAGTTCATTGATCCAGATGGCAAGGGGCCTGGTAGCGCGATTGAATGCGAATGACTGCAGGCTCCAGACCACTGTGCAGTCGTGTCACCGCTGCTGTTTGTGCTCATGATGTTGTTGCGTGCGGTGAAGCTTGCAACGTCACAGCGGATCCCTGCGGCGCCGACTTGGACCGTGTTCTTGCTGAACGAGTTGAATTCGAGACGGTTTGAACTGTTCTGAGCAGCGTTGATTGCGAGTCCACCGACGGTGCTGCTGTTATTTCCGTTATTGAAGAACACGTTGCCCACGATCGCAAAACTACCTGCGGCGACCACCACCCCACCCCCGGTGTTTCCAGAAATCGTCGAAACGTACAGCGAAAGCGAGCCCATCGAGCCGGCCCTCGAAATCCCACCCTCATCGTTGTTCGAAATCGTCGATGCAGCGATCGTTAGCTGACCCCCAGAAGCGGCGATTCCGAAGCCTTCGTTGTTGGTGAGAACAACTCTTGCCAGAAAGAGCATCGGGTTGCCGCCGTTGGGTTCGAGGCTGATGCCATGCGAGCCCGCACCAGACGCACCGGAGATGGTGAGGTCGTAGATCGAAACGTTCGTCGACCCTCCGCCGCTATGCCGCACAACTAGAATCGACCCATCACCATCTCGATCGATCACGGTCGATGGCTCGCCAAAGATGCTCACCGTTCGCCCAGAGATCAGCGTTTCATCGTCGCCGCTGTCCTTGATGGTACCTGCAGCGACCTTGATATACGGTTTGTCAGCGTCCAGCGCGTCCGCGAGATCGGCGCACGGAGCCGCCTTGCTGCACGTGGGCGGAACGCCGGCTCCGCCGGGCGCCACGTATGCCACTTGATCTTCCGCCGCGCACATTCCGTCGCTAGAAACGCACACGCCTGATGCCGGACACTCGGTATGCGCTTCGCAGCCGCGACAGATGTTGGCGCTGCTGCAAATCGGCGTCGACCCCGTGCACGCGCTCTGATCGTCCTGGGTGCATTGCACGCACATACCCAGGTTGCAGACCGGCGTGTCGCTGCCGCAGTCGTCGTTATTCATGCAGCCGAGCGGACCGTCCGGCATCGGGCAGTCCGACGGCCGTGGATCCTTCTCGCAATAGAGCGGGTTCTCCTTGTTGCATCCCGCGGCGCCCAACACCAACGCGCACACCACGAACAAAGCCAATCTGTGCATCGCGAATACTCCGTTCATCAGAACCGTCCTGCCCAGCCGATCGCCGCGCCCCCGTTGGTTAACGCAACTGTGGGCGTAGATCGCGAGGCACGCTTCCAAAGATAGAAGCCGGCGCCGAGCGCGACGACCCCGCCGACGCCTACTACCACTCCCGGAACTGCACTGTCGCGGTAGGTCTTGCCACCGTCGCGCGACGGATCTTCATCCATGATGAACAGGGCGCTGCCCGCGATGATCGCGGCCGCGCCGATCCCGATCACCACGGCGGGGACCACCCGCGAGCCGCTCTCGGCGGGCGTGGCCTCATCGACCGATCGCATCGTGACGTTCACCTCTTGAGTCGAGCCCTCGGCCGTGTCGACCTCGCGCCGCTCGGCGTGAAATCCCGCTTTCTCGACGACGATCGTGTGCCGGCCGGGATAGGTATTGAAGCTTCCGTCGGTGGCACCGACCGGCTTGCCATCGAGGCTGACCTGCGCACCCGCGGGGGTGGACTTCACCGACAGCACGGTGCGGCCAGAGCGGACCGCGCTGCTCTTGAGCACTTCCTTCGTCAGCTCTCGCACGACCTTCTGAAGCGAATCCTCGGTGCAGCGCTCGCAGAACCGCTGGTCGATGACCGTGCCCTGGTCGCCGGCGACCACCTTTGCGGTGATCACGAGGATCGGTGAGCCATCCTCACCTTGTTGCTCGTGAATCCACACAAGCACCATGCGCCGAGCGTCCTTTGCCGGGTTGGTCCCGGGCAGACACGTCCATGGCTGTGAGTCGTGCTTGCAGTCGATCACTGCCATGGCTTCCTTCACCGGGATGTCGCCCGCAGCGAGCGTCCACCCGGCATCGCGCGCGACTTCTTCGACGGCACCCGCGACGCCCGCGCGATTTCCGAGCGGAACCTCACCGACCGCGATCGCGCCGACGTCGTTGGCGTGAGCGGTCGTGGTTGCCAGCGCTACAAGAACGAGAACGAGCAGCCGGGTCATCCGAAGGTCTCCACGTGTTTAGTCGAGGTCGCGCCGTGCGAAGGTACGGACTATCGGCCACCACCCCGAGCGGTTGCGTCGGCCTGGAATCATCGCGTGTTTCCAGGTGGTAAGGAAGTTCCCGGACCCTCCGCAGCGATGGCTTTCGCGACGGCGGCTTGATACACCCGCTGCGTGGATGTTCATAGCTCAGCGTCGAAGACTGCATTGATGGTCTGTGCCTATCGGGCGCGCGCGAGCCGCTGGCCGACGCCGCTGTTCGTGGACCCGTGGGCTGCGGCGATCGCGGGAACCGAGGGAGAAGAGATCGCGAAGACGCTCGATCAGAAGTTCGCCCCGATGGAGACCTGGCTCGCGCTTCGAGTCGCGTATCTCGATCGACTGGTCGGCCTCGCCGTCGATCGGTTGTCGATTCGTCAGATCGTGATCCTCGGTGCCGGGTACGACACGCGTGCGGCGCGACTGCCTCGCGCGGGCGTTCGGTTCTTCGAGGTCGACCATCCGGCGACCCAGGCCGACAAACGCGCGCAACTCGCCAAGCTCGATAACTATCCCATCGACGCTGCGACCTACGTCACGTGCGACTTCGAGCGCGAAGATCCGATCGAGCGATTGGCCGCCAACGGCTGCTCGATGACCGAGCCCTCGCTCGTGATCTGGGAAGGCGTGGTTATGTACCTGACGGAGCCGGCGATTCGCGCCACCGCGACTCGGCTCGCCAGCGGGCTCGATCCGCGTTCGCTCGTCGCGTTCGACTTCGTCGGCAAGGCGTTCGCCGCCGGCAAGGCGAGCGCCACCGATCTCGAAGCCAAGACCGTCGTGGGTAATCTCGGCGAGCCGATCCGCCATGGCGCCGACGACGTGCTGCCGCTGCTCTACGATTGCGGGTTCCGCTGGGTGCGGTCGCTCGACTTCAACGAGCTCGCGTTGGAGCTGCTCGGCGACTACAAGCGCGAGCGCCAGTTTCGGTTCCAACACCTCGCTCTCGCCGCCGTGCGCACGCCGGTGGCTGGATGGCCGTAACGCCTCGCGCGCTGGCGGAGCGGCTGCGCGCCGTCCGCTGGCGTGAGCAGCTGCCCGCGATCGCGATTGCAGCGATCGCGTTCGTGATCGCGTGGACGTATGCGGTCACCGTGCTCGGCGCGACGCGTCCGATGGGGCTTCCGCTCGACGACAGCTACATCTATCTGACCTACGCCAAGCAGTTCGGCCGCGGCGAGCCGTTCACGTATTTTCCGGGCGGCGGCTATTCGGCGGGTTCAACGAGCGCGTTGTGGCCGATGGTGCTCGCGCCGTTCTGGACGCTCGGCGCCCGCGGTCACGCGCTGGTCTGGGTGTCGTACCTCTTGTGCACGCTGCTCTATGCGCTGACGTGCATCGGTGTCTATCGAATCGTTCGCCGGCTCGCGGGCGATTTCGCCGGCGCGCTCGCGGCGGTCGTGACGCTTGGCGTCGGCCCGTATGCGTGGTCGGCGCTGTCTGGGATGGAGGTCGCGTTCGCAAGCGCGTTGATCATCGCAACGCTGCTCCTGCTGTTCGCGCAACCGCGAACGGGTCCGCCGAGCAAGCGACTGATCGCATGTCTCGCCGCGACCGCGCTGTCGCGTCCCGAAGCGATGCTGCTCGTGTTCGGTCTGGTCGCGATCGCCGTGCTCGCGCGGCTGCGCCAGCGTGACCTGCGTGCCGCGCTATGGTGGGCGAGCCCGCTGATCGCCCCGATCGCGTGGATGCTCGCGAACAAGCTGTTCGCCGGGCAGTGGATGCCGAACACCGGCGTCGCCAAGAGTCACTTCTATCTGCCGGGGTTCGACTGGGACTACTGGGTGTCGACGGTGGGGATGCTCACCGGAAAAATGCTGAAGGGGCTGTTCTGGGATGCCACCAGTCCACTCGTGTTGCCCAAGCTGATCAGCGGGTTGTGGTTGTTCGGCGCGGTTCGGATCGTGTTGTGGGCACGCAGCGAGCGACAGTGGGCGCTCGGCATCGGCCTGATCGCGTCACCACTCGTGCTGGTCATGGCCGTCATCGCATCGTCGGGAAACTGGGACGTTCAGAACTATCGCTACATCGCCCCGGCGTTCCCGCTGTTCGCGATCGGCGTCGGCTGCGCGCTCGCGCCGATCAAGCTGCCGGCACCGGCCGCGTCGCGGATCGCGGCGTGGGTGCAGCGCGCTGCGATCGCCGGGCTCGGCACATGGTTCGCGATCGCGTCGCTGGCGGGGCTGCGCACCAACGCGCTGCTGTTCGCGCAGGGCGCGATGGACACCAACACGCAGGTCGTCGCGATCGGCCGGTACATCGAGACCAAGTTGCCCGATGCATCGATCCTGTTTCATGACGCCGGCGCGATCGCGTATTACGGCGACGGTCGCGTCTACGACATGCTCGGCTTGATCACGAATCATCAGGCCGACGTCACGAACAACGGCCCTGGATCTCGGTTCGAGTTTCTCGAGTCGCTGTCCGAATCGGAGCGTCCGACCCACTTCGCATATTACCCGGCGTGGCTCGGCACGAGCGAGCTGTTCGGAGACGTGCTGGTGCAGACGCCGCTGCGCCGCGCGATCACCTCGCCGCGGTTCGCGGGCGCCGGCGACATGCAGCTGATCGTCGCCAACTGGGATCACATCGGCACCGGCGAGCGGCCGCTCACCGACCACGGTGGATGGGCGGTCGTCGATCGCGTCGATGTTGCGAGCTTGATCAGCGAGCGCGCGCACGACTACGTCGCTGCGCTCGGCAAGCGCAAGTGGCGAACCCCCGGCGCCCATTGGTCATTCGTGCATCGTGAGGTCGGCGAGCAAGGGCTCGTGCTCGACGGTGGCCGGACGATTCGCGGCGGAACTGAGCAGTTCACGCTGTCGATCGATCCCGCGAAACCTGTGCAGCTCATCCTCCGCACCGGGGGCCTCAACGCAATTCCGTTCGAGGACACCGTCGTCCAGGGCGTTCAGCTCCGGCTCACCGACGAGACCGGCAACACGCTCGGCGAAGCCAAGCTCCCCGCACCGCGCGGCAAGCTCGTCGAGGTCTCGATCGATCTGCCTGCGGGCAGCTCGCGGACGATTCGCACCGAGGCGCAGGGCGCCTACCGCGCGTTTCACTGGTTCGCGCTGCAGCCCGAGTAGCGGGCTGTCACGTTTTGTCGCCGACGGTTTGACCATCACTCCCACCGCTACGAGCGCCATCACGATGCGGCGCGCGCGCCGTTGCCGCGCGGATATCGACCACGGCGACCGCACGCGACTACCTACTACGCGCGGTACGGCCAGGGGCGTGTGCTCAGGGGCGCGTAGATCAGCCGGAACGCACGCGTGCTGGCGCGAGCTCGGAGACCTCGAGACGACGCTACGTTGGTGCGACGCGTCGAGCCCGAGCGGCACGCCGTCGCGACAGCTCGACGCCGATCGCGTCGAGCCCATGATGATTTGCGGCACCCAGCGCGCTGCCGTGACCGCAAAATGGATCGACGATCGTGCGCGCGCCCGTTGACGCCGCGAACTGCACGGCGGCCTCGCACGCCGCGCCACCCATCGCGCGTGCCCACGACATCGCACCGAGCGACGGCAGGACATCCGGCGTTGCGTTACCCGGCGCGAGCCTCCGTGCTCTGCTCAGGCAAAGCATGTGAGCGTACGCGGGTCGACCAAACGTGGTGGTGCCCGGCGTCACGCGGCAGACAACCTTGTGCCACAGCAGGTGGCTTCGAGCGGCATCCGCTCCGCACAACACCAGGTGCGCCTTGTCGACCCATCGCCCATCATGCTTGACGTCGGTCTGGTACAGGATCGCCACCGCGTCATCGGCAACCGCACTGCAAACCAACGTCACGGTGTCGATAAACCACCGCCGCCAGCCGTCGATCCCGAGGGCTGGCAATTCACTGTGGTCGGGGAGGGACGTGATGATGGCGTGATCGTCGGGGAGCCGACCTTGCGCGAGAAACGCCACGCCGTCTCCGTGGTGGACGACCCGGGTTGGTGTCGACATCGCCTGCACGGTACCTCGGGCGGCGCGCTACTCGATGCTGGTGATCACGAATGCGCGGAACCGCCGGGGAGCATCGTTGCCAGCGTGCTGATCGCGATCCGGTCACGGGCTGTGAACGACCGCAGGACCCAGGCCTCGGTCTCCGCGAGCGCCGCCTCGAGCTCGGCGATCCGCTTTGCGATGCGTCTGGCGGGTCGCCTCGACTGGGCCGCCCTGCTGCGCCGCGTGCTCGGCGACGACGTCACCCGCTGCCCGCGCTGCGGCGACCACCTCCGCGTCCTGGCCTTCCTCACCGATCCCGCCGTCAGCGCCCGCATCCTCGGCCACCTCGGCCTGCGCACCGAGCTCCCGCCGCTCGCCCCGGCACGCGCTCCACCCGGCACCCAACCGGACCTGGACATCGGATGCTGAACGCTCCGGGCTCCGCGAGCTCGACGACGTCGACGAATTCGAGCTGCCAACCGAGCTCCTGGAGTACCTCGCGCGTGACGGCCGGAGCAGCGCCGTTCGCAACCTCGCAGCCAACAGGCTCAAGCGGTTTAGTCGATAAGCCCGTCAGGCTTTCGAGCTCAGGATCTCCTCGAGCGCGTAGAGCGTCTTCTGCGGAAATCCTTCCAGCGGGTAGTACCGCGTGATGATCGCGAGGGCAGCGTCGTAGCTCTCGATGTTGAGGTAGCGCAGCAGGAAGCGGATGTCGGCCTCGTCATGAAACTCACCGCCGAGTCGGAACGCCATGCACTTCATGGCGAGCAGGTACTCGGGCTGGGCGGTGAACACGCGAAGGTTGGGAAGCTCGAGGAACAACCTGTAGCCACCGCGTGAGCTGAGAAAGCCCTTCGCAGCGTCGTTGAGCCAGTTCTCGGGCAAGTCGCGCGTCGCTGCCACACGGGCAGCGGCTTGCCGAATCTTCTGAGTGGGTGCGAAATGCCCGTCGACGTCTTTGGTAGACGGCCGAACCTCGAAAACGAGGCACAAGACGGCGCCTCCTACCACGTACACCTCGCCGACCACGGCCATGGCTTTGAGCTCGGCATCGAGCGCGCGGAACAGGCGTTCGATCTCGGGTTTGGTCAGCGCGACCTGCATCAGGCTCGATCCTCCAGCGTGGCATCGACGAACAGGTTGCGTCGGCGAAACGCCGCGGGTGAGTTTCGAAGCAAGTGGGCGCGCACGGATGCGAGCGTGGTTGGAAACCACGGCATCGCGAGCGGCTCGATCTCCTGAGTCCACACCGGAGGACGAACACCCAGTCGGACCGCCCGGGTTTCGATCATCGCCGCGAGTTGATTCGCGGCCAGATCGTCGAGCGCAACGCGGGGAGGATCGTCGATCACCTCCGCGAGATGCTCCCGGTCCAACGAGGACAGCAGGTCACCAAGCGCCGCGAGGACGTACGATCGGTCCTCCCCACGCGCGAGCGTACCGACAAGCTCGTGAAACTCGAACCGGCGCGACGGAACCAAGCGACCGAGCATCCACGCGCTGAGATCGACCCCAGCGGCTCGAGATCGCCGCATCAGCTCTCGCTTTTCATCTGCAGTTACGCGGATTTGAATCTGAGCTGTCTTGTTCGCTCGCTTCACGTCCTGACTATGAGGAACGCTCGGCATTGTGTCAATACATATGTCAATACACAGGCATTCGGGAGTCTGGACCTCGGCCACGCGATAGGGTCGGCCCCCATGACGTTCGCGACGCTGCTCGTGGCCTGCCCGGATCGCAAAGGCATCGTGGCCTCGCTCGCCCAGGTGCTCTATAGCTTGTCGTTTTCGACCGTTGCCTCGCCTACGCCTCAGCGGGCGAGCGCACGCATGTGCGCGGTCAGCCAACGTTCGATTTCATCGAGTGATGCGCGACCACCGATCACACGATCGATGATGAAGTTCTCGGCATCGTCGGCGGTGCTGGCGATGCGATAGCCGTTCATCCGCAGAAACACGGCAGTTAGCGCGAATGCGACCCGTTTGTTGCCATCGACGAATGGATGATTCATCGCGAGGCTCTGCATGAGTGCTGCGGCCTCCGTCGCCAGCGACTCGTAGTACCCGGTCTTAGGGCGAAACAGCGCGCTCTCCAGTCCGCCTGCGTCACGAACTCCGGGCGTTCCGCCGAACCGCTCGATGAGTGCTCGGTGAAGCTCGAACGCTTCTTCGAGCGTGGGGTACTTGGTGGTGGCCACGGTTAGCGAGCGAGCCGGCGAAGTAGCTCGTCATGCTCATCGAGCACTTCATCCATCGCTCGCCGAAACGCCGGCCGGATGCGGACGCGCTGCAGATAGTCCGCTAGGGCCTCCGTGACCAACTTGGAGATGGTCTTGTCGGTCTCCTTGGCCACCGCCCTCAATTCGTCGAGCACCTTCTTGTCGACCTGCGTGGCGAACTTGACCAGCTTCATAACCCCAGCTTGCTTGATGTTTCATGAAACGTCAAGCAAGCTGAGCTAAGCGGCACCCACGGAGCTGCCGGCCGTGGTTCGCCTAGCGCAATTCGCGGCGGACGATTTCGGCGCCCTCAGAGAGCGCGCGTAGCTTCTGGATCGCGCATGGCCGCGGCAGCTGCTTGAGCCCGCAGTCGGTGGTCAGCGTGACGCGCTCGGGCTCGATGTGCTTGAGCACCTTGCGGACGCGCTCCGCTACCTGCTCGGGGTGCTCGATCTCGAGCGTACGGACGTCGATCACTCCGACGTGCGCCTTCTTGTCGCTCGGGATCTTGCGCAATAGATCCGCGTCTTCCATCTCGCGGCACGCGAAGTCGAGCACGTACGCGTCGATCTTCACGTTGTGATAGTGCGGCATGATCGCGCGGTAGCCGCCGGAGGTCATGCCCTCGAGCTTGTTGCCCCACGCGTTACCCATGCAGAAGTGCCACGACTTCTCGACGCCTTGCGGGATGTCTGCCATCGTGCGGTCGACGATGTCGTTGATCCACTCGTAGTCCTTCTCGCTCTTGGTCAGGTGCGGCATCCAGGCGCCGAGATCTTCGAGCTGGATATGCTTGCAACCGGCGCCGACCACGTCGGCGATCTCGAGCTTGAAGATGTCGGCGAGCGCGCGCGACAACTCGTAACGATTCTTCACCGGTCCCGAGCGAAAGTGGGCGAGCGTCGACAGCTGCGCCGGGCCGGCGCCGATGCAGGCCTTGACTGGCTTCTGGGTGTGGGCCTGCGCCCAGCGATAGATCAGCTCCATGCGCACCGGGCCGCGTTTGATCTCACCGTCGACGCCAACGCCGCCGGCTTGATCGAGCGCCCAGATGTCGCGGCCCTTCGCCTTGCCAGCCGCAGGATGCGGGAGCTTCTCGCTCGAGAATCCGTGCGTGCGCTCGAGCCAGTACCAGAGGAACGAGCCGATGCCCATGTGGTAGTCGTCGAACCACATCTGGCCGTCGGTGAGGATGTCGAGGCCGGCGTCCTCCTGATCCTTGATCACGCAGCGGGTGGCGTCGTGAAACGCTTCCGCATGCGCGGCGATCTTGAACGCCTCGAGGATGTCCTTACCAGCCAGCTGGTGCGTGAACCACGCGGGCCGCGGATACGAGCCGACCATCGTCGTCGGGAGCAAGGGTGCCATAGCGAGGTGATACCACGGCTGGCTCGTCGGCTAGCAGAGCGAAGCGATGAGACCCGGCGGATGGTCACGCTCGTCCGAGGACGGCCGCCCGGTGCGTCGAATCGAAGCCAAATCAGCTCGCTAGCCGGCCGAGCGATTCGCATTCGAGCTGCGCGGCGCGCATGAGGTGGTCGGTGGTGATCGCGCTGTCCTCGTCGGCGGCTAGAAACGCAGCGCGGAGGGTGGCGTTGCGGATGTGGCCAGGGCTCATCGGGAACCGCGCGGCGAGATCGTCGAGCTCGAGGTCGAGCGCGACCGGGGCCGCCGGCGGCAGCATGGTTCGCCACAACACGCCGCGTTGCTCGGCATCGGGCGAATCGAACCTGAGGTGCAGTGACAGCCGGCGCTGAAACGCGGGATCGATGTGGCTGTCGTGGTTGGTGGTGAGTAGGCAGACGCCGGTAAAGCTCTCGAGCCGCTGCAGCAGATAGTTGGTCTCGAGGTTGGCGTAGCGATCGGTGCTGGTCTTGACGTCGGTGCGCTTGCCGAACAGCGCATCGGCCTCATCGAATAGCAGGATCGCGTGGCCGGCCTCCGCCGCGTCGAACACGGCGCCGAGGTTCTTCTCGGTCTCGCCGATCCACTTCGACACGACCTTGCCGAGATCGACTTGATACAGCTCGAGCCCGAGCTCGCGTGCGATCAACCCCGCGGCCATCGTCTTGCCGGTGCCGGGCGGACCCGAAAGCAGCGCGGATACACCGAGCCCACGCCCGACCTTGGCGCCGAAACCCCATTGCTCGTAGACCTTGCGTCGCTCGCGGACTCGCGCGATTAGCTCGACGAGCGCGTCGATCTGATCGGCGGGCAGCACGAGATCGTCCCAGCTCTGAGTCACGGCGACGCGCCGCGCGTACGCCCCGAGTCGATCCTCGAGCACCGATCGAATGCCACCACGAACGTCGTCGAGCGTTGGCATCGCACCGAGCATGCGAGCGCGCGCTGCACGGGCAGCGCGGTAGATCAGCCCGGGTGCGAGTGGATAGTGCGAGGCCAGGCACTGCGCATCGTCGGTGCCGGTTCCGAGCGTTCGCTGCCACAGGTGCTCGAGCTGCGCCGAACGGGGTGGCTCGAGCTCGAGCACGATCGCAGGGCGATCCCAGTGCAGGGCCGGATGACGCGCGCCCGTGGTCGCGAGCACCGCGCCACGGATCTGCGGAACGAGCTCGCTGCCGACGAGGTCGAGGCGCTGCGAGGTTTCGCCAGCCAGCGCATCGAGGTTGCTGATCAGGGGCGCGAGGTCGAGTAACCGGCACTCGCGTGCGATCGTCCGGAGCTGGCGCGCGAGCAGATCGGGATCGCCAGCGAGCGCACGCGCGTCGATCTCCAGCACGCTCATTTCCTCTGCGTGCGCCGTTGCTGCGAGCAAGGTTCTGCGGCCGAGGCCGGGAAGGCCGGCTGCGATCACGACCGCATGCCGCGTGATCACCCGCCGCGCGGCGGCGATCGTGTCAGCCGAGATCGCGAGCTGGTCGAGCTCCGGCCCGTGCTCTGCGATTCGACAGCTCTGCGACAGCGACGCATCGATCTCGTTGTGGCCGTGCAACAGCGCGAGCACGCGCGGACTGAGCGTCCAGGTCTGACGGCTCTCGTGCACGGCGCCGGTGTCGGTGCGCTCGAGAATGCCGAGCCGGCGCAGCGCGCCGCGCGCCGAGAGCTCGGTCAGCGCCGCCGGCGCAGGCAGCTCACCGTGCACGAGCATCTTGAGCGCACCGAGCGTCGGATCAGGTCCAACTTCGCCGGTGACCCGTGTGAGCAGCGAGCGCGCCTCTGGGCTCATTGCGAGCGCGGCGCCAAGCCACACGACCATCATCTCGGTAGTTGTGAGCGAGAGCCGTTGCGCCAGCCGCGTTGCCGACAGCGCCGGCACAGCGGCGACGCGCTCGGCGATCCGCGCTTCGAAGCGTTGCAGCCGCGTCGTGGCGCGCGCGAGGTAAGCGGAGTCCGGTTCCGGCGCGGTCAATCGCAACCGGAGATCGATCGACGTGGTGCACAGGCCGAGGTGGTCGCGAAGATGATCGAGGTCAGAGGTGCTATCGGTCATGGGCCGAGGTCATCGACCGCTCGCGGACACGGTTGCGTAGATTATGATGCCGCGCTCGCGTTGTTACCCCTCATACAGGATGCACGCGGTGTGGATCGCGATCGGACCGTACTCCTCGAGCGTCATCGCATCCGGATGGCGGTAGTAGTCGAGCTCGAACTGGAGCGTGAGCGACGCATCGTTCCAGCGCAGAATGTCGATTCCAGGCGCGACTTGTCTCAGTTTGACGATGTCGAAAGGCGGCTTGCCTCGACGTTCTGCCTCGGCGCGCGCTTTCTCGAGAACCGCTTTTCGCTCCGCTTCATGCTTTTCGAACGTTCGTTTCATGAACTCTTTGGCGGCTTCTCCGGTGAGCTTGACGGTCATTGCGGTTGTCCTTCGGTTGATGCAGACGGCTGGTGTTCAGGGGAATCATCGGGTTGCAGCGGAGGCCGCTGGACGGAATGCGCGTCCAATGCAGCTTTCCAAGTCCAACCCTGATACTTGCGCAAGATCGCTGCAACCTTGGCGCGGCGCTCTGGCGGCAATCGCTCGGTCAGGACAGCGATGACGTCGTCCGTCAATCGAACGGTTGCGATGTAGTCGCTCATGTCGCCCGCCTTGCTGGTCGCAGCGGCGAATAGCGCCTCATCGTGGACGTTGCACACGCCGCGCTCCACGGTCGCGACCGGAACTCGAGCTCCATCGTCACGCGCGCCGTACAGCTCGTAGCGTCCAAGCGAGGGATCGCGCTCGAACGCAGCAATCACCGCCCCGCGTTGGTTTCGCAGCGCCTCGAAACCCTTGCCGACGACCTCGTAGTTGGGCACCGGATCGTTCTGTCCGCCAATTCGTTCCAACACGCCCGCTAGCGAGGTCTGCAGTGGTGCATCCACGTCGTACAGCACGAACTTGCGCCCCGTTTCGCGTGCAAGCTGAGCATGAGCGAGGACGTCGTCGAGATTGGCCA
Organism: Kofleriaceae bacterium; assembly: GCA_050184455.1. Lineage (GTDB taxonomy): Bacteria > Myxococcota_A > Polyangia > Haliangiales > Haliangiaceae > JABFXX01. Next base: position 16,106 of record JBFXAI010000033.1, on the reverse strand, counting down.
ATCGCTTGTCGATCAGAATGCTGGCGAGCTCCGTGCCGTCGGTCGTGCGCATGGCCAACAGCTCGTGCTGGAGGCGGTTGGCCAGCATCGACGATTCTGCATGGACCTGCTGCGAGGTGAGTCTGCCACCGGTGGCAGCGATCAGCTCTGGCTTGAAGTTGTCGGGGTTCACGGAACGGTGCTGGAGATCTGTGGTCGATTGCATCGGACCTGCGAGCTCCGCGACGTTGTTGGTCACCGCCCGCGTCTTCCCGGCGGCCGTGTTGCCACGCATCGCGTAGAGCGTGGGCACGCCGTGCTTGAGCGCGTCTGCGAAGACTTGGGCCTGCGCCTTTGCGTGCGCGATCAAACGGTCATGTAGCGCGCGTCGCTCGGGAGGCCAGTGCGAGGCGATTTCGCTATATCGGACTCGTGCGCTTGGATCTCGCGGAACATTGCCGGCGCAGAACATCTCCACGGTGTCACGCAACGGAAGCTCTGGACCCGATCCCAGCTCGCGCATCGCGGCATCGAGCGAGCCTCGGTAGCGCCTCATGAGGTCTGCAGGGCTCTGGGCCTGGAGCTGAGCTCGCAGGCGCTCGTTCGCGTCGGGTGTCAATCTCGTGCGGAGGTGCGAGATCCAGTCCATCGCAGGATCGACGCGCTCGATGATGGTGATCACCGAGCCGTCGTGCGCCGCAACTTCGTACGACGTCGTGTTCGTCGTCGGATCGATCGTCCTGCGGGTCACCGTTCCGCGCAGGCTCGCGACGGTGTCGATGTGATCGCGCGGACACGTGAACAGCCCGGCGCCCTTGGGCTCGAGCACCAGCGTGGCGAGGTCACCAGCGACCACGTCTTGCAGACGTCCCGCCAGCTCACCGTGAAGCGCCTCGAGTGTGTCGTGCTTGAGCTTGAACCGCCGCGACACCGGCCGATGACTCGGCAGCTCGTCCGACGTGCCATCCTCGGCCTCATGTTTGGCGAGTGCTTCGACCTCATCGAGGATCTGGATGCGCTCTTCGATCCACAGCCGCTCTCGGGTCAAGTAGTCGAGCGCGTCGGAAGCGCTTCGCGTGTCATGGAGTTGCCGCGCTTTGCCCGCGAGCACCAGCTGCGCGGCATCGTGCGCGGCGATCTTCGATGCCAATGCTCGGTTGACCCCGAACGTGAACCCCGCGCCCTCGAGCCGCGCCGACAACGGGCGAAGCGCGGGAGAGATCGCGTGAGTGGCCACCGCAACCACCAGCGCTTCGAGCGCGACCTGGCGGATCTCGGCGCGGGTGAGCGACCGGCCATTTGCGATCTGCGCGTCGAGCTCGGCTTTGGCGAAGGTCGTCGCCGCGATGATCACAACCGACCCGCCGATCGCGGGAAGCTTGCCGAGCTGTTTTAGCGCAGCGATCTCGCCAAACCCTCGCGTCGCGCCCGCGGTTACCAAGTTCGCGCCGAATTCGTAGACGATGTGGCTCCCCTCGTGGTTGTCGTCGAGGAGCACCTGGGTGAGCACGGTCGAGGTAACCGCCTCGGCCGTGGCCACGACCGCCACCTTCCCGGCAGTGCCTAGCCCCCAACCGACGGCGGCACCGGCGACGAGATCCCCGACGCCCGCGGTGACGACGGTGATCGCGAGGACCACGGCGAGCCGACCGATGATCTGCTCGGTGTTCGCGTCATCGATGATCTCGCGAACCTGAGCCAGCCACCGTGCGAGCTCGGGATCGGATCTGAGCTTGGCCAGGTCGGTTCGCGCCTGTGCGCGTTGCGCAGGATCGTCACTCTTGGACCTCGCAAAGATCGCCTTCCATTGGCCGTGGTAGGTCATCCCCGCGGCTTGGGCGCCATTGATCATCACCCTCGTCGCCCACGAGGCGAAGACCGACCGGCTATCCTCGAGCGCCTGCCATGCGGCGTCGATGTGATCCATCGTTCCGACCGTCTCGGTCTCGATCTGGAGATCGCTGATCAGCTCCGAGATCGCCTTGAGCTCGGCCGCTGCGCCTTCGGGATCAGCCGCCATGCGTCCACGAAGCGCCGCGAGCCGGATCCGGAGCCCTTGCTCGCGACCGGCCATCACCGCGACGTCGTAGCTGGCGTGGTCGGCGACCGATCGCTTGGGCGCGCGAGCATTGTCGAGCGCGCTCTGGATCGTTCCGAGTGTGCCCTCGAGGAACGTGATCGGAAGCGCTGCCGCTTCGTCCTCGACGGTCGCGAGCAACGCGTTCGCAGTCAGCGACGCATCGGAGATCAGCGCGACCTCGGCGTAGCGCATCGCGACGTGGTTCATCGCGTTGCGCACATGCATCGGCAGTTCCAGTGCGCCGTACAACGCGCTGCGATCCTTGATCATCCCCATCAGGTCGACGAGCCGCTTCGCCTCGCGATCCAGTCCCCACGACACCGCTGAGAGCACCTGTTGCTGTGAGATCGCCGGCGCCGCCCAGCTCAGTGCCTCCGATTCGCTTGCCTCCGCGAGATACTTGAACCGTTGTTCGAGCCGATGCGTAAGCGCGGCCATCGAGCTGACCGATGGGTTCTTGCCCATCCCGAAGGCCGCGCCTGCGGCCTCGATCGTGCGGACGATCGCGAGGTTCTCGCCCAGCGTGCGCAGCACGTCGGTCCTCGTGGCGCCGATGACCGGTCGATCGACGGCTTGGTTCTTGGCGATCTCGTCGGCCAGGGGGCCACTCGTCACGTGAACCGTGCCGTCACCGGGCTCGAGCGGCCCGCGTGCGGTCAGCGTGGCGAGGTGTGACGGCAGCAGCGCGCTGGTGTTGTTCACGCCGAACAGCGGCGACGCGGCAACCAAAATTTCGGGAGTACGCAACGACGAGCCGAACAACGCGTGCGCGACTTCTTCGAGATTCGGATCCGATGGCGCGACCACGCGCGCCCAACACGTCCCGCGATGTGGCGCCTCCCATCGCAACGTCACCAGCCGGAGCACGCCACGTTGCCCGAGCTCCTCGGGAAACGCAATTCGATAGGCGCGGTACGCGAACGTACCCTCCGACACCAACGCCGCGATCGTCAGTCCATCGATCGGCTTGCTGCCGATGATGTCGCTGCCACGCACGCGCGGAGAACTTCCGAGCGTCTGCCGAGTGGCCTCTTCAACGGCGAGCCCGGTTGCCACCGCGGTGCTGATGTAACGCGGCACGATTCTGTTGAGCGACTCGCGGAGCGCGCTGTGAAGCGCGCTACCGAGCGCAACCGCAACGTTTGGAAACCATCGGCCGGGGCCACGGTGCGATTGATCGACATGTGCGGCGTGTTCGCCTTCGCCGAGCGCCTCGCGCGTCAGCACGCGAGCGCTGTCGATCAGTCGATCGACCTCGTATTTGCCGAGCAGGTGATCGAGCTTGGCCGTGAGCGATGCACCGGATGCCGCCAAGATCGTCTGGGCGACGCTGCCCGTGAACGATACGAACGGCCCGGTGGCGAGCTCGCACTCGTCGAAAAACGCCAGGATCGAGTCGCCGATCAGCGATCCGAACGTTTCGCGGTAGCTGGCCGCGTCGATGCTGGCCTCGATGTCCGGCACCTCGCCAACCCGCGGGAACAGCGACGTGTGCGCCACGAATGGACCGCGCTCCGCCATCGCAGTCAGCGCGCGAAGGTCGGTCAGCGCCGCGCTGTGGTTGGGCGGACTGGGATCCGGAACGTGTGATCGATCCACGTGCTTCGGCGGTTCAGCAGCGAGCGCAGGTCCGGCCACGAGGGGCGCTATCGGCCGCGCCGGTCGCCGGTTGCGTGGAATCGAACGTTGGCGGCGGTGGATCGTCGCTGTGACGCGAGTCGCCTGAAGGAGCCATCTGCCGCATGTTTCCCACCCCCGCCGCGATCCACCTGATGGTCGAACCGGTGCTCGCTTGCATAGTCGCCGCCACGATGATGCCGAGAACCTGGTACGTGATGATCGCGGTGTGCTTGGCGTTGCATGCATGCGATGGCGGTAAAGCGGATCCCAAAGACGGTGGCGTGGACGATCCCGATGCGGCGGTCGATCTGCCAGCTGATGCGGCCCCGCCACCGCCGCCGCAGTTCTATGACTGTCCGGCTACCGGCGCGCCACCGACGTGCAATCCAACCACCGGGCCGGTGAGTGGGCCTGCGAGCGGAACGACATGCAACGCGCTGACCCACGCCGGCTGCGAAGCCGACGAGAAATGCACCTGGCTGAACGATCAAGACAACCCACCGATCGGACATCTCGGCTGTGCGCCGACCGGCACGGTGCAAGTCGGTTGTGCATGCACGGAGGGGCCCGCGGGTCCCAACGGCTACGATGATTGCGAGCGCGGTGCGTACTGCCAGGGCGGGATTTGCCGTCGGGTATGTGACATTCAAGGTGGATCGCCGACCTGCGAGAGCGGGTTCTCGTGCGTTGGTTACGCAGATCAGTTCGAGGTCGGCGGGACGCGGGTCGCCGGCATCTGCGATCCAAGCTGCGATCCGCTGACCCAATGCATGGGCGGGCCATCGCCCAACGCGTGCGGATCGCCGAACGGCGCCCAGCCGACCAAGGGCTGTTATGGCTACGACGAGTTCTCGTGCGCCCCGACCGGCATGACTACGTGGCCACTCACTGATCGCGCGATGCCTCGGACCAACTCATCCGGTCAAGCGTTCCTCAATGGCTGCGCGCCTGGGTTCATGCCGTTGTTCTACGAGATGACCGGATCGATGACGACGTTGTGCTCTGGACTGTGCTCGGCGCTCGACACCGACAACACTCCGTCACTCGCGGGCAACTCGAAGGGCGATCCGCTCGTGTATGGAAAGCTCCCGGGGGATGCGAAACCGACCAAGGGGCATGCGACGTGTGGAGCGGGCATCAAGGGCTCCGAGGCGAGCTCGACGTGCCGGTTCATCTGGCAATACGTGCAAGACGACGCCGGCATGTTGCTGCCCTCGTTCGAGGCGCAGTACGCCGACAAGCTCGGCGTCTGCATGGCGATCGCGCACTTCAAGTATGACTCCGATGGCGACATGGCCCCAGAGACGCCGTATCCGGACTGTTCGGCGCTGCCACCGCCCGACGCGGGAACCAACGGCTCGTTCGATGACGCCAACGATTGGGCTTGCTACAGCTGGACCAAGACCAACGCGTTGTCGTTCACCAACCAGGTGCAGCCGCGCAATCCGGTGCGCGGAGCGATCCGCGTCGGCAAGATGGCGGGCGAGCTGCCGCTACGGGCGCACGTGCTGGAGTAACCACGCGAGCACGTCGCGCGCGTTCTGGTCCGGTGGGAACACCGGATAGAACACCTTGCTGATCGTGCCGTTGTCGACGATCAGAGTGAGTCGCTTGAGCAGGCGTTCGCCGGCGACCTCGAAGCTGGGCAGCTGAAGTGCGCCAGTCAGCGCGAGCTGCTCGTCGGACAGGATCGGGAATGGCAAGTGGAGCCGCTCGACTGCCTCGCGCTGGTACGCGGTGTCCTGTGTCGATAATCCAAATACATGGTCGACACCGGCGCGGCGAAGCTCGGCGTGAACATCGCGGAACGCGCAGGCCTGTGGCGTGCAGCCGCGCGCTCCCGGAATCTGATCCCATTCGTCGAGCAACGCAGGGACGCCCGGCTGTCCCGTTCGTGGATACGCGAACACCACGTGGCGACCTGCGAGCCGAGCGAGGCTTACTGGCCGACCGTCGGTCGCCGCAAGCGCGAGGTCGGGAACCGGCGTGCCCTCGAGGTGTCGCGCCGCGCCGTCGTCGGTCGGCGCGGGCAGCTTGGTCCAATCGACGACGAGCAGATCGGGATTGGCAGCGCTCGGCACCAGTCGGTGGTACGCGGGAGCGCGTGCGGTGTAAAGCGTGCGGTCAGTACAGTCGATGCAAGTGCGTGCCGCGGTAGTAGTGACCGAGGATCGCCGCGTGCTGCTTGCCGGCGGACGCCATGCCGATCGCGCCGAGCTGACACATGCCGACGCCGTGACCGAATCCAGCGCCGTGGAACACGAAGCGGTCGCCGTCGCGCTCGACCTTGAACAGCGTCGATTTGAGGCCGCCGAGCAAGCGGCGGATCTTCAGATCACCGGTGATCTCGACGGTACCTCGCTCGCCCCTGATCGTGAGCGAGCGGATTCGCCCCGAGATCCCGCGCTGATTCGGGACGAGCTCCTTGATCCGGCCGACCTCGGGGAACTCGACGGCAACGCGCGCGGATAGATCATCGACGCGCAGCGTCTCGGTCCACCGGAATCTGCCCCGGGCCTGCTTGCCCTTGCTGCACCAGGCGCTCGTGGATCCATCGAGAAACGCATCGAGGTTGGCGTCGGTGACGCGCGACAGGTTCGCCGTTGCATCATCGGTGCGCCCGCGCAGCGACGGATCCGGTTCGCCACCCCAGATCCAGTTGTTGTCCTCGGTGTGGCCACCACACGACGCGCTATAGCGCACGTCGACCAGTCCGCCGCCGTCGCGAAGCAGCACGATGCCGCGCGTCGCTTCGACCGCCTTGGTCGTACGTGGATCCTCTTTCCCCGCGCCCGCGTAGACCTGGCACTGTTGGGTCGAGCACAACAGGAACGGATCGGTCAGGTTGCGGCGGCCGATCTTCTGCAGCAGATCGGTGCGCGCTGCGATCGCCTGCGCCTCGAGCGCCGCGGCGGGTGCGTCGGGATACATCTCCGCGGGAACCAGCCCGGCGAGCAGCTTGTTCTCGGCGACCGCATTCGCGACGACCAGCGAGCCGTCGTGATCGAACGTGACGTACACCGAGCCCCAGTACCGGCGATCTTCGCGGCCGGTCTCGAGCTGCGAGCCACCGGTCCCGGTCGGTACATCAGCCACCGTGAGCGTTTCGCTCGTGCGCTTGGGCGTGAACCACAACACCGATGGGTTGCGGATCACCGTAGTTCCGTTGGTGGCGACGATGGTGCCCGACGGCCGGCGCACGAGCTCCTGATGTACGGCGGTGGTGACGCCGAATCGGCGGCCGAGCTCGGCCGCTCGCGAGGCTGCTTTGCCGGCGGGAACGGGATCGACCGCGATCCGGATCTCGCGGGTATCGATCACCTCGCCGTCTACCCCAAACACGGTGCCGATCTCGAACGACTTTGCGGGAAATCCGCGGTCCTTCCAGCGTGCGAGCGCGGACGCTACGCCGGTGGTGTCGTCGGGCTGAAGCGTCTCGACCACGGTCCACTCGGTGATCACCGCGGGCTTGGCCGCCTCGGCGGTGATCGTCCATGCGTCGCCATTCGCTGCTTCGATCGCCGAGCCACCGCTGCCATCGGGCCGGACCACGACGCCGCCCTTCGCGCGGAGCTTGACGTCCTTGCGCTTGCCCATGATCTCGACGGTGACGAGCGGGACGCCGTCGTCGGTGAACGTGAACCGCGTCGAGTACAGGATGCGAAGCTTATCGGTCGCCGAGGTCTCGTCGGCGTGAGCGATGCCGCCCGCGATCGCGAAGCCGACCACGTACGCCGCGATGTAGATCAGCACCACCCGCAGGGCTTCTCGGAGCATCCACGAGGCTAGACAGCGGTTTGCCCGGTGAGCAACAAATCAGCCGACCACGAGCACGGCCACAGCCACCGCGGGCAGCAGCGCGAGCGCAGCCCAAGCCACGAATGCGATCCGATCTCGCCACGTGATGTGCACCGGCTGATCGAGGTGGAGGTGCCGGCGAAGCTCGTCGACGCTGAGCTCGAGCAGGTTGTCGCTCCAGCCGGTGTTGTAGAGGGTCCGGCTATGGCGGCCGCGCACGAACGCGCGATAGACCCGACGCGGTGCGATCCACAGTCCGTAGATCATCGTGAGCGTGTTGAGCACCCACGCCGCCGTGTGATCAGCACAGCCGCCGCCGATCTCCCACGCCCCGATCTCGGCTTCACCGGTAAATGTCGTCGAATATCCGGTCGCGACGTGATGGAGGTCATGCAGCGGGACCGCGCGCTTGCGCGATGGCGAGTTGGGGAACGCTAGCGGGATGCCGAACAATTTCAGGCGGACCCACGCATCCTGGTAGGCGGCTTCAGAGAAGCCATTGGCGTCAAAGTACGCCGCTCGCGCGTCTCGTACCGTGGTGTTCACCATAGCGGTGGGATGCCCCGGCGGAAGAGGCGGGTTTGGGTCGATGTGCGGAGAAATGTCGCGGGACCTATCGGGCGGACACGTAGAGCGCGGTCGCCCGAACCGGCCGAACGATCGAGCGGATGTTGCAGAAATTGATCATGAAGTGCGCCGCGATCGGCGCTCCCAGGCTGCCCGTGAGGATCGTCAGCTCGCCGAGGCCCAGGCCGAGCAGCAGCGCGCCGATCGGCCACGACACCAACCGCCGCTTGGGCGCGATGTGCAACGGCACGAACAGCAGCGCTTGTCCCCACAGACCGATCCACGGTAGCAGGGCGCCGCGAAACAACAGCTCCTCGCCGATCGCGCTCGCGAGAGCCAGCGTCACGATCTCGCGCTCGGTGAGGGCACCGAGCAAGTCGCGGAAAAATGCCTCGAGGTCGCGCGCCCATTGGTAGAGTCGGGCGAGCACGCGCCAGACGACGACGACACTCAGACCTGCGGCGACACCGATCAGCGGGCCGAGCACGAGCATCTGGACGCTGGGGCTGCCATGCCTGAACAGATCCGGGTTTCCACGGACGGCGGCGAGGATGAGCGCGCCGAGCGCCATCGCCCCGTACAACCCGACCACCAAGGTCGCCCGCGACAACGGCGGCGCCGGGCTCGGCTGGCTCGGGGAGTACGACATAATCGGGCGGCTACTATGCCCTAAGGGTGCCGTGTAGGCGCAACGTGCTTGACAGCGTCGGCCTACGGCTGTACCTAAAGCCACTGTTTTTTCCACATACTGCGCGGATGGCGGAATTGGTAGACGCGCTAGCTTGAGGTGCTAGTGGGTAACACCGTGGGGGTTCGAGTCCCCCTTCGCGCACGAACGACGAAGAGCCGGCCGATACGGCCGGTCAGTACGCGTAGCTAAGACCGACGCTCGCACCGATCGCCGCCCCGATGTGATCGGTCGCGTCGCGAACCTCGGAGCTAACTTGTCCTGCGCCGAGGTGATCACGCCGAGGCTTCGCACGAGGCGGCAGCGCAGGCCGAGCTCGATGCCGGTGTGGAGGACCGCTCAGCTCTGTAGTGCCTGGGCAATGCTGTGAGCCAGTCACCACGGTGACTGCGCGACGCGTTTACGACGGTGACAACAGCTGGATCGCCTCAGCTTCGCGATCCATCCACGCCTTCATCCAGGCGGTCGACTTATAGCGGTCCCACTGATCGGCTGCGACGGTGACCACCGGGCCATTCAGGTTCCCGCGGGCGGCGACGCGGAGCGCGGCGACCACGTTGACGCCGGTCGAACCGCCGACGGTGAGGCCTTCTTCCTTCACCAGGCGCTCGACCATCGCAAACGCCTCCGCGTCGCTGACCTTCTCGCCGAGATCGAGTACGTCGCGATGGAGATTGCCGGGCACCGAGCCCGAGCCGATGCCTTCGACGGCGAACGGGCCATCGGGACCGAGCGTGCCGGTGTTGATCCAGTCCGCGATCGACGAGCCGACCGGATCCGCGAGCACGATCTGGGTGTTCGGGTCGCGCTCCTTGAGCCGCCGGCCGACGCCGCTGATCGTGCCGCCGGTGCCCGACGACGAGACGAACGCGCCGATCGTTGGATGACCCGCTGCGGTCATCTGCTCGATGATCTCTTCGCCGGTGCCGCGCCACCACTTGGTGCCGTAGTGCGCGGTGACGTTGGCCGGATTATGAAACTGGTTGGTTAGAAACCAGCCGTTCTCCTCGGCGAGCCGCGCGGCGACGTTGCGGAAGTTGTCCGGGTTCTTGAGCGGCGCGTTGCGCGCGATGATCACCTCAGCGCCGAGTTGGCGCAGCGCGATCCGCTTGTCGACCGCCATCTTCTCCGGCAGCACGACGATGCAGCGGTAGCCCCGCGCGGACGCGATCAACGCGAGTCCAACGCCGGTGTTGCCGGCCGTCCCCTCGATGATCGTCGCTCCCGGGCCGAGCTGGCCGCGATCCTCTGCGTCCATGATGATCGCGCGGGCAGTGCGATCCTTGACGCTGCCGCCTGGGTTCAGGTGCTCGCACTTGATGAACACCTTCACCGGCAACCCTGCGGTGACGCGCTTCAGCTCGATCAGCGGGGTGTTACCGATCGCTTCGATGACGTCCATGGCGATAACGATACCGCAGCAGAGCACCGATATCGCGACGCGGGCGTCATTGCCGAGCGCATCGCGAGGACGCGGCGGCCTGGATGAGCGGCTGTGCCGGATCGCGCTCGTGATGGCTGTGTCCGCGCGATCGCTTGAACGGTTGCGCAGCGTGCAGGACACTCCGAGCTTGTCGCGCGGCGCGTTGTACATGGTCTGTAGCGCGCTCGGGTTCTCGGTGATGAGTCTGCTCGTGAAGCTCGCGAGCGCTCGGCTGCCGATGGGCGAGATCGTGCTCGCGCGCGGTGTGGTGACGCTGGTGCTGTCGTACGTGATGGTCATGCGCGCAGGGCGGTCGCCATGGGGAACCGATCGCCGGCGGTTGATGTTTCGCGGCGTGCTCGGATTCGGCGGATTGACCGGCTACTACATCGCGCTCGCGCTGCTGCCGCTCGCCGAGGCGACCACGCTGCAACACACGACGCCGCTACTTACGGCGGTGCTCGCGTGGTGGCTCCTGCGCGAGCCGATCGGATGGCCGACGGTGTTCGCGCTCGGCTGCGGAATTGCCGGCGTCGCGTTGATTGCGCATCCAACGGGCGCGGGGATCGATCTCGTCGGCGTCGTCGTCGCGATTGCGGGAGCCATGTGCTCGGCGACCGCGTACGTCACCGTCCGCCAGCTTTCGCGCACCGAACATCCACTCGTGATCGTGTTCTACTTTCCGCTGGTCGCGACGCCGCTCGCGATCCCTTGGGCGATCACCAGCTGGGTCACGCCAGTACCGATCGATTGGCTGCTGTTGATCGCGCTCGGCATCGCGACCCAAGTCGGCCAGGTGTTCTTGACGATGGCGCTGTCGGTCGAGCGCGCGGGGCGGGTCACGGCGGTCGGCTACGTGCAGGTGATGTTTGCGCTGCTATGGCAATGGTTGGTGTTCGACACCTCGCCAGCGCTCGCGACGCTCGGCGGGGCCGCGCTGATCATCGCGGGCGCGGTGACGGTCACGCGGTTCGCGGCCGCGTCAGCCGCAGCACCCAACCCGTCGCCGATGCCACCACTGCCACCACGGTGATCGCTGCGAGCGTGTCCGAGACCCAATGCGCGTTCGCGACGATCCGCGCCGCGGCGACGAACACGACGACCGCGAGCGCCGGCCGTGTTCGCGGTGCGACGATCGCAAGCGGAACCAGCACGCTCGCGAACAGCGCGACGTGTCCCGATGGAAATGCCGGCGACGCGAGGCCATCGTGTCCGAACGTGCCGCCGCCGTGCTCCAACCAAGCGGGTGGACGGACTCGTCCGGTCGCGTCTTTGATCGCGTTGGTCAACAGCCGACTGATCACGTGGGTCGCGGCCAGCCACAACCAGATCCGGGTCTGCCCGCGCCACGGCCGATGCACCCAGGTCACCGCTGCACCTAGGAACAAGGCGCCCGCGAGCGCCCACTTGTGAATCGATAGTCCGAGCGCGTGCTCCAGCACCTCGAGCAGCTGGCCCCACAGTGGGCTCGGCTGGTATTCGGCGACCAGGTGCGCGGTCGGCTCATCGAGGAACATCAGCGCAAAGGCTGCGAGGGCCGCGGCAATGACGGCGGGGGACGGTGTCAAGTTTGTCAAGTCTCGCCCTGTCGGCGAGACTTGACAAACTTGACACCGTCCCGGGAACAACCGCGGTGGCGGGCAAGGTTTGAGGGGCCGCTGCGGCTTGACATCCCTATCCACCGCGATCTACCAAACCCAAGCGATTACGCGCCCATGGCGCTCCGCGAGGTCGAATGATCCGAGCTTCGAATCTCTCCAAGTTCTACGGTGCCAAACGAGTCTTAGGACCGATCTCGTTCGAGATCAAAGACGGTGAGACCGTCGGGTTCCTGGGACTCAACGGTGCGGGCAAGACCACGGCGCTGCGAATCCTCGCGTGCGACCTCAGGCCGTCCGGCGGAACCATCGAGGTCGGCGGTGCGGATGTCGTCGCCGAGCCCCAAGAGGTCCGCAAGCGCGTCGGGTTCTTGCCCGAGCAGCCACCGCTGTACCTCGACATGTCTGTGGTCGATTACCTCAAGTTTGCCGGCGAGCTTCGCGGCATGTCCGCCGCCTCGGTGAAGCGACGGATGCCCGAGGTGCTCGACGTGACTTCGCTCACCAGCGTCGCGCGCGATCCGATCGGCACGCTGTCGCATGGCTATCGCCAGCGCGTGGGGGTGGCACAAGCGATCATCCATCAGCCGAAGCTACTGATCCTCGACGAGCCGACCCGCGGGTTGGATCCGGTGCAGATCATCGAGATGCGCAACCTGATCCACGACCTCAAGCAGAACCATACGGTGTTGATCTCGAGTCACATCCTCACCGAGATCAGCCAGACCTGCGATCGCCTGCTCGTGCTCGGCAAAGGTCAGCTGCTCGGCTCGGGCAGCGAGACCGAGCTGTCGACCAAGGAGACCGAGATTCGCCAGATCACGGTCGCCGTGCGACCGCCATCCGGCGACGATCCGCGCGGCGCGATCAAGAAGGTGCTCGAAGCGGTCAGTGGCGTGAAGTCGGTCGCCGAGCCGTACGAGCAAGGTGGTGGCCTGATGTTTGCGCTGGCGACCACCAAGGATTGCCGCGCAGAGGTCAGCCGCGCAGTTGTCGAAGCCAAGCTGGATCTGCTCAAGCTCGATTACGCGCGGAGCGAGCTCGAGAACACGTTCATCCGCCTGGTCGGAGGAGCCGATGCGAGCAATTAGCATCATCTATCGCCGCGAGCTCGGCGCGTATCTGCGGTCGCCTGCGTCCTGGGTGATCGCGGCGGCGCTGCTGTTGCTCGATGGCATCTTGTTTCAAGCGATCGTGATCACGGGCGAGCAGCTCTCGGCGATGGTGCTCGAGCGTTATTTCTGGGTGTCGAGCTACATCGCGGTGATCGCGGGCGTGGCGTTGTCGTTCCGGCTGATCTCCGAGGAGCGCCAGACCCACTCCATCGTGCTGCTGCGAACGGCGCCGGTGCGAGACGTCGACGTCGTGGTCGGCAAGTTCCTCGCCGCGCTGACGTTCCTCGCGTTGCTACTGGCGCTGTCGTTCTACATGCCGCTGCTGATCAAGGTGAACGGCAAGATCACGTTTGCGCAGGTCATGGTCGGTTACCTCGGCCTGTTTTTCATCGGCGCCGCGGCGCTGTCGATCGGCATGTTTGCGAGCACGTTCACTCGCCACATCCTCGTCGCGCTGCTCGCAGCAGCGCTGATGGTCGTGCTGGTGTGCGTGCTGTACTTGTTCTCCAAGAAGCTCGATTCGCCGGTGCGCGAGGTGCTGCAGCAGCTCGATCTGTGGTGGATCCACTTTCAGAACGGGTTCATGCGCGGCGTCCTCAACCTGAAAGACGTCATCTATTACCTGGCCGTCATCTACTTCTTCTTGCTGCTCTCCGTGAAGACGATGGAGGCGAAGCGATGGCAATGAGAACTGCTTCTCCGTGGTGGCTGTCCCTGAGTTTGGGGATTGGCCTCGTGTTCATTTTCCTCGGCGAACGTTTGCTGTTCACCACTGGAATGCGCGGACCGCTCACGATGATCGGCGTCATCCTGGTGATCGCCAGCACCGCCGTGCGCGCGTGGACGACGTTCGGCACCACCGGTGCGCGCCGTAAGATCGAGCGAACGCTGCTGTGCTGTCACCTGGCTGCGCTGGTTGCGCTCGTGCTGTATGCGCTGACGACCGACTGGGGCGTCGGAATGCTGACGTCAGGCGACGACTCGGTGAGCAAGGTGCGCGTCGCGCTGACCGTGGTGTACGCGGTCATCATGTTCGCAGCGCTGATTCCAGTGCTGATGATCGAGCTGTCCCTCGGCACCACGATGCGCGACAGGTTCGATCTATCGAGCGCGGCTGCGTCCGAAGAGAACGTCGAGTACTACCGCGTCCGCGAGCTCGGCTGGTCAGCGCTATCGATCGCGCTGGCGTTGGGGTTCTTGATGATGACCTGCAACGTTGCCTCCGAGCGCAACGTCCAGCGCGACGTCAGTTACTTCAAGACCTCGTCGCCGGGTGACTCGACGACCAACATCGTCAAATCGTTCTCGGAGCCGCTGCGCGTCATGTTGTTCTTCCCTGCGGTCAACGAGGTCAAGGATCAGGTCAAGGACTACTTCGATGCGCTTGGCGCTCGAGCGGGCCGGGGCAAGATCACCCTCGAGCTCGCCGATCAGGAGAAGGACAAGACCGACGCCAGCAAGTACAAGGTGATCAAAGAGGGTACGGTGGTGCTGGTTCGCGGCACCGGTGACAAGGAGAAGTTCGAGAAGATCGAGCTCGACACCGATCTCGAGAAGATGCGCAAGAGCGCCAAGAGCAAGCTCCGCACGCTCGATCGCGAGGTGAATGCGGCCCTCATGAAGGTGGCCCGCGACAAGCGCAAGGCGTACGTCATCGCCGGCCACGGCGAGATGACCGATCCCGACTCGATTCCTCCAAACCTCAAAGACACCAACCCGCCGCTGCCGACGCAGGTGCTCAAGAAGGCCCTGCCGCTGATGAACTACGAGCTGAAGGACCTCGGCTCGATGGATCTCGCGAAGGACGTGCCCGATGACGCCACCATGATCATCTTGCTCGCGCCGATGGTTCCGTTGCAGCAGGTCGAGTGGGAGTCGATCGTTCGCTACCTCGATCGCGGCGGCCGGATCTTGTTCGCGCTCGATCCGAAGTCGGACCACAGCATGGGTCCACTCGGAGCCAAGTTTGGTTTGCGGTTCAACCCGGGCGACTTGACCGATGACAAGTACTTCAGCCCGCAGCGGCGAAATGTGTCGGATCGGCGGTTCGTGATGAGCTCGCAAGTCTCGTCGCATGCGTCGACGACCCAGCTATCCAAGATCGCCCACAAGGATCCGGTCACGCTGATCGATTCTGGTGCGCTCGAAGAGCTCGCGCTGCCGCCCGGAACGACGCGGACGATCACGGTGCGGTCGATGGACTCGAGCTTCCTCGACTTCAACAACAACTTCACGCTCGATGCCGGCACCGAGAAGCGACAGCGCTGGAACATCGGTGCCGCGGTCGAAGGTCCGAAGACCAAAGATGCCGATGGCAAGGACAAGGATGGTTTCCGGGCCCTCGTGTTCGCAGACGCCAACTTGTTCATGGACGCGATCCGTCAAGAGTTCACTGGTCAGCGGATCCTCACGATGGTGTCGGGGGAGCTGTTCTTCGACGGCATCAAGTGGCTCGGCGGTGAAGAGAGCTTCGCGGGTGAGGTCGTGTCCGAGGAGGACAAGCCGATCCAGCACACCAAGGACGCGGATGCGAAGTGGTTCATCCTGATGATCATCGGCGCGCCGGCGATCGTGCTCGGCGCGGGTCTGTTCTTCGGGTCGTGGTCGAAGCGTAAGCGGCGTCAACCGCTCGGCCAGGCCGGGAAAGAGGTGAAGTGATGAAGAGCGCGCTGATTCACGGCGTCCTGCTTGCCATCATGCTGGTCTACGGCTACCGGACGTGGACTCGCGACAAGTCCGCAATCACCAACACCGGTGAGGTCGTGTTGTGGAATGCATCCGCCGCCGACCTGACGGCGATCGAATACAAGACTGACAAGAAGATCGTCCGGATCGAGCGCCGTGGTGATGGCGAAGGCTACTGGTGGGGACTCGACACGGCGATCGAGAAAAAGCCGGTGACACCTCCCGCCGGTCAGGGCAGCGGCAGCGCAGCTGACGCGGGCAGCGGCAGTGCGGCTGGTAGCGGTAGCGCGGTTGCAGCTGGCAGCGGCAGCGCCGTAGCAGCTGGCAGTGCGGTCGCGGCCGGCAGTGGCAGCGCAGCGCCACCCGCGACGCCACCGCAAACCGAAGAGGTCCGCAAGGTCCGCGAGTTTCCGCTTGGTGACGAGGGCGAGAAGCTCGTCAAGGCGTACATCGCAGGTCGCGCGAAGACCGATCTTGGAGCTCCGACCGACGAGCTCAAGAAGGAGTACGGCCTCACCGACTCGAAGGCGACGATCACCGTGACGCTCAAGAG
>JBFXAI010000032.1:0-86387 GCA_050184455.1 Kofleriaceae bacterium | reverse complement strand
GGAGGGGACGGCGGGGACGGGGACGATGGAGCGGACGGGGTCGGGATCGGGCATCGGAGGATCGGGATCGGGATCGGGATCGGGGGTCGGGGAGCGCGGATCGGGCATCGGAGGATCGGGATCGGGATCGGGATCGGGATCGGGGTTCGGGGAGCGCGGATCGGGCATCGGGGGATCGGGGTCGGGGTTCGGGGAGCGCGGATCGGGCATCGGGAGTTCGGGATCGGGGTCGTTCGCGTTCGCTGCCGAGACCGCGTTTGGCTCCGAGTCCGGTTCCGAGTCCGAGTCCGAGTCCGGATCCGGTTCCGAGTCCGGTTCCGAGTCCGAGTCCGAGTCCGAGTCCGAGTCCGAGTCCGAGTCCGAGTCCGAGTCCGAGTCCGAGTCCGAGTCCGAGTCCGGATCCGCACTCCGATCTCCAACCCCAATCCCCCCGTCCTCTCCCCCCTTCACCCCCTTCCTCCTCCACGGCGTCACCGGCAGCGGCAAGACCGAAGTCTATCTCCGCGTGATCGATCACGCCCTCAAGCTCCGTCGCACCGCGCTCGTATTAGTCCCAGAGATCGCCCTCACTCCACAGCTCGCGTCGCGATTTCGCGCCCGGTTCGGCGATCAGGTCGCGATCCTCCACTCCGGCCTGAGCGAGCAAGCTCGGCTCGGCGAGTGGTCGCGGCTGCGCCGCCAGGATGCGCGGATCGCGGTCGGCGCGCGCTCGGCCGTGTTCGCGCCGCTGCAGAACCTCGGCGTGGTCGTCGTGGACGAAGAACATGACGGTTCCTTCAAGCAGGACGAAGGCGTGCGCTATCACGCGCGTGACGTCGCGCTGGTTCGCGCGCAGCGAGCCGGCGCCGTATGCGTGCTGGGCTCGGCGACACCGAGCCTGGAGACCTCGGCGCATGCCGAACGCGGGGCGTATCGCCGGCTGGTGCTATCGCAACGACCGACAGCCAGGCCGATGCCAAGCGTCGAGATCATCGACCTGCGCAAGTGCCTTCCCGACGGTGATGCGATGTTGTCGTCGCCGCTGCGCGCCGCGATCGG
Source organism: Kofleriaceae bacterium (assembly GCA_050184455.1). GTDB lineage: Bacteria > Myxococcota_A > Polyangia > Haliangiales > Haliangiaceae > JABFXX01. Next base: position 85,349 of record JBFXAI010000032.1, on the reverse strand, counting down.
CGAGACGCTCGCCGCTGGCGATCAGATCATCCTGTTCCTGAACCGCCGCGGGTTCGCGACGTTCGTGTTGTGCCGCGCATGCGGCCACGCGTTCCGGTGTCCGCATTGCTCGGTGTCGCTCACCTACCATCGCCATAGCGATCGCTTGAGCTGTCACTACTGCGGTTTCGTCGAGCGCGTTCCGGAGGTTTGCCCCGGCTGCTCCGCGACAGGCACGATCGAGCGCAAGGGCCTGGGCACCGAGAAGGTCGCCGACGCAGTGGCCGCGGAGTTTCCAGCCGCACGGGTGGCGCGACTGGATCGCGACGTCGCCAGTGGCGCCAAGGCCGAAGCGATCCTCGCCCGGGTGGCGCGCCGCGAGGTCGACCTGTTGGTGGGAACCCAAATGGTGGCCAAGGGTCATGACTTCCCCGGCGTCACCCTGGTCGGCGTGTTGTGCGCAGATACCGGGCTCGACATCCCGGACTTTCGCGCCGCCGAACGAACGTTTCAATTGCTCGCGCAGGTGGCCGGACGCGCCGGTCGCGGTGATCGCGCGGGCCGCGTGCTGGTTCAGACCTATCGGCCGGGCGCACCGGCAGTGGTCGCGGCCGCCGCCCACAACTACGAACAGTTCTTCACGGCCGAGTCCGAGGCGCGGCGCGAGCTCGGATATCCGCCGCATGGTCGGCTGATCGCGGTCCGCATCGACGGTCCGGACGAACATGCCGTCGCCGGCACGGCGCAACGGCTCGCTCAGCTCGCGGAAGCCGTCGCGCAGCGCCCCGAGCTGGGCGGCAGCGTCGACATCCGTGGGCCGGTGCCGGCGCCACTCGCGCGGTTGCGCGGGCGTAGTCGCTGGCAGATCTGGCTGCGCGGCGCCGATCGCCGCGCCTTGCGGTCGGTCGCCCGCAGCGTCCTGACCAGCGAGCTTCCCAGCAACGTCCGCGTCGGCCTCGACGTCGACCCGATGTCGGCGCTGTAGAGCGACGCCCACACCACCGCCGCCTGTTGCCATCGTGCCGTGTGCGGTTTGATCCGTCGAAGGCCTGAAGCCCGGCCTCCGGGGTATACTGCGCCGCGAGGCAGGGACACTCGTGTCTGATCGGTCACCCGTTTGCGTGCTGTTGGTCGCCGACCAGGTTCGGACCGCCGAGCTGGTTGCTGCGCTACCAACGGAGCTGCTGAGCGAGCGGCTGGATACGCAGGTCGAGGTGATCGCGAGCTCCGGTGCCGACGAGACGCTCGACCTGTTCGCGGCGCGCAAGCCGCATGTCGTGGTGGTGACAGCCACGCTCGACGCGGGCGATAGCCGCGCCCTCGTCGAAGTCCTGCGCGGAATGGTCGGCCGTGCCGAGGTTGCGATCGTGCTCGTGGGCGATGACGACGGACCGATTCGCACGGTGATCGACGCCGCCGAGCTCGCGCCCGAGCGATTCGTCGGTCGGCCATTGGCCATCAATGCGCTGCAGTTTGCCGTATGCAGCGCTTGTGAAGGCGTTCGGCTCGCGCGCGGCAGTAATCCCTCGGAATCGGGAACGGCTGTCCCCTCGGACGAGCTGGACGATCCAACCGCTTCGCAGCGCGCCGCGCAACGCGCGCGATGGGAGGCACTCGCCGATGCGTTCACGGGCGACGAGAGCGAGGCGGGCCAGACCGCGAACCAGGGCGAGTCTAGCTGGCCGCCGCCGGTGATGTTGCAGCCGCGTCGATCCGGAGACGTTCCACCCGACGCGGATGCCTCCCTCGCGCGCGAGCCCGAGCTCAATGGCGATGCCGAGTGGTCGCAGCCGGTGCGCGAACCAACGCTGATCCTGCGGGACCCAGAACCCGCAGCCGAGCGCGCAATCCCCGAGGCCGCTCCGCTGCACGATTCGCCGCCGCTGGTTAGCTCGCGATCGCGTACTGATTCTGCGCCGCCACCTCCCGCGATGCCGCGAACGCGAACCGAGGAGGGCTCGGTCCGGCTCATGGAGCGTGGCCGCGATGACGACAAGTGGTCGGAGCCGGTTCCGCTGGCCGAGCTGCCGGATCGCGAATCGAAGCGCGATATCGAGCTGCCGCTGGTCGACGATCTCGGATTGCCGTTCGACGACTACAGCGACGAGATCGCGCTCGGCGATACCGGTCCGGTGAGGCCGCCGCAACCTGTGCTCGATCTGGCCCCGGGCGACAACGCAGCTGCGCTCGCGAACGATGGTCGCGATTTCGCTCGTCAGCTGCGCGCGAAGATGTCGATGATGGCGCAGCGATTGTTTCAGGGTGCCGACCAAGCCGCGCCGCCGGCCGTGGACCTCGGCCCGCGTCACGACGCCTCGACCGAGTTCGATCTTGCGGCGCTCGGCGAAGAACCGGCGCTCGGTGGTGGTGTCACCGAGATCGAGGCGCGCTCGGTTCCGCGCCAAGGCGCGCACTACGACATCTCGACGTCGCCGGGATCGTGGGATTCACAGGTGCGTGATCGCGGTCTGCCCGATACCGGCGAGATCGTGCGCGGGGTTTCGGATGGCGCGATGTTGTTCGCGCGGATGTTCGCGCAGTCTGCCACTGGCAAGATCGTGTTTCGGCGCGGCGACGTCGAGAAGATCGCGTTCTTCGATCAGGGCCGGCCGGTGTTTGGCTCGTCGAACCAGCCCGGCGATCGGATGGGCGAGCTGTTGGTGCGCGAGGGCAAGATCACCGCGTCGCAGTACGAGCGCTGCCAGGCGGTCGCCTCGGAGTCCGGTCGCAGGATGGGCGAGATCTTGGTCAGCTTCGGCTATCTCAAGCGACGTGAGCTGCTCCCCGCGGTGCGTCGCCATGTCGAAGACATCGTGTACTCGCTATTCGGTTGGGACCGCGGGACGTACCGGATCGAGCTCGAGCGCGATGCGTGTGCCGAGCGGATCCGGCTGTCGCGTCATCCGGCGGCGATGATCATGGAGGGGATCCGCCGCAAGCTCGATCGGACGAGCCTCGAGCGATTGATCGGTCCGGCGACCAGCGTGATCGAGATTCCGGATCGCGACCGGATCGGCAACGTGATCAGCCTCGGGGACCTTGCAACCGAGGAGCGGGCGGCGCTCGCGGCGTTCGATGGTCAGGCCGACATCGCAGCGGTCGCGCGATCGGCGAGCGTGGACGTCGCCGATGTGCTGCCGTTCGCGTGGGGCCTGTGCGTACTCGGGCTCGCCCATCCGCGGCGCCCCGATACTGAAGTCCCTGACGACAGCCCGGCGCTCGTCGGCGAAACCGATCTCGCGATCGATCGCGAGCGGGTGCGGGCGCGCTGGCAGCTGGTCGCCGACGCCGACTATTTCGCGGTGCTCGGCGTTCGCCGCGATGCGACTGGGTTCGAGATCCGGCGCGCGTATCAATCGGCGCGTCGCGACTTCGCATCGGACTGCTTTCCCCCGGATCTGCGTCGCGAGCTGGCTCATGAGCTCGACGAGATCGCGAACGTCCTCGACGAGGCATTTCGCGTGTTGCGCGACGATCGGCTGAGGCTGACGTATTTGGCAAACCTCGTCGAGTAACCGCAAACCGTGGTTGGCGCGGTGCCCGGCGAGTGATACACGACCCCCTCGATGCGCGTCGCGTTCATGGGCTCACCTGAGTTTGCGGTGCCCTGTTTGCGCGCGTTGGCAAGTGCGCATGATGTTGCGCTAGCGGTATCGCAGCCGGACAAGCCCGCGGGGCGGGGCGGGCAGCTCAGCTCGCCTGCCGTCGCGGTCGCTGCGCGCGAGCTGGGCATCGCTGTGATCCAGCCGCGCTCGGCGAAGACCGGTGAGCTTCGCGATGCGCTCGTGGCGTCGGGCGCCGAGCTCGCCGTCGTCGTCGCGTACGGCAAGATCCTGCCGCGGCCTGTGCTCGATGCGTTGCCACGAGGTTGCATCAACGTCCATGCGTCGCTGTTGCCCAAATATCGCGGCGCTGCGCCGGTACAATGGGCGGTGATCGACGGCGCGTCACAAACTGGCGTGGCGATCATGCAGCTCGACGAGGGTATGGACACGGGGCCGGTGCTGTTCGAGCGTCGCGTGGCGATCGATCCGACCGAGACCTCGGGCGAGTTGCTGGCGCGACTGGCGCCGATCGGCGCCGCGGCGCTGCTCGAGGCGATCACCGGGCTGGCCGCCGGCACCGCGCACGCGGTTGCCCAGGACCACGGCGCGGCGACGCACGCCCGGATGTTGACCAAGGCCGATGGCGCGATCGACTTCAGCCAAGGAGCACCAGCGGTGGCCGCACGGATTCGCGGTGTCGATCCGTGGCCGGGGGCGATCGCGATGCTGCGTGGTCAGATCCTCAAGCTGTTTCGCGCACAGCCCGATCCGGCGCGGCCGGTCGATGCAGCTGCTGGACAGGTGCTCGCGATCGATGCCGGCGGACTTCACGTCGCCTGCGGCAGCGGTCACGCGGTGATCCGCGAGGTCCAGGCATCCGGTCGCAAGCGCATGGCCGCCGCGCAGTTCGCGGCGGGGCGTGGGATCGCGGTGGGCGACGTGTTGGGCCGCGCGGAGCTGACGTGACCGCTCGCGAAGTTGCCAGGCGCGTGCTGGATCGCGTGAGCCGTGGGGCGTGGGCCACGCCGACCCTCGATGGCGAGCTCGCGCGGTCGGGGCTCGAGGAGCGCGATCGCCGGCTCGCCTCCGAGCTGGTTTATGGCGTGCTCCGCCATCAGGCGCGTATCGATCGCGCGCTTGCTGCACACGCCAAGCTCTCGCGTACACCGCCCCGCGTGATCACCGCGCTTCGCGTTGCGGCGTATCAGGTGTTGTTCCTCGATCGTGTTCCGGGCTACGCCGCCGTCGACGATGCGGTGGCAGCGGCGCGCGGTGCTGGTGGCGCCAAGCTCGCTGGGTTTGCCAACGCGGTCCTCCGCAAGGTCGTGACCGCTGGCGAGCCGGCGTTGCCTGGTGACGGGATCGAGCGCATCGAGATCGAGCATTCGCTGCCGCGCTGGATCGTCGATGAGCTGGTCGCCGCTGCGGGGGATCGTGCTCCGGCGGTCGCCGCTGCGTTCGCCCAGCCGCCGCCGTTGGTCGCCAGGGTCAATCTGCGCCGGATCACGCGAGACGCGCTGATCGCCAAGCTCGCCGCCGATGGCGTTACCGCGACGCCGGTCGAGCTCGCGCCGAGCGCACTGCGCCTCGAAGGTGCGGGCGATCCGTCGCGCAGCCGTTCATTCGCGGCAGGCGAGTGGACGGTGCAGGACACCGGCGCGCAGCTGGTCGGTCACCTCGCAGCGCCACGCGCGAGCCTGCGGATCCTCGACGGTTGTGCCGGTGTGGGCGGCAAGGCGACACACCTCGCCGAGCTGATCGACGATGACGGCGCGATCATCGCGGCTGATCAATCTGCGACCAAGCTCGAGCTGCTCGGAGAAACGGCGCGCCGACTCGGCCTGACCGCGGTCCGTCGCGTCACGTGCGATCTGCTCGATCCCAGCGCACCGCTCGGCGACGCGTACGACTTGATCGTGCTCGATGCGCCGTGCTCCGGGCTCGGCGTGTTGCGACGCCATCCCGATGCGAAGTGGCGGCTCTCGCCGAGCGACGTACCTCGGCTCGCCGATCTGCAGCGCAAGCTGCTCGATGCGATGCTCGCCCGTCTCGCGCCCGGCGGCTCGCTGATCTACTCGGTGTGCACGTTCACGCGCGCCGAGGGGCCCGATCAGATCGCCGCGCTGGTCGCGCGATCGGGTTTGCGCCTCGTGGACGAGCGAAGAACCTGGCCACCCGACGCCGACGCGTTCTACATCGCGCGGCTCGAGCGAACCTCGTAACTGCGCGACGGCTCGATCGACGTGGTGTCGACCACAACGCGTCAGCCGATCTCGCTCCCGACCGTCCGATACATGTCGAACGGCGTAGCTGGTTGAATCAGCAGCTGGCTAATCGACTAGCCAGCATCGCCGTCAGAAACAGACAGCAGCGGCCAGCCCGCAACCATCACCGCTTAGCTAGTCTCCGCCGCCCATGCGACTAGCTTCTTGGTTCGTTCAGACTGTCCTTGTTAGCTTGGTTTCGCTCTCGGTGATTGGCTGCACGTCGACTGGTGACGAAGCGGATCCGTCCGGCGGCGGTGGAAAGGCCGACGGATGGGACGAGCTCAACGTCGAGCTCTCGGTCACCGGATTTCCCGAGCAGGCAGGCCAAGAGGTGAAGGTCGTGTTCGTGAATCGGTTCGCGTACGGCAAGGCGCGCCGGGTCTACGATCAGTGGAACTTTCATCCCATGATCAATCCCGATGGCAACCTGGTGATTCAGACCCGCGCGTCCAACGAAGAAGACGTGAAGGTGCTGGCGTACATCGAGACCGACGGGATCCCGGGATGTTCCGCGAACGATGCGATCGGCTCGTCGATCGCGACCAAGAGCAGCACCAGCGTCGGCGTGTTCCTGCGCGCTGGTGATCGCTGGGTCGCCGAAGATCTCGAGCAGGAGCTGCGCGACTGCAACCAGATGTTCGCGCCACGCCACGACCTCAAGATCTCGGTGACCGGGTTTACGGGTCTCGAAGAATCGGTCGAGGCATACGTGATGCCGCACGCGGGGTACTCGTCGTACACCCAGGACTACGGTTGGCTGACGAACGGGATCGCGTCCATCGATTCGACCGGCTCGCTCATGGCGGGTCAGCGCGAGCGGATCGTCGTGTTCATCGACAAGGACGGCGTGTCCGGGTGCTCCGACAATGATGTGCTGTCGGTGTACGAGACCGATCCGGTGACTGGCAACATCGACCTCGCCGTCACGCCGACGACGCTGCAGCGGTCTGCGGATCCCGAGCGCGATCTGATCGACTGCAACAAGTTCGGCTGGGAAGGCAAGCCCGTTGGTGACTACAGCTTGACCGTCCGAGGCAAAGGGTTCGCCGCCAACGAGGGGCAGAACGCGATCCTCGGCCTGCCATACCGCGGCATCATGAACCTCGCGCCGATCGTCAACGGCGAGTTCGAGATGGTGTTGCCCAAGGTGGTGTGGGAAGGCAAGTCGGCTGACTTCGTCATGTTGGTCGACGGGGATGGCGATCAGAAGTGTGGCGGTGCCACCGATCTGAACGTGTTCTTCGACGCGGGCTACGCCGCAGGAGACCAGGTGGTTTACTTCAAGTCCGAAGATCTTCCGGCACCGGAGAGCTATTGCTGGTAGCCATGCGAGCGTCGGCGATCGGCCTCATCACGCTCGTCGCGGCTTGCACGAGTGGCGACGCGCAGCGTGATCCGAGCGATCGCGGCGGCAAGGCTGACGATCCCAACGTGGTCAACCTCGAGATCACGGTCACCGGATACCCCGCGCAGGCCGGCGCCGAGATTCGCTACGGGTTCATGTATGCGCTCGAGCCCGGGCGCGCGAGGACCGGCTACATCCAGCCGCATCCCGGGTTGCGCTTGGACAGCGATGGCAGCGTGATGTTCCAGGTCCCGACCGGGAACACGATCGCGAGGAAGCTCGTCGTCTATCTCGAGCTCGATGGAATCGCCGGCTGTTCGGTGAACGACGCGTTCGCGTCGGCGATCATTCCGATCGGCGCGGCGACGCTGCCGATCGAGTTGTCCCCGAATCAGCCGTGGCTGGCCGAGGACATCGACCAGGAGGTCCGCGATTGCAATCACCTGTTCGCGCCGCACCACGATCTGTCGGTGACGGCGAGCGGGTTCACCGGCAACGTGGTGATGGATATCTACGTGATGCCTGACCCTGGCTATTCGAAGTATGAGGTCGACTTCGCGTTCTTGATCGGCGGCGCGGGGACCATGCCGATGCCGAGCACGCTCGATGCCGGAGACCGCGAGAAGATCTTGATGTTCGTCAATCTCGACGGTTCGCCCGGATGCTCCGAGGACGACGCGCTCGCCGTCGTGATCACCGATCCGGTAACCGGCCCGGTGGCGCTTTCGATCGATCCGACCAACCTACCGCGCACGGACGACCCGGCGCGCGATCTTCATGACTGCAACAAGCTGAAGTCCGGTGGCAAGCCGGTCGGCGACTATAGCGTGACGGTTCGCGGGACCGGGTTTACCGATCACAACGGAAAGACCGCGATCATCGGGTTGCCGTATCGCGGGACTCTCACCGAGACCACGATCGCGAACGACAGCTTCGAGCTCGTGTTACCCGGGACGGTATGGGAAGGCATGTCGGCGTTGTTCGCGGTGTTGATCGATGGTGATGGTGACCGCAAGTGCGGCAACCCGCTCGATCTGACCGACACGTTCGACGCGGGGTTCGCCACCGCTGACCAGGTGATCTATTTGAAGCCAGAAGATCTGCCTCCGCCGATGAGTTACTGCTGGTAGCCAACGCTCGACGCGGTCGTTGGGATGTGATCGAATCATCGGGTGCGATTTGTCGTTGTCCTGGTGATTCTTCTGACGGCGCCGCGTGCGCACGCTGACCTCGCGAACCACGAGCTGCTTCACAAGCACCTCGACGAGGAATTCGCCAAGCTCGACATTTCCTCGCTCACACCCGAACAGCGCGAGGATCTCTACGCGCCGCGGTTGTCGTTGACCCTCGGCCTCCTGGTGCCGATCTATGGCACGTACCGGATGGAGATGCGGATGTTCGGCAGCATCCGACCGGCCGGGATCATCCTCGATTGGTTCGCGGGTGGCGTCGTTCCAGCGGCGCTGGGCATCACGGCGCTCGCGACGGAAGGGCGCACCCGGGCGATCTGCGGATGGACGGCGCTCGGCCTGTATGCCGCGACGCGGATCGGCGCGATCGTGTTCGGCACGCTCCATGTCACGGCATACAACCGCGAAGTGAAGCTGCGATTGAGCGCAGCCCCGACGCACGCCGGTGCGCTCGCGCCCGCGGTCGTGGCCGAAGCGCACTGGTAGGGCTTCTTCACCATGCAGCTCGTGCACGCGATCGACGAAGATCCGTGTACTTGCGTGCTGCAAGGTTGGCGCGTCCGATCCTCGACGACGATTTGATCGGAGAATCGCAGGCACGAGACTTGCGAACTGCTCCCGGTAACAGGAGGAACACCATGAAGATTCGGACGATGTTTGGATTGGGTTTGCTTGGGACCGCGCTCTACGCCCACAAGAAGCGTGGTGGCGACATGTCGATCGACAGCATGAAGGACAGCATGAAGGCGCTGTGGGCTGGAATTCAGAACAAGGCGATCGACGCCAAGGACAAGGTCGAGAACCTCACCGAGCAGGCCAAGCAGAACGTGAAAGACGCCCAGGAGGTCGAAGCACAAGAGCGTGCGGAGAATCCTGAGTTCCGCGACGAGCTTCGCGACGAGCCGGGCTTCGGCACGTCGGGGTATACGGGTGGTGGCGGCGTCATCGGCCAACGCCATTGATGCGACCGCTGCAGTACGGGCATTATCGGCTCCGGGAGCCCCGAGCTGCGCCGCCGTGCGCGATCGCATTGTCGGCTCCCGGAGTCGCGGCTTGCTCGGGTGAGATCGTCGGCTTCCGCAATGCGCTGTGCGGTGCAGCAGTGCGCTCGCGGCAGCCCGGTGATTACTTGATCGCGGCTTGGCCGCGGCGGCGGAGCTCGGCGATCGTGGCTGCGTAGTCCTTGGTGCCGAATACGCCCGAGCCAGACACGATGACGTTGGCGCCGGCGGCGCAGACCTCGGCGACGTTGTCGAGCTTGATCCCGCCGTCGACCTCGATATCGACGGCGAGATCGCGCTCGATGATCATGCGGCGGAGCCGTCGGATCTTTTCGAGCGCGCTCGGGATGAACTTCTGTCCGCCAAACCCTGGATTGACCGACATCACCAGCACCATCGCGATGTCGTCGAGCACCCATTCGATCGCTTCGAGCGGAGTGGCAGGGTTGATCACCACGGCGGGTCGCTTACCGAGCTCGCGGATCTGACCGATCGTGCGATGGAGATGCGGGCACGCCTCGGCGTGGACGGCGATCAGATCGGCGCCGGCCTTCGCGTAGGCAGCAACCCACTGCTCGGCGTTTTCGATCATCAAGTGGACATCGAGCGGCAGCGCGGTCGCGCGTTTGACTGCCTCGATCACGATCGGACCGATCGTCAAGTTGGGCACGAAGTGGCCATCCATTACGTCGACGTGGACGTAGTCCGCGGTGGCAATGGCTTTGACTTCCTCGGCGAGTCGGCCGAAGTCAGCCGACAGGATCGATGGTGCGATTTTGACCTGCACCGGGCGACGCTAACACGTGTGCCTGTGCGCTCGCCGTCGATCGCATCGACAGCCGCCTGAACCGTTAGTATCCGGCGAACAGGTCGGTCAGCCGAACGTCGAGCGCGGTGGCGACCTTGAACAAGCTCGAAACCGACGCGCTCGATTCTGCGCGTTCGATCTGCGAGAGCAGCGACACCGACAGATTCGTGCGCCGAGCCATCTGCTTGAGCGTCAACCCGCGGGTCTTGCGCAGGTCGCGGATCTGCCGCCCGATCGCGGCATGCAGCTCGTCTTCGCGACGCAGTACCAAGCCTTTTTTCTTGGCGATCCGCGCGATCACCTCGCGGAACTCTTCGGGCGTGAACGGCTTGTGGATGTACGCCGACACCTCATGTTGGATCGAGGCCGAGGCGGTCTCGAGCGACGGATAGCCGGTCAAGATGATGACCGCGATGTCGTCGTCCACGGCGCGGATCTGCGCGAGCAGATCGAGGCCGGACAGCTTCGGCATCATCAAGTCGACCACGACGAGGTGAAACACTTCGTCGCGGATCCGCTCTACCGCGAGCGACGGATCTGCCAGCGTCGTGACCTCGAATCCCTCCGCTTGAAGGAAGTCCTGGAGGTACTCTCGAATATCCTGCTCATCATCAACAACAAGGACCGATAGCTTCGAAGCAGTACGAAGCTGGCCTCCCCCCGCAGCAACCATGGCTCGTACGATACGCCCACGCGTCCGAAAAAGCGAAGCCGCGGAGGCGAACCTCCGCGGTGGTCGGGGCGACAGGATTTGAACCTGCGACTCCTTGGTCCCGAACCAAGTGCGCTACCAGGCTGCGCTACGCCCCGGGAAGGGACGTTTGGTAGCCCGCTCTCGGCGTGGTGTCAATGGGCCGAAGAAACTGAACGCTTTGCCCGATACACGGGCAGGGGCAAATGGACCCCGATCTCCGCGAACATTCCCAGTTCGTGCACCCATCCGATCCGGGCATATGGGGTCAAGCCGACGTGGACCCAGCCTCCGATCGAGCCGCCGATCCGCGGATGGGCCAGGACATCAAGCTCGAGGATCGGGCCCGCGGTAAGGCCGGCCATCCGCCCCACGAGTCGGGTCCCCGCCACCAGATCTAACCACACCCGGCCGGCCCGGCGCTCGGTCCACACGCTGGCCCCGGCCGCGACGCCGATCACCCCGAGCGGCTGTTGTTCGCGGACCCGGGTCATCGCTAGCTGACCACCGACGGTGGAATCCCAGTTGTCCGCGATGTAGCTCGCCGCGGCGAGTGGTCCCAACCACAAATAAACTCCATCGAGATTCCAGCTGGGCCCGAACGAGGAGGGGGGAACGGACGGCGGCGCCGAGCGCGCCGGAGGGTCAGGAATTGTTGCAACCGTATGATCGGCCCACGCGGGTGAGATCACACCCTGAATCCCGACGAGGATCGAGGTCACAAGACCTGGGGACGAAATCCCCCGGCCCAGCTGCCAGCATCCACCACTCCTGCGTTGCATCCTGATAGAATCAGAGCCGAAAATGCGGGGGCTCTTCGTGGGCTCGTAGTTTGCTTGAAGATCGTCCTTCAGGTGAACCGTACGACCGAAAACCCCCGGGACTTTGCGTCACCAATTTCCCGCGAGATGTCGAACTTGGCCATCCAGCAAGGCGCCGGGACCGCCCCGACGGCGATGCTACCACCGGGGTTAGAGAACGACTATGCGCTCGTTCGGCAGCTCCCGGCGTTCGAAGGCATCTCGGATCCGGATCTGATCGCCGCGCTTACCCAGCGCGGAATCGCGGTGCGCCACGTCGAGCGCGACATGTTCGTGCTCGATCCCATCGGGCTTGCGAACGGACAACCCGCGCCGGTCATTCACGTCGCGCGCGGCCAAGTCGCGGCCGCGGTGTTCACCGAGCACGAGCTCGCCGACCGGCGCGCCGCACAGGTCGCCCACGAGAACTCCACCAAGGAACAGCTCGAGGCGGAATCACTCATCAAGCCGCCGCCGCTGGCTCGCGTCGCGCTCAAGAACGTCGCGCTGTTCATCGAGAACGATTTGTTCAATTCGGGGGCGCTGTCCGCGGCGCGCGGCCAGCCGATCGCGTTCTATACCACCGCGCCGTCGGTGCTGATCTCGCTCGACCAGCGCTGGGTCGCCGAGCTCGCGGTGCGCTATCCGATCTTCGAATCGCGGCTGCGCCGAGCGCTGTCGATCTCGCGCGAGCGATTGGCGTGGGTATCAGGTGTCAAGCAGGAGCTGCTCGACTTCTTCGTGCGCCAGGGCCTGTCGGTATCCGGCGAGATGGTGCGAGTTCGCCAGCTCGGACTGTGCATCGACTGCAAGCTGTGTGAAGAGGCGTGCGAGCAGCGTTATGGCGCGCGCCGGCTCACGCTCGGTGGCTACCAGATCGGCATGCTGGACTTCATCTATACGTGCCGAACGTGTACCGACCAGCGCTGCATCGATCCGTGTGCGTATGACTCGATCAAGTTCGACGCTCAAAAGAAAGAGGTCGTGATCAACGAGAGCAGCTGCACCGGCTGCACCGCATGTGCGCAGGCCTGCCCGTATGGTGCGATCGACATGGTCGAGATCGAGCGGGAAGCGCCGATGTTCAAGCCCGAGTTCAAGGCGCGGCTCGATAAGAAGAGCTCGCTCAAGTTCGGACCGGGAACGCCTCGGGTGGCGCGCGCGCGCCGGATCGCGAACAAGTGCGATCACTGTATGGCGTACGGCGATCAGGCGTGCGTGTCTGCGTGTCCGACTGGATCGTTGATAGAGATCAACGCGTACGATTTATTCCGCGAGCGGTCTCCCAAGATGGCCAAGCTCGCGGCGACCGGGTACGCCGGCGAGCTGGCGAAGAAGGACCGCAAAGAGGTCCTGCCGATGATGCCATTCACCGAGGGGCTCGCGGTTCGCTCGGGCGGGCTCGCCAAGCTCAAGCGCGGTCGCTATGCGCCGCTGCTGGTGTGGATGCTGGGCATCTTCGCGTTCTTGGTCGCGCTCGGTGAAGCGCTGCTGATCACCTACGCACCGACCCTGTCGTTTCGATTCAGCCAGATCGCTGCGTTGCCGGACATGCACGACCTGCCGGTCGACGTCATCCTGGAGCGCGTCAACTTCCGGCCCGGCGATCAGTTGTCAACGTATTGCGGGTTGGTCGGCGTCGGCATGATGATCGTCGCGGCGGTCTATCCGATCTTCCGGCGGATCAAGGTGTTTCGGTGGATGGCATCGAACACGATGTGGTTCGACTTTCACCTGATGGCGGGCACGGTCGGCCCCATGTTCATCTGTATCCACTCCCTGGTGCGGCTGGACTCGTGGGTGTCGCTGGCGTTCTGGAGCATGGTGATCGTGGTGTTCAGCGGGTTCCTCGGGCGTTACCTGTACACCCAGGTGCCCGAGCTGTCCGGTGGCGTGGAGCTCGAGGAGTTGGACCACGAGCGATTCTTCCAGCAACATCGCCCGCGCTTGACCGTTCCGATGAGCGAGGTCGATCGCGAGCTAGCATTCCATCGCGACATGGCGCAACGCGTGGCGCAGTCGCCGAGCCTGGTGCGCGCGCTGTCGTGGCTGGTGATCCAGGACATCGGACGGATCCCTCGCACGATCGCGCGGCGCAGCCGGCTCGCTCGGTTGGGCGTGCCGCCCAAGCTGCGGCGCGAGATCGCGCGCCGTGCAGCTCGAATGATCGTGATCGCGCGCCGTCAGGTGGTGGCGCCCAAGGCGCAGATCTTGTTGCACTCGTGGAAGAAGGTCCACGTTCCATTCACCGTCATGCTCACCGTGTTCGCCGCCGCCCACATCTATATCTCCTGGTCTCGTGCAGCGTTCTGAACGGCTCATATCGATCGCGCTCGCGATCGCGCTGGTGATGGCAGCTGGCTGGTTTGGCCGGTTCGCCTATGCCGATGATTTCTTCTCGACGTCGCCCGGCCCGCTGTCGCAGAGCCACGCGGCGCAGGACAACCAGAACAACTGCAACGACTGCCACGTCGACAACACCCGCGTGGTTTCGAACGACAAGTGCCTCAACTGTCACGACCACAACGATCTGCGCACGCGGATCAACGCCGGTAAAGGGTTCCACGCATCGTCGGGGGTGAGGGGCAAGAAGTGCGAAGCGTGCCACAACGAGCACCAAGGCCGCGGCTACGACATCATGGGCTGGTCGTCGGTGAAGGGCAGGGAGAAGGGTTTCGATCACGACCTCACCGGCTGGAAGCTCAGCGGCAAACACGCGGCGACCGATTGCGCCGAATGCCACAAGGCGAAGAACAAGCAGGGGCTCAAGGTCTACATGGGCACCGATCGGCTGTGCGGTGCCTCGGGCTGTCATGCACAGGATCAGCCGCACAAGCTGGTCAAGCGCGACCTGCTCGCGTGCGAGCGCTGCCACGGCGAGAGCGTGTGGGTGCCGCCCAAGAGCGTGCTCGAGTTCAACCACAACGATCGCAAGGACGCGGGGATGCCGCTGATCGGCCAGCACAAGGACATCGCGTGCACGCCCAAGTGCCATCCCAAAGCGGTGTTCGATCTGCCGGCGCAGGACGCGGACTATTGCGGCAACAGCGGCTGTCACAAGAGCAGCCACGACGGCCATCTGTTCGGCAAGCGCGAATGCGAGTGGTGCCACTCGCCGACGTTCAAGTCATTCAAGCAGCAGTACAGCCGCGACATGCCGTTCTTCGATCACTCCGAGCGCACGCGGTTCGATCTCGGCGCACACAAGCGGCTCAAGTGCTACGACTGCCACACCAAGGCGCTCGGCGAATCCAAGCCGATCGCGGCGTGCGAGCAGTGCCACGCCAAAGACAACAAGCACGGCGAACGGTTCAAGCAGTTCGGCTCGCCGCCGAAGTGCAACGTGTGTCATCCGACCACCGCGTTCAAGCCCACGGTATTCAACCACTCCACGCGCACCAACTTCGCGCTGAAGTTCAAGCACGCCGAGGCGACCTGCCGGCAGTGCCACCGCGGCAAAGGTCCGGCGGACTTCGAGGTGTTCACCGGAAAGTTCGATCCGAACAAGGAGTGCATGTCGTGCCACCAGCACTCGAAAGTCCACGCCGACCCGAAGTCTCCCAACGGCAAATACAAGAACTCGCAGTGCCTGCAGTGCCACATGCATCCGGGCGATCCGACCATCCGCACCGGCAAGGACAACAAGATGGTCGACAACGTTCATGGCAAGCTCGGATCGTTTCCGCTCGAGAAGGAGCACGCTGGGGTGGTCTGCGCGGCTTGCCACACCGGACGTGACAAGAAGAACAAGACCTCGTTCTCGGGGCTAAAGCCGAACTGTGATGCGGCGGGGCAGTGTCACGAAGATTCGCTGCACGAAGGCACGTTGGGCTCGGACTGTTTGTACTGCCACAGTCCCGGCACCTGGGACGCGCTGCGGTTCGATCACGACAAGCCCTTCCCCAAGGGTCATCAGGGCAAGGTCGATGAGTTCCCGCTCAAGGGCGCGCACAAGGACAACCAGTGCGAGGACTGCCATCCGCGGCGCGACTTCGCCGCGGCGGAGCCGACGTGCTCGGCCAAGGGCTGTCACGCCGACGACGATGCGCACAAGGGCCGCCTCGGCAAGGCGTGCGAGAAGTGCCACGTCGAGACCGGCGACAACATCTTCAACCACAACACGATGTCCGTGTTCCGGATCGATGGTGGTCACCTCCAAGTTCGCTGCGCCGACTGCCATCCGTCGGTGACGTTCAAGCCCCGGCCGCAGACCTGCTTCGGCTGCCATCCCGAGCCCAAGGTCCACAAGGGCCAATACGGCACCGGATGCGAGCAGTGCCACACCACGCGGACGTGGAAGGACATCAAGCCGATGCACGACGTCGGCGACTTCTCGCTCAAGGGCATGCACGACAACATCGCGTGCGAGCGCTGCCACCGCGACAGCCGCCCGCTCGCCGGCTCCGGCAACCTCTGCATCAACTGCCATCGGCAGGACGACATCCACTCGAACGGGCTGTCTCCGCGGTGCGGTGAATGCCACACCCAGTGGTCGTTCGCGCCCGCGCGGTTCGATCACAGCCGGGTTGGCTGCAACCTGACCGGCGTGCATCGCACGGTGGCGTGCTTCGACTGTCATCGCAACGGCAACTTCGGTGCGATCGGGCCGCAGTGCATCCAGTGCCATCGCGACGACGCGCTCAAACGCGCTGCGCGCGACCCTGATCCCACGGCCCACGAGCTTCAGCCGGTGTGTGCGACCTGCCACAACCCGAGCTCGTGGTCGGCGACGGTGCAGGGGATGAACATTCCGTTCGGAAGGGACTCGGTGTGTCGCTGACGCGCGTCCTCCCGATGTTCCTCGCGCTGTGCGTCCACACGCCGACGGCGTGGGCGCAGGGCAAGGACGATGACGATGAAGAAGCGGTCGACGAGGACGAGTCCGAGGAAGCCGATGACGCTGGCGATGACGGGGACGACGAGGTGATCGAGGCCGAATCGACGCCCCCGCCGAAGAAACCATCCAAGAAGAACGCGGCGGTCAAGCAGAACCTGAGTGGACACGACATGGGCAACAACCAGGTCGTGACGCCGTTCGAGAAGGATCGATTCTTCATCGACAAGGCCGACACCAAGAAGACCGCCAAAGCCACGCTCATTCAGGGCAGCCTGTCGTCGAGCACGATGTTCTTCACCGAGCGTGGCGGCTACTACCCGAACACGACTCCGATCGGTGGACCCACGTTGTTGGGCACCAATTCGGCTCGCTACAATCGGATGTTCACCGAGCTGCGGCTACAAACCGATTTTCGGCATATCTCGGCGAGCAAGTGGAACGCACGGGCTGACGTTCGCGCGCGCGTCGTCAACAGCCCCGGCGACAGCAGTATCGATTCGACCGATCCAACGCGCGTGCAGTCCGGGTTCAACGGGACCAACGAATACGAGCTGCGCGAGCTGTGGCTCCACCGCAGTGGCACGCGGACGGACTTCTACTTCGGCCGCCAGTTCATCTCGGACCTGGGCGCGATCCGGTTCGATGGGCTGCGGTTCGATTATGCGAAGTCGAAGAAGCTGACGATCGTCGGGTTTGGCGGGCTGTATCCCGTGCGCGGATCGCGGTCGATCACGACCGACTACCTCCCGCTCAAGGACATCGAAGGCAACCCAGCCGGGCGATTCGTCGGGACCGGCGGGCTTGGCGTCGCGTACCGCACCGAGAATGCGTACGGATCGATCGGCGGAGCGACGCTGGTTCCGTTCGCAGGCGAGTCACCGCGGGTGTTCGTGACGTCGACCGGCTACTACCGCAATGCGCCGACGTTCGACGTCTACCACTTCGTGCTGCTCGACCTGCTGTCGTCGGGCAGTCAGGACCAGACCCGGTTCGGCATCACCAACGTTTCGGTGGGCATCAACTATCATCCGAACCCTCGGCTTCGTATCAATGGAGCGGTCAACCGCATCGACGTCGATACGCTGAACGTTCAAGCGGCTGCGTTCCTCGACAAGGCCGACGATTCGAACGGCACCGGTCAGACGGCAGTGCAAAACGAGACGTTCTTCCGCCGGCTCGCAACCAACGAAGCTCGCGCGAGCGTGTCGGCCGGGCTGGGCCAAGCCCAGCGCTTCGAGGTCACCGCGGGAGGAGCGTTCCGGATGCGCGATGGCGTCCGGCTGTTCGCACCCGGTGCGCCGGGGATGGCTCCGACGGTAACTGCCACGCTGGATCCGACAAAGGGCGTCGAGGTATTCGCCGGCGTCGTCGATCGCCGGTCGCTGTTTGGACTGCGGATCGGCGCAGATGTGTCGCGGATGTTCGCGATCGGGATTCCGTTCCAGCGCAGCGAAGTTCTGGTGGTGCGCGGATTGGCGGGCCGAGAAATCGCCAAAGGGCGAGGCGAGTGGGAGGCCGAGGTCAGCTACGCCGGCACCGTCGATCGTTCCGTCGGCATTCAGTGCTTCCCCGATCCGATGGATCCGACCAACCGCGACTACGCGAACCAGTGCCTCGGGGCATCGCAGGGAAACTTGCTCAGCGTCGGCGGCACGTTCTACTACCGCATCAACCGCGATTGGTTCGCGATGGCGACCGCCCATGTGTCGCGCCAGACGCTGGTGTTCGCGAACCCGCAGGTCATAGGCGGGCTGATGCCGATCAACGATCCGACCGTGACGGGCATGCTCGGCTATTTGCGAGTCGCGTACCGGTTCTGATGCCCGATCGTCTGGCGAAGGAAGCGCCACTCACCGCGTGCGGCGAGCTGGAGCTCGAGCGTACGGCGGCCTGTCAGCGTTGTCGGCTGTAAAGCATCCGGGCGACGCGATCGCGTTCGGCAGCGAGCGGGTGCCTCGTCGATCCAGTCGAAGGCGGTCTTGCAATCGGGGGTGTGCGCAAACCCACACGAAGGCCCTACGATCGGCTGTGTGGAGGAGGACATCGAGCTCACATCCGCAAATGATCATCCTCTCCTCGGCGCGTTCGCGTCCGAATCCGCGTCCGGGACCAAATCCGGATCCGGATCCGAGTCCGGATCCAAATCCGAATCCAAATCCGAATCCGAGTCCGAGTCCGAGTCCGGATCCGAGTCCGAGTCCGAGTCCGGATCCGAGTCCGAGTCCTACTCGAACTTGATCGTCCGATACCCGAACAGCCGGACGCGCTTCGCATACAGATCCAGCAAGAACAGCGCGACCACGGCGAATAGCACGTACGGCCACAGGTCCTGCGTGTACTTCACCGGCTTGCCCTCCGTCGACCAGATCTGCGCGGGCTGCGCGCGATCATTACCGCCGGAGACCTGCGCCGCGTGCTGCAGCGGCTCGAGGTCCGGCGTCGACATCAGATACTCGAGCGGATATGACAGCGCGACCGAGCCGAGCGACTCGGCGACGGTCTTGCCATCGCGCTTATGGACAGCTTTTAACAAGTAGCTGCCGTAACGCTGGATCCGGAAGTCTGCCGTGTATCGACCGGCGGCGGTCTGCTCCATCGGCAGCGTCTGGTTCACCTTGTTGGTCGCCGGATCGATCACCTCGAGCTGGGTCTCGAGCTCGTTGACGAACTTGTCGGTCGAATCGATCGCGTCGACCGTCACCTGCGCGCGCCCGTCGGCAACCTTGGCGTAGAGATCGTAGCTGTCGTAGACCTTGCGGCGCATCGAGGTGCGAACGACCTGGGCCCAGAACTTGGGATAGCCGTTCCACCGGATCCAATTGACCGCCCAACGGTTCTTGACGTCGCTGGTCCATGCGACCGAGGTGCCGGCGCCGTGGCGCCACCGTGCGAGGATCGGCTCGCCGAGGTCGGAGATCAAAATCGTCTCGGCGGTCGGCTTGGGCTTGGTGGTGACGTAGCCGCCGAGCGAGGGCGCGCTTTCGACGCCGGTGCCTTCGATGGCTTCGACCTTCTTGGCGACCCGAACGTGGATCACGTCCTCGACCAGCTGGCTGCGCTGGGCTTCCTGGGTCTCCTTCATGAAGATCTTCGGCAGCGCGCCGATGTCGTCGACCATGTAGAGCCGGCCGTCACCGGCGTCGGCGATCATCGACAGCAAATTGCGATCGGCACCGTGGACGCCGACGCACGACACGGTGATCCGCGCGCCGCGCATGTCCTGAACTAGCTCGGCGATCCCGTCGGTCGGCGCCTCGCCATCGGTCATCACGATCACGTGCTTCACCTTGGCGTTGATGCCCTGGAGGATCTCGAACGCTTCCTTGAGGCCAGGGAAGATGTTGGTGCCGCCGCCGGACTGCAGCTTCGAGATCTCGGTGTCGATCCGCATCCGGTTCGCCGCGCGCTGTGGCCGTACGAACACGGTCGCTTCGCTATCGAACGCGACCACCGAGATGTAGTCGTTGGGTGACAGCACCTGGACGGTGACGCGCGCCGATTCCTTGGCCGCTTCGAGCTTGGGCCCCTGCATCGAGCCCGAGCGATCCATCACTAGCACCAGGGCGATGTCGGGCTGCTCTTTGATCTTCTCGGAGTCGAACCGCACCGGCATGATCTGCTCGATCCGGGTCCGCTCGTAACCGCCCGAGCCAAACGAATCTTCGCCGCCGGCCATGATCAACCCTCCACCCATGCCGGCGACGTAGCTATCGAGCGCGGCCATCTGCGCCGTGCCCATCAGGTGCGCGGGCACGTCGGACACCAACACGAGGTCGTACTTCTCGAGCTCCTTGGCGTTCGACGGGATTCCCGTCGGGCCACGCACCTGGACGTCGATGTTTTCGTGCTCGAGCGCCTGCTTGAGATAGTTCGCCGAGCCGGGCTCGCGCAGCACGCCGCCCTCGACGTAGAGCACGCTCGGCTTGCCCTTTACCGGCGCGGTCATCACCGCTTGGTTGTTGGCGGCCTCGGTGTCCTTGTCGAACTTCGCCAGCCGCAACCGATACGTCGTTGCGCCGGCGCGCTTGGCGTCGGACTTGAATTTGATGAGGTTCTTGCCCTCGCGCAGATCGACTCGCTTGGTCGGCTCGAGCGGATTGGGGAACTCATCCTGCTGCAGCGATAGCGTCGCGCTCTGGGCCTCGGTCGACCACACCTCGGCGGTGACCTCGAACGGTTGTCCGACCTTGATTTCGTCGGGCACGCCAACACCGACGACGCGAATCTCGCTGGTCTTGTCTTGCTCGAATGCTTGCCACGACACCTTCACGTCGAGCTCTTTTGCCCGATATGCCTCGACTGCGAGGTCGCCCGCGGTCTGATTTCCGTCGGACACGATCACCATGCGCAGCAGGTAGCCGTCTGGATAGAGCCCATACGCGAGCTGCATCGCGGCCTGTGCGTCGGTCCCGGCGCCCGCGCCAACGTGACGTTTGATGCTGTCTGCCAGCGACTTACCATCTTCGGGGCGAACCACCGATGGCTTCTCGGCGAACGTGATCAATTGAAGATCGCCGGCACCTTTCGCCGCGGCGAGCTCGTCGACGTAGCGCTTGGCGGCGGCGAGCTGCTTGTCGGACACCGAGTCAGACACGTCGACCAGCACGATGGTCGAGACCTTGCGCTGCTCGGTCACCCAGGTCGGGCGAGCCAGTGCGATCGCGACGCCGGCGATCACCAACGAGCGCAGCGATGCTTGGACGACTTGCTGCAGCACGGATAGATCGGTGAGTGACAGGACGCGCAGCAAGAAGAACGCGGGAACGACCGCGATCAGATACAGCCACTGTGGCGCCAGCAGATCGATGGGCCGTGTCCATAGCCAGTCGACGTGGATGCTGGTGCGGCCATCGATCCAATGCGACAGCGCGAGGCCGAGCCCGATCACCGCTGCGATCGCGATGCTCAGCCGGATCAGCGCCGCGGGCTGCATCAGCGCGCGCAGCGCCGAACGGAATCGACCGGGTGCGCTCATCACACGGTGATCCTGCGGTGATAGGTGACCCATTCGACCACGATGAGAGCGAGCGCCAGCAGGACCAAGTAGATCCACAGCTTCTGACTCCGGCTGATCGCGAAGGCGTCCGGCATCTTCAGCTGTGTACCGCCGAGCGTCAGCTCCGTCGAGGGAGCTATGTCGGACTCGTCGACGGAGGCGAGGTTCGCGGCGAGCTCGATCTGTGCCATCACGGTCCCGTCGCTCGCCTTTGCCGCGAGGTCATAGTAGCCGACACGAGATCCGTAGAACGTGGCGAGCCCATCGATCACGGGAGTTCGCGTGATCGAGCCATCGGGGCCCTTGACCTCGGCTTCGGTCGCTCCCACAACGCCGTCGAGCGGAACCCGTTCGCGCCGACCGGTGGGGTAGGTGGTCAACAGATCGGTCTGGTCGCCGGCGAACCAATCGAGGGTGTTGACCAGCAGCATCGGAAACGCGACGCGCATCGGTAGGTCGGTTGCGCTGTCGCGGCCCTCGGATGGCAGCGAGAACCCGAACGCGAGCATCTTGCGCTTGCCATCGCGGCGCGCCGCGATGATCGTGTCGCGGACCGAATATGCGATCGCGGAGTCGCCGCGCTTGGTATCGAGCGCGAACGTGTTGCTCTTGTCCATGTACACGTCGGACAGCGTCACCCACCGCATCACCGGATGATCTTCGTCGGCCTCGGTGATCCGCGGAGACGCGATCTCTCCGCGGATCGTGAACGGCGAGCTCGGGCCCGTCGGATGGAAAAACAGCAGGCTAGTCGGCGGTGCCGGCAGCTCCTTTGGCGTGTGCTCGTCGAACACGACGACGTCCATGCCATCGGCGTACGACGGCCTGGCGTCGTATTCGGCCGGCGTGACCTTGAGCGGCTCGACGTTGTCGTAAACGAGCAGGGCGCCCTCGAGGAACAAGTTGTCCTCGGTGACCATCAGCACCTTCTGCTTCTTGCGGCCGGGCAGCAGCGCGAACGCTTCGTCATCGAGCGCGAACGCGTCCGCACCACCGGGACCGTCGACCGGCTGCAGCGATGCGCGGAGCCGGTTGTCCTCGCCGCCGGGGAGCTTGGGATAGATCTGATGGATGCGCTGACCCGGCGCGAGCTCGAGCATGCGGGTGTCGACCGGGTTGGCGCCGTTCGAGATCTTGAGCTTGCGCTTGGCCGGCTCCTGCCCGAAGTTCTGGATCTCGATGTAGACCTCGTACGCGGCCTTGTTGGCGATGTAGCGCCGCACGTTGAACGCGACGATGCCGACGTTGTCGCTGCGCCGGCCGACCGGGATATAGCGGACGTCGATCCCGCTGAGGTCGACCGCCGCGAGGTTCTTGCCTGTCCATGGCTTCGGATCCGCCGCACTGCCCGCACCCGGCTTCGGCGCGGCGGGCGTCGCAGCCGCGGGCTCTGGCGACCACTGCACCAGCCCCAGCTGAGCTTCGGGGAACGCACCATCCGAGATCAGCACGATCAACGGATTGTGACGGCCGCGCAGCGCATCGGACGCGGCTCCGAGCGCACGCGTGAGATCGGCGGGCGTGTCGCTCGCTTCGATGCCGTCGACGATCTTGTTGAGCATCGGCGCGTCGGTCGTGAACCGCGACATCGGTGTGGCCTGACCATCGACACGCATCACCAGCGCCAGATCCCCGCCACCCATCGAGTCGATCAGGTTCTTGGCGGCGTCCTTACCGGCGGCCAGCCGACTCTTGCTACCGGGAAGATCACCATCCATCGCCTTCATCGATGCCGAGGCGTCGATCAGGATCACCACGTTGCGCGCGTCGCGCGAGACCACTCCGAGCGTCGGATCGAGCGCTGCGAACAACACGAGCGCCAGGATTACCAGGATCATCACCAGCGACAGCAACCGCCGCAGCTGCTTCCACAGCGAGTTGGCGTCCTTTTGCTCGAGGACGCGCTTCCACAGCCGCGAGAACGGAACCTCGAACCGGCGGCGCCGCATCTTGATGATGTACGCGCCGACCGCGAGCGCCACCGACGCCACCGCGACCCACGCCCACACGCCGAGTGAGATCGGGCCGAGCAGGTTCATCGCAAGAACCCTCCCGACCGGAAGATCTTGAGCACCAGCTCGTCGAACGGAATCGACGTGTGGGTTCGAAAGAACGGCATCGCGTATTTGGTGCAATACGCCTCGAGCTCTTTGCAGTAGCTCTCGTGCTCGCGTTTATATGCCTCGAGCAGCGACTTCGAGATCGTGACTTCTTTGGTATCGCCGGTCTCGCAGTCGACCAGCGCGAGGTCACCCATCAGCTTCGGCTCGGCCTCGCGGCGGTCGTACACTTGTAGAACGAACGGCTCGAACTTGTTGTAGCGCAGCGTGTTCAGGCCTTGCTCGAACCCGACGGGATCGTAGAAGTCCGAGATCACGACCGCGAGACCACGGCGCTTGTTCTGCGCGACGAACGTCTTCATGCACTCGGCGAGCTCGGTTTGGCCACCGATGTCGCATGCTCTCAGGAACTCGAACACCCGAAAGATGCGGTTCTTGCCGCGCGACGGTGGCAGGCGATCGATCAGCCGATCGGCGAACGGAATGATCGCCACGCGGTCGAGGTTCGCGAGCCCGACGTAGGTCAGCGCGGCGCCGACCTGCATCGCGTAGTGCAGCTTGGGCATCGGCGTCCCGATCGCCATCGAGTCGGAGACGTCGACGAGGATGTAGATGTGAAGATCTTCCTCTTCCTCGAACAAGCGAAGCAGCAGCTTGTCGAGCCGGCCGTACAGGTTCCAGTCGATATAGCGAAAGTCGTCACCGCGCGAATAGGTACGGTGATCGGCGAACTCGATGCCCGAGCCGACCTTGCGCGTCCGCCGTTCGGCGCGCAGGTTGCCGGCGAACACCTTGCGCGAGACCATATGAAGGTACTCGAGGGTCTTCAGGAACTTGTCGTCGAACAGCGCGGTGCGATCCTGGGCGCGGTTGGGCTTGGACGCGACGGCTTTGCTAGCGGCAGACGATCGCGCCACTTAGGGCTCCGATCGCAGCAGGTGACGAGCGCAGGCGAACATCATGCTTCTTTCGTCGCCTTCAGGATCTCTTCGATGATCGCGTCGGGCCTGATGCCTTCGGCTTCACCTTCGAAGTTGAGGATCAGCCGGTGACGCAGCGCTGCGCTCGCGACGTGGCGGATGTCATCGATCGAGACGGCATAGCGCGCTTCGAGCAGCGCGCGGATCTTGGCGGCGAGGATGATCGCCTGAAGGCCGCGCGGCGATGCGCCGTAGCGCAAGAACTGCTTGGACATCGCGGTCGCTTCGGCCGTCTCGGGATGGGTCGCGAGCACGACGCGAACCGCGTAGTCCTGGATCTGGCGTGCGAGTGGAACCTTACGAACCAGCTCGCGCATCTCGAGGATTCGAGACTTGTCGATCACCGGCTTGGGCTCGGGAATCGACTCGGTGGTCGTGCGATCGAGGATGGTGTGCAGCGCGTCGCGATCCGGGTACTCGACGATCAACTTGAAGAAGAACCGGTCGAGCTGCGCTTCGGGGAGCGGGTACGTGCCTTCCATCTCGAGCGGGTTCTGGGTGGCGAGCACGAAGAACGGCTTCTCGAGCCGGTAGGTTTGCTTCGCCACCGTGACCGAGCCTTCGCTCATCGCCTCGAGCAGCGCCGACTGGGTCTTGGGCGTGGCGCGGTTGATCTCGTCGGCGAGCACGATGTTCGCGAAGATCGGTCCCTTCTGAAACTCGAACCTCTTCACGCCCTGATCCTCGGTGATCACGTTGGTGCCGACGATGTCGGCGGGCATGAGGTCGGGCGTGAACTGGATCCGCGAGAACGTCGCGTGGATGGTCTCGGCGAGCGTCCTCACCAGCATCGTCTTGCCGAGGCCGGGCACGCCTTCGAGCAGCGCATGGCCACCGCCGAGCAGGCACATCACGACGCCCTCGACGATCTCCTCCTGGCCGACGATCATCGTGCCGATCTCTTCGCGGAGCTTGCGCAGATCGGCAGTGAACGAGGCAACGGTTCCTTCGACGTCTCGCGTAGCAACTTGGCTCTGGGTCATGGGGGCGGGTCCTGCTGGGCGGGAGGGCTCGAGTCCGAGCCGGTCGGATGGATCTTCGCGAAATAGCGCTTCACGTAGTACTTGTAGCTCGACGGTAATTTCTCGGTGCGCATCACTTCTTCGACGATGCGCTCGTAGTCGGCGTAGACCTTCTTGTAGGCTGTCTGAGAGAAGCCCTTCTGCGATGCGGAGAGGATCACCTCGCGACGCGACGTGCCCCTGCTGCCTTGCTGACCTTGGAGGTCTTGGTCTGTGGTGTTTCCCGACGTCCCGGTCGGATCACCGGCGAGGTTGTCATCGTGGCCGGTGCCCCACTGTTTGCCACCTGGTTGCTGTCCTTGCCCACCGGGTTGACCCTGACCAGGCTGACCTTGGCCTTGTCCCTGGCCCTGGCCGGGCTTCCAGCCCTGACCCGAGCCCTTCTGGCCGCGCGCGCGCTGTGCGAAGTCGCGATTCTTGTTCTTGGAGAACGGATCCTGCGGGCCCTTGTTGCCCTTCTGCTTGGCGCGGCGCATCGCTTCGCGCAGATCGTCCATCTGCGATGACATCTTCTTTTGCGCAGCTTGCTTACGCTGATCCTGATCGACGCGCCCGGTCTCGCGGGCGGCGTCCTTCAAGTTCTGAGATGCCTGGCGCTCGCGCTCCTGCTGCTCTTGATCCTGCTGCTGCTGGCTCTTGTTCGGATCTTTGGGCTGCTTCTCGAGATTCTCGGCAGCCTTCTCGATGTCGCGTTGCAGCCGCTTGAGCGCCTCACGCTGGGTCGAGCTGTCTTTGTCCTGCTGATCTTTGTCGAGCTTCTTCAGCTCTTCCTTCTTCTTCTCGAGCCGGCGCTCCGCGTCGAGCTTCTCCTGCTCGGTCTTGGCCTGTTCCTTCTTCTTCTCGAGCCGGCGAATCTCATCCTCGAGCTTCTTCTTGATCTGATCCTGCTTCTGCTGCTTGTCCTTGTCCTGCTTGGCCATCGCTTTGGCGACTTGCTCGAGCTTGTTCTGCAGCTGTTCCTTCTCCTTCTCGGACAGCTGCTGCGACTCGAGCTTTTGCGCGAGCTTCTCGAGCTCCTGCTTGGCCTGCTCCAGGTCGTTCTTCTTGAGCGCTTCGCCGAGCTCCTTGGTCACCGGGTCGCTCGCAAGCTGCTTGCCCATCTCGGACATCGCCTTTTCGACCTCGACCTGGTTGGGCTCTGCCTGCTTGTTGAGCGCCTCTTCGGCCTTGGCGAGCGCGTCGAGCAGCTGCTCCTTGGTGATCTTGCCTTGCTCGGCCTCGGCGAGCAGCTCTTCGATCTTCTTCGCGAACTCGTCGAGCTCGGGGACATTCTCGCGCTTGGCGGCAGCCTTGAGCTGACCGAGGATTGACTCGAGGTATTGACGATCCTCTGGATCCAGCGCGACCGCGGTGTCCTTGTGGTAGCGCGCGTCTTTGGGATCGACGACCGTGAACATCACCGGGCCGATGGCTTGTTCACCGAGGTACGCGGTCAGCACGGTATCGCCGAATGGCGCATCGGCAGGAATCTCGATCCGGATCGTTGTCGCCGTCCACTCGAGCACCTGGACCGGGCGGGCGATCTCGGGCGCGCCGAGCTTGACCACAGCGTTGTCGGGCACGCGTGACACCGTGGGCATTCCGATGGTCAGGCGTTCGCCGGTGAGCGTGACGGTCGATCCGGGTGGTGCATGATTTGGCTCGGCCCCGAACAGCCGTGGCGTCCGATCGGCGATCGGCAGCGCGAGCCCCGCTGCGAGCGCGGCTACCACGGTGAATCCGACGGCGGCACGCCAATCCTTGGGAACGCTGAATGGCGCGGCGGCTTTGATATCGGCGCGTGGCGCAGCACGAATGCCGTCGCGGATCGCGGCGGCCATCATCGCGTGGGTCTCGTCGTCGAGATCGGTCTCGCTCCCGGCTCTCATCGTCCGGCGAAACGCGATCGCGGTGGACAACCGATCCGAGAGGTCCGACGCGCGATCGATCCTGCGCGCGACATGCTCGTCATCGAGATGCCGTGCAGCGCTGACCACGGCGCCGATCACGATGATCAGCAACGACAAGGCGAGCAGTGCGATCCCGACCGCTTGCGACGCCAACTCAGCGCGCATCACGAAGATCGCGGTGAGCGCACACGCCGCTGCGAGCACCGTCGCGGTGGTCGCGCCCTCGAGCGCCCACTGTCCGCGGATGCGAAGCCGCGCTCGCCCGATCAAGCGATGGATGGCCGACGTATCAGTAGCTTGCACGGTGGGCTCCTACGCACCCGGGCCGACAGGCGGCACCAGGCCCCTAACGGCTGAGGATAGCACCATCATTCCACGCGCCAGTCGAAGCTGCGGTCTAAGTAGCGATTTGCGGCTGCTGCCATGGGACAGCGTTGGGACCGTGGCGGTTGCCGCATCGGCGTCTCCCCGACGAGCAATATCGAGGCAGACCAAGCGGTTCGAGGGGCTGTCACTCTCGTGCGAGCTTCGCGGCCTTACGGCTTTGCGTTGTTCCGGAGGGACGCAAAGCTGCAGCAGAGGGCGCAAAGACCAGGACGCGTCACATCCCGGTCACATCCAGAATGCGGCCAGCGAGAACTTATTGCTCGTGGTGTCGATCACCTCGTAGGTCTCGCGCGCCCGATTTGTCGGCAGCATGGTTTTGACACCCGTGATGCGCCCAGCTTCGGTGACGAGGAAGTAGCGCCGGCCCAACGGTGCGCGGGTGCGGTCGTTTAGATACTTGTTGAACTCGACGTTGTCGGTCTTCATGAACGCGGTCTTCATCTCGGGAATCGGCCCGACGATCTCGTCACCCGACCAGAAGTTTTCACCGCGCCAATACAGCTGCCATGCGATCAACCGATCGGCGTCGACCGTGTGTACTGGTCTGCGCTTGCCGCGAGGTCCGTCCTTGCTGCGCTCGAGCACGGGCCGGAGCTTTCGATCGATCTCTCCGGGCGCGAACGTGACCTCGACCGAATGCGCGCCGATCGCGGTGACGGTGCCGACCAACGGAATCTCGAGCTCTTTCACTAGCTCTTCATCGGGGCGATTCGGCGCAGCTCGATTGAGATCGCGCGGATTGATCTTGTTGATCTGCAGCGCGATCGTCATCGGCTGCCCGGTTTGCAGCGCGTCAGGGACGAACGTATCGAACGTCCATTTGCTCGGCGCGCCGTGCCACTCGTCGTAGAGCTGGCCAGCGCCGAAGTACACCAGCTTCTGGCCGTAGATCGAGCGTTGCTCGTAGTACGTCCGGATCGCGTCGCCCATGCCCCAGTGGGTGCCTGCGAGCGGCATGTAGACTTGAAGGGCCCAGACGCAGATCGCCAGCCCTGCGGCGGCGAGCGCGCCCACTGCGATACGGCGCAGTGGCGTCGCCGCGAGGACCAGCGCAAACGACGCCGCGATCCCGAGCGCGAGGATGCCGTCAGACGGATCGATCGCCCACGGCTCGGCGCTCGGCCACGGCCGGTCGTAGCGGAACACGAACATCTCGATCCAGCGATCCGGCTCGTACATCAGATCACGGCAGATCAGCAGCACGATGCCGATTCCGAGCGCGGCATAGAGCGGATGCAAGCGTTCGCGCTTGCCGACGATGTCATCGAGCAGGAACGCGACGAGCAGGCACAGCGGCGGAATCGCCGGGAGGATGTAGTGGTGAAACTTGGTCTGAACCAGACAGAACAACGCAACTGCGGTGATCGCCCACAGTCCGACCATGAAGCGAACGCGGCCGTCTCGCTGATCGAGCCGCGCGCGCATGAATGCGACGCCGATCGCCGCGGGCAACAGCGCCGCCCACAGCCACATGCCATGGCCGATCTGGGAGGTGTAGTACTCGAACGTGCCGGGCGAATTATCGACGCCAACCGCGGCGCGATTGAGGATGTGCGTGAACACGTATTCGTCGATGAACCGGATCCCGTCCTTGAGGTACATCGCGATGTGCCACGGCACGGCGACCGTGAACATGAGGAGGAGCCCGCGTTTGAGCTCGTACTCACCTTCGTAGAGCGCGCGCCACCGCCACGTCAGAACCATATGTAGCGCGGTCACTCCGGCGACCACCGCGAGCCCGGGTGGGCCCTTTGCAAGGATGCTGACGCCGAGTAGGAAATATGCGCCGAGCATGTAGACCTGGCGCATCGTGGTAACGCGCTCGCCACGCAGTAGCCGATCGGCGACTTCGTCGGTCATCCGCCATGCCTCGGCAGGTGAGCCGCGCATCGCATAGAGGGGCAGGAACACGATCGCTCTTACGAGGTATCGATCTGGTGAATGGCGGGCCCACGGTCTAAGCGTGTTGTCGACGATGGAGCGCCATAGTGATTGATGAGACTGTCGCGCGGGAAGCGGCTCGTTGCGGATCGCAGCGATGATTCCTCCGACCAGGATCAGCGGCAGTCGTACGACGATCCACCCATCGCGGGTTAGCGACGCGAGTCCGAGCACCATCATCAGCGGCAGCCAAAGCGCGGGAGCCGGGATTTGGCCGCGAATCGCGAGCTGCGGCGATGCGATGAAGTAGACCGCGTAGTAACCGGCTTGGATCAGCACGAACCCGCCCACGATCGCGAACAGGATGGTTCGCGCGTCGATCACGATCCTGCCTTCGTCGAGCCGCCACTTCGGCAGGATCGGTCGAGCGCCATCCTCGAGCGCGAGCGTGATCAGTGACAGCGCGCCGATCGTGCATGCCACCATCGGCATGTCGGGGATCGCGTTGCGCGCGATCATGCAGAACATCGGGGTCGAGCCGACGACGAGCAGGCCGAGCCATGCCATCCGGCGGCTGACGAGCCGCGCGAGCATGAACCACATCAAGGTCAGCCCGGCGATCGCACACAGGATGAACGGCAGCCGGATCGCGACCATCGTGAGCGCGCTGTAGGTCATCTCGCCGGAGAACCCGCCGTCCTCCCCGATCCCGAACGCACGCATGCCAGCCGCCATCAACCAGAACGACAGCACCGGCTTGCTGCGAAATCCCTCATTGTCCTGCGGCCACTCGGTGTGCACCCAGTCGTTGTTCTGGAGCATCATCCGAGCGACTTCGCCGTAGTGGGTCTCCCACGGGTCGACCAGCGAGTAGCGCCAGATGCCGGGGACGAGCACCGCCGCGGCGACCAGCACGACGAGCACGATCTCGTAGCGAAGCCGGCGGCGCGCGGGTTGTTCGGCGCTCGGTCTGGCGATCGCGTCCGGAATCGGCGTGGGACGCCGTGCCGCCAGTGGGTCGTCGGGCGCGGACTCGGGAACCATCCGCCGCGGACCGTATCATGAACGTGTTAGCGTTCGGCGGTGTCTCGCTTCCCCGAGATGTCGTCGGCTGGAGCCGCGGTACCTCCGCCGATCTTCGTGCGGCTCCGCGAGCATCTCGCGCGATTCGGCGGCGACGTGATCCCGCTCCAGATCGGCGACACCTACCTGGCGCCGCCGGCGCGGCTCGATGCGATCGGCTGGACGGACCACGCGGCCACCGAGCTCTACGCCTACGGCGCACCCGCTGGGTGGACGCCGCTGGTCGAGGCGCTCAGCGCAAAGCTCGCTGCCAAGAACGCGATCACAGCGACGACCGACCAGATTCAGATCTCGTGCGGCGCGACGCACGCGCTGTCGTGTGCCGTGCAGGCACTGTGCGATCCCGGCGAGGAGTTGATCGTGCTGACGCCGCACTGGCCGCTGATTCGCGGCATCGCGCTCGGTCACAACGTCGTGCCGATCGAAGTGCCGTTTTCGATGCGGCTGCCGTCACACGATGTGGCGAGCCTGATCGAGCCGGCGATCACGTCGAGGACCTCGGCGATCTACGTCACCACGCCGAACAACCCCGACGGCGCGATGTTGTCCGGGCCCGAGCTCGCGGCGATCGCAAAGCTCGCCCAACGCCATGGGCTATGGCTGCTGTCCGACGAGGTCTACGAGGACTATGGCTACGAGGCGACGCACGTGTCATTGGCCGCGCAGCCTGGCGCCGCCGAGCGAACCGTCACGGTGTTCTCGTTCGCGAAGAGCTATGCGCAGGCCGGACTGCGCGTCGGCTATGCGGTGGCGCCCACGGCGGTGGCCGCCACCATGCGCAAGATGATCAGTCACTCGGTCTACAACGTTCCGGTGGCGATGCAGCGCGCCGCACTCGGTGCGGTTCGCTGTGGCGACGGGTTCTTGGTGACCGCGCGCGACGCGTATCGTGCGGCGCGCGATCGCGCACGTGCGCGCCTGGCGATTCCGACGGCCAACCCGGCGGGCGGGGCATATCTGTGGCTCGATCTGCGCCGATGGTCAGGCAATGACTGCATGCCGGTACTCGAGCGCTGCGCCGCGGCTGGCGTATTGCTCGCGCCGGGCAATGCATTCGGTGCTGAATGCGCGGGGTTCGCCCGGCTGTGCTTTACCGGGGTGGGTCCGCAAATGCTCGACGAGGGCATCGACCGGATCAACGCGGTCATCGGCGCGCTGTGATCGCCCGCGGGATCGCAGAAGCGGCGGTTATCGATGCGATCGCGGCATGCGATCCGAGCAAGCTGGTCGCACGAGCGGTGGCTCAGCCCGCGATCGTGCAGCGGTTGGCGGTGCGCACGGTGATCGGACTCGCCGTCGGTAAGGCCGCGATCGCGATGGCGCGTGGCGCCGGTCCGGTGACCCGCGGGCTCGTGGTTTCGACCGCGCACGAGACGCCAGATCTGCCATCAGGGTGGCGCTATGTTCGCGGCAGTCATCCCGAGCCCGATGCCGCCAGCGAGGCAGCGGGCACCGAAGCACTGTCGCTGATTCGCTCGGCCGCACCTGCCGACATCGTGCTGGCGCTGATCTCCGGTGGCAGCTCTGCGCTGCTAGAGCTGCCGGTGCCCGGGGTCTCGATCGACGAGCTTGCATCGCGGGTACGAGCTCGGATGCGCGCAGGCGATTCGATCCACGAGCTCAATCGGCTGCGCACGACGCTGTCCGCGATCAAAGGCGGTCAGCTGGCGGCGGTGTCTCGTGCATCGGTGATCTCGTTGGTGATCAGCGACGTTGTCGGTGACGAGCTCGCCGTGATCGGTTCGGGGCCGACGATCGCGCACCGAGCCAGCGACCATGCCGAGCTGATCGCACCGATGTCGAGCTTCGCGGAGGCAGTGGTCGATGCGCTCGGTCAACGCGGAATCCCCGCGCGCAGGATCGAGGCGCCGTTCGTCGAGGATGTGAAAGAGGTCGCCGTGCAGCTCGCGAGCAGCTCGGACGTGGTGGTGGGCTGGGGCGAGCCAACGGTGACGCTCGGCGCGTCCAGTGGCGAAGGCGGCCGTGCTCGTCAGCTCGCGCTCGAGCTCGCGCGGCGGCTACGTGGCACCGATCGCAGCGCGCTGGTGGCAGGTAGCGACGGCGTCGACGGACCCGTGGCGATGAGTGGTGCGGCCATCGCAGGCGCATTTGTCGATGGCACGACCTGGGATGCGATCGCAGCAGCTGGCATCGATCCCGAGGCTGCGCTCGCGCGTGCCGATGCCGGTCCCGCGCTCGCGGCTGTTGGCGCGCAGCTGATCACCGGAGCCACCGGTATCAACCATGCGGATGTGATGATCGTGGGCTGATCGCCGGCGCGGCCGGCGGTGGACGTTCACCTTCGCGGTTCCGCTTCCGATTCCCATCGAGCCGGAGACCTGATCGAACAGGGAACGGGGGAAGCGGTGGGGGAGTTGGGAATGATGTCGAGTTCGGCGGACAGGGGACGTCGCGGCTGCGCCCAGGTGCTATACGGGACGCTCGTGACCTGGACCACCCTCGGCGTGCTCGACTGGACGACCAAGCGCTTTACCGAGGCTGGAATCGCCGGGGCACGGCTCGAGGCACAGGTGTTGCTCGCGCACGTGCTCGGGTGCTCGCGGATGGAGCTCTACACCGGGTTCGACAAGCCGCTCGCGGAGCCGGAGCTCGCTGGCTATCGCGAGCTGATCAAGCGCCGGCTCGCTGGCGAGCCGGTCGCGTATCTGGTGCGCGAGCAAGAGTTCTGGGGACTGCCGCTGTTCGTCGATTCGAACGTGTTGGTGCCACGCCCCGACACCGAGACCGTGATCGAAGTGGCACGCGCTCGCCGAGTCGATCGCAACGCGCCATGCGACGTGTTGGATCTCTGCACGGGTTCGGGTGCGATCGCGATCAGCCTCGCCAAGGAGCTGCCCGCGGCGCGGATCGTCGCGACCGACATCGCGTCCGCGGCGGTCGCGATCGCTCGTAGCAACGCCGAGCGCAATGGCTTTGCCGATCGCGTTGAGGTTCGTCACGGTGACCTGTTTGCGCCGGTGGCCGGCGAGCAGTTCGACCTGATCACGGCGAACCCGCCGTACGTCGCCACCGCCGTGCTGGCGACGCTGTCCGCCGAGGTTCGCCGCGAGCCCGTGCTCGCTCTCGACGGAGGCGCCAGCGGACTGGCGTTCTACGACCGAATCTGCAGCGACGCGCCATCGTACCTGGCACCGGGCGGTGCGCTCGTGCTCGAGCATGGGTTCGATCAGGCGGAGCCGGTGCGCGCTCGGATGGTCGCGGCCGGATTCACCAGCGTCACGCTCGTCCACGATCTCGGCAAGAACCCGCGTGTGACCTGGGGCATTCGCCCGGCTTGATCCGGCCGGCCCGCGTCGTGTCGCCGAGCGTGTGCGTGTAGGATATAGCGCCGTGCGAGCCTTTCCGTTCGTTTGCGTCCTGATCGCGGGCGCTTCGATCGCGAGAGCACAGCAGTCACCCGAGCCACCGCCGGTCGATCCACCGGCGCCGGATCCGTCGAAGTCTCCGGAGCCGTCACCATCTCCGTCGCCTGCACCTTCGGCGACGGTTTCGCCGCCGTTACCCGCGGCGAAGAATCTCCGCGCCAAGTTGCCGCCGAGCCGGGAAGCACGCGCGCAAGCCGAGCAGCGCTGCGCGGCGCGCGATCCGAGCTGCGATTGGATCGCCGCGCTCGGTAGTCTGGAGCGCCAAAGTGTCCTGCGTGTGCTTGCGGCGCGTGGGCTGGTGCCCGAGCCTGCACCGTGGGGCAAGCGGATCGGCAGGGTCCACATCTTCAACGAGGATGTGTTTGCCGAGCCCAACCGAGTGCTTCAGTTCTTCAACCTGTTCCACGTCACCACCAAGGAGCGCGCGATCGAGCACGAGATCGTGATCGGTGCTGGCGAAGTCTGGGACCAGGACCGCGTCGACGAGACCGCGCGCCGCCTGCGCGATCCGCTGTACAGCTCGGTGGTCGCGGTGATCCCGGTGCAGTCCGCGACGCCGGGGATGGTCGACATGCTGGTGGTGACGCGTGACGTGTGGAGCCTGCGGCTCAATACGCTCTACACCTATCAACAAGGCAAGTTGACCAACCTGTCGTTCTCGCTGTCCGAAAACAACTTCTGGGGCACCCGCAGCGTCGTCGCGGCCGCCGTCACGATGGATCAGGGATCGATTCAAGCTGGCCCGCTGTTCATCGACAAGAATCTGTTCGGCAAGCACATCGACTTTCGAGCGCGCATCAACACGATCGTCGCGCGCGACGATCTGCTCGACCGCGGCGAGCTCACCAGCGAAGGATCGTCGAGCACGATCACGCTCGCGAAGTCGCTATGGTCGCTGGCGAGCGAGTGGGGCGCCGGGCTGTCGTTCAGCCACCGCTTCGCGATCGATCGCTCGTACAGCGGGCTGTCGCTGAGGACCTACGACAACCCCGACACTCCCGAGGAAGAAGCAGTTCCGTACATCTATCGGATGCGGCGATGGAACGTCGATGGCTACGCGGTACGGCAGTTCGGCGATCGCGTCAAACATCAGGTCACGATCGGCCACACCGTCGACAGCGTGCGGCCTCGACCGCTCGACACGTTTCCCGGCGACGCGACGCAGCGTGCGGCGTTCGTTCGCGACGTGTTGCCGCGCTCCGAGCTGATGTCGACGCCGTACGTCTCATATGCGCTGTTCACGCCGCGCTACCTCAAGCTGCGCAACGTCGCTACCTACGATCTCGCCGAGGAGGCGCGGCTCGGCCCGGACCTGTCGGTGTCGGTCGGGTTCGGACTCGAGGTGCTCGGCTCCGACGACAACTTTCAGCGCGGCTCGATCAGCACCGGGTGGACATTCCCGTGGTGCCGCGATGGAACGATCCGGTTTGCGACCGGAGCTTCGGTCCGCGCACAAGATGGCGAGCTGATCGACAACACCGCATCGGTCGGCGCACGGGTGGTGACGCCGATGATCGGGTTCGCTCGGCTGGTCGCGGATAGCTCGCTCGGGACGCGGTGGAACGACACGTCGAATCGGTTCTATACGATCGGCTCGGATAACGGCCTTCGCGGATTCGCGATCAACGAGTTCTCGGGACAACGCTTGTTGGCAGCACAGTTCGAGCTGCGAACGCTTCCGTATTCGCTATGGGTGCTCCGCATCGGTGCCGTCGCGTTCTACGAGCTCGGCGGTGCCGCCGATACGCTGCGGTCACTGCGGATCCATCAAGACGTTGGATTTGGATTTCGTATCTTGATGCCGTGGAGCTCGCGCGAGCTGTTCCGGTTCGACTTCGCGTTCCCGATCGACGGTCTCGAGCGCGGGAGACCGCATTTCATCGCCGGCTTCGACTCTGCATTTTGATCGCGCAGCGTAGGAAACCGCACGTATCAGATCTCTAGTGTGATCCGACTCGCCGCGATTTCTTCGTCGAGGAACGATGTTGTCCGCGGCTCCACGACACATCCCTACACGGTTTCAGTTAGGACTGGGTTAGATTAACCCCTGCTGTTGTTTGACAGCTCGCATGGAATGAGGGACGCTGACTGCTATCGGCCTAGTGCGTTCGTCTGGGGAGACGAAATGTGTCGTCGATGATGAGCCGCACTGGAAGCATCCAAAGGACTGCATCACATGCTCACTGAAGCGGACAAGCAGGTCATCAAGGACTCGTGGCGGCTCGTGGTCCCGATTGCCGAGACGGCAGCGGACCTATTCTACAAGCGCCTATTCGAGCTCCAGCCCTCGTACCAGAAGTACTTCTCTGGTGACATGCCGAGCCAGAAGCGAAAGCTGCTCGCGATGCTCGCCTTCATCGTCAAGTCACTCGACTGGCCGGAGTCGGCTTGGCGCGAGAACGTCGACGATGAGGATGACCTGTTCCTGGTGGTGTTGGCGCTTGGCCGCCGTCACACCGAGCTCTACAAGATTCCGGACGCGAGCTATGCCACCGTCGGTGAGGCGCTCCTATGGACGCTGGACTACGGTTTGGGCAAGAAGTTTGATGACGCAGCGCGAACGGCGTGGACGAAGGTGTACACGCTGGTATCGAACACGATGAAAATGGGGAGGCTCAGCGTTCAGCCCCGCTCCGAGACTGACCGCGTGGTGTCACGCGTCGTTCAGCCGGCGGGCACGCGAGTTCAGCCGTCGTGACGTTGGCACCGATTCTCGCAGGCACGCTCCAGGACCTCGATCTATCGATGGTCATGGATGTGACGAGCCTCGGGCGACAGATGCTTCGCCTCGAGGTCACGCACGCGAACGGATCGATGATCGGCTACGTCGTACTAAAGGCGGGGCGGGTCATTTCGGCGCATGCGGGCAACATCAGCGGCCCGGCAGCACTCGCTGCGATCCTCAACGCCGACGGCACGGCACGGTTCCGAGTGGTTCGCGAGAACCAGGACACGCCGATCGGCGCGCCGATGGGATTGGTCGGTGAGCCGATCCCGCTGGCGCGTGCGTCGCAACCGGTGATCTCGTCATCGTCTCCCGACGCGCGAGTTC
Source organism: Kofleriaceae bacterium (assembly GCA_050184455.1). Classification (GTDB taxonomy): domain Bacteria; phylum Myxococcota_A; class Polyangia; order Haliangiales; family Haliangiaceae; genus JABFXX01. Next base: position 48,150 of record JBFXAI010000032.1, on the reverse strand, counting down.
GGGTGATGGAAGGAACGCTCGCCGACTTCGACGTACCGACGCTGCTCCAGACCATCGGAATGGGCCGCGCGTACATCGAGCTCGACGTGTTCTCCCAAGACGGTCGTTCGATCGGCTCGGTGTTCGTCAAGTCGGGCAAGGTCGTGTCGGCGCAGGCCGGCGACGTCGAGGGCATCAACGCGATCCGCGAGTTGCTCGATTCGCCGAAGAACTACCAGTTCGCGGTGTTTCGAATCGACGCGCAGGCGTGCGCCTCGCTAGCCACTGCGGAGCCGCTCGGTGGTCTGCAGCACGTCTTGATGGATGCGCAGCCGCGCAGCAATCGCGCAACCAAGCCGCAGGAGCACAACCAGATCGCCGGGCGGACCCCCGTCATGGAGGGTTTGCTGTCGGAATTCGACGTTCCGACGTTGCTCCAGACCTTGGGATCGGGCCGTCAATACCTCGGTCTCGAGCTCAGCGAGCACGGCAAGGTCGTCGGGACGATCCACGTCAAGTCGGGCATGGTGATCGCAGCGACAACGGGAGCCATGAATGGCTTCCCGGCGTTCCGCAAGCTGATCAACTTGCCGGGACACTGCCAATTCAACGTGTATCGCTCGACTGGCGAGCTGCCGTCTCACGATCCGATCGGACCGATTCATCGACTGTTGATGAATGCGACCGCTCCGGTCGAGACCAACGGCGCAGCGAAGCACGCGCCAGCCCCACCAGCACCGGTGCATGCACCGACGTTGATGGGCATCGCGCCGGCGATCACGCCGCCGGCAGCGGCGCCAGCGGCGCCCGCACCTGCGGCTGCAGCTCCAGCTCCGACGCCGAAGCTGCCGGAGCCGGAGTCGATCCCGAGCGGGCCGGACCGCATCCCGGTCATGTCGGGAAGCGTCGGCGACTTCGGGGTTCGCACGTTGCTCGAGACGCTCACGACGAATCGCCAGCACACGTTGGTCGAGCTCGTTCGGGGCCAAAAGGTCATCGGCACGATTCAGGTGAAAGCAGGCATGGTGTGCTCGGCGCGAACCGATAACCAGTCGGGCCGCGCTGCGTTCCAGGCACTGCTTAACGTTCCCACCGATTGCAAGTTCCGCGTCTACCGTCGGGTGGGCGCGATCAACATCAGCGATCCGCTGGGGACGGTGCTGGAGTTGCTCGCAGCGCCAGCGGTGCACGCGGTCCCGGTGGCCGCCACGCCGGCTGTCGCCGATCACGCCGATCACACCCATCATGCCGAGCCGAAGAAGCAGAGCAGGGCGGCGATCTGGATCTCTGCGGTGGTGGTCGTCGTCGCTGCCGCCGGATTCATGTTCTGGAACAGCCAGAAGCAAGACACCCCGACGACGGTCGCCGGTGGAACGCCGGAGCGCGGCGTCGTGAACGTCGATCCGCCGACCCCGGCGCCTGCGCCCGAGCCGGTGGCCGCGCCGGAACCGGTGGCCGTGAAGCAGCCCGAGCCAGTCGCCGAGCCGGTGGCTGCGGATCCCGAGCCGATGCCGGAGCCGGTGGCTGTGAAGCAGCCGGAGCCGGAACCCGCGCCCGTCGCTGTGAAGCAGCCGGAACCGGAACCCGCGCCCGTCGCTGTGAAGCAGCCAGAACCGAAGCCGGAGCCGGTTGCCGTGAAGCAGCCCGAACCGGAGCCGGTTGCCGTGAAGCAGCCCGAGCCGAAGCCGGCGACTTCGGTCGCGGTGAAGCAACCGGTGCGACGAGCGCAGTACGTGCTGAGGAAGCTCGGCTACAAGGTCGGACCCGTGGACAACATCTACGGGAAAATGACTCGGTCGGCGGTCGAAGAGTTCCAGCGATCCGAATCGCTGCCGCAGACCGGCGAGCTCGATGACCAGACCATGCGTGCACTGGCGGCCAAGGCTGCGGCGTTGCCCAAAGCGGCGCCGGCGCCCGCCACCCCGTAACCGCTGTTCTCGTTCGTTTTGCGATGGCTTACGCGACCCGCGTCGAGGCAAGGAACCGGGCGACCAGGAACAACGCTGTTGCGGTCAAGCCCGCTGATAAGCCCCACCACAAGCCTGGAGCGCCGAGGCCTGCGCCGAACGCGAGTGCGAGCGAGATCGCGAGGCCAACGCCATAGTGACCGACCAAGTTGCCGATCAGGGTCGCGCGAGTTTGGCCGATGCCGCGCAGCGCACCCGCCGCGATCGCTTGAGTACCGTCGGACAGTTGGAACAACGCCGCGATCTGAAGTAGCGGCACGATCGCGACGACGACCACGGCATCGTCGGTGAACACCCTTGCGAGCGCCGCGGGCGCGGTGATCAGCGCGATCGAGAACACGCTCATCACCGCGAGCCCGATGCCGAGCCCGTAGATCCCGCGGCGACGCGCGAGGGCGATATTGCCTTCGCCGATCGCATGGCCGACTCGGACCGAGGTTGCGGCGCCGATGCCGACCGCAACCGAAAATGTGAACGACACCAAGGTCAGCGCGGCGGAGTGTGCGGCGCCAGGCACCGTGCCCAGTCGCGCAGCCATCATCGTGGCAACCCCAAAGATCGCGACCTCGGCGAACAACTGCCCTCCGACCGGTCCGCCGTAGCGGACGATCTCGGTGATCTGCGCCCGCGAGCTCCGCGGCAAGGCTGCGCCTTCGTCGAGCGCACGAACCGCCGCAGCGTAGACGACGACGATGACGATTTGGACCGACACCGTCGCGATCGCGGCCCCCACCACACCCAGCGGCGGGAGTCCGATGGTCTCGATTCCGAAGATCAGGACGACGTCGAGCGCTGCGTTGGCGATGTTTCCGATGATGACCGCCAACACCAATGGTCGGGTGACATTGCGCGCGGCGAGGTACGAGCGCAGCGCGATCGATAACAGGAATGGAACGATCCCGAGCGAGCGAAGGTAAACGTAGGTTCGAGCATCGTGCGCGACGTCTCGGTCGACGCCTGCGATCGACAGTAGGAGCGGTGTCGCGAGCACGACCACCGTGCCGATCATTCCGATCACGACGGCCAGTCGAATTCCCGCCGCCAAGTACCGCTGCGCATCCTCGTGCCGACCCGCACCGATCGCTTGTGGGATCACGGTGTCGAGCCCCATCACGATGCCCAGCCCGATGGCCGTGATCGCGAACAGCAGGTTGTTGCCCACGCCAGCGGCGGCGAGGGCGACATCGCTATAGCGACCGAGCCAGGCAGCGTCGACCGTGCCCATCAGGTGGAATCCGAGCTGCTGAAGCGCGAGCGGAATCGCCAGCCGGATCTGCTGAGCGAGCTCCGACGTCGAAGGTTCCGGTCGGGAACCCTGCCGGTTCACGGCATCGCGCGCGGAGACATCGGCGCGTTCGCGAACGTGAGGTTCTTGGCGATCATCTTGGCGAGCTCGAGGCGACGTGGCGCGTCGGGACCGACGATGCGCACGTAGCATGGCGCGTCGTCGTCGATGAAGATCAGCCCCTGACCATGGTGGTCGAGCCCTTTGGCTCCGACCGCCACCTCGACAGCCGGCTCGGGGACCCGGCTCGGCCGGACGCCAGCGTCGTCGGGCTTGACGTCCTTGATCCCTGCGTCGCTGACGCCGTTGTATTGCTCGATCAACTCGGCGCTGGTGCGCTTGTACTGAGCGAACAGCGCGTCGGCAGTGCGCTTCATGCTGGCGCGACAGTCGATGTCGAACGTCCAGTACTCCGGCGGCTGCGTGCCAACCTCGTACGTGCACGGCTTCGCCACGCCATCGGGTACCGATGCGGGACTATCGAGCTTGCGGGCGCTCGCGCCGAGTAGTTGGTCGAGGTCGGCCTGCGGCGCGATGCTCGCGCAGTCGAATCGACTGGGCTGAACGCCGCCGATCTTGTTGGTCTTCTCGGTATCTTTGGTTGGAGGCGATGCCGTGCCGTCGGAGTTGCATCCGACCACGCTGACAACGAGAACCATCGCGCACCGCACGACGGCACCGTATCGCGTCGCCGCCCGCGGCTCAATCGATCGCGGTCAATCGAGTGCAGCGGCGCGCGTCGTTGCGTCGTAAACAAGTCGTAGCTCTGCGACTTCGGAGATCGCTTCTGCCACTGCTAACAGGGGGCCCGGCCGGCGAGCTTCGTCCAGGTGAATCGTTCCGCCGACCCTACGCTCGACGTAGGCGACGTACATTCCGCGTCGCCGGGCGACCACGAATACGGCTCGCAAGTGAAACAGTGGGATCGCGACCCGCCGCCGAATGCCGAGGATTCGCTGCTCGATGTGAAGCAGCCCATCGTCGCGATCGAATACCAGCTCGCGGCGCAGCGTCCCGAGCAGGACGCCGAGGCCGAGCAGGAGCGCGCCCGACAGCGTTGCCCAATAGGGCCCGAGCGTGACGACCCGGACTCCCAAGATCGCGATGGCCCAACCAGTCCACGCGGTCGCGCGGGTAAGCCCGAGCTCGACTCGGCTAGCCGAGCGCTTTCGAATCAGCACCGATCCGAGCCAGTCGAGCACCTCTTAAAGGTACGAGGATTGGGCCGGAGAGGCCAGCGTTGGATGCGCTGGGGCGCCGGTGGCTAGGCACCATCGGTTCCCGCACCGCCGCCTCCGCCACCACCACCACCACCACCGCCGTTGCCGCCCGACGAATCGGTGCCGCCGGGGCCGCCACGCCATTCGCGATTGCGACCGCCGCGGCCACGACGTCGACGCCGGCGCCGCTTGCGCATCGGAAGCCCGTCAGGCCCCAGCTGCGGAGGTCCCTGCGTCGGACCATTTGGCTCGAAGAACTGGATCGGCGTGGTGTCGCCCGCGGGCGGCGGTCCCATCATCGGGGCGCCGTTGCCTTGCATCTGACCTCCGCCCCGACGACGGCGACGGCGACGCCGTCGTCGCTCGCCAGGCGTGCCGTTGGGTTGTGGGGGTCCGCCACCGGGATTTCCACCCTGGCCTTGACCGGTCCACGATTGGCCACCGGACCCTGGCTGGCCATCTGGTCGCGGACGGCGATCGCTAAAACGCGGACGATCAAAGCCACCACCACCACCACCACCACCACCACCACCGCCACCGCCGCCGCCGCGCTCCCATCGACGCGGGCTCTTGTTGCGGCGTCGGCCGACCCCTGCGTCGTTGGGATTTGCCGACGCAACGGGCGCCATCGCGATGCGCATCGGGCCGCGCACGTATTCGATCACCGGACCTCCGCCACCGCTCTGTCGCCGTGGCTGCGCCTCCGGGATCGGTGCCGCGGTCGACAGCACCGGCGTCGTGAACGCGCTCTTGGGTGGCAACATCGCGCGCCGTTTGCGCCGCCGCCGCCGCCGCCGCCGCCGCGCCTCTGCCGCGCTCGCCGAGGGTGTATCGAGCGCGCGTTGGGGCCGCTGCTTGGGCTGCTTGGGCAGCTTCTTACGAGCGAGCACGGTGATCTCGCCCGGGCCTTCGACGCCTTCCTCGGCGAGCTCCGCCGCGGTCTTGTCGATCACCTCGTAGTCGTCGTCATCATCGTCCTCGTCATCGTCGAGGTCGTCGTCATCGTCGAGATCATCGTCGTCGAGGTCGTCGTCGTCGAGATCGTCGTCGTCGAGATCGTCGTCATCGTCGTCGTACTCGCCACCGGCGACGAGCTCATCATCGTCGAGCTCGTCGTCGTCCACGCGGTCGTCGCTGGTCGGCGGACGTAGCGCTGCGCGTCGCGTGTCCTCTCCGAACGCTGCTCCTGGCTCTTCGAGCGGTGCGCCATTGGTGGCTGCCCCGTTCGTTGCAGCAGGAGGCGCCGCAGCACTTGGCGCTGGAACGGGCACTCGAGCCGGTGGTGGAGGCGGTGCACTCGGAGCCGGCGCGGGCTTGGCACCCGAGCGCCGGAGCACCGTCGCCGGCTGCGCGACGACCGGAGGTGGTGACTGTTCGACGCTGGCTTGGGCTGTCGCACCGGCGGCCGGCTGATCGATCCGGACAACCCGCGCCTTGATCTCGCGACGCGGCTTGGTTTCGACCGGCTCGTCGTCGAGCTGGCGCGTCACGGAGAACCCCAGGCGTGTCGCCTCGTTCGATGCTGCGATCGCTGCTTCGCGAGATCGCAGGCAGTTATCGCAGCGACCACACTTCGGCGGCTCGGGTTCGCCGAGATACCTGAGAATCACCTGATTGCGGCAGCCTGGTGCCTTGACGTACGCAAGCAGCGCGTCGAGTCGCTGGCGATCGGCGATCCGTCGCGCCTCGTACTGCCTTGCGCGATCTTGCAGCAGCTCTGGTTCCGGCGGAGGATCCGCGACGTAGAACAAGCCGCCTTCACGTTCGACGATGAAGTGCTCGTCCTTGAGCAGCGACAACACGGTGCGCGTGCGTTGCTGGCCAACGCCCGATGACAGCGCCAGGTTCGCGACGGTTGGTGGTGATTCTTCAGCGAGCCGTCCGCCTGCACGAGCGACCTCGGTGAACGCTTCGAGCGCCTCGAACACCTGTCGAACCTGTCGCTTGGTCGGGTAGGTGCCCGACAGGAAGTACTCCTGGATCGCGACGTCGTCTGGCGAGAACAACAACACGCAGCGCGCCGGCTTGCCATCGCGGCCACCGCGGCCGGCTTCCTGCGCGTACGCCTCGAGCGAGCCCGGGACGTGATAGTGGAGGACGTTGCGAATGTTTGGCTTGTCGACGCCGAGCCCAAACGCGTTGGTCGCGACCATCACGAGCTCCGACGAGGCCATGAATCGAACCTGGCTGTCGTCGCGTTCGCCCTTGTTCATCCGGCCGTGATACTTCGCGACCGGAACGCCCCACCGGGTCAGCGCTTCGTAGAGCTCTTCGACCTTCTTGACGGTCGCGCAATAGACGATGCCTGGCCGCGGCAGCTTCTTGAGCAGCGTGACCAGCGTCCGCATCTTTTCGTCTTCGTCGCCAAACACGATCACTTCGTAGTGAAGGTTCGGGCGATCGAACGTGGTGGTAACCGTGGTCGCGCCTTCGATCCCGAGCTGGTGCAGGATGTCTTCGCGAACGTGCGGGGGCGCAGTGGCCGTGGTGGCGAGCACCGGCGGGCGCCCCACGTCGTCGAGCGCTTTGCGCAACGATAGATAGGCGGGCCGGAAGTCATGGCCCCATTGCGAAACGCAGTGCGCTTCGTCGACCACGAACCGCGAGACACCCACGCCGCTGGCGGCTTGCCGCAAGAACACGCGGAACTCGGGATCGGCCATCCGCTCGGGCGTGGTGAGCAACAACTTGCCGCCCGGAGACTTCACCAGCGCGTCGACCTCGCGGCGCTGCTTCACCGTCAGCGTCGAGTCGATGCGAACGGCGGTCACGCCCTTGGCGACCATCTTGTCGATCTGATCCTTGATCAGCGCGATCAACGGACTCACGACGACCGTGACGCCGGGCAGGATCAACGACGGGAGCTGGTAGAGCAGCGACTTTCCGCTGCCGGTGGGCATCACCGCGAGCAGGTCTTCGCCTGCCAGCAGATGCTCGAACGCTTCGGCTTGGCCCGGACGAAACGATTTGATCCCGAGCGTCGCCTGGCCAACACCGAGTAACGCGCCAACTTTCTTGGGAAGGCCTGCAGCTTCAGCCGGGATCGGGCCATCGAGGGTGTAAGTCGGCTTCGGCGTGCTCGGAATCGGCTCGGGGGCCGGCTTCTTGGCGCGACTCTTCGCCGACTTGGAGGGCGAAGGCTGTTCGGGTTCGGCCTTCGCCGCACGCCGTGTCGCTTTCGGCTTCTCGGAAGTCGCCGGCTTTTTCTTCGCAGTTGTTCGCGCTGGACGCTTGGTCGTGGACATCAGCGGACCACGTCTCCTATCTGCCTTCTCGCCCTCGGCGATGGGGAGGTCGAATACCTCCGGACCCACCGGCGAGCCCCGCTTAGCTCCTGACGGAACCGAGCGCGTGCTCAATGCAAACCATACCACGGGGCGCTAGGGCAAGCGGGATCTGGCTCGATCTGCAACCCCCTACCGATCGCCACAAAAACGTCACGTCGCGAGAGTTCGGGCTTGCTCACTCGGTGGTTTGCGACACGGTGATATGTACGTTGCATGGCTCGCGACCTGCCGGTCCGAGAAGCCGAAAATCGTCTCGAGCGGTTCAACGCGGAGCGTGAAAGCTTGCTCTCCGAGGTGGAGCGGCGCGTCGTGGCTCGACGAGTCGCGCTCGCGCGCAACGGTGGCGATGCCTCACTCGAATACGTGCTGAACGAGGTCGCGTATTGCGAGATCAAGCGACTCGAAGCTGCGCATCAAGATGCGGGTGCGATCGAGCGTTGGCGCGAGCTATCGCGGCGGTTGCTGGCGATGTCCGATGATGACAAGCGAGCCGAGTTGCGTTCGCTGGTTCACGGATACGGTCACGATGTCGTCGGGAACTTCGATTCACGCGTATATCGGCTCGCAACTGGCGTGATGCCGTCGCTGCTCGGCTTCGTGTTCTCTCCGATCGGGAGCTTGCGCGAAGGCGCACTCGCGTTGCGTCAGCTCGATTCGCGAATCATCGCCGACGGTGAGCTCGACGTCGTGCGCGCGTGCGCGCAGCGCGGCACCTTGATCATCGCGCCCACTCACTCGTCGAACATGGATTCGCTGGTGCTCGGCCTCGGCCTGTTGCGCGCGGGGCTTCCGCCGGTCACCTACGGTGCAGGAAAAAATCTATTTTCCAACCCGTTCCTCAGCTTCTTCATGCGGAACCTTGGCGCGTATCGCGTCGATCGCCGGCTGACGTTCCAGCTCTATAAGGATGTGCTGAAGGAGTACAGCACGGTGCTGCTCGAGCACGGCTACCACTCGCTGTTCTTTCCGGGTGGCACGCGGTGCCGTTCGAACGTGATCGAGACCCATCTCAAGCTCGGCCTGCTGGGGACCGCGGTCACGGCTTACAAGAACAACGTTCGCGAGGGCGCCGCCGATCATCGGATCTATGTCGTCCCCGTCACCATCAACTATCGGCTGGTGCTCGAGGCCGAGACCTTGATCGAAGACTATCTCGCCGACGTCGGCAAGAGTCGCTACATCATCACCGACGACGAATCGAGTCGGGTCGGGCGCATGGTCGAGTTCATCCGCAAGATCCTCGTCCACGAAGGCTCGGTGGTCGTCCGGTTCGGCCGGCCGTTGGATCCATTCGGTAACCGCATTTCCGACGATGGGACGTCGCTCGATCGCGCAGGGCGTTCGGTCGATCCGGCGAGCTTCGTGCGGGGAGCCAGCGGGGAGGTGGCCGATGACGATCAGCGCGACACCGAATACACGCGCGTGCTCGGGCGGCGGCTCGCCGCGAGTTACCCCGCCCTCTCGGTGTTGCATTCGACCCACCTCGCGGCACGCGCGATGTTCGATGCGATCGCCGACCAAGCCGGAACGCGCGACATCTATCGACTGATCCGCGCGCCAGCGGCGCTGCTCGGCGTCGAGACCTCGATCGCGGTTCGCGGCATCGAGCGGCTCCGCGAACGATTGGTTCAGACGCCCAGCTGGGGCTCCGAACACCCGGCGTTTACCGCGCAATCGTCGTCGGACAAGCTCGAGCATGCGTTGCGCGGGCTCGCCGCGTATCACACGCGCCCGGTGGTCGAGCGCCACACCAACGTGATCCAAGTCGAGGACATGCGTCTGTTGTTCTACTATCAGAACCGCACCGCCCACATTCCCGTCGAGCCAATCGCATGATGGCGCGTGGCGAAATCCTCGGGATCGTCGGCGCGGGACGGTTCGGGACGGCGCTCGGCTCGGTGGTCGCGCGTGGCGGTCGCCGCGTCGTGATGTGGTCGGGCGATCGCACGGTCGTCGACACGATCAATGAGTCGAGACGTTCGCCTCGGCTGCCCGCCGCCGAGCTGCCCGCCAGCCTCACCGCGACCGCCGAGCTAGGCGAGCTCGCGGCGGCCGCGCGATGTCTGGTGTTCGCGATTCGCTCGACCCATATGCGCGATCGCGCCCGCGCACTAGGCGATGTGGTCGACGGCAGTCACATCGTCGTCCACGCGATCGGCGCGCTCGGAACGCGAGAGCTGAGGCCGGGACAGCGCCGAGCGGATCGGGTATCGGATGTGCTTGCGGAGTGGTTGCCGACACTCAAGCTCGGGGTGTTGGCGGGCCCCGCGTTGCCCGAGGATCTGGTCGCGAGCCAATTCTCGTCGATGGTGGTCGCCTCGGCATTCGATGAAGTGGTCGGAGAGACCCGCCGCCTGCTCAATGCGCCGCCGGTGTTGCGGGTCTATGGCTCGAGTGACTTCGCAGGAGTCGAGCTCGCGTCGGCGCTCTCGGGCGCGTACACCGTAGCGCTCGGGCTCGCAGACGCGCTCGGTACCGGTCCGGGCGCTCGCGCGGTGTTGATCACCCGCGTGATCGCCGAGGCCGCGCGACTAGGCGCCGCCGCAGGCGCCGAACCCCGGACGTTCTCGGGCCTCGCTGGGCTCGGCAACCTGTTGGTACGCGGTAACAGCGAGCGGTCCGCGGACTATGTGGTCGGACGCGCGCTTGCTCGCGGCGAGCGGCCGACCGAGGCAACGCTCAGCGAAGGCGCCCGCGCCGCGATCGCTGCGAACGATCTGGCGGGCGCCTTGCGGGTCCGCGTGCCGGTGCTCCACGGCATCGCGAGCGTGCTCGCTGGCACGGTTGCAGCCAGCGACGCCGCGCGGCTGATCGGTGACAGCGTGGCGGTGGAGGAGTGATCGGCGCGACGCCGCGCGCCCGCTGGCAAACCATCGCGGTGCTGGTGGTGACCACCGGATGTGGAGCGCAGGCGCCGGCCGCGAGCCGACCCGAGCGATCGGAACGTCTGGCGGTCACGGTGTATCAGGCGGCCGATCGGTCGCTGGCGATCGTCGACGACGTGCGGTGGCTGACGACCGATGGCGAGACGCTGGTGCTCGATCACATCGATCCCCAGCTCGCGTTATCGTCGCTCACGATCCAGCCGGTTGCAGGAGGCCAGCTCGCGATCGGTGCATGTCACCGCGACCGGATCGATCCAGTCGTTGCCGAATCCGACGCCGAACACGACGATGATGCCGCGGCCGCGCCGCCGTTGGTGGCGTCTGCGATCCAATGCGACGTCTCGGGAGCTCCCGGCCAGCGGTTGATCCGCATGACCTACACGTCCAGCGAGTTGCGACTCGATGCGACGCACCACGTGCACGTCATCGATGGCGATCGCGCCGAGCTGGTCACGAAGCTCGCCGTGACCACGTTGCCACTGGGGCGGCGGGGCGAGCTCGTGGTGTTTCGCGGGTTGCCAGGACGACGCGATCCCCCGGTCGAAGTGGTTCGTGGCGCGATGACGTTCGACGGCTCGACGGCGATCGTCACTTCACCGCTAAAGACGATCGCCGCGTTCGAGCGCAGGATCCTCGACCCGGACCACACAACGCTCGCGAAGTCGCCCCTCGTGATCTGGGTGTTCCTCGAGCTCGGAATCGAGCTGATCGACGGAGCCATCACGGTGAAAGCCCCATCCGACACCGAGCCATCCCACACGCGTGCGAGCGTTGTCGCGCGCGGCCGAACCCGCGTGCCGCTGCGCGTCGACCCCAAGCTGCATGGTCGGGTTCGCGTAGACGCCGCACCGTCGCCGGGGGGCATCGAAGCTGTCTACACGGTCGAGGTCACGAGTCTCGACGATCGTCCCCGCGAGGTATGGGTGGAGCACCGCGTTCCGCACACGGCGGTGCAACGGCTCGTCGGAGGTGGGCTCAACAAGCCGACGTTGGACGGCGATATCGTGACCGCCAAGCTAATAGTCCCGCCGTTGGGCGTCGAGCGGACCGAGTTTCGGATTCGATTGGCCAAATGATTCACTCGGGGTGAGTCCAAGCTCGATCGTGTAGCGATTCACCGAGCCGGCAATCCCAGGGAACACCTCGAATACATAATCTCCCGGCGTGAGCGCGGGACACGCGGGAGACACCGCGGGACACACGATGGTCTCGTGATTGCCGATCTCGAACGACTGCGCGAGGATCATCGTCCCGGACTCGTCGGTCAAACGGAGATCCAGATCACCGGTCGGGCTGCTCGCCAAGCCGATCTTGACGGTGACCTGCGCGGTACCAGCGGGCACCGTGAACCGATAAAAGTCGCGGTCCTGCGGGGTGCGCTGGCAGATCGCGGCAGCGATGACCTCGGTCGCGGCGATCATGGGTGCTGTTGCAGCCGAGTCGTTAGGCTCGAGATGTTCGCACTCGCGCTGGCTGTACGGTGCGTCGATCCCGGCGTCGAGCGGCACCGCGTCCTCGGAGAAATCGAGGATCACGGAACACCCCGTGAAGGGCATCAGTGCGAGCGCCAGGATGCACTCCCGAACCATGCGACCGACGCTAGCCATCGCGCCGCGAGAACGTCAAGAGATCTGGCGTAGTTAGCTCGTGGCGGTGGCTTGACCGCACGACACACCGACGGTAGGGTGCCCGCTGCTTTAGCTCTAGGCCGCGCGCATGTACCTGCAGGATTTGATCTTCACGCTGCAAAAATTCTGGGCGGATCGCGGCTGCGTCGTCGAGCAGCCGGTCGACGTGGAGGTCGGCGCCGGAACGTTTCATCCGGCGACGTTCTTGCGCGTGCTCGGCCCCGAGCCGTGGAACGCGGCGTTCGCGCAATTCTGCCGCCGCCCGTCGGACGGTCGCTACGGCGACAATCCGAACCGTGCCGGCGCGTATTACCAGTTCCAGGTCGGGCTCAAGCCGTCTCCGCTCGACGTGCAGGAGCGCTATCTCGACTCGCTGCGCGCGATCGGACTCGATCCAGCGAGCCATGACATTCGCTTCGTCGAGGACGATTGGGAGTCGCCGACGCTCGGTGCATGGGGCCTCGGCTGGGAAGTTTGGTGTGATGGGATGGAGGTGACCCAGTTCACCTACTTCCAACAGGCCGGTGGCATCGATTTGATGCCGGTGACCGCCGAGCTGACCTACGGTGTCGAGCGGCTCGCGATGTACCTGCAGAGCGTCGACAACATGTTCGATCTCAAGTGGGACAAGAACGTCACCTACGGTCAGCTCCGCCATCCGTGGGAGGTCGAATATTCGACCTATCAGTTCGAAGAGCTCAAGCCGGAGATCGCGTTCGCAAACTTCGACACCTACGAAGCCGAGTGCAAGCGCCTGCTCGAGCGGAAGCCTCGACCGCTGGTACTGCCGGCCTACGAGTTCTGTATGAAGGCATCGCACGCGTTCAACTGCCTCGACGCGCGCGGCGCGATCAGCGTTACCGAGCGGCAACGGTTCATCGGCCGGGTTCGCGGGATGGCGAAAGCCTGTGCAGAGACCTACGTCGCAAGCCGCGCGACCCTCGAGTTCCCGTTGCTGCCGCCCGAGCTTCGCGGCCGTGCGGTCGATGCGTATCGCGGTGCCGCGGAGGCCGGTGTGAACGCCGGAGCGCTCGCGGCCGCGCGAGCGATCTCGGTGCCGATGACGGCGGAGGTGAGCCATGCCCGCTGACCTGCTGTTCGAGATCGGGTGCGAGGAGATTCCAGCCAAGATGCTGGCTCGCCAGCTCGCGGACCTGCCGCAGTTCGTCGAGGTTCGGCTCGGCGCGGCGCGGCTCGGCCATGCGGGTGTCCGCGCGCTCGGGACGCCGCGCCGGATCGCCGTGCACGTCAAGCAGCTCGTCGATCGCCAGGCCGATCTGACCGAACAGGTGATCGGCCCGCCGGCGTCAGCAGCGTTCGCGCCGGATGGCAGCCTGACCAAAGCCGGCCAGGGCTTCGCGGCCAAGAACGGCGTCGAGCCGTCCGCGCTCGCCAAACAGGAAGTCCCCGGCAAGAAGGGCCTCTACGTGGTGGCCAACCGCCACGTCATCGGACAGGACACCCGCGGGTTGTTACCGGGCTTGCTCGTCGAGCTCGCGGCGTCGATCTCGTGGCCGAAGTCGCAGCGCTGGGGTTGGGGTGAGGTCACGTTCGTGCGCCCGGTGCAGTGGCTCGTGGCGCTGTTCGGCGGCGAAGTGGTGCCGCTATCGTGGGCTGGGGTCCAAGCGGGGCGCGCGAGCCGCGGCCACCGGTTCCTATCCTCGGGCCCGATCGAGATCCGTACCGCCGACGAATACATCTCGACGCTGCGCGGCGCCCACGTCGTCGTCGATCCCGATGCGCGTCGCGATCTCGTGCGCGCCGAGCTCAATCGACTCGAGACCGCAACGGGGCTCAAGGTTCGCAGCGATGACGCGTTGATCGGAGAGGTCATCAACCTCGGTGAATATCCGGTCGGTGTCTCGGGCGAGTTCGACCCGGCCTATCTCGAAGTTCCCGAGGAAGTCATCGTCACCGCGATGCGCACCCACCAGCGATACTTCGCGATGGAGAGGCCCGGCGGCAAGCTGGCGAACCGGTTCGCGACGATGATGGCGACGGTCGTCAAAGATCCCGTGGTCGTCCAGAAGGGCAACGAGCGGGTGCTCGCGGCGCGGCTATCCGACGCCAGGTTCTTCTTCGCCGAGGATCGCAAGAGGTCGTTCGACCATTGGAACGCCAAGCTCGACGCGGTGGTGTTCCAGGCCAAGCTCGGCGACGGCGCGAAGATGATCGGCCACAAGGTGCGGCGGATCGAAAAGATCGCGGCGGCGATCGCGACGTTCGCTGGCGAGGACGTCGAGCTCACCAAGCAGGCAGCACGCGTGTGCAAGGCGGATCTAGCATCGAGCGCGGTCGGCGAGTTCCCCGAGCTCCAAGGTGTGATGGGCCGGCACTACGCGAACCACTTCAAGCTGCCCGACCCGGTCGCCGTGGCGATCGACGAGCATTGGTGGCCCAAGGGGCAGGGCGCCGCACTGCCGGCGTCGCCGATCGGTGCGTTGCTCGCGCTCGCCGATCGCATGGACACGATCGTGGGGTGCTTCGCGGTCGGGCTCGAGCCGTCGGGCTCGGCGGATCCGTTCGGTCTGCGGCGCGCGGCGATCGGGATCTGGCAGATCCTGCTCGCACGATCCGCATGGTCATCGCTATGGACCCCACTGTTCGCCGAAGCGCAGCGCGCGCTCGCCGAGCAGGGCGTAAAGGTCAAGGACGCCGGCTCGATCGAAGACTTCTTCCGCGCCCGGCTCCGCGGCATCTTCCTGGATCAAGGGATCCCGGTCTCCGATGCCGACGCCGCGCTCGCGCGCGAGTTCCGCGATCCGGTCGACGCTCGCCGCCGAGCGCTGGCGTGCGCGAAGATCTCGCGCGAGGCGCGCGAGGTGTTCAAGCGAGTCGCCAACATCCTCGACGACGCAGCCGCCAAACAGCTCGCAGGTGACCACGCCGTCGAGCCCGCGCGATTCGTTCATCCCGTCGAGCACGCGCTGTACAAGGCAGTCGGCGACGCGCAGACCGCGGAGCAAGCGTTGCGCGCAGCCGGCGACTATCCGGCGGTGTTCGAGTCGCTCGAGCGACTGCGTCCGACGGTGGCCGCGTTCTTCGACAAGGGCGGTGTCATGGTCATGGACCCCGACGCCGCGCTTCGCGATAACCGGCTCGCCCTCCTCAAGTGGTTCATCGGTCCCTATCTGCGGATCGCCGACTTCCGCGTGCTCGGCGGTGCGGGCGCGGCAGGAGCGAGCGCGTGAGCTACGTCCGGCAGTTCGGCGGCGGTGCTGCGGAAGGTCGCGCCAAGGACAAAGCGCTGCTCGGTGGCAAGGGCGCCAACCTTGCCGAGATGTCGGCGCTCGGCTTGCCGGTGCCACCGGGATTCACGATCACGACCGATGTGGCTCGCCACGTGATGAGCCACGGGGCCGGCAACTACCCGGCCGAGCTCGCCAGTGAAGTCGAGCGCGCGCTCGCTCGGGTCGAGGAGCTGACGCGCACCACGTTCGGCGATCCCAAGCAGCCGTTGCTGGTCAGCGTGCGCTCGGGCGCGCCGGCCTCGATGCCCGGGATGATGGATACGATCCTCAACCTCGGTCTCAACGATCAGACCGCGGCTGCGCTCGCGGCGCATACCCGTAACCCGCGGTTCGCGTGGGATTGCTATCGCCGGTTCGTCGCGATGTACGGCGAGGTCGTGATGGGCGTGGTCGCGCCGAGCGAGCATGACGAGCTCCCGTTCGATCGGATGCTCGACGACGTCAAGCGCAAGTACCGCGCGAATCGCGACCAGGATCTCGATGAGACGGCGCTGCGCGAGGCGGTCTCGCTGTTCAAGGCCGAGATCCAGCGCATCACCGGCCACACGTTTCCCGACGATGTTCGCACGCAGCTATGGGGCGCGATCGGCGCAGTGTTCGCGTCGTGGAACAATCCGCGCGCGGACTACTACCGCAAGCTCAACCAGATCTCGGCGTCGATCGGCACCGCGGTCAACATCCAAGCCATGGTGTTCGGCAACCTCGGCGACGATTGCGCCACCGGCGTCGCGTTCACGCGCAATCCTGCGACCGGGACCGCCGAGCTCTACGGCGAGTTTCTGATCAACGCGCAAGGTGAAGACGTGGTCGCCGGGATTCGCACGCCCGAACCGATCTCTGATCTCGCCAACAAGCTGCCCGCCGCACACGCCGAGCTGGTGCGGGTTGCCGCGCTGCTCGAGAACCACTTCCGCGACATGCAGGATCTCGAGTTCACGATCCAGAACGGTCAGCTCTACATGCTGCAGACCCGCAGCGGTAAGCGCACCGGCAAGGCGATGGTGAAGGTCGCGGTCGATCTCGTCGCCGAGGGCAAGCTCAACCCGCGCGAAGCGGTACTCCGGATCGATCCGGCCAAGCTCGACGAAGTGCTCCATCCGACGATCGATCCGAAGGCGAGGCCGCCGGCGCTCGCCAAGGGACTGCCCGCATCGCCTGGTGCGGCGATCGGCCGCGTGGTGTTCACGGCGACCACCGCCGAGGAATGGGCGAATCGCGGCGAGCGCGTGATCTTGGTCCGCACCGACACGTCGCCCGAAGACATCCACGGCATGAAGGCCGCCGTTGGAATTCTCACCGCGCGAGGCGGGATGACGAGCCACTCTGCGGTGGTCGCGCGTGGTATGGGCAAGTGCTGCGTGACCGCGTGCAGCTCGCTGCGGGTCGACGCGCCGAAGCGCCAAGCCAGCTTTGTCGGCGGCGGCAAGGAAACGCCGCTTCGCGAAGGCGACACGATCACGCTCGATGGGTCGACTGGTGAGGTGTTCCTCGGCACGACGCCGCTGGTGCCCGCACAGCTCGGCGCCGAGCTCGGGCAGCTGATGCAATGGGTCGATGGCTTCCGGACCATGCGAGTGCGGACCAACGCGGACACTCCGACCGACGCCAAGACCGCGCGCAGCTTTGGCGCCGAGGGCATCGGACTGTGCCGCACCGAGCACATGTTCTTTCAGCCGGAGCGCATCCTCGCGGTCCGCGAGATGATCCTCGCGACTGATCAAGCGGGTCGACGAGCGGCGCTGGCCAAGATCCTGCCGATGCAGCGCGCCGACTTCGTCGAGCTGTTCAAGGTGATGGACGGGTTTCCAGTCACGATCCGGTTACTCGATCCGCCGCTCCACGAGTTCTTGCCCCACACCGCGAAGGATATCGAGGAGGTCGCGGCGGCTACCGGCAAGACGGTCAACGCGATCTCTGCCAAGGTCACGGAGCTGACCGAAGCCAACCCGATGCTCGGTCATCGCGGTTGCCGGCTCGCGATCACGTTCCCGGAGATCTACGAGATCCAAGCCCAAGCGATCGGCGAGGCGGCCGCAGAAGCAAGCGCAGCAGGCATCGCGGTGATTCCCGAGATCATGATCCCGCTCGTCATGGTTCCCGAGGAGCTGCGCCGACTGCGCGAGCTGGTGTCGACGACGATCGACCGCGCGCTCGGCGCCAACAAGCTGGCCTATACGATTGGCACGATGATCGAACTGCCGCGCGCGTGCGTGGTCGCCGATCGGATCGCGGAACATGCCGAGTTCTTTTCGTTCGGGACCAACGACCTCACGCAGACCACGTTCGGGTTGTCGCGCGATGATGCCGGGCGGTTTCTGCCGGCATACCTCGATTCCGGTGTGCTCCCGGTCGACCCGTTCGTCGCGCTCGACCCCGATGGAGTTGGGGCGTTGATCGAGCTTGGGGTCCGCGGAGGACGCGGCGTTCGACCCAACCTCAAGGTCGGGATCTGCGGCGAACACGGTGGTGAGCCGAGCTCGGTGGAGTTTTGCCACCGTGCGGGGTTCGACTACGTCTCGTGCTCGCCGTTCCGGGTCCCGATCGCTCGGGTCGCAGCGGCGCGCGCGGCGCTGGCGACTGGCGCTGGCGGAGTAACCAAGTGACCGAAATCATGCAGGCAACCTTCTTGTCCACCCACCGGTCGAAGCGGTCACCCATGGGGCGCGCCCACGGTTTCTGGCACCCACTTGTGATGGTCACCGGCCTCGCGGCTTGTACGGCGACCGGTGACGCCGTCCATCCCGACGACGACACGGTATTTTTTCCCACCGGCATGGTGGTCGCACCGGACGACTCTGTCGCGTTCGTCGCCAACGCGAACTCCGATCTTCGCTACGACTCGGGCTCGGTCATCGTGCTCGAGCTCGACGTCGTCGATCAGGTGGTCACCTCTTGGCTGGCCGGCGATCCCGGCGATTGCGTGCAGGACTCCGATCGGATCGAAACGCTGATCTGCAACGAAGCCAAGTTCATTCGCGATCGGGCGGGAGTTCGAGTGGGCAACTTCGCCACCGATATGGCGCTGCAGGATCGTGGGGCTGGCACGGCGCGGTTGATCGTCCCGACCCGCGGCGATCCGTCGATCGCTTGGATCGATTGGGACGGCACGCAGCTGTCGTGCTCGTCGTCCGGTGGCGACAACACGTTGTGCGACGACGCTCACCGGCTGACGACGGTCCACAATGACTCCGACATCGCGGGGTTGCCGCAGGAGCCGTTCGGCGTGTTCGCCGACAGCGCGAATGACTTCGCGATGGTCACCCATCTTGGCGACGGTTCGGTGACCCTGATCGATTCGCCGCGCGGCGGCAACGCTCAGATCGCCGACGTGCTCACCGGCGTGTTCCAGGGCGACCCGCAGCTCGGGCTGCCGGGGGCCACGGGCGTCGCCGGGCGGACGCCGAACGCTGCGGGCGACATCGTCTACGTCGGCAGCCGTACCGAAGATCGAATCCAGACGTTCACGGTGGGCCGACCGGTCAACGCGGCACCACCGTATCTGCTCCCCGGCGAGTATTTCTTCCTGAACTCCGTCGGCGAGACCTCCGGGGACGCGCGCGAGTCACGCGATACCCGTGGCATGGCGTTCTCGCCAACTGGCGAGCTGCTGTATGTCGTCAATCGCCGCCCGCCATCGCTACAGATGATCGACACGTCGATCGGCCCAGGCGGTGCGCCGATCAACGAAACGATCGGTGCCGTCGACATCTGCCGCCAAGCGTCGACAGTGGCGATCGCCGATACCGGCGATGGCGAACGCGCCTACGTCTCGTGTTTTCAGGACGGTCAGATCTACGTCGTCGATCCGCGCGGCCTCGGCCGCGTCGACGACATCGTGCTGGTCGGCCGCGGCCCGTATTCGGCCGTCGTGGCACCGACCCGCAAGAAGCTATACGTCACCAACTTTCTCGAAGACACGATCGCCGTTGTCGACATCGCGCCCGGATCACCGACGCGAAACCGTGTAGTGCTGCGGATCGGCGAGCCGCGTCCCCTGGGGGAAGAATGATCGCCCATCATGCCATGCGGATCGCCAGGCCCGCGCTCGCGGTCGCGGTCGCCGCCGGCGCGCTAGCAAGCTGCGGCGAGACAACGACGATACCGACCCAGCAACGCAACCTCGACCGCCCGACGGACGTCGCGTTCGCCTGCTACGGCGGACTGAAGGTCAACGGCCTTCCCGACGGCCAGAACATCCAGCTTTCGGCACAGCCCGTCGAGGCATGCAATATCCGCTCGGGGCCGCACGACTCGAGCACGCCGGCACCCGTTCCGCCCGGCCAAGAGGGCGTGACCAATGCGGTGAGCTGGTATGGGTTCGTGTTGCAATCGGCCCCCGGCACCGTCGTCGTGACCGAGTTTCCGACCAAGCCGTCCACCGCGTTCGGTGGCGCCGACATCATCATCCGCGACGAGGATTCGTCGACGCCAGGCAAGAACGGCATCGCGATCGGCGAGGATCCCGTCGGGATCGTGACCGACCGCAGCGGTTGCTACATGCTGACTGCCAACGCCGGAACCTGTGATGTCTCGGCGCTCGACGTCGGATCCGCGCTCGACGCGGTGCACACCGAAGTGCGTCTCGAGCGCTATGGCGTGAAGAACGCGATGGGAACGCCGATCCTCGCCAAGCCGGCTGCGATCACGATGGACAAGGGCACGAGCCCGATCGGTGACGCGTGTCCGATGGCTCCGACCGGCATCATGTACGTCGCCTATCCCAGCTGCCATCTCGTGGCGGCTGTCGACGTGTCGACCCAGACGATCGTGGCGGGGATCAGCTACGACTCGGGCACCCCGGTGATCACGGACGGCAACGTGACGTGCGCGGCCGAGTGCGGCGCGGGCGGGACGGTGACAGCCGGTATCCGGCCGGTGGCGGTCGATCTCGAGCAGGACGAACGCACGATGGTCCGGCGAATGCTCATCGGCGCCGAGAACTCCCCGACGCTGACCGTCGTCGAGCTCGATGCGAACTGGTTGCCGACGTCGCTGCTTCCGATCGCGCTCCAAGACACCACCGGAACGCTCGGCGTCACCGCGGTGGCGATGTCGCCGCAGATCGGCATGGGCGGCGACATCGGCGTGATCAATGATGACTCCGCGGTCGGCGGCCAGTTCCAGTTCGCCTATGGCATCGCGACCGATGACACGATTCGGGTGGCCGAGATCCTCACGCTCAGCCGCGAATGTGACACCCAAGTCGATCCGCGGTTGATCCACGACAATACCAACGTCAACGAGCTGTCGTGTTTCCCGGTTGGCGAGCCGACCACGCCAGCGCGCCGGCCAGGTGCAATCGGACCGGGGATCCAGCTCTCGGCCGACGCCATTCCCACCTCGATCGAGATCTTCAAGGCCAAGGAGCTCGAGCCCGATGTTCGCGAGCCCGGACCTGGCAAGTTGATCGGCTACTACGGAATCATCACCGCGAGTAACAGCGCGACGTACGTGCTCAACGTCGACGATGATTCGTACCCAGATCTCGAAGATCCCGCCGACCCGCTGAAGGTCGACATGCCGTTCGCGATCGCGAATCAGCTGCGCGATAGCGTCCGCGATCGTAACCTCACCAATGCGGCCACCGGCGAGGTGCTGTGCGATGACTTCGGTCCCGAGCCAGAAGAGCGCCGAGGCGGGCCGCGGATCACCGATTTTCCGGCGCGGGTAGTTCCGACCGGCACGGTCGCCCCCGAAAAGGCTTTCGAGTTGCCAATGCTCCGCCAAGTCGAGTGTGTCGGCGCCGACCAGACCCGACCGGTGCCCGAGCTCGGGTTCGGTGCACCGGTGGCGACACGCGAGCTCGTGTTCCCGGATATCCGCGGCGTTCGCGACGAGGTCATTACGTTCACGTGGCAAGGCTCGTTGTCGGTGGACGGACCCGATGCGGACATCGATGGCCCGGCGGTGCGCTTGGCCCAGCTGTTCGTCGACGCTGCGGGCATGCGGATGGTCGATCAAGCGCGCCCGTTCTGCGAGGCAGGCGTCGAGCCGTACGACGTGGTTCAGCTCCGCGGTTGCAACCCAACGCTCGGCGATATCGATTGCCCGCTCGGCTACACCTGTTACGTCCACCCCGACAGCCAAGTCGTCGGTCTGGGCGCGTGCATGCTCGAGAACGAAGCCGATCGGCTCGCCAACGCGTGTAAGGACTTCTTGACCTCGCAGCGCCGCTACACCGTCGGCAAATCGGAGAGCGGGACGCTCACGCTGCTACCGCGCAAACACGTGCTGAACACCACGCCGATCGATGGCTGCATGAGCGACATGCAGTGCCAGGATCTAGCGAACTACGCTGCTCGCCTGGCGAGCTCGGCGAATCCCGAGTCCGATGCCACGCCCGCCGATCCGCGGGTATGGGCGTGCCGTACCGACGCAGATCGCGCGCCGCTGACCGCGCCCGGTCAGACCAACATGCGTTGCGTCGAGACCTGCAGCGAAACCCAAGCGTGCTCCGCCGGGTATGTTTGCCGTGAAGGCACCTGCATGGAAGGCGTCACGCCACCGCAGGCGTGCGTGAACGCGCCGCAGCGATTCGAGGTGCGCGCGGGTGAGGCGTTCACCGTGGTGGGATCGCGATCGGGCTACGTGCATCCGATGATCGCGGATCCGAGCGGTGCGTGCATTCGCAATCCTGCAGCGAGCCCGTACACCGTGGGCCGGATTCCGCTGTCACCACCGCCGTGTGATCCGACGGCGGACCTGCGCAGCGGCAAGCTCCCGGGTGGCGGTTACGAGCCCAATCCGTGCTCGGTGACGATCGATCAAACCGAGGTCCAGCCAAGCTACGTCGCGGACACCTGCACGTTTGCCGATCCGATCACCAAGTTGGTGACGCGCCAGGCTCCGGCGATCCGGTTCCGCAACCACGGCATCCTGATGCACATGGTCGACCCGTTCTATCCGGGTGATGCCAAGTGCATCGGCGACCGGGCAGGCACCTTGAGCAAGGTGCCGACGGTCGTCCCCGGCTACCAGTTCGTTATGGATGTGACGTCCGGGCTGCAGTCGCTGCTGCTGTCGATCGGCCCGACGTTCCCCGTCAAGGTCGTGCGCGGCCCGACCCAGAGCATCTGGGTAATCGACGCCGGCGACTTCCTGTCGACCTCGGTGACCACTCCGTCGACCCGTGGTCGGGTCTACCGGATCGAGGCGCAAGGATTGGCGCAGATCAACATCCTCGAATAGCGCGCTCGCGCGCGAGGTCGCGGCTGAATTGTTGCCATCGCACCCCGCTCTGGTGACCCTCGGGGCATGCCGAGTCGAGAAGCCGAGCTCTATAAGGACAAGATCGAGGTCAGCCTCGATGGTCGTCAGATCTTCTATATGTTCTTCGGTGGGGCGGTCATCGTCGGCATGGTGTTCGTGTTGGGCGTCTTGGTCGGCCGGCGCGTCGAGGCGCGAGGTCACATCCAACGTGCGCAGACCCACGCTGAAGCAGATCCGCTCGCCGCGCTCGATCGGCTCGAGGGCAGTGGCGGCTTGTCGTTTCGCGGAGCCTTGACCGGCAAGACCGCCGCGAGCGACGTCGAGCGAACGATCGCCGAGATCGAAAAGACTCGACTCGCGGCGCCGGCAAGACCGGCGGCGATGTCGGTACCGGCGCCGGACCACGCGACGAAGCCGGCAGCTGAGGCCGCGAAGCCGGCCGTGGAACAGAAATCCGACCCGACGCCGGTGATCACGCCGGATCACAAAGCGGAGCCAGATCACAAAGCCGAGCCGGATCACAAAGCCGAGCCGAAGCCGGTGACCAAGCCAGACGCAAAGTCCGAGGCGAAATCCGACGCGAAGCCAGAGTCGAAACCCGAGTCAAAGCTAGAGGCGAAAGCCGAGACCAAGCCAGCGACCAAGCCTGAGTCTCGTTACACGCTGCAGCTGTCGGCGTTTCAGGACAAGACCGAGGCCGAGGCGTTCCTATCGTCGATCAAAGCGTCGGGTCACGAGGCCTACATCACGCGCGCCGAGGTCGACGGCAAAGGCACCTGGTATCGGATCCGGCTCGGCTCGTACAAGTCGATGGACGCTGCCAACGGCGCCAAGGCTGACTATGAAAAATCGTCGAAGCAGAGCGCGAACGTCATCAAGCTGTGACCGCAACGAGTGTCCGGTCGCCCCTTGGCGCGCCATAGGGTAGGCTGGCCGCGCAGTGTCCGCGCTCCCTCGATCGTTGATGCGTTCGCTCGCCGCGCTGGCGATGCTCGCGAGCTGTCCCGGCGGTAAGAACAAGCCGAGCGAGCCGCCGGCGACCAAACACGACGCTGGCAATGTGCCAACGCCACAGCACGACAGCGGAGTCGCTGCGCTGGCTCCCGCGCCTGCGCTGCCCACCGTGCCCGCAGGGTTACCGCCGTTGCCGGCGTTGCCCGCGGTGACCCCCGAGGCGGTCGCGCTCGGCGAGCTGTTGTTCTGGGACCCGCGGTTGTCGAGCACCGGCAAGTTGTCATGCGCGAGCTGCCACGAACCGGCGGCGGGGTTCGCAGGCGCGGGCCGTCAAGACACCGCGGATGGCAAGCCGAACCTCCGGCGCGCGCCGGCGTTGATCAACCTCGCGTGGACGCCGCAACTCGGATGGGATGGCAGGTTCGAGTCCGTGCAGAGCCAGCTCGCCTCGCATACGCGGGGCCAGCTCGGCCAACCCATCGAGACCAGCGTCGCGCTGATCTCGACGGTGCCGGTCTATCAGCTGCACCTCGCGCGCGTAGGTGGTGCGCCGGCAACCGCCGTGGTCGACGCGCTGGCGGCGTATGCGCTCACCCGCTATGCAGGTGACTCACCATGGGATCGAATGGAGGAGTCAGGCGACAGCGCACCCGAGATCAAGGCCGGCTATCGGTTGTTTTCGGGCAAGGCGCAGTGCTCGGTGTGTCACACCCCGCCGCTGTACACCGATCTCGGCTTCCACCGTCTCGGCCTGATCTCGATCCGAGATGATGGGCGCGGCCGCGTCGACGCTGCCAAGGCGGGGGCATTTCGCACGCCGACGCTACGCGGTGCCGTTGCGCGCAAGGCGTTCTTTCATGACGGCAGTGCGAGCACGCTCGCGGCCGCGGTGGATTGGCATCTCGCAGGCGGCACGGGGCACAAGGCCGATCCGAGCATCGTCGACATCAAGCCCGTGCCGCTGACGGCGACGGAACGCACGCAGCTGAACGCGTTCATCACCGCACTGACCGCGCCTGCTGCCCCCATCGCGCCACCCGTGCTGCCATGAAATCGTGGCGCGCCGCCGGGACTCCGCGCCCATCGCGCTGGCGCTGGGTGCGATATGCGGCGCTGCTCACGGGATTGTGCGCGATCGCGACCTGTCCGAGTGCCAAGCGTGCGTGCACCGCGAACACCCGAGCCCAGGAAGCCGAATCGCTGTTGACCTATCTCGCCGATCGGATCTCGCTCGCGACCGCAGCGACCGGCAAGCTCCCGGAGCTTCCCGCCGGGCCGACACCGCGACCGAGTTGCTGCGAGCAGGGCGGGGCGTGCAGTCCCGATCCGACGGTGTGGAGCGAACCAGCGTGGCGCGCGCTCGAGTTCTCGATCGACGACGAGTATCGCTACACGTACCAGTACATCCCGGATCTCAAGACCCAATCCGCGACGCTCCGCGCGATCGGTGATCTCGATTGCGACGGCGAGACCTCGTTGTACGAGCTGAAGCTGACCCGCGATCCAGCGAATCCGCAAGCGCTCGTACGGACGTGGACGCGCAAGCAGCCGCTCGAGTGAGCTCGGGCGCTACTTCTTCGCGAAGCCGCGGATCATCTTGACGAGATCCTCGAGCACCTCGGGATGATCTTTGAGCTGCGGGCTCGCTGGCATCATGCCGCTCTTGCCGAGCGCGGAGCCGCCCTTGAGGATGATCCGCTTGAGCTCGTCATCGGTGACGCTCTCCTGCCACGCGGCATCGGAGTAATTGCGCGGCTTGGGGTTCATCGACGCGGCTGCCGGTCCATCGCCATGGCCTTCGGGGCCGTGGCAGTTCGCGCACACGGTCTTGAACATCTCGGCGGCGCTCGGCACCGCTGCCGTCCCGGGTTCGGTTGGAGCGGCCGGCGTCGGCGCTCGGTCACCTGGTCCGGTCTCGGGCTTCGCTTGCGGCGAACCAGAGGTCGGCGCGGGAGGCGTGTCGCCCTTACCGCAGGCGGTGACCGAGCCACAGGCGACAACGAACAGCGCGATCGATAGACGCATCGCCCACGTCGATACCGCGCACGGCTGCCGGGGTCAATCGGCGGAAGGCGTCGGGCGTTGGTGAAGATCGCAGATCAGCGTAACGGCGCAGGGACCGCGTCGAGTACGCGCAATACGTTGGCGCCGAGGATCTTTTCGAGCACGCGGTCGGACACGCCGCGGCGCGATAGCGCGACCGTCAGGTTGGGCAGCGCGGCGACATCCTCGAGACCGGTGGGCGGCACGACGAATCCGTCGAAGTCGGAGCCGAGGGCGGGCACGTCTTCACCGGCGACGTCGAGCACGTGCATGAGGTGATCGACCACGGCCTCGATCGACGACGATCCGAGATAGCGCCGGGCGAAGATGATGCCGATGCACCCGCCGTTGTTGGCGACCGCGCGAACCTGTTCGTCGTCGATATTTCGCCAGTGTTCGTGCACGCCGAGCACGCCGGTGTGCGAGACCATGACGGGCTGAGTGGCTAGCTCGAGCGCGTCGAAGAATCCGCGCCGGTTGATATGCGCGAGATCGACGATCACCCCGCAGCGTTCGCATTCGCGCACGGCGTCGCGCCCGAACGCGGTGAGCCCCTGAGCGGGATCGGCGCCGCGACCCTTCGCCGGACTGCCCAAACCGTTGACCGAGAAATGCAGCAGACCGAGGTAGCGAACCCCGCGCCGCGCGAATGCTTCGATCGTATCGAGGGAGTCCTCGAGCGCTTGGCCGCCCTCGATCCCGCCGAGCGCGGCGACGCGACCCGCGGTTTTTGCGGTGCGCACCTCCGCGCCTGTGCGCGTCCATGCGAGCTGGTCGGGATGTTTGTCCATCGCAGCGTCGAGCGCGTCGAGCTGATCGACGACCGACTTGGTGCACCCGCGCTGGGGATACGGCGCGGTCCAGAAGCTGAAGAACTGTCCGGCGACGCCGCCGTCGCGCAACCGCGGTAGGTCGACGTGGCCGAGGATGTTCAGCCGGCCCGGCATCGGCCGATCGTGCCGCTCGGCGAGGTCGTAGCCGAGCTTGTCCATCAGCTTGGCGGTGTCCGCGTGCAGATCGAGCACGCACACCTCGGCGTGCATCGCGCGCGCCTCGTCGAGTGTCAGGGGCATGCCGCCGGCACCGGCTTCCACCGATCGCGCGCGACCTCGAGCACCGCGAGCGCGCTGTCGACGCGATTGAACGGTGGCATCACATACGCACCGGCGACGCGATGCTTGACCGCGGCCAGGGCTTCTTGCGCGATCCGAATCCCTTCGGCGCGCGCGGCGGGACCTGCGCCGACCTTCGCCATCCGCTCGCGGTATTCGCTCGGGATCGCCATCCCGGGGACTTCGTTGTGAAGGAACTCGGCGTTGCGGTGCGACGCCAACGGCAGAATTCCGACCATCACCGGCAGTCCGAGCGGCGCCGCGTCGTCGAGAAAGCGCTCGAGCGTGCGCGGGTCGTAAACCGGCTGCGTCATCACCAGCTCCGCACCCGCTCGCTTCTTGTCCTCGAGTCTGCGCAACTCGCGTTCGCGATCATGCGCGGCCGGCTCGGCGCCGGTGGCAAGCACGAATGCGGTCGCTTCGCATTGCTTGCCCGCTGGATCGACGCCGGCGTTGAGCCCTGCAGCAATCCTCAAGAGGCCCACCGAATCGACATCGTAGACCGGCGTGGAGAATGGATAGTCGCCCATCTTCGGCGGGTCGCCGGTGATGATTACCAGGTTGCGAAGCCCCAGCGCCTGCGCGCCGAGCAGATGCGCGACCAATCCCAGGAAGCTGCGATCGCGCGCGCACACGTGCAAGATCGGCTCGACGGTGGTCTCGGCGGCGAGCCGCGCACACGCCGCGACATTCGCCATGCGCGCCGACGCGCGCGGACCATCGGCGATGTTGACGATGTCGACGCCCCCGTCGAGCAGCTCGGCGACTTGCTGCTTGGTCTTCGAAAGATCGCTGCCGGCTGGAGACGTCAGCTCTACCGACACGGCGAACTCACCGGCAGCGATCCGCGCGCCCAGCCGGCTGCGCGACGCTATCGGCAACTTGGGTGGTGGGGGCGGCTGGGTGTGGATCGCAGCGGTGATGGTTCCCGGCGCCGTCGGGCCGCGCTCGTCGAGCTTCTCACCACGGAGCATGCGAACCGCGCCGAGCATCGCGCGGGTATGCTCGGGCGTGGTGCCACAGCAACCGCCGACCAAGCGCACGCCGCTCTTGAGCATGCGGCGCGCGAACACACCGAAGTGCTCGGGGTTCGCGACGTACAGCGTGCGCCCCTCGACCGACGCGGGGAGCCCGGCGTTTGGCTGCGCGATCACCGGCTTGCCACGACCGACCATGCCGACCGCAACCTGGTAGAGCTCGGCGGGCCCGATCCCGCAGTTGCCGCCGACCACATCGGCGCCAGCGGCAATCAGCCGATCCGCGATCTCTCCCGGTCCAAGCCCGCCATCACCTTTGCACTCGGCGTCGAACACCATCATCGCGAACACCGGGACGCGAGGGCCTCGCTCCTTCGCGACGTCGATCGCCTCTTCGATCTCGAGCAGCGAGCCAAACGTCTCGAGCATGATCGCGTCGACGCCGGCGAGCACCAGCGTGTCGATCTGTTCGGCGAGCGCGAACCGCGCCCGCTTGCGCTCGGTGGCCGTAGCGATCCCGAACTTGACGCCGGTCGGACCGACGGCGCCGGCGACATACGCACGATCGCCGGCTGCCGAACGCGCGAGCTCTACCGCCTTGCGGTTGATCGCGACGGCCTGGTCCGCGAGGCCGTGGCGGGCGAGGGCGATCCGATTAGAGCCGAACGTGTTGGTCTCGATCAGCTCGGCCCCGGCGTGGACATAGTCGGCGTGCACGCTGCGGATCAGCTCCGGCTGCGACAGGCTGAGCTCGTCGTAGCTTCGGGTGTGCAAGACGCCGCGCTCGTACAGCAACGAGCCCATCGCGCCGTCGAGCAGCAATGGCCCCGACGCGATCGCCTCGGCGAGCGACGGGCGCCCCGACCGTGTCATCGACGGTGCCGAGGGGCGCGCGGTGGTCACGCGCGGAACTCGCGGCCCACGAGGCCAAGCGCGCCGAGCTGACGGCGCACCCGTCGCATCGGCTCGCTCCGGCCGATCTGAGCGAGGTGGCCGCCCTCGAACCACTGCACGTCGACGCCCCAATGGCGGGCAAGTAGCTCGGCTTGATCGGGAGGCGTGATCCGATCGCCGCGGCCCGCGATCACCGCGAGCCGTTCGCGCGGGACACGAGACGGTCGCGTCGTCGGCGCGTGGACCGCGAACGCATCGGCCAGGAGGTCTTCGGTGATGCCTGCCTTCACGGCCCGTGCGCGCGCGGGGTTGTGGGCGCCGTGGCGCCACATCAGGTGGGCCATCGAAACCGCCGGGATCATCGCCACCGCGAAGTCGATGCCGCCGACGTCGTCCGGTCCGGCGATGCTTGCCCACAGCGAGGTGGTGTAGCCCCCAAGGCTCATGCCCATCGCGCCGACCGCCGGCGAGCCGCGGTCGCGGAGGAACTGCGACAGCACGCGCAGGTCGAAGATCGCCTGGCCGAACCCTTCATTGGTGATCAGCGGATTGGGGCTCGGCCATGGTCCCGACAGCATCGCGGCCGAGTTGATCATCGACGTCGCCGGCGCGCGATTGCCGTGGAATGGCAGCATCACCGACGCGACATCGAATCCGTGCCGGAGCCAGTACGACACCGCGAACATACGTGCGGTGACCCAATGGCTGCCTGCGCCCCAACCGTGGAGCATCACGATCGTGGGCCGGCCGCGACCCGACGTCCACCATCGAGTGTGTGCCGTCGCGTTCTCGCGAATGCTCAAGTGCCACGCGCGAGCCGGTGCGAAGAACGGCTCGTACTCCGAGGCGTAGCTCAGGTCGATCACCTGCGTGCCGAGCGGGCCCTCGCCGAGCGGAGCCAGCTTGACCTCGGGCAACCGCGGCGCGGGGAAGAACGTGCTCGGCAAGCCAAGCGTGCCGCTGCCGTACGCCCGGGCGACGTCGAGCAGTCGCGTCCTTGCATCATCGGGTTGGAATTTCGGAGTGCGCGGCGTCATCCGGAGCTCCATGAACCGGAGGACGCCGCGATCGAGGGCGGCACTGGCACGAGTTACAACGGCGCGCACGAACGAAAGCTACCCGATTTCGAGCGCGTTGGGTGAGCTACGGATCTCGTCGGAGCGGCTAGCGCTGCTCGTCAGCTCTGGTCGTCGGCCGAAGGCTCGGAATCCGCCTCGACCTCATCGGCCGCGGCATCGACCCGGCCAAGGCCGTACCGCCGAACCAGTTGGCGCAGATAGCTGCGTCCCATTTGTGCCGCCCGCGCCGCGCGCGACAGGTTGTGGTCGTGGGTCGCGAGCAGCCGCTGAATCCATCGCCGCTCCCACTCCTGGATCACCTGATCTTTGGCCTGGGAGTACGATTGTGCGGTCGGCGCTGAAGAGTCGCTCTCGGTGGCGCGTCCGATCAAGCTCGCGCGCTCGACCGCGTTGCGGAGCTCGCGCACGTTGCCGGGCCAGTTCTGCGCAGCCAGCTCGTCGAGGAGCTCCGCCGGCATCGGCCGATCTGGCCGGAACATCTGCCAGAAGTGGGTTGCCAGCAGCTTGACGTCGCCATCGCGATCGCGCAGCGGTGGGACCACCACCCGCAGCACGTTGAGCCGATAGAACAGATCGGCGCGGAACCGCTTCTCGTTGACCTCGACGCGCAGATCGCGGTGACTCGCCGCGATCACTCGAACGTCCACCTTGCGATGGTCGTTGGTTCCGACTCGGCGAATCGTGCCGTTCTCGAGCGCGCGCAGCAGCAGCGGCTGCAGATCGAGCGCGAGCTCGCCGATCTCATCGAGGAAGATCGTGCCGCCGGACGCTTGTTCGAACGCACCGATGCGATCGATGTCGGCGCCGGTGAACGCGCCGCGCACGTGGCCGAACAGCTCGGACTCGGTGAGCTGCCGAGGCAACGCGCCGCAATCGACGACGATGAACGGCTTGGTGCGGCGCTCGCTGTGGAGGTGGATCGCTTCGGCGAACAACTCCTTGCCGGTGCCGGTCTCGCCTTGGATCAGCACCGTCGTCTCGCTCTGCGCGCACTGCTGCAGGATCGGGTAGAGCCGCCGCATCGCCGGGCTCGCGCCGATCAGATCGCCGAACATGCCCTCGGTCGCGAGCGGGCGCTGGATCTCGTCGTCGAGGATCGTCACGGTGATCTGCGTGTTACCGAGGCGCACCCGCGAACCGCTGCGCAGGTACCCGCGTACGACCTCGTTCTCGCCGAGAAACGTGCCATTGGTGCTGCCGAGATCGCGCAGCTCCAGGCCGCGCCGCGATACGCGAACCGTGCAGTGATGCCGAGACACCGACGGGTCGGACAACTGGAGCTGCGAGCCTTGAGCGGTTCCGATCGTGAGCTCTTCTTCCGTCGACACGGCGCGCAAGCCGCGGTCTGGTCCATCGACGACCACCACCTCGAACCTGCGAATGAACATCACGTCGCCGCGTACTGCTTGGGTGGCGGGTGGGGCTGTCTGCATCGCCCCGCTATCGTCCACCAGGTCGCCAGCGTTGGGTGGCTCCGCGCCCGCATTATTCGCGATCGCCGTGGCGCCTACCGTCGGAACCGCTACATGCTCGGCACGGCTGGCGCTGGACGAGCGCGACGGCTACAGCCGGAGCCGATTTGACCGGAGCCAAGCGGTCAGCCAGCCGTGGCTGATCCGATTCCCCGGGGCGGCGAGCAAGGGGGCCACGCGGCGGAGAGTCGCCAGCGCCTCGTCGCGCTGACCGAGCCCATATCGCGCTTTGGCCACCTCCGCCTCGGCGTTCGCGATGTCCGAGGGTTTGGCGTTGCGGGCCGTGGCGTTGGCCAGCGCGCGTTGCGCCACGTCCAGCGCGGCCTTGTGTTCCCCGAGCATCGACCGGGCGGCGGCGGCGGCGAGCCACAAGGGTTCGCCTCGCGCGTCCTGAATTCTGCGTTCGTTGAGCAATGCGATCGCGCGGGTCGCGAGCTGGTTGGCAGCGGCGTAGTCGCCCTTGGCGATCAGCAGCGCGATCTGAGTGGCGACCAGGTCCAAGCGCGTCCGGTGCGACGACGGCAACTTGGCCAGTGCATCCTCGGCGACGCGTAGGTGGGTCGCCGCGCGGTCGAGTTCACCCGACTCGATCTCGAGCAGCGCGTAGTCCGTCTCGTTGGCGCCGACCTCTTCGGAGGTCTGGCCGAAGTGCATCCGGGCCAGGTCGATCGCGAGCTGCGCATGCTCGAACGCCTTGTCTGAATTGCCTTTGAGCTGATAGGCGCGCGACAGCTGGCTGTGAAACACGTGCTGATCGTCAGCGAGGACGTCCATGGTTTTGGAACGCTCGATCAACTTCTCGAGCGTCTCGACGGCCTCGTCATAGCGATCGAGCTCGAGCAGTGTATCGGCTACGTCGGATTGCGCGTGGACTCGGTCGGCGTGATCCTCGGGAAACGAGCTGTCGAGCATGGCCTGCCGGTCCTTGCTCGCCGCGAGTGCCGCGTCGCGATTGCCGCGGCGAAGCTCCATGATCTTGGTCAGCTGTAGCACCGTCGACAGATCGGGAACGCCCTGGCGACCGAGCGCCTCGGCGTCGGTGCGGGTCTTTTGAGCGAGCTTGAGCCCTTCGTCGAGCTTGTTCTGCGCGCTGAGCAAGCGAATCCGTTGGACGCTGAGTCGCACGCTCCATAGCGGGTCGCGCGGCTCGAGGCGATCGACGGTCTTCTGGGCTTGATCGAGGGCCTCGGTGGCCTCCGCGTATTCATCGCGTCTGATCGAGTTCTCGGCGAGCTCCGAGTAGACCCGCAACTTGGTCCACACCGTCACGCCGGGAGCGTTCTCGACCAACCCGCGCGCGATTCGCAGCTTGGTGTTGGCACCGGTGAGATCGCCGAGCAGCGAAGCAACCGCGGCTGCATCCGTGAGCGCCACCGCCGCCCAGTTGTCGTAGTGATGGCGTGTCGCGAGCTCGTAGGCGGCCTCATAGAGCTTCGCCGCGTCGACCGACCGCCCCGCGTTGCGAAGCAGCACCGCGCGCATCGTGCGCACGCGAATCACCATCTCGTAGTCGTGCAGCGCTTCCGCTTCGCGTTCGGCGTCCTCGAGCTGTTTCTGATCTCCCTGCGATCCCAACATGGCGAGGCCTTGATCGTGGAGGTGCACGACCTTCGCGGTCAGTCGCTCGACCGCTTCACGCGTCTTGGCTCCCTCGGGGAGCCGAACCGTCGTGGCCTCGATACACGCGCCGAGATCGGGCAGGGCATTACTCCGGCCTTGTGCGAGCTCCCAGCTCGGGGTCTGCTGGAGTGCGCTGATCGTCGCGCTGATCTCGTACAGCCTGCGATCGAGACATGCCAGTTGCGGTGCGCGTTGAGCCGCGGGCGTCTGGCTGTTGCATACCTTGGTGCGGACTGCGCTCCAGTCCTTCGAATAGTGATCGACGCGATCGATGATCCGATCGAGCGCGTCGGGAGGTGCATTGGCGTTGATCGCTGTGATCGCGCTGCGAACTCTGGCGCGCTCCGCGTCGTTCCAGCGCGCAGCGAGCAGCGCCTCGGTGTTGCCGCACTCATCTGATGCGTCGTCGCTGGAGCTCGAGATCGCGAGGGCGATGCCGATCCCGATCACGGATCCAGCGAGTCCGACACCGGCGGCGAGCTTCCAGCGCGATGGCTTGCGAGCGGGAGGCTCGAGCGCGCCGATCCACTCGTCCATCGAGCCCGGCCGGCGATTCGGCTCGGGATCGAGCGAACGAAGGATCATGTTCCGCAGGTTGCTATCGACCGCGCGCTTGGTGAGCTCGCGCTCGACCTCGGGCGGCTCGGTGATCACCGTTCCGCAGATCGCGCGGGTGATCGCGACCGCGAACGAATACATATCGGAGCGCGCCGTGGGCGGCTCCGACCTCCAGATCTCGGGTGCCGAGTAGCGTGGTGTTCCCGCGGCGCCAACTCGCACCAGGTCGCGATGTTGGGCGAACGCAGCGATCCCGAAATCGCATACGCGGACCCGGTCGTCGCCGCTGATCAACACGTTCTCGGGCTTGAAGTCGCGATGAACGATGTTGCGCGCGTGCACCGCGGCCAATCCGCGAGCGGCGGCGGTGAACACGCGATAGATCTCCTTGCGCGAACGCGGAGCGGACTCGAGCCACCTGTCGACGTCGATGCCTTCCACCATCTCCATGACCAGAAAGGTTCGGCCGCGCTCGCTCCCGATCTCGTGGATCGCGAGCACGTTGGGATGGTTGATCTGAGCGAGCACGCGAGCTTCGCTCAAGATGTCGGTCTTGGTGTCGCCATCCGCGCGAAGATCGATGGTGGCCTCTTCGGTCGTCGCCCGGGTTTGGGCATCCAAGAGCTTGATCGCCACGGCGCGTTGGAGCTGCGGGTCAAACGCCCGTAGCACCACCCCCATACCGCCCCGTCCGAGCACGCCATCCACTCGGAATCTCCCGATGTGTGAGGCGGGCCAGCTCTCGTTCATGAGCCCCGGACTTTAGCTCAGACGACGATTAGCCGCGACCCGGGTTGCGGGCCGCGGCTGGATTGCCTCAAAGACCTGTCCGATCGCTGCCGTGCTTAGAAGCCGCAGCAGTTCGAGCCGGAGCCGAAGCTGCAGTCTTCCGGCGTCGTATCGGTGCAAGTCGTGGTCGTGCCGTTGTCGTTGCAGGTGCAGGTGGCGTCGCCGCCCGTGCTCTCGCACGAGATCGACTGGGTGTCGCCATTGATGCTCTGCGCCGAGTTGCACGAGCTCTGGGTCGTGCCGCCACCACCGCCGCCGCCGCCACCCGTGCCGCCACCGCCGCCGCTGCCACTTCCGCCACCGCCACCACCGCCGCCGCCGGGCAGGTCGGGCAGGTCGAGCGGGATGTCGATGTTGCCGTCGCAATCGAGGTCAAAGCCTTCGATCACGCCGTCGCCATCCTCATCCACGAGGAAGTCGAGGCAGACGTCGGCGCCGGGGATGCACGTCGGGCACGAGCCAAGCTCGAGGTCCGCGTTACCGTCACCGTTGTTGTCGATGCCGTCGCCAACGCCGTCGCCGTCGGAGTCGACGTAGACGGGCTTGCTGCTGTCGGGGGCCGAGCCCACCATACAAGCCGGCGCCATGGCGCCGAACGCTGCAACGGTGGTGAACAGGGCTGCGCTGAGGAAACTGCTGAGGGTTCGCATTTCGGGGCTCCTTGAGGGGTGTCGTTCCCTTGAGCAAGCGGTGGGCCGGCTCACGCGGGTTTCCGATCCCCCGCCCTGGTCTCGACAGTGACCAACGAAACACACCGAATTGTAGACAGTTGGCCTACATGGGGACTGGACCCTGGCGACTCGGCTCCTTGGGTGGGAACCCCCCGCGCTGGATCTGCCCTGATCACTTTGCAGCCCCGGGTCCCCACCCAAGCACTTGAATCCTGATCGCGCTATGACGTCCCCATGCTCGTGAAGCGCTCGTGGGTTGCTGCGATCGTGATGGTTGCTGCACCCGCAGCGGCCGATACCTTTGGCGGATTCTCGGGGGTAGACCGGCCGTATCTGGTGAACCAGGACCGGGTGTGTTCGCCCTTACAAGTCGTAGGAGCCGCCGCCACGGGGATCGCTACCTGCCACAAGGCGGCTGCCGACGTGGTCGCCAAGCTCTCGATCAAGGATCCGATCGTCCAGCGCGGAGCCAAGGCGAGGTTCGCCGCGTCGGCATCCGGCCGTGTGCTCGCGATCACCCGCGATGACGGCCAGCCGATCGTTCGTTGGACCGCCAGCGATCCGATCGGCAAGGTGGTCGACGTGTTCGCGAGTCAATACGACGACCGCGTCGCGGTGACGTACACAGTTCGACGCGCGGGCAAGGAGCTCACCGAGGTCATCGCGTTCGATCTCGGCAAGCCGAGCGTGGCCGCGCCGGCAACCGATCCACCGTCACCGGAGACGACGAAGCCTGGTGCACCTCCTGCCGGCGTTGCGCCGCCACCCGAGGAGCCGGCGGTAACCAAGGCCGTCGCCGCAGCGCGCAAGGCGTCCAAGGCTAAGGCCTTGGCGGCATGGAAAGCGGTGCTCGCGATCGATGGCACGCACGCCGAGTCGATCTACCGAGTCGCTGCGATCCAGGCGGCGGCCAAGCAACCCGCCGATGCGATCGCAACGCTCGGACAGCTCGCTAGCTCGAAGCGGTCCGACGCGATCGAGTGGTTGATCGAAGCGCGGTTCGATCCGGCATTCGCAGCGCTGCGCGCGGACCCGACCTTTCGCAAGACCGTCGGGCTCGACCGTAGCAACGCGGCGGCATCTAGCTACGAGCGCTTGATGGGGATGGGTGGCCAGTGGGAACAGAGCGGTACCAGCTGCGATACTCCCGAGGTGAGGTTCACCGCGACGCGGGACCGGGTGGTGAGGATCCGCGTGAAGTCGGCGTGCCAGGGCAACGCCTACAACCTGCCATTCAAGGGTACCTGGCGGATCGACGGTGACCGGGTGGTAATCACGCTGCCGAATCAGGGGCGCCAGGTCACCGACGCCGACGAAGCGGCCTGCAAGTTCGAGCCGGCCGGTGATGAGCTCTCGCTGCGCTGTTCGCTCGGGCGCGACCTGGAGTTCGTCGTGCTCCCGACCCGCCGATAACGCCACCGAATGAACGCGGGAGCGGTCGTTGGCGACTAAATGCCGAGACTGCCGGCTATGCTGCAACCCGTGAAGCGCGACACAGGTTCTTCATCGGAGCTCGAACCGAGCGACGAGGCGAGCTTGATCGAGCGCTGCCGCAATCGCGAGCGCGCCGCGCACGACGAGCTGTATCACCGGTTCCGCCGTCAGGTGGCTGGGAACCTGTATCGCGTGCTCGGCGATCGCACCGATCTCGAAGACCTGGTGCAGGAGGTGTTCGTGATCGCGTTTCGCGGGCTCGAACGCTTCCGCGGCGACGCACGACTGTCGACCTGGTTGTACCGGATCTGCGTCAACGTCGCGCTCGGTCGAATCCGCACGCGCAAGCGCCGGCCCGCTGCGTTCAGCGGAATCGATGTCGACGCGACGTCGTTCGATCCGAGCTTGGTCGAACGCCCCGAGACCCCGGAGCGCAGCCTCGAGCGCCGTGAACAACAGGCGAGGGTGTATCGCGCGCTCGAGACGCTCGCCCCGAAGAAACGCATCGTGCTCTATCTCCACGAGATCGAAGGCCTCGACCTCAAGGAGATCGCGTATCTCGTCGATTCGAACCCGGTCACGGTGCGGACGCGGTTGTTCTACGCGCGCCGCGAGTTCTATCGCGCGATCGCGGAGGGCGGAGAATCATGAGCGGCCACGTGCCACCGCACCGCTGGGCCGACGCATGGGCGGGCCGGGTCGCGAGTGACGAGCGGCGTCGTATGGACGCGCACGCCGACAGTTGCCGATCGTGCCATCGGGCCCGGGAGCGCGTCATGCGTGCGAGCGATAGCTTCGCGACGATCCGCATGCAAGTGGCTCCCGATCTGTCGTGGGATTCGATCCGCGCGCGGGTCCATTGGTGGGTCTCGAAGGAGCGCAACTCGAACACCGACGGGACGACGCCATCCCGCGCGCCGCGTTTGGCGTGGTCGATGGCGGCAGTGGCCACCGTCGCCGCGATCGCCGCGTTGGTGCCTCGGTCCGAGCAATCGCCGATTCCCGTCGCGGGCCGGATGGCCGTGCCGCCAACCCCGATGACGGCGGATGCAGCGGCGCCTGCGACCGCGCCGGTCCAGCTTGCGGGGTTGGTCACCCGCGTCGCGGGCGCGTCTGGCGGGTTGATGGTCGACGGCGAGCGTCGCGACGACGTGTTCGAGAGCCGGCTTCGTGCAGGGACCGTGCTCGCGACCAAGCACGGCCGCGTCGACGTGCAGTTCGGAATCGGCAGCGCATTCGCGCTCGGACCGGCATCGAGCGTCGAGCTCCGAAGGTTCGACGCTGACGCGATCGAGCTCGTGGTGGATGGCACGATCGACGTCGAGGTCGCACCACGAACCGCGCGGCAGCGATTCGTCGTGATCGCCGGCGATCGGGTGATCGAAGTTCGCGGTACGCAGTTTCAAGTGACACGAACGGCGACCTCGATCGAGGTCGTGTGCAGGCACGGTGCGGTCGCGGTCACCGATCGCACGGGGGCCCCGCCGGCGATGGTCAGTGCGTCTCGCAAGATCGAGCTCGTGGCCGGGCAATCCGTCGAGCGCGCGCAGGTCGTGTCGGCCTCGGCGAGCGAGCTCGATCAGCTGGCACGCGCGACGCCGATGACCCTGCCGTGGATCGCGCGATGGGAGGATGTCGATGCGCTGGTGGCGAGCTCGGCCGCGCTCGAGATCGCTGCCGATGCACCCCGCGAGGTCCGCGTGGATGGCGTCGAGCTCGGGCAAGCTCCGCTACGCGTGCGCGCCATGCTAGGCCGCCACACTGTCGAGGCGGCGGATCGCGCTGGGCGGTTTCGTCGGATCGGCTGGGTGGACGTTGCGGCGCCGTCGCAGCCGTCGTCGCTATCGCGCGTGGTCGTACCGGAACAATCCGTCGCTGCGCGCTCGCTCGGCGAGCGGCCCAAACAATTCCGCGCCGGCATCGATCGCGCGCGGCTTCGCACCTGCACTCGCTCGATCGCCAAGGCAGGACTCACCGGCACCTACGTCGAGATCGAGCTATCGGTCGCTGCACAGGGTGCCATCGGATTTCTGAACGTCATCGATAGCGATTTGCCGGCCGCCACCGCCCGTTGCGTTCGCGATGTGCTGGCGGATGTCCAGTTCGGCGCCGGTACTGCGGCGACGTGGCGCGAACGCATCGACCTCTGATCCGCCGATCGGTGCGCCATCGCTCGGACCCTGACGTTCAGCCGAGCGCCGAGGCGATCTTTTCCGCCGCGCGTGTGGCGAGCGCCATGATCGTAACCTGCGGGTTGACGCCGATCGCGGTCGGCACAGCTGCGCCATCCACGACGTAGAGCCCAGGGGTGTCGTGGACCTCGTGATCGGGGTCGATCACCGAGCGTGCAGGGTCGCGGCCCATCCGCGCAGTCCCCAGCGGGTGG
Source organism: Kofleriaceae bacterium (assembly GCA_050184455.1). Taxonomy (GTDB): domain Bacteria; phylum Myxococcota_A; class Polyangia; order Haliangiales; family Haliangiaceae; genus JABFXX01. The sequence continues at coordinate 9,450 of JBFXAI010000032.1, read as the reverse complement.
TACGCCGACACGTCGAAGTCCCACGCGCGCAGCTTGGCGCGGCGAAGCGCGACCAGGTCGTCGGGCGAGCGAAGCCGATCGAATCCCGCGATCGGCAGATGCACGACCTTCGCGCCTGCGGCGAAGAACACCTGCGCGAGCACATCACAGCCCCGCTTGAGGTGCGCGATGTCTTGGTCGGTCAACCAATAGCGAATCAGCGGCTGTCCCATGACCTCGTGTACCGAGCCGCGGCCGCTATCCTCGACGAGGAACCCGAAGCTCGCGACGCGATCGAACGATTCGGCGAGCCGGATTAGCTCGGGGCCGATCATCTGGGTCATCGTCATCGACAGCTCGAGCGGAACGGTGAGCCCCTCGTAAAGGATGCCCTCGTCGTGGAGGTCCTCGATCGCATAGCCTTGCGGAACGCCGTGCCATGGCTTGATCTGCTCGTCGAATTCGGCGAGCGCGCCGGTCGCGGGATGGATCGACAGATTGCGGCCGAGCTGGCCGGAGCCGCCGCCGATCCGGTGATGCTTGAGCAGCAGCGGTGTGAGCAACGCGCCGCAGGCGACGACCACGGCGCGCGCGCGTACGGTCAGCGTATGGCCCGAGCGCGTGGCCGCGACGACGCCGGTCGCTCGGCCGGCTTCGAGCATCACATCGGTCACCTTGGTGCGGGTGAACAGCTCGGCGCCCGCGCGTAACGCGAGCGGGATGTAGCTGACGTTGGTGGAGCGCTTGGCATCGGTCGGGCAGCCAAAGCAGCACACGCCTTGGCCATCACACGCGGGTGCATTGCGACGCAGTGGACGATGCTTGGTAAATCCGAGCGCCTTGCAGCCGCGCGCGATCACGCGGCCGTTGCCGCCCATCAGCGACAGCTTGGTCTCCTCGACGCCCAGCACGTCCTCGACACGGTCGAAGTGCCGCGCCAGGTGCTCGGGCGCCAGCTCGTCGAGCCCGAGCTCGTCGCGCCAGCTGACCAGCACGCGTTCGGGCGTGCGATAGCAGGTGCCCGAGTTGACGGTGGTCGAGCCTCCGACGGTTTGGCCAAGTGGAATCGGAATGCCCACGTTGCCGACCGAGAACGTTCCGCCGCCGCGGCGATACAGCTTTTGCTGCATCTCGAATGCTCGTCCGGTGAACTCGGTGCGGTCGAAGTACGCGCCTTCTTCGACGAACACGACCGCGAGGCCGGCCTCGGCCAGCTCTCGCCCGACGACCGCGCCACCCGCGCCGGTCCCTACCACGACGACATCGCACTCGACCTCGAGGTCGCCATCGAGCGTGTCATGAACCCGGTCGCGCATGTACGCGGGCTTGGCCTCGCCGCGAATGCGCGCGGCTTCGTAGACGCAACCGAGCTGGTGATACATCCCGGGATCGTCGAAGTGGGCCATCTTGAGCGGCGAGATCAGCGCGCGCAGCAGCAGCCGGCGAACCGTGTCGGCGTGACGAAGCTGCTGCAGTAGCTCGAGCTGATCGGCCGCGGCCAGCTTCACGAACGGACGGCGCTTCGATAGCCACGACATGGCATCGAGCCCGCGTAACAGGCCGCCAACACCGCGCTGTACCGGGCCCGGCAATAGATCGATGAACGACTCGATCTTGGCGACCGTGTGCTCGCCGGCTGCCGGCAGGTACTGGCCAGCGGGAAGCGCCGCGGCCGCCACGGCAACCAACGTTTCATGCTGATGAGCAGTCAGCGTGGCCACGAAACTGAGTCTAGCTCACATATGGTCGGACCAGTAGACCAATCGTGTCGCAAGGCCGCGAAGCAAGCAGCGTCACAGCCCGGCGAACGTTCCGTCGAGGAAGCCGTACGTCGCTTCGAGCTGGGCGCCGACGAAGACCTCGCCGGTGTCCTCGGCGAGGGTGGCCGACAATCGGATTCCCGAGGCCTGGTTGACCAGCCACGTGAACCCGAGCTCGGCGGAGATCCGCATCGCGAGGTCGCTGGCTTCGCCGTCGTCCGAGAGCTGGAGGTCGGCGGATAGATCGAATGCGCCGAATGCATCGCCGTGCTCGCCGTAGGTGAACTTGCGGAACCGTCCGATCGCGCCGGCCGCGGTCGGTGATGGTTGATCGTCAGGGGCGAGCACGCGCATTCGCGCATAGGCCGCGCCCGACAGCTCGAGCGTGTCGTCGTTGAGCTGGGTGCCATATCCCGCGAGTGCGAGCAGTTGCTCGACGCGACCTGCCTCGGCGGGAGGCGGCTCGTCGGGGCGATACAAATACCCCTCGCTGACCGCGACCTGAATGTCGAGACCACTCGGCCGCATGAACAGTTGGCTGTCGCGAAGCACGTTGAGGATCTCGTAGCTAAGGCCCGCGTCGGGCTCGCCGAGCAGGATGCCCGCTTCGCGCAGGATTCGCACGGTCTCCACCAACGCCGGATACGACGACCGCTCGCGGCGCAGCGCCCACCACGTCAGCTGGAGTTGGCGCGCTGTTGCCTCGTCGATCGGCCGGCCGAGCGCACGCGCAGCATCTAGCGTTCGGCTCAGCCGGCGCACTCGAATCGCTCCACCGACGTCGAGCAACCGACCATAGCCAGCGCCGATCGCCGCCTGAAAATCGGCGGTGGTGCGGACGTCTTTGATGTCAGCACCCGCGTCGTCGGGATCGGTGTCGGAGACGTACGTCATCTGGGTGCCGGCGCGGAGCTTGCCGATTCCGTAGATCTGACCGCGATAGAACCGTGCTTCGGCGCCGCCCGTGAGATTCACGATCAGTGCGCGTGTCTGCGCGCGGCCGGGTGGGCTGATGAAGCCAGCCACCACGTGCGCGCCCGCATCGAATCCCCACGCCATCGTCGCACGCTCGATCCGTCGCTCGAACGTGCCAGTAACGTCGGCTTCGATCGATGGCGTCTCGCGGATCGTGTCGTAGCTTAGGCTCGCTGCCCCGGCGGCAAACGTCAGCCGGTCGTACGCCGCCAGCGTGTCGTTGGGCAGAACGTGCGGATCAACGATCGACGAGCCGCGTGCCGGTTTGAGATCGGTCAAGGTGCCGTCGCTCGTCGGAGTCGGTACCGCCGTCGTGCCAGCGTCAGCATCGCCAGCAGGCTTGGTCGGATCGGGCGGCGGCGGTGTCACGACCGGAGGAGTCACCGGGACTGTGGTTGGGACGGTCGGCGGCGGCCTGGTGCCCGCCTTCGGATCGACGGTCGCGCCGAGCTTGCCGAGTGACTTCTTGGCAAGCTCGCGGGTCGCCCGATCGCGCGTCGTGTCGTTCGCCGCGCGTTGCAGGGCAGGTACCGCGCTCGGATCTCCCATGTTGCCGAGTCCCTCGATCGCGATGTCGCCGATGATGTCGAACGTCTCGGTGTCGACGAGCTTGACCAGCACACCGAGCGCGCGCTTGTCCTTGGTCTGCGCGAGCTTTCGCGCAGCATCACGCCGCTTCTCTTTCCACTCTGCGCGATCCATACCGGCCGGTTGTTGCTCGATCAGCTTGACCAGCGCCGGTACGTCGGCCGGTTGTGCGCTCGCAGCGAGCGGAATCAACATCACCACCATGGCGACCGCGGCGATCCCGATCCAGCGGTCGCTGGTCCGACGACTCGATGCCATCACTGACCTCCGAGCGCGAAGCACAGATCCTGCTCGGTGTCGCGCAGCTGATCGCAGGTGGATGCCGCGATGCAATTGATCACGAGCCGCTGGCGCTCGAGCCGTAGCCGCTCGAGCTCGCCGACGCATCCCGTCCAGTCGAATCGGTTCTCGCCGTCGAGCGGAATCGCACCGCAATCGACCATCCGCCAACACGCCGCGGCTGGCGTGCGGTCGGCATCCGGACAATCCGTCAGCTCGCCGCCGAACGCGCACTCGGTTCGCGCGCCTTCGGAGATGCCGTCATCGCCGGCGCTGCATGCGGTCACAGCGAGCACGAGGCCCGCGATCATGCCCTTCATCACGGTCGATGATAACGCCGAGCCCGCGTCGTCGCGAGCTTGCTGACCTCGGGCACCTCGACGTACACCGCGCGCCGCCGCACCAGGCCCACTCGATCGATCACGCCGGCGTGGCGCGATTCTTCTTGCGGACGAGCCGATCGACCGGCACATCGGGGATCGAGCGCGCGACCAGCTCGGCGACGTCGAGCACCTCGATCTTGTCCTCGACGTTACGCTGCTTCATGCCGTCCGTGAGCATGATGTTGCAGAACGGGCACGCGACGGCAACGGCCTCGACCTCGGCCGCGATGATCTCGTCCGTGCGATTGAAGTTGACGCGCTCACCCTCGTGTTCCTCCATGAACATTCGGCCGCCACCGGCACCGCAGCAGAACCCGTGGCGCTTGCTCCGGGTCAGCTCCTTGATCCCGCCCGGCGCACCGACCGCGGCGATCACGTCGCGTGGCGCGTCGAACTCGCGGTTCCACCGGCCGAGGTAACAGCTGTCATGGTACGTGATGGTGTCGACCGGCGAGCTCTCGGACTTGAGCTTGCCTGCCTTGAACAGGTGGTCGATCAGCTGGGTGTGGTGGACCACTTCGAACTCGCCGCCGAACTGCGGATAGTCGTGGCGAAGCGTGTGCAGGCAGTGCGGGCACGACGTCACGACCTTCTTGGCGTTGACCGACTTCAGCGTCTCGACGTTCTGCTCGGCGAGTTGCTGGAACAGCATCTCGTTGCCAGCGCGCCGCGCCGGGTCACCGGTGCACGCCTCCATATGGCCGAGCACGGCGTAATCGACGCCCGCAGCGTCGAGCAGCTTCACCATCGACCGCGTCTGCTTGACGATTCGATTGTCGAACGCGCCGGCGCAGCCGACCCACAGGATGTACTCGGGATCCGGGTTGGTCTCGATCGTCGGGACGTCGAGGTCCTTGGCCCAATCCATCCGCTGATCGTTGCCGATGCCCCACGGATTGCTCTGGCGCTCGATGTTGCGGAACGTGCGCTGTAGATCGCTTGGCGTCTTCTCTTGTTCGAGCACGAGGTTCTGCCGCATCTGGATGATCTTGGCCGGATGTTCGATGAACACCGGGCAGACCTCCTGACATGCGCCGCAGGTCGTGCAGGCCCACAACGTGTCCTCCTGAACGCGACCGCCGGTGAGCTTTGGCATCGTCTCGAGCTCGGCCTTGGCAGCGGCGAGCTGATCACGCGCGAGCTGGAGGTCGGGCGACGCGTGATCGTGGTGATCTCCGTCGTCGGTCGCCTTGAATTTTGCGTAGTCCTCGAGCGAAGCGACCTGGCCCTCGAGCTCCGCGATCCGATCCGTCATGCCGACGCGATCCAACATCTCGTAGCGGATGTCGTGGATCAGCTGCATCGGCGACAGGTTCTTACCGGTGTTGTATGCCGGGCAGTAGTTGGTGCAGCGCGCGCACTCGGTGCACGCGTAGGTGTCGAGCAGGCTCTTCCACGAGAACTGCTCGAACTTCGCAACACCCCACTGATTCTCGTCCTCGAGGTTGAGCTTGGGCAGGTCCATCCGCCGCTCGGAGCGGTTGCGCAGCAGAATGTTGGGCAACGCGCCGAGCAGGTGGATGTGCTTGGAGTACGGCAGGTAATTCAAGAACGTCAGCAGGATCAAGACGTGCAGCCAGTAGCCAATGAACTGGCCGCGCGAGATCGCGGCTGCGTCGAGTGGAGCGAGCGCCTTGCCGAACAGCGTCGAGATCGGCAGGTACAGCCGCGAGCCGTTGCCGGCCATGATCTGGCCGGCGATCTCGTACCCGTGAAACAAGAAGTGCGTGACCATGAGCGAACCGATCGCGCCGAGGATCAGCCCGGCGTCGAGGTTCCATGGGATCAGCTTTGGCTTGACGATCGTGCGGCGCGCGATCGCCCACAGGATCATCAGCAGCACGATGAAGTTCATCAGATCGATCAGTGCGTAGAGCGGCTTGTAGATCACGCTCGGCAGCAGGTGGAGCGAGATGCTCGGGAACACGCCGGAGACCAGGATGTCGACCGTCGCGATCGTGATGATCAGAAAGCCCCAAAAGATGAACAGGTGGTGCTTGCTGGTGCGGTGCTGCGGGCCTTCTTCGGCGACCTTCTTCTGACCGAAGAAATAAACACCCACATCCATCAAACGACCGGGGAGATCATCGAGCCGTGGCCGCGGCTCCGGAGTGCCCGCCGCGATCGCGCGACCAAACAGCCAGGTCGTTCGCGCGAAGAACGCGAGCGATGCCGCGAGCAGGAGGATCATCATGACCTGTGACACGTCGAGTCAGATAGCACGCGATCCACCCAATTGTCATGTCATCGCGCGATCTTACTGGGCAGTGAGCGCGGGTGGGCGATCGCATAAACCCCGGGAGCATCCGGGCGATCGTTGTCTGGCCGCGCGCGAACGTGCATGGTGTGAAGGACCAGGTCGTGATGTCGAAACGGGCGAACATACTGGTCGTCAGCGATCTCCATTTTGGGGAAGAGCTACTGCCCGGGGCCTCGGCCGAACGCCGCCATGCGATCGATCTCGGAGGTTCCGCGTTCCGCGAATTCCTTCGTCATCACGCGGTTCGCCGTCGCGATGGCCGTCCGTGGCGGCTCGTGATCGCGGGCGACTTGTTCGACTTCATGTCCGTGGTGGTGCCGCGGCTGCCCGACCGCCCCGCAAAAACTGCGGATGAGCGGCGGTTCGGTCTCGGTCGCGGCGTCGCCACCGGCGTCGAGCGGCTCAAGCGAATCTGCGAGGCCCACAAGCCGCTGCTCTCCGACCTGGTTCGGTTCGCGAATGCGGGACATCAGATCGATATCGTGGTCGGCAACCACGACGTCGAGCTGCTCGCCAAAGAGGTCGCAGCCGAGCTCAAGCGCCAACTCGCGCTGGTCGGCGGCGAGGAGCCCGCGCTATCGCGCATCAACGTGGTGCCGTGGTTCATCTATGTGCCCGGCGTCGCGTGGATCGAGCACGGTCATGTCTACGACGAAGGTTGCAGCTTCGAGTTCAACCTCGCCCCGATGGATCCGAAGGACGGCTGGCTGGTCTACAACGCCGACTACGCGGCGGTCCGTTACCTCGGCTCCGCAGTTCCGGAGATCGATCCGCACGGCATCGAGGAATGGAGCTTCTGGGGCTACATGCGCTACGCGCTTGGCTCGGGGATGCGCTCCGGCGGGAGGCTGTGGATCGCATACGGCCGGTTCGTGCGGGCACTGTTCGCTGCGCGCCAGCTCCATCACTCGTATCGTCGCCGCGATCGCCGCCGCCGCGAGCATCGCCTGCGGCTCGCCGAGGTCGCGAACGCCGGCGGGATCTCGCTCGAGACCGCAGCAGCGATCGATCGGATGGCGCGTACGCCGCTGACGGTCAGCATTCGTCGACTCGGTCGGATGCTGATGCTCGATCGGTTCGGGCTCGGGATCGGGATGTTCCTCGCGATCATCGCGATGTTGATCATCTTGCCGATGACGTGGGCGCTGCTCGGAACGCTGAGTGCGATCGCGATCGTCGTCGGCATCACGCGGTGGCTCGGCCGTCACCTCGTGACCTCGCAGCTGCCGATGCGATCGATCCCCCAGCGACTGCGCAAGCTCGTCGATGCGCCGGTGGTGGTGTTCGGCCATACGCACGATCCGAGGTGGCAACGGCTGCGCGGTGGCGGTGTCTACGTCAACGCGGGTACCTGGCTGCCCGCGACCCGTCCGGGGCTGCGCCGGAGCTTCACGCACGTCCTGATTCAGCCCCCCGTTGCCGAAGGGCCCCCGCTGGTCGAGCTTCGGCAGTGGCGCGAGGGTGTCAGTCAACCGTTCGACGCGAGCGCCAACCTCGGCGCCGGCGTCAACACGCTCGATGGCCTGACCGTGCTCGAGGATGTCGATCCACAGAAGCCCGGCGTCGGCTCGCTGTAGCGTTCACTCACACAGCCGGGTCGCCATGAAGATGTCGGGGTCACCCTGGCGATCAGACACGAACCAGATGGTGCGGCCGTCCTTGGAAATCTCCGGGTCGCCGTCGTAGTTGTTGGTTATCAGCTCCTCGACGATGCGGCTCGGTCCAAACGGTGAGCTTCGGTCGGGACGATCCGCGGTCAGGATGTCGCTACCGCCGTTGCCCTCCCAGAACAGCGTCAGCCCATCGCCGCTGGCCGATGGAAAGCCGTCGGTGTCTGCCGTGTTGAGCTCCGAGACCAGCTCTAGCGTCGCCGTGGGTTGATCGAGATCGGTGACGCGACCAAGGTCCGGACTCGCGTTGCGGATGGTGACGAACAACTCGGTGCCGTCCCCCGACAGGCTTGGTCCGGTGAGCTGGAACGCGGCGGTGGAGGCCACCAGTTGCGGATCGGCAAACTCACTCGATCGAGTGAGCCGCGTGGCGACGTAGATCTGAAATGTGCCACCGCGATCGCTCAGAAAATACAGGGTAAGGCCATCACTGCTCATCGTCGGATGGGAGTCGGTGCTGGACGACGAGATCTTCGTGTTGAGCTCCGGTGGATCGAACGGATCCGCAGTGCTCTGGCGCCTCGCCTCGTAGAGACCCTCCACGCCGCCGCGCTCCGATTGCAGCATCACCGAGAGACCATCGGCGCTGATCGCCGGGCTGTAGTCCGCTTCCGTCGAGCTGAGCTCGGCGACCCGGACGGGCGCGTTCCACGATCCGCACACCAGCGGGTCGATGTCCACCGCCGGAACGTCAGCTGCTGGATCGTCAGCTGCTGGATCGAAGCCGATCCGGCCGCAGCCGATGAGCATCCCGCACAGCAGGACCGTCGATCTGTCCATGATCGCATTCCATGGTCACACGGTCGCGCGGCCCACGCGAACCAATTGTTCGCCCGCAACGGTGCGCGAACGAAGCCTCGACGCCTACATCATAAGATCACGAGCGGCGCGCAGGTCGACACGCCGGCTCCCATGATTGCGTAGTACGGCGATGGAACCGTGTCCTTGATCGCACCGGTGGCCCCGTCGACCTGGAACACGTACGACGTCTCCGCGGTATCGTCGCGCGAGAACAACCAGAAATCTCCGCCCCAGAACGCAAACGCTCCGAGGACGTAATCGCCGGCGCCGAGCTCGCCCAGGTCGAACGTTTTGAGCTCCGAGCCGCTGGCCTTGTCGATCAGCGCGATCCGGGGCTCGATCTCGAGGTCGGCGAGGCTAGGCGGATGATACCAGGCCCACAGCTCTCCACTCCCTGTGCCGGTCAGTGCAACCGGACCATCGAGCGCACCCAGGTGCGTCGCCGCCATGGTCGTTTGATCGAGCTTGGCGATCGACATCGTTCCGCTCGCTCCTAGGTACTTGCAGCTCGCCAGGAACAAGCTCTCGGTGGTGGCTCCAGGGCCATCCATCGAGAACCCGATGCTGAGCTCGTTCATGTCGGCCAGGTCTTCTGCAAACGTCGTCGAGGTGCAGGCCATCGAGTTGAAGTCCACCTGATACAGCTTCCGCTGGAGTAGATCACCCAGGCCATGCCGTTGCGATCGATCGTTAGCGAGTACGGGTTGGTGTCGTCTGGGCACGACAGCACTCCCTTGGACTCGAAGGTCTTGGTA
>JBFXAI010000031.1:14937-86652 GCA_050184455.1 Kofleriaceae bacterium | reverse complement strand
AATGTGACGTCGTCGACGGACCTCCTTACTGCGGCGCGCGGCCAAGCCGCGATGACCGCGAATAGTCGACTGCGACAGCCCGATACCTTCCTCGGACGGCCCTACCTGGACCATTGGTCAGCTACTCATCATCCGGAAATTCTTCCGGACGGGACGGATCTGCGCTGGACACGAACGCCACTACATAGTAGCTTTGCGTGCTCTGGGCCTTCGCGTCCTCCGGTTCCGAAACCCGCAAGGCACCGAGTACGTGAACCGTCAGTGCACGCGCGCGGACCGGCGGCGCATCATCGCGACCGCAAATAGCGCAAGCGCGCCCACCGCCGCGACCAGCGCGCCGATCAGCGCCCAGGTGGGCCGGCTACTGATCCCGGCGGCTTCGTCGGCATGTTCGGCCGCCGTCTTGGCTGCTTCGTAGTTCGGCTTGAGCGCGATCGCTTTGCGAAAGTCGGGACCGCCATCTTTGCCTTGCGCCTCGAGCGACTTTCCGAGCGTGTGATGATGGGCCGCCAGCGCGTCGACCGCATTGGGCCCCTTGGGATCGAGGCCATGCGCCTTGGAGTAGGCTTCGGCAGCCTCGGCCCACTGTTTCTTGGCTTCGAGCTGCTTGCCCCATTGAAAGTAGACCGTCGCGATCGCAGCGCGTTCAACGCGCTCGGGGTTTGCGGCAAGCAAGCGATCGAGCATCGCGATCGCGCCCGGAATATCGCCGGTCACCACCTTGGCATTTGCCTCCGCCCACTCGGCGGCGTCCTTCTTGGCGCGCTCGGTATCGAAGTGGGCAAACAACCGCTTGGTCACGTCGACGAGGTCGATCTTGAATTCCTTCTTCCATTTGCGCTCTTTGTCGTCGAGCGAAGGATCCTCGATCGGCGGGTAATCTTCACCCAACAGCTCGTTGGCCGCGGTCCGAAGCTCGTTGTCGGCCAGGTCGCGATACGTCATCCACAGCTGCTTCTCTTCCTTGGTCAGTTGGCCACCCGGGAGGAACAACTTCTCCTTGCGCGGCGCAGGTGGCTTGATCGTGATGTAGTCCATCCACGCAGCGCGCGCGGCCTCGCGAACGCGCGGCGAATCGGCATTCACGACGGTCCACACGGCGTGCACGGCTTCGCGCAGCCGAGTCGCGCGGATCGCATCGAGCAGCGCGATCTGTACCGGCTCGTTAGACGCCGTGGCCTGAAGCGCCTTGAGCGCGTCCTGACGGTCGAGGCGCTCGAGCTGGAACGTCGCGTAGCGCTTGCGATCACCGGAGCGCGACTGCGACTCGCGGGTCAGCGCCGGGATCGATGCCGGGTGCATCTTGCGCAGGTAGCGACCGCACTCGTCGCGATAGATCATCGTGCTGTCGACGAATGCAGCGTCGAAGATGTACTTGGCGGCCTGCCACTCCTTGGTCGTCTCGAGCGCGCGGATCGCGGCGATGTCGCCGATCGTCTCGCCAAGGCCTGGCGTGGCCGGATCGAGCGCGAGCAGCGGCGGCAGCCAGTCGAGCGTATCGCTCGCTTGTTTTTCCTTCGGCGTCTGGCGGGGCGGCGGCTTGAACCGACCGTCCTTGTCGGGCACGTTGGCCTGGATCGCGGTCAGCACCGCCCGCCGGACCTCGACGTCGGTGGTGTGCGGCCGCACGAGCCATTCGCCGATCGCCGCGATCGCCATCGGCGCGATGTGGTTGAGCTCGGTGATCGCTGCCTTGCGGGCGGCGGCGTCCGGCCCCTTCACGATCTTGTCGAGGATCGCGATCGCCTGGGCGTCCTGCGGACCCGGCGTCCTCGGGGGAGGTGGCTTGTTCTCGGCTGCCGGCGGCTTGTCGGCCGGTTTGTCGGGAGGCTTGGGCTGAGCTGCGGCAACCGAGGTCGCGAGCACGACGAGGATCACCACACGCATCGAGCAGGAATTAGCGAATCGAACGCGCCGGCGCAAGTTACCGATCGAACGCGCACGATCCCGCGGGGATTCCCGTGACGCGCGAACACTGCGCGCGCTCAGTGCAGGCGTTCGGGTGCGATGCGGTCGCCGGGATCGACGAACTCGATAAATCTCAGGCCGATCGCGCGGGTCGCGACTTGCTCGCCGGCATCGTCGGCGTCGTCTTCGCCGTGCTCCACGAAGTTCAGGTAGTGGTGGTGCTTCACTTCGGCGCGGGCGACGATCTCGTCGAACTGGTCATCGCCGCGTGCATGCTGGAAGTGCACGGTCACCACGGTGCCCAGCGGCGGTGCGTAGTGCATCTCGACGAGGATGCCGCCGGCCGACACGTTGCGCGCGATCGCGAACGTGTCCCCATAGACCTCGCTTCCGATCATCACCAGGAACGCCTTATCGAACCGGGTATGGATGCGTTTTTCGTCCGGCATCACGACCGCTTGGGCCCGATTGGGACGACTGTCATCGAGGATGCGACCGAGATCCGGCAGAGGTTCGCGACGCTTCACGAACATATGATCGGGGTCAGCGGGTGATGAAGTCAAAAATCTCACCTTGTCCTACATGGGCGATCGGCTCGGCAGGTCGATGGCGCTGGCTGTGATCGGCCCAGTTCGCTAGATTCACCGGCGTGCGATTGGCGCTCTCGCTAGCGGTCGTTGCGTCGCTGTCGAGCAGCGCGTCCGCCGAGCCGAGCAACCCGGCGTTTCTGGGTATCGGAATGCACGACCAGATGGGCCAGGCGCCAGGCGCCAGCGCCGTCGTCGGCCCGTGCATCATCGATGAGACCACGGCCGGCAGCGGTGCAAAGCAGGCCGGGCTTCTGCCGGGCGACATCCTACAGAATATCGATGGCATCGCGGTCAGTAACTGCGACGCTGTCCTCCAGGTGGTCCAATCGCACGAGCCGGGCGACCCGATCAGGATCGGCGTCATCCGCTACGGACGCCAGAGTTTGATGATCGAGGCACGGTTGATCTCACGCGCCGAGATCCTGCGCCGGCGGTTCGGCGATCAACCCATCGCGCCGATCGAGCTTGTCGGCGTTCAAGGCGAGAAGCGCTACGACCTTCGCGATCTACGGGGCAGGACGGCGATCGTCGGTTGGTATGATGCCAGTCGCTGCGATGGGTGCTCGCAGGTGTTCAGGCGGATCGCATCGTGGGTGCGTGGCCAGTCGACAAAGTCCGGGTCTTCGATGATCGCGCTCGCAGCGACCGCCGCCGACCTCGATAGCCCGGATCAACTCAAGAAGCTTCGGTCGGTCGAGCTCGACGTCCCGCTCACGGCGGTCGAGCCGATCACGTTCGAGACCCTGACCATCCGCGACATCAAGCGGATCCATTTCATGGTGATCGATCGATTTGGCATCGTGCGCTACATCGCCCCGGTGTTTCCGAATGGCGACGATACCGAGGCCGTGCTCGACGAGCTGTTCGCGGCCGCCGAGCAGGCATCTCGCCGCTCCTCACGATAGCGCCAGGTACTTCCCGCGCGCGTTGAGCGGTAAGCTGCCGCTATGGCGCCCACGATTCATCCGTTTGTCGGCAAGCGTCCCGAGCTCGGCCGTGATGTGTTTCTCGCCGATACCTGCGCGGTGATCGGAGACGTCGTGATCGGCGATCAATCGTCGATCTGGTACGGGACGGTGGTTCGCGGCGACGTCATGCCGATCCGGATCGGCGCGCGGACGTCGGTGCAAGACAACACGGTGATCCACGTGACCGCGGGACGGTTCGGAACCACGATCGGCAACGACTGCACGATCGGCCACGCCGCGATCGTACACGCGTGCACGATCGAAGACGCGTGTCTGATCGGGATGGGATCGATCATCCTCGATGGTGCCCGGATCGGCCGCGGCAGCCTCGTGGGTGCAGGTGCGCTGGTGACGCCTGGTACCGACATTCCACCCGAGAGTCTGGTGATGGGATCCCCGGCGAAGGTAGTCCGTAAGGTCGGCGACAAGGAGCGGGAGCAGATCGGTTACGGCGCGCTCCATTACGTAGAGCTGTCTGCTCGCTACCTTGCGGAGCGAACCAGATCCTCTGTACCGTAGATCGTCGATCGATGAAGCGTCTGCGAGCTCAGACGTCTCATCGATGACCCGCATGAGTCGCCCCCTCGTTGGCTCCGCTCGCTTCTCGACGTGCCGCGCAGTGGTCATCACGCTCGCGCTGCTCGTATCGCTGTTATCGTCCGCGAAGCCGGCGCACGCCGACAACGTCGATCAACTGATCGGTCAGCTCGACGACGACTCGGTGAAGATCCGGTTGTCGGCGGCGCTCAACCTGACCAAGCTCGGTGACGCTCGCGCGATCCCTCCGCTCGCCAAGTTGCTCGGCAATGACGACGACAAGAACGTGCGCAGCATCGCGGCCGCGGGTCTCGGCAAGCTGGTTACCGCAAAGACCAAGTCGAACGTTCGCAGCCTCGCAGTGAACGCGTTGCAGCGCGCCGCGAAGGACGACGCCAGCGAGATCGTGAAGGCGCAAGCGTCCAAGGCGCTCGGCGAGCTCGGCGTCTCGGGATCGAGCGGCTCGACCACCAGCAGTGGAGGGGGCTCGATCTACGTAAACGTAGGACCGATGTCGAGCAAGACCGGGAGCGCCAACGACCCCAAGCTGCGTACGCTCATGCAAACGACCGCCAGCAAGACGCTGGGTCGCGTCGCAAGCACGATGGCGACCACCTGGCCTGGGGGTGGGGCTCCCAGCAAGGCGCAGCTGGCGCAGAAAGGATTCCAGGGGTTTTACGTGGATGGAACGCTCAACGAGCTCACGGTGACGAAGAGCGGATCGTCGGCGACCATTTCTTGTAAGATCAGCATGCTGCTCGCGAGTTACCCCGATAAGAGCGTGTTCGGGTTTCTCAACGGCGGTGCAAAGGTTCAAGGGAGCGCCTCTGCTAGCGACATCGCCATGGGCAGCGACGATTGTGTTGCCGCCGTGGTCGAAGACTTGATCAGCAAGAAGATTGTCCCGACGATCCGATCCAAGGCAGGCCCGTGACTAGCTCGCCAAATCAACCACCACCGCCGGGCAAACGCGCGAACCGCGCGTCGCGTGGCTATAAGCGCAGCTGGAAAAACTTACTGATCAACAAGCGGTACCAGCTGCGGTTCACGCTGTTCATGGTGGTGCTGTCGGCGCTGTTGATGGCCGGGCTGGGGATCTGGGTGATGATGGTCGCGAACGAGACCACTCAAGTCGGCGCCGGACGGCTGCTCGGCACCCAGTGCGACAAGCCGAAACTGATCGAGAACGCGCTCGACGAAGACGATGCCGATGTTCCGCCCGTGCCGATGAAGATCGAGCCGCCGCCGCCTGCCGATGCGCCGATGGATACGCCGACGGCGGCACCCGCGGGTCCCGTAGCGGGCAGCGATTCCGTGCCGCCAGTCGCGGCGGGCTCTGCCGCGGAACCGGCGGAACCCTCGGAACCAGCAGACGAGCCGGCACGCCGCCGCGTGACCGTCCAGATCGACGAGATCAAGCTGACGCCGATCCCACCGAAGGTCACACCTGATTACACCACCAAGATGGTCGCGTATTGGACCTGTGAGCTCAAGCTCGCCGGCAAATTCGCGGACCTCGAGCATGGCCGTAAGGTCATCTTGTGGGTGCTGATCTTCACCGGCCTCGGGCTGGTGCTGGGGCTCGCGGCTTACGGCATCAAGATGACTCACCGGGTCGCCGGGCCGCTGTTCAAGGTGCAGCTGTACTTCGCCAAGATGCGCGACGGTCGGTTCGACAAGGTTTGGAACCTGCGCAAAGGCGACCAGCTGATCGAGTTCTACGAGCACTTCAAGACCGCGCATGCTGGGGTCGTCGAGATGCAGCAGCAGGACATCGCACAGGCCAAGGCGGTCATCGCGGCAGCGGAAGCTGCCGGAGCAGGGGAGCACCCCGCCGTCGCCGAGCTTCGCGAGCTCGTCGCACGAAAGGAGAAATCCCTTGAGTGATCCGAGCGCAGCCACCGAGCTACCGCCGGGCCGATCGCCTGCGCCAGCCGAGCGGCCGAAGTACAAGCGCAAGCTTTCGAATTATCTACTCGATAAGAAGCTGCAGCTTCGCTACGTCCTGTTCGTCACCATCCTGTCGGGGGCGATCGCTGGTGCGCTGGGTTATCTGATCTTCCAGCAGATGAGAAAGGCGTCGGAGTCGATCGAGCAGGACCTGCAGGTATTTGCCGAGGGCAGCGGCTCGACTCCTGCCGATAATTTGCAGCTGGTCGTCAGCAACGACCTCCAATCCGGCGATCAACAGCTGATCTTCATGATGGTCGGAATCGGACTGGGCCTGGTGATGATCTTGTCGGCGTATCTCGTGCTCATGACCCACAAGGTGGCGGGCCCGCTCTACAAGGTGTCGATGTACTTCGACCGAATGGCGGTCGGCAAGCTCGGCAAGGTGACGCCGCTGCGCAGCGGCGACATGTTGACCGACTTCTACGCGAACTTTCAGGAGATGCACGACGCGGTGCGCTCACGCGCCGTGGCCGACGCCGAGCTGATGGAGCGGGTCGCGAGCGACCTGCACGCGGCACAGACCCAAGGCGATTACCGCGGTGATGCGCGCAATAAGCTGGTGGAAGCGCTCGAGGCGCTCGACCGGCATGTCGCCGATCGCAAGACCAAGCTCAGCTGAGCTCAGCGAGCCGATCGCGATTGGCGCGCCCCAGCAGCGATTGGCGGGTTCCGCGTGGCGGCGGACCACGACGGGTGCCACTACACGGTAGAGTCGCGCGCCCATGTCGGTGGCACCTTCGCTAGTCGAGCTCGGCGACCGCTATTGGGCGCTCGGGTTGCCTGCTGCGGCGAAGAGTGTGCTGCTGCGGGCGCTGGCGACTACCAGCGACGGGACACCAGCGGTGCGGCTGACGACGATCGCGCTCGCCCAGGGAGATGCCGCGGCAGCGCGCAGCTACGCGCAGGAGGCCGCGAAGCGGGCGCCGGGGCCGGGGACCAAGATCGTGCTGGGGGGCGCTCAGCTTGCCGCGGGGGAGATCGCCGCAGCGAGGATGGCACTGCTCGCGGCGCTCGATGCGCCTGGGCTCGGCGCGTGGGATCGCGCACGCGCCCACGTCGGTCTCGCCCGCGCTGCCGATCTGCAAGGTGACAGCACAGGGGCAGCGGCAAACGCGAGCGCGGCGTTCGCGGCGGTCGTCGCCGCGGCGTGTGATGGCGTCGCGAGTGAAACGCTCGCGCTCGTCGAAGAAGCCGCGGCCGCCGTGGTCGGGTACGGCCGCGCGGGCGACGCGAGCCAGGTGGTGGCCACCGCCGGCGGTGGTGCGGGACCTCGGATCTGTTCCGTGGTGCTGTTGGCTGCGCGGCATGCCGCTGGCGAGGCCGGCATGGACGATCGGGCGATCGATGCCGAGCTGGCCGCGATCGCCGAGCCCAACAGCGCGCTCGAGCTGCGCCGGCTCGAGCGCCGGGCTCGCCGCGCGAGCACGGTCGAGCGCGATGCCTTGGTCGGCGAGCTGGAGCGGCTGATCGAAGCAGCCAATGCCGAGCAACTGCCGGCCGTCGATCGCGCGCGGCTGTGGTTTCTGTACGGGTCGCTGTGTGCAGAGCGCGGTGCGACGGACGACCGCGCCGAGCTGGCGTATCGCAAGGGGCTCGCGTTCCAACCAGGACACATCGCGGCGGCGTGCCGGCTCGCGTTGCTCATGCTCGAGCGCGGCGACCGGACCGCCGCGCTGGCCGAGATCGAGCGGGCGCTACGCGTGGACGCGACGCATGGGCTCGCCTGGCGCAACGCGGCGCGCATGCTCGATCCGGCGTCGCCGAGCCTCGGGGTGGTGGTGAGCCGATTGCTCGACGCCGCGGATCCGGGTGCTGGGACCGCCGCCGGCGCGGTGGCTCCGCGCCTGTTGACCGCGACCGCCGAGGTCGCTCGTCACGACGTGCTGGATGGCGTGTACGCGCATGGCCATCGCGTGAAGAATCTGTTGGGGATCATCGGGGCGCGCACGCGTTCGGCCCGCAAGTTGGCGGCGACCGGCGAGCTCGCTGATCGATTGCGCGATCTCGAGGCCGATGTCACCTCGCTTTACGAGGAATGGGCGCACTATCTGCGCTCGATGCACGCACCAACCCCTACGATCGAGCTCGTGTCGTTCGCGGCGCTGGTGACCGACGTCGTGGCGGCGGCACGCGAACGCAGCCAGCAGGTGGTGATCGCGCTCGATGCGAGCGCGGCGGTCCCCGACATGCGCGGCGATCGGGCGTTGCTGCGCGAAGCGATGCTCAATGTGCTGTTCAACGCGGTGGAGGCGTGCGCGACCGGCGGTGGTGAGGTCACGGTACGCGTCCGTGGGATCCCTGCAGCCGCGGGAGGGCCTCCTGTGGTCGAGTTGATCGTCGCCGATTCGGGTCCAGGGATTCCGCGCTCTCACCTCGGACGACTGTTCGTGCCTGGCTTCACGACCAAGGACACCGGCTCGGGGTTCGGGCTCGCGATCGCCGAGCGTGTCGTCGCGGCGCACCACGGTCGGATCACGATCGACTCCGAGCCCGGCCGAGGGACCACGCTGACGATCACGCTGCCCACCGATGCGCTCGGGCTGGCGTCGGTGCCGTCGTGGGTGTCCGCCGAGCGAGGTGTGCCATGACGATCGGCACCATCGTTTGCGTCGACGATCAAGCCGAGGTTCGCAGGCTGCTCGGCGAGGTGTTTCACGTGCGCGGCTCGAGCGTCGTCGCGTTCGATGACGGCGAGGACGCGATCGCGTGGCTGTCGAGCAACCAGGCGCAACTGCTCGTGCTCGACCTCGATCTCGGGCCGGGGCGCAGGACAGGGATCGAGATTTGCCGGTCGGTTCGCGGGCGCCATCCCGATCTGCCGATCATTATCCTCACCGGACATGGAACGATCGACGACGCCGTCGCCGCCGTGAAAGCGGGAGCCGTGGACTTCATCACGAAAGATCCGTACCTCGAAGACAAGCTCGAGATCTCGGTCGAGAAGATCGAGCGGATCTTGCAGCACGCCGTCGACAACCGCCGGCTCGAGGCGGAGAACCGCGAGCTACGCGCCACCAACGAGCGACTGCGAAAGGCGGCCGGTCGGCGCTGGCAGATCGTCGGCGACTCGTCGGCGATGCGCACCGTGATGGCGAAGATCGAGAAGGTCGCCCCGGTGCCACGCCCGGTGTTGGTGTTCGGTCCGCGTGGTACGGGCAAGGAGCTGGTCGCGCGAGCGATCCACACGTTGTCACCGCGCGCGAGCGAGCCGTACGTCACGATCAACTGCGCCGCCGTTCCGGAGAGCCTGCTCGAGAGCGAGCTGTTCGGACACGAAGAGGGCGCGTTCACCGGCGCCACCAAGCAGAAGGACGGCAAGTTCGAGCTGGCCGACGGCGGCACGCTGTTCCTCGACGAGATCGGGAACATGTCGCTCGACTTTCAAGCCAAGATCCTGCGCGTGCTCGAGTACCAGCGGTTCGAGCGGGTCGCGGGTTCCGAGTCGATCCAGGTCAACGTACGCGTGATCGCCGCGACCAACGCCGACCTCAAAGATGCGATGGCGCAGGGCAAGTTCCGCCCCGACCTCTACGATCGGCTCGCGTTCGAGGTGATCAACTTGCCTCCGCTCGCGCATCGCATGGAGGACGTGCCCGCGCTCGCCGCGCACTTTCTGTCGCGGTTTCGCCACGAGGTCGCCGGGATCGTGGTCAAGGAGATCAGCGCGGAAGCGCTCGATCGGTTCGCGCAATACAGCTACCCGGGTAACGTCCGCGAGCTCAAGAACATCGTCGAGCGCGCCGCGTATATGGCGCAGAGCGAGGTGCTATCGGAGGCCGACGTCGCCGCGGCGTTGCCGCCCGATGCCCATGACGTCGCCGCGCCGGCGTTACCGTTCGCCGATGATCCGCGCCGGCCGCTGGCCGAGCGGGTCGATGCGTTCGAAGAGTGGCTGTGCCGCGACGCGCTCGAGCGGGCCCGGTTCAAGCAGAAGGAGGCCGCCACGCTGCTTGGCCTCACCTATGATCAGTTCCGCCAGCGCTATCGCAAGTACGGGCTCGGCAAGGACTAGCGGGCGGCGCACGGGTCGTCCACGGCTCGTTCGAATAGTGAACCGTGAACCGAAACAGGGAGCCTGAATGGAGGGTATCCTTGCCGACACGGCGAGCGACCCATGGGCATCTTCTCCAAGATCAAGGACGGCATCTCCAACAAGGCCAACGCCGCGCTCGACAAGGCGATCGATCCCGAGAAGGAGCTCGAGATGGCGATCCTCGAGCTCGAGGACGGCCGCAAGAAGGCGCTCGCCGAGCTGGTGACCTATAAGGCCACGGCGAAGCAGATGGATAACGATCTCGAGAAGTACAAGGCCAAGGCGGCGGAGTGGGAGCGCCGCGCGATGCTCGCGGTCAAGGCCGGCGATGACGAAGCGGCGAAGCACGCGCTACGCGAGAAGAAGGCCGCCGAGACCGAATACGCAAAGATCGAGCGCGATAAGCACGAAGCGGCGAGCTATGCGATCCAGCTCAACAAGAGCCGCAAGGAGTTCGAGACCAAGCTCCAGTTGCTGAAGATGCGCAAGGGCACGCTCGCGACGCAGATCGCCGCCGCACGCTCCGCTGGCGGAGACGCGTTCGGCAACGATTCGTCGGTGTGGGATCGGTTCCAGGCCGCCGAAGATCGAATCGATCGCGAGGCGATCGAGAGCGAGGTCGATGCCGCGATGCGCGGCGAGGACGCCGATGCCAAGATGCTCGAGGCCAAGATCGCGGCCGCGGCGGGCAGCGCAGGAATGCTGAGCGCAGGCGGTCAAGATGACGCGCTCGCGAGCCTCAAGGAAAAGATGGCTGCCGACAAAGCGGCCAAGCACAAGGCGCTCGAAGCGGGCCAGACGGGCAACGCACAGCCGGCGAGCAAGCCCGAGCCAGCGAGCAAGGACCAGGACAAGGCCAAGCCGTGACTGCGAGCGGCGATCGCGACGAGGCGTTAGCAGCTCGGCTTCGCGACTTGTCGCTCGTCGATCTCGACGCGCTCACCGCCGGCTCCGCCGATCCGCGCGCCTTGGTATCTGCGTTCGCTGATGATGTCGCCGACGCGCTCCACGCGGCACGCAACCGAATGGCCGAGTACCGGGCGGCGTTGGGTGGCACCGATCCGCTGATCGTGGTCGACACCACGGCGCGGCAGCGCGGCTCCGAAGCGGGCGGCTCCGCCGGCGCGCGGACGCAAGGCCGGTTGCGCGCCCAAGCCGAGGCTGCTCGGTCACTTGCACGGCTGTCCGAGCTCGCGTCTGGCCTCGCGCCCAAGCTTTTCGAAGCGGACCGGCGCCGCTGACCCGGAGCGCCGGCGCCCGCCGCGACAACCGGATCACCACCGCGGACCCAATGGGAAACTACCGACTGTTGTCCAACCATCGGTCCCCTTATAGTGCCGGCAATGGCTGACGAAGATCCCGACGTCGAGCGGGCACGCCAAGGAGACCGAGAAGCCTTCGGTCGCCTGGTCGTTCGCCACCAACGTCGCGTGTACGCAGCCGCACTTCATATCCTGGGCAACCACAGTGACGCCGACGACGTCACGCAGGAGGCGTTCGTCCGCGCGTTCCGTGGGCTCGACGGCTTCGACGGGCGTGCGGATTTCTCGACGTGGCTGTATCGGATCACGATCAACACCGCACTCAATGCGTTGCGTGCGGATAAGCGCGGCGGTGCGCTGCATCAGCGCAGCGGTGCCGAGGCCGCGCACGTCGGAGGACGGCCGGAAGCCCTCGGAAATGACGTGCCGAGCCCCGCACACCACGCCGAGCGCGCTGCCGAGGTCGCTCGGGTATTCGCGGCGATCTCGGTGCTGTCTCCCGCGCTGCGGGTTACGCTCGTGCTCGCAACCATCGAAGATCTGCCGCATAAGCAGATCGCAGCGATCTTGGAGATTCCCGAGGGCACTGTCGCATGGCGGGTCAACGAGGCCCGAAGGCTGCTCAAGCAGAGACTGTCAGCTGACTCACCTCAACAACTCAACCCCGCAGCGGCGAAGTGAAACATGTCGGATGACTTGGACGACTTGCTGCGGCGCACGATGAAAACCCTGGACGATGAGGTGCCGTCGGGGTATTTCGAGGGCCTTCCGAATCGGACGCTAGCGCGTCTTGGAGACGGCGGTATGCAAACCACTGGGCAGGATAAGAGATCTGAAACCGAGGTTGACGCGCTGCCACCAGAGGCATCGGGTGGCGTGCCGAAGCAGGACCGAGATGAAGACTCGGGGCTGCACGACATCCGCAACCTGGCGTCCTCGACCAAGGCGCGGATCTCGTCCCGTCGATCGTCGCAACATCCGATTCCGAGCGATGACGTGCTCGCGAACTCCTCCGCCGGTTGGAAGGCGGTCGCGCTCCCCGAGCCGGCCAAGATGGTGTCGCTCCCCGAGCTAGCCAGCCTGCCAACCAAAGCCGAGATCCAGCGCATCGACCGCGAGCATCTCGACGAGCAGCGCGCAACCGCAGCGGCGACTGCCGCGGCTCCGGTTGCCACGGCGCTGGACAGCGAGCTCGATTCGTCCCCGAGCGCAGCCGCGCACATCTCGTCGGTGCCGACGATCGGCGCGCGTATGGCCGCTCAGCACAGCTCGGGTGGTCGCGGCAAGATGGTCGCGTTGCTCGGAGCCGTCGTCGCGGCAGCCGCGGGCGGCGTGTTCTACTTCGCGGTCTACAACAAGAGCGAGCCGCAGGCCGTCGCCAATGTTGCTCCTGAACAGCCGCGCACGCCGCCGGTGATGCCGGAGCTCGCGCGCGCACCCGAAGTCAAACCGATCACCCCCGAGCCCGAGCCTGCGCCAGCCGCGATCGAGCCGATCCCGACGCCCGTGGTCGAGGATTCGAAGCAGCCCGAGGACAAGGCCGAGAAGAAGCCGGCCAAAGAGCCTCACAAGGTGAAGATCGAGTACACGTCGAAGCCGGAGCCGACCAAGCCCGCGGTCGAGACGCCGAAGCCCGCCGAAGAAGTGGCCAAGAAGACCGACGAGAACGAACCGTCGTTCGATGCGCTGCTCAAAGAAGCCGGCGTGTCCGACCAGAAGAAAGAAGCCAAGCCCGCGCTCGCGAAGAAGTCGCTTAACAGCGACGACATCAAGACCGGCATGTCGAGCGTCGCAGACACTGCGAAGGCCTGTTACGCCGGCCAACAGGGCACCGCGATGCTCAAGCTGACGGTCGCGCCCTCGGGCAAAGTCACCAAGGCGGCGGTGACCGGCGTGTTCGCTGGGACGCCTGTCGCGTCGTGCGTCGAGTCGGCGGTTCGCGCCGCGACGTTCCCGCCGTGGGACGGCGGTCCGCAGAGCTTCAATTACAGCTATCTGTTGGCCGAGTAGAGCTGCGATCGAGCCGATCAGCTCGTTCCCTATTCCCTATTCTCGACCCCAGGTATAGGGTCCCCCTCCGTGCCATGAGGAAGGTCTCGACGGGTCGATTCTTCGAGGATTTTGGTGTGGGCCAGCATCTGGTCCATTCGGTTCCTCGCACCCTCCACGGCGGCGACATCGCGGCGTACATGGCGCTCACGAGTGATCGTCATCCGTTGGCCAGCTCCACGGAGCTCGCGCGTTCGCTCGGATTTCAGCGCGAGGTGATTCCGGACCTGCTGGTGTTTCACATCGTGTTCGGCAAGTCGGTTCCGGACATCTCGCACAACGCGCTCGCCAACCTCGGCTACGCCGACGTGCGGTTTCTTCGCCCGGTCTACCCGGGCGACACCGTCGTGGCCGAGACCGAGGTGATCGGGCTGCGCGAGGTGTCGAGCGGCGAGGCTGGCTTGGTCTACGTGCGCACTCGCGGCACCAATCAGAAGGGCCAAGAGGTGCTGTCGTTCGTGCGGTGGGTGATGGTGCCCAAGCGCGACATGCTCGCGGCCAAGGGCGTTAACACGGTGCCTACGCTGCCCCCTGCGGTCACCCCCGATCGGCTGCCGGTGCCCGAGGCGATGAACTTGCAGCGGTTCCCCGATCTCGCGTGGGCGTTCGGCTCGACCGCGCGGTGGGACGACTACGAGGTCGGCGAGCGACTCGATCACCCCGACGCGGTGACGATCGAAGAAGCCGATCACGTGCAGGCGTGCCGGCTGTATCACAACACCGCGCAGGTCCATCACGATGCGCGTGCGATGGCGGAGACCAAAGCCGGCAAGCGGTTGGTCTATGGCGGCCACGTGATCAGCGTCGCGATCGCGTTGGCGCAGAACGGCCTGCAGAATCAGCTGCGAATCGCAGCGTGGAATGCCGGAAGCCACGTCGCTCCGACGTTTGGCGGCGACACGCTTCGCGCGTTCACCGAGGTGCTCGAGCGAGGCGAGATCCCGGGACGCCGCGATGTCGGTGCACTGCGGCTGCGCACGACAGCGGTGAAGAACGCGAGCGCGGCCGAGGTGGCCAAGCTCGGAGCGCTGGCCTCGGGAACCAAAGATCCGCGGATCGTGCTCGAGCTCGACTACTGGGGCTTGTTTCCGCGAAGGTAAGCCAGCGCGCGCTCGCGATACGCGATCCACGCGGCGAGCAAGGCGATCGCGACCAACGCACCGCCGAGCACGGCGCGGAGCGGTCGTTCCGAGGCTTGCTCCACGCTGAACGGCCCGACGCTCGCGAGGACTGGACGACGGGCGCCGACCTCGACGATCAGCTCGGGTGCTGCGATCTCGGGCAGCGCGGCGCGTACGAGCTTGGTGGCCGTCGTGGTCAGCGATGAACGATCGGCGCGATCATCGACGATCACCAGGATCGCGGCGGTACTGCTGCCGACGGTTCCGACCGCGATCGGATCTCGCACCGCTCGGTGAATCGTGACGTGCGCGGAGATCGCGCCGGGCAATGCGCCGAGCTGACGTGCGAGCTGGTCGCCATCGCTGCGGTCGGCGTCGCGCTGCCGCTCCGCGGGGCCTTCGATCGTCGGAGCACACGCGGCGAGCGCGATGCAAAGCGCCACGACTCTGGTTCCCACGGCGCGAACGTAGCATGCTGGGTGCAGTGAACGCCGTCGCGATCTTGGTCGACCGCCTGTCGCCATCGGCGGTTCGCCGGCTCGCCGCGCTGCGCGTCACTCGCTTCGATCGTTTCGATCGTTTCGATCGCTTCGATCGCGGCGCGGTAGCGATCGCGCATGCGCTCGACAACACCGAAGCCGTCGAGCGGGTGGTCGCGCGCTGGGCCGGCGATCTGTGCGGCGTGTTGAATGCGATGACCCGTGGCGAGTTGATCGAGCTCGCAAATCTCGTCGGAGTCACCGCGGTGCATCGGTCACCTGCGCTGCGCGAGGCGCTCTGGACATGGGGTGCCGCGATCGAGCGGGGCGGGGCCTCGGTGCCCCGTGAGCTGCAGCCGCAGCCGGTCCTGCTCGGCGGCCATCTGGTGATCCAAGCACCACCGCGTGGGATGTTTCCACCGCCGGCGGCGATTCCTCGGCCGATTCCGGATCCAGTGGCCGCGCAGCCGCCGGTGCAAGAACCCGAGACGCTCGACGAGCTACTCGCCGCCGCAGATCGCGCGATCGGAGCTCGGCTCGGGCGCCGAGGCCGCGACAAGGGCGCGTGGGGAAGTCGCGCCGCGCAGCTGCTCGGGGTAACCGAGCGGGGCATCGACGAGCCGGATTGGCGCGGCGATGTCGAGATCAAGACCGTGCCCGTGGCGCGCGAGCCGAGCGGCCTGTGGCGTGTCGTCGAGGATCCCGCGATCTCGATGGTCAACGAGCGCGGGCTCGCCAAGCTCCAGCGCACCCTGTGGTTGGTACGCGCATCGCTCGACCCACAGGATCCGTCCGGCGAGCCCGACGCCACGATCATCTCGTGGTACTTGCTCGACTGGGATGACGAGATCGCGCGATTGGTCGGCCGCTACCTTCACCAGCGCCCCAAGGGGCCCGCGGGTACCCAGCAGCGCGGGTTGTATCTGCACAAGCGGTTCTTCGCCGATGCCGGCCTGCTTGCCACATTGAATGGCCCATGATCGTCGACGAGCTCAGGATCATCGGATCGACCCAGACTAATGTGGTGATGGCCGCGGAGCTGTCGCGGGTGGTCAAGCGCGCGCTCAAACGCCGGCCACCGGAAGTGCGCAAAGAGGGGCTCGGTCAGCTCGTGATGCCGTTCGACGCCGAGCTCGCGTGGGCCACGGTGACGTATCTGCGAACCCCAACGCGCGTGTTGTGGGACGTCTATCGCAGCACGGCCGACCGACTCGAGCCGCTGTACGACGAGTTGGTCGCCGACGTCCGCGGTGATACGCGGCAGCTATGGCGATCTGGCGACGGCATCTCGGTCGAGGCGCGCCATGTCGAGGCGTTCGCGGCCGGTGAGCGGCAGGTCGTGGGAACGGTGAAAAATGCGCTGATCGATGCCGCGGGTCGGCGTGGTGCACGGTTGCACGTCGACCCGGAGCGACCGGCGACCCGGTGGGTTGCGCGGCTCGATGATCAGCAGCGCTTGGTGGTGTCGCTCGATCTCGGCGGTGGCTCGTTGTCGCAGCGCGGCTGGCGGCGCGATGCCGGCCCCGCTCCGTTGCGAGAGCACCTCGCGGCGGTGCTCCTGATGTTGTGCAGGTTCGATCCGCGCAGCGACATCCTCGTCGATCCGATGTGCGGCTCGGGGACGATCCCGATCGAAGCGGTTCATGCGGCACGTGCGACGCCACGCGAATCATCGGTGCTCGAAGCGCTCGAGCTCGATCAACCTGCCGAGCCATTGTTCCCCGATGCGCGACCACTGATCATCGGTTGCGATCTCGACATCGAGGTGCTCAACGTGGCGCGCAGCAATGCGCGCGCGGCGGGGGTTATCGACGACGTGATCTGGCAACGCGCGGACGTCACGACGCTGCGGCCATCGACGATCGCGGACATCGCACGCGAGCGTGGTCATAGCGGTGACACCGGCCTGCTCATTGCCAATCCGCCCTATGGTGAGCGGCTCGACGAAGGCGATCTGCGCGAGCTCTACGCGCGGCTCGGTGAGACCTGCCGCAGGTTCGCCGGCTGGCGCGCCGGTTTTCTGGTCGGCAACCCGTGGCTCGAGCAGGAGCTCGGTCGAACGCTCGGACGGCCGCGGATCAAGAAGCCGCTCGCCAACGCGAACCTTCGTGCGTACTTCTACCTGTACGAGCTGTGATCGCGAGCGGCGACTACGCGTCTTCGTGCGCGGCGGCCCACGCGGAGATCAGCTCGAAGTCATCGATGATCCGCGAGTGATGGTGGCCCCAAAGATCCGAGACCATCACCATCGAGCCGCGCGATAGCTGCGGCGTCAGGTAGAGCGCGAAGTAGCGGGCACCAGTGCCATCACCGACCTCTCCGACGAGGTCGAGCGGCTGATTCGATACGGGACAGAACAAGTCGACGCGAGCGCCATGCTCGATGTGAAACGGTCGGGTCTTGCGACCGTCGCCATGGATCGGCGACAGATGGACGCGACCGTCGCGGCCGTCGATCCGGACGCCCACGGTGATCGCGGGGTGACCGTCAAACGTGACGTCGCTGATGCCGACGAGGTTGTCGCCGCGGGGACCGAACGCTTGGGTCACGATGACCGTGACATCGTGGGCGGATTTCACCGCCAGGTGCGGGCCGGTCAGCGTGCGGTGCCGTCCCGTGATGCTGATGTTCCGGCGGTCCACTGGGTCCATGTCGGCGAGCTGGCCATGCCTCGTCGTGGTTAGCAAGCGGGAACGAGCGCAGTCCTGGCGCGATTCTGATGGGGTCAACTGAGACCCCATGGGGTCGGCACTCGCCACACTCCGCGCGCGCAACCCCGCGGCAACAAACGAGCACAGCCCCGATTTCAACCAGTTTGACCCCCGTCACCATCGGAGGCGGCGAGTGACCTGGCATTTGCATGAGTGGGGGAGCTACAAAAGGAAGGCGATGCCTACCCCGGCGATCCCCGGGACCGGGCCGGAGGGAACCATGACTCGATCCCTGGCGATCATGTGCACACTTGTTTGGCTGGCGCTCCCCGGTGGTGCGCTCGCCAAACCCAAGGTCGCCCTCACGCCGATCGACGGAGACAAGACCGGGGCGGTGGGTAACGCGGTCGCCGAGGCGCTCGAAGAAGAGATGACGATGATCGCGCCCAAGGCGGTCAATCGTGCGGTCGATAAGTACGGTTCCGACGACCTCACCGAGAAGCAGGCCAAGAAGGTCGCGAGCGCGCTCGAGGCCGACGCGGTCGTGGCTGGCAAGCTCGAGAAGGACGGCGAGCACAAGGCCGTGCGATTCAAGGTCTACGTGCCGGGCAAGAAGGCCCGCCGGTTCACGGTCCGGTTCAACACCGTCAAGGGCCTGCGGACCGAGGAGAACCAATCGCAGCTGCGCGAGACGTTTGCGGCCAAGATCGCCGGAAAGCGTGCGGCGGTCGCGCGCGATGAGGAGCCGGAAGCCGAGGAGGACGCTGACGCGAGGCCGAGCAAGAAGGTTCGCGCCGAGGCTGACGACGAAGATCCGCTCGCCACGAAGGCCACGAAGAACGGTACGAAGGCGAAAGCGAAGCCCGCCAAAGGCGACGTCGACTCACCGGCCGAGGACGAAGCGGAAGCGCCGAAGGGCAAGAAGGCCAAGAAGCTGGCCAACACCGACGAAGCGGACGACACCGAAGCCGAGGAAGAGCCTGTGCCGAAGGCCAAGAAGGCCAAGCAGACGGCGTCTGAAGACGAAGAACCGCTCGACGATCTCGTCGACGAGGACGCGGCCTCTGAGGACGACGCGCCGCGAAAGGCCGACAAGAAGGTCGCCACGGCCGAGGAAGACGACCCCGCGGTCGAAGCGGCAGTCCGCAAGGTGAGCCCGCGCACATCGAACAGCCCCGATGCGTTCCGCATCGACGTCGGTCCGTCGGTCGCGAAGCGGTCACTCACGTTCAACCAGCGCGCGAACTTTCCAGAGCAGGTCAAGCCGTTCTCGACCGCGCCGGTTCCAGGCGCGCGCGTCGAGCTCGAGTTGTTCCCGCTCGCGTTCGGTGGCAGCAAGGGCGCGCTCGCAGGGATCGGCATTGCCGGCGAATTCGATCGCACACTTTCGCTCAAGCTCGCCTCCACCAGCGAGCCCGATGTCCGGTCGAACGCCACGCAGCAACACTGGCTGGTCGGGCTTCGTTATCGATTCGGGCTCGGCCCGGCCGCGCTTGCAGTGGGCGTTGGCTACGGCAAGCGCAGCTTCATCATCGATCGCAGCGGGCTCATGAACGCGACGTCGATCGACATCCCGGATACCGCGTACACCGCGATCGAGCCTGGGCTGTCGATCCGAGTCCCGCTGGGGTCCACCCTCGCATTCACGCTCGATGGTCGCGGCATGATCGTGCGCGACGCCGGCCCGATCCAGGAGCCCGAGTCATTTGGCCGCGCCAAGGTCTACGGCGGTGTTGGCCGGTTCGGCATCGATGTCGGGCTCGGGCAGCGGTTCGTGGTGCGCCTGTTGGCTGAATACGTCCACGTTGCATTCAAGTTCACAGGCGAGGGTAAGCAATCCTCCGAGCGCGACATGATGCCGGGTATCGACGTCGGTGGTGCGCTGGACCGTTCGCTAGGCGGGGCCGTGACGTTCGGAATGCGCATGTAATCGACCGGTTCGTCGGGGCCGCTCGATATTTTCAACGGTCGGCCGCCGCGGTAGGGTGCGCCCGTGCACCCCGATCTGCTGAGTCCTTCCGATACGTTCGCGCGTCGTCACATCTCCGCGGCCGACCCTGAGATCGCCGCGATGCTGGCAGAGCTCGGCTACAAGAGCCTGGACGAGCTCGCGACCGCAACCGTCCCTGCAGCGATCCGGCTCAAGAAGCCGCTCGCGCTGGGCGATCGGCTCCCGCTGGGCGAGCACGAGCTGATCGAGGAGATGAAGAACCTCGCAGCCGACAACCAGGTGCTGAGGTCGTTCATCGGCCAGGGCTATTACGACACGATCACGCCCGCGATCATCCTTCGCAACGTTCTGGAGAACCCCGGTTGGTACACGCAATACACGCCATACCAAGCGGAGATTTCGCAGGGCCGGCTCGAAGCGCTGGTGAACTTCCAGACCATGATCGAGAACCTGACGGCGCTGCCGCTCGCCAACGCGTCGTTGCTCGACGAGGCGACCGCAGCGGCCGAAGCGATGAACATGTGCGTGGAGCACGGCAATCGCCAGCGACTCACGTTCTTGGTCGACGTCGCAACTCACCCGCAGACCATCGCGGTGATGCAGACGCGCGCCGAGCCGCTCGGCATCGAGCTGCGGGTCGCCAACCTCGACGAGATTCGCACCGGGCTCGACGCGACCATCGCGGGTGTGTTGCTGTCCTATCCTGCGACCGACGGTAGCGTGGTCGATCATCGCGACCTGATCACGCGCGCACATGGTGTCAGCGCGCCGGTGGTGTTGGCGACCGACCTGCTCGCGCTCACCTTGCTCGTGCCGCCAGGTGAGCTCGGTGCCGACATCGCGATCGGTTCGGCACAGCGGTTCGGCGTGCCGATGGGGTACGGCGGTCCACACGCGGCGTTTCTGTCGTGCAAGGACGAGTTCCGGCGGCAGTTGCCGGGACGGATCATCGGGGTGTCGCGCGACGCCAAAGGTAAGACCGCTTATCGGTTGGCGCTGCAGACCCGCGAGCAGCACATCCGGCGCGAGAAGGCGACGTCGAATATCTGCACGGCGCAGGTCCTGCTCGCCGTGATGGCGTCGATGTACGCGGTCTATCACGGTCCGGACGGACTCGCGCAGATCGCTCGACGCGTCCGCGGGTTCACCGCGGTCGTTGCTGCCGGCCTGACCAAGCTCGGCATCGCGCCGCGCAACGGCCTGTACTTCGATACGCTTCGGATCGATCTCGATGCGCATCGCCAGGCCGATGTGCTCGCGCGCGCCGCGGATCGCGGGCTCAACCTGCGCCGGTACCCAGACGGGCTCGGCATCTCGTGTGACGAGACCACCAGCCACGCGGACGTTCACGACCTCCTCGAAGCCTTCGCGCTCGGTCATTCCGAGCTCCCGTTCGAGGTCGGCACGCTGATTCGCGACACCGAGCTCCCCGAGCTCCCGGCGGCGCTCGCACGAACCTCGGCCTATCTCACGCATCCGACGTTTCATCGCTATCACGCCGAGCACGAGCTGCTCCGCTACATCAATCGGCTCCAAGCTAAGGACCTGTCGCTCACCACCTCGATGATTCCGCTCGGCTCGTGCACGATGAAGCTGAACGCGACCACGGAGATGGTGCCGGTGACGTGGCCCGAGTTTGGCCGCATGCACCCATTCGCGCCCGCCGAACAGTGCGGCGGTTATCGCGCGATGTTCGAGCAGCTCGAAGCGTGGCTCGCCGAGATCACCGGCTTCGCCGCGGTGTCGCTGCAACCGAACTCGGGTGCGCAGGGCGAATATGCTGGCCTGCTCGCGATCCGCGCATATCACCGCGCGCAGGGCAACGCGCATCGCACGGTGTGCCTGATCCCGCAGAGCGCGCACGGCACCAACCCCGCCTCGGCGGTGCTCGCTGGGATGCAGGTCGTGGTCGTGGCCTCGGCACCAGATGGCACGATCGATCTCAACGATCTGCGCGCCAAGGCCGAGCAGCACACCAAGCAGCTCGGCGCGCTGATGGTCACCTATCCGTCGACCCACGGCGTGTTCGAGGACGGCATCCGCGAGGTCTGTGCGGTCGTTCATCGCCACGGCGGTCAGGTCTACATGGACGGCGCCAACATGAACGCGCAGGTCGGATTGACCCGTCCGTTCGACATCGGTGCCGACGTCTGCCACTTGAATCTCCACAAGACGTTCTGCATTCCGCACGGCGGTGGTGGTCCCGGCATGGGACCGATCGCCGTTGCGAAGCACCTCGCGCCGTATCTGCCCGGGCATCCGCTCGCGGCGGCCGGAAGCCAACCGGTGGGCCCGGTCTCCGCGGCGCCGTGGGGCTCCGCGTCGATCCTGCCGATCTCGTTCGCGTACATCGCGATGATGGGAGAGGCTGGGCTGCGCAAGGCGACCGAGGTCGCGATCCTCGGCGCGAATTACATCGCGCATCGGCTCAAGACGCACTATCCGGTGCTCTACACCGGACAGAACGGCCGCGTCGCGCACGAGCTGATCCTCGATTGCCGAGGATTCAAGAAGTCGGCGGGCATCGAGGCCGAGGACATCGCGAAGCGGCTGATGGACTATGGGTTCCACGCGCCGACGATGTCGTTCCCGGTGCCGGGAACGTTGATGGTCGAGCCCACCGAGAGTGAGTCGAAGGCGGAGCTCGATCGATTCTGCGAGGCGATGATCGGCATCCGCGCCGAGATCGCAGCGATCGAGGCCGCTGCGATGGATCGCGCAAACAATCCACTCAAGAACGCGCCGCACACCGCGGCCGCCGTGTGCGGAACCGAGTGGGACCGGCCGTATTCACGCGAGCAAGCCGCGTTCCCCGCGCCGTGGTTGCGGGTGCACAAGTACTGGCCGCCGGTCGCACGCGTCGACAACGCCTATGGTGATCGCAATCTGATCTGCGAGTGTCCGCCGATGGAAGCGTATAGCTGATGGAAGGGATCATCGCGCTGCTGTGCGTATTCGGGATGGCGCCCGCGATCATGCTGATTCGATCGCGCGCGCGGCTCGCCGAGAAACGGCTCGAGCTCGAGGCGAAGACCGGTGGCAGTCGCGAAGATACCCAGCGCATTCTCGACGAGAACCGGTTGCTCCGCGAGCGCGTCGAGAACCTCGAGTCGATCGTGTGCAGCGTCGATTTCGAGCTCAATCAGAAGCTCGCGAAGGTGATCGACGAGCAGCGCTCGGTGATGTTGATGCCAGGCGCCGCGGTACCGACTCCCGCGCCCAGCCAAGGCAACGGCGCACCCGCCGGCGTGGGTGTGGCGCCCGCAGGTCTCGACCGCACGGCGACTGCCCTGGCACCGGCCAGCGCGTCGAAGCAGTCTCCGTTGTCGGTGACGCTCGAGCCCGGCCAAATGCTCGCACAGCGCTATCGAGTCCAGCGACTGCTAGGGAAGGGCGGGATGGGCGCGGTGTACCTCGCCGATGATGAGGTGCTCGGTGAGCTCGTCGCGCTCAAGGTGATCTCGAGCGCGTGGGCGAGCGACGAGCAAGCGATGATCGCGCGGTTCCGGCGCGAGGCCGCTGCCGCGCGCAAGGTCAGCTCGCCCTCGGTGATCCGGATCCACGATCTCGGCGAGGCCCGCCCCGGACTGCTGTATTTGTCGATGGAGTACTTCGCGGGCCGGACGCTGTCCGAGCTGATCGCTCAGCGCGGCATCGTGCCACTCGAGGACGTGCGCGACATTCTTCGGCAGGTCAGCACCGGTCTCGAGGCTGCGCATCAGGCCGGCGTGATCCATCGCGATCTCAAGCCCAGCAACGTGCTGATCGGCGAGCGCGGAGCCGTGAAGATCATCGACTTCGGCCTCGCGGTGACGACCGTCGGCGAAGGCCTGACTGCCACGGGCGCGATCTTGGGAACACCGCACTACATGGCTCCCGAGCAAGTTCGCGGCAAGACAGTCGACGCGCGGACCGATATCTATGCGCTCGGCGCGCTCGCATATCACCTCGTGTGCGGTCGACCGCCGTTTGCCGGCGACAACGCGATCGCGATCGGCTTCGCGCACTTGTCCGAGACCCCGCTCGCGCCCCGTCAGGTTCGCAAGGATGTGCCCGAGTCGCTCGAGTCCGCCATCCTCGCCGCGCTCGCCAAAGCGCCCGAGGAGCGTCCCGCGACGGCGCGCGCGTTTATCGAGAAGGCCTGTAGCTAACCCCCGCGTGCTCGTGTTCGAGCTAGACGCGTCGGCACACACTCGCTACCTACGCGCCGTCGGCAGCACCACCACGAACGATCGCTCCCCTCGCGTCCACACCGCGACATCATCATGCGGCGCCTCCGCGATCGGAAACCACGGCTGCCGCGTCGACGTGTCATCGGCTGCCGCCAGCTCAGGCACGATCAGGTCGATCTCGACAAACTTCCCGCCCGACGCCTTATCCGCCACCGCCGCATAGCTCCACTCCGCGACGCTCTGCTCGGGGAACCGATCATTATGCAGCGCACCCCCATACACCGCGATCCAAGGCCGATGCGCCGGATCCTTATCGCGATGCGCGACGGCGCTCGCCGCGATCCGCGCCAATTCCCTGGTCGTGATCGTCAACATCGCGATCGGATCGGGCTCCTTGCCCATCGGTGAGATCTGCTTGTAGTCGCCGCACGACAGCCGCATCGCGTGCGGCTGCACCTTCGCGGCCTTCGCGGCATCGGCTAACAGCGCGATCTCCGACTTCGTCGCCTCGGGCCGTTTTACAGCAGCCTCGACGCGCTTCGTCGCGGCGACAGCCTCCTGTCCACAATTCGGATCGACTAGCCACGTCTCGATCACCAAGTCCGACAGCTTCGCCGCGAACCCCGGCAATGCCGCGGTGAACCACGACAGCGACGACCTCACATTCGCGCGGTCTACGCGGCTGTGCAGCTCGCCGAACCCGATGACCCGCGCGTCGCTCGGAATAATCGCCGCCAGCGCAGCCTCGAGATCGCGGTATCGCTGATGCGCCGGAAGCTCCGGTTCGGCATCTGGTGCCGCGATCGCCGCATCACGCTTCACCGCCGGTGTGGGCGGCGTAGCAGGCCGCGCCGCCTCGTCGTGGCCACAGCCGATCAGCGCTAGTGCTACCCACCAATACCGCACGGCATCACGGTAACACCCACCCGTACCCTGGAATAGTCACGGCGCCGGGCACCAGGACAATGGCGGGTGTATGGTCGGCCGTATGCCTCCGAGTCAGAACGAGCTGAAGACACTCCCGCTGTTTCAGGGATTCGGCACCGACGAGCTCATCAAGCTCGGCGAGCTGTTCGTCAAGGTCGCCGTCGATCCGGCGAAGCCGTTGTTCGACGTCGGCGAGCAGGCTACGGAGCTCTACCTGCTGACCTCGGGCGAGGTCGTGCTCGATCGCCCCAACGATGATGTGTTCCGGCTGCGGCCGCCTGCGTTGATCGGCGAGCTCGGCGCGCTCACCGGACTCCCAAGATCGACGCGCGCGCTCGCCACCGCCGGATCGACGATCTGGGCGCTCCGGTCCAAGACGTTGCAGGAATTTTTCGCGACCAACCAGGAGCTCGGGGTTCGGTTCTTGGTGAACCTGTTGAGCGTGGTGGCCGACAAGGTTCACCGCGATCAACACCGTATGGGCAACATGCGGCAGAACCTCATGCGGACCCAGAAGGA
This sequence comes from Kofleriaceae bacterium, assembly GCA_050184455.1. Lineage (GTDB taxonomy): Bacteria > Myxococcota_A > Polyangia > Haliangiales > Haliangiaceae > JABFXX01. Next base: position 61,532 of record JBFXAI010000031.1, on the reverse strand, counting down.
GCTCAAGCGGCTGCGCGAGCTCGTGCTCGAAACCGTCGAGACGCCGCTGTCCGCACCGGTGCACGACACGATCGACAAGTTGATCACGACCAATCGGCGCGTGAACTATCGGGTCGATCCGCCCGCCGCGCTGCCGGTCCAGCTGCGCCTGGACTCCGGCCCGGTGAAGGTGATGGATATCTCGCGGACCCACGTGTCCGCCGCGACGCCCGCGACGTCACCGGCCGTGGGCAGCTGGCTTTCGGGCGTCCTGCATCTCGCCGGCACCGAAATCCCGATCTCCGGTCGCGTGCATCGCGTCCAGAGCGAGCGCATGACGATCGAGCTCGATCTGCTGATCGACGAGTACGCTGCGGCGCTCGAGGGCTATCTGACGCAAGCGCAGCTGCTCGACATTCTGGTGTAGCAGTCACGCCGCGTTACGGTACGGCGTATTCAGACTCTGCACCTCTGTGTCCTTGGCGCCCTTTGTGTTCGTTCGAGGCGGAGCCGAACCCAACGCCGCAGTGTCGCGAAGGTCGGAGAGCGAGGAGAGCTGGTTCCGACCGAAACGCCGAAGGGCCAGTCACGCGACCAGCCCTTCTTGCACTCGAAAGTCTCGCTAGGCTTAGCGCGCCGACACCTTGTCGGCCGGCTTGGCTTCCTTCGCCTTGTCCGGCTTTGCCGTCTTGTCAGCCGGCTTCTCCTTCTGCTTCGGCTGCTCCTTGGCCTTGGCCTGGTCGGTCTCCTTGGCCTTGTCCTTGTCCTTGTCCTTGTCCTTCTGCGCGGTCTTGGCCGACTTGTCGTGGCCGTCATCGGGGCACGCGAGCGCCGACGTGGCGAGCAGGCTTACAGCGGCAAACGCAATAGCGAGCTTCTTCATACGGTCCTCCTGGGTGACGTCAGCATGGCGGAATCCACCGGGGCCAGCAAGCGCGATCACCGCGCGATCGTGCGTGTGCGCCGCGCGAGATACTGGCGAATGGCGCGGCTGTATTCCGGGATTTCACTGCGCAAGTCCAGGCCAGCGATCCGCTCGGGGTGGGCGTCGGCCCACTCGATGATTGGATGACGAGCTGCCGCATTGTTGTCGCACTCGGGTCCCATCGGCCATTCGTCGAGGTTGATCGCAGGCAGCTCGATCGGATCGGCCCAATCGCCGCGCGCCAACCGATCGAGATCGATCGTGTCACTCAGATCGTTTGCGGCGGTCGAGCGCATCGTCAGCGGTTGTAGCTCGAGCATCGTCTCGAGATGTTTGAGCGGCGACGTGTGATCGTAGAGCACCGAGCTCACGTGACCTTGCTTTGCGTACGGACCGATCACCATCGCTGGGACTCGGAAGCCCATCTGGTCGAAGCCTTCTGCCGCGTGATCGTCGGCCGTGAGCGGTGGCGGCACGTGATCGAAGAACCCACCGTGCTCGTCGTAGGCGACGACCAGCATGCAGTTCTTCCACTGCGGCGACGTCGCGAGCGCCGTGTACACCGCCGCGAGCAACTGCTGACCCATGATCGGATGAACCGGCGGATGGTCATCGTTGAAGAAGAACACCGGGTCGATGTAGCTCACCGGTGGCAACGTGCCGGCCTCCGCCTCGTCGAGAAAATCCTGAAACCGGCGGAACTTTCCTTCGACGTCGAGCGTGTTCTCGTCGAGCACGCCCAACACTGGGAGCGATCCGAAGTAGTAGGCCCAGTCGATCGCCTTGTCTTGAAGCCGGTGATAGAGCGACGGCCAGGGCAGCCGGCCGCCCGGTAGCTGGTTCGCCATCAGGCCGCCCGAGGTCCCCGTGTGCCAATAGAACCGGTTCGGCCAGGTCGGCCCCATCACCGACGCATGCCAGCGGTCGCAGATCGTGTACGCGTCCGCCAACGCCCAGCTGACCGGGAGATGGGTCCGCGTGAGGTACTGCATCGGCTCGTAGGAGCCCTCGCCATAATCCTGTTCGTGCGATCGCACGAATCCGTCGTTAGCGCCTGCGTTGAACTGGGCATGCGAGGCGTCCCATCCGTGATTCGGATCGCGTACGCAGACATCCATGCGCTCCGGTTCGTACGGCGGGATCGCTTGGCCCATGAGATTCGGATTCGACATCGCTGCGGTGAGCCCATTGCCGGGCAGCCCTTCGAGCATCGAGCGCGCACCGAAGTAGTGATCGTAGCTTCGGTTCTCCATCATCATGAACACGTAGGTCGTGATGCCTACCGGTCCATCGTCGCCGTCACCGCACGAAGGCAGAAATCGTGCAGCACCCGCGACGCTTGCTAGTCCGCCGATGGTCTTGAGGGCGTCCCGCCGCTTCATCATCGCAGCAGTCTACTCGCAACTGCCCCCGGCGCTACGACGAACCCAGGAGGCTCGCGACCCAGCCCACGCCGAACCAGAAGCCTGCGGCAGTTCCGATCCCCGAGGCCACAGCGATCAGCAGGATTCTGGTGACTGGATTACGCCAGAATCCCGCGAACGTCTGAATGTCTTCTGGCAGTCGTTCGCAGTCGGCCACCGATGGTTTTCGCCGCCAGGCCTCGACGACACCGACCACCATTCCGGTGCCGAGTAACGGATGGATCGCCGCGATCGGCGCGACCACCAGCGCCGACAACACCGAGAGGATCGAGCCGCCTGCGAGCAACGTGAGCACGCCTGCGGCGATCGAGGTCGGCAGGATCCAGGCGAGCATCATCTCTGCGAACGTGGTGGCGTCGGAGCGTTGCCAGCCCCAGACCAGCGCGGTCACGAACAAGATCGGCACCAGCCACTTGATCGCGGTCCACAGTCGCGAGGGCGGGGGCACCCGGTCGAGCTCGCTGCGGTCGAGTCCTTGGCCGATATACGTGGTCATCCCCGGGACGTGGGCGGCGCCGACCACCGCCACGATTCGTCGCGGCTCGGTGCTCGGCGTGGTCCGAGGAGACACGCTCACCTCGTCGATCTTGGACGCAAGGTATTGATCGCGCTCGTCGATCAGCGGCCGCTTGATCTCGGGAACCGCCGTGCCCAGCTCGGACAACATCTCCGACAGCGCCTTGGGTTCTTTCAGCCGCTCGATCGAATGTTCGGTGACCGGTTCGGCCGCCTTGTCGTCGTCCCAGCCGAAGATCAACATCGTCAGCAGCTGAGAACGCTTCCACAACCCGACGTTGCGCCAGGTCCGCTTGAGCGTGATGTTGATGTCGCGATCGATCAGCTCGACCGGGATGCTGCGTTCGCGCGCGGCGTCGACGGCGGCGAGCAGCTCGGCGCCGGGTTTGACGCCGAGGCTCGCGCCGATCCGCCGCTGGTACGACGCCAGCGCGAGGTGCGCGAGCAGGTACAGGGTTCGGCCTTCGCGCACCACCTTGAACACGTCGAGATCGCGAAACGAGCTGTCCTTGGTGATCGCGTCATGGCGCGCTTTGCATAGCTCGACGCACACCACCTCTGGATTGACCTGTTCGATCACCGTGCGAACGTCGTCGACGGAGCGCTGCGATACGTGCGCCGTGCCGACCAGGTAGAGCTCGGCGTTGCCGCGCACCAGCCGGGTGACCGAGGCCGGCAATGGCGACGGGGTGGGCTCGGGCACGGTGGTCACCTGCGGTGACATAGCACGCGGGGTCCCAAAGGTGCGCTACACCGTCGCCATGGCGAACGAGATTTCTCAGGCCCAACGGACCGAGATCGAGGCGGCGGCATTCCGCCGGCTGGTCCAGCACTTTCGCGATCGCACGGACGTTCAGAACATCGACGTCATGAACCTCGCCGGGTTCTGCCGTAACTGCCTGTCGAAGTGGTACCGAGCGGCCGCGGCCGAGCGCGGAGTCGAGTTATCCGATCCCGAAGCGCGCGAGGTGATCTACGGCATGCCGTACGACACGTGGAAGGCGAAGTTTCAAAAGTAGCGTCGCGCCGATCAATAGACCGACAAGCCGAGGGTGATGTCGTGCATCTCCTCGTCGTGGGCGCGCGCGGCCCCGAGCCGCGCGGTGATCGCCATGTGCGTATTGACGTCGAGCTGGAGCATCGCGCCGCCGGTCAATGCCGACGAGCCCGGCGCGTTCGCCATCGGATCCATCACCTCGTCCTCGAACCGATACGCGACACCCACGCCGCCATACAGCCCGGCGTGGAACCGCCCTGCGTGCACCGGTAACGCCTGGAGCTCGGCGGTGTAGCGCGACTCGAACAGCGTGTTGTCGTCGCGATTGTCGCGCCAACCGAAGAACACCGAGACCACCACGCCGATCTCTTGGCTAGGGAAGTAGCCGCCTTGCACCGTGAACGCTGGACCGAACCCGCGATCGCCGTATGCGGATCGCATCGCGGCATGACCACCATACATGCCGTAGGTGAAGCCTTCGCGCGACAGCGGCGCGCGCTCGAGTTGTAACCACGGACCCTCCGACGACCGCACCAACGCCGCCTTCGTCGCGGCGACCGCCTGTGGATCGAGCCAGGCGAGCGGCGCGACCCGGTGAATCCCGTCGTGACCGATCAAGTGTACGGGGTGCATCGGATGAAGCTGCGCCCAGCCGTCGAACCGACTCGTCTCGACGCCCGCGACCGCGACGAGCGCTGCCGCAGCCATGACCAGAAATACCGCGGCGGCAGCCTTACCACTGCTCGCGTTGCCGCGACCGCCGCCACCACCGAGGCCGATGCCGCCATGGCGACTACGCGAGTGGCCACCACCGACGTAGATGCTGCCGCTCGAGCCGTACGAGACCGGCTGCGGCGTGACGATGACCTGTGTGCTGGGACCCACCGGCGTCGCCGCGGGCATCTCGCTGTCGCCGAGCTGCTCGACGACGCGGACCCGCTCCCCGCGGGTCTCGGGAGGCAACATGCTCAGCCGGTGAAGCTCGGAGTTGGGAATCCTGTAGGTGTTTCCCCCGCAGCCTGCTCCGACGAGCAGACCGGCCAACATCACAGCAACCAGGCGCATCCCGGGGCAAGTGAGCAAGCGGTGTGCCTGGTCAACCACGGTTGATTGCGTTCAGAGTCTCGATATTCCGGGGCACTGGCAAGTGGCCATGTGTGGCAACCAAACAACACTGGCGCTGCGGGCCCACGTCATTCGCCACACGTCGCGCTAACATGCCGCGCTTCGGAGCACACAGTGGAGCCGGTCGATCTCGCTGCGGTCGCAGATGACTTCGATCGCGAGGTGGCCGCGACCCCCGCGATCGATCGGTTCTGCTCGACCACGGCGTGGATCCTTGCCGCCGCCGCCACGTTAATGCCGCCTCGTGCCGCGTTCTCGTTTCGAGGGGCGACCGGTTACTTTGCCGCGGCGCGCGGCATTCATCCCGCCGGGTTTCCGTACATCGAGCCCCTCGAGCTCGCCTGGGGGCTCGCGGCGCCGATGATCGGCCGCGATCCCAAGCCGCTCGCCGAAGAGATCGCGGCGACGCTCGCGGCGCGACGCGATTGGCAGCTCGTGATCTTTACCGGGATGACCGCCGACGGACCCCAGCGCGAAGCGCTCGAGCTCGCCCTGCCGGCGCGTTGGGAGCGCCGCCGCGGCGTGCCGACGCTGCGCCACATCGCGAGCCTCGCCGATGGCCTCGACGGATTCTTATCGCGTCGCTCGCGCGATCTTCGCAAGTCGCTGCGCCGCGGTCTACGCGCCGCAAGCGACGCCGGGATCGAGTTCGTCGCGGTCCGCGCGCGGCCCGACGAAGCCGACGCGCTCTACGATCGAATTCAAGCCGTCGAGGCCCGCAGCTGGAAGGCGGGCGAGGGCGTCGGGATCTCCGTCGGCGCGATGCGCGAGTTCTATCGCCGGATGCTGCCTCGGCTGTGCAGCCGAGGCGAGCAGCGCACGATGTTTGCTCGGCGCCGCGGAGAAGACATCGGCTACATCCTCGGCGCCGTATTCGAGCGCGAGTACCGCGGTCTGCAGTTTTCGTATGCCGCCGACTACGCGCACATCGGCCTCGGTAGCTTGCTCCAGTACCATCAGATCATCGAGCTCTGCGCCGAGAACATCGATCGCTACGATCTCGGCACCGAGATGGACTACAAGCGCCGGTGGGCCGAACAGCTCCTCGAGACCGAGATGCTCGTCGTAGTCCGCTAGCGTCACGCGGGTGGCGGCGGCTGGTTGCTGGCATCCGCTGCATCGCGGCGGTTGGCGATCAGCGACGCGATCACGCCGGTCGCGATGATGCCGGCGATCATGCCGAGCGAGAGCTGGTGCGAGATCGTGACGTGACCGTGGAGGATCATCTTGGCGCCGATCAGGATCAACAGCACCGCAAGCGCGATCTTCAGATACCGGAACTTCGACATCGCGCCGGCGAGCACGAAGTACAGCGAGCGCAGCCCCATGATCGCGAAGATGTTCGAGGTGATCATGATGAAGGTGTCGCGGCTCACCGAAAGCACGGCCGGAATCGAATCGAGCGCGAACACGACGTCGGTCAGCTCGATCACGACCAAACAAACCGCCACGGTGGTCAGCGCGCGGCGACCGTCGACGATGACCGTGAACCTGCCGCCGTAATCACCGTCGACCACGCGGACCACCCGGCGAAGCAGCCGGACCGCGAGGCCGCGCTCCTCATCGCCTTCCTCGTCGCCGCCGCGCAGTAGCTTGACGCCCTGCCACGCGAGATACGCCCCGAACACGTAGAACACCCAGTCGAACCGATGCGCGAGGAACGCGCCGCCGGCCAACATGATCACGCGGAACACGATCGCGCCGAGGATTCCCCAGAACAGCACGCGGTGCTGGTACTTGGTCGGGATCCGGAAGCTATGAAACAGCAGCGAGATAACGAAGATGTTGTCGACGGAGAGCGCCTGCTCGAGCAGGTACGCGGAGACGTAGGTAAACGCCGCCTCGCTACCGCTGCGCGCGCTGTACTTGTCGAGCACGATGAACGAGTGGCCGGACTCCGCACCTGAATACAGCAGGTACACCACGCCGGTGAACGACAGCCCCAGCGCGACCCACCCGACGGTCCACCACGCCGCGCTCTTGAGCGTCGGCTCTTTCGCCTTGCGGTGCAGTACCCCGAGATCGAGGAACAGCAGCACAGCGACGAGCGAGAAGAACCCTAGCCAAAACCACAGCATCGCGGGAGACCTGACCATGCCCGGCTCGCCCCCGCCATGGCAAGGTGCGGCCGCGACAACCGGTCGCCGGGATGCTTTCTAGGCCCGCTCGAGACGGGGGCGCTCGTACAACATTGCGCCCCGTCGTGGCGATCAGGCCAACGACTGGAGCAGCTTCTTGGCTTCGTCGGCCGGACGCCCGAGGCCTAGCTTGCTGAACATCGTGAGTGCATCCTGGATCATGTTGCGCCCCACGCTCACCTCACCGACCTCCGCCTTGTAGCGGCCGAACGCGAATAGCGCCTTGCCCAGCGCGGCTTCGTTGCGGATGCTGCGGAGAACCTCGAGCGCGCTTCCAAACGCCGCGGCAGCTGGCGTGTGGTCGGTGGTGTCGGTCGTGGCGTCGTACAAGCTACTCGACAGCACGTCACCGAGCGTCAGGTAGGCCTGCGCTTCCTTTTCGCGGAGTCCCGCCTTCTGTGCCACGGCGAGCGCACGCTGCGCGAGCTCGCGCGCCTCGAACGTGCGGCCATATTGTTTCTCGAGCGCGGCGAGGTGGCGGCAGCACTCGGATTCCAAGCCACGATCTTCGATGTCCTCGATAATCTCGAGGGCATTTTCGAGCCGGCTGCGCGCTTCGTCGAGCTTGTTCTCGGCGAGCGCGAACTCGCCGAGGTTGGTCAGCACCAAGGCGCAAAGCGGCAACGCGCCGATGCTCTCGGCCTCGCTGAGCGCGCCAAGCCAGCGTTGGCGTGCCTCGGGGTAGTCACCGAGCTCGAACGACAGCGCCGCGAGGTTGTTCTGCGAGACGACATAGCCCCAGCGATCGCCGGATGACTTGCGCAGATCGAGCGCCTCGCGATGGCAGTTGAGTGCGGCCTCGAACTGGCCGCGATCCTGCTGCACGTCGCCCAGCCGCGACAGCGACGTCGCGATCGCGCGAGGGTCTCCGCTCTTGCCGCGCCGCGCGAGCGCCTCGGTGATCTTGGCGTGGGCTTCGTCGTAGCGGCCGAGCATCTGAAGCGCCTTGCCAATATCGTCGAGTGATCCGGCGATCCCGCGCTGATCACCGGCAGCCCGGAACAGCTCGTGACCGCGCTCGAGATATTCGAGCGCCAGCCGGAGGTCGCCCTTGCGGCGCCACACCCGGCCCATCTTGTTGAACGCGACGGCGGCCTTGGTCTTGCTCGCCGCGACCCACGACAGCCGCAACATCCGCTCGAACGCACCGAGCGCAGCTTCGAAGTCGCCGATCAGCTCGTAGACCGAGCCAAGGTCGTGCCAGATGTCGAGGCGCGCCGCGAGATCGGCGGACTGCTGGGTGCCGATGCATGCGAGCGCGCGATCGAACAGCCGGATCGCGGTCTCGTTGGCAAACTGCAACCGCGCGGCTTCGGCGGCGCGGCGATACCGCGTCGCTGCTTCACGCGCTTCACCGGCAAGCGCGAGGTGGCGCGCCACTTCCTCTTGCGCCGTTGGGCCGCGGCCCTCGGGATGGAGCTCCCGCCAGCGTGCGACTGCTGCGTGATAGTTGCGGCGCTTCGCTTCGTCGACGCTGCGATAGATGATGGTCCACAGGTGAGGCGATGCGACGCGGAGCTCGCGTTCGCCGGGGATCGAGGACTGCGCCACGTCTACGAGCCACTCACCCTCGACGAGCTTTCCCACTGCCGCGAGCACGGCGACCCGCGAGTGATCACCGCTGGCCGCGATCTGGCTGAGCGTCGGTCCATCGGGATCGTTACCCCCCTGGCCGTGGCGCTCGAGCGCGAGGATCGCGTCGAACCATGACGTCTCGCCGACGACCGCCGCCATCTCGAGGACGCGGCGCTCGGTCGGATCCATCACGCGAAGTCGCGCCTGGACCACCTCTTCGTACGTCGTCGGTAGCGTGAACCCTTCGAACTCGTCGGCGGAGATCCGCCAGGTCGTGCCATCGCGAAGGATGCAGCGCGACTCGAGCAGCAGGCGAACCAGCTCGTGGATCGCTCGTGGCGAACCGCCGAGCTTGCGAACGTGCGCGAGCAACTGCGGCGGGACCGGATCCAGCGCGCGGCACAACTCGCGCAACAGATCCTCGGATTCCTGACCGGTGAGCGCGCCGAGCTCGATCCGAACGGGCGCGATCTCACCGTCGCCGAACGAGGCGTGGCGATCATAGAGCGCGGCGGTTGCGGTGCCGAGCAGCAACACCCGCGTGCCCGGCAGCCCCGCTGCCAGATACTGGATGAAGTTGATCGTATCGCCGCCGCACATCTCGAGGTTCTCGATCACCAGCACCACGGGATGGCGCTCGGACTCGGCGGCGAGCAACCTGCGGAGCGCCATGAACAGCCGCGCTTCGAGTCGTTGCGGTGAGTCGAGCAACGGCGTGACGATCGGGCTGTCGTCGAACGGCACGCGCAACAGATGTGCGATCAGATGCGCGACCTCGGGCACCTTCTGTGGTGCGACCACTTCGGCGACGCCGGCTTGCACCTTGTCGCGTGCCTCGGCCGGATCTTCGCCCGCGACCAGACCGAACCGGGTGGTCAACGCGCGGGCCACCGGGCCGTACGCGTTCGAGTTCTCGTCAGCGACGCCCTGGAGCACTAGCGCAGCTGGATGTTCGGAGCGCACGCGAGCGATCAGCTCGCTGATCAGCCGGCTCTTCCCCATGCCCGCTTCGCCGGTAACCACGGCGAAGCCCATGTCTCGCGTTTCGAACGCGCGCTTCGCGAGCTGCTCGAGCTGCGCGATCGCTTGTGCGCGTCCGGTGAACCGAGGACGAAGCACGTGAACGCCGGATGTCACGACGGTGCGCTCGCCGAAGTCCTCGCCGAAATCGGCGGGCTCGAAGGTCGGCGTACGATCTGTGCCTTCAGGTCCGATGACGGGCGCGATCGGAGAAGGTGTATTGCGGTCCCAGACTACAGGCGCCATTTCGATGTCCGGTCCATGCGGCGACCCAAGTTTTGACGATTCCATAACAAACCCAAGGACAGGCGTCTTACGAGCCCTGTCAGCGCGCGCGAAACTAGGGTGGTTTGATGTAGTTGTCAACGCCGCTTTGAGCAGGCTTTAGCGATCTCGCTAACAGCTGTTACTTCGCGATCGTGATCGAGTCGTTCACAGCGTCATTCACTTTCGCTGGCCGGCTCGCGCAACGCCCAGGCAGGGCGTGCTTGTACGCTTCAGTTCGTCGTTCCACCGCCGCTGGCAGCGGTCGTCGTGCATTTCGGTCCGTCAGGAAGTAGTGAAGCGAAACCGGAACGATCAGCGGTTGCCCGGCCGCCAGCCGACGGCAGTTCTCGGCCTCGAGATCGTCGAGCACGCCGGTGATCACCGTGGCGGTGATCTTTTGCGAGTCGTGCATCAGCACGACCCCGCCGCTGTTCTTGAGGATCATCGCGAGCACGTTGCGCTGGAGCCGAGCGGGATCGTTGGCCTGCCAGTCTCGCGTGTCGATCGACCACCGAACATCGGTGAGGCCGAGCGCGCGGAGCTTGCGAGTCCCGGCGTGGCCAAGCGCGCCGAACGGCGGCCGGAACAGTCCGATCGGACGGCTCACGAGGGGGACCAACTCGCGGATCGATCCCTCGATCTCGTGCGCGATCTTCGCCGAGGATGCGCGGCGAAGGTTCTTGTGGTTGATCGAGTGACCCCCGATCACGAACCCGCCGGCGAGCTGACGCGCCAAGATCGCCCGGCTCGGCTCGTCGGTGAGATGCCGGGTCACCACGAAGAACGTCGTAACGCTCCAGCGCGTCGATCACGGCCGGTGTCGTCGAGGGTAGCGGACCATCGTCGAACGTGAACGCCACCACCGGCGTGCGCGATCGATGAGATCAATACCGCCGGCGCGACGATTCGCCACCATGCGCCGAACGACCCCACTCAACAACGGTAACACGGCCTCGCGACGGTTCACGTTGATCGATATGCTGCGGCTGTGAAGGTCGTCGCGACCTCGCGTCTTCCGATCGATCTCGTCGCCCAGGTGCAGGCGGCGTTGCCGGGTAGTTCTGTCATCGTTCCGGCCACCGGACACGTTGGCCTGGACGGCGTCGAGCTTCACGATGCCGACGCGTTGGTATGTCTCCTGCTCGATCACATCGATGGTGGTGTGTTGGCGCGTGCGCCCAAGCTTCGGGTGATCGCCAATTGCGCCGTCGGTGTGGACAACATCGATCTCGACGCGGCGCAGCGCGCCGGCGTGACCGTGGCGAATACTCCAGACGTGTTGACCGAATCGACCGCGGAGCTCGCGTTTGGCTTGATGCTGGCGGCGGCTCGCCGGATCGGCGAAGGCGAGCGGATGATCCGAGCTGGCACGTGGACCGGCTGGGCCCTCGATCAACTGCTCGGGATCCAGCTGGTCGGTGCGACGCTCGGGATCGTCGGATTTGGACGGATCGGCCAGGCGATGGCGCGGCGCGCGCTCGGATTCGGGATGTCGGTAATCTACGCCAACCGGCGCGAGGTGCCAGCGCTCCCACAAGCGCGGAGGATGTCGGTCGACGATGTGTTCGCCCAGTCCGACGTGGTGAGCTTGCATTGTCCGCTGACCCCCGAGACCCGTCATCTAGTCGATGCCCGCCGGCTCGGGCGCATGAAATCGACCGCCATCCTGGTGAATACCGCGCGCGGTGGCTGCGTTGACGAAGCAGCGTTGGTCGAGGCGCTGACCGCCGGCCGGATCTTCGGCGCGGCGCTGGACGTGTTTCAAGACGAGCCCGGAATCAACCCGGCACTACTGCAGTGTCCGCGTCTGGTCTTGGCGCCGCACATCGGATCGGCTACCACCGTGGCAAGGACAGCGATGGCCCAGCTCTGTGCAGACGCGGTGATCGCGGTGCTCTCCGGACGCCGGCCATCGAATGTGGTGGTTCCCAGGAGTACGAACGCGTCGTGAGCGATCCGCAGATCCTGATCGTGACCAGCGCGGGTGCAGCAGCATCGGCGGTCGTGCCGGTGATCGCGGCGATCGAGGCCGCGGGCATGCGGGTGCGGGCGATCGACGTCGGGGATGCCGGTGGTGGCGGGAGCGGGGTGGCCGACCGCGTGCGCCGCGCGTTGCTCGGCGAAGGCGCCGAACGCCGGCTCAAGCGCGAGATCGAGACCACGCCTCCGGATGCGGCGATCGTGTTCGACCCGCATGCGGCGATCGCGCTCACGGTCGCGCGGGATCAATCGTTTGCAGCCACCGCTACGGCGGTTCCCGTGGTTGCCGTGGTCGGAGACCTCGATCCGGTCACCGCATGGTCACAGACCGACTGCGATCGGTTCGTGGCCGTCGACGATCTCGCCGCCGTGGCGCTCGCGGACGCGGGCGTCGAGGGCGAGCGGATCGTCGTGGTAGGCGCGATCGGCGAGCGCGCGTTCGCCGACGCCGGAGCCCAGGATCGCGCCGCGCTGCGCAGCCGATTCAAGCTGGCCGGCAAGGTCGCGCTCGTCGAGGTCGCGGGCCTCGGCGCCGAACAGACCGGTCAGCTCGCGCTCCAGCTGTCCCTGCTCGACGGCGGCGATGCGATCACGTTCCTGTTCGACGCCGGCACCGACGTCGAATCAGCCGCCGTGCTGCGCCGCCAGGTCCCCACGCTCGGGCTGCGGGCCAAGCTGTTCGGCGCCACCGCCGATGCACCGCTACTATGGCGTGCGGCCGACATCATCGTCGCGCGCCCGCGACTCGAGGTGGTCGCGCGCGTGTTGCTGGTCGGCGGCAAGCTGGTTGCGATCATCGACGACACCGTCGCCGGAGCCGCCAAAGCTGCGGCCGGTCTCGAAGCTCGCAAGCGCGGCATCGCGGCAAAAGGCCTGTTGCTGCTTTCGAGCGCGCTCGACGCCGCGTTCGGTGGTACGGCGCTAGCGCCGACCCCCGATGGTGCTGACAACGTCGCGGACATCGTCCATGCGGTCGCGCAGGACAAGCGAGGGGTGATCGACGAGCGTCGAGTGGCTGCCCAAGCGGCGACGCGCGATCGTGTTCGCGCGGCGAGCGCCGCGACCGCGGCTGCAGCCGCGACCACTGCGATGCCAGGCGAGCTCGAGGATCTCGGTGGTGCGCCGGTCGAAGAAGCCCCGATCCCCGACGCCGCCGAGCTCGCGAGGCTCAAGGCCGAGGTCGAGAAGCGCAAGGTCGAGTTGACCGCATCGATGACGGCGGCGCGTGATGCGGCGACTCGGTTGGGGAGTGAGGCGACGACAGCACGCGCGCGCGGCGCATCCGAGGAAGCCAGTCAGCTCGAGCGCAAGAGCGATGCCGAGCGCGCGCGGATGCATGGTTTGTTGGCGGAGCTGGCCACGCTGGAGAGCGAGCTCGCCGAGCTCGAGCGAGTTCGGCGCAACGTGCACGAGGCGCCGCGGCCGTCGAGCGGGCCGAGCGCTCGGACCTCGCGTCCCGCAGCGGCACCTCCGCCGTCGCTCGACGATGCGCTCGCAGATCTAAAAAAGCGCGCCGGATCGAGTGGCAGCGCGCCCCGCCCGAGCGCCGAGCGGCCGGCATCGAATGCGCAGTCGGGCCGTGCCGCCAGCCGCGATGCCAACCTCGAAGACGAGCTCGCGGCGCTGAAGCGCAAGATGAGCTCGGCACCGCCGAAGAAGAAGTCATGAAGCAGGTCGTGGTGATCGTGCTTGCCGTGCTCGCCGGATGTCCGACGGCGCCACCACGCACGCGCAATCGTCCAGCCGATCATGCGCGCAGTGAGCCGCCCCGTGGCGACTCGTCGCGTAGCCGCCACCCATCACACGAACACCCGCACGGTGCACACCCGCACGCGCGCGACGAGCATCACCACCATCCGCATCCGCATCCCCACCTCGACGGTGCGAACGGGCACCACCACCCGTATTGAGCCGCCGTTCGTTACGGGCGAATCGCCGGCAGTCGTCGCCGTCGCCTCGCAAGCAACAGCGCGAGGAGCGCGCTACCGGTCGCCGCTGTCTGGCTACCTGATGCCGAACACCCGTCGTCGCATGGCCGGAGGCTCTCGTTCCACGCAGGATCTTGGTCGTAGAGCGTTTGTTCACAGCTGTCCGCCAGCAACGCGGTGACCGCGTCGGAGATGGTCAGGGTAGGGAGCTCGTCGTCACAAAACGAGCCTACGAGGCCGTTGCTCCAGATCTCGTACGTATACGTGACGTTTGCACCGCCACCGACGGCGATCAGCCAGCGCTGTCCGAGGGTCACGACCCGGGATTGATCCACGGGGATCTCATCACCGACCTTGTAGGAGCTGGTGCCATGGACCGCGGTCACCGCTTGCAGTCCCCATGGGTGCTCGTCGGTGGGACCCTCGACGATGGTCGTCTCGAGAACGCCTTGCGCCTGTCCCGTGCAGAAGCACACCATGGCAGCGGTGAACCCGCAGTACTCCGGTTGAATGCGAGCGGCCTCGGCGAGCGCGATCCCGGTTCGGTCGAGCCATCGGTGCAACGCGGGTTCATCCGCGAGGTCTCGTACGCGCGCATTGTTGCGGGGCTTCGCGATCGCCTCGACCAGCGAATGATCGCCGGTGTGCTCCATTAGATCGGCAACCGCGCAGCGGGTCCCCGCCGCGTCGACGAAGTATGGAGTTGCCGCGTTCGGAAAATCGAGGTTGAGCGGAAACCGTCCAGCGTCCGCGTACCGCCGGAGCCGCTCGATCAGCGATTGGCGAAGGCGCCGTTGCTCGGCGCTCAGAGTTGGGTTGCGCGACTCAAGCTCCGAGACTGCGCCAAGGAGATGCGCGCGGACCCGGCGTTGCTCCTGCTGTCGAATGGTCATGCGCGTCGTACAGCAATGCGGGTGCCACCGGCTTGACCCGCGAATCCTCGACCGTCTGCTCGATAACTACGCCGCGAACCTGACAACAGTGTCGCGTTTCAACCACAGACGCGGCAACTGCTAGAGTGCCGGCTATGGGCGCAGTCACCGCATCCGACCCCACCGGCACGATTCGCAGCATCAACCCCGCGACCGGGGCACCGATCGGCGAGGTGCCGGATCAGCCCGCCGCCGAGGTGAAGGCTGCCGTCGAGCGAGCGAAACTGGCGCAAAAGGCCTGGGCGGCGACGCCGATCGAGACTCGGTGCAAGCGAGTGCTCAAGTTCGCCGAGGTGTTGATGTCGCGCGCCGAAGAGGTGATCGACGTCATCGTTCGCGAGAACGGCAAGACCCGGCTCGAGGCGCTCGGCATGGAGGTCATCCTGGTCGCCGACCTCGTGCGCTACTTTGCCAAGCACGCGCCCGAGATGCTCGCACCGGAGCCGGTCACGCTGCATCTGCTCAAGCATCGCTCGAGCTATTTGCACTTCGTGCCGCGCGGCGTCGTCGGTGTGATCGCCCCTTGGAACTTTCCGTTCTCGATTCCGATCGGCGAGACGATGATGGCCCTGATCGCGGGCAACGCAGTGGTGTTGAAGCCGTCGGAGGTCACGCCGTTGATCGCGCTGAAAGCGCGCGAGCTGTATCTCGCCTCGGAGCTGCCGGCGGACCTGTTTCAGGTCGTCACCGGGCGCGGCGCCACCGGCGCGGCCTTGATCGATAGCGGGATCAACTACTGCGTGTTCACCGGATCGGTCGCGACTGGCAAGAAGGTGGCGGCCGCGTGCGGTGAGCGGTTGATTCCGTGCACGCTCGAGCTCGGCGGTAAGGCGCCCGTCGTCGTGTGCGCCGACGCGGATCTCGATCGCGCGGCGCAGGCGATCACGTGGGGTGGGTTTGCGAACTCCGGCCAGATCTGCGCGTCGGTCGAACGCGTCTACGCCGTCGATCGGATCCACGACGCGCTGGTCGAGAGGGTGATCGAAAACGCCAAGCGGCTGCGCCAAGGCGATGGCGGATCGGATGCCGATGTCGACGTCGGGGCGATGGCGTGGGAGCAGCAGGTGGCTGTCGTCGAGAAGCTCGTCGATGGCGCGGTCGCGCAAGGCGCGACGGTCGCAATCGGCGGCGGCCGGGCGGCTGGGCCAGGGATGTTTTTCGAGCCGACCGTGCTCACGGGATGCCGGCAAGAGATGGACGTGATGCGCAAGGAGATCTTCGGCCCGGTGATCCCGATCATGCGGGTCGCCGACGAGGAAGAAGCGGTCAAGCTCGCCAATGACTCGCACCTCGGGTTGCTCGCGTACGTGTTCACGCGCGATCGCGACCGCGGCAAGCGACTCGCCGAGCGGATCGAGGCCGGAACGGTGATGGTCAACGACGTGCTCAACACCTATGGCTGCCCCGAGACGCCGTGGGGTGGCGTGAAGCAAAGCGGCATCGGTCGTACGCACTCCGCGCAGGGGCTTCGCGATCTGTGCGAGACCCGCCACGTTAACTACGACCGCGTCGCGGTGCCGCGCGAGGTCTGGTGGTACCCGTACAAGCAGGCCACGTTCAAGGCGCTGCTGCAGGGTGCGAAGCTGCTATTCGGCAAGCGTCCGTGGCAGCGCTAGCGCGCTGACGGTGCGCCGCATCGCGATCAGTCGACCCTGCCGTAGCGATCCTCTAATCGCACCACATCGTCGAGCTCGGGCGTCGAGACCTCGAGCACGTCGGTGTCCTCGATCGCGATCATCCGGTGCCGCAGTCCTGGCGCGATGTGAAATGGCTCGCGCGGCAACAGCTCGCGAGACGTGGGCTCCTCGCCGTCGACGAAATGGATCAGCTGCATGCGGCCGCTGAGCACCATGATCGTCTCGTCTTTGACGCGGTGATACTGCAACGAGAGCGCCTCGCCGGCGCGAATGTGCAGAATTTTTCCGACGTAGCGGTCGGTGCGCGCCCAGATCAGCTCGTTACCCCACGGCTTGGGAACCACCGACATCGCTACTTCGTCTTCGGCGGAGGCGTGGCGCTGCCACTGCCGCTGCCGGCGCCATCGGTGGGCTTATCGAGCGTGCCGGTCGCCGTCGGATCGAGCTCGGTCGGCATCTCGACCTTGGGGCGCGCGCCCGGAATCTCCTCGCGGCGGTCGACCTTTCCGTCGAAATCGTCGTCGTAGAGGATCGCGAGCAGGATCTTGTCCTTGTACTGCTCCCACTGATCGGGCTGGCCGTCGCTGTTGCGATCGCGCTTGACCGCGCTCAGCTCACCGGCGGTGTCGTAGGTCTCTTTGACGTCGAACTTGCCGTCGAAGTCGGTGTCGCGCTCGGCCTCGGCGACCGCGCCAAGCTTGGTGTCGTAGACCCGAGAGACATCCCACTTGCCGTCGAAGTCGGCGTCGGCCTTCTCGAACAGCGGCGTACCTTTGCGGTTGTAGCCAACCACCCAGTCCTTGCGACCGTCGTGATCGAAATCTGCCTGCTTGCAGGTCATGAACTCGACCTTGGTGCCGCCCTCGTCCTCGACCTTGTACAACCGCCAAACGTCCGGCCGATTGTCCTTGTTGAGGTCGTAGGTAACGATGTTCTTACCGTTGGTGTCGCACAGCGTCGGATCGACCTTCGGCACCGAGGTGTCGGAGGTCTGATTCATGGTGTCCTTCTTGTTGCTGCCACCACAGGCAACCGCGAACAGCACTGCCGACAAGCCAACGAGTTTCGAGAGCTTCGCCATCACCGTGAGCCTAAACGGCGTGTGGACCCACCGCAAGTCTGGGTCCGGAGAGTTGCCGCCGGGCCCGCCACGAAGGACTCGGTGGTGTACTGGTGGCGGTTCTGTCCGTGTTCCCGTTTGACCGCGGGGCATATGGCCACGTAGGGTCATGGGCCTGCAACGCCATGGCGCGTAAGAAGATCTCCACCACCGTGTACATCACGCCCGAGCAGGACGCCCGGCTCAAGGCGCTGCACGGACGCACTAAGGTTCCGGTGGCGGAGTACATCCGTCAGGGCATCGATCTCGTGCTCGACAAGTATCGCGATCAGCTGCCCGGCCAGGTCGACCTTCGACTCGGTTCACGCTAACAACCCACCGCTTCATGACGTTCCCCGCCGAGCGGATTCGCAACTTCTCGATCATCGCCCACATCGATCACGGGAAGACCACGCTTGCCGATCGAATCCTCGAGGAATGCGGCGCGGTCACTGCGCGCGAAGCGCAAGCGCAGATGCTCGACAGCATGGATCTCGAGCGCGAGCGCGGCATCACGATCAAAGCGCAGTCGGTCCAGCTCCACTTCAAGGCGAAGGACGGCCAGATCTATCAGTTTCACCTGATCGACACGCCGGGCCACGTCGACTTCCACTACGAGGTGTCGCGCTCGCTCGCTGCGTGCGAGGGCGCGTTGCTCGTCGTCGATGCTGCGCAAGGCGTCGAAGCGCAGACCTTGGCCAACGTCTACGTCGCGCTCGACAACAACCTCGACATCGTTCCGGTGCTCAACAAGATCGACCTCCCGGTCGCGCGGCCCGACGAGATCAAGAAGCAGATCGAAGACACGATCGGGCTCGATGCGTCGGATGCGTTGCTGGTGTCGGCGAAGACCGGGCAGGGCGTGCACGAGATGCTCGAGGCCGTCGTCGAGAGGATTCCGCCGCCCAAGGCGGACCGCGAAGCTCCGCTGTCGGCGTTGATCTTCGATAGCTGGTACGACACGTTCCGCGGTGTCGTCGTGCTGGTGCGCGTGATGGCCGGCAAGATCACCAAGGGCACCAAGCTCAGGTTCTGGGCGACCGAGCAGACCTACGAATGCACGATGGTCGCGGTCCGGCGGCCCCAGCCGATCGAGATCGAAGGGCTCGAGGCGGGGCAGGTCGGCATCCTTGCAGCATCGATCAAGGACATCGCGCATGCGCGCGTCGGCGATACGGTGACGGACGCAGATCGTCCATGTGCCGAGCCGCTGCCGGGCTTCAAGTCGGTCAAGCCGATGGTGTTCGCAGGGTTGTTCCCCGTCGACGCGGCGGACTACCAAGATCTCAAGGACGCGCTCGGCAAGCTCGTGCTCAACGATGCGTCGGTGACCTACGAGCCGGAGACCTCGGCCGCGCTCGGGTTCGGATTTCGCACCGGGTTCCTCGGTCTGCTTCACATGGAGATCATCCAGGAGCGGCTCGAGCGCGAGTTCAACCTGAATCTGATCACCACCGCGCCGAGCGTGCGCTACCGAATTCTTCACCCCAACGGCGAGGTGACCGAGGTCGACAACCCGGCCAAGGTTCCGGATCAGGGCAAATACGACAAGATCGAAGAGCCGATCATCAACGCCACCGTCCACCTGCCGCAGGAATACGTCGGGCCGATCATGCAGTTGTGCCAGGAGCGCCGCGGCGTTCAGCAGGGGCTGCACTATGACCCGGGCGGCCGGGTTCGGGTGGTCTATGAAATGCCACTGGCCGAGGTGGTGTTCGGGTTCTACGATCGGCTGAAGACGATGTCGCGCGGCTACGCGTCTCTCGACTACGAACCGGCGGGTTATCGCGATGCCGATCTGATTCGGCTCGACGTGCTGATCAACGGCGAGCGCGTCGACGCGCTGTCGATCATCTCGCACCGCGACTCGGCGTATCACCGCGGCGTCGAGCTGTGCACCAAGATGAAAGACGTCGTGCCGCGCCAGATGTTCGATGTTGCGATCCAGGCCGCGATCGGTAGCCGCGTGATCGCGCGCACCACCGTGAAGGCCGCGCGCAAGGACGTCACCGCGAAGTGTTACGGCGGCGACATCACGCGTAAGAAGAAGCTGCTCGAGAAGCAGAAAGAGGGCAAGAAGCGGATGAAGGCCGTCGGATCGGTGGAGCTGCCGCAGGAAGCGTTCCTGACGGTTCTGAAGGTCGACTGACCGGATCCGCTCGCCGTGCGCGCCGCTAGCCTTGACCGTCGCGTGAAGCAGGAGGCGCGCCTGTTGATCCGCCTCGCCCGGTCGGCTCTGTCGCTCAAGCCTGGCCTCGAGAAGCTTGCCGCCGCGGCCGAGGAAGTCGAGAGCGCACTCGCGTCGCGCGATCTGGTGCGGGTCCGCCACGGCCTGCCCGCGCTCGATAGCTTGGTCGATCAATATGTCGAGCACACGCCCAAGTCGATCGCTCGCAGCTATATCGAGTCGATCGGCGCCGCGGTGGTGCTCGCGCTGGTGCTGCGCGAGTTCGTGATGCAATCGTTCCAGATCCCGACGAGCTCGATGTATCCGACCCTCGAGATCAACGATCACATCTTCGCCAACAAGTTCATCTACGGCATCCGGGTTCCGTTCACCGACACCAAGCTGTTGGCACGATCGCCCGATCGCGGTGACGTGATCGTATTCGTGATGCCGTGCCAGCCCGAGAAGGACTACATCAAGCGGGTGATCGGCACGGCAGGGGATCGCGTCGAGATCCGCTGCAACATCGTCTACGTCAATGACAAGCCGATTCCGAGCCAGCTCGTGCAGGGCGAGGGCTGCAGCTATGAGGGCGAGCCGCAAACCGACGGCGAACCGTCGACGACCACGTGCAGCAGGTATCGCGAGACCGTCGACGGCAAGTCGTACGATACGTTCCACGAGCCGGAGCGGCCCGCGCGCGACGAGCAATGGGCGCGCGATGGCGAGCTCGAACAGCCGAGCCAATACGACTTCCCCAAGGACGCTCCGCCGCATTGTCCGACGCATCCGGACGGCAAGCCGCTGGTCCCGACGACCCAGAGGTTCGGTCTCGTAGTGCGCACCGATGCGAGCTCTTCCAATGCGTGTGCGCTGCAGCGCCATTACGTGGTTCCGGACGGGCACGTGTTCGTGATGGGAGACAATCGCGCCAACTCGCTAGATTCGCGGGCGTGGGGCTCGGTGCCGATCGAGAACATTCGCGGCAAGGCGATGTTCACGTTTCTGTCCTATCGCAACGCGCGCGAGGTCCGGTTCCACCGGATGGGCAGCTTTATCGAGTGATGATTGGTCGCGACCGCCAGCGTGGTGCATAGTCGGGCCTAGGAATCGTTGATGTTGGCAAGCACACTGGATCGACGCGTGCGCAAGGAGGCGGTTGCACTGGTGCGCGAGGCGCGCGCAGCGTTGGGTCGCGACAGCTCGCTGCGCGGCAAGCGCGCCGAGCTGGAGACCAGCACGAGCACCGTGGAGCGCGCGCTGGCGAGTGGCGATCTCGCGCAAGTCAAACGCGATCTGCCTGGCCTCGATGCCGTCGTCGACGAGCTGATCGTGCGGCCGAACCGGTCGCCGATGCGCGACACGATCGAATCGATCGGCGTCGCGATCATGATCGCGCTGCTGCTGCGCGCGTTCGTGGTCGAGGCGTTCAAGATCCCATCGAGCTCGATGTATCCGACGCTCGAGATCAACGATCACATCTTCGTCAACAAGTTCATCTACGGGCTGCGGATCCCGTACACCAACATCAAGCTGTTCGAGCGGTCACCAAACCGCGGCGACGTGATCGTGTTCATGCAGCCGTGCGAGCCGGACCGCGATTACATCAAGCGGGTGATCGCGGTCGCCGGCGACACGGTTGAAGAGCGGTGCAACGTCGTGTACGTCAACGGTAAGGCGATCCCGCACGAGCTGATTCAGGGCGCCGGCTGTACCTATAAGGACAAGAACGAGCGGACCGGCGTGCGTACGGATATGCCGTGCACGCGATATCGCGAGACCGTCGATGGTAACAGCCACGACGTGTTCCACGCCGAGGAAGGCCGACTGGACGATGATGGGTTTCCTCGTGATGGGCGGGTTCCGACTTGCCTGTCCGATCCGACTCCGAAAGATCCCGAGATCAAGCGCGAGGCGGCGGCCAACCAGCTGCCCGGCTCGATCGTGGTGACCAAGCAGGGAGCGGAGGCATGCGAGCAGCAGGCGCACTACGTGGTGCCTGAAGGCCATGTATTCGCGATGGGCGACAACCGTGCGAACTCCAGAGACTCGCGGTATTGGGGTTCGGTGCCGATCGAGAACATCAAGGGCGAGGCGATGTTCATCTGGCTGTCCTATGTGGAGCGAATCCCGGCGGATATGCAGCTAGATCGGATCGGCAACTTCGTCGAATAGCCCAGCGGCTGCGGGGCTCGATTGCTTCGTTGCCGCTGCGCTTCCGGTCCTCACGTGCCCGAGCACGCTGCGGTCCGGTTCTCGCGTCGCCTCGCACTCGAACCTCCTCGCTCGCTGGGCGGAGGTTTCTCGTGCGGCGATTCGTCGAATAGCCCAGCGGCTGCGGGGCTCGATTGCTTCGTTGCCGCGGCGCTTCCGGTCGTCACGCTCCGGTCCGGTTCTCACGTCGCCTCGCTCTACTGCTTCTTCGGCGGAACGGCTAATTGCTTGAACACGGTCGTCATGGCCTCGGCGATGGCGACCTCGGCGGCGCTATCCCAGGCGTACTCGCGGTCGCGGTCGCGGATCGTGCGACCGACTTCCTGTTTGATCGTGGCTTTACCGTCGCCGGTGAATCCCATGGTGCGCCCGGGAATCGTCTCGCCGAGCATGTGGATCTCGAGACGCACGACGAGGCGCTGCGAATTGGGCTTGTCGGGCATCGGCTCGACTTCCTCGGACGCGCCGGTGACTTCGACGGTCACGAGGTAGGCGCCGGCAAGGCCCTTCTTCTTGAGAAACTTGCGAAACGCGTCGGCGTTGGCGATCGGGTCAGGGGCGCCGTCTAGGGTCGCGACCAGCTGCGCGTGGCTGGTGAATGTCTTTTTGATCTGGCCCTCGACCCGCTTGGTCGCGGCGGAAGCCACTTCGGGCGGCTTGACGTGATCCTTCGCGGTCACCGCGGCGAGCTTGAAGTGGTACTTCTTCGGCGCTGCTTCGACCCGCGAGGACGCGAGCAACGCGAGAGCGATGATCAAAAATCGCATCATGGGCACCTCATCATAGAGACGTTTTTCCCTGAGACGGCGCGTGCTAACGTCCGATTCACGATGCGGCCTCGCTGGCACGATGTCGTTATCGTGACCGCAATTCTCGCGATCTTCGCGGTCGGCGTGTGGGCGCTGTGGGGAGATGACATACGCGCGGCGCTCGCGCCGGAGGCACCCGCCACCGCTCCGGGCGCCGGCCAAACCTGAGGCTCACTCTGGTCTGGCGCGGTTGATGGACCGCGAACTTGACCGTGATTGCCACCGCTTAGTACGGTTCGTCAGGGCGCACCACCGGGGCGTGGCTGCCCCCTCAGGAGCAAATGTTCACCATACTCATCCAGGAAAAGGGCGGCGAGCAGCGCCGCATGGTGTTCAACAAGCCCGAGGTCACCATTGGTCGCGTCCAAGGCAACGACATCGTGCTCCCGAAGGGCAACGTCTCGAAGCGTCACGCGAGGATCGTGCTCAAGGACGGCAAGTTCATCATCGTCGACCTCAAGAGCACCAACGGCACGTACGTCAACGGCCGGAAGATCACCAGCCCGCTCGTCGTAAAGGACTCCGACAAGATCTACATCGGCGATTTCATCGTCGGTGTCGACGAAAATGCGAGCAGCGATGGCGATGGTGCGTCTGAGACCACGACCTCGCCGCCATCGAACCAGCTCGGAGCGCTCTCCGATCGCGTCGCTCAGGCCTCGCCTGCGTCGCCGGTCGAGTCTCGTCCCGAGCCGCGCCCCGACGTTCGTCCGCCGCGCCCCACCGAAGCGCAGCCGCCGCCGCCATCGCCGGAATCGGTGGGGGCCGCGATCGCGCCGCCGACCGTGCGTCCAGGTCCCCCACGTCCGGCGCCTGGTCCGCTGGCTCGCGAGCCCTCGATGCCGCCGCTCGCTGCGCCACCGCCTGTCGCAGAACGGCGAAGTCCACCGCTGCCACAGCGTCACCAGAGCGGAACGATGCCGCCGCCGCTCGCGCCGATTCCGCCGCCGATGGGGCCGCCACCGAGCTCGATCCCACCGACCGAAGCGAACAATCCACCGATCGGTCACGGTCCGTCGGCAGCCGCGCTCCCAGTTCCGCCGCCCGCCGCGCCTTCGATCGCGCCTCCGCCCGCGATGGCGGCGCCGGCCGCGGTGTCGTCGATGAGTCCGATGGGACAGCCCGCACCGGTAGTGCCGCTGTCCGCCGACAAGAAGAAGCCGCAGCCCGCCAAGCGCGTCGTCACCCGCTCGGTGGCTGCTCCGAGTCGACGTGGCGTTCAGATCGAGCCGCTCGATTCGAAGGTCATCAAGATGCTCGACCTGCAGTCGACCATTCTCGAGCGTCTGCGCGCGAAGTTGGACCTCGACAAGATTCCGGTCGAACGGCTCCACGACGAGGAGCTCTGGCAACGTGCCGAGCGCGCCACGATCGATCTCGCAGAGGCGCTCGAGACCTCCGGCGAGCTCCCCAAGTTCATCGATCAGGATGCGCTGATCAAGGAGACGCTCAACGAGGCGCTTGCGCTCGGCCCACTCGAGGATCTGCTGGCCGACGAAAAGATCGACGAGATCTTCATCGATCGCCGCGATCGCGTGGTGGTCGGCAAGGATGGCGAGCTTCGCGGTTCGGGTCGAGCGTTCTCGTCGGAGGAAGTGTTCGAGCGCGTGGTCAAGCGCCTGGTCGCCGAGGCCGGTGCGACGATCGACGAAGGGCATCCGATCGTCGATCTACGAATGCGCGATGGCACGCGGCTGACCGCGGCGATCTCGCCGGTCGCCGCGCGCGGCGCATGCATCGTGCTCAAGAAGGCGGCGAGCCAGCGGCCATCGCTCGCGGACCTCGGTTCGCGCAACACGATGAGCCGCGGAATGTCGGACTTCCTCTCCACCTGCATCACGGCACGCCGGAACATCCTGGTGTGTGGTGGTCCGAGCTCGGGCAAGACCACCGTGCTGGCGGCGCTCGCCGGCGCAGCGCCTGCGGGCGAGCGCGTGGTTTCGGTCGAAGAGGTCGGCGAGCTTTCGCTGCGCCGTGACGAGTGGGTTCCGCTGGAGACCCGCGCCGGCGTGGGCAAGACTGTCGAGGTCGACCTCGGCGCGCTGCTCGAGACGGCGCTGCGGCTGGCGCCCGATCGCTTGGTGGTCGGGGAGGTGCGTGGCCGTGAAGCTGGCGCGCTGATCACCGCGCTGAGCTCGTCGACCGACGGCGCGATCGTCGGAATGACCGGTGACGGTGCGAACGCGACGCTCAGCCGGTTGGCCACGCTGATCCGCGCAATGAGCCCCGGCTCCGAGCACGCGATTCGCGAGCTGGTTTCGCAAGCGTTCGACATCGTCGTGCACGTTGCGCGCTGGCCGGATGGCTCGGTCAAGGTCATGGCGATCGAAGAGATCATCGGGTGCTCCGAGACCTCGTTCGATACTCAGGTCGTGTTCCAGTACCAAAACGGCGCGTTCGCCGCGACCGGCACGGTCCCGCGGTTCTATTCAGAGCTCGAGGCCCGCGGCATCCCTGCCGACCAAGCCGTGTTCCGCTAACGGGGTTAGAACTGGCCGCCGAGCTCGGGCACCAGGAGCTGCTCGAGCTGATCGGCGTGGGGCTGCATCGCGAGCGCGTTGCGCCGGCGCGCGAGGTCGACGGCGTTCATGATGCCGCCGACGTAGAAGAACGAAGCGACGGTCCCCGCGGCGGTGGCGGTGAAGTAGTGACGCTCTCGCGCGAGCTCCACGGTCGCGCCGATGAACAATCCGTTGAGCACGAAGGTGACCGCGGCGGCCTGAAAGGACCCGGCGTAGAGCTGCCCAGTGCCGGGCAGCAGCGCGCTGAGCACACCGGCGAATGCGGGGCTGCGTTCGCGCGCGTCGCGATACCGCCGTTCGATCGCGATCGCGCGAGCGCGCATCCGATCGTCCAGCCCCGTAATCGCGTGCGCGAATGCGTCGGCGTCGTCGAGCTGGCCGAGTGCGCGGATCGCAGCGGCTCGTGGTGGCGGCAGCTTGGCGAGCGCGGTGCGCGCCGCTCGGTGATCACCACCATCGACATATGCCCATGCGAGTAACACGGTGGCCACCGAGGCTTGCGAGCCGGCTGCGAGCTCGTGGAGATTCGCCAGCGCGTACGCGCGATCCTCGAGCCGTAGCAGCGCGACGGAGTCGTACAGTCTCCAGCGATCGGCTAGCCCTCGTGAGCCGCACAACACGCGGAGGCCGACCGCCGCGTGGTGCGCATCGGCAAATCGCCGGGCGCTCAGCAGCGAGGCCAATCGGGGGGCCACACCGGCATCGCTGCACGGATCGATCGTGTGCGGATCCGACGCTGCGGTCGGAAGCTCGGCACTGGTCGCAGCGGGGGGCGCAACCGGCTCGTCGGCGTGAACGATCGAGCGGGCGCACACCGCGATCGCGACGATCCAGGAGTGTCTGATCATCGGCACGCGCCCGGGAGGTCTAGCCAACGCAACCGGCCGTCGGACCGCAACGGGGTCAAAAACGTCGGCGAGCCACCATGTTCGAGCAGCACGCGCGAGACGCCCCAGTACCACGCGGCGATGCCACCACAGTGCTCGGCACGGGCGGCATACATCTCGGAATCGGTCGGCGCCATCTTGCAGCGCGAGGTGATCGCGAGGCTGCGCGAGCCGCCCCAGTGGTACAGCGCGGTGGCGGTAGCTCGCGGTGCAGCGGCGCTGCGGTACTTGAGATCGACGACGTTGTTAGGCGATCGCGTGAGCGGCGGTAGACACCCCGCCGTGACGGCGACCGAGACCACGAGCCACGGCAGTCTCACGCGCGCGGCTGAACAGGTGCCGGAGCCGGTGCCGGTGCCGGCGCGGGCGCGGGCGGATACCCTTGCGGCGGCGGCGCGGGGTACGGCGCGGGCGGGTAGGGCGCGGGCGGTGGAGGATAGGGTTGGGGCGCGGCCGGATACTGCGGTGGATATGGCTGCGGGTACGCCGGCACCATGTCGTAGTTGTGCTCGGGCTGATAGCCCATGATCCACAGAAACGGCACCAGCAGGAACACGCCGCCGATGCACGCACCGACGTCGAACTCCTCGTTGCGCGAGATCGTAGTCTGGAACGGCGGCAACCCCGGGTACTCGAGGCGAACCTGAGTGTCGCTGCTGACGATCTTGGTATCGCTCATCGTGTACGGCGTTTGGCCGACGAACTGGCCATCGAGGTATACGCGCGCACCCGGCGGGTTCGAACGAATGACGGTTTGAGAGGTACAAGCCAGGATCAGGCTCGAGGCACACAACAATGCTGAAACCGGTCGGTTCACGATGCCCCGATATACCGGGCGTGATCGTTGTCGATCAAGCGTTGTCTCACGATTCACCAAAGCGAGTTCAGACAGTGTGCGAACAGTCATAGCGCCGCCTCGTGCCATATCCGTGCCGGCGGATCGCGGCGACCGTGCGGGGAGCGACACGTGGTGGCAGGCACACGCGTGGTGAACGATTCACGGCAGGTGTGACCGGAGCGTCTCAGGTCACGATCCGGCGCGACAGCTCGAGCACCTCGAGGTCGCGTGGCCACACCGCTCGTAGCAGGTCCAAAAGCCCCTTCGCGGAAGCCGTATCGCCAGCTTCGAGCGATTCGCGGGCACCAGTCAACTGGGCCTGCTTCAGGCTCGGGGCCAACAGCGAGGTCTTGGTGGCCGCTTCAGCGCGGATCATCTCGTCACCGATCCGGGTGGCGAGCCGAGCGAGCTGCGCCCAAAAGTACCCGGCCTGCGGATGCTGGACGCCCTCTGCGGTCTGCGCCGCCATGCGCGCTTCGTCGATCGCGTTGCCGAGCTCGTCCATTCGCTCCGAGATTCGCGCAAGATCGAGCCATGCCCATGGCAACGCGGGGTCATCGGCGACGACTTGTTCGAGCTCGTCGCGCGCGTTCTCGACCGCACCTTCTTCGAGCAGTGCGAGCGCGAGTCGCCAGCGTGGACCCGGAGCCGACGGATCTCGCTTGATCTGAGCACGCAACCCGCGCTCGCGCATTTCGGGAACGAGCTCGCCGTCGTCGTCGAACACATCTTCGGCGAACTCACCATCCGCATCGTAGAGCAGCGCGGTGGCGTCGACGGTGCCCGCGAGCCAGCGATCTAGCCGCGTGCCGTCGCAGACGTCATCATCGATCGACGGATCTTCGCGCCACACCCGGCCGCGATGATCGATCGCGAGGGCGTCGCCATCGATCGTTCCAAACTGCCACCGCCCGGCGCTCGTCAGCGCGACCTCGCTCGCCGGTGCGAGCTCGATCGTGTCGAGGAACAGCCGCGCGCCATCGCAGCGCGCATACAGCTCGATCAAGGGACCCGGGAGGCCGACGGGCAGCTTGCCGCTCGGCGGCGTTACGTCATGGAGCCCGGGCGCAGCCTGATCGAGCAGCGCGAACACGCGGTCGAAGCCATCGAGCCCACCGGGGTCGTCGTCGCGGCGTCGCTTCGCCATCAGCGCCCGAGTGGCATGGCGCCGACCGCGACGATCGGCTCACCAGCAGCATCGGTGCCGCGAAACACCGCCACGACACGCACGCCCGCCGACGGCGCACCGACCTGCGCGAGCTGTGCGCCGCCTTTGCTCGACGCGGTGCCGAGCGAGGTCCGTACACCGCGATCGTCTTCGACGAGAACGTCGATGGTTCCCGCGCCGAGGCCTTTGCCAGTCACCACCACCGAATCGGTGACGGCGATCGTCAGCTCGCCGCGCAGCAAGAAGTCCAGCAGCCCGGCTTCGTAGCTCGCAACCTCTGGAAGGATCGCGGCGATCTGCTCGAGGATGCATTCGTCGTCGAGCGAGAACCCGAGCATCCCGTGGTCGACGCGATAACGTGCCAGGCACATGCCCTTGACGTCGCGCAGGCTGGTGCCTTCTTCGCGCGACGCGGCCATGAGGTTGAGGCGCGGCAACGCGGGCTGAGGCCGGACCAACCGCGGTTGCTCGTCGCTGCGCGTCCGTTTCGGCAGCGTATTGGGAGAGAAGTACGTGCGTGCGATCAGATCGGCGAGCCCGCTGCCGTCGCTCGCGGTAAAAAACTCGCGAAGCCGCGTGCGAGTGATCTTGCGCGACGGAGCCGGAACGCCGAGCCGGCCATGTGCCAGCGCGGCGAGTCGTTCGAATCGCGAACCGAGATCGTCGGGACCCGCACCGAGCGGCTCGAGATGAGCAGCCTCGTCACCGCGAACGCGGGACGGCGCACCGAGATCGCCGAGGGTGTGGAGGATCGCCCCCGCCGCGATCAGCGCCGCGGCCATGTGACGCGAACGTTCCCCCGGCGTACGCGCGGACACCGCCTTCGCGTACTGAGTCATGAACGCGTCGAGGTTGAATGGATTGGTCTTGTCGACCACCCAATCCGGCGCAGGGATGCCGCGATCGGGCAGCGACGCGCGGCCCACCGCTTCGCGGACCTTATCGGTGAGCCCGGCGATGATCCCGCGATCTGGTGCCTGCCAACCACGCTTGGTCGCCGGATCGTAGAAATGATTCGCGCCATGGCTCGACGGGATGTCGGCGAGCGCCGCGCCAGCGGTGAGCCACGCGAGCGCGACCTGCCTGCCGCGAGCGTCCGGAACCGAGCCGTGGCTCGGCGACAACAGCTTCACCGATGCCATCAGCGTGGGTGCGTCGGCGGGTGGGATCGTCAGCGGCTCGAACACGCCGCCGGTGAACCCGAGCGTGACGAGCCGGCGATGCAGCCGCGACGCGAGCGCCGCCTGTTCAGCGAGCCCCGCGTGGGTGGTCTCCGGCTCCCATGCGGTCGCCGTTCCCGGAACCACCGCAAGGCCAGCTGCGATCGCGAGGGCAGATGCGCGCCACCTCATTTGCTCGCTCCCGGCGCTGCGACCAGCGCCTTGATCTTGGTGTGAACCCCCTGCGCGAGCGCGGTCACGTCTTCGTTCGCACCGCACTGATTGGTGCCGCAGGTCAGGAGCACGACGATTCCGCGCGGCGCGTCGAGGAACCCGACGCCGCGGATGTCGGACTCGGTGGCGATGAACGAGCGATTCGCGACGTCATCCTTCTCCGTGATCCCAGGGAGCTGGGTGAGCAGCTCTTCATAGCGCTCCTGTGCGCGTCCCGGATCGAGACGCCAGAGCCGGATCGCGACGTCCCAGGTCTCGGGTCTGCCGAGCGCCTTGAAATGTTGCGACGAGTAGGTCGCGGTGTCTGGCTCGTCGGACAGCGGGCCGGTTTCGAAGCCACCGTCGTACTTCGTGCGCGCCTTGATATCGGCCTCGGTGAGCAGCTGGGCGGCGACCAGATAGGTGCCATCGATCCGGCCACGCTGATCGTCGATCGTGGAGGGGCGCTTGCCGTCGAGCTCGGCGCTCGCGTCGGCGAGCTCCCACTGGGTCAACGCGGCAACCGCGGCACCGCCACCGACGAACCGAACGTGGCGCGCGTGGGACATCTCGGTGCGCCAGCGCTCGAGCAAGATCTGGTTGTCGCGCTGGGCGAAGTCCATGCGAGCCCCGAGGTCCGAGAACCGGCGATCGCTGCGGTACGCGACGTAGCCGCGCTTGTAGACCAACAATGTGAACTCGGTGATCCGTACCCCGCGCGGCACGCTGTCGGGCTCCGGTACGCGATAGTAGCCAGCGGCGTCGGTCGAGCCGACGAACTCGCGCGCACCGGCGGGCTCGGGAAGCGCCGTCCCGCGCTCGAGCGTCCACGCGCCGAACACCAGCGCGCCGGCGACCGGAGCATGCGTGGTCGCGTCGACGACACGCCCGGTGAACGGCCCCTGAAGCGATCCCGGATCGGCGGCATCGGGGCGTGCGCGAAACGGCGCCGTCCTGACCGCCGTATCGACACAGGCACCCACGAGCGAGAGCGCGATCGCCAGAGTGACGGCCACGCGGGAGGAAGACGCTACGTTCGATCGCATGGGGCGCATGGGCGCTTTCGTGAACGGGAGGGGGACGGTATTAGCAAGACACTCCATATGTTGCAAACCGGCCCGCAGCCATTCCCGAGACGGAGTGTTGTTGAGACACTCGGTTCGCAGTCCTTCTAAACACGCGTGGCCAAGGTTCGACTAACACGTTAGGGGTCCGATGCGTTGTTCGATGTGTGGGCATGAAAGCCCAGCCGGCTCGTCGTTCTGCCTCAACTGCGGCAGCTCGCTGGCGCCTGCGTTCGTGCAGACCGCGGCGGTGCCTTCAGGGTTGCCCACATTGTGTCAGGCGTGTGGGACCGAGAACCCACCTGGCATGAAGTTCTGCCGCAACTGCGGCACCGGGCTCGCGCTCGCGGCTCCGGCAGGTGCGCCACCGCCGATGTCTGCTCCTCAGATGGGCGGCCCGCCGATGGGGCCCATGGGCGGTTCACCGATGGGGCCCATGGGCGGTTCACCGATGGGGCCCATGGGCGGTTCACCGACGGGCCCTGCGACGGCTGGGCCCGCGATGGCGCCGACGATGGCCGCGCCCAGCGGACCGCAAGGCCATCATGGAGGGCAGCCCGCGAGCCCGATAGGCGGCACGCCCGGGATGGGACAGGCACCACCCGCTACGTCGATGCCTCGGCCGGGCGGAACGCCGAGCTCGGTTACGTGTCCGCGTTGTGGCTCGCCGACACCGGTCGGGTTTGCGTATTGCCAGCAGTGCGGCCTTCACATGCAGGCGCTGCAGCCGACCGATCTTGGGGCGAGTGTGCGGTCGCAAGGTGGCGCACGGTCTCCGTCGAACGCACCACCGCTTTCGGTGGTGCCGCCGGCGTCCGCACCCGCGCCGGTGAGTCAACCCGGTGCTGCATGGGGCACCGCGATCCTTGTCAATCGTGACGGCTCGGACGGCCAACGGTTTCCACTCGCGAGTGACTTCGTGGTGATCGGTCGGGTTGGTGACGTCGCGTTCGCAGATGATCGGTTCCTCGCCCGCGAGCACGCGCGGATCGATCGCAGCGGCGCGGCGATCACGCTGATCCCGCTCGATACGCTGAACGGGGTGTTTCGCAAGGCCGACGCGCCGGTCGAGCTCACCGATGGCATGGTGATCCTCGTCGGCCGCGAGGTGTTGCGCTACGAGCGCGTCGATCCCGAGGAGACCAAGGTGCACGCGCTGGTTCGCCATGGCGTGGCGCTGTTCGGATCGCCGCCGCGCGAGCCATGGGGCCGGCTGCTCCAGCTGATCCCGTCGGGTGGGTATCGCGACGTTCGCCATCTCGCTGGCGAGGAGGTCGTGATCGGCCGCGAGGAAGGCGACATCGTATTTCGCGATGACGCGTTCATGTCGCGTCGCCACGCCTCGGTGACGTGGGATGGCAAGCGTGCGCAGGTTTCGGATCTCGCAAGCTCCAACGGAACGTTCGTGAAGGTCGTGGGATCGACGCCGCTCAAACACGGCGATCACGTCAGGATGGGAGACCAGCTGCTGCGCATCGAGCTCAGGTGACGTGACTGCCGACGACGAGTCACCGCGGCGCGCCCGCGACAGTCAGATGCGGCCGCCGCGTGAGCCGCTCGAGGTGATCGTCGCTGGGGCGAGCGACGTCGGCGAGATTCGCGAGCACAACGAAGACCATCTGCTGGTCGGCGATCTCGACGAGATGGTGACCCGCGAGGTCGCCACGCAGTGGTCTGCGGCTGGGCGGCGCGGCCCGTTACTCGTGGTCTGCGACGGGATGGGCGGCAGTCTGGGTGGCGAGGTCGCGTCGGAGCTCGCCGCCCAGGTGTTGTGGCGCGAGCTCAAGAAGACCGACGAGCCACGCGATGCCGAGGTGTTTGCTCGGCTGCTGCGGCGTGCCGTGCGGATCGCCAACCACGACGTCCACGCGATGGCCGAGCGCGAGCCCGGCCTGCGCGGGATGGGCACGACGCTATCGGCCGCCGCGATCGTCGCGGGCCGCATGGTCGTGGCGACGATCGGCGATTCACGGGTCTACGTGCTTCGCTCGGGCGAGCTGGTCCAGGTCACGCGCGATCAATCGCTGCAGTCGGCCCTGCTCGAAGCCGGCCATTCACAGCGCACGATCGAAAGTGCAGGTGGCGCGATCCTTCAGGCGCTGGGCGTCGACAACGATGTCGAGCCATCGTTGTCGGTGATCGATCTACGACTGGGCGATCGCGTGTTGCTGTGCAGCGATGGCCTCCACGGGCTGGTCGCCGACCCGGCGATAGCGTTGTTGTTGTCGACGCCGCGATCGGTAGAGCAGGCGGTTCGCTTGCTGGTCACCGCGGCACGCAACGCAGGTGGCACCGACAACATCACCGCGTTGGTCTGCGAGGTCGCCGGCGCCGGGCTGGCGCCGCCCGCGGGGCCCGATGACCTTCCGATGTTCCGTGAGTTCGATCCGCAGAAAGAAGGCGATCTCGCGCTGACGCCGACTTCGAACGTCGCCAACCGACTCGCCGCGAGGATCGGAATTCCGACGACGACGATTCCTCCGTCATTGCCAGTCACTGGCCAACACGCGATCGTGCGGTCCTCGATCGGCATCCACGTACCGCCGGTGGAGGTCGAGTTCGAGCGTCCTGGGCCGGCACGCGAGCGCCTGCGCCGATCTCTGAGCTGGTGGTGGTATGTCGGCATTGCAGTCGTTGCATGTCTGATCGCGTGGTGGCTCGGGGGACGGTGATACGATTGCGCCGTGCGGGTCGTCATCGACCACCTGGCTGGCAGCCGGCGAGGCCACCGGCAGGAGTTCCCCGTCGAGGCTCGCATTCGGTTCGGTCGGCATCCCGAATGCGAGGTGTCGTTCGATCCGAACCGCGACATCGATGCGAGCTCGCGCCACGCGGAGCTGCGGCCGACGCGCGGGCCCGACGAGCCGCCGGCCCAGGAGACTCCCGAGGCCGGCTGGGTGCTCGTCGATCTCGGTAGCTCGAACGGCACCTACGTCGAGGGGCATCGGATCACCGAGACCGCGGTCGCGCTCGGCGTCCCGGTCAGCGTCGAGTTCGGTCCGGGCGGGCCGCGAATCCGCTTGTTCGTCGGCGACGATGCCGCGATCGAGGCGCTGCCGCCGGCGCCGGTCGAGGCGCCGCGTCGCAAATGGCTGCTCCCGGTGCTCGGGATCGCGATTGCCGTCGTGGTGATCGTGGTGCTCGCATTGAGCTGTTGACGCCGATCTCACGGTGAATCTCACGGCCGATCACCGGTTGCCTGACGCATGTCTCGCGGGTGCGAGCGCAGAGCACCACGACATTTTCAAGGGACTCTCGCGTGCGAGGTCCCGGAATCTCTGCGAACATCTCGGTGGGATGAATTGCCCGTCGTGCAGCGCGGCGCTCGAGAACAACGCGCGATTCTGCGGCGTCTGCGGCTATCGCTTGCAAGCCCCTCGCGCGCCGACGCCTGCGCCTGGTGCAACGATCGCGTCGGCGTCGGGGGTACCGGTGGTCGCGCAATCGGGCCACGGTCCTGCGCCAGCACGCGCGGCCGTTGCACCGCAGCCGCAGGCGCAGCCCCGACCGCAGCCACAGCCATCACCGCAGCGGCCCAAGACGCGCTCGCAGATGGACGATCTGTTCTTGAACTCGGTGCTCAACAACCGATTCAAGATCGAATCGAAGATCGGTGAGGGCGGGTTCGGCTCGGTGTATCGCGGCACGCAGCTCGCCACTGGACGCAAGGTGGCGCTCAAGCTTCTGCATCCCGAGATGACCAAGGACGAGAACTTGGTCGCTCGGTTCCGCCGCGAGGGCATGGTGCTGTGTAATCTGCGCGACGCCCATACCATCACGACCTACGATTTCGATCGCACGCCCGACGGGACGCTGTACATCGCGATGGAGTTGCTCGAGGGTAAGAGCCTCCATCAGATCTTTCACGAGCAGGCGCCACTCGACTGGAAGCGCGTGTTCAAGATCCTTACCGAGATGTGCAGCTCGCTCGCCGAGGCACACGCGCAGGGGATCGTGCATCGCGATCTGAAGCCGGAGAACATCTATCTCGAGAGTCGTCCCGGTAACCCCGAGTTCGTAAAGATCCTCGACTTCGGAATCGCCAAAGTGATGCGTGGCGATACGATCGACCCGCAATCGCCGCAGCTCACCGCGACCGGACAGACCCTCGGCACGCTCGAGTACATGTCACCCGAGCAGCTGATGGGCAAAGCGCTCGACGGCCGCAGCGACGTCTATGCGCTCGGCGTGGTCGCCTACGAGATGATCACCGGCCGGCTGCCGTTCCCGGACGCCAAGGGGCCTGCCGGACTGATCACCGCGCAGCTCAAGCAAACGCCGGCTGCCCCGTCGACGGTCAATACGCGATCGGGACTGCCGCCATCGGCGGATCGGTTGATCCTCAAGTGCCTCGAGAAGGACAAGAACAACCGCTACGCGGACGTCACGCTGCTCGCGAGTGCGATCCAGGAAGTGTTGACCGAGCCCGCGACGGGCGGCTCGAGCAGCATGCACCGGATGGCGCAGGACGCTGACAGCTCCGGGGCGTCGATGCAAGCTCCGCAGAGTCATCCGGGCTACGGCGCGTCGGTCGGTCATCCACCGGCGCATGGCCATGCGGCGACACCTCCGGCGGGCCTGCCCAACGCCCCTGCGCCGGGGTTCGTGCCGCCCGCAGCGCCCCACTATCCGCAGGCGTCGCCGACGCAACTGCATGCGCACCAGACTCAGACTCGGCCGCGTTCGAACGCCCGCTGGGTGTGGTGGATCATCGGCCTGCTCGCCCTCGGCGCTGCCGCCGGTGCCGTGCTCGCGCTCGTCATGCGCTGAACCGAATAGACCGCGCCGCGATCACGGCGGACTTTCACGACGCTCCTCGACACGATCACCGAATGTGACGTGGCGGCCGTGGCGGAACAGCTCGTCGTCGCGGTTACCGAGCGAGCAGGGAGCGGGCGCGTTCTTCGGCCTTGGGATTGTCGGAGCCGCCGTCGATCCATGCCTGCAACGCTTCGCGGGCACGCACCGTGTCGCCGCGAGCGAGGGCGATCATGCCCTCGAGCTCGAGGGCTTCGGGCAGGCCAGGGGCGCGGGCGCGGGCGCGGGCGCAGGCTTCGGCGGCACGATCGAGCTCCCCGCGATCGCGGAATGCGCGAGCCTCGCGAAGGTCGGCACGGGCGGCGAGCAGCGTGGCGCGACGCGCCGGATCCGCAGCCGGATCCGCGAGCAGATCCGCGGGCGGCGATGCTCGATCGCCTTCGCGCCGGAGCTCGTAGCGAAGATCGAATGCGCGCATTCGTTGGGTAGCGCTCGGATCTCCAACCCAAAGCTCCATCGACGCCGGGTCGAGCACGATCGTGTGAACCGCGCGGCCGTCATCGATCACACCGCGGTGCCCCGAAGGGCGTACGACGTCGTCGAGACTGCGTTGATCGCGGAGGATCGCTGCCATCGCCGCGGCATCGGTGAGCGGCGTGCGAACCAGCCGTGTCGCTCGCTCCACGCGCTGCATCACGGGCAGAAACCGGCGCGCGCGATCGTTGTCAGGATCATCGGATAGCGCGTTGGTGGTGAGCACGTTGCCGACCGCCGGTGCCTTGGGAGCGCGTTCCACGATCGCCTTGCTCGGCGTGCGCTCGACCTGCACCCACTTGCCGCTCGAGCCATCGACGATCGCGATGACCGCGGTGCCTAGCGTGGGCGTGGTCTCGAACAACTTGATCGCTTCGTCGAGCGTCTTCGCCTGCTCGAGCACGGTGCGGGCGAGCAGCGCGACCGGTCGCGCGACCCGTGTCGCGTGAACGTCGCTGGTGCGCGCGGGCTCGACGAACACGGCGATCCCATTCGCGTTGACGCCGCTCACCACGCCGACCTCGCCAGGCCAGCCGATGCCCGCCCACGCGACCCGGCCCTCGGGGCGTGCGATCGTGACCACCGGCAGCGCGAAGTCGCCACCATCGTCGAGGCCGGGCAGCGCGAACGTGCGGCCGACCCACACACGCGCAGGCGCCTGCGCTTGGGGGGCGACGACGGTTAGACTGAGCGCCAGGTTCTTGTGCTCGACCTCCCCAGAGCGCGGCGATGGCGCGCCGACGTCGAGCACGGCCTGTGCGCGCACCAGCTGCTCGAACGATAGCTCCACACCGCTCGCGGACGCGCCGCGGACGATTCCCGCGACCATGCGGCGGTCCTGATCGATCAACCCGTCATCCACGAACCGCCAACGCCAGGCGAGCCGCATGTTGCGAGTCAGCTCGCTGAACATTCCGCCGTGGGTCACCGTGCTCTCGATCGAGGGGTTGGTGGCGCGAACCGCGGCTCGTAAGTGTGGTGCGAGCAGCCGGCCATGGGCGGCGCCGATCGCATGGGCGTCGCCTGTGACGCGGAGCACCGCGATCCCTCCCGCCCATGTAAGCGAAGCACCGCCATACGTCAGCGCAGGCGGTGCACCCGGGCCGGCCTGCACCGACGTGACGGCGCCGCTTACCGAACCAGGAGGTGCCTCGTAAGTGACAGTTCTCCGATAGATGAACCACGTCACGACGAGCACCAGGCCGAGCATTCCGAGCGCGATCCCAGCCGCGCGCCACGGTCGGCTCACGGCCCTCCGGCGTTCTCCGATCACGAGCTCGGGCATGGCGTCGCCGGGTAGTACCCCGAGGAGTGAGATCTAGGAAGCGCACCGCTGCCAGCAGCTGCGATTTTGTCGATTGACCATTCGGGCCGGCGATTGCTAGCCTCCCGAAGAGGGGCGCGTCGATGTCCGGATTCAATCCATCGACGGCGTTGCTGGCATCAGCAGCGCCCGTCGCATCGCGTGGTCTGCTGATCGCGGTGATCGCGCTGCTCGCGCTGGTGATCATCGGGCTGGTCGCGATGGCGCTGGTCCTTCGCCGCCGAACCCGCGCGATGGCATCCGAACGCGCCGCTGCCGACATCCCGTCAGCGCCGGTGTTGCCACCGGTGGTGCCGCGTCGTGTGCGTCCCGCAGTGGTGCGCGGCGGTGGTGGTGGCGGCGGCCTCGCGGTCGCGACCTCGAGCGCGATGGTGTGCCCGACCTGCCGCACCGAGTATCATGGGCTCGCGTACTGCACGCGCGACGCGCGCCGGCTGATTCCTCCCGAAGAGATGCTCGGCGGCGCCGGGCTCGGCCCGGTTCGAGGGATGAGCCGTAGCGCCGGGCTCGTATGCATGGCGTGCCGGCGGGCGTACGAGCCGGGGCTTCGCAGCTGCCCGCACGATGGCAACGAGCTGGTGCCGTTCCCGGTGTACAACGCGACCCGCCCGCGTCGTCCCAAGACCAGCGATCCGGCCGGCGTGATCGCCAGGATCTGCCCGGTGTGCAACTCGAAGTACGATCTCAACGCGCGGTTCTGCGGCCACGACGCGGGCGAGCTCGTGGTGATCAACTGATTCGCGCCTGATCCGCGCGACCGCTGGCGCGTTGTGCCTGCCTGACCTGCATGTAGGTGGTGTTCAACTGTTCGCCAGCCCGTCGCGCACGGAACAGGCGTTCGCTGTACGCTGGTCGGTGAAACAATCCTGCGTGTTCTGCGTTGTCTCCTGAGGAGGCCCGCCGCATGACCCAACCAGCGATCGCGACGCCTGTTCCCGTTCAGCCGCGCGCGCCTCGACCTGCGCGTCGTTGGCTGCGCTGGATCGCTCGTACCGGCATGGTGATCGGCGGCTTGGCCGTCGGTCTGATCGTCGCCGAGTTGGTGTTTCGCGCTCGCGCCGACGGGGCGTTTCCGCATCTCAACATCTACGCCGCAGATCCCGAGCTCGGCGTGCGACTGATGCCGGGGGCGAGCCAGCGGGTATCGTTCGGCGGCAACCCGGTCACCGAGGTTCGAATCAACAGCGCCGGGTATCGTGGTGCCGAATTGCCGGCGCCAGCGAGCGACGAGGTGCTGGTGGTCGGTGATTCCCAGGTCTTCGGGCTCGGTGTCGAAGAGCACCAGACGTTCTCGGCGGTGATGGCCAAGGCGTCCGGCAAGCCGGTCGTCAATGGCGGTGTGCCGACCTACGGGCCGGCCGAATACCGCGCGGTGATCGCCGAGCAGTTGACCCAGCGCCATCCCAAGACGGTCGTGCTCACGATCAACCTGGTCAACGATCTATTCGAGGTGCAGCGTCCGAACAAAGATCGTCACGCCGTGTGGGACGGCTGGGCGGTGCGTCGCGAGACCGCGCCCAGCTCGACGATCTGGTTTCCCGGCCGCGACTTCGTCTATCGGCGCTCGCATCTGTTCTTCGCGCTGCGCAAGTGGCGGAACGCCGGCGAACAACTCGACGAGCGCGGCGTGCCTTCTGAGGGAACGTGGAAGGACATCGTGTCGACTGGCGAGACGATCTCCAAGGAACGGCTCGCGATCGATCAAGCGCGTCACCAACGACTCCAGGACGTGACCACCGCCCATCAACAGCTCGAGACCGCCGAGCAAGCACTCGACGCGAAGATCGAGTCGTTACTGGGTGACCGCGAGGGCGCGGATTCGTTCACGCTTGCATCGGCGCGGGCAAACCCAGGAGACATCGTCTCCGAGGAAGAGGACGCGGAGAGCGGACGATCGGTGATCGTCACGGCCGAACACATCGCGGCGGCGGCGCGGGTGCGAGCCAAGCTGCGCAAAGAGCTCGAGAACTGGGCGAACGCACACGCCACCGGCGACGCCAAGGAAGCGCTCGCGTCGTTCGAGGCGCGCGATCAGGCGCTCGCGAAGCTGACCAAGCTCGACGTCGAAAAGCTGCAGGCCGCGCTCGATCCGCCACTCGGCGCGTACATCCGCGACGTCAAACAGCTCGTCGAGGCCGGCGGCGCGCGGCTGGTGGTGCTGATCCTGCCGATCGACGTTCAGGTCTCGGCCGACGAGTGGAAGAAATACGGCGCGACCCCGATCGATATGGAGCCGAGCAAGGTGCTGACCAAGGAGCTGGTCGAGCTGTGCCGGACGCTCGGGCTGTCTGCGCTGGACGCGACGCCCGTGCTCGCCAGCGCCGAGCCGGGCGCATTCCTCGACAAGGACATCCATATGACGCCGAAGGGCCACGCCGCGGTCGCGGCGGCGCTGGCCAAGACGCTCGCAGAAGCTCCGCCCGCGCCGGTGGTCGCGAGTGATCGCTCGCCGCTGCCAGTCCCCGATGTGTATCGCGAGGCGCCCGAGATCGTGGTGAAGGGATCGACCGACGCCGCGTGTGAGACCAAGCAGGTCCGCGAGTGGCTGCGGGTTCGCTGCGCCCGTACCGAGCAGGCGTATCCGGTATCGGTCGAGATCGAGAAGGACGACGGAAATCAGACTCTGGTGATGCAGATGCCGCTCGAGCTGACGCTGATGATTCCGATCGTTAAGGGACGCGAGCTGGTGGCCACGCTCGGATGGACCGATAAGACCCGTGTGCTTCGAGTGAGCTGGCCCGATGGTGCGGCGAAGCCGACGATGGCGTTCGACAAGCCGATCAAGCGTACGAAGCCGATCGCAGCGCCGACCTACCAGGATCGGATGACGTTTCGTTCGCCGGTCGAGCGTGCGGTGTGCGACTGCTGGCAGACGGTGTTCGGCGGCGAGCGTTACAACGCGCGCGATGAGGTGTTCACCTGCCCCGGTGCCTATGGCGCACCCGATCAGGCGTGCGTCGATCGTTACTATCGCTCGACGGCGATGTGCCCCGAGTTGCTCGCCTGCATCCGGCGCGACCCGGCGAGTCCACCGTGAGACGTACGCTGGTTCGACTGGTGACGCCGCTGGTGTGGCGGGTGCCGGGCCATGGTGCGCGCAAGCTATATGGCTTCGCGAGGGCCGAGCAGGGCAGTCGGATCGACCTGTTGCAAGCGGCTCAGCACACCAGCTCGCTGGCGCGCCGCGCGCAGTATCTACGCCATGCACTCGACGAGACCCGCCACGCCGCGATGTTCTGGCGGCGATCGACCGAGCTGCGTGGCGACGAGCAGCGCCCGGTGTTCGGGCCCCCGGTTGCGGACGTCGAACATCTGTTCGAGCGGCTCGGTGAGGCTCGGTTCCTCGCGTTCGTGCATCGCGGCGAGCGTCGCGGCCGCGAGCAGTTCGAGCTCTACGCGCGCCACTTCGGCCGCCGCGGCGACACGCGCACGCAGAAGTTGTTCGAGGCGATCCTCGTCGATGAGCATCGTCACGAGCGCTACACGCGCGAGCTGCTCGTCGAAGTCGCAGGCAGCGAGCAGGCCGCACGCCGAGAGCTGCGCTGGGCGGTGATGTGGGAAGCCTGGCGCGGGTGGCGGCGGGCGGGGCGCGCACTCGCCGGCGCGCTGTACATGGTTGCGATGACCGCGATCTATCTGGTGGCTGGTCCGATCGCCGCGGTAGCTGCGTTGATCGGGAAGCGGCGCACCAAGTGGCAACTCACCACAACTGGCGCACCGGACCGACCCCAACAAGCCAAGGCTGCCTGATGGCCGCGGTGCTCGGGATCTCTGGCGAGTATCATGACGCTGCTGCGGCGCTGGTGGTCGATGGACGGATCGTCGCTGCGATCCAGCAAGAGCGACTATCGCGGATCAAGAATGACGCGCAGCTGCCGCTCCACGCGGCGCGCGCGTGCCTCGCGCATGCGGGGCTCGCGGCGGGCGACCTCGATCGCGTCGTGTATTACGAGGATCCGATCGAGAAGCTCGAGCGGGTGCTGGTGTCGACGCTGCGGACGTTCCCGCGATCGCTGCGGCAGTTTCCGCGCGCGATCGGCGCACAGCTCGGCAGCAAGGTCTGGGTCGTGGATCGGATCGCCGAGCAACTCGGAATCGATCGCGATCGCGTGACGTCGACCGAGCACCATCGCGCACATGCCGCCAGCGCATTTCTTACCGGGCCGTTCGAGCGCGCAGCGGTGCTGACCGTCGATGGGGTCGGCGAAGCGACGTCGACTGCGCTGTGGCACGGCACCGGCAGCGAGCTGCGCGAGCTCGGCCGCATCGAATATCCGCATTCGATTGGTCTATTGTACGCGGGGCTCACCGCGTACCTCGGCTTCGAGGTCAACGAGGGCGAATACAAAGTGATGGGCCTCGCGGCGTACGGCAAGCCGACGCTACGCGAGGAGTTCGCCAAGCTGATCCGGTTGAATGCGGATGGCACGTTCGAGCTCGGGCTACCGTACTTCGCGTACCTCGCGGATCCCGAGCTCGGATTCGGTCCCGCGATGGAGCGTCTGCTCGGACCTCGGCGGACGCCGCAGCGACCGTGGGATCTCGACGGCAATGCCGACGACCGCCGCTACGCCGATATCGCGGCGACGCTGCAAGCGGTGACCGAAGACGCGCTGCTCGGGCTCGCACGCGAAGCCAAGCAGCGCACCGGCGAACCGGCGTTGTGTCTTGCCGGCGGGGTTGCGCTCAATGCGGTGGCGAACGCCCGGCTATTGCGCGATTCGGGCTTCGATCGGGTGTTCGTGCACCCAGCGGCCGGTGATGCCGGAGCCGCGCTCGGAGCCGCGCTGATCGGAGCGATCGAGCTCGGCGATCCACGCGCGCCGGCGCTGACTTCCGCCGCCCTCGGGCTTCCGATCGATGTGGCCGCGGCCTGTGCGCTTGCGAATCAGCTCGGGCTGGGCGTGCGAACCTGCGGCGACGTCGCGACCGAGGTGGCCGATCAGATCGCGTCGGGAAAGATCGTCGCGTTCTGCCAGGGGCGGTTCGAGTGGGGGCCCCGCGCGCTCGGTCAGCGGTCGATCCTGGCGAATCCCGCCGATCCCGACAGCCGCGAACGGCTCAATCGCGCGATCAAACGACGCGAGCCGTTTCGACCGTTCGCGCCGGCGGTGCTGCGCGATCGAGCGCACGACTACTTCGAAGCCGTGGACAATGATCTGACCCCGTTCATGACCACCGTGTGCCCGATCGCCGCCGCGCATCGCGAGCGGCTTGCGTCCGTTCGTCACGTCGACGGCAGCGCGCGAGTCCAGACGGTCGAGCCCACGCATGCACCCGAGCTCGCCGGTGTACTGGCGGCGCTCGATCGCACGATCGGCATGCCGGTCGTGCTCAATACCTCGTTCAACGGCGCCGGCGAGCCGATCATCGCGAACGAGATCGACGCGCTCGGTTTCTTGATGAGTCATCCGATCGACGCGCTGGTCGTCGGCGATTTGATGATCACCCGAGGTGCATCATGAGCGTGCTCGGAAATCGGTTGCGCACGATCGGTCGGATCGTGCGCCGGTTCGCGAGCCGGCAGCGCTGGTTCCTGCTGCCGCTGTTACTCGTGCTGCTGCTTGCCGGTGTGTTGCTGATCGCAACCGGCGGGCTGTCGTACGTCGCGCCGTTCGTGTACTCGATCTTCTAGATCGTCTCGCAGAACTCGATCCGGCGCGGGACCTTGTACGGAGCCAGGTTGCGCGCGCAGTGATCGATGATCTCTTCGGCGCCGCAGTCCTGCTTGGTCACCACGCGCGCGACGACCATCGCGCCGGCCATCGGATCGGTGACCACGGTGGCCTGCGCCGCTTTGATCTTGGGGAACGCCTCGAGGCAGCCCTCGACTTCGCCGAGCGCAACCCGCTTGCCGTCGACCTTGACGACGTCGTCTTCACGGCCGGTCAACATCAGCCGGCCGCCCTTGTCGAGCTTGCCCAGGTCGCCGGTGCGCAACCAACCCTGCTTGTCGATCGAGCCGATCGCGACCATGCCGGACGCGCGGGTCGTCGGCGCCTTCTCGTCATCGAATGGACCGATCGACTTGGGCGACAGCGTCTTGCTCTTCACCCAGATCAGGCCCTCCTTGGACATCGTTGCCTTGCCATCGGGTGCGGTGATCTTCAGCTCGACGCCGTCGATCGACTTGCCGACCGTGGTCGGATACTTGCCGCTGTCCTCGAGCGTGACGGTGCCAGCCTCGGTCGAGTGGTAACACGACATCACGCGCACGCCGTATTTGTCGAAGAACTCGTCGGCGACCATCTGATCGAGCCGCGAGCCCGCCGCGAGGAACCGCGGCGACTTCACTTCGAGCTTCTTTGCCGTCGGCAACTTCGACAGCTCGGCGTACATCGACGGCGAACCGGGCAGCACATCGACGTCGTGCTCGCGAAGCAGCTTGCCAATCCGGCGCGCCGAGATCTCTTCCTCGAGGTACATCGTCGAGCCCAGCTTGAGCGTCGGCAAGAATCCGAGGTCCCAGCCGTAGGCGTGAAACAGCGGCACCGCGACGAGGATCCGGGTCTTCTCCGACATCGAGAGCGCCGCGATCACGTGATCCACGCACGCGATCGTATTCTTGTCGGAGCGCAACACGCCCTTCGGATCGCCGAGCGAATCGGCGGTGAACAGCACGGTGATCGGATCGATCCCGTGTTTGGGCGGCGACCGCTTGTAGACGCTACACGTCAGCAGCGTGCCTTGCAGTCGGCGACGAACTTCGGCGGCATCGCTCGCCGGCACGGTGTTGGCCAGCGTTTCGCGCGGCGGTGGCGCGGTGGGACGCACCACCCGCGAACGGGGCAGGGTGCTCGGCGGAACCGGCGCGCTGGTTCCGTTGGCCGAGATGCTGCCCTCACTACCGCGCGGCCGTGTGACCAGCGCACGAAGCGGCGCTGCCGCGAGGATCAGCTCGAGCTCGCGACCTCCGGTGGTCGGATCGATCGGAACGATCGCGGCATCGAGCTTCGACAGCGCGAGCGCGAGGATCACGAAGTCGGGGACGTTGCCGAGCATCAGGCCGACCCACGCGCCTTCCTTGATGCCCATGCTCTTGAACTCTTGAGCGCGCCGATCCACGCGATGCAGCAGGCCTCGCCACGACAAGTAGTTGTCGCGATAAACGACCGCCTTGTTGTTGCCCTGGGCCTTCGCGGCCTTCTTCAGCCAGTCATACAACAGGGTCATTTCAGGTCGCGTCCTTAGTCCTTGGGCCCAGAGTCCGGGCGGCCGGACTGTAGCAGGCGCCGCCTGCATGCTCAACGACGGGAACTCACTTGATTTAGGCCCCGATCCGGGGCGACAACCGCCGGGTGACGACCCCGGTGCCGAGCCCTAGCGCACCCCCAGACCCGCCTATGGCCCCCGAGCCAGATGGACTGGTCCTGCTAGATGGGCT
The DNA here is from genome assembly GCA_050184455.1 of Kofleriaceae bacterium. Taxonomy (GTDB): domain Bacteria; phylum Myxococcota_A; class Polyangia; order Haliangiales; family Haliangiaceae; genus JABFXX01. The sequence goes on along the minus strand of JBFXAI010000031.1, from coordinate 16,948 downwards.
GCGCCGCCGGATCGATGATCAGACCGCTCAGGCGCGGCGGACCCAGAATCAGGTCAGCCAGTTGACCGAGTCGATCGCCGCGCTGGTCGAGGTTCAGCGCAGGCGGGTGCGCCGGGTGAACCTGAACTCGTTTGTCGCTTACCTAATTTTCACGACCCTCCTCGGCACCGGGTTCTACCTGCTGTACCTGGTTCGCTCGACCGACCTGAACGACTCGTATGCGCGGGCCATCCGCGAACGAGATGCGGCGACCCGCCGGGCCGACGAAGCCACCGCCAAGGTCGCCGCACGCGAAAAAGCCGACCAACAGGCCTGGGACGTCTACGAGCTGCTCGAGCAGGGCAAGCGCGCCGAGGCGGAGGCAAAGCTCGCCGGGCTTGGCGAGCTTCCGCTATCGCGGACCGAGCGCGCCGTGCTGGCCGCGCGGGCTCACGAGACGCACGTGGTAGCCGTCGATGCCGCGCTCAAGTCGGCCGTGGTCGCGTTCAAGGCCGGACGCCACGGCGAGGTGATCGCGCCGCTCGAGGCCGCGCTCGTCGGTGAACCACCCGGGATGCGCGCGGCGACGATGCAGTACTACCTGGGCGTTGCGCATGCGAAGGCCGGCGACCTGACGAAGGCGATCGGTCATCTTCAGGCGTCGGTGGCGGCCAACGTCGACCAAGATGACGCGCGGTTTCAGCTCGCTTCGGCGCTCGATCGCTCCGGCGCGTATGCAAAGGCGCGGCTCGAGTACAACCAGTTCGCGACGGCGCATCCGCAATCCACCCTCGCAGGATTTGCGATGCGACGGTCGGCGACGCTTGCGCGGATGCGCGCACAGCCAGCCCCCGGTACGACGGGTGCTGCGCCGTCTGGATCGGCGGCACCCACAGCGGCGCAAGCCGCGCCGGCGAAACCGTCGCCAGCACCGTCGGCTTCGCCACCGCCGGCTGCGCCCTCGACACCGCCAGCCGCGCCGCCTCCGGCAAACCCGCAGTGACGGCGCTGCTCGCGGTACCCAGCCGCGCGTTCGCGTCCGAAATCACCCCGATTCCGGCGACCGTTCGCGCGCGGATGGAGGGCAGGTCGTGGCGTGGAGACGACCCGCGCTGCCCGCGCTGGGATGACCTCGCCTACGTCCGCGTCGACCACGTGTCATTCGACGGTCTCGCGAGCGGCGAGTTGGTCGTGGCGGCGGCGCTGGCGCGTCGAACTGTGGAGCTATTTCGGCGATTGTGGCAGCTCGGGTTTCCGATTCGTCAGCTGCGGCTGGTCGACGATTTCGATGCATCCGATGAAGCATCGATGGCCGCCGACAATTCCTCCGCGTTCAACTTCCGCGTGATCGCCGGGACCAATCTGCTTTCGCAGCATGGGCTCGGCCGCGCGATCGACATCAATCCCGTCGAGAATCCGTGGCGTCGACCCGAGCGCGTCGCGCCGGAGGCTGGGAAAGCGTTCCTCGATCGCAGCGATGTTCGCCCCGGCATGATCGTGCGCCCCGGCCCCGTCGTCGCCGCGTTCGATGATCTCGGCTGGGAGTGGGGGGGCGACTGGATGCACGCCTTCGACGATCACCACATCGCGTGGACGCGCGCGCTGTAGCCGGAGCGGATCACCGCCGGTCGTCGCCGTTGCGACTGGGATGAGCGTCACACGACGATCACCACATCGCGTGGACGCGCGCGCTGTAGCCGGAGCGGATCACCGCCGGTCGTCGCCGTTGCGACTGGGATGAGCGTCACACGACGATCACCACATCGCGTGGACGCGTACGCTGTAGCCGGAGCGGATCACCGCCGGTCGTCGCCGGTGCGACTGGGATGAGCGTCACACGACGATCACCACATCGCGTGGACGCGCGCGCTGTAGCCGGAGCGGATCACCGCCGGTCGTCGCCGGTGCGACTGGGATGAGCGTCACACGACGATCACCACATCGCGTGGACGCGTACGCTGTAGCCGGAGCGGATCACCGCCGGTCGTCGCCGGTGCGACTGGGATGAGCGTCACACGACGATCACCACATC
>JBFXAI010000031.1:0-14927 GCA_050184455.1 Kofleriaceae bacterium | reverse complement strand
TGCGACTGGGATGAGCGTCACACGACGATCACCACATCGCGTGGACGCGTACGCTGTAGCCGGAGCGGATCACCGCCGGTCGTCGCCGGTGCGACTGGGATGAGCGTCACACGACGATCACCACATCGCGTGGACGCGCGCGCTGTAGCCGGAGCGGATCCACGCGCAGCGCGATACTGCGTATCGGTAGCCACGCCCGAGCGCGGCGTGACCTACGCCTGGGACTACGAAGCTCGTGAGCGACAGCAGAACCCGGCGCATTGGCGCGACTCCAGCACATCGTTGCAGCCCGTAGCAAGCGTCGACATCGCCAGCCGGTGTAATCTCCGACGCGATGCCACAGGTCGTGGAGCTTCCGCCGCTCGCGCAGGACGCACGCGCCGCGATTCCAGCGCTGGTGACGCTGTGCAAGGACACGCCTGCCGGCGGCGAACCGTTCAAGGCGTTTCGCGCGCGGCTGCGCGCCGCGAAGCTGTGGGATCGCGAGCGGCCCGAGGTGTTGTTGCGGTTCCTCGGCACGAGCGGCGCGACCGTGACCGCATCACCATTCATGCAGGCGATCGCCGCGGCGGCATCGGATGACGCGATCGCGGAGGTCCTCCTGGCGCGGATGTGGGAGCTCAACCCGCTCCTCGGCAAGACCATTGTCGAGCTGGTCGCCCAGCGCGCCTTTCATAAGGACGAGCTGTACAAGCACCTCGCGTCGGCGGCGTATCGCGGCGCGCTGCCGTCGCGTCCCGCGCTCGAGACCTGGCTGCAGCTCGCGATCTATAGTGGTCTGTTGCGGACGCTCGGGATCGCAGTCACCGCCGGCCCGCGCGCCGAGCTCTATGCCGCGCGCGCCGCGAACATCGATGTCGACGAATTTCTCGCCGAGGATCGGCCGGTGGCGGAGCCCGTGATTCCTAGCCTTGCCGACGACGAAGCCGCGCCCGCCGAGCCGGCGCTGCCCGAGTCATCGATTCCGGTGACCGCGTCGGCGGCACCGAGCGCGCTGTTGCCGGCGCCACTGCGGCAGCTCTCCGGCGACGGCATCGCGAATCCGCGGACGCGCGATCGCGCGGTGCCGACCTCGCGGTTCGCATCGGGGTTCTCGCCGGACGTCCTAGACGATACCAAGCTGCGGATCGGAAGCTGGTGGAGCGAGCTCGCGCGTAGCTCGGCCGCGTATCAACCGAGTGACTTCGGGCTCGATGTCGAAGCATGGGTCGAACGCGCCGACGAAGTGCTCTATCGAATCGCGGTCGCGGCAGCGCTCGCATTCCGGCTCGACCGCGATCGCGCTGGCGTCGTCGCGGCTTATCAATCGCTCGATCGTGCGGGGGTGCTCGGTGATCTGTACCAGGGCATCGTGCCCGAAACGCTTCCGGCACAGATCGATGCGCGCGCGTTGATGCTGGCGTCGCTCGCGGCGCGGCGATGTGCCGAAGCTCCCGAGCTAGCCTCGCAACTCGACAGCCGCAGCTCGGCCGCCGATGCATTCGCTGCGCTCGACACCGCGCTCGGTCGCGGCCTGTTCAAGATCGAGTTGTTCTGGATCATGACGATGCTGGCAGAGCTCGGCGTGGTTCGTTACGCCGACCTCGGCGACTTCACGGTGACCCCGCATCGCATCGTCCGCGACACGCTGTTTCGGCTCGGGTTCATCGACACGCCGTACGGAAGCGATGGGGCGACCTTGATCACAGCGACCCGCGCCGCACGCAAGGCAGTTCCCGAGGGAGCGGCCGACGAGATCCTGGCCACCTTCGCGCTCGCAGCTGGATGTGCCTACGATTGCCCGCATCGCAAGACCTGCCATTTCGCCTGCCGCGAACGCCTTGAATAGGCTGCGATCGGCGATGGTGGCGACCTCGCCTCAACCGCTTGGTCTCGCCCGAGACCATCCATGCGGAGGCAGCCGGCGGGGTGGGACGCGTCGACGTGGAGCGCGCGTGCTAGGATCGCAGCATGCTGCCTGCGCTGATCGTCGGTGCGCTCACTGCTTGGTACTTGGGGCTACGTGCGGGAATCATCGCGGCCGTCGTGACCGCAGGCGCTCTGCTGCTGGCGCTGGTTGTTCCTGGCTTGAGCATCGCGGTCTATGCGTTGGTGCTCGCCTGGTGCGCGGCGCTGTATTTCCTGGGGAATAAGCTCGGGAAATCCCAGAAGCCAGGCTGGTTGTCGGCGGGGCAGGCGCTTGGCGGCCAAGCCACGTCATGGGCGCGAAAGATTCTCGGTAAGCAGTGAGTCGCGGGCGCGTCAACCGCGCGCAGGATCACTAGAAACGCTGATCCCGCGGGGCCAGGTCCACCAACTTGGGGACCCCACTCCCCGCTAAAATCGCGATGACCTGCAATGGTCTCGCAAGGTTGAGCTCGGCACGTATCGTGTAATTGCTCGCGGTCATGCGCACATCCATCGCCGCTGTGTGTGGGGCCTCGCTGCTGATCGCATGCGTTGGAGAGATCCCCGGCGGAAGCACCGGAAACGATGACATCGGGGATACGGGCGGCGGTGGCGGCAATGGCAATGGCAATGGCGGTGGTGGCGGCGACGGAGATGGTGATGGCAACGGCAACGGCGGCGGCGACGACAACGGCGGCGGCGACAACCCGATGCTCACGCCTCGCGTCGACGTCTCGGTCGACAAGCCGGCCGTGACGAGCGACCTCGGGGTCGACAACACGATCGCGGTCACTGTCACTGGTGCGATGGGGTTTTCCGGCGCCGTGTCCCTCGCGGCAACGGTGGTCGACGCGCAAGGAGCCCCGATCACTGGATGGACGACGGCGATGCAAAACGTCACGCTCAGCGAGAACGGGTCGCAGATCGCGAACCTCGTGATCAAAGTGCCCGGCAACGCCGAGACGATCGACGGCAAGGTGAAGGTGACGGCGACGAGCAGCGCGGCGCCCGCCGAGGTGATGATCGATGTGACGTCGAATCCGGTGCTCACCGTATCGTTCAGTGCAGACGCCAACGGCGACTGCGCGTATCCGCTGGCCCCCGTGAACAATCCGATCCGGATCAAAGCAGGCCGGATGATTCGGGTCCTCAACAACACCAATCAGAAGATGCAGATCCACGTCAGTGGCATCGACGGTTGGGATCATCAGAACAACTCGATGGGCCCGGGCCAGGCGTACTCCGGCGTGCCCGACTCGCCCGGCGATCAGGACCAGTTCTATTGCCACAACGGCGGCGACACGATCACCGAGGGTGGCGGCGCGGCGCGCCCGTATCTGCGCGTCGAGTAACTACACTTCCACCTCCGTAGCGCGCTAGCGCTCGAGCAGCTTGCGCTCGCGAGCATCCCACCGCCACACGGGACCACGGCCCTCGAGCCGGACGCCGCCGCGCCAGTCGTCGATCCCGCATTCCTTCACGCGATCGATCGCGCCGGCGAGCGCTTGGCGGCCCAGCGCCGTGATCGTCGGATTCGCGCGCATGGTCTCGGGCGACGGCTGACCCGACGGCGCACCCTCGACGAAGCCGCAGCGTTGCAGCGCTCGCAGGGTGTGGAGGGCGAGCGCATCGGTCAGCGGATAGCGAGGATCGCCAACGTGCGACATCTGCATCAGCGCGAGGCCGCTGCCTTCACCGCGCGCCACCGCCGCGAGCACTTGGCGCTCGGTGCGCGACATCCCGCTGGTCGGATCTGGGAGCTCCTCGAGCTGGCGCTCGAGCGCGCCACCCAAGAATGGCATCGCCTTGATGCGCCGCGACAGGAACGGTAGCGCCCGCGGATCGGCGGACGTGATCGCGATCCACGCCGTGATCGCTTCGTCGATCGCATCGCGCGATAGCGGCGCTCGTCGCGGCCACAGGGCTGCGAGCTGCTCGGGCTCGAGTTGGCCAAGACCGAGGAAGTTCGGCACCTCCGGGTGACGATCGATCGACACGACCGTCAGCTGGGCCGGGAGTCCGCGGCGCGCGAGCCGGGCGAGCAGCCGCGTGAGCGCCAACTGGTCGAGCAGGTCGTGCTCGAACCACAGGATCATCTCGTCTGCGCTCGCCGCGTCGTCGAAGCCGCGATCCCACTCTGCGAGCTTGTTCGCTCCGTCAAATCCACGTTTCGTCCAGTACTCCCCGCGGATCCGATAGTGCTCGTCGTCGCCGACCGGGAGCACCGGACCCTGGTCGAGGGCATCACCCCACACGCGGATGTCACCGGGCAGGTCGGCCAGCGACAGCTTGTCGGCGGTGGCGTCGCCGTTGCAGATGTGGATCATGCCTCGGGCGTACGAGACGGGGTCGATAATGTCAATTCCGCCGGCCGGTGATATGTGCCGCGACGAGCCCGGCAACTATGAGACGCTAGAGCCGAGGTACCTATGATTCGCGCAAGCTCTGTAGCTCTGTTCGTCCTCGTGACCGCAGCAGCCTGCGACAAGGGGAAGCCGGCCGAGGTGGCGAAACCGCCCGAACCCGCGGCATCCGCACCGTCGACGGCTACTCCAACGCCGGGAGCGCCCAACGCCAAGCCGCGGTTCGTGACGCTCGCCAACACCGGAAACTTCGGCCTGCTCGTGGTCGAAGCTGCGAACGCGGCACGGCGCGACGGCTACAAGCCGTTCCTGCAGTTTCGCGCCGAGTGGTGCAAGCCGTGCAAAGCGTTCGATAGCTTCCGCGAGGATCCCAAGATGGCGAGCGCGCTCGCTGGCGTCGCAGTGATCCAAGCGGATCTCGATGCGTGGACCGCCGAAGCGCAGAAGCTCAACGTATCAGCAACGCCGACCTGGCTCGCGATCGACGCCAACGGCCAAGCGATCAGCGCGCGCCGGATCGACGGCGGCGCGTGGGAAGCCGATGTGCCAGAGAACATGGCACCGCCGCTCGATAAGTTCTTTCACGCGATCTGACGGGCCTATTTCTTTGCGCCGAGCCCGTACTTCTTCATCTTGTCGACGGGCCTGCGCTGCGATGTGATCGACATCGCTTAGCTCTCGGCAACGTGCTCAACGTCGAGAGCGTGGTGTTCTCGTCGAGGAGAAGCGGGGCAGGGGAGAAAGCGGGGAGAAAGAACTGGGCCGATCTTGGCTGCGCGGTTTACCGGGGGGCTTTCTTTCACGACTTCCCCTTCCGAGGCTTTCGGCGCGGCGCTGGCTTCTTGAGCTGCTTCGCGACCGTCTCGAACGCCGCATCGATCGCGCGTGCCTTCGCGTCCTCGCGCGCCCGGTAGCGCTCGAATTCGGCCTCGGCTTTGGCCTTGGCGGCCTCGGCGGAGATGGCCCCCGCGTGATCGAGCAGCTTCCGTCCCGAAGCCTTCAGGAAGTCGTCGAGCTTGTCGATCCAGTCGCGCATCGTCATCGGTCGCCGTTCGAGTGCCTGAAGCTCCGCGTACTCGATGTAGAGACTCACGATGCGATGGAGAACCTGAAGCTCCGGCTCGGTCAGGTAGTTCTTGGCGATTGCGACGTCGCCCTTGCGGATGACGCCGCCGGGGCGCGTCGTCTGCATGCCCATCAACGGTTTGTCGCTGTCGGCGCGCTCGTGGACGATCTCCGCGGCCGTGTGGCCATGCGTCGCCCAGTGCATCTTGTTCTGCACGGTCGCGAAGAACTGCTGGGACAGTTCGGTGTCGGGTTTGTAGTCGATACTCGTCGCGTAGATGTCGAGGACCTTCTGGTAGAACCTCCGCTCGGATGCGCGGATGTCGCGGATCCGTTCGAGCAGCTCGTCGAAGTAGTCCGTTGCTCCTGGACCGGGCGGGTTCTTGAGCCGCTCGTCGTCCATCGTGAAGCCCTTGAGTAGGTACTCCGAGAGCCGCGTGGTGGCCCACCTCCGGAACTGCGTGCCGCGCGTACTCCGCACGCGATAGCCCACGGCGATGATCGCATCGAGGTTGTAGTGTTCGATCTCACGAGAGACGCTGCGATTTCCCTCGGTTCGAACTATCCGGAAATGCCGGATAGTTGCCTCGCGATTCAGTTCGCCCTCCTCGAAGATGTTCACGAGGTGTTCGTTGATCGTGCGGACGTCCTTCTGGAATAGCTCGGCGATCAGCGCTTGGGTGAGCCAGATGGTCTCGCCCTCGAACCGGCACTCGATGCGCGTACGTCCGTCCTCAGTCTGATAGAGGATCAGTTCGGACTTGGGGGCGTCGTCATCGACCATGGGAAACTCAGATCGACGCTAGTACCTGGCGGGTGATCGACTTGCACACGTCCCAGAAGACCGCCGAGTCCTCGCTCGACAGCGAGACACCTTCGGCATGCTCCTTGTGCGGATGAATGTAGTTTCGGAAGTCGCGCAGCACGTGGCCGAGGTCCTTGGCGGACTTGCTGATCCAGCTCAGCTCGTGGGCGACCTCGACCATGTTCGTGAGCTTCCAATCTTGAAGCGGCAGCGTCTTGCCTGCTTTGTCTCTGGCCGCGTTCTTCGCCGTGTAGACGGGCGCCTTGTTGGACAGCGCGTTGATGCGCGCGAGCAACAAGGTCTCCATGAGACCGCCCATCATGACGGTTGCGGCAAGGTGCGCTCCGCCTGCAATGCACTGTTGCACCTCGTTCCATCGACGACTCAAGATCGCCTGCATCGCAGGATCCGCAGCTAGTGCCGCGAACGTAGGTGGAAGCTCTGGGCCAGACTTCGTGGACGCCGACGCCCTCGCCACCAGCATCGTGGTCTGTGTTCGCAACTCGATAAGTGCATCCTTGGCTTCCTTGAGTGCGGCGACGTATGTCGTGCGCGCGGACTTCCGTCCTGTAGCTTCGAGGATGCGCTGATAGATCGCATCGACATGGGAGAGGACAAGCCCGTCGACGCTCTGGATGATCGCGCGGTGCGTGCGCAGCCACGCGAACGCTACAGCTTTTAGGCGGCTCGTCTCGTCCACCGTGCTCACCTGTCGCTGCCGAGAGCGCTTGATGGCATCCCTCGTCTTGGTGGCCTCGGCGATCGCAGCCTCAACGTGCTCGATCGGGTCCCCCATTGGCCTATCTCGCCTTCGACTTGCGCTTGCTCGCGGGCCGTCGCTTGCGCTTGGTCGCACCGTTCTCGCTGGCGTTGCCTCCGCCGGGCAGTGCCATGGCGACCAAGTTCTCGCCGACCGCGTTGAGGCGGTACTCCCCTCGCCCGGCCCGGTCCAGATAGCCGTTCGTGACCGCATTGTCTAGCGGCGTGGCCGGGTTCGAGAACCGTTGCCTGCCAGCCAATCGCGTTGCAGCTTGAAGGTCGGCCTTGGTGATCGTCTCGCGACGCTCGGCTGAGACGAAGTGGTGGTAGTAGGCCACAGTGGCAGCAAACTGCATGGCGCTCTTGGGCTGCTTCTCTGCCACGAAAGTCTTGATGTCGACCACGCCAGGGCCGGCGGACTTCGGCGCGTCCAGATGAACCTCGCCGCGTTCGTCGGCAGGCGCGGGCGGGTGAGCGATTCCGGCGTTAACGACCTTCGCGGCCAGCCCAAGGCTTTCGGCAACCCAGCGCAGGATGCGCTCCTGCTCGGCAGCTTCTCGCCCGTGCAGGATTACCTTGATCTCTTCGGCGGCAACGAAGTCAGACTTTGCGGTACCAGACACCTGGCCTCCACTTCGAACTCGACTGGGAACCCTACACCAGGGCGCTGACACTTCACGGCAGGCCCCTGGCGCTGCGCGCGCGTAGAGTTCAAGCCCTTCGCGAGCTGAAGTTCCTTTACAGCGATGACCCACAGGTGATTCGTGACCTGATGAAGTTCGGGAGCCTCAAGTCAGGCCAAGACATGCCGATGACACCGGCGCTGCGGAAGCACCTCGAGAAGCTGGGGCTGACGATCGCTGAGGGCGCTAACATGACGATCGCTAGGAGCGACACGTCGAAGCCAGACTCGACGGAGTGACCGCCGCCGGTTGGTGTGCTCGGCGAGAAACAAAACTCGCAAGCCCGAGGGGGAGACCCCGAAAGGAGAAAACGGGGAGAAAGCGATTGGGTTGCCTTCTAACCCGCCGTTATCGCTTCGGCCCCAGCCCGTACTTCTTCATCTTATCGATCAGCGTCACCCGGCTGACGCCGAGGCGGCGCGCGGCTTCGGATTGATTGCCGCCGGCGGCATCGAGTGCGCGTGCGACCAAGCCACGCTCGAACGCCTCGACCTGCTCCTTGAGCGAAGGTCCACTTCGCGCATCGGGCGGCGGCGCTTGCTCGTCGGGGCTGAGCTCGCTCGCGGGCGGGTCTTCTCGCGCGGCGGGCTGTAAGCCGACGGCGGCCTCGTAGTCCGCGAGGCCGATCACGCCACCGGCCGAAAGCGCGGCGAGCCGCGCGATGGTGTTCTCGAGCTGGCGGACGTTGCCGGGCCAGTCGGCGCGGCACAGCGCTTCGACGAGCGTGGCCTCGAGCGTGATCGACCCGAGGCCGAACTTGTCGCCATAGCGCCGGGCGAACTCGGCGGCGAGCGCCGGAATGTCGTCGCGCCGTTCGCGCAACGGCGGCACCACGAGCTCGACGACCGCGAGCCGGTAGTACAGATCCTCGCGGAACGTGCCGGCCTTGGCTTCCGCAGCGAGATCGCGGTTGGTCGAAGCGACGACGCGCACGTCGACCTTATCGATCCGTCCGCCGACCGGCTGGATCTCGCCCTCCTGGAGTACGCGCAACAACTTGCCCTGCACGGCGAGTGGCAGCTCGCCGATCTCGTCGAGGATCAGCGTTCCGCCATCGGCCTGCGAGAAGAATCCCGCGCGCTGTGATGTCGCGCCAGTGAATGCACCGCGGGCATGGCCGAACAGCTCGGCATCGGCGAGCTCGGCCGGGAGCGCGGCGCAGTTGAATCGCACGAGCGGCTTGGCCGACCGCGACGACTCCGCATGGAGCAGCTCGGCGACGAACTCCTTGCCGGTGCCGGTCTCGCCGCGCACCAACACGGTGACGTCGCGACTGGCGACCCGACTGGTCGCTTCGAGCAGCCGGCGCATCGGCTTGCTAGCGCCGATGATCCGCCGCCCCAGCGTACGCTCTGCGGCGAGCCGGCGATTGTCGACGCGCAGCTGGCGCGCTTCTAGCGCACGCTCGATCACGACGGCCACTTCATCGATATCGAACGGCTTGGCGAGGTAGTGATACGCCCCGCGCTTCATCGCGGCGACCGCGATGCGTTCACTGCCGTGGGCGGTCAGTAGGATCACCGGCAGCTGCGGATCGCGTTGCGCGATCGCGGCCATCAGCTCGAGACCGTCCATGCCGGGCATCGAAAGATCCGTCAATACGGCATCGGCGTCGTCGAGCTGCGGCAACGCCTGCTCGCCCGATTTCGCGGTGAGCACGCGATGCCCACGCTCCGTCAAGACTTCGCTCAGCGTGAACAGGACGCCGGGCTCGTCGTCGACGAGGAGCACGGTACGGGAGCTAGTGGCCACGCGATCCTCGCTTGTCGTTGCTGCAGCTGTGGTTCACGGCAGCTCTGGTTATCACGCTCGGGCTTCGATCATCGCGGCACGCGGCGCGGGCTCCGGCGTCGCGCCGGACTTCACCGGTAGCACGATCGTGGCGACGGTTCCGGATCCGACGGTCGATTGGTATCCGAGCGAGCCGCCATGTTGCGTGATCACGCCCTGTGCGAGGACGACGCCAAGACCGGTGCCATTGGATCGGGTGGTGAAGAACGATGTCCCGAGACGCTCGAGATCATCGGCGGCGATCCCTCGTCCGGTGTCGCGAACCTCGAGCGCGACGTTCCCGCTGCCACTGGTCAAGCGCAGCGCCACCGCGCCGCCATGAGGCGTCGCTTCGATCGCGTTTGCCACCAGATTGATCAGCGCCTCTTTCAAACGGCGCGGATCACCCTGTACCGGAGGCGCCGAACCATCGAGGGAGAGCTCCACGCCCGCCTGATCGGCGCGCCCCGCGAGAACGTCGAGCACATCGCGCGCGAGCACGCCGAGATCGAGGGCTTCTGGCTTGATGTCCTCCAGCGGCCGCGAATACGACAGATACTCGCCGAGGATGGTCTCCATCCGGCTGATCTCCGATGCGACCACCGCGAGTCGCTCCTGGGTGCGTTCGCTCTCGGGAGTTCGGGCCACGAGCTGACACAGGCCCTTGATCGAGGCGAGGGGGTTCTTGAGCTCGTGCGCGACCTTCGCGCCGACGGACTGCAACCGCTGTAGCCGCGCCACTGCTTCGCTCACGCGCTCCTCGCGCAGGCACGCCATCGAGTCGCCCGCGCGGTTCGACACGACGGTCAGCTTGCCGACCATGAGATGGAGCATGAACAGGTGCCAGCCGATGCTCAGCAGCACGGCGGCCGTGTACTCCGTCGGCGGGAGCGCTTTCCCGACCACGGATTCCGGGAGCGACACCATCGCGATGATCAACAACCCATTGCCGACCGCCGTCCAGCGCGCGACGGGGTAGGGGCCGAAGAACAACAGCGACACGATCGACGGCAGCACCAGGTTCGGCAAGAACGGCGAATGCACGCCGCCGGTGAGTGTCGCCGAGCCGACCACGAACAGCTGGGCGGTGACGTTCATCAGGATGAACGCGTTCTCCACGCGCTGCGGATCGCGAACCACGCGCACGATCAACCGATGGGTCACCGCAAAGATCACGAACAGGGTCGCGAACGAGACGAGCCGCCACGTCGGATAGCCGGCGTTGGCGAACATCGCCAGCACGCTCGCGTGCACGAGCACTCCCGCCGTGACGGTCAGTCGCGTCGTGGCGCTCGCCTCCTCCACGAAGTACTCGTTACGATAGCCGCGCCAGAACGCATCGGGCGATGGTGCTGATGTGGCCACGGGCGCGTTCGTTGCCAGGGACGTGCCAGACACCAGTTCCTGCGACCTCATGTCGCAACTCTAGCCTGATCGCTTTGTTGCACGGGGTTCCATCGAAACGTGACCCGCCGAGTCACGTTTTGTGACTCCCAGCTGTAAGGACGACCGACAGTCGATCGGTCGCGGGTTCGCGGGTCCGCACAGCTGGCGACCTCCCGCGGTGGCACGGAGGCTGCTTGAGCGAGCATCCATGATGCTTCGCAAGCTTGCGATCGTTTCGGTGGCCACAGGGTTGTTGGGTTCGCCCGTGCTGGCGCAGCCCGCGAATCCGCCGCCCTCCGATCACATGGTCGCGTTCGAGAAGGATCTCGATGCGTTGTTCGCTCCCGGAGGCTTGACCGCCGAGCAGGCCGCGGGGCGCGCCGCAAGCGTGTCGCCAACGGTCCGTCGTCGAGCGGCAGAGATCGAAGCGGCGATCGCGCAAGCCACCGCGGCCGAGCTCGCGCGGGTGCCGCAGGTCGGTGCGAAGCTCTCGTACACGCGGCTGTCGCCGATCGATCCGATCAGCTTCGGTCCCGGGATGCCTGGCTTCGAGTTCTTGAACAACAGCTACCTCGCCGAAGCGACGATCGCGATTCCGCTTTCCGATTACCTGCTGCGCTATCCCAAGTTGATCGAAGCGGCGCGGCTCGGCGAACAAGTCGCCCGCGTCAGCAAGCAATCGAGTGAGGTCGATGCAGGACAAGAAGCGCGGGTCGCGTACTACGAATGGGTGCGCGCCGAGCTGCAGGTTCTCGTCGCGAAGCGCCAGGTCACCCAGGTTCAGACCGCCCTCAAGCAGGTGCGAGCGCTCGCCGAGGTACAGCGGTTGTCGCGAGCCGATCTGATGCGCGTCGAATCGCAGGAAGCGCAAACCCGCCAGGTGCTCGATCAGCTGCAGAACCTTGCCGACCTTCGCGAGGAGCAACTGCGGTTGTTGATCGGCGCGCCGGCGAACCAACAGCTCACGGTCGGTGAAGACGTCCGGCGCGACATCGCTGGACCACCGGCTGGACAGCTCGATCAGCTACTGACCACGGCCAAGGCGCAGCGCCTCGATTTCCGCGTGCTCGATCTCGGCATCGTCGCCAAGGAGAAGCAACGCGACTCCGAGCACGCGAGCCGGTGGCCGCGGTTGTCGGCGTTCGGCGTCGCGGACTACGCAAACCCCAACCCGCGGGCGTTTCCTCCCGAGGAGAAGTTCACGCTGAGCTGGTCGGTGGGCGCCCAGCTGACCTGGCAGCTCAACGACATCCTGATCGCAGGAACGACGGATCGCCGATTGCGCGCGGAGACCGATCAACTGCGAGCCGACCGCGAGAACCTCGAACGCGGCGCGCGGATCCAAGTACTGTCGGCACAGCAAGCCGTCATGCTCGCGACTCATGCGCTCGAGACCACCAACAAGGGGTTGGCGGCCGCCGAAGAGGGCTATCGCGTGCGTCGCGAGCTGCTCAACGCAGATCGCGCGACCGCCGTCGAGCTGGTCGATGCCGAGACCGATCTTACTCGCGCCCGCATCGCCGCGCTCAACGCTCGCGTCGATCTCCGCGTTGCGCTGAGCCAGCTGTCCCATGCGCTCGGCCATGATGTGAAGAAGTAACCGGCCACGCGGGGAGACCGCCGGGTAGCGGCGGTCTGGCGGATGCTGAGTGGTCGCGACGTGTGTCGCTGCGTCGTGATGCCGACTACCTGTCGGGATGGTGTACAGGACGCAGGGGATCGGGCCGCCTAAGCCCTGGTAGTTGCACCGCGGGGACTGGCAGAGACCGTGCAAAGCAGGCCCACCATGCGTGGCTTTGTCGTGTTCGTCCTCGCGTCAGCGGTGTTTGGTTGCAAGGGTCAGCAGGAGGCGAAGCAAGCGAAGCCGCCGCCCGCGCCCGTGAAGGTCGATGTGGTGAAGGCGGTCGAGGGACCAACCCCCGACGTCTTCGTGCTCACCGGAATGGTCGCCGCCGATCAGCGCGCCGAAGTGACCGCCGATACCGCCGGCAAGGTGCTCGGCGTGATGATCGAACGCGGTCAGCGCGTGAAGATGGGCGACCCGGTCGTTCGCCTCGATGTCCGCAGCGCGGCGCTTTCGGCGCGGGAAGCCCAAGCAAACCTCCTCGCGGCGTCCGCACAGGAGAAGCTCGCGGTCGAGGAATGCAAGCGCGCGCAATCGCTGCTGGACAAAGGCGCGATCACGCGCAGCGAATACGATCGTCAAACCACGCAGTGCGCAGCCGCGTTGCAGCAGGTGAGCGCGGCGCGTGCGCGTGCCGAGATGTTCACCAAGTCCGTGGCCGACGGTCTGGTGCGCGCACCGTTCGAAGGCATGGTGTCCGACAAGAACGTGACCCCCGGCGAGTGGGTCGTGCCGGGACGGGCGCTGTTCACGCTGGTCGATGACGACCCGCTCAAGGTCGAGCTCTCGGTCCCCGAGATCGCGGTGTCGGCGGTTGGCGTCGGCCAAGACGTGAAGCTCACGTCGGTGGGCAAGCCTGGCAAGGAGTACGCCGCGAAGGTCAGCCGGATCGGCGTCGAGATCGGGCAACGCCGGTCGATGACGATCGAGGCGACGCTCGACAAGGGCGCTGACCTGGTTCCCGGCATGTTCGTCGAAGCGCGACTGATCAAGGGCGTCAAACCGCTGGTGATCGTTCCCGCGTCGGCCGTCACTCGACGCGGCAACTCGAAGGCGGTCCGCGCGTTTGTGGTGAGCAAGGATGAGCTTCGCGAGCGCATCGTTCACCTCGGCGAGTCGCCAGGAACCGGGCTCGAATCGATCACCGAGGGGATCGAGAAGGGCGAGCTCGTGGTTGCCAACGTGACCGACCAGATCGTCGACGGTCTCCGCGTCACACCGAACACGGTGGCCGCAGCCGCAACGCCAGCCGAAACCCCGGCCCCAGCCGGGTCAGCTACTCCTGGTGCTGGTTCGGGATCCGCTGCCGGTTCGGCATCGGGCTCGGCAGGTGCGTCCAAACCGGCTCCTCAACCCACCACCAAGTAGGCGGACCCCATGCAGTGGTTATCCAATATCTCGGTGAGGCGGCCGGTCTTTGCGACCGTGCTGATCCTCGTGCTGGTGGTGGTCGGACTGGTGGGCACGACGCGACTTGGGGTCGACAAGTTCCCCAAGGTCGACTTTCCGCTCATCACGATCGTCACGCCGTACGCCGGCGCTTCGCCGCTGGCTGTCGAATCTGACATCACACAAAAGATCGAGGAGGCGGTCAACACGGTGACCGGTCTCGACATGCTCACGTCGACCTCGACCGAAGGCGTGTCGCTGGTCGTCGCTCAGTTCCAGCTCGAGGTCGATCCAGATCAAGCCGCGCAAGACATCAACGAGCGGATCGCGACCGTCCTGCGGGAGCTGCCACCGGGCATTCGTCCCGAAGTCCGCAAAGCCGACCCCGATGCGGCGCCAGTGCTGGTGCTTTCGGTCAAAGGCCCAGCCGACGTCACGAACCGTGACCTGACCCGGTTCGCCGAGAAGCAGGTCAAGCAGCGCGTCGAGCGACTGATGGGAGTGGGCCAGGTCGTCATCCTCGGTGGTCAGGAGCGCCAGATCGACGTCGAGCTCGACTCGATCCGGCTCGCCGCCGCTGGCGGTGTATCGGCGCTCGAGGTGCAACGCGCGATCGCGACCAGCAACGTCAACGTGCCGGGCGGACAGATCGAGAGCGGTCCGACCAACATGACCCTCCGCGTGGAGGGCCGTGCAGTTCGCGCCGAGCAGATCGGCGACATCGTGGTGCGCCAACAAGGCGCGCACCTCGTCCGGGTCAGCGACGTCGCCAAGGTGATCGACACCGAGGAGGAAGCCGAGACCTCCGCGGTCCGCAACGGCACGCCCGCCATCGCGCTTTCGGTACGCAAACAATCCGGCACCAACACCGTCGAAGTCGTCGATCGAGTCGTCGAAGCAACCAAGCAGCTCCAGCTGCCCACCGGCTACGCCGTCGACATCGTTCGCGACAACTCGATCCAGATCCGGACCTCCGCATCGCAGGTGATCGAGCACCTGATCGTGGGCGCCGGGCTCGCGGCGCTCGTGGTGTTGCTGTTCCTCGGCAGTCTGCGCTCGACCGTGATCGCGGCGATCTCGATCCCGATCTCGATCATCTCGACGTTCGGGCTGATGATGCTCGCCGGGTTCACGCTAAATCTCATGACCCTGCGCGCGCGCGCGCTCGCCGTCGGGGTCGTGATCGACGACGCGAT
>JBFXAI010000030.1:0-92310 GCA_050184455.1 Kofleriaceae bacterium | reverse complement strand
ACATCGACGAGGACGAGGCCGAGTTCAACGAGCAGTTCTACGTCGACCGGGTCTGCAAGATCATCGACAAGGTCAAGAAGCTCCAGCGCGACACCGAGAAGCTCGAGGAGAAGCTGGTCGAGACCGGCGCGTCCGAGGGCAAGAAGAAGAAGACCAAGGAAGCGATGCGCGACAACCGCGCGCAGATGTTCGAGGAGCTGTCGGATCTGCGGCTCAACAAGCCGACGGTCGACCGGATCGTCGCGCAGCTGAAGAACATCATCATCAAGATGGACAAGGCGGAGCTCGAGGTTCGCGAGTGCGAGCGCAAGGCGGGCATGCCTGCCAGCGAGATCCGCAAGACCCTCCGCGAGATGCGTGCGAACCCCGCGCGCGCCCGCGCCGTCGGCAAAAAGATGATGCTGACCGTCGCCGACTTCGAGGAGATGGAGGAGCAGATCAAGCAGGCGATGCGCAAGGTCGCCGTGATCGAGGAGGAGGCCCGCGGCAACGCGACCGAGCTCCGCTCGACCTATCGCGATCTTCACGAGGGCGAGCGGATGGCGGATCGCGCCAAGTCCGAGCTCGTCGAGGCCAACCTCCGGCTCGTGGTGTCGATCGCGAAGAAGTACACCAACCGCGGCCTGCAGTTCCTGGATCTGATCCAGGAGGGCAACATCGGCCTGATGAAGGCCGTCGACAAGTTCGAGTACAAGCGCGGCTACAAGTTCTCGACCTACGCGACGTGGTGGATCCGCCAGGCGATCACCCGCGCGATCGCCGACCAGGCGCGCACGATTCGTATCCCCGTGCACATGATCGAGACCATCAACAAGCTGGTGCGCACCACCCGCTACCTCGTGCAGGAGCTCGGTCGCGAGCCCACGCCCGAGGAGATCGCCGAGCGCATGGAGCTGCCGCTCGACAAGGTTCGCAAGGTCCTCAAGATCGCCAAGGAGCCGATCTCGCTCGAGACCCCGATCGGTGAAGAGGAAGACTCACACCTCGGAGACTTCATCGAGGACAAGTCGATCATCTCTCCCAGCGAGAGCGTGATCTCGGTGAACCTCGCGGATCAGACCCGCAAGGTGCTCGCCACGCTGACCCCGCGCGAGGAGAAGGTGCTCCGCATGCGGTTCGGCATCGGCGAGAAATCCGACCACACCCTCGAAGAGGTCGGTCAGGACTTCGAAGTCACCCGCGAGCGTATCCGCCAGATCGAGGCGAAGGCGCTGCGCAAGCTGCGCCATCCCTCGCGCAGCAAGCGGCTCAAGGCGTTCGTCGAGAACTGACGCCGCTACAGGCCTCGCGATCGCGTTGCGCGTTCCAACCGAACGGTGATCCTGCCTCGGTACCCGGCGTGATCGCTCGAGCTTGGCCATCGAAGCGCCCCGACCTGCGCTAGTTCGACGACGCGCGCAGATTTTCGGGCACACGGCCAACGCTGACGCGCGACGAACTGATCTAGCGGTGTCATCATCTGTGATGGAGGACGGTTTCGTTTCAGAGCGCGCGCGGGGGCGTAGCTCCGGGATCACGCCGTGCAAATGACCGGTCCCAGGTGAACGCGGTAGCCGGCTAGCCCGACCGCCGTGCTGCGTCGCCGGGATCCGGGGCGTTACGCGGGCGCAAGCCTTGCTTGGCGCTGCCACCATGACTCACTCGCTTCATGCACTTTGTTTGCTTCTCGCTGCGGCTGCCCTGACCTCGTGTGCCGGAGATCGAGATTCCGCTGGTGACGGCGAGGACGACCGGTTCACCGGATCGGATGGAAAGGGTGACGGCTTCAGCGTCAGCGAGCCGCAGGTCAATGCCGTGCTGGGGCTCGCCAACGAGCTGGACGAGGCCGGGCTGCAGGCGATCGGCATGGCGTCCGCTGCCAGCAGTCAGCTGGTGAAGTACCGCGCAGGTACCGATGCTGAACCCGGTACCCTCGACGATCAGACGATCGATTCGATGGCCGAGCTGGATATGATTCCGTTCGTCGGCCCGGTCGCGCTCGATATCTTGTTGAGTCATGCCGAGACGGCCGGACTGATCGACGCAGCAGGGCTCGGCCGTCACGACGTCTCGGTGCTCGTGCCGCTCCCCGAACCGGGAGGCGATCTGCCGTGGGCCGCAGCGATGCCCGCGCTCGGGGGCGAGCTGGTGCCACGGGCCGTGTTCGATCAGATCGGTCTCTCGCTGATCAGGGACATCGACGAAGCCGATGAGCACGCCGCACTACGCGTCGTGGGGGTGCGATTCGACCCCTGCTTCACCACATCCCTGGAGTCGGCCTGTCAGCCTCAGATCCGGTTGGTGTTCCAGGCGCTCGACGGTAGCCTCGGAACCCACGACGGCGCGATCCACGCGTTGTACAACCTGTCCGCGGAGCAGCAGGCCGCGGTGGTCGCCGGGCTTCGCGAGCTCGTGGCGTTGGCGCCTGAGAACCGTCCGTACGAACCGCTCGGCGTGAGCCCCGCGCTGAAGGCCCAAGGGCTCGATGGCGACTACGCGAACGGGCTGGCGAAGTTGATCACCGCCAACGCCGGCGCGAGCAATCTCGCGCGGCTGACGTTCATCACGCGCACGCTGGCTCGTCAGGGAGAATGGGAGCTCGGCGGGTTTCACGTCAAGGCCGAGCCGTCGACCGGATTTCCGGAACCGGGTCGGATCGGCGTGCTCGGCAGCGAGCTGCAGATCGTCGGCAACAGCGGCTTCGGTCCGTTCTTCGAGTACAACGCAATGCCCGACATTCAGGATCCGATGGGTCGTCCCGGACTCAATGGTCGCGCGCTGTCAGGTCTCGACGGTGCCACGCGTAGCAGCGTCGTTGCATGGGCTACCGCGCAGAACTCCCCGATTGCCAACGTTCCGGACACGACCGACTGCGCGTCCTGTCACGTCGCGGGCCACGTCGGCTCTGCGCTCGCGGCAATCGATCCAGCGCTCACCGACTTCGGTGGCCCACGTGTGATCACTGCCGCGGAAACCCAGAGCGACAACCTCCGCGCGTTTGGCTACTTCGGCACGGACGCTCACGTGTCGGCGCGCACCGCGAACGAGACCGCCGCCGTCGTGCGCGCGCTCGCGGAGTGATCGTCGCCCGCGTTCCACGCCGGCGGTCGTGACGGTGGATCGCGCCCGGGATCTTGCTGCGGGCCAGACGATGCAGTGCCGCGGCGCGCGGCGTGGCACTGGCTTGCCCGACGCGTCCGGATCCGGGCACGCGCCCTCGAGTCAGGCTGGGTTCGGTTCAAGCGCCAGGTATCGACGCGACGAGACACCGGGTCGTCGGTTCGTCGCACTGATTCCGAACAACTGTTCCGAACCAAGCCCAGTTGCCGGAAACCAGACCGGCCATGGCCCAGCTCCGACACTGTATCGGCGAGGTTGCAATGCGGCGAATTGTCCGAAACGGCGCAGCATTCGAGTGCCCCCGGCACGGGACGCGCTCTCGACGAGCGCGGCACACGCGTTGCTCAGCGATCCGGCGCATGCGCGTCAGCGAACATCGACGCAACGCCCTCAACCGAACCACGACGTCCGCTACAGGCGCGGACATGTCACTGACTCGTCTCGACCAACCGAAGGACACAGCCTCATGACGACTGCACAACCAACGTTGACCGACTCGCACCCCGTGGCGGACCAGCCGAGGTACCCACGACGAGGGCTTGGTTCCAGCCTGCTGACCTGGGTTGGTCTGGCACTGCTGAGCGGGGCGTGTACCGAGGCGCCTCGCGTCCACCACGATGACCCGTCTCCCGGCGGCAAGAGCGACGACTGGACCTCGTTCCAGGGCTTCATTCCCGAGACCTCCACGTCCTCGGCGGTGGTGATGGCGAACGCCGAAAACTTCGTGCCGCTGTTGCAGCTGCAGGTCGAGCTGATCAACTCGCTGCCGGAAGACGTCACCGCGTACGTATTGTCGGCAGCCGGTAACCCATACCAGGACGTTCTGGCCGAGCAGCTCGCGGAGGGTCGCCTGGTCGTGATCGACGTCCCGACCGACAGCAACTGGGCGCGCGACTACGTCCCGCAGGTCGTACGTCGCGACGGCGAGCTCACGCTGGTCACGTTCCAGTACCAGGCTGGCTATCCGCTGGCCCAGACCGCGGCTCGCGAGCTGTCCAGCATGATCGGACTGCCGGTCTACGAGTCGCCACTGTTTCTCGAGGGCGGCAACCTGATGAGCGACGAGTATGGCCGCCTGTTCACGACGGATAAGCTCCTGCAGGCGAATCCGTCGCTGACCAAGGAGGCCATCGAGGCCGAGCTCATCCAGGCACTCGGTGTCAACGAGGTCGTCTGGTTGCCCGCGCTCCCGTACGAAGAGACCGGCCACGTCGACATGTTCGCGAAGATTGCGGGTGGGAGCCGGGTCCTCGTCTCCGATTCACTTCATCTCGCGCGCAAGCCCGTCCTCGATCAGGTCGCCACGACGTTCAGCGAGTTCGGCTACGAGGTCACTCGCGTGATGGCCGGCGAGCTGGACGGCAGTAACCTGTGGAACTTCTCCTACACCAATTCATTGTTCGTCAATGGCCGCGTATTCGTGCCCACCTACGCTTCGACGGGCACCAGCGATGAAGAGAACGCTCATATCGCCGAGACCGACCTGGCCGCGGTGGCGGCGTACGAGGCGCTCGGCTTCGAGGCCGTTCCGGTCGCGAGCGGCAAGCTGCTCTACTATGGCGGCTCGGTTCACTGCCTGACCAAGCAGCTCGCGGCCGACGTGCCGGCTCCGATGCCCCGGTGACCGGAGCCTCCGTCGGCTACGTTTGACCGACCGGTGCCTCGGTCGCTACATTCTACCCATGCGCTGGTGCGACGCGGCCGTTCTCTTGGGGGTCGTTCAGGTCGCGGCATGCGGCGGGGGCGAAGACCACAGTCCCCGTGAGGCTTGCCTCGAGGCGGAAGCGGCGATCAACGCGGCCGCCAAGCAATGCGATCCGCAGCATGGGTCCGTCGATCTGTCCTGTAGCAATTTCGGCACCGGCAGCAGCTGCGGTGTGATCGATCAATGAGCGCAGCGCGGGGTGAGCGGGCGTCTAGCATCGCGGTATTCGTCGCCCCGGCGCGGTGACGGAGTCCGAGGCTGTGGCTTCGTTGGTCTCGGCACCGGTTTCGGGAACTTCGCGACCACTCCAAGGGTTCGAGATTCGAGCGTTCTGGGGAGCCAAGACGCTCGAAATTTCGGGCCGGCGCCGGGGACGTTAATGCCGGCAGAGAGTTCCATCGTTACCTCGGCCTCCGGGCCGCGAAACCCGATGCGCTTGATGAGGAGCTTGAGCAGCTCCTCGCGCTCGTCCGTGTTGGCCACCGTGAACAGGGTATCGAAGTCGCCGAGCACGTGCCGCAGCTGGGCCGCGTCGATCGGCTCGCCGGCCACGCGGTCGATCTCGGTCTTCACCCAAGTGAGGTCGTGGTCCAGCAGCCGGAGGTTCCGCTCCTCCAACGTGCGCTTGGCGCGGATGGACTGGAACCCGGCACCTCCCTCGGTGATCGGTTCCAGGGCCACTCGGTCTGGGGAGCGTCGGGTTACTACTGCGTCCACGTGGTGACTGAGAACGGCAGGACCGTCTTGGTCCTCGCGCTATTGAGATCGATCATCGGCTGATGGGCGCGAACATCATGGGACGCGAGACTCGATCGGTCTGAGCTTTCTGCGGCAGCTGAACTACGAGGTACGGTCTCTCGAAGGCCGGATCCGGGTCGAGCGGGCCGCCGGCTGAGCGATCAGCGTCCAGCATCGCCTGGTACTCTTCGCCGCAACGCGCTGCCCGCACCTTGGGTTGAGACCGTTGCACGAGCGGCACCAACGGTTTCGGGACCTTCAGGCCCACGCTGACGGTTCGAGATTCGAGCGCTATGGGGAGCCATTCTCTCTCGTCGCCAACCAACGGCGAGGGTAGTGCTGGGCTGGCTCCGCCGCGCGGGCTGACGTTGTGCACCGCGACGAAGCGGTGGCCGGATCAGGGCTACGTCGCGCCATTCGGTCCGATCGATCAGATCGGTCAGTCGTCCGGCCTGATCAAATTGGTCGAGAACGATCGCGACCCCGGCGTGACGGTCAGGGCGACGTCGCGCAATTCGGCAGGATCGATCAGGTCCGTCGAGAACGAGCGAGCGGTCCTCGTCGCCACGACATCGACGTCACGCAGTTGAGCAGGATCGATCAGGTCCGTCGAAAACGACCGGCCAGCCAACAGCACAGCACGCGGCGACGAATCGGAATGCACGTGCCCGTAGCGTCGGCAGGACGCCCTCGTGCAATCCGGCCTCGGGCCGTTCTCGCCTTGGTCAGCGAGCAGGATGTAGCGCCGGTAATACTCGATCGCCTTGATCGGATTGCCCGCCTGCTCGTGGGCATTCGCCAGATGGAGCAACAGCACGGGTCGCGGATGAAGCTCGTATGCGCGTTCGAACGCCGGGATCGCGTCGAGATAGCGGCCGGCTTCGTAGTACGTCTTGCCGAATGACTCCTCGACCCACGATTCGTTGTGAGCCACGTCCGGTTCTGCTCGACTAGCGCTCGCCCCCAACGTCACGCACAGGGAGAGCACCGCGAACGCAACGGTACGATTCGGGAACCGCATCGCACCCATGGTAGCGCAGTCCTCGGACACCATCACCGACGGAAAAATCTGCCGACGGGTAGCAGTCGGTGGTTTGGCTACAACCTGTGGACGGACGGAGGGACTGAGGTTTCCAGCGCCTAGCCGCTGGACGGGGACGCGCTCGGATCACTGCTGCGTCGAGAACGTGATCTGGTCGAGCTTCGTGCCGTCACAGCCATCCCAGCCGTCATCGCAGCCGCCACACGATTGCGAGATCTGAAACGTGTATGAGGTCCCCGCGGCGAGCGTGAACGACATGGCGAACGAACCGTCGTCGAGCTCGGTGGTCGTGTGCGGTGCGACCTCGGTGCCGGTGCTGGTGGTCATCACGACGTTGCGAAAGCAGCCGGCCGCGGGATCGAGATACTGATCCCATCGAGCGCGCACCGTGAGCTCCGTTGGCACCACGGTGCCGTTCGCCGGTTCGAGGATCTCGCCGTTGAACGACTCGCACGGTTTCACCTCGCACCAGGCGCTATTATCGGGGTCGTCACAGGACGCATCCAAGCAGGGCAACAACCAAAGCGAATAACTTCATGGGCCACGGTAGGAGCAATCGAAGGACCGTGTGGCCGACGTCTCACCACCGCCGTGCCCTCGTGGTCATTCGGGAGGTTGGCCGCCTGGTAACGCATGTGTGCCAGGCAACATCCGTCAAAGACGCACCGAATCGATGAGCCTTCACCATGCCGGCGCTGCCGAGAGGCAGTGTCGCTACAATAGCGGCCCGAGCACCAACAGTGGTGAGGCCGAGCTCAACGCCGGCTGTCACCAGCGTCGCGCTTCGTCGGGGGGAGCGCGACGCTAGCCGGCGCGGTTGGCGGACTCAATCCGTTAGCCACGCGAACGCGTGGTTCCAGTCATTCCTGAGGAACCCCGGCGCGCACCACAGCTGGCACAGCGCTTCGATCGGCCGTGCGCATTCGACCCCGCCGATGTCGACGGGCTGGTGACCGAACGCGACCAGGATCGCGCTGACCTCGGCCTTCGCGGCGGCGTCGTTGCCGCACATGAACATCGCAGGCGTGTGCTTGAACCTCGGCTTGACCATGAACGCGTTGCCGACGCTATTGAACGCCTTGACGAACCGCGCCGCGGGCACCTTGTTCTGCAGCCGCTCCATCAGCGATTCGTTCGCCTTCGTGAAGTAGTGCAGCACCCCGCCCTGCGCCTTGCCCTCTTCGATCGGATTGGTCGTGTCGATCACGATCTTGCCCGCGAGGTTCGCCGCGCCAGCTTGATCGAGCACGGCCTCTGCCGCCGAGCCTTTCACCGCGAGCACGATGATGTCCGCCCACTTCGCGGCGTCGGAGAAGGCGCCGATCGAGGCATCGCCCTTGGCGCTCGCCTTCCAGGCTTGCAGCTTCGCCGGATCGCGCGACGCGCGCATGACCGCATCGCCATTCGCGAGAAAGCCATTCGCAAGGACGTCACCGACCTGCCCGGTTCCAAACACTGCGATGTTCGCCATTCCGAGACGGTACACTCACAAAACAACAACCGGGGTCGAGCCCCCGTTGTTTGTCGCGGTCGCTACTCGCGATGCGCGAGGTGGTGAGCCGAACGCGCTACTGCAGCGTGACCTCGCGCTCCACGATCGCGCCGTTGATCAACAGCTTCACGAACAACCCGTCGGTGTTCGCGGTCTTCTGCCTGACGTAGATCCGGCCGAAGTCTGCGGGCGGATTGGCCGGGGTTGCGGTCAACGCCCGCATGTCTTGATGCGCGTTCTGCGTGGTGGCCTTGCCGAACGTGACCGTCGCGTCGGTGTTGACCCGGTACGCTTCGGTGCCGACGCCTGCTGGAACGTCCTCGATCCGGAACACGAACGGCTTCAATGTCCCGGACGCGGTCTGCTTGACCACGCTCATCGTGTATTCGCTCGGGGTGCGCCGGCAGTACAGACGTTCGGAGCTGGTCTGGCTCCACAAGCTCCAGTTGACATTCTGATCGTCCGCGCTCGGCCGCATCGCGACCTCGAGACCCGATGCCGGTGTGCTCTGGTTGATGTTGAGCGCGTAGTTGCCGTTGCTGGTCAGCGTCGACGCATTGACCGTGCTCGCCGTCACCGATGGGAACTTCGCCTGCTGCCAATCGTCGATGATCTTCGTGTTGGTGCCCGCATCGGTGAACTTCTGGATCGTCATGATCCCGCCGATGATGATCGTGTCCGAGGCGTTGGTCGTCAGGTTCGCGCTGACCCCGTTGGGGTTCGCATGCATGTCCCACATGCGGGAGAACATGAACGAGTTGCTCCGACCGCAGATGTCCTTGAACCCGTGTGTCGTGGCCCCGGATGCCTGCCCTAGGATGTTGTTGAACACGTTGCGATTCGGCCCGTAATTGACGGGAAACGACGCGGTCGACGTACACGGATTCGGATAAGCGCCGGCAGTGCCGCCCGCTTCGAAGCAAACTCCGACGATCGGCGCATTGATCATGAGGCCGTCGAAGCTGTTACCGTTGAGCCAGGACGTCGCGCCCGTGAACCGGAGCTTGATACCTACGCCTGGCCCGTTCAGGTTCATCTCGCGAACGGTGTTGTAATAGACGCCGCTTGTCGTCGCTTCGAGCAGCACGCCCGTCCATCGCCGCTGCGTCGGTGCCGCCTCCGTGACCTTCCCGCCCGTGAGAAACGACGTGTTCGTGCCATTGGGAAACCGGAACACGGCTCCGCTGAAGCCACTGGGAATCGTGATGACTGCGTCTCGGTCGAACGACAGACGTTGGTTCGAAACCAGATCGAATCCGGCGAAGCTCGCGGACAGGTCGTACGCTCCTCGATGAACGTAGACGTCGCCGGAGAAATCGAGCGCGCGATCGATCACCGGGTCCGCAGCAGCATCCTCGAGCAGGACGAAGCCATTGCGATCCACCGCGAAATAGTTGAACGGGCTGACGTTCGAGCGAAACACCGTGACCCGTGCGGGGTTCTTGATCCCTGACTCGGAGAGCAGCGCTTGACCGCTCTCGGTCTCGGTCTCCGCGTCGGTCTGGGTCGGGTCACCGCCGCCCGCTTCCTGGTCGGTGGTGCACGCGGCAAGCGAGACGGTGACGAGCGCGATGCTCAGGGGGTGGAGTGCTCGAATGGACGAAGAGCGTTGGGATGTCATGCGCCGCAAGCGCATCGCAATCCACGGGCCACCCCGAACAGTCCGGCTTTACGGAGTGTTGCGCCGCCTTACGTCCACTCTTTCTCCACGGGTTGTTCCAATGAAGGCACAGTGGGAACGAGTCACCCGAGCACCGACGAGGTGCGCCACAAACCGGGACCCAGACGAACTAACCCTGGATCAAGGCTTCACAGGGTCAGCAGGGTTACAGCGTCAACACGACGCGCTCGGTCCACTGCGCGATGTGATTGCGGGTCGTCAGGCTTTGAAATGGCAACCGAAACGCCGGCGCGCTCGGGTCACCGCTCGCCGCGCGATCTGGATAGAACGCCCACATCCACAGCTGCGGAAACTTTTCGGTCTCGGCCAGGCCGGTGTTCTCGAGCCGCACACCGAAGTCGCGCTTGGACGATACGGTGATCCAGAACATCGGCTCGCCGTTGCCTGTGGTCTGCGCGAACGGCGCCCAACGCGCCCACGAGTTGGTCAACCCTGTTGCGGTGTTGGCGGCGGCCAGCTGGATCGCGGCCTGCGATCCATCGGCCTTGATGATCCATACCGATGCATTGACGTTGTTGTACGAGGCGCCCACGGTTCGGTTGAACACGATCCACTGACCATCGGGAGACCACGACGGGTAGTAGTTGTTCTCGTTGTTCGCCGACGCGATCAGCATGGTCTCCGGTCCGAACGTCCGCGTCGCTTGGTCGTAGCTCCGGGTGACGATGCTTCCAGCACCAAACGAGTAGTCGAGCGGATTCGCCGTACCTGGGCGGACGTAGACCAGTCGAGTACCGTCGGGTGACAGATCGGGGTGCGTCGCGTACGCGCCATCCATCGTGGCGAGCACCGTCTGATCGTTCGCATCGCGAACTTCGAGCGATCCATTGAGGACCGTCAGGAACTGCGTGCCGTCAGGCGTAAACGTTCCGAAGTTCCATCGATACTTCTCGGCTTGCATCGAGCTCGTGCCCACATCGACGATGTTGGCGTTGCCGCTGCCGCCGTCGTAGGTGATCGCCATCTTGGTACCGTCGCGCGACAGCACGTGGCATGCGACGCATCGGCCGCTGGTTTGGGTGGTGGTCAGAAACTCTTCAGCTGGCTCGCCGGGCTTGGCCATGTCGTGGCGAAAGATTCCGTACGAGCCACCCTCCGTCGCGCCCGCTCCCCAGTAGTAGAGCCCCCCCTCCATGTCCTCGTTCGTGATCGTGGCGAGCTGTTGGATCGAGCTTCCAACGCCGCTCGGGTTGGAGGAATCAACGCCTCGCACCCGATAGGTAACCTCGGGCTCGAACGCAACGGCCGCGGCCCATTCGGCGGGCAAGAATGCCGCCCATGACGCGTTCGGCCCCGCTGGGAGCAGGCCGTTGCCGCCGGGAACGTAGATCCGGACGTCGCTAAACTCGGTTTGCAACGCGAGCTCGAACACGTCGTTGCTCGACGGATCGGTCCAGTGCGCCTCGAAGTCGCCGAGATTGCGCGGGACCACGACGCGGTCGGCGGGATACGCAAACGTCGGAGCGCGGCTCGGATCGTCTGGACCCGCAAACCACTCCGGCGTATTCGGTGGCAGCGAGGGATCGACGCGGATCGACTCCAGCCGAATGCGCAGAGTTGCGTTCGCGGTCTCGTTGTCCAACATCGCCAACGCTTCGGTTTGCCCGGCCGCGATCACGGAGACCGTGTTGGCGTTGAATGCGCCGAACCTACCGTCGATGTGGAAGGTCACGTCGTCGGTCACATCACGCACCGCGCCATCGGGAGCTCGTAAGGTGACCGTGAATGCCTGCGTTGCAGGGACGCCGTCTTTGATCAGCAGCTCCGCGTCCGCTGGTTCGATGACAAGGATCGCCTCCGAGTCACCAGAGCCACCACACGCAGCGATCGCGGCCACGAGCGGCAGCACGAGGAATGGCTTCATCATGACCACGCCCTTCGCAATTCGCAGACCACTGCGATTGCCGAAGCACCCAGCACCAACGCGCCGCCAACCTGACGAGCACCCGCGGTGTTGCTCGCGAAGTGCTGTTCCCGTCACGGAACACTGAGGCCTGAAGACCCGTGAACGCGTGACCTGCGGCCGACTACCGGGGCTGAACGACCTGAGACCTTGCCAGTGCGTTACGGTATCGGACCGCACGAATCATGGCGGTCGTCGTCGACGGTGGGTGGATCGCTTACTCGACCGCTAGCCAGACCCAGGGCACGAGAACGGAGTCACGATCGGCGTCACGACTCCACTGGTCGTGCCATCGCCCAGCTGGCCGTTTGCGTTGAGCCCCCAACACCACACCGCGCCGTCGGCAGACCGCGCACAGGTATGCGAGTACTTGGTGGCCAGCTCGACCGCCTTCAATCCATTGGCAACCGGTCCCGGTGTCGCCCGCCAGAACAACGTGCCATCGCCGAGCTCTCCGGAGCTGTTGGCGCCCCAGCACGAGACGGAGTCATCGAGCAATCGCGCGCAGGTCATCGCGAGCCCTCCGCCGACCTCCAGCGCGGCCACCCCCTCGACCTCGATCGGTACGGCGCTCTCGCTCAGGACATTGGGGTCACGCGCGAGCTCGCCATTGAAGTTGCGCCCCCAACAAACCACCTCGTTGGTCGTGGTGAGCGCACAGGTATGCGCGTATCCCGCGGAGATCTGCGCCGCGTTGGTCAGCGATTGCACGGTAACCGGCGTCGCGGCGTACGGAGTGATCGTGCCGTCTCCGAGCTGGCCACTGCCGTTGATGCCCCAACATCGTACCGAGGTGTCATCGCCCGTCTCCGCGCGCAGCGCACAGGTGAAATACGCTCCCGCGGTGAGCTGCGTGACCTGGTCGAGACCCGGAACCTGAACCGCGATGATCTGCATGAGCCCGCCCGACGGCTCACTTCCGAGCTGGGCGAAGTCGTTACGCCCCCAGCAGTACACCGATGTGGCTCCTGCATCGTCGACAAGTGCGCACGAGTGGTGCAGGCCGGTCGCCACTTGCACGACGTTGGTCAGCTGGGTGTCCCACGCGACGTACACCGGCCTCGGCAGCGACCGATCGATGGCCGAGTTGTCTCCCACTTGGCCACCCGAGTTGCGACCCCAGCACCACGCTCTTCCCGCCTTGACCGCGCACGAGTGAAGATATCCGGGGGCCAGCGAGGTCGCGTCGACAAACGACGGGACCACCATCGGTGCGTGGCGCTCGTAGTCGGTGTTGTCACCGAGCTGCCCGTAGTCGTTGCGGCCCCAGCACGACAGGTTCTCGCCGATCCGCGCGCAGCTGTGATGGTAGCCGACCGCGATCTCCGTCGCGGGACCCATTCCCGGAACGGCCATAGGAGTGTTCCGGACGGTTACTTCACCATTGCCGAGCTGGCCACGAAGGTTCGCGCCCCAACATGACGTCGTACCGTCGCGATGCCATGCGCAGCTGAAGTTGAGCCCGAGGCCGAGGCCGATCGCGTCCGCAAGTCCGGTCACCGGCACCGGGAACAATCGCGTCTCGGCCGTGCCATCGCCGAGCTGGCTGTAGTTGTTGTTGCCCACGCAGTAGCCGGTGCCGTCGGCTCGCAGAAAGCACGTGTGATCCACACCCGCTGCGAGCTGCGCGATCTGCCCGGTCTCCGGCGCAAACACCGGCGTCGGAACGAGCCGGTCCTCGTTGGTTCCATCGCCCACCTGCGCCCAGTCGTTATCGCCCCAGCACAGCGCGCGGCCATCGATCGTGAGCACGCACGTGTGATCGCGTCCGAGACTCGCGGCAGCAACCTGTCCTTGCAGTCCGATCGGGATCTGTGGCGTCGCCGACGGTTCGATCCCGTCGACACCGAGCTCTCCGTCATCGTTGCCGCCCCAACACCAAAGATCGTTGGCGTCGGTCCGGGCGCAGGTGCGGTCTCCAGCGGCATCGATGTCGATCACGCCGACGAGGCTCGGGCCGATTACCGGCACCGCGGATGATCCACTGGTGTTGCCGAGCTGGCCGACACTGTTGTTGCCCCAGCACCAGATCTCGAGCGTCTCGAGCAACGCGCAGCTGTGACGGCCGCCGGCGGCAACATCGATCGCGCGAACCGGCAGCGATACCGCAACCGGGGCGAATCGGTTCTCGGCGAAGCCATCGCCGAGCCTTCCAGACCCGCCTTCGCCCCAACACCACACCGCCCCGTTGCGATCGAGAGCGCACGAATGCGTCGCCCCGACCGACAAGATCGTCGCCGATGACAGCCCGAGGACGGGCGCTGGGGTGGAGCGACCGAGGCCCGTGCCATCACCTAGCTCGCCCATATCGTTCTTGCCGGCGCACGCAACGGTTCCGCTGGCTCGCCGCGCACACGTGAACGCGTTGCCGCCTCGGATCTCGACGACCTTGTCGATCACCTCGGCGTGACAACGGCCATCGCAGCCGCACACCATCGGCGACGGGCACTCGCCGCTGTCGCCTCCGCACAGCAGACTGCGATCCTCGAGGTTCGGCGAATAGCAGCCCGCAACGAGCCATCCGACGAGGATCAGCAGCCGCTGCCGCGTCCCGGCGCGCTGGGTCAGCGCATCGCCGATCCCGTTACGGCGCACTCGTCCCGCCTGGACATGACAACTGCGAAACCACCGGAACGACGGCCCCGGTGGTCGTGCCGTCACCTAGCTGCCCATTGGTATTCAACCCCCAACACGACACCGTTCCATCGCCGGAGCGAGCGCAGACATGCGAGTACTTCGCCGATAGCTCCACTGCGTGGAGGTCATTCGCCACCGGTGCGGGTGTGCTGCGCACATGAAACGTCCCATCTCCGAGCTCCCCGGAGTAGTTCGTTCCCCAACAGATGACCTGGTCGTCCGGACGCCGCGCGCAGTTCACCGCGAGGCCGCCGCGAACCTCGATCGCTTCGAGCCCTGCGATCTGGATCGGGAGCGCGCTGTAGGACAACGATTTCGGATCTTGACCCAGCTCGCCCACGAGATTGCGACCCCAGCAGTAGACCTCGTGGCTCTTGGTGACCGCGCAGACGTGCTGATGGCCCGCGGAGATCTGGATCGCCGTGGTCAGCGATTGTGCGGCCACCGGCGTCGGATGGATCAACCCTGTCGTTCCGTCGCCGAGCTGACCGTTGGCGTTGAAGCCCCAGCACAGCACCGTGGTCGCGTCATTGGCTTCCGGGCGCAGCGCACATGTGAAAGCAATTCCCGCCGTGAGCTGCGTGACGTTAGAGATCCCTGGGACCTGCGTCGCCAACAGCGATCGCTCCTGGGTGGTCGCCGGATCGGTACCGAGCTCGCCGTAGTCGTTGCGCCCCCAGCAGTAAACCGAGGTGGTGCCGGCCTCGTCGACGATCGCACATGAATGGCGCGATCCGGTGACGACCTGTTGCGCGCCGGCGAGCGGGACGCCTGCGGCGCGAACCACCTGCGTCGGCACCGAACGATCCGTGGTGGAGTTGTCGCCGAGTTGCCCGCCCGTGTTGCTGCCCCAGCACCACACGGTCCCGGCCTCGCGCACCGCGCAGGTGTGATTGACCGAATCGAACGACGCCGCGCCCACGAACGACGGCACCGTCGGAGCGTGCCGCTCCTCGCGCGTGCCATCGCCGAGCTGGCCATACTCGTTTCGCCCCCAGCACGACAAGCCGGACGCGGTATCGGCGCAGGTGTGAAAGTAGCCGACCGAGATCCGCTGCACCGCACCGAGATTGGGAACCACCAGCGGTCGATTTCTCACCGTGGTTTCGCCGTTGCCTAGCTCGCCACGGATGTTCTTCCCCCAGCAGCTCGCCGTGCCCTCTGCGCCCCAAGCACAGCCCACGGTGCGTCCGATACCGAACCCGATCGCGTCAGCAATTCCCACCACCGGGACAGGATTCAATCGATCCTCCGCGGTTCCATCGCCGAGCTGGCCGAATGCGTTGCTGCCAAAACACGCGACCGTGCCGTCGGTCCGGAGCACGCAACTATGGCCCTCCCCCACCGCGATTCGAGTGATCTTCCCGGTCTCGGTTGCGAGGATGTGCTGCGGAAACTTCCGATCCAACGACGCCATGCCATTGCCGAGCTGGCCAAAATCATTGTCGCCCCAGCAGAATGCGCGGTTATCGCTGGTAAGCGCGCAGGTGTGAAACCGACCTAGGCTCGCGGCGGCAACCTGGCCTTCGAGACCGATCGGTCGCGTCGGCACCGGCGACGAGTCCGTGCCGCCATTACCGAGCTCGCCGTCGCTGTTGCGACCCCAGCACCAGAGATCGTTGGTCTGCGTGCGAGCGCAGGTGTGATCGCCACCCGCGTCGATGCCGACCACGTTGTCGATCACTGGTCCGCTCGTCGGGACGATCGAATCTCCATTGGCGTTACCGAGCTGACCGTGATCGTTGCGCCCCCAGCACCACAACCCGCCAGCTTCGAGCAGCGCGCAGCTGTGCCGATCACCGGTCGCGATATCGATAGCGCGCGCCGGCAACGCGATCTCGACAGGGCTGAGCCGATCTTCCGTCGAGCCATCTCCGATCTGTCCGGCGTCGTTCAAGCCCCAACACCAGATCGTGCCGTCACGCTGCAACGCACACGCATGTGAGAACCCGGTGGCCAGCGCGGTCACCGAAGCCAACCCGGACACGGGCGCGGGATCCGAACGATCGATGCCCGTCCCATCGCCGAGCTCCCCTTGGTCGTTTCTGCCAGCACACGCCACCGTTCCGCTCTCGCGTCGGGCACACGTGAAGTCGGAACCGCCGACGATCTCGACGATCCGATCGATGACTTCGGTGTGGCACACACCGTCACAGCCACACACGAGCGGTGATGGACATTCCCCACTCGGTCCTCCGCACAGCAGGCTTCGGTGCTCCAGATCGGGCGAATAACAACCGGCGAGCAGCCACGCCATCACGAGTGACCGCCGAAACCTCAAAACTCCGCGCTCCACGACACCGTGGCAGCGGTTCCGGTCACTCCGACGGTCACCGGCAGTGTCTCGGAGCGAGCTCGACGCCAACCGACGAACCAGACGATCCCGCCGACGACGACAACGCCTCCGCCTACCGGCAGTAAGATCTTGGCGAGCTTGTTGTGGCGGCGAGCCTCGGCGTCGAGTGCGGCAAACCGGTTCGCTGTGCATGGCGAATCCGTACATTCGTCTTGCTTCGCGCGAGCGCTGAGGCCGAAGTAACTGCCGGTGCCCAGCACGGCCACGCCGACCGAGGCGGTGACGATGCCCGCGATCTTCAGCGCGGGCCCCACGGTGTCGGGTTGCGGAGGCGCCGCTGGGGGCACCACGATCGTCACGGTAGGAGACGCCACCGGCTGGTCCGCGACGCAACGCTCCATCTCGGTGATCCGGCGAGTGACCTCGTCGCGATACGGCGAGTCGGGCTCGATTCGCAGGCTGTCGCGATAGAACCGGAGTGCCTCGGAGCAGTCGCCCTTGCGGCGATACGCCTGCGCGATGTTGAACAGAAACCCCGGGGCCGCCGACAGCCGGTAGCCCTCCTTGAGTAGATCGATGGCCTGGTCGTATTCACCGATGTCGTAGTGCCTGACGCCCCGCTCGAACAGATCGCGGACCTTGTCGCGCGTTTCCCGATCGAGCTCGGGCCCTGCGAGTGCGGCGGACGACAGCGACCACAGGATCCCGATCACGACCGCCAACCTCACGGACTGCGTCCCTTCGGTGCGAGCGGATCGATCATTCCGTCTCCAATCAAGGCTGGCGCGGCGCGTGGCTTGCGGGCCGAACGGGTCACGACAGGTTTACTCCTGGACAGCGCGACGCTGAGCTCGTGAACCCGATCG
Source organism: Kofleriaceae bacterium (assembly GCA_050184455.1). Classification (GTDB taxonomy): domain Bacteria; phylum Myxococcota_A; class Polyangia; order Haliangiales; family Haliangiaceae; genus JABFXX01. Next base: position 74,851 of record JBFXAI010000030.1, on the reverse strand, counting down.
GGCGCGACGGTCACGCGTCCGCGATATGGTCGCCGGCCCGGCGCCTCGATGGTGACCTCGTGATCCCCAATTAATACGTCCTCCGCGATCGCTCCGCCGGGGGACGCAGGAACCAACACGCCATCGAGGTGCACGCGGGCGCCTGGTACGTCTACCTTCACCGAGACCGTCCCGGTCGTCGGCGTTGGCGGAGCAGCGGGCGCAGGCGACGCAACCGGCGTCGCGACTGACTGCGCTGATCCCGGCGCGGGCACGGGTTGGGGCGCGGGCACGGGTTGGGGAGCCGGCGCGGATGGCGGCGCTAGCGCGAACGCGCCGGTCGGCTCGTCAGCAGTGCGCCGTGGCACCATCGCGATGGCAGCGATGCCGATCACGAGCGCTGCAACAAGCCCGATCACCAGCCAGCGCGGTTTGGGTCCGCTCGCGTCGCGCCTGACGTCGAGCGTTGGCGTCGCGTGCAACCCGTCCGGCGTGATCTCCGTGCGATCTCGCTCGTGCAGAAGATCGACCGAGACGTGCCCTTCGAACACCGCGTGTTCGCTGGGCTGACGAGAGGCTCCGAGGAATTCTGCGAGCGAATGGCCGGCGCGCTGGGCAGTCCGCCAGGTTTCGAGATCCGACTTGAACAGCGCCTCGACGTATCTCGCAAGCGCGAGCTGCGACACCGAGAGCCTCGCGTGATGTGCGAACTCGACGAGCGCGCTCTGAAGCTGCTCGGCGGTTTGAAACCGCTGCGCGGGATCACGTTCGAGCGCTCTCATCACGATCCGCTCGAGCACCGGCGAGTAGCCGTGGACTCGCGTCGAAGGCCGCGGGATCTCGTTCTCCACGATCTGCTCGAAGATCAGCATGTCGCTGGCGCCGGCAAACAACTCGGTGCCGGTCGTCAGCTCGTACAACAAGATCCCGAGCGAGAAGATGTCGCTGCGACGGTCGAGCGGCCGACCGCGACATTGCTCGGGAGACATATACGCGGCTTTACCTTTGACCCCGGTCCCGGTCTCAGTGCGTGCGCTGGTTGCCTTCGCGATTCCGAAGTCGGTGAGCTTGACGCTGCCGTCGTATCCGACGAGCACGTTCGACGGCGAGATGTCGCGATGGACGATGCCCAGCGGGCGTCCCGCATCGTCGACCTTTTCGTGGGCGTAGTGCAGCCCCGCCGCAGTGTCTTGCACGATGCCGATCGCGTGCTCGAGCGGAATGCCACCGCGCTGGATGCCCTGAAATAAGAACTCACGGAGATCGACGCCGTGCACGTACTCCATCGTGAAGAAGTAGACGTCGTCGATCCGTCCGATGTCGTGCACCTGCGCGATGTTCGAGTGCTGAAGCGCAGCGGCCAGCCGAGCTTCCTCTAGGAACATGCGGATGAAGCGGGTGTCCCTTGCGTACTGCGGAAGGATCCGCTTGACCACGACGATCTTTTCGAAGCCCGCGATGCCGTGCGCACGTGCCAAAAAAATCTCGGCCATTCCTCCAACGGCGAGCCGCCGAATGATCTGATAGCGCCCGAGGACCCCGGCTTCCCTCACGTGTCCGCGATGATCGATCACGTCGCGCAACTCGGCACGTCTATTCCACGGTATCGCGCTTCACAGCGCCTAACAACGCGTATGCTCGCGCACCGGGGGACGATGTAGGCAGCTTGAAATCTCGTAGGTTGCAAGACCGTAGCTCGGTCGGTGATGCGGCTAGGATACCGAGCGATGGCGGGCTCGATCAGCACGGTTGGCGTCGCACGCCGGGACCGGCGGTCGATCAAACAGTTTCGGCTGACGGTGATCCGAGGTGTCGACAAAGGAAAGAGCCACGACTCGAATGGCGCGCGCGTTGGCGTCGGCACCCATCCATCAAACGACTTCCAGCTCACCGACCGAACGCTGTCGCGGTTTCACTGCGAGATCGTCATCATCGATGGTCGACCGGTGATTCGCGATCTCGGCAGCCGCAACGGAACCGACGTGGCTGGAACCGAGGTCCAGGTTGCGTATCTCAAGACCAAGCAGCTGTTGACGTTGGGTCAGACGCAAGTGCGGTTCGAGCTCCGCGACGCCGAGCTGGATCTGCCGCTGTCGAACCAGGAACGCTTCGGTCTGTTGGTGGGGCGGTCCGAGGTGATGCGCACCGTGTTCGCGCGGCTCGAGCGCGCGGCGCAATCCGATTCGACGGTGTTGTTGCTCGGCGAGACCGGCACCGGCAAAGACCTCGCGGCCGAATCGATCCATGCGGCGAGCGGGCGCAAAAATGGTCCGTTCGTGATCGTCGATTGTGCAGCGCTGCCGCCAACGCTGATCGAGGCCGAGCTGTTCGGGTTCGAAAAGGGCGCGTTCACGGGCGCCGACCGCGCCCAGCGCGGCGCGTTCGAGGCAGCGCATGGCGGCACGTTGTTTCTCGATGAGCTCGGCGAGCTCCCGCTGGACCTCCAGCCCAAGTTCTTGCGAGCGATCGAAAGCCGGACCGTGCAGCGGATCGGGGCGCGCGCGCCTGCGAGCATCGACGTCAGGATCATCGCAGCGACCAATCGACCGCTCCGCCAGGAGGTCAACACCAAGCGGTTTCGCGCCGACCTGTACTTTCGACTCGCAATTCTCGAGATCGAGCTTCCGCCGTTGCGCGATCGGCGGGACGACATCCCGCTGATCGTCGAGGAAATGTTAGTCACGATGACCCGCGAACCCAACGAGGTGCTCGCCCGACTCGAGGCGAAACAGCTGCTGCGCGCATGGCAAGCTCAGCCGTGGCCCGGCAACGTTCGCGAGCTGCGGAACCAGCTCGAGCGCTACCTCGCAGTGCCCGACGACGAACAGTCTGCGGTTACTCAAGGGTCGGATCACTGGCCCGTCGACGTCGATCAGCCATTCCAACTGGTGCGCGAGCAATGGCTCCAGCGCCTCGAGCGGAGCTACCTCGAGGCGCTGCTCGATCGCCACGGTGGCAACGCGACCAAGGCCATGCGAGCTGCCAACATTCCGCGCGTTCAGTTCTATCGGATGATCCGTCGCTCGGGGCTCAAGCGCTAGCAAGCCCGGCCTGGCATCGCCGATGCAGCGCTTGCCATCATGATCGCCGTCGACGCATCCGAAGCGCAGGTGTTGCGCGAGATTCTCAGCAGCACGCTAACCCAGCTGCGGATCGAGAGCGCGAGGACCGATGCGCATGCCGTGCGTGCGGATCTGCACGAGCGCGAGCGCATCGTCGAGGCACTTCTGGCGAAGGTTCGGCTCGAGGTCAAGGGACCCGATGATCTGAGCTGACTCTACGGGCAAGCACGACGACTCGGCGGCTGCAAGGCCGCATCGTGCGGTTCGAACGGCGCCAGCCGCCGCGAATACCTCCACACACAGCGGGTGTAAGTCTGCGCGAGCTCGGTCGCGATGGTTCGCGCGTCCCGGCGCAGACGACTGGCGCACAACTCCGATAGATTTGCATCGTGGAGTTCGGCGCGGCCCTGCTGGACCTCTTGTGGACGCAGCGGACGCCGATCGTGGTGGCGGCGTACGTGCTCGCGATCATCGTGGTGCGCAACGCGCCGCGAATGGAACGCAATCACTTGCGGGCGGCGGGCACGCTGCTGATCGGCCATCTGATCGCGATCACGATCGCCGCCGCGGTTGACTACGAGGGTTACGACGCCACGTTCGCGCTACTCACGAGCCTGGCGTTCGAGTTGCTCGCGATCCTCGAGATCGGAATGACCGCGCTATTTCGAGCGCTGTTGCCCCGTGTCGGGTTCTCGCTGCCGCGAATCATGATCGATCTGTTGACCGGCCTCGGCGTGCTGGTCGTGTTCATCATCGTCGGAAAACGCGCAGGGTTTTCGGTGGCAGGCCTGATCACGACCAGCGCCGTGCTCACCGCGGTGATCGGCTTCTCGCTTCAGGATTTGCTCGGCAACGTGATCGGCGGGCTCTCGCTTCAGATGGACAAGTCGATCGCGCTCGGCGACTGGATCACGCTCGGCAAAGACGCGCCGACGGGGCGCGTCACCGAGATCCGCTGGCGCTACACCGCGATCGAAACCCGTAGCTGGGAGACCGTGATCATCCCCAACGGCGCGCTGGTCAAGAGCCAGGTCACGATCCTCGGCCGGCGAATCGGCGCGCCTCGGCTGCTCCGACGACCCGTCCAGTTCTTCATCGATCACAGCGTGCCGCCGACCCGCGTGATCGCGGCGGTTCAAGACGCATTGATCGAAAGCGCGATCCCACGCGTGGCCCGCGAGCCCGCACCGCACGTCATCGTGATGGGATTTCAGGGCAACTACACCGTGTACGAGGTGAGGTACTGGCTGGATGATCTGTCGATCGACGAAGGAACCGACAGCGCGATTCGGGTCCGGATCTGGTTCGGATTGCATCGCGCGGGCGTGGCGATGTCGGCACCGGCGTTTGCGCTCGCGGTCACCGAGCAGACGCCGGAACGCGAACGCGACAAGGCGGACCGCGAGCTCGAGACCCGCCGATCGGCGCTGAGCTCGGTCGATCTATTCCGTCCGCTGCCACCGGATCGCCGCGAGCAGCTCGCGCTCGAGCTGATGTACACGCCGTTTAGCGCGGGCGAAGCCGTCACCCATGAAGGCGACCGCGAGGACGACTTGTACATGATCGTGAGCGGTACCGCCTCTGTACGGATCGCGAATGGGGCCGGCCCGCGAGAGGTGGCCACGCTCGGCCCCGGCGCCTTCTTCGGCGAGATGTCGCTGATGACCGGTGAGCCCCGAACCGCGACGGTGGTCGCCACCACCGACCTCGCCTGCTACCGGATGACCAAGTCGGCGTTCGAGCGCGTGCTCAAGACCGAGCCGACCATCGCCGACACGATCGCCGACGTGCTGGTCACCCGACGACAGGAGCTCACCGCGGCGCGCGACCCCGCCAGCGGGCCATCACATCCGCAACCGCTGGTTGCGGCCGACAAGCAGGCGCTGCTCGGCCGGATCCGCGGGTTCTTCAAACTGGATCGTTAGGTGTCCTAACGCTCTGATTCGATTGGTCCGACCGAGTGCGCAGCGGATTACGCAGCTGGCGGCCGCTTACACACCTAACTGCCGACCACTCGATCCAGTTGGCGCCGATCCCACTAGTCATTCCGGCGGCTTCATCGCTAGGAATCCTGGCATACGTCGTGCTGATATCCCGCTCGTTCCCATGACTGATCGTGAAGCCAAGGCCCGTGCGGTAAAGATCCTCGCGAAGTCGATCTACCGAGACCTGGAAGCTCAGGGGTTTGACGAGAAACAGATCGTTTCGCTCGCCACCGAGCTGATCAGCGAAGTCACTTCGAAGATGGCGCGCGCGGCCGAGAAGGCGCCGAGCGCTCAAGTCGCCTAGCGCGCTGATCCGCCACGCTCGGCGCTGCTGCAAAGCGCGAGAGTCGTCTGTGCCGTATCGCGCCCGCGCGGTGTGGTCTGGTCGTCATAGCTGCCAAGGGGTGGCAGCTATGACCGATCCGATCTAGGGTGCGCGCCATGGCGAAGGTTCGTATCGGTATCAATGGCTTTGGTCGGATTGGTCGAGGCGTCGTGCGCTGCCTGGCGGCGGCCCCGGACACCTTCGATCTGGTTCTCATCAACGACCTGACCGATGTCAAAACGCTCGGGCACTTGCTCAAGCACGACTCGGTTCACGGTCGCTATCCCGGCACGGTCGATGTCAAAGACGGCGCGCTAGTGATCAACGGCGACGTCGTGAAGATCAGCGCCGAGAAGGATCCCGCCGCCATCAAGTGGAAGGATGCTGGCGTCGACGTCGTGCTCGAGTCGACCGGCAAGTTCGTCGATAAGGAGACCGCCGGCAAGCACATCACCGGCGGTGCCAAGAAGGTGATCATCTCGGCGCCCGCGAAGGGCCCCGACGTGACCCTGTGCATGGGCATCAACCTCGAGGCATACAAACCGGCCCAGCACCACGTGATCTCCAACGCGTCGTGCACGACCAACTGCCTCGCACCCGTCGCGAAGGTGCTGCACGAGACGTTTGGAATCGTGTCGGGTCTGATGACGACGATCCACTCGTACACCAACGATCAGCAGATCCTCGATCTGCCGCACAAAGATCTACGGCGCGCACGCGCGGCCGCGCTATCGATGATCCCGACGACGACCGGCGCGGCGAAAGCCCTTAAGGAAGTGCTACCGGCGATGGCTGGCAAGCTCGATGGCATGGCGATTCGCGTGCCGACGCCGAACGTCTCGCTGATCGATCTGACCGCGCGGCTCGAGAAGAAGGCGACCGCCGAAGACGTCAATAATGCGTTCCGCACGGCGGCCGCGGGACCGCTCAAGGGCATCCTCACCGTCGTCGACGAGCCGTTGGTTTCGTGCGACTACAACGGCGATCGCCACAGCTCGTCGGTGGATGCCGCGCTCACCACCGCGATCGGTGATCAGGTCAAGGTGATGTCCTGGTACGACAACGAGATGGGCTACTCGCAGCGGCTGTTCGATCTCGCGAAGTTCGTCGCGGAGCGGCTGTAATGGCACTGCCCAGCGGGATTCGCCAAGTCGATCAGGTCGCCGTCGAGGGCAAGCGGGTGTTCGTTCGGGTCGACTACAACGTGCCGCTCAAGAACGGCACGGTCACCGACGACGCGCGGATCGTCGCGACGCTTCCCACGCTGCGCCATCTGATCGAGCGTGGCGCGCGGATCGTGCTCGGCTCTCACCTCGGACGGCCGGACGGTCACGTCAAGCCCGAGCTCACGCTCGAGCCGGTAGCCGCCAAGCTCGCCGAGCTGTTGTCGACCGAGGTCGCGCTGGCCGACGAGCCTGTCGGCGATGGCGCGCGTAAGGTCGTGAGCGATCTGCGCGACGGCCAGATCGCGATGCTCGAGAACCTGCGGTTCCATCCGGGTGAAGAGGACAACGACGAACAGTTCGCGCGAACGCTCGCGTCGTATTGCGATTGTTACGTCAACGACGCGTTCGGCACCGCTCACCGCGCCCACGCGTCGACGGCGGGCATGGTGAAGTTCGTCTCGGAGAAGGCCGCTGGGTTCGTGATGGCGAAGGAGATCGACTTTCTGTCGAGGCTGCTCGGCGAGGTCGACCGCCCGTACGTCGCGGTGCTCGGTGGTGCGAAGGTGTCCGACAAGATCGAGGTGCTCGACGCATTGCTCGAGCGCGTCAACGCGATCGTGATCGGTGGCGCGATGGCCAACACGTTCCTCGAAGCGCAGGGCAAGAGCCTCGGCAAGAGCAAGGTCGAGCGCGAGAAGCTCCCGATCGCCCGTAACTTCCTGCGCAAAGCGAGCGAGAAGAAGGTTCCGATCCACCTCCCCAGCGATGTCGTGGTCGCCGCGGGCCTCGACGACGAAGCCGGCGCCACGATCTCGTCGATCGACGCGATCGGCAGCTCGGTGATGGCGCTCGACATCGGCCCGGCCACGGTCGAGAGCTACCGCAAGGTGCTCGGTGCGGCTCGCACGGTGTTCTGGAATGGCCCGATGGGGGTGTTCGAGAAGCCGAAGTTCGCGGCCGGCACGTTCGCGGTCGCGCGCGCTCTCGCCGAGAACAAGCTCGCGCTGACGGTGGTCGGCGGCGGCGATTCGGCCGCGGCGATCGCGCAGTCCGGGCTCGCCGACAAGATCTCGCACGTGTCGACGGGCGGCGGCGCCTCGCTCGAGTTCGTTCAGGGCCTCGACTTGCCCGGCATCGCCGCGCTTCGGCCCTGAGGCTCATCGCGGACGCCTGGCGTCTGGCACCGTCGCACACGGTGCGTGTTTGCCCCCGCGAGATCCGTGCGCCCGACCCGCGCGTGGAGGGTTATCTGCGCGTTAGGATGTCGTTAATGGGGAAGCGCGTCGCGGTTTTCGACCCGTCGGGTCGGTTGATCGCCGAGCTCGCCGGAGCGGCTGACCGGGCGAACGTCGCGTTGTACTCCGTCGCGACCGCCGACGCAGCGAGCGGAGCAGCGGCGCTGCTACTTCCCCCCGCGATGGCGGCGGAGATCGGGCCCGCCGCCGCGGATGGACCGCCGCGGTGGGTGGTCGGCGATGCCGGCAGCGCAGCGCGTGTCGCCGGCGCGGCGGCCGAGGCAGGCGCCGTCGGCGTCTTGCTGATTCCGGTCTCGGTCGATGCGCTACTCGCGGTGGTCCATCAGCCGGCGAGCTCGGTCGACTTCGAGCTCGCGCGCGCCCGTGCGCTGGTCGCGACATCGCTGGTCGATCTGACGACGACCGCGGCCGAGTCACTGCAATCGGTCGCCGATGGATTCGCCGCGCACGATTGCATCCTGTGGTGGAAAGACGGCCATCAGATGACGCCGATCGCCGCGCGGCCCTCGCCCGTCGACAACTACCGGACGCAGATCGCGAGCGCGGCGCGGATCGCAGCGGCATCCACCGGTACCGTGATCCTCGGCGATAGCAGTCCGCGCTCGGTGATCGCCGATGCACTGCGCGCCAATCCCACCGAGGTCGCGGGCTTGATCGCGATCGTCTCGGATACCGCTCGGCGGTTTTCGTCAGCCGAGCGCACGGACCTCAAGGCGCTCGCGACCCGGCTGACCCGCGAGCTGTCGTGGCTCGCAACTCATCGCAGGCTGGTCGCCGAGGGCGAGCGTTTGCTCGCTGCCAGCTTGCACGATCCGATGACCAACGCGATGACGCGCGGGGCGTTCGAGCAATCGATCGCGCACGAAGTGGCGGCCGCGACGCGCCGCCAGGAGCGGCTGACGCTCGCCGTCGTCGACATCGTCGGGACGCGCCGGATCAACCTGCAACATGGGCACCGCGCGGGCGACGAGGTGCTCGCGCAAGTCGCAGGCAGGATCCGCGCCACGGTGCGCGCCAACGATCCGATCGGTCGGCTGGGCGGCGACGAGATCGCCGTGCTGCTGGTCGGAACCCCGCACGAACAAGCCACCGCGGTGTTGCGCAAGCTGATCGACAAGATCGGCAACGAGCCGATCAAGATCGATGACTCGCTCGAGATCTCCGTGCAGATCCGCGGCGTCGCGACGGAGATCGCCCAAGGCGAGCGCAGTGGTGAGGCCGCGCTCGCGCGGTGCTACGCGACGTTGCGCACGACCCCAGCGGGCGAAGCGCGGATCATCTCGTCCGACGCCCGGATCACCGAGGACTCGGGCGCGGATGCCGGCGCGCTGTCGGCGGGCACGGTGGTCGGCGGTACCTACCGCGTCGTCCACGAGCTGTCGCGCGGCGCGATGGGCGTGGTCTACCGCGGTGAAGACATGGGCCTCGGCCGGCCCGTCGCGATCAAGGTGCTGCGCTCCGACCTCGCGTCGGATCGCGATCTCGTGGCGCGGTTCCGCGCCGAAGCCGGGATCCTCGCGTCCCTCCACCACCCCAACCTCGTCCAGGTCTACGCGCTCGGCGAGCACGCCGGCGACGTCTACTTCGTGATGGAGCTCGTCGAGGGCCAGCCGCTGTCCGAGGTGCTGCGCGCGACCCTCGAGCGCAAGGAGTGGTTCCCGATCGCTGCCGCCACTCAGATCACGCTCGAGATCGGGGATGCGCTCGACGCGATGCACGCGCTCGGCCTGATCCACCGCGACGTCAAGCCGGCCAATATTCTGCTCGACCGCGAGCGCGATCGCGCGGTCCTCGTCGATGTCGGCGTGGCGGTAAAGGCCGGCGACGTGCGCGATGCCGCGGGCACGCCAGGGTTCGCCGCACCGGAATCGTTCCTCGAGCAGGCCGACGGCCCGACCACCGACGTCTACGGCCTCGCGTCGACGGTGTATTGCATGCTGACCGGCCGGCCGCCGTTCGGCTCGGGTCCCGCGCTGCAAGTCGTCCAGCGCCAGCTCAATGATCCGCTGACCCCGTCGTCGCATCACCGGTCGACGCTCTCCGAAGCCGTCGACGCCGTGCTCGCCAAAGGGCTCGCGTCGCAGCCCAAGAAGCGCTGGGCATCCGCGTCTACGTTCGCGATCGCGCTCGGCCGCGCGCTCGAACGGCTGCCGGCCGAGTTCGCGCCGAGCGCGCCGAGCAACGCGACCACCGATGCGGTCAAGGTCGTCGAATCGCTGCTCGAACCGAGCGCCATCCTGAACACGTCCGACCTCCTGGTGCCGACCAGCGGCATTCGCCAAGTGGTCGGTCAGGTACGCGCGGCACACCTCCGCGTGCTCTCGAAGCTGCTCCAACACCACATCGGCGAATCGGGCATCGCCAAGCTGGTCAACGAGACCCCCGAGCTCGCGCCGGTGCTCGCGCCAACGCTAGCGCCGCTCGGCTGGGTCGACCTCGCCGATCTGATCACGTTGCTCGCACGCGCGCGGGGCAAGCTGCCCAGCCAGCAGGTGGCGATCAAGGTCGGACGTGGCACGATGAGCGCGACGTTCGCGCGTTTGTTCGGTGCGGATCCGACGACGCTGCCGGTCGAAAAGGTGCTCGTCGCACTGCCGACATTTTGGGACCGCTATCACACGTGGGGCGCCGTCGAGGTGGCTGCCGAGCCCGGCAGTGCGCACGTCGCGCTCGCCGGCTACGCCGGATCGACCGACGTCTGCGCGATGATCGGCGCCGAGCTCGAGCGCATCGTCGAGATGACCGGCGCGTCGGGAGTTGCCTCGGCGCATCCGGTTTGCGCGGTGCACGGCGAAGACCGCTGCGAGTTCCGAGTGTCCTGGGCCACGTGATACACACGCGGCCATGCGCACGCCGTTCGTGGTCGGAAACTGGAAGCTGCACAAGTCGATCGCCGAGTCGCTGGCACTGGTGACTGAGCTCAAGAATCAGCTCGGCGCGGTGAAGGGCGTCGCGGTCGGCGTCGCGCCGGTGTTCACCGCGATCCATGCGGTAGCAAAGCGACTCGAGGGCTCGTCGATCGCGACCTGCGCTCAGAACGCGTTCTGGGAGACCAGCGGTGCGTGGACTGGCGAGGTCGCGCCAGCGCTGCTCGCCGACGCTGGTGCGAGCTGGGCGATCGTCGGGCATAGCGAGCGCCGCCAACACTTCGGTGAAACCAACGAGACCGTCGGCAAGCGCGCGCGCGCGGTGCTGGCCGCAGGCGTGGGCGCGATCGTCTGCATCGGCGAAACGTTGGCCGAGCGCGACGGCGGCCGAACGCTCGCAGTGATCGATGATCAGCTCGCCGGCGCGCTGTCCGGGATCGGTGATACCAGCCGGTTGGTGCTCGCCTACGAGCCGGTCTGGGCGATCGGCACCGGTCGGACGGCGACCCCGGCGCAAGCGCAGGAGGTCCACGCCCACATTCGCAAGCGGCTGTCCGAGCGGTTCCCGGGATCGGCCGACACGATCCGGATCCAGTACGGCGGGTCGGTCAAACCCAACAACGCAGAGGCCTTGATGGCCGAGCCCGACATCGACGGCGCCCTGGTTGGAGGGGCGTCACTTGAAGCCGCTGATTTCATTGCGATCGTCAAGGCTGCTCGGCCCAGCTAGCGCTTGCGCCATCTGGCCCATTGGGCTAGAAGCAAGGTCGCGATGTCGACGCTGATTACGGTCCTGCACGTCTTCGTGTGCCTCTTCCTGATGCTCACGGTGCTGTTGCAGAGCGGTAAGGGCGGCGGCATGGGCGGTGCGTTTGGTGGAGGCAACGCCGCGACGGTGTTCGGCGGCTCCGGCGCGTCGACGTTCCTGCGCAAGCTCACCGCGATCGCCGGCACGGTGTTCATGATCACCTCGATGGTGCTCGCATTCCTTGCAAGCCATAACGCTGCCGATTCGATCGACAAGTACAGCGTCCAGCAGAAGAAGCTCGCCGAGGAGCGTGCTGCGGCCAAGGCCAAAGCAATCCAAGAGGAAGGCGCTGGATCGGGATCGGCAGGCTCGGGCGCTGTTCCGGGCGCGACGATGAGCGTTCCCGGAGCTGGCTCGGCCGCGGTCTCGACGCCTGATACGCCGACCGAGCCCCCCGCGGCTGGCAGTGCGGGCAGCGCAGCGACAGAACCGAGCGCGGGCAGCGCAGCGGCGCCAGCGACCCCACCTGCCGAGCAGCTGGAAGTCCCCCCCGCGGGGAGCGCAGCGAAGCCTGCTGCGCCCACCGAGAAGCCAGCGACTTCGACCACAGCGCCAGCTGCTAAGCCGGCCGCGCCGACCGCTGACAAGCCTGCCACGCCTGCCGGCGAGAAGCCTGCCGGTGAGAAGCCTGCCGGTGAGAAGCCTGCCGGTGAGAAGCCTGCCGGTGAGAAGCCTGCCGGTGAGAAGCCCGCGACGACGCCTGCCGCTAAGCCGGCTGCGCCGGCTGCCAAGCCGGCTGCGCCGGCTGCCAAGCCGACTCCGCCAGCAGGTAGCGCCGCTCCGGCGACGCCCGCGCCGTGATGCGGTTTGCGAAGTACCACGGCCTCGGCAATGACTTTCTCGTCGTCGACTTGCGGCAGGCATCCGCCGCGCAGATCGGCCTGATTCGTAACCACGCGGTCGCGCTGTGCGACCGCCATTACGGCATCGGCGCCGATGGCGTTCTCGCGGTGTTCGCGTCGCCCACCGCCGACGCGCGCATGCAGGTGATCAACAGCGATGGCAGCGAGCCCGAGATGTGCGGCAACGGTATCCGCTGCGTGGCGAAACAGTTGTTCGATCGCGGGGGCGTCGTCAAGCCCACGATCGCGATCGACACCGGCGCCGGGGTCTTGCGCTGTGCGATCGACGCCGACGGGAGCTGGGCGCGTTCGATCACCGTAAGTATGGGTGCGCCGCGATTCGCACGCGGCGAAATTCCGATGACCGGTTCGGCGGGCGAGCGCTGCATCGAGCAACCGCTCGACATCGCCGGTCACCCGTCACGCCAGGTGACCTGCGTGTCGATGGGCAATCCGCACGCGATCACGTTCGTCGAATCCAAACCGCTCGCGCGCGAGCTGGCGACCTCGATCGGCCCGCTCGTCGAGCGCCACGCGTGGTTTCCGAACAGAACCAACGCCGAGTTCGCACACATGGCCAGCCGCCACGAGATCGATCTCGACGTGTGGGAGCGCGGTTGTGGGATCACGCTGGCCTGTGGCACCGGTGCGTGCGCGACCGTCGCCGCCGCGATCGTCACCGGCCGCGCCGACGAGGCAACCCCGATTCGCGTCAACTTGCCGGGTGGCAGCCTCGAGATCACGGTCCCGCGCGGCCTCACCGACGTGTTGATGAAGGGGCCCGCAGTTCACGTGTTCGACGTCGAGCTCGAGCCCGCCGATCTCGAACGCATCTCCCGCGCGATTCCGACGCGCTAACCCCAGCTCGCTGGGATTGATCCGGATCGCGAAGGATCTCGTGCGAGGTCGAGGCGACGCGACGAAGCGCTACAGGCGGTAGCGCGAGGAGCGGCAACGAAGAGATCGCGCGAGAGGCACAGCGAGGCGGGTCAAGACAAGTGAGCTCTGGGGTTAAGTAGCCAGGGCCGGCGCGTCTCACGTACAGGCACCTCGCCTCGCAGGCGCGTGAAGCTCGCCGGTTTCCGCCTCTTCAGTAGTAGCCGCCCGGCGGCGGCTGCGGCGACGGCGATGGCGGTTGCTGCGACGGCGGTTGCTGCGCGGGCTGCTGGCCCGCGGGCGGTCCATCCCCGCCGCCGATCTGCGCGCCGTACGGCGCCTCGGACTGCGGCTGGGCCGGCGCGCTCGGCTGGCTACCGCTGTGCCGCCAACCGTTCCAAGCACCGACGCGATCGCGGCGATCGCTCCACCACCGGCCCGCGTACTGCCGGCCCTCGACGTTGAACACGAGATAGCCCTCGCCAGTGAGCGGCGGATTCGCGGGCTCTTGCCAGCGGAACTGAAGCACGTTGCCGCGGAGGCTGCCCGAGAAGTAGCCGACAACCTCCTGGCCCTGACGGGTGTACAGCCAAACTCCCTGCACCGCTCCGGCCGCGAGCCCACCCTTACTGTTGTCGGCCTCGATCTTTACGGCGCCAAACGTCGAGCTCCAAAGCCCCAGCGATCGGCCTGGATCCATGCTTTGCGGCGGCGGCGGTCCCTCCGGCTGGCCGTAGCCCTGCGGACCGGCGGGCTGCTGGTTCGAGGTCGAGGATGCCGACCCGAACGCCGCCAGGCATCCGCCCAACACAACGGCCACGCGCGCGTAATTACCGAGGCTCATCGTCATCGAGTATATCCGCCACCGGCGCTCGGTGGGCGGGCGTTGTTGTCGGTGGGTGTTGTCGTTTCCTACCAACCTGATAGTGTGCGCGTCGCGTTCCGTGCGGTGTTCCACAGTACATGGCACACCCTCGGCGCGGGCCCATAGCTCAGTCGGTTAGAGCGGCCGGCTCATAACCGGTGGGTCCCTGGTTCGAGCCCAGGTGGGCCCACACTGACAACCAAGTCGATCGATGGAAAGGTGAATCCCTTGCGCGAACAGCTCGTCTTCCTCCTCCAGCTCCAGCAGTCGGACGTCAAAGTCCGTGAGCTCGAGACCGCGGCGACTCAGCTGCCCGCCAAGCTCGATCCACTTCGCCGCGACCTCGCGAAGCTCCAGACCATGCTCGATGCGGAGCGCGCGAAGTTGGCCGAGACTGACAACTGGCGCAAGCAACAGCAAGAGCTGATCGATCGCGAGCGCGACGCGCTCAAGACGGCGCAGAGCAAGCTGCAGGCATCGAAGAACACCAAAGAGTTTGGAGCGGCAACGCGCGAGGTCGAGAACAAGCGCAAGTCGATCAGCGATCGCGAGTCCGAGCTCAAGAAGGTCAGCGAGGCGTCGACGTCGTCGACCGCGCAGCTCGAAGCGCGCGGCAAAGACGTCGACGGCGTTCGCAGCGAGCTCACCAATAGCGAGGCCGCGATGGCCGATCAGCTTAACAACCTCCGCGAGCAACTCGCCGAGGCCAAGGCCGCTCGCGATGCAGCTCGCGGCAACGTCGCGGCGCAGTGGCTGAAGATCTACGACACGCTCGCTGCCAAGCGCGGGTTCGCCGTCGCTCCGGTGATCAAGGGCGTGTGCCAGGGCTGTCATATGGCGCTGCCGCCGCAGCTCAACAACATCCTCGCGCGGATGGAGAGCATCGAGACCTGTCCGCGGTGCGGACGCCTGGTCTACCGCAAAGAGCTCCTCGAGCCCAAGGCCGACGAGCCGAAGGCCGACGACAGTAAGCCGGCCTGATCAGATCTTCGTAGCTTCGACCCGCTCGTGCTCGATGCATGGCATCGAGTCGCCCCGATCTTCGGCCTGTTCGGGCTCACAGTCCTCGTCGGGAAGATCGACCTCGTCCTGATACCGCGCGAGCTCGAACACCAGCACGTTGCCGTTGAGGATCGCAGTCTGCTCCATGTACGACAGGCCGCAGGTGCCGCCGAAGCCGGCCGATGACGATGCTCGCCCGAGCCAGCCACCGTCGATCGGCTCGTAGAACCCGCCGAAGATGCCGCCACCGCCGGGACAGTCGGTCGCTGCGGCGTCGGTGCACTCGTCGTATGCGAAGTAGTCCTGGCCGAACAGCTCTTCTTGGTGAAACGACAGATACGCGACGCCATTTACGACCGGCTGGTCGTTACCACACGGTGATGAACCGACGTGTAGATCGACGCGATAGATCCCGGTCAGATCGACGTCGTCGCTACACCCCGCCAACACCACGGCCAAGACGAGGATGCGCATGGTGGCTCTAGCGTACTCCCACACCGACGTCGCGAGCCGGCAATCTTGGTCATGCTGCGTGAGGCGATCGTCAGTTCTCGAGCCGCTCCGCGAGCGCTACCAGTCGATCGCGGCGCATGTCGATGATATGGGCAGCCGCGCGGGCGATCGCAGCGACCGGTTTCGCCGGCTGCCGCGCGAGCAGCGTCGCCGTGTCGATCACGCCGGCCCACCACTGCTTCGCGAGCTCGCTCCCCTTCATTATCCCAGCTTCACCTACCGCGGCATGGAGGAACGCGGCGAGCGGCGACGGCCCGGTATCGAAGCTCGACACCGACGCTCGGCCCAGGGCGAGCAATTGATGCAGCGATGGATCGATGTCGCGCGCACTCTCGAGCACCGGTAGATGCTGCTCGATCCGAAACCCGGACGTCCGCGACTGCTTGCTGCCGCCCATGAAGTAGTCGAGCGGAACGTCGCCGCCGGTGAGCTCCGCGATCGCCTCGACCAACGCGATCGAATACAGCTTGGCGCGCAGGTACCGCACCGCGAGCTCGATGTTGCCCGAAGCTCGCGCGACGCGGCGGGCATGAACCTCGGGCATCGGTTCGTCGTGCCAGCAATGAAACACGCGGTCTGCGGCGAGCGACGACAGAAACCGCTCCATCTTGTGCAGCGCGATCCGATAATCGCGGACCGTGTAGACCATCGGCAGATGGAGCGCGGGATTGCTCTCGGGCAACAGCTTCCACGTGCTGTCGAGAAACTGCGCCGGGTTGTTGTTGGCGAAGTTCTCGATGTCGCGGTTGCCGAGCCGGACCGCGCGCCGAACCGTGTCGTCGAGCGCCCGGCCTGACAGCCCGAGCCGTTCGAGCCGGAGACATAGCGGCGTTACCGGATCGGAGCGAAAGGGAATCGTCTGCTCGATGCACGCGGCGACCGCGATCCGCTGATTCCGATCGAGCGCGTGCTCGAGCTGGAGCGCTGCCGCGAGCGCTGATGCGAGCTCGTTGAGGCCGGTGCTCGGGACGACGAGCTCGCCCGCCGTGCGACCGAATACAGTGAGCACGTCGGCCGCCGCCGACCCGCGTTCGATCGCGAGGATCCGCCAGCCGTCAGCTTGCTGTGCCAGGACCGGCGCGAGCACGTCGCGCAGCGATTGGGGCGGTCCTTGATCGACCTGGATGTACACCGCGTCGTGATAAAGCGCTGCGATCACCTCGAGAGGATCGCCGTCGCCGAGCATCTCGACGACATGATCGTGGTTGTGAAACTCGCGGCCGAGCGCCGATAGCGCCGCGTGGATCGAAAATCCCCAGCGTTCGATCTCGCTGGTGGTGGCAGTCGAACCAAGCTCTTGCAGCGCCCGCCGCAGCGCGTTCACCAGCTCGTGAATCGGAGAGCGCTCGGTCATGATGCTTCACGACGCTAGCACCACCTGGCTGCGTTCTGCGCACACCGAACCGGCCGATCACATCTGCCAGCTCGCGATTTTTCGGCATCATTACGCATGCCTTTGGCTTGCCGCACGTTTGGCGGGTTCGCGCTCTACGAAGCCTCGGGAAGCCGACTCGGCGGAAGTGAAAGGCTCATTCTACGAAGCCTCGGGAAGCCGACTCGGCAAATCAACAAAGGCTCGGTCGACGGAGAGGTCTGTAAGCCGAGTTCTGTCGTTTGGCGATCATTCATCTAGGCCCACCGTTGCCGATGGGCTCGAGCGACCAACCCGGAGTCATCGCGCGGGCCACGCGACCCCTGTCTGGTCTTGCTTCGGGTGGGGTTTGCCGTGCCCTCGTTGTCACCAACGAGGCGGTGCGCTCTTACCGCACCGTTTCACCCTTACCGGCCTCGCGGCCGGCGGTTTATTTTCTGTTGCACTGTCCTGCGAGTCACCTCGACTGGCCGTTAACCAGCACCCTGCCCTGCGAAGCTCGGACTTTCCTCCCGTGACGGCACTTGCGCACCGCCACCGGCGATCACCTCGACCTCTCCGTCGAACGAGCGGACGATCGATACCACGCCGGACGGGCGCGGGGAACGGGCTATCGTCGCTTGGGCATGGTCTTGCAGCAAGCGGCCGCCTGCTTGCGTAACGCTTCGATCCGCAACTGCTCTTGGCGAACGTCGTCGGTTGGCTCCTCGGCCGTGAGCGCCTCGCTCGTGACGCGAGCACGCTCGAGCTCCGCCACGGCGGCGTCTTGCTTGTTCAACGGCCACAGCACCATGGCGAGATATCCCTGAACCCGCGCCGCGAAGCCGCGAAACCGATGTTGGAGGTATCCGCCTGGAGCTGCTGCCTCGTCATCCGCAGCGCATCCCGGTAGTACTGCTCGGCGGGTTTGAGGTTACCTCGGTCCTCGTACGCCTTCCCGATGTTCATGCGCTCGTATGCCACCGCAACATGCGCGCCGCTATTCAGCGGGTCGCGCGCCGCGAGTTGCTCGTAGATCGCGAGAGCTCGGCGATAGTGACCGAGCGCGTCGCCGAGCTTGCCCTGGTTATGAAACACCAGCCCGATCTCCTCGTGTTGGTCGGCCAACGTATCGAGGGTGAGCGCATCGGCCGGGTCGCCGGCCACGAGTGCTTCTGCCGTACGGAGCGCCTCTTGATGCTGAACGAGCGCCGCAGCGTAGTCGCCGAAATCCATGTGTAGCTTGCCAACGCGGGCCAGGCTCATCACCAGGTCGCGCTTGCGCTTGCGGTCGTCGGGTGCCAACTCGACGAGACGATTGCGCAACTCGAGTGCGCGTTGCTGTTCCCGCAGCGCCGAGCTCGGATCGCCCAGGTTGGCGTGAATTCCGGCGAGCTTTCGCGACGCGTATACCAAAACCGCCCGAGCCTGGGCTGGGCTCGTGATTCGTGTGACGTTTGCCGCGCCGCCGTGCCGGTAGCTCGCGGCGTTCACAGCACGCGACGATCGAACAGCCGGCGAGCTCGGGCGAGGTGGCGAGTCGTCATTGCGAGGAGTCCAGCCCCTGGTTGGACCGTGGTTGGGATAGGTAATCCGCTGGAGTTGCTGGCGCATTTCCGTGCACGCCGTGTGCACTGCGAACCCACATGGTCCGCCCACGTCTTCAATGGATGTCGATCGTGGTGATGGCGGTGATCACGGCATCGGGGTCGGCCCAGGCAGACGGCAAGCGCCCCGAATACCGGAAGGACGGCTCGATCCGGCTTGGCGCGAAGGTGTTCGCGTCGCCGGAACACTTCTACGCGTCCCCCGACTTCCGCGACAGCGGCCGGCGATGTGGCAGCCATGATGGACTCACGAGTCGCGCGCAGACCGCCGATCCGTTAGCGCTCGCCGCCCCGTCCGACTGCACGCTCAACTCGACCACGATCAACCCCGACTACAACGACCCGCGCGTGTTCGTGATCCAGGTCGTGTTTCACGTGATCAAGAGAACCGACGGCGTGGGCGACATCCCTGAAGCGCTACTCCGCAGCCAGATCGACGTGCTCAACGAGGACTTCAACGCGCTCGCCGGGACGCGCGGCGGCGAAGGCACGAATGCCAAGCTGCAGTTCGCGCTCGCCAAACGAGATCCGCAGGGTCAACCCACGACCGGGATCGAAGTCATCACCAACGATACGTGGTTCGCCGATCCTGGGACGATTCCGAACCCGATGAAGCAAGCACTCGCGTGGGACACCACACGCTACCTGAACATCTACACCAACGATGCCGCGGGCTATCTCGGCTATGCAACGTTCCCCGAGCAGTCGGCGGGAACCGTCGACGACGGTGTCGTGCTCTTGTGGAACGCCGTCGGTCGCAACGCGCCACAAGGTGCCCAGTACAACCTCGGACGAACTGCCACTCACGAAGTCGGCCACTACCTCGGGCTGTTGCACACGTTCGATTCCGGATGCGGCAGCGCCAATGCGCCGTACACCTCTGGCGACTTGCTCGCCGATACCCAGCCCGAGTCCGAGGCCACGTACGGCTGCATGCCATCGCAATCGACGTGCGGCGGCGGATTGAACCCGATCGACAACTACATGGACTACTCCGATGACGCCTGCATGAAGCGGTTCACGCCGGAGCAGGCCAATCGGCTGCGCTGTTCGCTGTTCAACTATCGCCACGTCAACACCGCCCCGATCGCGGGCTTCGTGCCAACCGTCGACAAGCTGAGCGCGACGTTCGCCGACGCCAGCAATGATCTCGAATCGCCCGCGCAGCTGTCGTATCTGTGGAGCTTCGGCGATGGTGCGACGTCGACCGAGCCGAATCCGACCCACGCGTATGCAATGCCGGGCTCCTATGAAGTCACGCTCGAGGTGACCGACCCCGGCAGCGGCACCAGCACCGCGAAGCAGACCGTGACGATCGCCCCGACGACAGGTGGTGGGGGCAATGGCCTTGGCGGCGGTGGTGGTGGCGGCGACGGCGCCGGCCCCGAAGTGGTCGGTGGCTGCGACTCGAGCGGCAGCCAGCGCGCGCTGCTGATCGGTCTCGCGATCGCGTTCGTGATGCGCCGCCGGCTCAAGAAGGCGTAGCTACGCGCTCGCGCCCGGCCCAAAGTCGAGCAGGAGCATGTAGCAGTCGTGCGAACCTCGGTTCGCGCTGCCGGTATGCCATATCGCTGGTACCTGGACGATGACGTCCCCGGCCCGGCATGGCAGCGCGACCTCCCCATCGAGTGGCCGCTGTTCTAAGTAGTAGGGCTCGTCGATGGACGTGTGGTCGCGATACGGCCAACGATGGCTACCGAGCAGGATGTGCAGCGGACCCTCATCGAGCGACACGTCCTGCAGATAGACAGTGAACGTGATCTGGAGGTAACCGGCGTGCGGTGGAAGTGGGACGGGCACTAGGCCGTCGTTGGAGCGCGACCGTTCGATCCGTTGGATTTCGATCGATCGCGCCTCTTGGGCTCCGAGCTGGTGCTTGATCGGATCCCGGTGCCAATATCGTTGACCGGTGCCCGCTTGGACGCGAAACAGATCACCGCCGAAGAACGTCGCCCCGTTGATCAATTCACGCGCGACCCCCGTTAACGCTTTCGAGCGCGAAAGCTCTGAGAGCACCGGGTTTCGCTGGACGACGTCGCAGACTAGGCCTTCGAAAGCGGCTCCGGCAACGAGCTCTTGACGGGCGACTGCTTCCGCCTCGAGGCGGAGGCGCGATAACAACGAGTCGTGTAGCAGGTCCGGCAGAACAAGGAAGCCTCGCTCTGCAAGCTGCTTGTGGTGGTCCGCGGTCAACACGAAGGCTCCTCGCGCAGTCGATACGCCATCCAAACATTTGGCTCGACGTACGTTCCGGTTCCCGCCTCGACATTCACTTCGAGCGGGGCGTACGCCTCGGGGATCACGTAGGTCCCAGTCTCGGGAAACCGCAGTCCCGTGAACCGCTCCCAGTCGCTGATCGCGTGGACGATCGTGGATGACCGGGGGCAGGCGTGAAGCTGTCGCGCTCCCGCTCGGACGTTTGCGCGCACCCACGCGTCGAACGGGAGCCCGTCGCTCCGGCGCCACGACAAATAACGTCCGATCGGTGTCAGTGGGTACTGAGCCTTTCCCACCGGCCGTACCGCCAGCACGACCTCGCTCAGCCCCATGCGTTGCGCGCGATCGATCACGTGCTGGATCAGTCGCATCGCGATGCCCTCACTCTGCCGCGACTTCACGACGCTGACCGAAACGATGCACAACCGGTTCGCCTTTGCAGCTCCGAGGTGAGTCCCTGCTGCGAACGCCCAGTCGCAGCCTTCCTCCGGGAGCATTGATGTCAACGGTTGTGGACCGAGCGGAACACAATTGATCTGAGCCACTCCGTCTCCGCCGGGTCCAACCAGGACGTACTGCAGATCGGGATACAAATCGTAGACCGAATCCCATCCGGGCTCCGTGCTGCCCTCTGGTTCGACGGTCAGGTAGCGTGGGTACGCCTGTTCGATGACGGTTCGCGACAGCTGACGTACTGCCGAATCGTCTGCCGCGGAAGCCACACGACCGGTGGCTGCCAGCATCATCTCCCTCACTTGAGACCGTCCGCGACTCGCTCGACGAGCAAGCGTTGGAGCATTGATCGCTCGAGCTCGAGTCGGCGTACGCGTTCTCGCAACGCCGCCACCTCGCCACCACCCGACTTCGCGTCACCCAGTTGCGCCACTCGTTCGATCAACCGCTGTCTCCAGCCAGGCACCAACTCCATCTCTTCGTGACTCCACTGGGCGTAGTAGCCCAGCTCCTTGAGTTGGCTCGACGCGGCTTCCAGCTTGCTCAGCCGTTGTACGAACACGAGCAGGTACGTCGCGTTGGTTGTTCGAACGCGGCCCAACGTCGGAACCGCTTCCGGGTGATCGTCCATTGCGATGAGGTCTCGCTGGATGAGCCGGAGGTTTGCCTCTTCAATGATGCCTTCGACGGTGACCGGATCGATCTCACGCGGGTCGGCAGCCAGAAACAGCAGCTCCACCTCATCGGACCACGAGTCTGCGAGCTCGTGCAGCGTGCGCTCGAGCGCGGTCCCCTCGATCCGCTTGATGTCGATGCGGGTTGCTTTCAGCGCGTGCTTGGCAAACGGGCACGGTGCGAACCCGCCCAATGCACGAGACGGGACGCTCAGCACCGTGTCCACCCATTGAACGATGTGTCGCCACACCGGTGCGGTGTCTGCAGACCATCGCGATTCGCCGTCGGCGCTCACGCTTGTGCCTCGTGAATCGCCGTGGCCGCGACCAAGCTCTTGCGACGCTCCATGGAGCGTCCCCACACCCGCATGGAAAAGTAACCGGCCCAGAAACATCCAAATCCGATCGCCGGCCACGGCGAGATCGTCTTTGTCGCGACCAACACCACCAGGGCGATGAAACTCACGCCGAGGTACTCGCACAAATAGAACAGCGGCTTCGGCAACGGACGACGCTCGCCATAGTTGCTGAGCGTGTCCTCGAGGAATCCGGTGAACGACAGCACCGCAAACACGCCCCACTCGATCTTGATGACGCCGAGAGCGAGCAG
Source organism: Kofleriaceae bacterium (assembly GCA_050184455.1). Classification (GTDB taxonomy): domain Bacteria; phylum Myxococcota_A; class Polyangia; order Haliangiales; family Haliangiaceae; genus JABFXX01. The sequence goes on along the minus strand of JBFXAI010000030.1, from coordinate 52,393 downwards.
CACCACGCTCCCGATCGCAACCAGCACCGTCCAGACGACGAAGGGAAGGATGTCGATCTCGCGGGCCAACACGACCGCGACCATGAACGATCCGAGAACGCTCGCAGCCCCGGGGCTCGTCGACATCAGCCACAGCCACGGAATCGCCAGCACGTACCCAATCACCGACGCCGCACGCTTGTTGTGCATGCCTTCGTCGTATGCGTCGTCGACATATTTCAGAAGCCCGCCCAACACCGCCCAGACGAACAACAGACCAGTTTCGTGAAGCATCATGTCCGGAAGCTCATTTCTTGAGCTCCTAGCTACGAGACGAACTGTTGATCGGCAACGAACAAACTCGTCCGCACCGCTCGCGGAGACACATGCGTGCGCACATGTGCGGTGTGGCCGGGAGCGCATCACGACACCGTCGAGCGATCCCGCTCGCGTGCTCCCGCTGCGACTTTTTGCAACGGGGGATCACCGCGCACTGGGGAGCGACGTGTTGTAGACGCCCCGCCGCAGGTTGCGCCGGATCGTCATCGCCTCGCGGATCACGTTCCACATGTCCTTCAGCGGATTGATCCGCGAGCGATTGTCGTCGAGCCATTCGACGCCGACCTCCTCGATCGCGTAGCCGCGCCGGCGCGCCAACGCGAGGATCTCGAGATCGAACGCCCAGCCATTGATCGTCGCGCGGCGAAACAGATCGCGTGCGGCTTCGGCCGTGAACGCCTTGAAGCCACATTGCGTGTCTCGCACCCCAGGCACCAGCGAGCGCTGGATCAGCTTGTTGCACAGCCGGCTCCACAACACGCGATACAGCGGCTGTCGCACCGGCGTCTTGGCGCCATCGGCATAGCGCGAGCCGATCGCGATCTCGGCACGACACGCGATGATCGGGGCGAGCAACCGCGGCAGTTGTTCGGGCGGCATCGAGCAATCGGCGTCGCACATCACACGGAGCTGACCACGCGCCGCGAGCATGCCGCGCCGGACCGCTGCTCCCTTGCCCGCATTGGGAGATTGCCGGACCAGCCGAAGATGCGGAATGCGAGGCATCGCCTGTTCGACGACGCGGCAGGTCGCATCGCGCGAGCCATCGTCGACCACGATGATCTCGTAGCGCAGCGGCTGCGCCGCGAGGAATACATGCAAACGATCGAGCGTCGGTAAGATCCGTTGCTCCTCGTTGTACGCAGGCACGACGATCGACAGGTCCACGAACGAGATCACAGGCGAGGTTTCAGACATAGCGACTCCTCAGCGCCGTACGAGGCGGGCGCATCAACCAGTAGATCGAGCGATCAGCTCAGGCCGTGACGTGTGCGGATCGCGCGAACACGCGACGCTGCGCGGGATACGTCCAGACCACGAAGATCAGCGCGGCACACAACAGCTTGGCGAGCAGGTACGGCACCTCGAGCTCCACCGCGACGAGCTTCATCGCCAGCGCCATCAGCATCGCGGCCGTCACGGCGACCACGCCGAAGTGACCAAGCTGCCTACCTGTGATCGGTGAGCGATCACGAAATGCGATGTACTTGTTCACCACGAAGTTCATCGCCGCCCCCGCGGATGCGGCTAGAAACGCCGCCACCGGCACCGACACGCTGCACTCGACCAGCAGGACGAGCACGACGATGTCGAGGCAGGAACCGACGGCGCCACCGAAACCGGCGGCAATCATCTCGCGGGGATTCTTCACGTCGACAGAGATGAGCAGTCGCCATGCCAGTGGTCCGACCACTGGCAAGTAGCTGATTTAACTTGGCAACGTGGTGAAGCGCTGACAGGTCAGCGGTGGACCTCGACACCCGCGTCAACAGGTCTCGCGAGGTCACCATCGTCATCATCGGCCGGGTCACTGGGGCCGGCGATCACCGGCTCGCGTTGCGCGGCAGTGCAGCGCGCTCGGTAGCGTGGCGTCACGAGGCCGGTTGCGCCTGCGAGCGGCGTTGGCGTGTTCGCGGCGATGTCGATCACCGCGACCCCATCGCGATCGGCGACGGCCAACGATCGATCACCTATCCATTGGATCGCGAGCCCATCGTCAAGCTTGTCGGGAGCCACCGGCGCGGTGTGCACGAGCGTTGCCGAGCCAGTCGCGGTGTCTGCGACGTAAACGGCGGTGCCTGCGATGCCAACACGGCATTCCTCATCGAGGTCGGCCACGAACGCGAGGTGCGAGCGATCTGGCGACCACGCCAGCGTATTGCCATCGATCAACCCCGGGCTGGGCACCGACACCACGCGATTCGATGACGGGATTCGAAGCGCACTGGCGAGGCCTTGATCATCCCAGTCCGCTGACAGCGCCGGCAGCGGCAGGCCATGACGCCGCGCGATCGTTCCGGTGATCTCGAGCCACGGTCCTCCCGGACGCGTGGACTTCGCCGGCAACGCGACCAGCTTGCCATCGTCGGCCGCGAGCCGGCGCCACGTGGTCTTGTTGGTTGGTCGCGGCGTGCCACTGCCGACCCAGAAACCCGACGGCGTGGCGCTGCTAAACGCTATGAACGCCGGCCCGTCGGTTCCGAGATCGACCGGTCGCGTTGTCTTGGGACGCACGAGATCGACGACGCCGAGCGCGAGCTGCCGCTTGCCTGGGGTCTTCGATCGCGTGACGTATGCGATCTGGTGTGCGCTCGTCACGGAGAGTCCAGCGAGCACGGCACCATAGCTTCGAGTCAACCGATGCCAGCGCGTCTGCTCCGGGTCATATGCGAACAGATCACCACCTGCGCTGATGATCACCGAGCGGGCGAGCGCGGCGAGATAGAGGCTATGATCTTGTTCGACGCGGCGGCGCCAAGCCTGTCCGCGCGGCGTGGCGCGAAACGGTTGCAACGCTTCGTGGTCGAGCGATGCCGCGCCCCACTTGATGAATTCCCCTGACACCGCGAGCTGAAGCGGAGCGACCAGCTCGTCGTACTTGCCGAGCTTGGCCAGCGCGATGGCAAACAGCCACGCCGCGTCGAGATTTCCGGGATCGGCAGCGAGCGCTTCACGACATTGTTCAGCCACGGCCTCCCAGTCGCCGCGTTGCTCGGCCTTGCGGGCGATGCGAAACATCGGCTGGCCGTCGCGCTTGCGCCAGTCGAAGGCGGTGAGCTGCGGTAGTCCGAGCGGTCTCGGCGTGATCTCCATGACGACCGGCGCCGCGTCGCGTGCCACGCCCGCATCCTTGCGCTCGGGCTGCGAAGCGGACTTCTGTCCGCACGCGACCACGCCAACACAGAGGAGCGCCACGCCGGTTCGCACCCATGGGGACGTAGCATGGCGAAATCGTGAAATCGACGTGCAGAATCGCGGATCTGCGCCGGCATTGCTGTCTCGAGCGCATCCTGATATGAACCGCCGCTCGTGTTCATTCGAAGTGGTCTTCTCGTCGCGCTGGCTGCTGCCTGCCAGGGCCAATCCGCACCCAAGTCGGTGGTCCCGCCGGCCGAGGTCGTGGCGACCATCAATGGTCGCGTCCACGCCCGCGTGGTCGGGAGCCGGCCGTGCCGCGCGATGGTCGACAACGTCGAGTTGATGGTCGGACTCGATCCCCTGATCGCGCAAGTCGGCGCCACCACATGGACCGGTCAGGTCGGCAGCAACGGAACGACCTTTCATCGCGGCGACGCCGAAGTCGCACGACTCACCTCCATCGCACCGCTGCAAGGTCTCGCGCTGGTCGGCCCGGACGGGATCACGATCATGCGCGTCGAGACCTCCGGCGACGATGCATCGATCATCGGTGGTGATGGCGCGGTTCGCCGCAAGGCAAAGCGCGAAGCACAATCGATCGTCATTGGCGACGCCGTCGTCACTGGCACACAGGATCTCGGGCTCGCCGCGCTGATCGCTGCGCAAGACGTCGACCCCGAGGTGCGCGGACTCGCGGCCTGCCAGCACTTGATCGCGCAGAGTAAGGCGCTGTAATGGCCGGCACGAACATCCGCAACGTCGCGATCATCGCTCACGTCGATCACGGCAAGACCACGCTCGTCGACGGCTTACTCAAGCAAGCAGGTGCGTTTCGCACCGGTGAAGTCGTCGCCGAACGTGCGATGGACTCGAACGATCTGGAGCGCGAGCGTGGCATCACGATCCTCAGCAAATGCACCGCGGTGACCTGGAAGGGCACGCGTATCAACATCGTGGACACCCCCGGCCACGCCGACTTCGGCGGCGAGGTCGAGCGCGTGCTCGGCATGGTCGACTGCGTGCTACTGCTGGTCGACGCGTACGAAGGCGCCAAGCCGCAGACTCGGTTCGTGACCCAGAAGGCGTTCGCGATGGGCCTCAAGCCGATCGTGGTCGTCAACAAGATCGATCGGCCCGGCGTCGATCCGCACCAGGTGATGGATCAGGTGTTCGCGCTGTTCGACTCGCTCGGCGCGACCGACGAGCAGCTCGACTTTCCGGTGATCTACGCCTCCGGCCGTGAGGGCTATGCGATCCGCGAGCTCGGAGATGAGCCCAAGGACCTCGGCCCGATGCTCGATCTGATCGTCGAAAAGGTGCCGCCCGCCGCCGGCGATCAGGACGCGCCGCTGCTCATGCAGGTCGCGACCCTCGACTACGACGACTACCTCGGCTACATGGCGATCGGCCGGATGCGCTCCGGCCGCGCCAAGGTCGGCGACCGCGTGCTGCTCGCGCACCGCGATGGCAAGCGCGAGGAGTTCCGAGTCCAAAAGGTGCTCGGGTTCCAGGGCCTCAAGCGGTTCGAGCTCGCCGAGGCGCTCGCCGGCGACATCGTCGCGTTCACAGGGATGGAGAACCTCAACGTCGGTGAGACCATCACGTCGATCGCACAGCCGACGATCCTGCCGCTGCTCAAGATCGACGCGCCGACGATCACGATGAACTTCCGGGTCAACGACGGCCCGTTCGCCGGCAAGGAGGGCAAGTACGTCACCTCGCGCAACCTGCGCGAGCGGCTCGAGCGCGAGATCAAGAGCAACGTCGCGCTGCGCGTCGAGGAGACCGACGACGCCGGCGTGTTCAAGGTATCCGGCCGCGGCGAGCTTCATCTCTCGGTGCTGATCGAGACGATGCGGCGCGAAGGCTACGAGCTGTGCGTATCGCAGCCACAGGTGATCTTGCAGACCGCCGAAGATGGAACGGTCAGCGAGCCGTACGAGGACGCCGACATCGACGTCGAAGAGGCCTACGTCGGTGCCGTGGTCGCCGAGCTGAACCGCCGGCTCGGCCAGATGCGCGAGATGCGGCCGTCGGCTCCCGGCCGCACCCACCTCGAGTACCGGATCCCGGCGCGCGGCTTGATCGGCTATCGCTCGCAGTTCATGACCGACACCCGCGGCACCGGAATTCTATATACCCAGTTCGCCGGTTACGGCCCGCAAGGGCCAGACATCCGCACCCGCCAGAACGGCGTGCTGGTGGCCAACGAAGAAGGCATCTCGAACGCCTACGCGCTGTTCTATCTCCAGGAGCGCGGCCAGATGTTCATCGGTCCCAGCGTGAAGGTTTACGGCGGCATGATCGCCGGCATCCACTCGCGGGATAACGATCTGATCATCAACCCGAACAAGGCCAAGAAGCTGACCAACATCCGCACCACTGCTGCGGACGAAAAGCTGGTGCTCGCGCCGCCGCGCCAGGTCACCCTCGAATACGCGCTCGAGTTCATCAACGACGACGAGCTCGTCGAGGTCACCCCGCAGTCGATTCGTCTGCGCAAGGCCATCCTCGACCACAACGTTCGCAAGCGGTACGAGAAGAAGCCCTCGGACGCTGACGAATAAGGGTCCGTTGCCTGACGCCAGGCACGGCCGATGCAGCACTGCAAAGCATGCTGCTGATCAATCGTGCTGCGCTCCTCGTCATCGTGCTGGTCGCATGCTGCACCGGATCGCCGGCGTTCGCGCAGAGCGCGCAGGGCGATCCGATCGCTCCGATTCGGTGCCACCAACTCGCCGCCGAAGCGGGGCTTTCCGACGCAGATGCGATTCAGTTATGTGTGGGTGCATCGAGCGAGGCACCGGCACGATGTTTTGCGCAAGCGACGGATCAGGCCGGAGCGTCGAGCTTCGAGGCGATTCGGCTGTGTCGATTGACACGCTCGACCGCGCCCGCGACCTGTGCAACCCAGCTCGCCGACACTACCGCGCTCGACACGCGCCAGAGGATCTCGTACTGCGCGGCGTACGAGGGGCCGGTAGCCGCGCCGCTAGGGGCCGGATCTCCCGAATGTCTCCAACAAGCACTCGCAGAAACCGCGCTCTCGGACCACCAAGCCGCGCAGCTGTGTCGTGGATCTGCGTCGACAGCTCCGATCGAATGCCTTGCGTGGGGTGACGACACCACGGCGCTATCGACGCGCGAGCTGGTCGAGCTTTGCGCACCTCGCGCAATCTGGGCGCCGCTGCGTCGCTGATCGTCGTGGCACAGCGGATGCTCCTGGTAAGGCGCGGAGGCTGTCATGCAACGACGCGCATTGTTGGTGCTGCTGACGACGATCTCACTCGGCGCTGGATGCTCGACCTACGGCAGCTACGGCGTGAGCGCGTCGGTCATGACGCCCGATCTGGTCTACGTCCAGCCAGGTGTCCAGGTGGTCGCAAACGCCGACTATCCCGTCTACTACGCGAACGACTACTACTGGATGTACGACCGAGGCTACTGGTACCGGTCGCCGTATTACACGGGCGGCTGGGAATATGCGACGCCGCCATACGTCATCCGATCGATCGATCGGCCGACGATCTACCGGCGCTATCGCGACTACTCACCGCATCGCCGGATTCACATCGATCGCTATGACCGCGTCCGTACCGGCTATTACCGAGACTATCGTCGAGATGACCGCCATCGCTACCGCACGCCGACTCGGATCATCGACCGGCGCGATCGCTATGACACGCGCAACATCCCTCGTAGCCGCGTGCGCGAGGGCGCACCGCGCGACCATGTCATCCCACGCGAGCACCGCGTCGCCCCTCAGCCGCAGCGAATGCGCGGCATCGATGCGCGACGTGCCCCGGACATCAGACGCGCACCGGAGGCGAGGCGAGCACCTCACGTCAGGCGCGCACCGGAAGCGAGGCGAGCACCCGACGTCCGTCGCCAACACGATGCGCCGCGGCCGCGCGAGCACCGACGGCGCTAGCGAAGCCGCCGCATTCACCCTTCGCGCGTCGCCTCGCGCGATCGCAGCCAGTTGACTTCGATCGATGCGTTCATGCTTAGATCTTCTCTAGTTTCTCGAGCCGCTTCTCGAGCTCGTCGATTCGATCCTGGAGATCCTGTCGCCATACACTGGAGTCCGGGCCGCCAAACGAGCGGAACCATCGGTCAGCGTCGGGCATGTTGCCGAAGTTTTGAAACTGCCGGCTGATCTGAGGCCCGGGCTCGTCGACCAGCGTGGCTGTCAGCTCGAGTCGCTGGTTGTTGCGCATCACCGTGACCTTCACCGGATCACCCTTCTTGCGATCCGACATCGCGTCGAGCATGTCGCTTGCCGACGTGGCAGGCGCGCCATCGACGTTCGTCACGATGTCTCCGACGCGCAGGCCGGCTTTCGCGGCCGGACTCTCGGGACGCACCGCGTCGACGAGAACGCCGCGATCCGCGGGACCACCCAGATGCGTGCGCAGCTCGTCGCTGATCTGCAACACCGACACCCCCAGCCGGCCCTGGCTCGCGCGGATCTGCACCGAATATCCAGAACCTGGTGGAGATGCTTGGTTAGAACGCGGCGCGGGATTTGCGGATGCGATGCCGGCCTGAGCCGCGATCACGAGGACTGCCGAGACAATAGATGTTTTCATGAAGACGCTCCCTGGCATGTGCTGTGACTGCGATCGCAAGACCGCTGGTTGCCCGCCGATCATTCCCGCAACCGCGCCGATCCTGGGAATGCCCGCGTCAGCGGTTGCCAGACCGCGCCTTGACGACCTCGGCGATCGCCGCGGCTGCCGCGGGAGGCGCTCGCTCCTCATCGAGCACTTCCGCCCAGCGATCGATCCGGCGCTGCCAGTTCGGGCGCTGCTCGGTGGTTCCCGGGACGTTGTGCGGCACCGGATCGAGCACCAAATCGTCGAGGGCGACCAACACGATGTCCGCCGGTCCCTGCGCTAGATCGGCCGTCGCGCCGATCATCGCTCGCTCGAGCTCGCCGAGCGCGGGATCCGATCGCAACGAATCGACGTGCGCCAACAGCGCGGTTCGTGCCGTGCTCCGATCCATGCGCTCGAGCGATTCTTGATCGGGCGTGATCAAACCGAGGTCGCGACGGTCTTCGATGTCGGCGCCGCGCCACCAACCCGCGAACGTCGCGGTGTCGTGGGTATTGAGACTCGCGACCGCATCCGGCGGCGAGAGCGCCGGGGCATCGCCCACGCGCCACGGCAATGCCCACTGCCCGACGTGGATCCGATAGAGACCGTGCTCCGCCATCGCGGGACGCACGTAATCTGGCACGGTGCCGAGGTCCTCACCGACCAGCGCGCAGCTCGCACGCACCGACTCGAGCGTCAGGATCGCGAGCAATTCTTCCGCGCGGTACGTGACGTACACCCCGTCGGTCGCGGGCCGCCCCGCAGGCACGCAGTACAACCGGAACAGCCCCATCACGTGATCGATTCGCAGCATCTTCGCTACCGACATGTGATGGCGCACGCAGCGAATGAAGTAGCGATAGCGATCGCGGCGCAGCGCGAGCGGCGAGAGCGGCGGCAGCCCCCAGTTCTGGCCGCCCAAGAACAACGCGTCGGGCGGCGCCCCCGCGGCGAGCGTGGTCAGAAACAAATGGCGATGCCGCCACACGTCGTATGCGTCGCGCCCGACCCCGACCGGAAGGTCGAGGTACAGCCCGACGTTTCCGTCGAGCGCCTCGAGCTGTCGTTGCATCGCCCACTGCGCGACCACATGTGACACTACGCGCGAAGGTTCGGCACCGAGCGCGATCGCATCGCCGCGGGTCTCGACCACCGGCACGTTGCTGCGCCATGGCGCCGGCCATCCCGGCCACGCCTCGCGCACTTGCTCACCGATCGCGCGAAACGCTGCGTAGTCGAACACGCCGTGGCTCGTTGCCCATTGCTCGATCTCGACCCAACGCTCCGGATCGCCCGCGATCTGCTGCGCGATCGGATCGAGCACATCGCGCCGCCAGCGATACTGCGCGCGGTAGTCGATGCGGGCGCCACCGGCGACTGGAGGTTTTGCGACCGGGTGGTCACCCGCGAGCGCCTGTAGATCGAGATAGAGCTCGTTCCAGTAGTGCCGGCTCACCGGCGCGTACGGGCTGAAGTGACATGGCTCGTCGAGCAGCGCCGCGAGAATCGGCAGGGTCGCTAGCCACCGGCCACCGCGTCGCTCGACCTGGGCCATCAGCTGCCGCAGCGTCGAGAGATCGCCAGCTGCGCCCGTCGATTCGTTGGCAAGCCCGTAGACCGGCGCGAACGCCCCCCACCGAGAACCGCCGGGGGAAGGACGCCACGCGCGGCTCGGTGCGCAGATCCCGAGCGACTCGCCTCGCCCGCTGCCGACTCGCCAACGCACGCTGACGTAGCCCAGCTCGTCGATCTGGATCGCCGCTCGCCGCAGGCAGAACGGCCCGATGGGCGTCTCGTGCGGCTCGGCGTCGAGGTCGGAAACCCGGCCGCGCCGCTCGACGACCCGGCCTGCCTCGGTCGTCACCGACAACTCCCAGTCGCCATCGCTGGTGGCGGGCAGCGACAGCGGGACGACGATGGCCCCATCCCAGCCAATAACCACCGGCGGGACGACCTCGTTCCAGCGTTCGCGCGCGACCGCGGTGATCGCCGACGGAACATCGTCGGGCCGGCGGATCGAAAATCCGAAATCGCCAGCCATCGCCGCCAACACCTCGAGCACGGCGTCGTCGCTGGCAGCGACCGGCTGGCCGCGCCAGCTGGTGTATTCGACTTCGAGCCCGCACGCCCGGGCGAGCTCGCGCAGCGCGCTCACGCTAACCGATCAATCGCAGCCACCAGCCTGGCATCAGCCCCATCTCGAGGATCAGCAGCGGGCAGAACGCGATCACGAACGCGGTGCCTGCGGCGCGCGGCGTGATGATCGGCTGCGTCGCCTCTCGGAAGTACATCGCGGTGACGATGCGCAGGTAATAGTAGATGCTGATCGCCGAGTTGATGATGCCGATGATGACCAGCCACAGCAGCTGACCATCGTAGACCTCCATCGCCGACTTGAAGATATAGAACTTGCCGAAGAACCCGCCGGTGGGCGGCATGCCGCCGAACGACAGCAGGCAGATCGTCATCGCGAGCGCGAGGGCGGGATGCTGCCCGCCAAGGCCTGCCCAGTCGTCGATCAACAGCCGCTCGCGGCCCTTCGAGCCGACGTAGCCGACCACAGCGAACGCGCCGATCGTCGTCACGGAGTACGCGATCAAGTAGTAGACGATGCCCGAGGTGGCTCCCGGCGCGCCCATGCCGAGTGCAGAGATGCCGACCAGCAGCACGCCGGCGTGCGAGATCGACGAGTACGCCAGCATGCGCTTGACGTTGTCCTGACGGATCGCCGAGATATTGCCGATCGTGATCGTGATCGCCGCGATCACGACGAGCGGACTCACCCAGCCGAGCGTGCCGAACGGAATGATGTCGCCGCCGAGCGCGAGCCCGAACACGCGAAGCATCGCCGCGATCGCCGCGGCCTTGACGCCGGCCGCCATGTACCCGGTCACCGGCGTGGGAGCGCCTTCGTAGGCATCGGGCGCCCACATGTGGAACGGCACCGCGGCGACCTTGAACCCGAACGCGACGATCAACAGGAACGCACCTGCGATCACCAGGCCGGGATTCACCGTCTGGGACAGCGCAGCCTGCATCTGTAGCAGATTCGCCGTCCCGGCCGCGCCGTAGAGCAGCGCCATGCCGTAGAGCAAGAACCCGGTCGCGAACGCGCCGATCAGGAAGTACTTCATCGCCGCTTCATTGCTGCGGCGGGAGCGCCGGCGCATCGCGGTCATCACGTACACCGCGATCGACATGGTCTCGATGCCGAGGAACACGGTCACGAGGTTCGACGCGTGGGCGAGCATCACCATGCCCGACGACGCGAGCAGCATGACCCCGTAGTACTCACCGACCAGCCAATCGTGCTCGCGCTGATGCGACGGCGAGGTGAGCGCGACCAGCGCGGTGATCCCGCAGAACGCAGCCGACAGCACGTAGGCGGTGCGATCGGCGATCAACATCGAGCCGAGCAGCGATAGCCGCTCGCCATCCGCGAGCTGACGATACAACACGACCGATGCAATCAGCCCGGCGACCGAGCCGGCGACCGTGAGCGTAACCAGCGCGCTGCGATCCTTGCCTCGATAGAACGCCTCGGCGAGGACGAGCATCATCCCGACGACGACGAGGATCAGATACGGCGTGAGATAGCCGAGGTCGGCTGGGTTGAAGTTGAAGTTCATGGTGTACCTCCGGCCGGAGCCGCAACGTTCCCGGCGCCCGCCGCCTTCGCCACCTCTTGCGCGGCGTCGGCTGCAGCATCCAGGTTGTGCTGGATCGACGCAGCCACGGCGTCCTCGGTGGTTCCGTAGATGAACGAAGGTGCGTCGAGGTTGGCAGCCCGGCGCGGCTCCGCAAGCCGGCTCTTGAAGTCAGAGATGAAGTGCTGGACCGAGGGGTCCATCACCTTGAGCAGCGGCCGCGGGAACAAGCCCATCACGAAGATCAAGATCACCAGCGGCACGAACGTCGCGAGCTCGCGGCCGTTAAGATCCGGCAGGTGGCCGTTGCGCGCCTTGTCGAGCTTGCCGAAGAACACCTTCTGGAACATGTAGAGCAAATAGATCGCGCCGAGGATCACGCCGGTCGCGGCGAGCGCGCCGAGCAACTTGGGCATCGGCAAGAAGTTGGGATGGCCCTCGGGGAACGTCGCACCGGCGATGAACGTTCCGAAGATCGTCAGGTACTCGCCGATGAATCCCGACAGCGCCGGAAGCCCCGCCGAGCCCATCGTGACGATCAGGAACAAGCCCGCGAACACCGGCATCTGCTTCCAGATCCCGCCGTATTCAGCGAGGCGCCGGGTGTGGCGGCGCTCGTAGAGCACGCCGATTCCGAGGAATAGGCCGCCCGTGGTCAAGCCGTGCGACAGCATCGCGTAGATCGATCCCGAGATCCCCATCGCGGTCAGCGAGAACACGCCGATCACGCAGAACCCGAGGTGAGACACCGACGAGTACGCGACCAGCTTCTTGACGTCGTCCTGCGCGAACGCGACGAACGCACCATAGATGATCCCGATGACCGCGAGGATCGCGATCGCAGGCGCCCAGAACGCCGCGCCGAGCGGGAACATCGGCATCGCGTAGCGCAGGAATCCGAACACGCCGAACTTGAGCAGCACGCCGGCGAGGATCACCGAGCCTGCGGTTGGCGCTTCGACGTGGGCGTCGGGCAACCAGGTGTGGAGCGGGAACAGCGGGACTTTGATCGCAAACGCGAGTCCGAACGCCGCGAAGCACCAGATCTGTGCATCGCGCGGCAGCGACACTCGCATCAGCTCGTTGAGGTCGGTGGTGTAGACGCCGGTGACATCGGCGTGCTGGATGTAGACGTAGAAGATCGCGACCAGCATCAGCAGCGAGCCGACCATCGTGTAGATCACGAACTTGATCGACGCATACAACCGGCGCTGACCACCCCAGATCCCGATCAGCAGGTACATCGGGATCAGCATGACTTCCCACATCACGTAGAACAGAAACACGTCGATCGCGACGAACGCGCCGATCATGCCGGCCTCGAGCACCAGCATCGCCGCGATGAACTCGCGCACGTGCTTCTCGATCGCCTTGCCGGTGCCGAGCAGCGTCAGCGGCATCATCAGCGTGGTCAGCAGCACGAGGAACAGCGAGATGCCGTCGACCCCGGTCTTGAAGTGAGCGCCCAGACCCGGAATCCACTCGACGTCGAACACCAGCTGGTAACCGCCGGCCTTCGCGTTGAAGTAGCGCAGGCACAGCAGCGACACCAAGAACGTGATCGTGGTGACCGCCAAGCCGACGCCGCGATGCAGCGTCGATTCGGTCTTCGGAGTGCACATCACGAGCAGTGCACCGATCAGTGGCAGGCCGATCAGCAGCGGAAGGACGAACGCGCCGGGCATGTTACTTCTCCCCCCCGGCGGCGTCCGCCGACGTATCTATTTGGATCCGCCGCGTGATGGCCTCGGTCTTGTGACTGACCGGATCCTCGATGAACAGTGTGACCTTGCCCCGCGTATCGCCGTAACGCACCGCGAGCTCTGTGGTGTCGTACAGCGCGCCGGTGGTCGGATCCGAATCCGCTTTGCCGTCGCCATCGATGTCCCAGGTCAGCTTGGTCCGTGAGCCGATGATCCCGGCGCCCGGTTCCGCGCGAAGCTTGAGCACCGAGCCGACCAGCTCGTAGTCGAACGTCGGCTTTTGGTGGCAGTCGGTGACCGCAAACACCGCGGCAGCTCCGACGACCAGGCCCGCCAGGTAGCGTTGCACCTGACCGTTCTGGAACCACCGCGAGATCCGGCTGAACAACCCGGTGACCATCGCGACACCGTTGACCGCGATCGTATCGATGATGAACCGATCGGCGATCTCGTAGAGCGCCCGCGCGACCAGCCGGAACGGCCGGACGATCGTCGCGTCATAGAACTCGTCGAACCACAGCTTCGCCTTGGAGGCCTCATAGGCGCCGGCAAGCGGACCTTGGACCAGCCGCTGCACGGTCGGTGATGGACCACGGCCGCCCGCGCCGTACATCGTCCACGCCATCGCGATGCCGACCGCGCCGATCACCAGCGCGAGCCCCATCAACGCGAAGATCGTCGCATCGCTGGCCGTTGCATGCATGTTCTGGACGGTCGCCGATGCCGGGTCGTACCAGACGCTGGTCACGCTCGGCGCGAGCCAACTCGCCAGCGCGTGCGTGAAGGCCGGCAGGTGGGTGCCGTGGAGGTGCGGCAGACCGATAAAGCCTGCGACGCAGGTCAGCGCGGCGAGTACTACCAGCGGCATCGTCATCGACAGCGGCGACTCGTGGGCATCCTTCGCCGCCTCGGAGCGCTCGTTGCCGCTGAACACCATGAAGTACAGCCGCCACATGTAGAACGCCGTGCCGAGCGCTGCGATCAGCGCACCGCCCCACAGCAGCTTGCCGAACCACAGCGGCCATCCGGGCGCTTGCACGTTCCACGCACCGCCGAGGATCTCGTCCTTCGAGAAGAACCCCGCGAACGGCGCGATGCCGGCGATCGCGAGGCAGGAGATCAAGAAGGTGATCCGAGTGAGCGGCATGTGCTTGCGCAGGCCGCCCATCGTGGTGATGTCGCCCGGCGTCGTCGAGCCGCCATGCTCCATGCCGTGCATCACCGAGCCAGCGCCGAGGAACAGACACGCCTTGAAGAACGCGTGGGTTCCCAGGTGAAAGATCGCGGCGGTCCAGTTACCGGTACCGGCCGCGATGAACATGAACCCGAGCTGACTGACAGTCGAATACGCCAGAACCTTCTTCAGATCGGTCTGGGCGAACGCGATGAACGCGGCGACCAGCGCGGTCAATAGACCGACGATCGCGATCACACCCATCGCCGTGGTCGACGCCGAATACATGAACGACAGCCGGCACACCATATAGACGCCGGCGGTCACCATCGTGGCGGCATGGATCAGCGCGGAGACTGGGGTCGGACCTGCCATCGCATCGGGCAGCCAGACGAACAGAGGCAGCTGCGCGCTCTTGCCGCAGGCACCGATAAACAGCAACACGCCTGCCGCCGCGGCGAGCCGATCGTCGAACCATAGCGTCTGAACGTACGCCGGGCCCATCGTCGGATCTTTGAGCTGGCCAAAGTCCAGCGTCTTGGTCGCCATGAACAGCAGGAACATGCCGAGCAAGAAGCAGAAGTCGCCGATCCGATTCACGACGAACGCTTTGCGTCCGGCGTTCGCGTAGTCCTCGCGCTCGTACCAAAATCCAATGAGCAGGAACGAGCACAGACCGACGCCCTCCCAGCCGATGAACATCACCGGCAGGTTGGCGGCGAGCACGAGGATCAGCATCGCGCCGGTGAACAGATTCAGATAGCCGAAGAACGCCGCGTAGCGCGGGTCATGGGCCATGTAGCCGGTCGAGTAGATGTGGATCAGCGAGCCGACGAAGGTGACGATCAGGATCATCACCGCCGACAGCGTGTCGATGCGGAACGCGAGATCGACCTTGAAGCTGCCGACCTCGATCCACGTGTAGATCGTCTGGACCAGTCCCGTCCCGCCCTGCCCCGCCTTGTACAGCTTCCATAGCTCGCCGAACACCAGCGACGCGGATAGCCCGCACGACGCGACCACCGCGGCGATCGCCACGGTGTGAATCACGCGCTTCGACGAGCTGCGGCCGAGCGTCAGGTTGAACAGCGCGCCCAGCAACGGGAACAGCGGGATCCAGACCAGGATCGGAAGTCCGAGAAACTTTGCACCGAACTCCATCGCTTAGTGCCTCAAGGTGGTGAGTCGGTCGACGTCGACATTGCGCCGGCCGCGGAACACCGCGACCACGATCGCGAGACCGACCGCAGCTTCCGCCGCGGCGACCGCGATCACGATCAGCGCGAATGTGTGGGCCGACAAATCGCCCCACATCCGCGAGAACGTCAACAGCGTCATGTTTGCGGCATTGAGCATCAGCTCGACCGCCATCAAGATGATCAGCGCGTTGCGGCGAATCAGCACGCCGGCGACACCGATCAGAAACAGCACCGCAGCGAGTGCCAGGAAGTGGCCGTAGCCGATGTTGAACAGGATGGCGCTCATGGCATCCCCGCCTCCGGCTTGGGATCTTCGTGGAGCGGCCGAGCGATCGCGATCGCGCCGACCACAGCGACCAGCAGCAGGATCGAGATCGCCTCGAACGGGAACAGTCCGGGACCGAACAAGTCGGTGCCGACAGCCTTTACCGAGCCCCAGCTGTGACCCGCCGGTGTGTTTGCCGGCGCCAGCAGGTCGGGGTTAGCCAGGTTGTTCGGATTGGGGAACACCTCGCGCGGGGTCCGAACTTGGACCAGCACCATGATCAGGCGCGAGACCAAGTAGACGATCGCCAGTCCACCGAGCGCCTGCCCGAGTCGTCCCGATGGCGCGACCGGCTCGTCCTCCGGCCGGTTCAAGATCATCACGACGAACACGAACAACACCATGATCGCGCCGGCGTAGACCAACATCTGCACGACCGACAGGAAGCTCGCATAGAGCATCATGTAGACGGCGGAGATCCCGAGGAAGCTGCCGACCATGCCCATCACCGCAGCGATCAAATTGCGGCGGGTGACCACGAACAACGCACCGCCGACCGAAGCGGCGGCAAACAACCAGAACAGCAGCGCCATCGACTTGCTGCCCTCGGGACGCTGCGCCGTGGGTGCCATCGGCTGCACGATATCGCCGTGCGGCGAGCGATCGACGATCACCGCGCGTGGCGCCGACTTGCCGAGCGGAACGACGACATCATCGGCCGCGTCGGCGATCGAAGGTGCCGCAGCAGCGAACGCACCGAACACCAACGCGATGCCGACCAGGATCGCAAGGACGCGCGTCATGCCGCCCTCGCTGTTCTGACCTTGGCCTCGAAGTCGGCGCGGAACTTGGTGAGGAATCCGAGCATCGGCCACGCAGCGGCGTCGCCGAGCGCGCAGATCGTGTTGCCGGCGATGCCGTGCGCGATGCTCGCCATCAGATCGACATCTCCCGGCTTGCCCTTTCCGTGCGCGACCCGGCGGCACACCTTCTCGAGCCAACCGGTGCCCTCGCGGCACGGCGTGCACTGACCGCACGATTCGTGCGCGAAGAACTTCATGATCCGCCACATCGCCATCGGGATGTCGGTTTGGTCGTCCATCACGACCACGCCGCCCGAGCCGGCCATCGTGCGCAATACGCGACCACCGCCGAGATCGAACTGCTGATCGGGCCGGACCATCACCGGCTTGATCCGCTCGTCGGTCTGCAGCGCGTCGAACTCGCACGGCACATCGAGCTCGCTGGCATCGAGCGGCGGCATCGAGACGCCGCCGGGGATCACCGCTTTGACCTGGCGACCCTTCCACACGCCACCGCAGACCTCATTGATCATCTGCGTGAACGTGATGCCCATCGGCAGCTCGTAGACGCCCGGCTTGTTGACGTGGCCCGACACGCACACCACGCGCGTGCCGCCGGAGCGGCCGATGCCGAGCCCGGCGAACCACGCGCCGCCCTTGTCGACGATGAACGGCACGTTCATCAGGGTCTCGACGTTGTTGACGATCGTCGGGTTACCGAACAGGCCCTTCACCGCAGGGAACGGCGGCTTGAGCCGGGGCTGTCCGCGCAGTCCCTCGAGCGAGTTGAGCAGCGCGGTCTCTTCGCCGCAGATGTACGCGCCGGCACCGCGGTGCACGGTGAGGTGCACCTCGAGACCGGTGCCGAGGATGTTGGTGCCGAGATAACCGCGCGCGTAGGCTTCCTCGACGGCCTTCTGGAGCACCGCGTACTCGCGCATCATCTCGCCGCGGATGTAGATGAAGTTGTGAACGGCCTTGAGCGCGTGGGCCGAGATGATCATCCCCTCGATGAGCAGATGAGGATCCCAGTAGATCAGCTCGCGGTCCTTACAGGTGCCGGGCTCGGATTCATCGGCGTTGCACACCAGATGAACCTGCTTGGCGCCTGCTGGCACGAAGCCCCACTTCACGCCGGTAGCAAATCCGGCGCCACCGCGACCGCGAAGGTTCGAGGCCTTCACCTCGTTGGTAATGTCCTCGGGACGCATCGCGAGCGCCTTGCGCAGCGTGCGGTATCCGCCAGCGCGCTCGTATCCGTCGAGCGTGCGCGCGGACTCGTCACCGAACCGCATCGTGACGAGCTTGGTTCCGATCTCGGTCGGCATCACACCACCTCCGATTCAGGCGACGGGCGCTGCTCGAGCTCTGCGACGAGCTTTGGCACCTTGCCTGGCTCGAGGTCGAGCAGGTAACGCGTGCCGGCGATCGCGCAGGGGGCGTTCGCACAGGCAGCAATGCACTCCTCTTCGACCAGCGTGAACTTGGCGTTCGATTCGCCGCGCTTCAGGCCGAGCGTGCGCTCGAACGCGTCGAGCACCTCGTAGCCACCGCGCAACATGCACGAGATGTTCGTGCACATTCGGATCGTGGTCTTCCCGCCGGGCTCGCGACGGTACATCGTGTAGAACGTGGCCACGCCATAGACGTGGGCGTATGGAAGGTCGAGCGTCGACGCCACCAAGCGGAGCGCGTCATCGGAGAGATGACCGAACTCCTTCTGAGCGAGATGAAGCGCCGCCATGACGACGGGCTTCTTGCTGCCAGAGACCTGATAGCGCTGACACAACGCGGCGATTTTTTGCCGAGCGTCTGCGGAGAATTCGAGTGACATCGAGAGGTTGCCTCGTGCCCTGCAGGGTCCGCAGAGCGGGGCAAAAAATAGGTTGGTGGCGAGGGCGCGTCAATCGGCGGGGTCGCCAAAGAATGGCTTGTGCAGATCGGTGCGCCGGCGTCAGTTGGCCGCCGTCCTGTGGTAAGTCGTCGCGGATGGCTGACGATGACTCGCTGTCGCGCGTCGAGCGGCTCGCGTTGCGGTTTGGAAAGTTCGCCAACGAGGACCCGCGCGGCAAGTGGCTGCAGACGCGATTCCTGCGCGGCATCTCGTATCCCTGGGTGCGAGCGGCGCTTGCGAACCGGATGCTCGTCGATGGACTCGACCGACTGATGGAGCTTCGGCCTGAGGGCGGCGTGATGCTGGTGTCGAACCACCGCAGCTTCTTCGACCAGTACGCGTTGCTGCTAGCCTGCTACATGGGCCCTGTTGTGTGGTCCAAGCGGCTGTTTTTTCCGGTCCGCTCGAACTTCTTCTACGACCAACCGCTCGGGATCTTCGTCAACGCTGCGGTTGCGGCGGGGGCGATGTACCCACCGATCTATCGCCAGGCCGAACGCCGTTCGATGAACGACGATGCGCTCGATCAGATGGTCGAGATCGTTCGCCGCCCGGGCAACGTGCTCGGCATGCATCCCGAGGGGACGCGCGGCAAGGGCGATGACCCGTACGACCTGCTGCCGGGCCAACCTGGGGTCGGCAAGCTCGCGCTGCTGGGGCGTCCGATGGTGATTCCCGCGTTCATCAACGGGCTCAGCAACAACATCGTCGACGACATCAGGGCCAACTTCCGCCCCGAAGCGCGGACATCGCGCGCGGTGATCGTCGTGTTCGGCGATCCGATCGACTACAGCGAGCTCCAAGCGGGCAAGCCACGCCCGGCGCTGTACAAGAAGACCGCCGATCTGTTCATGGCGGAGATCAAGAAGCAGGCCGAACGCGAGAAGGAGCTGCGGATCCAAGTCGAGGCGCGGCAGATTCCCGACGACGACCCGCGCTGGCTCGCCAACCGCTCTGCAAGCAAGCTGTACGCCTGGGAAGGCTGAGCAGGCCAGAACAGAAAACGCAAAGACCAAGGCGAGACGGCAAAGACCCGACGAGAGGGATCTCGCCGGAGCGCCTGCGGCGTCAGCGGTTTCGTTTTCTGCGTGCGTCATGTCAGCGTACGAGGCGTGATGCGTTACTCGGTGTTGTTGACTGTCGTGATCGGGTGCGGTGGATCGGCTGCTCCAACGTCGAACCCATCCACGCACGAAGCTGTTGCGCCGGCGCAACCGGCAGCGCCGCTGGAGCCGTGGCCGGTGCGAGCAGGTTGGCGGAGCGAGACGATTCCGTTTCCGCTGGAGTTCGCACCGACGCTGGCACATCGCGGCGTCGAGGAGCTGCGATTTGCGCCGGGGTTCTTCGATCCGGCGGCGCCCGGCTATTTCACGTATGCGTTCGTGTGGCGCACCGAGGACGCCGCGCAGCTCGATGCGACCGCATTGGGCACCGAGCTCACGGCATACTTCCGCGGCTTGATCGACGCGGTCGATGAGCACAAGCGGATCACGGCACGTGACGAGATCGTGGCGCGCGCGCAGGCGAGCGGCGCGGATGCATTCGCGATCGATGCAACGATCTATGACGCGTTCAAGACCGCCGAGCGGCTGCAGCTGACGGGAACCGCGGTGCGCCGGCGATGCGGTGATGGTGCGCTGTGGATCTTCGAGCTGTCGCCGCCGGCGTCCGGGCTGCGCAGCGAGGTCCGAGCGGTCGCCAGCGAAGCTGCGTGCGGGCAGCCCGAGCCGCCGAAGCGCGACAAGAAATGACGAGCTAGCTCGCCGCCGTCGACGATAATGGCGATGTGCTTCGCATGCCTAGCCGTGCGTGCTGGTGATCTCGTCATCGGGATCGACCAGCACGGGCGGCGAGCGCAGCGGTTGGGTGTCCGTAATGCTCTGGGACGCCTCACGCGTGAACGACACGAAGGCCATCTGCGGGCGCTTGCTGGCCTCACTGACGACGAACCGAATGCCCTCGAACGTCCAGCCCTTGGCCACCCACTCGTTGACCGCGGCTTCGATCGTCTCGTCGGTCACGATCGAGAGCTCGACGAACTTGAATTGCAGCGGCACCGGCGCCCCTACCGTTGCTTCGCCAGCAGCTTCGCCGCGTACGGCGCGTGATAGCTGATGATGATGTCGGCGCCGGCGCGACGAATTCCGGTGAGCGTCTCCATCACGATCCGTTCTTTGTCCACCCAACCGCGTTCGGCAGCTGCCTCGATCATCGCGTATTCACCGCTGACGTTGTAAGCGGCGACCGGCATGTTGATCTCGTCGCTGACGGCGCGGATCACGTCGAGGTAGGCGAGCGCTGGCTTGACCATCACGATGTCGGCTCCCTCGGCGACATCCATCGAGACCTCGCGAAGCGCCTCCGCGACATTTCCCGGATCCATCTGGTGACCGCGGCGATCGCCGGACTGCGGCGCCGAGTCGACCGCATCGCGGAACGGCCCGTAATACGCCGACGAATACTTCGCCGAGTACGCCATGATCACGGTCTGCTCGAAGCCCTGCTCGTCGAGGCTCTCGCGACACGCGCCGACGAATCCATCGAGCATGCCCGATGGCGCGACGACATCGCAGCCGGCCTTGGCGTAGCTCACCACGGTGCGTGCGAGGTTCTCGAGTGATGCATCGTTATCGAGCTCGCCGCGCGAAAGCACACCGCAATGGCCGTGGTCGGTGTATTCGCAGAAGCACGCGTCGGCCATCACCATCATGTCGGGGCGCGCCTTCTTGATCGACCGAATCGCCTTTTGGATGACGCCCGAGTCCTTCCAGGCCTCGGAGCCAACCGCGTCTTTGCCCTCCGGAACACCGAACAAGATCACGCCAGGGATTCCGAGGTCGGCTGCTGCTGCTGCTGCGTCGGTGGCCTTGTCGACCGACAAGTTGAACTGACCCGGCATCGACGCGATCGGGTTCTGAACGCCCGAGCCCGGCACCACGAACAGCGGATACACGAAATCGTCGACGGACAACCTGGTCTCGCGCATCATCCGGCGCAGACCCTCGGTGCGGCGCATCCGGCGTGGCCGGTACTCGGGATAGTTCATGGCCTTGGTGGATACACCGCCGCGATGGCGTTCGCTATTCCCCCGGGCGTCGGGCTGTTGGCAACCGCTACCTTGGTGACTCCAACATCGTGAAGCGCCGTTGCGGTGGTCACGCCGATCGCGGCGAACGTGGTGCGGAGCCGAGCCAGCGGACCGACAATTCCGGCGAGCGCGGTGACCTGGGACGGCGCAAACACCGCGCACACCGCGGCGTCACCGCTGCTCAGCAGGTCGCGGCCGCGTACCAACGCCGGATCATCGATCGGTGCCGCGATCGTTCGGTACGCGACCACATCCCGTACGTCAACGCCGGCAGCGCGCAGGATCGAGATCGCCTCGTCTCGACCATCCTCGGCACGCGGCACCAATACGCGCCTGCCGGCGAGTGACCGCTCGGCCAGCAGGACGTGCGCAAGCGAGGCCGCATCATGAGCCTCCGCCGGCTGCACCGCCGCGATACCCGATCCGGCCAACGCGCGTGCGGTCGCCGGTCCCACCGCCCAGACCTCGGGAAGCGGGGCTTCACCACGAATCGTCAACGCCGCAGCCGCGCGCGGACTCGCGACCACGATCGCGGCGTAGTTTCCCTCGTCGAGCGCACGCACGAGCGCGCGCGGATCACGCGCCGGCGCCGTTCGCGTCACCGGCATCGCCACACAGGACAGCTCGAGCTGCTCGAGCGCGGTCACGTACGCCGCGCTCGCCTCGAGCTCTCGCGTGATCACGGCGAATGCCACGCGGCGAGTCTACGCGAGCCGGCGGCTGGCGCGGCAATCCAGCGTCGTGTAAACGTTTGGTGTGCGAGTTCTAAGCCTGTTGTTGCTCGCTGGTTGTGTCGCTTGCTCCAACGGAACCAAGCGCGATGATGCGCTCGACATGCCGACGCCAACGCCGAGCGGCCCGCCGGTGCCGAACGCGCCCACCGCAAAGGTCGTGTTGACCACGCCGGGTGGTGCGACGCCGGTGGATGTCGAGGTCGTCGCGACGCGACCCAAGATCACGCAGGGCTTGATGTATCGCGAGCACCTGCCGCCCGACGCCGGCATGCTGTTCGTGATGGGCACCGAGGAAGATCACACGTTCTGGATGAAGAACACGCTGATCCCGCTCGACATGATCTTCATTACCAAGGACCTGACCGTCGCGGGCTTCGTGCAGAACGCCGTCCCCCGCTCGGAGAAACGCGTCAGCTGCGGTGCGATCTCCTATTACGTGCTCGAAGTGAACGGCGGCTGGGTCGCCGCGCACAAGCTCGAGAAGGGCGCGAAGGTCACGTTTGACGGCGTGCCGTAGCGCGCTCATTTCGGGTTCGGGTCTTCGTGCGACGACGTGCACGTGGCACGTCCGCGTGCACGATCTGGGGCACTACCTGATCGGCGATGTTCTCCTCAGCGCGCGCTGCCCGAGCCGCTGCCATCTCCCGGCTCGGGCTCGAGGGTCGGAATCTCGACGGCAATCACCGTCGTCTGCGGAGCCGCGCCCTGCACCGCAATTGCCTTGCAGTACGACGGCAACGTATCGCCATGCCGATCCTGATAACCCATCGCCGCCATGCCCTTCACCTCGAGCGGCATCGGCACGGCGCATGCGGTGTAGCTGCCCGCTGTTACCTCCTTGAACACCGCAGGCTCGCCATTGCGCACGATGATCCACTGCGACGCGCTCGGCCCCATCGCCGCGAGTTGCAGTCCGAGCTCGCGCGCGTTCTTTGCCGCGAGGGTTCCGCTGGTCAGCCAAACGTTCGCGACACCGAGCGCGCCGGTGCGCGGCTTGGCGATCACGGTCAGCGCGACCGCGCCCGGCTCGACCGCCAGATCGATGGTTACCTGCTGCCCCGGCGGCACCGCGATCTGCTTGGAGTAGAACTTCATGCCGATCATCGGCATGCCGAGCGTCGCCGAGATCTTGTAGACATCTGGCGCGAGCTTGTCGAACCGATAGGCACCGTCGGGACCTGACGCCACTGTAAAGATCGCGCCAGGCGTCGTCGTCGACTGACACGCGACCAACACGCCCTCTGCCGGCTTGCCGCCTTGGCGCAACATCCCGGTCACCGAGCCGAACGGTTGGAGCTCGAGTGTCAACTCGGTCTGCCCCGGCAACTCCGGCGGTAGCCGCAGCGCCTTCGATCGCCCGCGGTCAGCGTGCTCGGCGACGATCGACAAATCGGCCGCACTAAAGCCCGACATCGTGAACCGCCCATCTTCGCCCGTCGTGGCCTGTTGCGTACTCGCCCCCATTGGACCCATCGGCGCGCTGGCCGCGGTTCCGCTGCCAAAGATCATTCGCCCCGCGAACACCGTCGCATTCGCGACCGGTCTGCCATCTGCAACGACGACGCCCGCGAGTGAACGCCCCCGCTGGACGGTGATCGTTCCCAGATCGACCGTCTTGCCCGATTCGATCTTCACGTCGCGCGAGCGGGTCTCGAACCCCGCGCCACGAACTGTCAGTTGATAACTCTGCGGCGCGAGCGCATCGATCAGGAACTCGCCGTCGCCAAGAAACGATTGCTGATCCATGCCGACCGCGATCGAGAATGCGCTTGGAGGCGTGCCATCTGGATACGCGACCTTGCCCTTGACCGCGCCCTCGGGGAGCAACACCAGCCGAAGCTCGGTCTGTCCAGTCTTCGCCGCGACGCCCTCGCTGCTGCTGCGTCGCGCGCGCGCCGCCGCATGCGCGGGACGTGCGGTGACGATGTAGTTGCCCGGCGCCAGCCCGCCGAGCTTGAACGCACCGCTCGCGTCGGTGAGCTCTTGCGGAAATCCGCGCAGCCGCCACTGCGCCATATCGATGTCGTCGCGCGAATCGCGAAAGTTGGGTCCCGCCGAGACTTGTACGCCCTCCACCGGCTGTCCGTTGGCGTCGACGACAACGCCAGCGATCGTTCCGGTGACGTCGAGCATCAGCGTCACCGCCGGCGGAGTGCCTGCGCTCGTGTCGATCGCCACGCTCTGCGACGCGGCGGATTCATGGAGCGCCACGGCCAACAACTGCGCGCGCGGCAATGCCTTGACCTCGAACCCGCCGTTCGCGTCGGTGAACGCTTGACGCGCCGGCGCCGCGAACATCGAACGCCCGTTCGTCGAGATCCGCACCCGGGCGGACGCGACCGGCTGGTTGCTCGCGTCGACGACCTTGCCGCGCACCACGGCGCCAGCGGAGAGCGAAACAACGATGCCGCTGCGCTCGGTCTTGCCGTCGAGCGTGACCAGCGCCGACGTACCCGTCGCGAGCTCGGAGTGGCTCGCGACGAACCGAAACGATCCAGCCGGCATCGCGTCGAAGCTGAACGCGCCGTCCGCAGCGGTCGTCACCGCATCGAGCTGATCGTTCGCCTGTTGACTCCAATCCGACGCGCCGCTGTAGACCACGCGCGCACCCGCAACTGGCGAGCCGTTGTCATCGAGCACGCGGCCACGAGCCGCTGCACCCGCGGCGAGGGTCACCTGCGCATCGTTGCCACCTGGTGTGATCTGGATCCACTGCAGCGACCGCGCGTGTCGGTCGCTCCATGCGGCGAGCTGATAGCTGCCGGGAACGACCCCGGCGAACGTTGCCTTGCCAGCCTTCGCAGTAGCTCGCGTCTCGTCGATTCCGCGAAGCTCGAGGGTGGCGCCATCGATCGATTTGCCAGCCGTATCGGCGACCGCCACGACGAGCTGTGCGCCAGGGCGCAGCTTGAGAATTACCGGATCGCTCTGCGACGACAGGCGTGCGGTGATTGGACCCGCGATGCCCGCCGTTCCAGCGCGTGCGATCAACGTGTATGGGCGGCCGATCAACCCGTCGAACGAAAACCCGCCGTCGGCCTCACTGACCGTGGTTCGGAGCGGCTTCGCGCTCAGGACGACCGTCGCGCCAGCGACCGGCGCGTCGCCTGGTCCGACGACCTGTCCTTCGAGCCGCAACGATCCGCGCGGATCGTCGTCGAGCACGGTGCGCAGCTCGCCGCCAGCCTCGCGGGCGACCGCAGCTTGCGGAGCAGGTGCGCGGGGTTGCGTGGGCGCGCTTACCGACGAGGATGACGGCTTCGAGGCCTCGGTGGTGGAGCGCATCCACCACCATCCGCCCACGATGGCGGCGATCACGACGACGATCGCTGGAACAAGTACGCGGCGCACCTGCGCCAAGTATCACAGCGCGCGCTGTAGCGCGCGGTCTCGCCTTGTCTCGTCTCGACGCGTCATGAATCTCGTAAACCGCGCGCCGCGTCGATCAAATGCAGCACGGGCCAAATTTTGGTGGTTGTAGGAGCCGCGGGTTCTGCGTTATGACCGCGGCCAGTTCAATTAACGTATCCAGGGGGATTCGATGTCAGCTCGCCCATTGCTGTTTGTCGCCGCTGCGCTGCCCATGTCACTCATCGCCTGTGGAGGAGGTGGTGGTGAAGAGGAGATCATTCCAGAGGGCGAGCACTATCACTACGTGATGGATCACCTGTCCGTTCCGACGAGCCCGACCCAAGCGAACGAGATGGGTCTCGACCTCGGAAGCAAGACCAGCAACAAGCTCGACAAGACGATCGACAACAAGCTCGGTGAAGGTCTCGCGTCGCTCCACACGATCTCGATGTTCAATCTGCAGGAGCCGATCGACACCGCCATCAACAAGGGCGAGATCGTCCTGTTGATGGACTACCAGACCAAGGACTTCACCAACGCCGCCGCGTCCGGCATGCAGGTGTACCTCGGCGATACGCCCAACCCGGCGCCGTGCGCAGACGCGAACGACATGACGTGCGGCCTGCACCTCAAGGGCACCGGCATGTTCGGCATCTCGGCGGACTCGCCGACCGAGGCGAAGGTCGCGGGCAAGGTCGTGAACGGAACGTTCAGCGGCGGACCTGGCGATATCTCGATCCCGCTGAGCATCGCGGGCAACCCGATCGTGTTCAACCTCGCCAACGCCCGCGTCAAGCTGACCGGCGTAACTCCCGACGGGATCACCGAAGGCATTCTCGCCGGCCTCGTGAAGGAAGAGGATCTCCCGGCGCTGTTCCCGGCCGTTCAGGCCGAGGTCAAGCCGTACGTCATGGCGGACTGCACGCTCGAGGGTGGCCCCGAGGCGAACTGCGGCTGCACCGACAACAGCACCGGTAAGCTGATCCTCGACTTCCTCGACACCAACCCGAAGGATTGCGACGTCTCGCTCGTGGAGATCTCGGACAACCCGACGATCAAGTCGATCCTCAGCCCCGACGTCTGCATCGAGTCGTCGTGCGACAAGCCCGATGGCATCTCGATCGGCGTCCGCGTCACGGCCAAGAAGGCCACGTACACGGCCCCGTAAGCGCCCCGTATCCCGACGACAAGAGTTGCCGCCAAGCTCGCCAGGTTTGGCGAACCAGTGACCAACTGGCGGTTGCGCAGAACGCCCTGCTTGAACCCCAAGCAGGGCGTTTTCATGTTCGGCCCGTAGGTCCGCCCGCGTTCTGCACCGCGGATCGTTAGCGTCTACAAATCTCTGCGCTTGGCGAACTCGCCGGTCTTGGCGGCTCAAATCCGTCGCCTAGATCGTCGATACGCCGTCGGCGGCGAGCGAGGCAGCGCCAACGACGCCGGCGTCATCGCCAAGCTCGGCGAGGGCGATCGAGAGCGGCTCGAGGGTTGCCGCGGGCGTGACCACGACGAGCGCGGTTTGGACCAGCTCGTAGAGCGTCGGCGTGCGCTCGAGCAGTCCGCCGCCGAGCACCAAACGCTCGGGGTTGAGAATCGCCAGCGTGTTCCCGAGCGCCACCGCGAGCAACGGCGCGAGCTCGGTCCACAAACCGAGCGCCCATTCGTCGCCAGCTCCGGCCGCTTGATCGACGTGGCTGGGCGTCACCTGATCCAACGTGCCCGCGAGTGTGGTGGCGAGCGACCGCGCGCCATCGCGCAGCTCACTGCGGATCCGCCGATCGACATAGCTGCCGCCGGCATACGCCTCGACACAACCACGGCTGCCGCACGCACACGGCGCCGCGTCATCGCCCCACCGAACCTTCACGTGACCGATCTCGCCTGCGCAGTTGCTGGTGCCTTCGACCAACTGGCCGTTGGCGATCACGCCCCCGCCGATTCCGGTACCGACGTACACGGCGAGCACGTCGCGACAGCCCCGCGCTGCGCCGCCGATCGACTCACCCCAGGTAATCGCGTTGACGTCGTTGTAGACGCCGACCCGAAACCGCTTCCCGAGCCGGTCCGCCAGCATTCGTCCGAACGGAACGTCGCGCCACCGCAGGTGTGGCGAGTTCGCCACCGTACCTGAACGATCGCGAAGCATCGCGGCGATGCCAACTCCGACCGGAATCGTCGCGTTCGCCGGTGCGTTGCTCCCAGCTTGGACTGCGAGTTGATCCACCATGTTCGCGAGCAACTCGACCACGGTCGCCGGATCGCGCGGCTCCCCAACCGGCTGCTTGTGCTGTGCGGCCGGCGTCACACCGCCGTCGTTGAACGCCGCGCCGCGCGCGTTGGTGCCTCCCAGATCGATTCCGATGCGAAGCGTCACACGGCCCTCGCTGCGTTGAGGTGGCCATCGATCACGGCTTGGATCTCGGCGAGCCGCTCGATGGTCGCCGCTTCACAGCGCATGACCAGCGCGGGCTGGGTGTTCGAGGCGCGTACCAGGCCCCAACCACCGTCGAACCGCGCGCGCACGCCGTCGATGTCGACCACGCTCTTGACCTGCGGATCGGCGCGCAACCGACGCGTCACCTCTGCGACCACCGCGAACTTGCGGTCGTCGCTACACTCGATGCGGACCTCCGGCGTGTTGATCATCACCGGTAGCTCGTCGGCGTGCTGCACCAGCGTTCGCTCGCTGCGCGACAGCAGCTCGAGCAGTCGCGCACCTGCGTAGATGCCATCGTCGAAGCCGAGCCAACGATGCGCGAAGAACATGTGGCCCGACATCTCGCCCGCGAGCAGCGCGCCGGTCTGTTTCATCCGCGCCTTGATCAGGGAGTGGCCGACCTTCCACATCTCGACGTCACCGCCGGCCGCCGCGAGCTCGTCGAACATCGCTTGCGAGCACTTCACCTCGCCGACGAACTTGGCGCCCGGCACCTCTGCCAGCACCGCCTTGCCGAACAGGATCATCAACTGATCGCCCCACAAGATCCGACCGCTGCCGTCGACGGCCCCGATCCGATCGGCGTCGCCATCGAGCGCGATTCCGAGCTCGGCGTTCTCGCGCCGCACGGTCTCGATCAACTCCGTGAGGTTCTCGGGCTGCGTCGGATCGGGATGATGATGCGGGAATCGGCCGTCGAGATCGCAGTGCAGCGCGACGACCTCGAACCCGAGCCGGCGATACAACCCCACTGCGGTCGGTCCGCCGGCGCCATTGCCGGCGTCGACCACGACCTTGAACCGCCGCCCGCCGAGCGCCAGTTGATGCGAGGCGTACTCGTGGTAGTTGCCGATCGCGTCTCGCAGATGCATCGGCTTGGTCGGATGTTCGGCGTCGGTGCCGAGCAGCGCCGCCACCTCGTCACGGAGCTCGACGATCGCCTGGCCGTACAGCGTCTGGTCGCCGATCTGAATCTTGAACCCGTTGTCCTCGGGGGGATTGTGGCTGCCCGTGACCATCACGGCCCCGGCGACGCCATCGATCAGCGAGCGCGCGAAGTACAGCACCGGGGTCGGAACCACGCCGATATCGACGACGTCGGTGTGGCAGCGCAGGCCATCGGTCAAGGCGGCGAACAGTCGGGGTGAGTGGACCCGGCAGTCGCGTCCGACGATCACCGTGCCGCGTCCCGCGCAGCGCTTGCCGATCGCCAGTCCGATCGCGCGGACCGTCGCATCGTCGAGATCGCGCTCGGCGACGCCGCGAATGTCGTACTCACGAAACGTGCGCGGGTTCATGGGGTTCTCTGCTAGAGGTACCGCGCGAGGCCGCGCGCGGAAAGAGCGTCGACGACCTTGCGGACATCTTGGGCCTGGTCCTTCCGGATGACCAAGATCGCGTCTCCGCTCTTGACGACTACGAGATCAGATACTCCGACCGTCGCGATCACGGTGTCGTCGTCGGACATCACGATATTGCCGGTGCCATCGAGCACCACCGCCGCGCCGTGCACGGTGTTGCCGGCATCGTCCATCCCATGCAGCGACGGCATCGCGGCCCACGACCCGACGTCGTCCCAGCCAAACGATCCAGGTACCGTCACGACTCGCTCGGCGTGCTCCATGACCGCGTGGTCGATCGAGATCGATGGCAGCGACGGATACACCGCCTCGGCTGTCACCCGACCGGCCGCGACGTCGCGCACCGCGCGGCCGGTCACCGCGAGCTGCTCGTCGAGCTCGGCCAGTAACCTCCGCGCGGACAGCTGAAACATGCCGCCGTTCCATAGAAATCGCCCGCTCGCCACGTAAAGCTCGGCGGTCGCCTGATCGGGTTTCTCGACGAACCTGCGCACCGGCACGACGTCGCCGGTGATCGCCGGATCGATCTCGAGGTAACCAAACCCCGGATCGGCGCGCGTCGGCTTGATGCCCACCGTCCCGATCACATCATCGCGTTCGACAGCCGCGAGCCCGAGCTCGAAGATCCGGACCAGCGCGGCGTCATCGGCCACGTGATGATCGGCTGGCAGCACGGCCAGCATCGCGTCTGGATCGCGCAACGAGATCGTCGCCGCCGCGAGGCCCAGCGCCGCCGCCGTGTTGCGCCCCACCGGTTCGCCGATCAGCTCGATCCCCGGCGCGACCGCGCGGGTCGCATCGAGCTGCGCTTGCGCGGTGACGATCACGATCCGCTCGCCTGCGATCGCACGTGCCCGATCGATCGCCGTCCCGAGCAGCGTCTTGCCGTTCGGTCCGAGCGCGAGCAATTGCTTGGGCCGTGCTTTGCGACTAGCCGGCCACAACCGCGTACCACTACCGCCGGCGAGGATCACTGCGTGGCGCACGCGGCGAACTTACCGCGATTCGGCGGCAGGGCGCGCGCGGGACTGGTACTCCGAAGCGGGGGAACACCTAGGGGACCAAGCCGAGGCGCTATCGCGAATAGAACGCGATGCTGGTGTTTCGTGCACGTGGCACGTGGCCCGACCGCGATCGCCTCGACGGAGCCGCGTTGACTAGCCGGTCTCAGCAAGCTGACGAGTGAGCCGCGCGACGTCGCCGCGGCCGAGTCCTGCGTGAAACACCTGCTCGAGCTGCAACCGCTCGCCGGACACCAGCTCGCTGGCCGCGAGTCGAATCGTCCCGTCGCTGTCGATCGTGACCTCGATGACCACCAAGACGTCGCCGGCTGGCGCCTCGGGGAGATCGACGACGACATACCGCCCTAGGTGACGATTGGCCCCTTGCGTCGAGGATTCGCCCTCCCACAGATCGAACTCGATCCGCGCCTGGTTCTCGTAGCGGGTCGCAAACACCCGATGCTCGCGGGTCGGCACCACCGAGCTCTGCGGAATCACCAGCTCGCAATCGCCCTGCCCGAGCGACATCTGCAGACCACGTGCGGTGACGTCGATCAGCAAGATGCCATCGATCGTGCCCTCGAGCCGCGCGACCTCGAGCGCCGCACCGACGGCGACGACCTCTTCGGGGTTGGCGATCGACGTCGGCTCGCGACCGGTGACCCGCGCGATCTCCTTCTGCACCGCGGGCATCCGAGTCATTCCGCCGACCAGCAGCACTTCATCGACATCGCCGCGCTCGCGCGCACACCGCTGCAGCGCCTCGTCGATCGGTGGCTCGAGCCGGTGCAGCAGCGGCTTGGACCATTGCTCCAGCTCGGCGCGCCCGACCTTCTTGGCGTATTCGAGGGGCTTTCCCGACGGCAACTGCGCCAGCTCGCTGACCTGGACGGTGGACTCGGCGTGATCCGAGAGCTCGTGCTTGGCCGCTTGTGCACCGTGCCGGAGCCGCTCGATCGCGATCGCGTCGCCGGACAGATCGAGCTTGCGCGTGATCCGCACGTCCCGCATGAGATTCTCGACCATCGTGCGATCGAAGTCGTTGCCACCGAGGAACGCATCTCCAGTGGTCGCAAGCACCTCGAAGATGCCTTCTTCGACGTCCACCGCGGCGACGTCGAACGTGCCGCCGCCCAGATCGCACACCAGGTACTTGCGATCGCGGCCGCGATGCGCGCCGTAGCCCAGCGCAGCCGCGGTCGGCTCGCTGAGCAGCCGCATCACCGTGATGCCGGCGATCTGCGCGGCGTCCTTAGTCGCCTGACGTTGCGCGGCATCGTACCAGGCAGGGATCGTGATCACCGCGCGTGTGACCGGCTGACCGAAGTGGCGCTCCGCGGTTCGTCGCAGCTCGCGGAGGATCAGCGCCGACACTTCTTCCGGCGATACCGTCATCCCCGGCGACAGCGAGATCCAGGTGTCACCGTTGGGCGCTTCGGTAAGTGCATATGGAAGCGAGCGAGCTAGTCGCTTGATCTCCGGGTGATCGTAGCGCCGCCCGAGCAGCCGCTTCGCGCCGAAGATCGTGACGTCGGGGCTGTGGTGCAACCCCTCACGCGCAGCCTCGCCGACGATCGGTCCATTCGGGGAGAACCACACCACCGACGGCATCGTCGTCGAGCCTTCCTCGGTCGTCAGGATGCGCGGCGCTCCATCGGCGTCGATCACCGCGACGACCGAGTTCGAAGTTCCCAGATCGATCCCGACCGCGCGATCGTCGGTCACTGGAACAACCTCCGCACCGCGTCTTTGAGCTTGGCGTCGGACGTCCCGAATTGGTGGACGTGATCGAGCAGCGCACTCGCTTCGGCGCATTGGTCGTGGTGAGCGACCGCCGCCTCGAGCTGCGAGGTCGCGAGCATCAGCTCGCCCTTGAGCAATGCCGATACCGCCGATGCGATGTAGTACAGCGAGCGCAGCGGCCGACTGCGCGGATACACTACCAACGCGGCGGCGAGCACCTCTTGGGCCTCGTCGGCGCTGCCGTCGCGCAGCATCGCGCGCGCGCGAGTCTCGAACGAATCGTCGCCGGCCTTGTTCGGTTTAGCGGGGAGCCCTTGTGGCGTCGACGCCGCGGCGGCAAGCTCGTCGACCGATCGGGACGTGCTGGCCATGTCGTCGAACCCGATCAACCATCCGGCGGGCGGGTTGATCGCCGAGCCGACGGCCGTCGCTCGACCATCGGCGACCAGGCATGCGCGGAGCCGATCGTAGGCGCGGTTGCATAAGATCGTGAGCTCCTCGGCGAGGTGGGTGATCGCGGGCGCACGGCGGCGCGCGACCAGATCAGGATGATGGCGGCGCATCAGATCCATCCAGCTCCGCCGAATCGCGTACGCATCGGCATCGGCGGTCACCCCGAGCACATCGGTCACCGAGACCTGGCGGATCCGGCGCAGCTCTGCCGTGAGATGTTGAAACAACGCGCGCTCGTCGACGGGGAGCTCATCGGCAGGAATCGCCGAGGCGCGCTTGGATCGCCGCGCCACCGGCTCGGGCGCGGGCGCCGCGCCAGCAGCCATCGCTTTGATCCGGGTGACGACCTCGTCGGTGAACCCCGAGAATTCGACTTCGATCCAGGTCCGGCCACCCTTATCACCGCTCGCGTCGCTGCCTTCGATCTCGGAGGCCTTGCGGACGGTGCCTTCGATCGCGATCACCATCTCGTTGGGCAGCTCGAGCCCGAGCGTCACCTGGCTGCCGATCGCGGTCTGAAATGGCACACGCATCGACAGCAGCTTTCCGCGGCGCAGCTTGCGCGTGTAGAACACCTCGACCTGCTCCCAGGTCGCGCATCGCACGTGAAGCGTTCGTCCCGACGCCATCACCGGCCCTTCTTCGAAGGCTTTGCATTCGGATCGGGCGCCAGCTCGATCCGCTTCTCGATCGTCGCGCGTTTCTCGGCGACGTCGATCGGGACGTTTGGGTCGCCACCTGCGCGCCATTCCTCCGCGGAGACTTGGGCGTATCCGGGCAAGAAACCATCCGAGAGCGCCCGCAGCTCGTACGCACGACCGGCGATGGTCGGAAACGACACGCCGGTGTTCGCGAACCCGATCAGCAGCCACACCTCGGCGCCCGGCGGCGTGGTCTCGATCTCGATCGGCCCTTCGCCCGCCGGCAACGCCTTGGTGTCGACCGCGAGATTGGGCGGCAGCGCCGGCAATGGCTTGGCGAGGCTGTTGCCGTGTTTGTCCTTGGCGGCCGCCTGCAACGTGACGCGCACGATGGCCTTGCGCTGGATCGACGACGACGATCCGGACGCTGCGCCCGAGCCTGCGGTGGCCCCTGCTTGGCTCCAGTTGGCGCCGAGCACCTCGGTATCGATCGATTGATATCCAGGCAACTCGATCCGAATGCGATGGATCTGAGTCGCCGTGAGCGGGAACGTCGTGAGGTTGGTGCGCCCGAGCTTGAGCCAGACACTCGAGCTCGAGGGATTTGCCGTCACGCTGAGCGTTCCGCGGTCGGCCTGCGCCGCGATCGCGAGCCGCGTCTTGTCCTCGGCGTCCTTCTCGCGATCCTGCTGAGCCTTGACCGCCTCGGCGCTCTGCTGTTCGTGGCGCTTGTAGACCATGTAGAACGCCGCGCCCCCGCCGAGCATCGCGAGCACGCCAACGATCCCGAGCACGCGGCTCTTGATCCGGGGTGGCGGGACCTCGAAGTGCGGCATCTCTTCCAGGCTCGGCCGCGCAACTCGAGGCGTGGACCCGCGCACCTGGGGTGCCGGATCTGCGGTTCCGACGCGCGCCGCCGCGGCCTCTGCGCGCTGTGCAGCTTGCTCGAGCCGGATCGCTGCGGCGGACGCTTGCTCGGCAGCCGTCGAAACCCGGCGCACCGGACCATCGAGATCCGCGAGCGCATCCATCGCTGCGGCTTCATCTTTGGTCGACGAGCGTGGAATCTCGTGCTCGCCAGACATGATCGCCCAGTCGGGAATCGGCGCGGGCAGCGGCGTCAGGTCGTCGGGGTCGTCGAGCGACGGAACCCGCGCCCGCGACGCACCGATCAGCTCTGACCGTCCGGTCGACGGACGCTTGGCACGGCTGTAGCCACCACCGACGTCCGGTGCCTCGTCGAGATCCGCGAGCAGTGCGTCGAGTCGCGCACCGGTTCCCGCACGCTGCGGCTTGATCCCGCTGCTGGTGTCGAGCCGAATCTCGCCACTCGCGCGCGCCGGCGTGACCTGTACCGCCGAGCTACCGAGCGATGCCAACAGCTCCTCGGTCGCATCGTCGACGTTCGTACCCGCGCGCGACAACCCCGCCGCCTTGATCAGCGCGGCGCGCTCGGCGACCGTCCAGCGATCGTCCTCGAACGCCTCGAGGAGGTTATCGAGCATCATGGTCGCCGAGCTGTAGCGACGCGTTACGTCGTTATCGAGCGCGCGCTGGACCAGCCGCTCGATCGCCGGCGTCACGTGCAACGTACCCGGTGGGACTTCACCCGAGATCATCGTGAACAACAGCGCGCCCACCGAGAACACGTCGGCCGCGGGGCTCAACGCGTGACCAGCGGTGAGCTCGGGGGCAACGAACCCAGCGAGCCCGCGCCACGCCGAGCTCGTCGCTTGCGAGATCGTCGCGGTGAGCGCGCGACCCACCACGAAGTCGCCGAGCCGAACGGTGCCGTCTTCGTCGATCAGCACGCTGCGCGGGTGAACGGCACCGTGCACCACGCCCGCGCGATGGGCTGCGGCCAGCGCCTCGACGACCGACCTGGTGATCGCCGCGGCGATCGGAACCGCCAGCTTGCCGCCTTGACTGCGGTCCGCGCGCGCCGAGGCGATCACGTCCTGCAACGTGACGTAGCGGCCGTGCCCTCGCATCACGATGACGACGTCAGATCCGTTGGCCTCGACCGCGACCGTCGACACGATGTTGGGGTGCGTCAGCCCGATCGCGGCGGCGATCGCTTTCGTATCCGACAGCGCGCCGCGAAATCCGCGCTCGGCGAGCAGCTTCGCATCGACCACCAACGCGCGCATGTTGCGCATGCCAGCGAAGTCGGCGCGGTGCACCGCGCCATACATCGTGACCGCGAGGCGCTCGCCCAGCGCAACCCCGGCAATGGTCTGCTCGGCCGCTGGGCCTCCCACGTCTGCGACTATAACACTCGGATCACAGCGGAAACTGCACCCGGATCCACGGTTCTGCGTACATGTAGAACAGCGCTGCGGCGGCGAGGAACGGGCCGAACGGTACCTCCGTGCGCATCAGTGACGGATCCGCCTCGACGTCGGCGCTCCCGGCATCGGCGGTGGCGTCGGGCGTGGGCGCTTTAGGCGGCGTGTCGCTTCGGGCCGCCAGGACGGCCGTAATGCCGATCACCGATCCGAGCACCGAACCTCCGAACAGCGAAGCGACCACGCCCTTCCAGGTCAGGAGCGCACCCACAACCGCCAGCAGCTTGGCATCCCCGAGCCCGAGGCCGTCTCGCTTGGTGATTCGGAAGTATGCCTCGCTGATCACCCAGATCACGCCGTAGCCGACCGCGGCGCCGATCAAGCCGTCGTACCAGCGCCGGTCTGGAAGCAGCAAGCTGAGTCCGTAGAACACGACCATCGACGGAAACGTCAGCTTGTCGAGGATCAGCTTGTGATCGAGATCGATGAACGTGACCACGACCATCACGAAGCTGAACGCCGCGTAGATCGCGAACATGATCAGACGCTGATCGAACGACACGAACGTCAGGTCGTCGATCACCATCGCGTTGACCGCCGCCCACCATGCGAGCCCGAAGAGCAGCCCGGTGGCGGCCTCGACGATCAGGTAGCGCGCCGAGAACGCCGTCTTGCACGAGCGGCATTTGCCTCGCAGCCACAGCCAGCTGACCAGCGGGACGTTGTCGTACCAGCGGATCGGCGTCTTGCACACGAAGCAGTGCGACCCTGGCGCCACCACGGAGCGGCCGTTCGGAAACTCGTCGCTCGGCGGCCAGCGATAGATACAGACGTTCGCGAAGCTCCCCCACAATAGTCCGAGCAGCACTGCGAACGCATACGCGCCGGGCGTGTTCGCCAGTGGTTCGAGATCGGCAAGCACGGGGCCACTCCACCGTAGCGCGAGTTGAGTGATCTGCGGAAATCCTTGGCCCGATCTAGCGAGGCCAGCCCCAGTTGACCGGACCCGTCGACAAAGCTAAGAACCCAACGATGGTTCGGGCCCGCGAATGGCTTGCCAGCGTGGCGCCCCCGCTGACGCTTTGTGCCGCGATGGCGTGCGGCCGGTCGCAAGGCATCTCCGATCAGGAGCTCGGCAACCTCGTGATCGAGGCCAAGCCCGCGGAGCACGCGATCAACGTCGATCAAGCTGCCAAAGACCCGGCGCTGCTCGGCGATGCGCTGCTGCGGCCGCACCGCGAGATGGTCGCCGCGCTCGGACCGCACACCCTGACGATCGCGACGACGACCATGGTCACGGAAGCCGACAAGCAAGTCAGCGAGCTCAGCGATCAGACCACGATCGAAGTGGGCGACGCTGGCAGTTATCACGCCGTCTACACCAACTCTGCCGACTACGGCCGAGAGACGATCTTCAGCGATGGCACGATGTTTCTGCGGCCGCGATACCAACGCTGGCACAGCCGGTTGCCCGAGACCGGCGACGAGCCGAGTGCTGCACGCGATGCCTACTTCGATGCGATCGCCGCGACCTGGGATCTGGTGGCCCCCGCGGCCGAGGTCGCCGATCAAGGGCCGGCCCAAGTCGCTGGCCGTCCAGGGCGCAAGATCTCCGTGAAGCTCAAGCCAGGAGCTGCGCGGATGCCAGCCGAACCGCTTGCCCAGCGCAAGTGGCGCGAGACCCGTACCATCGAGGAGCTGTCGGGCGAGGTCGTGCTCGATGCCGAGAAGGCGGTGCCGTTGTCGGTCAAGCTCGCAGGCACGATCGGATTTGCACGTGACGGACGGCGGTTCCGCATGAAGACGTCGGTGCAGAGCACGGTGACCGCGCTCGGTGCGGTGGCCATCGCCGCCCCGGCCGACACCGAGATCGTCGCCACGCCGGAGCGCCGTCGAGAAGTCGACGATCGCGACTTCCTGCTTCAAGGCATCGCCCCCCCGCTGGTCAAGAACCGCGACGGAACCGCGGCGACGCCCCAACCCGCGGATCACAAATCGCCTGGGAAATCGCCAAGCACGCCCGCTGGAAAAACCGCTGGATCCGCGGCCGGACAAGGCGGAGGCTCGAATCGATGAGCACGTTGACCGTTCGTCGCGACTATCTCGTCGGCCAGCGCCGCACGATTATCACGCGATCGATCGTCGGTGCGCTCGCGACCGCGATCCCGGTGCCGTTCCTCGACGACTGGGCGAGCAGCTCGGTGATCGGCGCCGGCTACAAGCGGATCGCTGCTGCGCACGGAGTCGACCTCGACCCCGACGCGATCCAGAAGCTGGTGCACGGTGCATCCGCGCCGCCGAAGATCGCCGATATCGCAGTCGGCAGCCTGATCTATCGAATCGCGGGCACCGCCGCGCGCCGCATGCTGGTCGCGCTGGCGACCGTAAATCGCGCGCGGTCCGCCGCCCGGACGTTCCTCACCATGACGCTGTTCGATCATTACTGCGCCCGGCTTCACACCGGCCTCGCGCTCGACGCCGGCACCGCGCTCGCGGTTCGTGAAGAGATCGTCCGGGCGATCGATCAGACGCCTGGCGCGCTGGCGTTTCATCCGTTCCGCCGCGGCGTGCTGTCCGCGGCGCGTGCGACGTTGCGCGCCCCGCTCGAGCTCGCGGATCTCGCGTCGGGTGGTGCGATCCGGCGCCGGCTGGCGAGCAAGAGCGAGGTCACCGAAGCGGAGGCGATCGACGAGCTCGAGCAAGCGGTGGAGACGGCACTCGCCAACAAGGACGGCTTTCTGTCGCGTACGGTCGCGGCGGTCGAGCTCCAGCTGTCGGCCGAGGTGAATCCATTCCTCGACGCGGTACTCGACGCATTCGATCGGCGGTGGCGAGCGCGGCTGGCGGCCGGGACCATCAAGTGACAGCCTCCGTCGCCGAACGCGCCGCGCTCGTGGCCGCACGCCGTGTCGTCATCAAGATCGGCAGTCGATTGCTCGCCGAGAGCCCGGCCAGCCGACCCGCGACGATCGCCGATCAGATCCTCGAGCTGCGCCGCCGCGGTGTCGAAGCCGTGGTCGTCAGCTCGGGCGCGATCGCACTCGGCGTTCGCCGGCTCGGACTCGCCAGTCGGCCGCACGAGCTCCCGAGCCTGCAGGCCGCTGCCGCCGTCGGTCAGAGCCAGTTGATGCAGCATTGGGAGCATGCGTTTGCCGTGCACGGCATCGCGATCGGGCAGGTCTTGGTCACTCACGACGACCTCGGCGACCGCCAGCGATTTCTATCGGCACGACTGACGTTGCGCGCGCTGCTCGACCACAACGTGGTGCCGATCATCAACGAGAACGATACGGTCGCCTCCGAGGAGATCAAGTTCGGCGACAACGATCAGCTCGCCGCGCTGGTGTGCAATCTGGTATCCGCCGACGCGCTGGTGATCCTGACCGACGTCGAGGGCGTCCGCGATGCGGACGGCGTGCGCATGCCGATCGTGCGCGATATCGACCGCGAAGCCGCACCGGTGGCGGGGCCGAGCGGCGGCAGCATCGGTTCCGGCGGCATGGCCTCGAAGGTCGGCTCGGCGCGGATCGTCACACGCACGGGGGTTCCGGCAATCATCGCGCCGGGCCGCGAGCCGGAGGTCATCACTCGCGTGCTCGGCGGGCACGACGTCGGAACGTTGTTCGTCGCGGCTCCGACACGCGGCGGCGTCCTTTCCGCACGCAAGCACTGGATCGCCTACGGCGCCAAGCCCGTGGGGAAGCTGACCGTCGACGACGGTGCGGCGCGGGCGCTGAAGGAGGGCGGCAAAAGTTTACTCCCGGCGGGAATCCGGCAGGTCGACGGAGAGTTCCAATTGGGCGACACCGTTAGTGTGCTCACCACCTCAGGGGTCGAGCTCGCACGTGGACTGGTGGCGTATCCCTCGGATGATTTGCGAAAAATCTCGGGCTTGCAATCGACTGGCATCGAGGCGAGGCTGGGGTACAAGAGCATCGACGAGGCGATCCACCGAGATGATCTCGTGATCTTGTGAGCAGCGCGCTGGCAACCGCGAACGACCGAGTCCAGGTGATCCGACGGATCGCCGAAGCTGCCAAAGCTGCCGCTAGAGCTGTCGCCAAAGTCTCGCCTGACACCCGGCACGAGGCGCTCGAGGCGATCGCCGTAGCGATCGATGCGGCTACCGGCGACATCCTCGCGGCGAACGCTCGTGACATGCTCGCCGGCGAAGCGGCGGGACTGTCGGCTGCGATGCTCGATCGACTGCGGCTCGATACCTCGCGTGTGCAGGGCCTCGTGCGTGCGGTGCGAGAGATCGCCGCCGCGCCCGACGTCGTCGGGCGTATCGATCACACCGAAGTCCGTCCAAATGGTCTCGCGGTATCGCGTGTCCGGATCCCGCTCGGCGTGGTCGCGATGATCTACGAATCGCGGCCAAACGTCACCACCGACGCTGCCGCGCTATGCCTCAAGGCAGGTAACGCATGCATCTTGCGCGGTGGCCGCGAGGCCAACGACAGCAATCGTGCATTGTTGAGCGCAGTGCAAGCCGGTCTCGCGCAGGTTGGACTACCGCGCGAGGCCGCGCAGATCGTGCCGCTCACCGATCGCGAAGCAATTGCCGAGCTGGTGAAGCTCGACGAGTTGATCGACCTGTGTATCCCGCGCGGTGGAGAGGGGCTGATCCGCTATGTCGCGGAGCATGCGCGCGTGCCGGTGATCAAGCACTACAAAGGCGTCTGCCACATCTACGTGCACGCGGCCGCCGACCTCGAGGCTGCGGTGCGAATCATCGAGAACGCGAAGGTCCAACGGCCCGGTGTGTGCAATGCCGTGGAAACCGTGTTGATCGATCGCGCGATCGCACCGGCACTCGTACCGCGGCTCGTCGCTACCTTAGCCCCTAAGGTCGAGCTCCGCGGCGACGACACGGTGCGCGCGCTGGGCGGCAAACAAGTTCGTGCTGCGACGGAGGATGACTGGTACGCCGAATATCTCGACCTGATCGTGGCGGTTCGCGTCGTCGATTCACTCGATGAGGCAATCGCGCACATCGAGCGCTATGGCTCGAACCACACCGAATCGATCGTCACCCAGGACCAGGAAACCGCTGACCGATTCCTTCGCGAAGTGAATTCGTCGACCGTCATGGTCAATGCCTCGACGCGATTTGCGGACGGCGGTGAGCTGGGATTAGGAGCCGAGATCGGCATCTCGACCACACGGCTCCATTGTTATGGCCCAATGGGGGCGGAGGGACTGACCACCACAAAGTTCGTGGTCCGTGGGACCGGACAGGTCCGCGGATGACAGATCCTGCTTATGGCGGCGATAGGCGCCTGAGGCGGATGGGAGAGCCAACCAACGCATGACGCAGAAAAAGCAGAGCAGCTCGAAGCGATCGAAAGGTCCCGCCACGGCAACGTCGGGACGAGCACGAACGGTCAAGGCGGATCCAGCGCCTCGAACCCAAACGAGTACCGAGGGTCTCGACAGCGCGATGCGTGCGCTGATGCTCGGCCTCGAGAAGAAAGCGCTCGAGCCGGTCTTGCTCGACGTGCGCGAGCTATGTTCGTTCTGCAACTACCAGCTCGTGCTGTCGGGCCGATCGGATCGCCAGGTCGAAGCGATCGCGGACGGCATCGCGGCCGGCCTCAAGCTAGAGCGCGGCATCCGGCCGATCGGGTCGGAAGGCGCGCGCACCGGCCAGTGGGCCTTGCTCGACTACGGCGACTTCGTGGTTCACGTGTTCCTGCACTCGGCGCGCGAGCACTATGACCTCGAGGGGCTGTGGAACGATGCGCCGCGCGTGACGCTGGATGTTCCGCCCGACGCGCGAATCGCCGTCGACGAAGCCTACGACGCCGCGCTCTGACCAAATTCGCCGATGCGGCTCGAGATCATCGTCGACGACATCACGACGCTCGCCGTCGACGCGATCGTGAACGCCGCGAATATCGCGCTCGCCGGCGGTGGTGGCGTCGATGGCGCGATCCATCGTGCCGCCGGCCCTGCGCTGCTAGAGGCATGCCGGCCGCTCGCCCCCTGCCCTACCGGCGAGGCTCGCGTGACGCCTGGGTTTCTACTGCCGTCGAAATGGATCATTCACGTCGCCGGTCCGGTGTGGCGCGGAGGCAACCAGGGCGAACCCGCGCTGCTCGAAGCGTGTTACCGCAACGCGCTGGCGATCGCAGCCGACAAACGGCTCGCGTCGATCGCGTTCCCGGCGATCTCGACGGGCATCTACGGCTATCCGATCGACGACGCGTGCGCGATCGCGGTGCGTACCGTGAAGACCCATGCGCGCCTCGAGCGCGCTGTGTTCTGTATGTTCAGCGAGCGCGACCGCGCCGCGATGCAGCGAGCGCTCGACGAGGCATCGTGAAGATCACGCTCGCGGTGGTCGGCCGGCTGAAGGAGAGCTACCTCGTCGAAGCCGAGCAGGAGTACCGCAAGCGCCTCAAGCTGTATTGCAGCCTGACGTTGATCGAGGCCAAGGAGGAAGCGGCGTTGCTCGCGCAGTTGCCGGCCAACGCGCACGTCTATGCGTTCGACGAGACCGGCGTGGCGATGACCAGCGAAGCGTTCGCCAACGGCATCCTCGGCGCGGAGGCCCAGCACGGCGGCGGCGCGCCCGTGGTGTTCGCGATCGGCGGCGCCGACGGCCACAGCGCGGAGCTGCGCAAGCGCGCCAAGAAGCTGATCGCGTTCGGCCAGCTCACGATCGCGCACCGTCTAGTACGGCTGATCGCGCTCGAGCAGATCTATCGCGGCTTCACGATCCTGCGCGGCGAGCCGTATCACCGCAGCGGCTCGCGCGGTTGACCGGTCAGCCGGCGGCGCAAACGCCGTCATCGTTCGGCATCACGTGGCAGTGATGTCGAGTCACGATCCATGCGCTGTAGCGTGCGAACCATGCGCGCTCCACTCGTCGTCGGTCTCGCCTTGATTTGTTCCGCCGCGCTTGCGTCGGCACAACCCGGCATCACGCCTCCGTACATTCCACGCGCGGAGATGAAACAGACCAGCTACGAAGAGTGGTACGGGTGGAAGATCCTGATCGGCGATGCCGCCGCGCTGTCGACGCTCGCGCTGATCTTCAGCTATCCGCCGGAAGACGACGAGCGTCTGGATCTCGCGTTCGGAGCTGTGCTTGGTGTGATTGGCTCGATCAGCTATTTCGAGCTCGGTGCGCCTGCGATCCATCTCATGAACCGAAACTATCTGGCAGCCGCTGGGAGCTTCGCGCTGCGTTCCACCGTGCCCGCGATCGGATACAAGCTCGGCGATCCAGATGCCATCAACTTCAATCGCGGGGCGGTCGGGTTTCTCGTCGGGACGATTGCAGTGTCTGCGGTCGATGCCACGTTCCTCTCGACGTCGACGAAGGTCCGCACCAGCTTCGTGATGCCGCAGCTGGGCGTGTCGCCGCAAGGCGGCGTCCGAGTCGGGCTGTCTGGCGAGTGGTAGGCGCGCGGTGATCCGTCCGCTCTACGGGCGAGCCGACACTGCGTCGCCCGCGAACATTCGCTCGAGACTCCTGGCCAGCGCCTTCGCGGTGACGCGGCGCTGGGGCACCACGAAGATCGTGTCGTCGCCGGCGATCGTACCGAGCACGCTGTCGAGGCGCGCCTGATCGACGAGCGCGGCGACCGCGGGGGCCACGCCAGGGCGGGTATGGATCACCACCATCGCCGCGCCGTCTTGAACGCCAACGACCATGTTGGACATCGCTGCGAGCTGCGCTGACTCGTCGCCGGTGCGAGCACCGAAGCCATCGAGCTCGTACGCCGTGCCGCCATCGGCGCCCGAGACGCGGCGAGCGCGCAGCTTGGCGAGATCGCGCGACAGCGTCGCCTGGGTGACGTCGAAGCCGCGCTCGAGGAGCAGCTCTCGCAGCTCGGCCTGCGTCGCCACGTGGCGCGTCCGCAGGATCTCGACGATCGCGGTGCGGCGCGCGCGGGTCTCGGATTCCGCCACCATTAGTCTCCCGCCCTCACGATCGTGCCGACACCGCGATCCGTGAACAGCTCGGCGATCACATTGTGCGGCGTACGGCCATCGATCAGATGCACCGCCTGAACGCCACCGGCCAACGCATCGAGCGTCGACCGCGCCTTGATCGCCATGCCGTCTTGGACCACGCCGGCATCGAGCTTCGCGCGCAGCGTCGTCGGGGTAAGGTCGGTGACCAACTCGCCGGCCTCGAGAATGCCGGGCACGTCGCTCAGATAGATCAGCTTGTCGACGCCGAGCGCGCTCGCGACGCCCGCGGCGACGACGTCGGCGTTGAGGTTGTAGCTCTCGCCGTCGGTGCCCAAGCCGATGGGCGACAGCACCGGGATGTATTGCTGCGCGAGCAAGGTCTCGAGGAACTGCCGATTGACGCCGGTGAGCTCGCCGACTTGACCCAGCTCCTGGCCATCGCCGCGCACCAACTTGCGCGCGCGAAACAGTGCCGCGTCTTTGCCCGATAGACCGATCGCATGTGCACCACGCCGGTTGAGTTGGGTCACCAGCTCGGTGTTGATCGTGCCGAGCACCGATTCGACCACGCGTAGATCATCGGGGCGGGTCACGCGCTGGCCATCGATGAACTGAGTCGGTGCCCCGAGTTGCTCGAGCGCCTTCGTGATCTCGGGACGCCCGCCGTGGACGACGATCGGCGACAGCCCGACCGAGTGGAGTAGCAGCACGTCGTCGCAGAACGAGCGGGTCTGCGCATCGCGCACCATCGCGGCGCCGCCGATCTTGATCACGCAGCGCTTGCCGCGAAACCGCGAGATGTAGCCGAGCGCCTCGACCAGCACCGAGCGCTTGAACGTCGGCGTGTAATTGCCCAGCCGATCATCTTTCGCAACGCCGCCATCGGCGGTCTCGACGATCATCGAGGTGTAGTCGGCGTTGAGCTTGACGTAGTCGTACGACAGGTCGCAGCCGTACGCCTTCGCGCTGTTACTGCCGCTCCGCAGATCGGCCTCGATCACGACGTCGGGATCGCGAAGCCGAGCCTTGAGCGGGATCCGCTGGAACGCGGTCGGCGAGCGGTCGTAAACGA
Source organism: Kofleriaceae bacterium (assembly GCA_050184455.1). Taxonomy (GTDB): domain Bacteria; phylum Myxococcota_A; class Polyangia; order Haliangiales; family Haliangiaceae; genus JABFXX01. Next base: position 7,835 of record JBFXAI010000030.1, on the reverse strand, counting down.
CCACGCCCTGGATCGCGACCTTCGCCTGATGCGGATCGATCGCCAGTTTCTGCGAGCCAGCACGGGCCCCGACGGTCGCCAGGATGCGCCCCCAGTTGGGATCGGCGCCGAAGATCGCCGCCTTGACCAGTGGCGATCCACAGATGCTCTTGGCGATGTCGCGAGCGACCGCCGGCGACGGCGCACCATCGACGCGCACCTCGAGCCGCTTGGTGGCGCCTTCGCCATCCGCGGCGACATCGCGCGCGAGCTCATCGAGCAGATCCGACAGCGCGGCGGCAAACGCTCGATAGCCGGGGCTGGTAGCGCTCGAGACCTTCGGGTTACCGGCGCGACCATTGGCGAGCACGAACACGCTGTCGTTGGTGCTCATGTCGTTGTCGACGGTGAGCTGATCGAACGTCGCGCTGGTGGCGCTCTCGAGTGCGTCGTCGAGCAACTCGGCATCGATCGCGCAGTCGGTGACCACGATCGCGATCACGGTCGCGAGCTGCGGCGCGATCATGCCCGAGCCCTTGCAGATTCCGGCGAGCGTGACCGGCACGCCACCGATCTCGATCGTGCGCGATGCGAGCTTCTTGGTGGTGTCGGTGGTCATGATCGCTTCGGCGGCACGATCTGGATCCGGGCCTAGCTGCGCGACGCAACCGGGGAGCGCGCGGACGACTTTATCCGCAGGCATCGGCATGCCGATCACGCCGGTCGACGCGCTGACCAGCTGCGAACGTTCGACGCCGAGCTCACGCGCCGCGGCGGTCAAGATCGCGTCGACGGCCGCGATGCCCGCGGGCCCGGTCAACGCATTGGCGTTGCCGCTGTTGACCACGACGCCGCGAATTCGCTCCGCGGGCAGCCGCGGCTCGGCGTCGACGATCGGCGCAGCCTTCGCTGCATTGATCGTGAATGCGCCCGCGCACGCGGCATCACAGTCGGAGACGAACAGCGCCAGGTCCGCGCGCACCGGCTTGATGCCGCTCGCCACGCCGGCGAACTTGAAACCGGCGGGGAGCTTCACGCGTGCCTCGTCAGGTGCAGCAGGCCGGTGACCCGCGGCAGCCGCAGCATGATGTTCATGTTCTCGATCGCCTGGCTGGCGGCGCCCTTCATCAAGTTATCGATCGCGGCGGTAACCACGGCGACGTCGCCGGACGCAGCGACTCCGATGTGGGTCTGGTTGGTGCCGACCACCTTGCGTAGCGAGACGTCCTCGGGGGTTTTCATCACGGTCACCGTCGGATCGTCCGCGTAGTCCGCACGCATGTGCTCGACCAGCTGCTCGGTCGTCGTCCCGCCGCGCAGCTTCACGGTGATCGTCGCGAAGATTCCGCGCGCGATCGGCAGTAAATGCGTGGTCAGGATCACGCGCGGCTTGCTGCCCAAGCGCGCCAAGGTCGCTTCGATCTCCGGCACGTGCTGATGGCGCAGCACCTTGTACGCGCGGACGTTATCGTGCAGCTCGCCCAGGCTCAGCGCTTCGTCGGAGGACCGACCTGCGCCAGTGACGCCCGATCCCGCGGACACCGCGACCAGCTCGTCGCTCAAGTTATGGCGCACCAGCGGCGCGAGCGCGGTGATCACGCAGGTCGCGTAGCATCCCGGGTTGGCGATCAGGTTGGCGGTGCGAATCTCCGAGGCGAACAACGACGCGAAGCCATACACCGCCTCGCTCGAGGCTCGATATGCGTTCGATAGATCGATCACCCGCATGCCCTTGGCCAGCAACGGCGGCGCCAGCTTCAGCGCAGCCTCCGGCGGCACCGCGAGCAATGCGATGTTGGCTTTCGTCTCCATTGCTTCCTCGGTCTTCACGAAGCTCAGCTGGCTACTCGCGCCTGTGACTTCGTCGACCGACTTGCCCGCATTGGAATCACTCGCGGCGCATACGAATCGAACGCTCGGGTGAAGCCCCAGCAGCTTGCACAGCTCGAACCCGGTGTAGCCACCGGCGCCGAACAGCGCCACATCGTTATGCACCATGCGCATACTTATGCGCATGCCATGCATAGTTGCAAGCGGATTTATGCGCTCATCGCGGGCTAGGCCCGGTTTCGCTTCATCGCGCGATCGATCTCGCGCTTGTCGTCGGCCGCTCGTTTGCTCTCGCGTTTGTCGTGCTGCTTCTTGTGGGTAACCAGGCCGAGCTCGACCTTGACGCGCGGGCCTTTGAAGTAGAGCGACAGCGGGATCAGCGTGAACCCGCGTTGCTGGGTCTTCACAGCGAGCTTGTCGATCTCGTGCTTGTGCAGCAGCAGCTTGCGAACCCGAGCGACGTCATGGCCCCAGCGATTCGCCGCGCCGTACTCTTGGATGTGAATTCCGTGGAGGAACGCCTGGCCCTTGCGGATCTCGACCCAGCCGTCGGGGATCGTCACCGTCGCGGCGCGCAGGCTCTTTACCTCGGACCCGACCAGCGCGATGCCGGCCTCGATCCGCTCGTGGATGTGGAAGTCGTGACCCGCCTTGCGGTTCGTCGCGATGACCTTGAGGATCGGTTCAGCCGTTTTCGCCATTACCACTCGCCGACGTTCGGCATCGACGTCCACGGCTCCCGCGGCGTCAGCGCGTCGCCCTTCTGCAACAGCTCGACCGAGATCGCGTCCGGCGATCGGACGAACGCCATGCGGCCGTCGCGCGGCGGCCGGCTGATCAGGTAGCCCAGATCGATGAACCGCTGGCACGCCGCGTAGACGTCATCGACCTCGTATGCGACGTGCCCGAAGTTGCGCCCCCCAGTGTACGGCTCGGCTTGGTCCCAGTTGTGTGTCAGCTCGATCTGCGGCGTATCGCCATCCGACTTCTCGCCCAGAAACACCAGCGTGAACCTCCCCTGCTCGCTGTCACGACGGCGGATCTCGCGCAGCCCCAGCCCGTCGCAGAAGAAGCGCAACGCGGCCGGCAGGTCGCGAACCCGCACCATGGTGTGGAGGTAACGCATGCCCTCAGTTAGCAGATTTGCCGGCGCGTTAGTATGCTCGCGCCAAGATGCGCGATGACACCCCGAGCCGTACCGCGCGTTGGGTGGCCGCCGCCCGCGGGCTCGCCGCGCTGTTGCCACCGGAGGGGCGTCTGGCAGAGGACCCGTACGGCGCGGCGTTCAGCTCGCCAGTGCTCGCCAATCTGCTGACCCGCAGGCCGATGCGCTCGCTGGCGTCGATGCCGGGGATCCGCACCTGGGTCATCTACATGCAGGTCCGCACGCGCGTGCTCGACGACGCGATTCGCGAGCTGATCGCCGCTGGTGGCCGTCAAGTCGTCCTGCTCGGCGCCGGCTACGACACTCGGGCGCTGCGCTTGCCCGAGCTCGCGAACGCGACCGTGTTCGAGGTCGACCATCCGGCGACCCAGCGCCACAAGCGCGCCACTCTCGAGCGGCTCGGAGCGACCTCGCCTGCACGCTACGTGACGTGGGACTTCGAGAGCCGGCCCATGGCCGAGCTACCTGCCGCGCTCGCCGCCGCCGGTCACGACGCAACCAAGCCCACGATCACGATCTGGGAAGGCGTGACGATGTACCTGACCGAGGGGGCGATCGATTCGTCGATCCGCGCGATCGCGCAGTGGAGCGCCCCCGGCTCGATGCTCGCGATGACCTACTTCGCGCAGTCGCGGCTCGACAAGCCATCCATCGTGACGCGCGCGGTGCAAGCGGTCGTCTCGCGGCTCGGCGAGCCGTGGACCTGGGGCTGGATGCCCGCCGAGCTGCCGGGCTACCTCGCCCAACGTGGGTTCGCACTGGCCAGCGACCTATCGATCATGAAGGCCGCGCACCAGTTACTACCCGATGCACTCGCTGATCAGCTCACCTCGGTCGACAATCACATCGCTCGCGCGGTGGTGTCGGAGTCGGTCGCGGTGGCCCGCCGCTCTGGCGGCTAGCGAGCGAGCGCGCGTGTGCGCGTGTGCAAGTTCGCTCGCCGTGGCGGATCCGCGCGGCGCACGCATGCGTTTCCGCGGCGTTAGCTCGGCGCAGAGATTGCGATGGACTAGATCACCATGAACACGTTCAAAGCAGACCTCGAGGAGATCCGGCGCCGCGCGAAGAGCAAGATGGAGGAAGGCGCAGTCACTTCCGCCTATCGGGCAGATCGCACGAAGGTGATCGAGGTCTTGAACGAGGTGCTGGCGACCGAGACCGTCTGCACGCTGCGGTATCGCAATCACTACTTCATGGCCAAGGGCATCAACGCCGCAGGCGTCGAGGACGAGTTTCTCGAGCATGCCAATGAAGAGCAGATGCACGCCGACCAGGTGGCGAAACGGATCACCGAGCTCGGTGGTGTCCCAAATCTCAATCCCGAGGGCCTCGCGACCCGCAGCCACGCGCAATACGGCGAAGGCGGCACACTCGATGAGATGATCCGCGAGGACCTGATCGCCGAGCGGATTGCGATCGCGACCTATTCCGAGATCGTTCGATGGCTCGGGAACGATGATTCCACGACCCGCCGGATGATGGAGGCGTTGCTCGCCAAAGAAGAGGAGCACGCCGACGACATGGCCAAGCTGCTCGTTCGCATCGGCCGCTAGCGCCGTCCGCCGCTACATGTCGCATCGTCGATGCGACGCCATGGCGTGGCGAGCTGATCGTTCGCGCCGGATCTCCATATGGCCGAACGGTCTCGAAGTAGGATGCGGCATGCGCAAATCGTTCGCTGCCGCACTGGTTGTCGTGGCTGGGTGCAGTACGGCACAGGAACCGGCCCTCTCGAGTAACGAACAGCAGTTCGGCGCAGGGACGTTCGACCGCGTCCATGAAGAGATCACCGACGACGCGCTCGGAGGGTTTCTGCGCGCCGGCGTGCTCGACGACATCAAGGACGAGCACGCCGACTTCGCTGATGACACCGCCGCCGATGACAAGTGGGTCCACTCGGACGGCTGCGCGTTCGACGAGACGATCCAGCAGATCAACGCGTTCTACGCGAACGCGGTCGCCAACCTCGTGCCCGATGCGTCGGTGTTCGAGCCGTGGTCCGCAACCGATGACTTCGGGCGCGCGCTTCACCCGATCCAAGACTTCTATTCGCACTCCAACTGGGTCGAGCTCGGGTTCCCGCAGTTCGACAATCCGGCGACCAGCGCCATCGAGATCACCGGTAGTGACCTCGTCGATTTCGGGACGCGGCTCGCCGGTCCCGGGGAGCTCGGGGCGTGGAGCACGCCCGACCGACCCACCGCGGGGCTCGCTACCGTTCGTGGCGACATCCTCATGGTCGACATGGTCGACACGCCGCTCGCGGAGGTGAACCATACCGGCGCGCTCGACATCCGAGACGCGAACGGCGACGGCGTCGGCGATGCCAACGATGCGACCTACCGCCCGTTCGAGTCGGGATGGACGTTCGGTCTGCTGCCACATCCGACGATCTCCGGCGCCGCGGGCTTCGTCCCGGGCGTAGATACCGATGGCGACGCCACGTTCTCGTACCTCGGAACCGACGAAGGCATCTACGAGGTCCCCGTCATGACCAGCGGGCACGACAAGCGGCTGCTCATCAGTGGGATCGGCGGCCGGCCGGTCACCAACATCGTCGGCAATCAGTGCGATCCGTACAAGCGCGATAGTGCCGGCATCGTCGTCGAGCCGTTCGAGATCAACACCTGCTCACCGCCGCTGTATCCGGACGACGGCAATCCCAACACCCCGCGCGTCTCGAAGCCCGACGACTATTCGTGCATCGCGTACCACGGGTCGACGTTCGCGCTCACGCATAGCGGCTCGGACCGCTCCGAGCTCAACAAGGATCGATCGAGCAGCGCGCCGACGCGATATCCCAAAGCACGTGCGCTCGCATATCTGCAAACTCAATACGAGTGGTGCCGGCTGGTCAGCCAGGCGGGCGATTGGGACGGCGACGGCCTATTGCTGTCGCTGTGGGTCCGCGAAGGCGTGTCCGCGAATCCGTTCGGAACGCAGTGTGGCGCCGACGATGGAACCGGCCCGATGGGCGTGACGGTGACGATCGATTCTGTGCAGGTGCTCGATGACAAGGACAACGACGACGACGAGCCCGGCGAGCTCAATCTGTCGCTCGCGCTGTACGACAATCCGCACGCGTTTCACCGAATGACGAAGTCGAAGGTCGGCGCGATCAACGTGCACGATGGTGACGTCATCACTCCGGGACTCGCGCCGCTCACGCAGTGTGTAGGCCGCAGCGACCACACGTTCCGCGTTGCGCTCCACGGCTGGGACGACGACGACTCGGGCAATGGGGAGTTCGAGCAGCACGGCACGTCGCCCGGCGATGCGAATGTGGATGACCCGATGGTCGGGTTCACCGAATCACTCGATGCCACCACCATTCCGCTCGGTGGCTCGATCGTCCGCGAGAAGACGTCGCGAGACCTGCGCGTGACCTACCGTGTGGAGCGCGCCACCGACGTCGATGGCGACGGTGTCGATGCATGCGGCGAGGCGTTCTATGGCACGGATCCGAGCGACGGTGACAGCGATGACGACGGTGTGCTGGATGGCGCGGAGATCGACGGCACGAACCCGACCGATCCGCAGGTCGCAGATAGCGACGGCGACGGCCTTCGTGATGGCCAGGAGGACGCCAACCAAAATGGCGCGTGGGACCCCGGCGAGACCAACCCCAACGATGTAGACACCGACGACGACGGGATCGGCGATGGCATCGAGGTCGCCGGCGCGAATCCGACGAACCCGCTCGACGCGGACACCGATGACGACGACCTCACCGACGGACAGGAAGACGCGAACCTAAACGGCAGCGTCGACGCCGGTGAGACCAACCCCAACGATGCCGACAGCGACGACGACGGGTTGCAAGACGGCCTCGAGGTCTCGGTCGGAACCAATCCGGTCGACGCGGACAGCGATGATGACGGCTTGTCCGATGGCCGCGACACCGATTGGCTCGAGGCTGTGATCATTGCGCTACCCAACGGCGTGTTCAAGAACCCGAGCCATCGGAACCCGATGCTCAACCATCTCGAGAACGCCGAGAAGCAGGCGAAGAAGGGTCACATTCCCCAGGCGGAGAACCAGCTCGAGAACCTGCGCAAACACATCGACGGCTGCGGAACAGCCAGCGATCCCAATGACTGGATCGTCGACTGTGGCGTTCAAGCGACGGTCCGCGGGTTCGTCGATGTGCTGCTCGCGAATCTCTAGGGTGTGGAGGCACTCGAGATTGCACGCGTACCTTGTCGCGGGTTGACCTGCCGGTCGATGCGACCCATAGTGGGCCCCGCGAGCCTCGGCTCGGTTCTTTGCCGATCTTTGAAAAGGGGGCGTAACGGTTTCGACGGGGATGATGACGTTCGAATCGCGCGTCGTGGCGCCCCAGGCCACGTAAAAAGGGGCAAACCTGCAACTGCGAACGATAACGCTGTTGCTCTCGCTGCCTAATTAAAGGCAACGACAGTGCCTGTAGCTTCCGTCTGTAGCCGCGGAGCACTGAAACAATCAGACTGGACCTCCTGACCCGCCAGCGCATGGAGGTCGAGACTTAGCTGACTTGTTGCGCTCGCAGACCGGCCGCCGCCGGCGAGCGCGAGACCTTAAACGGCGTGCCTACACGCGTAGAAGTTCGATCTGAGGCATTTTCGGACGCGAGTTCGACTCTCGCCGCCTCCACTACGTGGAGTCGTCACCTGGCTTCGCCAGGTGGCAGACTCTCGCTCTGCTCGAGCCCGCGCGAGAGGTTCCGTCCCTCGCCGATGTAATGATGATCGCCACCCGCTCAGCTCACGAAGCCCGGCTCGGTCTCGACTCCCGCGCTTCGCGCGGCACTTCGTGAAGTCGTCACCTGGCTTCGCCAGGTGGCAGACTCTCGCTCTGCTCGAGCCCGCGCGAGAGATTCCGT
>JBFXAI010000029.1:0-92604 GCA_050184455.1 Kofleriaceae bacterium | reverse complement strand
GTTGCCGACGGCGAGGTCACCGGTTGATCCGCCGTGCCAGGATTGGTTGGCGTCGTAGGTGCCGCCGGTGCCACCGGCTTCGCCGCATCCACCGGCTTGGCCGCTTCCGAAGCCTGCGCGCGGCGCACCGGCTCGGGCTCCGGTGAAGCAACAGGTGCAGGCGCTCCGGGAATCGGCGCAGCGATCAGCGCGCCGCGACTCCGGCGGTCGAGCATCGTCGACAGCGCGAACTCGAGCCCTAGATCGACGTCTTCGTCGCACAACTTGACGTTGTCGACGAACAGCTGCGGAGTCAGCACGCGGACGTTGTTGGCGACGGCCCAGCGCAGTGAACGATTGAGCCGCGCGCGGACGTCGGGCGAACCGAGGCACGCCGCTAGATCGGGAAACCGTTGTGACACGATCTTGGCCGCCGCCGCGGGATTGGCCTTGGTCTCGGCGAGGATCTGCTCCTGATTCTCGAACGCCCAGCGGATCACGTCGGCGCCACGGTCGCCCGCACACAACACCGCTTCGCTCACCGTGCACGCGCCGGGATGAGTCGCTTCGGTGACCATCCAGTTGCACGTGTTGTCGAGCGGGAACAGCACTGCCTTACGAGCGAGCCGGTCCTCGAGGCCCGATGCGTCGAGTCGCTGCTCGAATGCCTTGCACGCCGGGCACAGTGGATCGAGCACCTCGATCGCCGGCACCGCGGCGGGTGTGGCGGGTCCCATCTTGATCAGCACGCCATGGGGATCTTCGGGGTGCGCAAGCGCATCGCAGGTTCCGATGAACCGAGCGTTGTCGGGCGCGAGGCTGAGGTAGAGCAGCACCGGGATCACCACGAACGCCACGCCCACCGCCATCATTCCGGCGAAGAATGCCGGCGTCGCGGCCGGAGCCGTGATGCCGCTCGCGAGCACGCGCTCGCTCGAATCCCGCGAACCCGGCGCGCCGGTCGCCGCGCGCACCGCTTGGCGCCACACCATGACCGCACCGATCGAGCACAGCGCGCTCGCGACATAGATCGCCACGCATAGCTTGCACGTCGTGCCGAGCTTGGTGATCGAGACGATCAACATCGCGATCGAGGTCAGCGCCGGTAGCGCGGTCGCGAGTGCGAGGAATGCGGTGGCTCGCGGATCGTCCTTGCGGCGGGTGACCAACAGATCGCCCGCATAGAACGCGAGGAACGCGAACACCGACATCGCTCCCAGCGAGATCGGAATTCCGCCCCAAACGTGGCTGCGGAAGATCGATGAGTACGGGCTCATCATCGCAACCTGGCAACCGGTCGCGCCCGCCTCCTTCCCGAGGCCAGGGATGAACGAGCAGTGCAAGTCGTGAACTTGCCGATCCAGATGCTGAACGAAGTCGTAGGTCGATACGCCGGCGAACACCAGCCCCGCGACCGCGCCTACCAGCACCAGGATGAGCCATGCCGATGATTTCATGGTTCCTCCGAACGGCCCCATCGTCCCACGGCTCGGCGTGAACCGCGCAACCATCGTCGACGATCTACTCGCGCGATGGATCTGTGACCGCGCTCGCGTTTCTATCGCGGCCGGGGCTGCAACTGTCTGAACGCTCGCAGCGCGTACCGCACACTTCGGCACATCCGAGCCGCGCGCTCATCACGCCGCTCCGACGAGCGTCAACAACTCGATACATGCAGTGCGCCAGTCGGCACCGCGGGGCGCGTCGCGTTACGCGTTGCGCGCTTGGATCCGACTCGACACCGTCAATTGGGTTTCGCGGCTGCGGGTCTCGATCTGGACCTCGACCGCGTTCGCGTCGATCTGCACGTACTTGGCGATCACCGCCGCGATCTCTTCACGCAGCTCTTGGAGCTTTGCGCCTTCGAGACCGGAGCGGTCATGCGCGAGCACGAGATGCAGGCGGCCCTTGGCGACCTCGCTGCTCGACTTGCCGGTTAGAAAGCTCTTGATGCCGTTCCACATCGTTGACTCCTGATCTCCCGGCTACGCCGGCGACGCCGACAACCCGAGTGCACGGCCAATACGCGCGAAGAATCCGATGCTCGGCTCGCGGTCGACATCGAGGTTGGCCAGCTTGCGCGCGATCCGGATCAACTCCCTGGCGGCGAGCGACTTGCCCTCGAGCACCGCGGGCATGCCCTTATTGGTCGTCGCAACGATCTGATCGTCGAGCGGGATCGTGCCGAGCAACTCGAGCGCGAGGATCTCGATGACGTCGGCTTGCGACAGCATGTCGCCGCGCTTCACCAGGTGTGGCGAGATCCGGTTGACGATCAACCGCGCCGGGATGCCACCCGCCGCGAGCAAGCCGACCACTCGGTCGGCGTCGCGAATCGACGCGACCTCGGGAGTCGCGACCACGATCGCTTCATCAGCGCCCGCGATCGCATTGCGAAAGCCTTGCTCGATGCCGGCCGGGCAGTCGATGAGCACGAAGTCGTGCATCGCCTTGAGCTCGGTCACCAGCCGCGTCATGTCCTCGGGGGTCACCGCGTCCTTGTCATCGGTCTGCGAGGCTGGCAAAAGCCACAGGTTCTCCAGCCGGCGATCTTTGATCAGCGCCTTGCTCACGGCGCATTTGCCGCGGATCGCGTCGACCAGGTGATAGACGATGCGGCTCTCGAGGCCCATCACGACGTCGAGGTTGCGCAGGCCGATGTCTGCGTCGACCACGACAACCGAGTTACCGAGCTGCGCGAGCGCGGTCCCGAGGTTCGCGGTGGTCGTGGTTTTCCCGACCCCCCCTTTGCCCGACGTGATGACGATAGCTCGACCCATGACTCCTCCTACTGGATGGACGCTGCTGCCTAAGATGCTGCTAGATGCTGTCACTGAGCTTGCCCGGCAACTTGCCGTGATAGCGCTCGACGATGATGCTGCTGCCCGTGAGGTGGGCGATCTCTGGAAACTCCGACGCGGTGTCGCTATCGCCTGCGCGCGCGACCTGCCGGCAGATCCGAAGCTGTTGGGCTTCGAGCCGGAGCGTCAGAATGAAACCGGTGTCGCGCCCGATGCCCGCATGAGCGGTGCCGCGGAGCCGGCCCAGCACGACGATGTTTCCGCGCGCGCGGACCTCTGCGCCGGGATTGACGTCGCCGAACACGATGAGATGTCCGGGATGCTCGAGGATCACGCCCGAGCGAATCGGCCCGACGATCGTGCGCGTCGGACAGTCGTCGACGACAGGTTCGACCTTCGGGACCGGCGCTGCATGAACGACAGGTGCGGTCACCTCGACCACCGGAGCCGGCGTGGGCGACGACTCGATGACGATCGGGATCGAATCGGGCGCGGGCTCGCTCGGCATCGCCGGTGCGGGAGACGAACCTGCAGCCGTGGTCGGTTGTGGAACGGCCTCGACAGGTGCAGCGAGCGTCGCGGGGCTCGCGGGACTGGAGGTCGCGATGGGCGCCGTGGCCGCGCGGGTCGCGCCTACCTCGACGATCCGGAGCTCGAATTGAGTTGCGATCTCCTCGATCGCCGTGAGGTAGCCCGGCGGCAATGGACCGTCCTCGACTCGGATCCGAACGTCGCTGCCGCGAAAGAATCCGGGCGCTTCCGATAGCCGCGTGAGCAGTGCCAGCACGATCGCATCGACCGGTGCTCGAGCGTTGACCACGGCCTCTAGCCCGCGTGCGCCTCCACGCAGGATCGCGGCAGGGCGCGCATCCTCCGAAGGCACAGACGTGCCGGATGCAGATGCACCATCAACCCAGCTTTCATCGCGGTTTAGAGCGGTCACGGCAGCCTATAGAAACCCGTAATCCACTGGCGGCAAGATGGGCAAGTTTTCGACCAGCCCGGGCGTGAAGTTCCGTGATCTGCCTCGACCGAGCTGAGGTCTACGGCGTCTACTACGCGTGCGAATCATGAACCTCTGGTTGCTATGCATCCTGGCGGCGATCTCCACGGCCGAGGTCGCCTCCGCGGAACCGATGCCACCCGATGATCGATGCCAGGCGTCGCCCGGCGTCAAAGCGGCCGGACTTCGCCATCGCCGCAATCGTTTCGTGGTCGGGCTCGGTCCGCCTAACCATCGCGGTAACGATCTGATCGCGGCGGCGGGCGATGCCGTGCAGCGGTTGGGCGGCAAGCTCGCCTATGGCCCCACCGACAAGGACCTCCAGGACGAGGACGTCGAGGTGTTCGCGTGTGTGAATCGGCGATGGCAATCGGTCGGGCGAACGCGCACCGACAGTGACGGCCGATTTCAGATCGCGCTCACCGGAGCGGCCCGGTTGCCCGCCGGAATGCGCGACCTCTATGTCGCGTCACTCGCCGATGCGACTGGCGCGTGGTTCGTCGGATTCGTCGTGCCCGCGGGGTCTCCCGTGATCGTGACCGACATCGACGGCACGTTGACGTGGTCCGAAAATTCGATCATCCGAACCGTGCTGGCTGGCAGGGACATCGCGCATCGGCCGAATGCTCCGGCGGCCCTGACCGCGAGTGGTTATCCGATCGTTTATGTAACGACCCGGGGCGATCTATTCACGGCAGTCACCCGCGATTGGCTGACCCGGCATGGCTTTCCGCGCGGCGCGCTGCGGCTCGCCGGCGGGCTGATGGCGCGAGCAGGCCAATCGTCGGTGAGCTACAAGACCTCGGTGCTTCGCGCGCTGACCGTGCCGATCGCCGCGGGGATCGGAAATCGTCGTACCGACATCACCGCGTATCGCAACGCCGGGCTTACACCGGACCGAATCTTGATCCACCTGCCGGAGTTCGTGAAGGAGCTGCGCGCCGACCTCGCCGCCGGCAAGGCGACGGGGTTCTCGGACTATCGCGCGTTGCCCATCCCGCGACCCTAGCGATACGGACCGGCGCCGGGATCGAGCGCCGCGACCAGGGCCCTCAGCACCGACACCAATTCGCGCACGCGATCTGCATCGGCGGTGCGATCGGCAATCGTCCATGATGCGCTCGCGACACCATCGGTGATCCTCAGGTCGACGATGTCACGCGGCCAATGCAGCAGCGGCTCGATCAGCTGCTGCGCCGAGCACGCCAACGCCTCGCTGGCAGGTCGTGCCAGCGCGACCGTGACCTCGCGTGCGAGTGCGCTCGCAGCATCGGGATCGCCGACGTGCGCGCGCACGCCGATCGGTTGGCCCTCGAGGTCCCACTCGAGGCCGAGCTGCACGGGCACACCCTCGAGATGACCATCGATGGATAGATCACCGACCGTCAGCTGGCCATGGAACACGCGCGCGAGCAGCCGCCACGCCTCGAGATCGACGACGAGTTCGGGCGGCGGGATCACCGCCGATCGTGCGCGGTCGAACGCACCCGCGAGGGTGACCAGCGCACGATCGATCATCACCAGGTCGGAGCTGTCGATCGAAGCCACGCTGCGTTCGATAACGAGATCTTCGTCATCCCACCGAACGATCGTTCCGAGCAGGGGCAATACGCTCATCAAGGATGGGACCACCGCCGCGAGCCACGGCTTGGTCTGGTCGCGCGATCGCGCCGACACCTGGTGTCCGCGGTCGAACTCCGCGACGTCGATCTCGAGATCGCGAAAGAACACGTGGCGCAGCGACGAGCTCGGTGCAACCGAAACGCCGAGTCCGAGTCCCGGATACGCCAACTGAGTGATCAGATAGGTGCCGTCCTTGCCGCGATAGTCGTGTGCGATTCGCATCACCAGACCACCGAGCTCACGCTCGATCACGACGTTCGCGGCGAGTGCCTCATCGTCATCGGCGACCGCACGCCAGCCGTAGGAGTCCGCAAACGCCGCGAACAGCGAAGCGATCCGATCGTCCCCGAGCTGAGGCGCCGCGGTGAGCCGCGCCGTCGTCGCCGCGGCGCTGGCATCCACGATCTCGAGTGCGATCGCGGTCTCGAGCTTGCCGCTGAAGAACGAGCCCGAGCTGACATAGAGCATCCACGACAGATCGTGCGACACGGTCGAGAACGACGGCGTGATCGCCGCCGGCAACGGAAACTCGAACGGCACGTTCTTCCCTGCGCGCCCCGCCGGTAGCTCGAACGTCATGTCGATCGACTTGCCACGGCGATCGCGGGTTCGACCACGCCCATGCAGACGAACCACCGGAACGAGCGACAACTCGACCTCGCGCGGCTTGCGGTCATCGACATGAAACGCCGACACCGACCCAAGCACGGTTTCGCCGGCGATCAGCCGCGCGGATGCCAAGCTGAGCTCGAGACGCGGCTTGTCGGCGGCTGCCCCACTGCGCGCGCTCGAGGTCATCACCGGCGTTCGCGTCAAGCTGGCTGCGGGTGGCGGCAATCGGACGGGCAGATAGAACCGAGGACGCGCGTCGATCCACCACGGAATCGAGATCCGGACCCGCACTTCCAGCGTTGCCCACGCAGGATCGACGTGATGGGTCGGCGCCATGCCAGGCGGCAGCACGAACTTTCCAGCGAGTCGCGTCGTACCCGCCGCCAACACGCCGGCCTCGTGCACACGCACGATATCGTCGGGAAAACTGGCGCTGTAGGTAACGCGATTCTTGCCGGCACCCACGGCCCAGCCCTGTCGTCCGACCAGGCCGACGTCGACAAAGTCGATCTTGGTCGGCTCGTCGGCGGTGATCACGACATCGATCGTGACCGGCCTGCCGATCACCAACGTCGTCGGTGCGAACACCTCGACCTTGGGTTTGGACGGGAACAATCCCACGGGGTGAACCTACCGCGGGTTCACCGGTCCTGGCCGATCAGTTGCGCGCATGCAACCCAGGCTTCCGATCGGCTCGCAGCGCGCGGAGCTCGTCGCGCAGTTGCTGGATCTCGGTGTCGACCGATGCCGGCATCGTCGGAGCCGCTTGCACGCGCAAGAACACGATCACGCTGCCGTCCTTGCCCCCCGCGAACGACGTGAGAGCCGTGCCGATGAGCCCACCACGCCAGGGCTCGACGGCGCGCATCGCGTGACCGGGCGTGCTCGACGTCGTCAATAGATCGCCGGGTGCGATCGGCCCACCCTCGAGCGTCACCTTGACCGGGACGCGCCCGGCGAGCGCGATCGGCCGCTGACTCGGGTCGGGGGAAACCGACGCGTCGACATCCGAGCGCTGTGCATTGGTCAAGATGCCCGGCTTGGTCGAGATGACTCCGAGCACGGTCGAGTCATAGGCGCGCCGACTCCGCACGACACGCTCGCCACCGCGAGGATCGGCGGCGACGACATCTGCGGCTTCGATCGTAGCGTCCGACGCGGTGATGTTCTCGGCGAGATCGGGCGAACCAACGCCACCGACGATCGTCCCGGTCGCCGCGATATTGCCGACGACGCCAAGCCGGTTCGTTGGCGTGAGGGTGCCAAGACCCACGTTGCCGCCGTTGGGAACAAGGATCGTATCGCCGGTGGCCGGCTTGATCTGGAATCGCGACTTGCAGATCCCTCCTGCGCATCCGGCGCCGCCGTACTCCCAGATATCGAGGCCGTTGGGCACGGTCCCGCTACCGCCGCCCACGGCGCCTTGGTAGATGATCCAGCTGTGCTTGCCACCGCCGGCTTCACGGTTCGAGAGCCGGAGACCAGCGTTGGCGACCGTCGAATCGGTCGCTGGTTTCGCATTGATCTCGAGCATTGCGGTGGGCTCACCATCGATCTTGGCGGACGGGAATTTCACGCTCTGCCAGTCGTCGATGATCTTGGTCCGCGCACCAAGGTCGGAGAACCCCTCATTGGTCATGATGCCGCCGATGATGATGGTGTCGGTGGCCGTCGCGGTGAGGTTGGCGCTGATGTCGCCCGGCTGCATGTCCCACATCCGAAAATTGATGAACTGATTGCCATCACCCGAGATGTCTTTGACGCCTTGTGTGGTGACGTCCGTAGCCTGACCGAGAATGTTGTTGAACAGATTTTGGTTGGCGTCATATCCGGCGCGAAGCGGCGGCTGGCGCTCGAACTGGACGCCGACGACGTCTCCGTACAGCACGACGCCATCGAACGTATTGCCGTTGATCCAAGCGGCGGTCCCCTGCGTCAGCAGATGAATTCCGGTTTTCGCTCCCCTGACTTGGATATCTCTGACCGTATTGAACAGCACGCCGGAGCTCGCCGACTGAAATCGGATGCCGGTCCAAAGATTTTGGGGCGTTCCTGCCTCGATGATGGTTCCGCCGATCAGAAAGGCGCGCCGTGTACCATCGAAGAATCGGAACACGGCCCCCGTGTAGCCGTTCGGGACGATGATCTGCACGTTCGGATCGAGCGTGATGCGCTGGTCGGTCGCGACATCGAAACCGGCGAAGCTCGTCGACAAGGGATAGCCGCCGCTCGCGTATTGGATATTGATCGCTCCGCTGTATTGCATCGCGGCTGTGATGACGGGGTCAGGAACCGCGCCAGAGGCGATCACCGTTCCATCGAAGTTCTTGGCATAAAACGTCGAGCCCGACTTGTAGACCGAGATCGGTCCGCCCTGATACGGCGCGACGACCGGCTGCTGTACATCGTCGACCGGTGGATCGCCGGATCCTTGGTCGACACATGCGATCGCCAGTAGAGACATCGCAACACCAACGAGTACGAATCGATTCATCCGCGGACACTACCGCAACTCGTTCGCATTCCGTTCGCGCATGTATCCGTCACGTGCCATCGCTTACGGTTTCGCGCAAACACGTTGTGGTCGCGCGGTGCATGCTGCGTGCCGAGTGGATGGCGCCGCTTGCGCACATTTCGATCGGCTAGGATGGCCACGATCGGAGGTTTCATGCGCACGAAGCTATTCGTTACGTTCGCGATCCTGATCGGCGGCACGAGCTCGGTCCATGCGCAACGCGCGCCGGATCTAGCGACCCTAGATCGAGGCGATGGAATCACCCGGATCGGCCTCGATATGGGGCTGACGCTGCTCGACTCGCCGCTGTACTCCGCTGCGCTTCGGTTGGAGCCGTACGGCCAATACGTCACCAGCAGCGGGTTCGGCATCTACGGCGCGATTCCGATCGCGCGAACCTTTGGCGGCGGCGAAGCTCCCGAACCGGAGGACACGTTCGCGCTCGGCAATCTCGAGATCGGCGGCCTGTACGTGATCGAATCTGACCCGCGGATCTCGTGGGTGTTTCGCGGCGGGCTCGTGGTTCCCACCTCGTCGGATGGGCGCGACGAGCTGTTCACGAACTTCTATGCGACCTGGCCACGATTTACCGATCTCGCGCTCGTCGTACCCGACGCGTTCTACGTTCGGCTGTCGGTGTCACCGCTGATCCACATCAACAAGCTGTTCGTGCGAGCGGACCTGGGTATCGACATCGGATCCGACGACGCTGGCTTTGCCGACGAGCTGCTGCGGATCAACGTCGGCGGTGGCTACGACTTCGGATTGGTCGCGCTCGGTCTCGAGTTGGTGAACACGTACTCGTTCGATGCGTTCGACAGTGACGAGAACGCCGAGCACGTGGTCGCCGGCACGGTGCGATTCATGGGCGAGGCGCTACAACCGTTCCTGGCGATCGGAACTCCACTCGACGACGCGCCACGTGAAGAGGTGAGCCTGTTCTTCGCCGGCGGCATCCAGGCAGTGTTTCGATAATCATTCCGATCGCTACGGACGCTGCGGCTCCGCGTTCTCCGAATCTCGGACGAAACAGCCGGCTGGGCCGCGAAGGGGAAGCCAAAGGTAGAACCACCTCGCGGCCCCACGTATCACCGCGAATTTCGCCGCTCCCGGCGCTCGCCTTGACCCGCTGCGCTGCGCCGCGGACACTCACTGGAGTGATCGGGCACGTGATCGGGAACTATCGGATCGTCGCGGAGCTCGGGCGCGGCGGAATGGGGCTGGTGTATCGCGCAGAGCATACCCAGCTCGGCCGGCCTGCAGCGCTCAAGATGTTGCTGCCGCAATTCTCCAGCGATCCGACGATCGTGCAGCGGTTCTTCAACGAAGCGCGCGCGGCCTCGGCGATCGATCATCCGGGCATCGTCGAGGTCTACGACTTCGGAACCCACAGCGATGGCCGCGCGTACATCGTGATGCCGTTGCTCAAGGGCGAGAGCCTCGAACAGCGGTTGTCGCGCGGGGTGTTGCCGCCGATCGAAGCGGCGAGCATCGCCGCGCAGGTCGCTGGTGCGTTGTCAGCCGCGCACCGCCGCGGGATCGTCCATCGCGATCTCAAGCCCGACAACATCTTCCTGGTGCCCAACGATCTGATGCCCGGTGGCATGCAGGTCAAGCTGCTCGACTTCGGGATCGCCAAGCTCGCCGACGATCGCATCACCGGCGTGAAGACGCAGACCGGCGCGCTGATGGGGACGCCGGCCTACATGAGCCCCGAGCAATGCATGGGCAAGACGGACCTCGATCACCGAACCGATCTGTATTCGGTCGGATGCATCCTGTTTCACGCGCTGTGCGGCCGGCCGCCGTTCATCAGCGATCAGGGCGCCGGGATGATGATCGCCTCGCATCTCCGGGATCCGGCGCCTCACCCGCGAACGGTGAATCCGACGGTCCCAGAACCACTGAACGCGATCGTGTTGCGGTTGCTCGAGAAGGATCCAGCGGCGCGATTTCAGACCGCGGAGGATCTCCGCGCCACCCTGGTGTCGGCCGGCGCCATCGCGCCTACGACCCAGAATCAACCCGCGGACCTCGGACTCGGTGCCACGCTGCCAGGATCGACCGCGATGACCGGCCCGGGCGCGCGCGCGGCGAACCACACGACCAACAGCGGCAGCGCCGCCGAGATGATGGTGCACAAGGCAATGCCCGCGCCGGCACGTACGCGGCGCGGTGTGCTCGCTGCAGCCATCGCGGTCGTCGTCGTGACCGCGGGTGCGGGTGTTGCGGTGTACGATCGAACCCGGTCGGCGTCGCCAGCGCCGGAATCCGCGACACCAGCCGTCGCGCCACCGGTGGTGGCCGCGCCCGCAGAAGCTCCATCGACGCCGCCTCCGATCGTCGTCGCGGCTGCAGATCCGTGTCCGTTGGGACAAGCGCGGACCTCGGATACCGCTGGTAACTGCTGTTGGCCCGAACAAGCGTGGTCGAGCGCGAAGGGCCGGTGTATCGGCAAGCCGCGGTGTCCAGCGCAGTTCGCGGCGCGCGGCGAAGCCTGCGCGCCGACCGTTCCCGCCGAGCGCCCTGCGATCGGTCCGGTCGGCACCAACACGGTCTCGCAACCAGTCGCGGCGAAGATCTCGTTCGCGCTCGACAAGCGCGCGTACGCACCCGGCGACGACATCTACGTGCGGTTTGGTCAGCCGGTCAGCTCTCCCGCGAACAGCCGAGTGTGGGTGACGGTGATCGAGGCACAGGAGCCCGACACCGCGTGGGGAACGTGGCAGTACGTGACGGACGGCGGAACCACCGCGACGCTGAAGGCGCCGGCCAAGCCGGGTTCATATCAGGTGCGGATTCACACCGACTATCCGGCCAAGCGCACCAACGTCGTGAATCGCGTCGCGCTCACGGTCAACACACCGGCCGAGCTCCCCGCTCCGCCAGCGACCCCGCGAGGTCAACAGCGATTCAGCGTCGCTGATCCGACGCTCACCGTCGGAGCGGAAGCCGAGCTCCACTTTGCCGCGCCGATGGTGCCCGCCGCCAACGAAAAGTTTTGGATCACTGTGGTTGCGCGCCGCGAGCCCGACACCAAGTGGGGTCAGTGGGAGTACTTGAAGCCGGCGGCGACGATGCTCCGGCTAAAGATGCCCAGCGAGCCCGGCGAATACGAGATTCGTTTGCACGCCAACTATCCCCGGCTCGCCACCAACGTCGTGCATCGCGTCGCGGTTCGCGTTTCGGAGCGATAGCTCCCAGACCCAAACGCTAGCGGCGCTTCGTCGACTTCTTGGTCGTCGCGCGCTTCTTGGCCGGCTTCGCGGCCTTCTTGATCGCTGGCTTGGCCGGTGCGGCCTTGGTGTCCGCTGGTTTGAATGCAGCCCCACCACCGGTGATCGCGTCGACGGCCGGAGGCGCAGCCGCCGGTGCGGGCTCGCTGGGCGCAGGCGTTGGAGCGACAGGGGCATCCGGTGGTGCAGACGGCGTGGCCACTGGCTCGCGCTCGAGGGCAGGCGTGATCGTCGCGGGCTTCGCTGGTTTAGCGCCCGATCGCCACAACGCGATGCCGCCACCGACCAGTGCGGCGGCGGCGAGCACCCCGAAAACCACGAGACCGCGAACCCGGGGTTTGGCCTTCGCGGGCGCCGGCGCAAACTCGTCGCCACTGACGACGGATTGCATCCACACGCTGGCATCGTTCGGCGGAACCGAGCGACGCGGACCGGGCGTCTTTGGCGGGTCAGCTACGAGCTGACTCGTCGACACCTCCATCGTGGAGTCGTTTTGATGGATGCGCTTGGCCACCTGGCCTCAAGTCTAGACGGATGGGCGCGCGCTTACCACTCGGCCAACCACGTGTACTGGTAGGATCATCGACCTGTGAGCGCCGAACCCACAGCAAAACGAGGTTCGCCTCTGGAACCCAGCGACGCGCTGTCCGCCCTCGAACATGCAAGCGATCGCGAGCAGATCTTCGAGCTGTTGCTCCGCGCGGCACGATCTCGTACGCGGTTCGCGGCGTTGCTGTCGGTGCACGCCGACGAGATTCGCGGCAGGAAGGGTCTCGCCGACGACGAGCTCGATGCCAGCCAGGTCGATACTGTCCGGATCCCGCGCGGATCGGTGCCGGCGTTCGAGACCGCGATCACGTCGCAATCACCGTCGGTGGGTGCGGTAGCCACGGGTGAGCCGTTCGTGGATGGCTTTCTCGACTCGCTGGGCGGTGCACCACGCGCTGCGTTGATCGTCCCGGTCGTGCTCGGTGCCCGCACCGTCGCGCTGGTGGTCGGGCATCGCGGCAACGCCGATCTAACGATGACCGACGTCAGCGATCTATTTCCGGTGGTCAACGCGAGCAATCCGGCGCTCGCACGCGTGGTGTCCTCGCGCGCCAAGACAGTCGCCGACGCGCGCCCGCAGCGACGGCTCAGCAGCGCTGACTACGAGGTCGAGATCACCGGCGCAACGGTTGCGATGAAACGCGCAGCGCTCGCCGGGTTCCGCGACAATCAAGCGTGGGAGGAACTGGCAGAGGGCATTCTCGAGCTGGTCTACGACGGCATCGAGACCGGAGATCCCGATGAAGATGAGCAACTGACGCTGTTGATCGAGCTAGGCAAGGTCGAGGCAGAGCAGCTCGGTCGGCCCGACCGCGCCCTCGAGGCATGGCAGAGCGCGCAGACCATCGATGCGGCCGATCCGCGGGTGCTCGACGCGATGGAAGGCCTGTTCGTTCAACAGGGCCGGTGGCAGGAGTGCGTCGATCTGCTCGAGAAGCGAGTCGCGCTGAGCGAGTCGGAACCCGAGCGAATCGCGATGTTGCTCAACGTCGCTGCGATGGCGCGCGAACGCCTCGGAGACGACGAGCTCGCGATCGCCTCCTATGATCGGATCCTCAAGTGGCAGCCGGCCCACGAAGTCGCGTCGCGCGAGCTCGAACAGCTGTATTGGTCGGCCAAGAATTGGCCGCCGCTAGCGGCGCTGCTGCTCGATCGCGCGTCGCGCAACGACGACGACGACGACGACGCGTGCGTGACTGCGCTCGAATCGGTCGCGCAGATGTACGAGGACAAGCTCGATGACCCGCGTGCCGCCGTGTTGGTATGGATCGCGATCGCTCGCCGCGCACCTGCGAGAGCACATCTGGTCGATCAGCTCGACCGACTCGCGCCAGCCGCCAACGCGTGGGACGAGCTGATCGCCGAGTGCGAAGCGCTTGCTGGCGAGCTCGAATCGAGTCATGCGACGACGGCCGCGGCGCTATGGCAACTGGTGGGCCGGTGGACGCGCGACCACCTCGCGAACCGCGAGCGGGCAGCTGGCTCGCTCGACCGCGCGCTGCGACTCGCGCCTACCAACGCCGATGCACGCGACGAGCTCCAGGATCTGCTGCGCGCCGAGAATCGGTGGTCGGATCTCGCGGCGCTGCTGTCGCAACGTGTCGAAGCGGAACGCGAGCCGGAGCGCCGCAGCGAGCTCAATCGCGAGCTCGGCGAGATCTACGAGCGCCAGCTGTCGCTACTCGACGAGGCGGCGGCATGCTACCGGCGTGCGCTCGACGACGAGCCCGAATCGCCAGCGGCGCTGCTGGCGCTGCATCGAGTCTATCTCGCCACCGAGGCATGGAGCGGTCTGGTCGAGCTGCTACCGAGGCTGATCGATGCGCTGGCACCGAGCGAACCCGCAACGGTGATCGTCGATCTCCATGTCGAGCTCGGAACCGTGCTCGCCGATCGGCTCGATCGACCAGAATCTGCCGCTCGCGCATTCCACGAAGCGCTCGCGCTCGATCCCACGCACACGTCGGCGTTCGCCGGGATCAAGCGGATCTACGAGACGACCGGCCAAACCGAGGCCTTGCTCGACGCGACCGAAGCTGTCGTCGATGCCAGCACGCGGAGCGAACAACTCCAACGCTATGGCGATCTGGCGGCGGCGTGGCACGATCACGCGCGGCTCGACCGCGCGACCGAATGCTGGCAAAAGTTGCTGGCGCTCGATCCGAAGCATCTTGCCGGTCATCAGGGACTCGCACGAACCCTGCGCGACGATCACCAGTGGGGAGAGCTCGCTAGCGCGCTGCGCGCCCAACTCGCGCTCCTGACGACACCTGCGGAACGCGGCACGGTGCTGCTGGAGCTCGCCGGCGTGCTCGAGAACCAGCTCGACGACATCGAGGGCGCCACCGCAGCGTGCCAGGACGTACTCAAGCTGGACCCCGACCACCATGCCGCGCTGGTGACGTTGGCTAGGCTCTACGAACGCGCAGGCCGGCTGCAACCTGCGCTCGACTTGCTCCAGCGGCTGCTCGAGCAAACCACGGATCCACGGCCACGCGCTGATCTGCTCCAGCGGATCGGTCACGTCCACCTGAGCGCGCGTGACGCTGCAAGCGCGCGACTCCATTTAGTCCAGGCGCTCGCGCTCGACATCAACAACGCACGCGCGCGCGAGGCACTGGCCCGCGTCCATCTCCAGCAGGGCGAGCTGGTCGCTGCAGGTGAAGAGCTGATACGCGCGGCACAGCTCTCGACCAACCGGGACGACACCGTGCGCTGCTTGTTCGATGCGGCGTGGACCTACCGCCACCGGCTCGGTGACATGCAACGCGCGAGGGACTGCCTCGATCGGATCCTCGCGCTCGAGCCCGATCACGCCGACGCGAAGCAAGCGATGGCGCAGCTACTCCACGATTCGCGCGAGTGGGAAACGCTGTGGCCGCACCTCGAGCAACAGGTGCGCAAGATCAACGACAACTCGAACGCGCCGATCGCGGAGCGTCATGACGCGTATATGAAGGCGGGCCGCTGCGCGCTCGAGCTCGGCAAGTTCTCCGCCGCGCTCGAGCTCTACGATCAAGCGTGCGCGATCGATCCGAAACCGGCGACTCAATTGGAGCGCGCCGAGGCGCTGCATCGCAGTGGAGCACTCGAGCCGGCTGCCGCCGCCTACCAGGAGATCGCTACGCAACATGGCGGCAGCCTCGAACGCGCGCAACTGACCGCGGTGTTCCGGCGGCTCGCTCAGATTCACACCGAGCTCGGCAAGCCGACGCAGGCGCAGATGTTTCACCAGAAGGTGCTCGACATCGACGCAACGGATCGCGACGCGCTGCGCGACCTTGCGGAGCTTCACCTCGCCCGCAATCGGTTCGACGAAGCGATCGCCAATCTGCGCGCGCTCGCCGGGGCCAGCGCTGGAGCCGACCGCGTGACGCTGCTCGAGCGGATCGGCGATCTGTATCGCCACCAACTCGCCAATCCGGCGCGTGCCAGCTCGACGTACCTCGAGGCACTCGAGCTCGCGCCGGCGAATCATCGCGTGCTGCAGCGCTTGCTCGATCTGCAGACCGAAGCGGGGCAATGGAAACCGGCGGTCGAGACGATCGGGCGGTTCCTCGAGGCCGAGACCGATCACGCTCGCCGCGGTGCGTACTTCCTGGCATCCGCCGAGATCCGGCGCACCGAGCTCAAAGATCAGCCCGGTGCGCTCGAATGCTACGATCGTGCGCTCGACGAGCTGATGCAAGAGTCGCCGCTCCGCCCGGCGACTCGTGCGCGCTCGCTCGAGGTGTTTCATCTGATCGACACGCTACTGACCGGCGACAAGAACTGGGCGGCGCTCGAACAGGCGTACCTCCGCATGATCAAGCGAATGCCCGCAGGCGATCCGGTGCTCGTCCACCTGTGGCATGCGCTCGGTGAGATCTACCGGTCGCGGATCAAGCACTACCAGACCGCGATCGAAGCGTTCGAGGTCGCGCACGCGCTCGATCCGGACAAGTCGCCCCAGCGCACCGCGATCCTCGCCGAGCTGTATTCGCTGATCGGCACCAGCCAACTCGAACAGGTCTCCGATCGCGCGGCGAAGTTGGTCGAAGTCGATCCGACCAACCCGGACTCGTACCGCGCCCTCGGCAAGACCGCGCTCGAAGCGGGACGGATCGACGAAGCGTGGTGTGTCGCGCGTGCGCTGGTGTTTCTCAATCAAGCGACCGCGCAAGAACAGGCGCTCTACCGTCAGTATCAACCACACGAGCTTCGCAAGGCCAAAGGCATCCTCGATGACGACCACTGGAGCCTGCTCCAACACGCCGATGAAGATCGCGCGATCGGCTCGATCTTCAGCGTCATTTGGGAGGGCTTGGTCGCGCTGCGCGCTGGCACGCCCAAGAGCTTTCAGCTCAAGGCCAAGGAGCGAATGCCGATCGAAGACGGCACCCGCGTGGTCGCCAAGATCTTTCGCCACGCATCACGGATGCTCAACGTGTCGCTTCCCGACATCTATATTCAACCGCGCCGCGCAGGCAGGTTGTTCCTCGCAAACTGCGTCGAGAAGGGCCGGTTGGTCCCAGCGGTGATCGTCGGCAGTGACCTGATGCGTGGGTTTCGGGACGTCGAGATCGCCGCTGCCGTCGGCGCGATGATCGCGCTGCTCCGGCCCGCGTACTACTTGAAGCTCACGCTGCCGACCGTCGAGGAGCTCGAGGCTGCGCTCGCCGCCGCTGCGCGGTTGGTGGGCAAGAAGATCGGCCGGCCCGAGCTCGAACCGTTGATCAACGTGTTCGTGCCCGAGCTTCAGAAGCGTGTCACCCGCACGACCGGCGAGGCGCTCGCGTCGTTCGTGAACGGCCTGCCCGACCGCCCTGACCTCCTGCGCTGGCGAAACGCGGTCGACGCTGCCGCGCAGCGCGCCGGCCTGTTGGTGTGCGGCGAGCTCAGCGCCTCCGCGCGCATGGTCTCGACCGAAGCTGCTCCACTCGGCGGGCCCCGTCCGACCCAGCGCGTCCAGGAGCTCGTCGCGTACTCGGTCTCGTCGAGCTACTTCGCAGCGCGAAAGCACCTCGGCGTCGCGATCGAATAGGTCGATCGCGCGGCGCGACGACTGGGCGATCCCACGCGTTGCAGTCTCGTCCCGGCGACTCGAACGCGACGCCCTGGCTGGCCAAAGCGGCTGCGCAAGGCAGTCTCCTTCGGACCGATTTCTAGACTATGGGGCATCCGTTCTGCCCTCCGGGCGTGCCGGACGTCTATTAGCCAGCGCGCGTTCTCGCCCAGGTCAACCTCGCAGGTACGGCGGGGTCATTTCCGCAGCTCTGGGTACGGCACGAATTCGCGGTCGTCGCCGGGAATCTTGGGGAACGTCTGGGCTTTCCAGGCGTCGCGCGCGCGATCGATGCGCTCCTTCGACGATGCGACGAAGTTCCAATCGATGAACCGCGGGCCCATCGCAGGGCCTCCGACGACCAGCACGCGGCTCGGCGTCCTCGCGATCAGCGAGACACGCAAACCGGGGACGACGACCGCGAGTCGATCGGACGTCAGCGGCTGGCCACCACCGGTGAGCTCACCGGATACGACGAACACCCCACGCTCGAAGGCAGCGGACGGATCTCCGCTGTGGGGAAGCTCGATGCTCGCACCGGTATCGAGCTCGAGATCGATCAACAAGGGCTGACTCGGGTGGCGAATCGGTGAGCTCACACCATAACCGCTGCCGATCAACACGCGCCCGCGCGCGCCGGCTGACAGCGTGAACGCAGGCAAGCTCGCCGCCGGGTGGTGCTCGAAGCTCGGCGCGTCGTCTTCGTTCGGTGCTGGCAACGCGAGCCACATCTGGATTCCGTGCATCACCCCGCCGCGCTCGCGCCACGCCGGCTCTGCGCGCTCGGAATGCACCACGCCGCGCCCTGCGGTCATCAGATTGACATCACCCGGTCGGTTGGTCTGGATCGTGCCCAAGCTATCGCGATGGACGTTTTCGCCCGACAGAAAATAGGTCACCGTCGACAATCCGATGTGCGGATGCGGCAGCACGTCGAATCCGACGCCTGGCGCGAGCTCGATCGGCCCCATGTGGTCGAGAAAGATGAATGGCCCGATCAGCCTGCGCTTGGGTGACGGCAGCAAGCGAGCGACCGTCATCGAGCCGATGCTCCGCGTCCGCCCTTCGATCACCAGATCGAAACACGGGCTCGCAGTCTCACGACACTCGGGCTCATGATCCGGCAACGTGCTCACGCCGCCACCTCGCGACGTGCGCGTGCGAGCAACGCCTCGAGCCCAGCGTCATCGCCGCGCTCCATCAGCTGTTCGGCTTCGAGGCTGTCGCGATCGCGTCCGATCGTCGCGATCGCCGCGACCTTGCCTCTCGTGTGATACGCGACGAGGCAATCTTGCTTGGTAGGCTCGCCGATCAGCTCGGCGCGATCCCATCGCTCGGCGTGACCGACGTAGGCGATCGCGACATCGTAGTGCTGGCTCCAGAAGAATGGCACCACGTCAAAGCGTTCGGCCTTGCCGAGCATGTTGCGGGCGGCGGTCTGGCCTTGCCTCTCGGCGACCACCCAGTGCTCGACGCGGATCGACGCACCGCTGCGTGCATCCGGCCACCTCGCGATATCCCCCGCTGCCCAGATGTCTGGCGCGCTGGTCGCGAGCTGGTCGTCCACCACGACACCGCGATCGACCGCGAGACCTGCTTGCTCGGCCAACCCGATCGCGGGCCGCACGCCGACGCCGACCACCACGAGATCGGCCTGGAGCCGAGCTCCGTCGTCGAGGACGGCGTGAGTAGCGTCGACGCTGGTCGCCGTACGACCGAGATGGAACGTCACGCCATGCTGCTCGTGTAGCGCGCGCACGTAATCGCCGAGCTCGGGCCCTAGAACTTTTTCGAGCGGACGAGCTTCGGGACCGACGACGTCAACCTCGAGGTCGCGTGCGCGCAACGCAGCAGCCGCCTCGAGACCGATGAAGCTCGCCCCGATCACGACGGCGCGCTTCGCGGAGGTGGCGCGCTCGATGATCGCGCGGCTGTCGGCGAGCGTCCGCAAGTAACACACCTGATCGCCGCCGAGCGTTAGCTTGACCGGATCTGCCCCGGTCGCGAGCAGCAGCGCGCCATAGTTGCGTGTCGATCCGTCCGCAAGTCGGACGGTCTTTGCCTTCGGATCGATCGCCGCGACCCGCGTGCCGAGCACCAGCTCGATGTTGTTCGCTCGGTAGAACCCGGCATCGCGCAGCGGCACCCATTCCTCCGGAGCCGTCCCGGCAAGGTAGTCCTTGGATAGGTTGGGACGATCGACGGGCGGTGCCGGGTCGCCGCCGATCATCGAGATCGGTCCCGCATAGCCCTCCGTCCGCAGCATCTCGGCGGCGGCGTTTCCAGCGGCGCCAGCACCGACGATCACGACGCTCGCAGGTGTCCGTCCCGGTGTCCGTCGCGGACGCACGAGTTTGTCGGCGACCACCAGCTTGTCGCCCGACCGCTCGACGCGCCAGCATCCCACCGGGGACAGCGCCGGCGCCGCAACGGCCTCACCGGTGCGGACGTCGAATCGCGCGTGATGCCACGGACAGCGCACCTCGGTTCCCACTACCCTGCCCTCGGCCAGCGGACCACTGTAGTGCGTGCACGTGGCGCCCACGGCGAACACCTCGGAGCCACCCGCCGGACGCACCATCAACACGGCTTCGCCGTGCGCATGTCCGAGGAGCGATCCGCCCTCGGGGACATCGCCCAAGGCAATGCCGCTCGTAAAGTCCGGTCCGGTCAGTGGCGCAGGCTCTCCCATGCGCGGACTCTACCTGACAGCCAGACCCAGCATCGCCGCCGAGACCGCCCAGCCAGTCCGGCAGTCTGGTGGATGAACCGAGCTGCTCCGGATCTTTATTCACGCCGCGCGCGCGCGTGTGCCGTGGCGGCGACCGCGTGTCGCATGCGCACGATGCGATTGACTCCGGCGCGTCGCACGCCGGTGACCGTTGGTCGCGCGCTTACCCTCATGCTTGGCCGACTCGCGCTGTCCTGGCTCTGGCTTACCCTCCAGCGAGGCCTTGAGAGCCGCCATCAGGTCGGTCACTGCCGGGCGCGGTGCCTCCGGAGCGACCACGATCTCACCGCCCTTCGCCTTCTCGGCGATCAGCTCGCGAACCCGGCCCTTCACTTCGTCCTCGTACGCCGAGGGGTCGAACGAGTCATGACGAAGATGCGCGATCACCTTGGCGGCGAGCGCGAGCTCCGACGCGGGCGGCTTGGGCAACTTGTCGATCGGCACTTCCGTCCATGGTTTGATCTCGTCACCGTAGCGAAGCTGGTGCATCGCGAGCCCGGTCTCGTATGCGCGCACCATGACGACGTACTGCTTGCCGCGCGCAGCATAGGAAGCAATGCCGACGAGCTCGGCATCCTCGAGCGCATCGCGCAGCAATCGGTACGCGCGCTCACCTCCCTTGCCAGGTCCCAGGTAATACGTCCGGTCGACGTAGATCGGGTCGACGGCCGCCGCGGGTACGAACTCCCGAATCTCGACCTCGTTGCTCGCCACAGCCTCGAGCTTCTCCAGCTCTTCCTTCGAGAGCTCGACGAAGTTGCCGCGCTTGATCTCGTAGCCCTTGGTCATCTCGTCACGATCGACCTGGCCGTGTTTGGGGCAGACGTACTGCTGCTTGACTCGCTCCCCGCAGTCTTCGTGGATCAAATGGAAGTGGATCTCGTGGGATGGCTCGCTCGAGGTGTAGACCTTGACCGGGATCGCGACGAGTCCGAACGAGATCGTGGCTGTTCCGATGGCGCGCGCAGGCATGCCCGAACTATTTGCGAACACCATACCAACCGGTGTCGGGTCGAATCGGACCACAAACTGCGGCGGTCCAGCACACCGAGCGATCTCGCTCGCCATTGCGTCGAACCGCGAACCACCACATGGTTGCCGCATGAGAGTCGTCGTCACAGGAGCCAATCGCGGAATTGGTCTCGAGCTGGTGCGCCAGCTGATCGCGCGCGGTGACACCGTCGAGGCTGCGGCGCGAACGATGAGCCACGACCTCGAGAAGCTAGTTTCGCCGAACCTTCACGTGCACCCGCTCGACGTCGCCGAGCCCGCGAGCATCTCATGGTTCGCTGGGAGCCTCGGCGATGTGGCCATCGACATGGTGTTCAACGTGGCCGGCGTGTCCGGAGGACCGCGACAATCGCTCCTGCAAATGGCCGATGACCTCGCGCTTCATAACGCTGCGGAGACCTACGAGGTCAATGCACTCGGTCCACTGCGGGTCTCGATCGCCATGCTGCCGTTCCTGCGTCGCGGCTCGGCCAAGAAGCTGATCCATCTCACGTCGGGGATGGGCTCGATCGCCGACAACTCGAGCGGCGGCCATTACGCGTATCGAATGTCGAAGGCCGCGCTGAACATGATGTCGAAGTCACTCGCCGTCGATCTGAAGAGCGAAGGCGTGACCTCGATCGTGGTGAACCCCGGTTGGGTTCAGACCGATATGGGCGGTCAATCGGCGCCGACGCCGGTCGCCGACTCGGTGCGCGGAATCCTCAAGGTCGCCGACTCGGTGACGCCCGCGGAGTCGGGCGAATTCTTCAACTGGAAAGGCGGCCGCTACCCGTGGTAGCGACCGCTCGCTTCGCGCTCAGAACAGCGTCAGATTCGCGCGCGCCATCAGCGCGTGCTCGAACTGCGTGTCATCGGTGATGAACGCATCGCGCTCGAGGCGGAACGTGTAGTCCGCCGACGCGTACAGCAAGTTGGTCAGGATCGGCACCTTGAACCCAGCGGTGCCCGAGATATCGAACAGCAGCCGGCGAGCGAACTTGTCGGTCTGCGCGTTGTCGGTGTTCATCACCGGCACCAACAGGCCAGCCTGGGCAGAGCCGAACAGCCAGCGCGCGAACGTCACACTAGCCGTCGCTCCGGCCACCGGGCCGAGCGTGTTGTAATTGTCGACCTCGCGCATCACGACGGGGTTATCGCGTTCCTCACCGTCGACGACGAGCAGCTCGTTGGTCAACGTTTGGCGGAATCCAAAGCCGATCCGGGTCCCGATGTTGAGCTTGATCAATACGAGATCGAGATCGAGTGCCTTGAGATTCGCTCCGATCTCCTCCTGCAACTGGAACGGACCGAACGGCTTGGATACCTTGAACCGGAGGTCGTCCGGGTTCGCATGGGTGCCGAGGGTGACCGAGCGATCCGGTTGGACGAGCCCTTCGGAGTTGCGAACCTCGATGTCGATCTCTTCGCCAGCGCGCTCGAAGTAGACGTAGCCCGGGAAGATTCGCGTCTTCATCGACCCGCGCACGTACGGGCCGATGTACGGATTGTTGAGCTTGTACGAATACAGCGCGCTGGCCTCGAACCGATCATTGGTCGGAGTGATCGAGCCGGTCACCGGGTCGACCAGGTCGAGCTTGAGCTGCGCGTTGATGTCGATGAAGTGCTCGGCCTTGTCCATGACAATGCCAAAGTTGCCGAACACGCCAAACAGCGCGTTGGTTCCGCTCGTGCGACCGACCGCGTTCTTCACCTGATTGAACATCAGGTTGCCGCCGCCGTTGAGCGAGAACCGGATGCCCGCGAACTCGACGCCCTGCGGCAACTCACCGAGCACCGGACCGGACGCGCGGAACTGGAGCGTATCGGGATCGACGACGATCATGAAATCGGTGACCGTCTCGGCGAGCACCTGTACGACCGCGAAGTCGACGGTGGAGGCGTACGGCTCGCCCGCGCGCACGATCTTATAGGTGCCGGGGCTGAGCTCGTACATCGGCGCGGCTTCGCCACTCGATTCCACGGCACCCTGGCCCGACGCCACGACCTGCTGGGTGTCGACCGAGAACACGTCGAACCGCATCGGCACGTACGTGTTGCGGCTACTGAGCACGTGGATCCGCAGACCCGAGGTCGGCATCTCGGTCGGCGTCGGAACGTCGCCTTCCGGAGCAGCCGGCGGCGGTGGCGCCGTCGGGTCAGGCGTAGGCGTCGGCGCTGCTGGAATCGGTGCTGCTGGAGCGGGCGCTGCTGGGGTCGGTGCCGGTGCTGGCGGTGGTGCCGGCGTCGGCGCGGGAGTTGGTGCAGGAGTTGGCGCGGGAGCTGGCGCAGGCGCCGGCGGCGCTGGTTGCGGCGCGGGCTGTGCCCAGACCGTGCCACCAATGGTGGTCACGACCAGAAAGGCGGCGAACGTCCTTCCAAGCAATATTTTCATGGCGATAGGAAACCGCCGAGCGCGGTGTGCGCGCAAGCCCCGCGGCGCTCGATTGTTCGGCCACGCGAAAACCGGCGATCTCAGTTGCGTCTGGTTTGCAGCGGGCGCGACCGTTCGCCCGCAGAATTTGATCCACGGCGGTTCGCCGCGTCACAATTTCCGCCATGACCGTGTCCCGCTTCCGCGTCGTTCAGACCGAAACTCGCGACCTCGCGGATCGCGAGCGGGTCGGAACGTTCACCAATCGGTTCGCCGAGCCGGTCGAGTGGACGATGAGCAACCGCTCGTTCTTCACCGCCTTCGTGCTGATCGCCGCTGTGCTCACCGTGGTCGTGCTCGCGGCACGCTGATCGAACTCGACGCGAACGCGATGGCGACGTAGTGTCGCTCGCAGCGTCGAATGGCTCGCAAGCACAAGCCGCCCGAATACGTCCGCCACACGGGCGGCGATGCCTGGGGCGTTGGTGTCCTGGTGGCCAAGACGTCCGAGCAGCGGACGTATCTATTCGAAGATGGCGTGCGGCGCGCGTTCAAGCAAGCGTTCTGCGAACGGTTCATCGTCCCTGCCCCACCGCCATCGGAAGAGGTCATCGCGCGTCTGATGCGAGGCTCGCAGTCCGGTGGGATCGCCACGCCCAAGGCGATCCATCTCGAGCTCGAAGCGGAGATCCGCGCCCAACCCGACGAGCTGGGTCCCTATCTGGTCTACGCCGATTGGTTGATGAGCCGCGGTGACCCGCGCGGCGAGCTGATCACGCTGCAGCACCGTTGCTCGCAGGACCCCGATGACAAGCGACTTCACGCAGCGGAAGCGGCGTTTCTCGACACCCACCGCAACTACCTCTACCCCCCTGCGCTCGATGAGCTGCTCCGCTTGCCTCGCACGCGTGGCGACGCGCAGACCCACTGCGAGGCGACCTGGCGGCTCGGGTTTCTCGATCGAATTCGCATCGCGCGCGGCAAACCGACTCGCGTGCGGACCAAGGAGCTCGACGTCGAAGGCCTGGTTCGCGAGTTGGTCGGGCATCCGTCGGCGGCGTTCCTCCGCTCGATCGTGTTCGGCCAGCTCGGAACGGCTGAACAGACCAACTACATCCACGCGGTATCCGCACTGGTGACCCACCCGCTGCCGGCGTTGCGCGAGCTCACGCTCGGCGATTTCAGAGCGACGCTCGCGCTCGAGCGCACGCGCGCAGGCAACCTGTCTCCTGTGCTATCGGCAGCTCCGATGCTCGAGCGGCTCACCGTGCGTGCTGGGTCGCTGCGGTTCAGCTCGGCAATCCACCACGACCGCTTGCGCCAGCTGGGACTGATCATGGCCGAGTTATCCGCTGGTCTGATCTCGAAGGTATTCGGCGCCACGTTGCCTGCGCTCGAGAAGCTCGAAGTTAGCTGTCCGCACCTGGCACCTTCGAGTGCGGAGCTCGTGCCG
This sequence comes from Kofleriaceae bacterium, assembly GCA_050184455.1. Classification (GTDB taxonomy): domain Bacteria; phylum Myxococcota_A; class Polyangia; order Haliangiales; family Haliangiaceae; genus JABFXX01. Next base: position 67,694 of record JBFXAI010000029.1, on the reverse strand, counting down.
CTGCTCGAGGCAACTCAGCTGCCGAGCTTGCGCCACCTGATCATTCGCCAGACCAGCGGAACCGGCGCGCTGCTCCAGCGGATCCTCGAATCGCCGCTAGTCGCCCAGCTCCATAGCCTCACGCTCGATCATGGCGACCTCAGCGATGGTGACGTCGTGGTCGTGACCAACAGTCGCGCGGCGCAGCGTGCCTGTCTCCGTCACCTCGGTGTGGATGACAATCCGCTGTCGAGCGAGGCCGCACTCGAGCTCAAGCGATGGTGTCAGCGAGCCTCGCATTCGGCCGGCGAATCTCCGAACGACCGCGGGCTGTAGCGCTATCCTAGGCGTGATGTCGCTCCACTCCGCTGTGCTAGCGCTCGCAGGTGGCGCGCTGATCGGCGCGGCGGCGGCGCTCGTGCTGTTCGTCCATGGCCGGATCGCAGGAATCAGCGGCACGCTCGGGCGCGCGCTGCTCGATGACGACGATGATGCGCGGCGGTTTCGGATCGCGTTTCTGATCGGCCTGGTCGCGACTGGCGTCGTGACCGCTCAGCTCGCCCCGCACGCGATCGGTCCGAGCATCGCGTCGCCAGCGGAGCTCGCGATCGCAGGACTGCTGGTAGGCATCGGCACGACGCTCGCCAATGGCTGCACCAGCGGCCACGGCGTATGCGGACTATCGCGGCTGTCGCGGCGTTCGATCGTCGCGGTGGTCGTGTTCATGGCGACCGCGATGGCGACGGTTGCGATCCGAAAGGCGTTCGGATGAGGAACGCGCTCGCTGCCCTCGGTGGAATCGTGTTTGCGATCGGGCTCGTGATCTCCGACATGACCTCGCCGGCACGGATCATCGGGTTCTTGGACATCGCCGGCACCTGGGATGTCACGCTCGCGTTCGTGATGATCGGGGCGATCGCGGTGTATGCGCCGCTCGTGCAGATCGCGCAGCGCCGCACCCGGCCGTTGCTCGCGCAACGATTTCACTGGCCCGAGCCGGCGCGCATCGATACTGCGCTCGTCGTAGGTTCGACGATTTTCGGGATCGGGTGGGGTCTGTCTGGTTACTGTCCTGGTCCTGCCCTCGTCGCGGTGGGGACTGGAACGATCGAAACCTTGGTGTTCGTCGCTGGTGTGCTCGCCGGGATTGCAGCGGTCCGATTCGCCCGGTCGCGCGCGTGACGCTTGCTGTGAACTCCCGCTCGCGCGCTCGGCGTTCGCTTTGCATCGACCGTCGATATGGCAACCCGACAAGCTCACACGCGTGGCCACCGCGCACGGCGCGCGCCGCGGCGCTGGTCTCGCGCGGTCACCGCGCACAGCAACGCGCTCGACCTCGAGCCTTCCGTGTTCACCAAGAGCGCGCGTGCGATGGCTCGGTCCCTCAAGCGTTCAGCCGATCGCAGCCGCCGTCGCAAGACCGAACCGTTCCGCTCCGCGATGTCGATGCTGACGTTCTATGAAAACCGTGCAGGCAAAGCGCTCTCGGCTCAGCGACGACGTGTGATCGCAAGTGCGAAGCAGGAGTTGCGCAGGTTGTATCACCGCGCAAGTCCTCGTCGATAAACGTCGCGAGTGGTGACCGTGCAGCGAAATGTGCGATGCCGCGCACGTGCGTGACCTGGCTGCCCCACGGCCGATTGACGTAGCATGGTCGAATATGCGTCTTGCGAGCTGGTTGCCGCGTGCGGCCGTCGGCGCGGCCACGGTGTTTGGGATGGGCTGCGGCTTTGATGCGTTCAACGACGACCCCACGATCATGCTCGTCGATGCGGCGAGCGACGGGCCCGTGCCGATCGACGTGTGCGCCGTGGGGGGCTTCGACTTCTGCGCGGCGGGGCCTGCCGGACCCGCGCTCTCGATCACCAGCGACATCCAGCTCAATACCGATAGCGATCCGCTGTGCCAGACGTACTTGCAGGCGGGTGGTCCCTCGGCGTGTCTGGTCCACGTGCAGTCCTTGGTGATCGCGCAGAGCGCGACGCTGCGCGTGATCGGATCGCGCCCGCTGGTGATCGCCAGCGAGTCGGCGATCGAGATCGCCGGTTCGCTCGATGGATCGAGCGAGCGCGGCGGAGCGACCGGCCCCAACGCGAACTTCGCAACGGGATGCGCCCCCGCGGGCGTACCCGAGAACGATCAAGGTGGCGCCGGTGGTGGCGCTGGCGGCAGCTTCGGTGGCATGGGCGGCAACGGCGGCAACGGCGACACCGATAACAGCTTCGGCAGCGATGGCAATTCGCCCGGTGGGCTCGCGTCGGCAAGCTTGACCGCGCCCCCGGCCTACGCGCGCGGTGGTTGCGCGGGAGCCAAGGGCGGCAACGAGAGCGGCAGCGCGGGCCAGGGCGGCTCCGGTGGTGCGTCGGGCGGTGCGCTGTGGCTGTACGCGCGCGGTGGCCTGACCGTGCCTGTCGGTGGTGTCATTCGCGCGACCGGCGCTGGTGCACTCGGCGGCGCGGTGCAGTCCGGCGGCGGTGGCGGCGGCTCTGGTGGCTACATCCGACTGTCGGCCTCGCAGCTCACGATCGCTGGAACGATTGCAGCCAACGGAGGCGCGGCCGGCGGCGGTGGCTGTCGCTGCTCGGGTAACGACATCGGCGGCGATCCCGGCGAAGATGGGCACGCGGCTGCGTCATCCGCGGCAGGCGGCGACGGTGCGGATGTGTCGATCGGCGACGGCGGTAACGGCAGCAGCGCGGTCGCGCCGGCCGGCCAATCCGGCGCGAACGCGATCGTTGGCGGCGGTGGTGGTGGCGGCGGCGCCGGCTACATCGTGTTGATCGGATCGAAGGCAGTTACCGGCGTGATCTCGCCGCCTCCGCTGTAGCGTTGCGCGCGACTGCAAACGATCGGTTGCGCTCGCATGACCGCGGCATGACTCGCGTGACCTGTGCCACGGCCGATAACACTTGCTGGCCAGGCGCGACGGTTGCTGCGACTGTGATCCAAGTCTGGGTACGATGGCCGCGTGATTCGGTTCGTGACGACGTTCGGCGCCATCGCCGCAGCGATGATCGCCGGATGTGCGGTCGACGACCCCGACTATGAAGAGACGCAGCGTGCGCTGAGCTGCTCGCCCCACGCCTACACGCCGTACGACGCCGACGGCGGGCGCTATCCAAGCGGTACGGTGGCGCATTATCCCTGGCGCGGACCGGTAAAGACGTACCCGTCCGGCGTCGAGGATTTTCGCGGCTACGGAACATCGTTGCCCAAGACGATCGAGTGCGGCGACACCAAGCACGCGCGCGCGCATCTCGACGTCACCGCCGGCTGCCTCAGCGTGGTCACCACCGGCAATGGCGAGTACACCCGCGGCCAGATCCAACCGATTCCCGATGGCTCGTTCCGCGCGATCGCGCGCGGGTTCGTCGCTGGCGACGACGAGCACTCGGTGAAGTGGACCGATCAAGCCGTCGAATACCGGTTCTACTACACCGCCCAACACGGCAACGAAAACAACCCCGGGTTCAAAGCATTCGTGCGTTACCGCACCGAAGACGATCTCTACGTCGCGTCGTGGCGAACCGACGGCGTGGTTCAGATCCAGCGCAAGCAATGCGGCGAATACACCGCGCTCGCGGTCGACCAGAACTATGGCGCGCCGAAGAAGGGCGTCTGGCACTGGATCCGGTTCGAGGCCGAGGGCACCAAGCTCCGGCTCTACATCGATCACGAGCTAGCGCTGACTGCGACGACGAGCACGTTCAGCTGGGGCACGGCAGGCATCCGGATCGACGCGATGGACGGCGCCTATCTCGACGACTGGCGCGTGTTCTCGCCGTAAGTACGTTCAGCCGCTCCGCCCCTGCGAACGAATGGACGAGACGCTCATTTCATCCCGCGGCCCACAACCTCGATCAGATCGATCGCCCCGCTGAAGTTGAGCAAGACATTGATCCGAGCGTCGGCACCCATGCCGGCATAGTCGGTATACGGCCGGCCCAAGCTGACGCGTGCGCGGCGAATGATGCCGTCGCCGCGTAGCCGCGATAGGTTCACGTATGTCGAACCGATCCACTGCTGGAGATCGAGATCGGCGCTCGCGCGATACACGACTTCGATGTCGTACGTCTTGTCGACGGAGTCGACGTTGACGTAGAGGTTGCTTCCCGCTGGACCGGTTCGGGCGGTGTATCCGGAAATCACGCTCGGCAGTCCCCACTCCGCCGGGTACACCGAGACGCCCGGGCTGTGCTGTGCGGTGGTCGAATCGCCCGCGGCTCCGACGTCGCAGAGGTCTCCATTCGCTTCGTTCTCGAGCCACATCTCGGCGATGGTGATCGGTGCAGTCAGATCGAACAGCACCTGGACACCGGCTTCGACTCGGTAGTCGGAATATGGCGCACGCGCGTGGAACCTGACCACTCGCCACACGTTGTCACCGACGAGCTCGGCGACGGTTTGGTAGGTACCGGCGATGTACTGGCGTACCTGTAGATTGGCGGGCGCCTTGTAGAGCATCGCGATGTTGCGAGGCACGGTGTCGACCGCTGACATGTTCACGAGGAAATTGGCGTTGGCCAGCGCGGCGCTTCGAACCGTCAACCCAGATTCGACCGTCGCAGCATCCCATTCGGCAGGATACAGGCTGATGCCTGGCGTGTGAGCCGCGATCGAATCGTCGCCAGCCGTCCCGACATCGACGACGGCGCCGACCTTCAGATCGAAGACCGGAACTCCGACGAGCGACGGGCTGACCTCCAGGACGTGACGTGGCGCGCCGCTCTGCCGGCCGATCAGCGCGGCAGCGCCCGGGCCCGCCGAATACGCCGACCAGGTAATCGCCTGAGGACACATTGCCCCCATGATCCACGTCGTGGCGCTCGCCGCCAGGCTCGCGCTCGCCTTGAGCGTCGCGGTTGGATTCGCCGGCAGCCACGGATCCGGCTGACTCACCGACAGCGTCGGACCGGGGGCGCCGCCGCCCTTAAACACGTCGACATACGCGGTCGTCGCCATTCCCTTGGTGACCACGAACCGATTGCCACTAGCAGTCGCGTTGGTCGCTTCGGGATGCAAGATGAAGTCGATGGTGCTGGCCTCCGAACCGTTGGCGATCACGTCGGTGGTGACGGTGCACTCCGAATCGGTCAGTAGCGATACCGTCCGCCGCATCGCGGTTACCTTCGGCGCATACGCCGCGGTCGCATCGCCCTGCATATAACCACCACCTGCCGGCGCAGCATAAAACGCGGTCAGTGCGCCGGCGGCGTTCGCTTGATCGACACTCGGCTTGGTGGCGGTGGTCACGCGCACCACGTTGTGCCCGAGCGAGCCATGGCTGAAGTCATGGCCAATACCGGGGTTGTAATCCTGATAGCCCGGATCGCGGGCGAGCCAGTTGCCATCCTTCCACACCACGATGCCGTTCTCATCGCGGTGGCTGTGACCGGTCTTGGGCCCGCTGTGCATCGCCACGAACATCGCGGTGTCGGCCCATGACGATCGCAACATTCCCCAACCGATCTCGCGAAAGCTTCGTCCCGTCGGCTCGCCCGCGACCGGTGGCGCCGACGCCACCGTCGGGTACAGCTCGAGGTTCAGTGGTTGCGCGGGTCGCCAACCCAGCCGACCGAGTTGCGCGAGCGCATACGGGTCGCCGAGTTGGTCGTGCAAGATCGCGAGCGTCGTGCCGAAGTTCGCGATGCTCGAGTCGCTGTCGGCGAAGTTAAGGAACGCCGTGCGACTGGGTACGAGCGCGTGCGTGATGAACCGGGGCAGCGCGGCGAGGTACGGATGCGTGAACGCGTTGTAACCGGCGACCTTGTGATCGAAGTAGTGAAACGTCAGCGAGTTGTCGTACGCGTACGCCGCGTACGATATGCCTTCGATATTTCCGCCATCGGTGTCCATCGCATCGTAGAGCATCGCGAGGCCAGTGCGCGCCTGGGTCAACGCGGCGCTCTCGTCGAGCTCGCACGATGCTGCGAGGCTAGCGATTCCGAGGCCCGCGTAGCGGACGGCGAATCCGTTGGGCCAGGTCGCCGGATCGTTGTCGAGCGAGACCTCATCGGCGAGCGGTGCGATTCCTCTGTCTTCCAGGCACTGCGCGAACGTCTGCCGATCGTTGGCAGACATCGCCGGAGCTAGCGCGTCGAATGCATACGCGACGCCGGTCGCGAAGGTCGCACCGCCGAGCGACATGACGCCCCCGTCGTAGTCGGGATCCGACCATCGATCCCAGCCGCCACCACACAGCGACTCCATGATCGGCTTGGCGTAGTTTGCGTATTTCACATCCTGCGTGACCGTGTACGCGAACGCCGTCAGTCGCAGCCGTCGCTCGATCTCGCGCGAGATCCCGGTCCAGTACGGAAACGATCCGACGTTGTACGGGCGCTGCGACGACAGCGCGATCGAGCCTGCGATCGATTCGGCCTTGAGCCATTGCGGCGCGATCGCCGCGCCATCGAACAGATCTTGGAACAGGATCTCGGGGCCATCCGAGATCCGGAAGTTGTCCCACTGCGCGTACCCGTCGAACGCCGAGCCGGAGATGTCGCCGAGGAAGCCGATCGAGGTGACCGCGCCCGGCGCCGACGATCCGGTGACCCGTAGCGTGCCATCGATGTAGAGGTCATAGGTGCCGTTCGATTTCACGAACAGCGCGAACTGATGCCACGCGTTTTCGGTGATCGTGGCGAAATTGGGATGGCCGCTGGTCGACAATTGAGACCCGGTCTGCCGGATCGTCACGCCGGTGTAGCTCAGCGAGACATCGTTGTACGAGCTGAACAGCATGAAGTCGTTCTGCTCCGCGGCGCTGGCGTAGAAGTAATTGAACTCGACGAGATACGCCGAGGGGAGCGCGGCCGGCAGCGGGCGACGAACCCACGCATACGAGGTGGCGGCGGTGCCGACGGCGAGCGACGAGCCGGTTCCGTGTGGAAACGGCTGCAGATACGGCCAGTGCAGCCGATACGTCGAGTACTGCGTGAACATCCCCGGCATCGGCAGCACGGCATCGGCGGCATTGCGGATCGCGGTCCACTCGCCTTGCTGAGACTTTCCGAAGGCGTTGACCGTCATGCTCGTGACCGAATAGTCGGCAGGCTGATAGAACACCGGGTGCGTACAAACGAGCGCCACCGGCTCGACGGCGACAGCGTCCGGGACATCGACCTGGGGGTCCGAGCAGGACGTCAAGCACGCGACGAGAACAGCCACTGCGCCCCACGCGCAGCGATAGCGATGACTACGAAACATTGCTGCACGTGTAGCACGCGACACGCTGGATCGCGGTGCGCCGATCACCGCCTGTGGCGCGCCGCGCAACAGTCCGTGCATCAGTGCATCAGCGCATCCCGCGGCCGACGACCTCGAACAGATCGATCGTTCCGCCGAACGCGAGCTGCACGTTGATCCGCGCGTCGGAGCCAGCGCCGTTGTAGTCGAAGTACGGCCGGCGCAGGCTGATGCGGGAGCGGTGGGTCAGCCCGTCACCCTTGAGTCGCGCCAACGTTACGTAGCTGCTTCCCGTCCATTGCATCAGATCGAGATCGGCCGGGGCGCGATAGACCAGCTCTACGTCGTACGACGCGTTCGCGGAGCTCACGTTGACGTAGAGGTTGCTGCTCGGCGGGCCGCGACGCGCGGTGTAACCACCCACGAGCATCGGCGGTCCCCACTCGTCGGGATACACCGAGACGCCGGGGCTGTGCTGCGCGGTGGTCGAATCGCCGGGGGTTCCGACGTCGCAAAGATCGGCGTCCAGCTCGTTCTCGAGCAACAGCTCGGACACGGTGATCGGCGCGCTGAGATCGAACAGCACCTGGACGCCGGCATCGGGTCGATAGTCGAAATACGGAGCGCGCGCGTGGAACCGGACGACGCGCCACGTGTTGTCGCCGACGAGCTCGGCCACGGTGTGGAACGCGCTACCGGAGTACTGGCGAATTTTCAGATTTGCGGGTGCCTTGTAGAGCAACGCGATTTCGCGAGGCACCGTGTCAGCCGCCGTCAGGTTGACCAAGAAGTTTGCCCCCGCGGCCTGGGCGCGCCGAACCGTCAGCCCAGACTCGATCGTCGGCGGGTCCCACTCGTCCCAATACATGCTGATACCCGGCGAGTGCGCCGCGATCGAATCATCCCCGGCGGTCCCGACATCGACGCTCGCGTCGACCTCCAGCGCGAACAGCGGCACCGACGACGCTGGATTGACCTCGACCACGTTGGTCGACACGCCGTTGATCCGCGCGATCAGCGCCGCCGCGCCCACGCCGGCCGAATATGACCTCCAGGTCGTTGGCGGCGGACACACGGTTGCCGTGATCGTATTGGTGGCGTTCGCGGCGACGTTCATGGTCGCCTTGAGCGTGGCGGTTGGATCGGTCTGCATCCATGGATCGCGTTGCGTCACCGAGAGCGTCGGCGCGGGGCCAAGCCGGAACACATCGACGTTCGCGGTATTCGTGGTGCCTTTCGTGACGACGAACCGATTACCGCTGGCGGTCGCGTTGGTAGCCTCGGGGTGAAGGACGAAGTCCACGGTGCTGGTGGCGGCACCGTTGGTCATCACGTCGGTCGTCACCGTGCATTGCGAAGCCGTCAGCAGCGCCACCGTCCGCCGCATCGAGGTTAGCTCCGGCGCGTACGCTGCTGTCGCATCGCCCTGCATGTAGCCACCACCGGAAGGCGCCGAGTAGAACGCGGTGAGCGCGCCACCGGCGTGCGCCTGATCGATGCTTGGATGGCCCGCCGTCGTCACGCGCACCACGTTGTGTCCTAGCGAGCCGTAGCTGAAGTCGTGGCCGAGGCCGGCGGTGTAGTCTTGATAGCCAGGATCGCGAGCGAGCCAGTTGCCGTCCTTCCACACCACGATGCCGTTCTCATCGCGGTGGCTGTGACCGGTCTTGGGCCCGCTGTGCATCGCCACGAACGTGGCGTCATCAGCCCACGAGGTCCGGAGGGCACCCCAGCCGATCTCGCGAAAGCTCCGCCCCGTCGGTTCGCCAGCGACCGGCGGCGCCGAGCTGACCGCGCTGAACAGCTCGAGGTTGAGCGGCTGCTGTGGTTGCCAAGCCGTGCGTCCAAGCTGCGCCAACGCATATGGATCGGATCGCTGGTCGTAGAGGATCGATAGCGTCGTCGCGAATTTTTCGGCGCCCGAGCTGCTGTCCGCGAAGTTCACGTATGCGGTGCGGCTGGGCACCAGCATGTGCGTGATGAACTGCGTGAGCTTGGCGAGGTAGGGATGCGTGAACCCATTGGTCCCGGTGATCTTGCGGTCGAAGTAGTGAAACGTTACCGAGTTGTCGTAGGCATAAGCGCCATACGTCATCCCTTCGATGTAGCCACCGTCGACATCCATGCCGTCGTAGAGCGTAGCGAGCCCGGTGCGCGCCTGCGCCAATGCGGCCGACTCGTCCCGTTGACACGACGCCGCGAGCGCAGCCATTCCGAGACCCGCATATCGCACGGCAAAGCCGTTCGGCCAGGTGGTCGGATCGTTATCGAGCGAGACCTCGTCGGTGAGCGGAGCGATCGCTCGGCTGTGCAAACAGTTCGCGAAGTACAATTTTTCGTTGGCGGTGAGGGCCGGTCCCAGCGCATCGAGCGCATATGCGACGCCGGTGGCGAGCGTCGGACCCGAAAGCAGCATGGCGCCACCGCTGTAGTTCGGATCGCCCCATGTCGTCCAACCGTTGCCACCAACTCCACACAGCGATTGCATGATCGGTTTGGCGAACGCCAGGTACTTGGACTCGCCGGTAACAGCGTACGCGAACGATACCAACCGCAGTCGCTTCTCGATTTCGCGCGAGATCTGGATCCAGTACGGATAGTTGGCGACGTCGTATGGGCTCGCCGACGATAGCGCGACTGCACCGGGGGTCGATTCGCGCGTGAGCCACGCCGTCGACAGCGCGGCTCCATCGAACAGATCCTGAACCAGAATGTTCGGGCCCGCGGAGATCCGGAAGTTGTCCCACTTGCCCTGTCCGTTGTGCGTAACCGTCGAGGTATCGCCGAGGAAGCCGATCGCAGTGATCGCGCCGGGAAGTCGTGCGCCGCCCGAGACCCGCTTGGCACCATCGACGTAGAGGTCGTAGGTGCCGTTGGCATTGATGTACAGCGCGAACTGATGCCAAGCGTTGGCCGTGATCGTTGCGATGTTGGCGTGGCTGTTGGTCGATAGCTGGTTGCCGGTCTGCTGGATCATCACCCCGGTGTAGTTCGCCAGGTTATCGTCGTACGCGCTGAACACGCGGAACCCGGATTGCTCGGCCGGATTGGGATAGAAGTAATCGAACTCGATCAAGTATGCCGATGGCAGCGTCACGGTCAGCGGGCGGCGTGCCCAGGCATGCTCGGTCGTCGAACTACCGACGTTCAGCGACGATCCAACCCCGTGGGGCGGCGGCTGAAGATAGGGCCAGTACAGCCGGTAGGTCGAATACGCGGTGATCGTCGACGGCCTTGTCAGGAGCGCATCGGCGGCGGCGCGGATCTTGTTCCACTCGCCCTGCTGCGACACTCCGAAACCGTTCGGAGTCGTACTCCCGATGTTGTACTGAGCGGGTTGATAGAACAGCGGACCGGTGCACGCGAGCGCCACCGGCTCGACCGCGACCGGGTCGATCGCAGCATCGGGGAGGGTGGCGTCCGAGTCCGCACAAGACGTCAACCACGCGACAACAACCAGCGTGCACCCTAGGCGCCAGCGACCGACCTCGATCATCGACGTCGGGTCAGCAAGCACCGTGCCCAGCGCGCAACGACATGGAAATGGTGCATTCGCGCCGCAGGCGCTGGGGTTGGCTCCCTCAGGTACCTCGGTCAGTTGTCCCCGTCGCGCGGAGCGCAACAGTCGAGGGCTACAGGATCGTCGGAAGTGCGATCTCGCGAACGCTCAGGTTCTTGAAGTCGACGTCGGTCGCGGTGTCCCAACCAAACGTCGCGATCGGGCCGCCCCAAGTGACCTTCTGGTCGGCCGTACCGCCACAATGCGTTCCGAACGTCCCGAAGTTGGCCGAGTCGAGCTTGTCGTCGATCTGCTGCCAGGTGTTGTTGTTGGCCCAATCGGCGTAGGTCTCGATCCGGACGTTGCCGTCCTTGTTGAAGATGATCGTCTTGAATCCGACCCACTTGCCGACCAGCGAGGTCGCGCCCACGGGCGTCCGCAACGGCGACTTGGCGTAGCCGGTGTTGTGGAACTGCTTCTTCGCGATCTGGCTCTTGCCCGAGAAGTACAACATGCCCTTGTAGGCGGTTCCTTCGCAGCCAGTGCCATCGTCACCCGCGGAGTTGCCGTGGTAACCACCGCGCGCATACCAGCCGAAGTTGTCGTCGGGTCCGTCACCCGGATCGTTGACCTTGACGTACCCGGTGATCTCGACGTTGGTCCAGTCGTTGGCCGACTGCATGTAGCCCTTCGCCGCGAGCTGAGCCTGGTTGTACGTCGTGATCAGGTTCTGCTGGTATCCCTCTTTGGTGAACACGTTCATCCGAACCTGGCTGCCGGTGGGCTTCCACGATCCGTCCGAGTTCTTGGTCAGCGAGGTCTTGGGGTCGAACCGATCGAGGTTGACCATCGGATTAGCCATGTCGAGGAACCACTCATCACCACCCGGCTTGGTGCAGTAGATCTGCTTGATCCCGAACTGATCGTTGGTGCACGTCACCATCGGATCCTCGGGCGGCGGTGGTGGTGGTGGTGGTGGCGGCGGCGGATCGTCATCCGGATCATCCGGCTTTCCACCTCCGCCCGCGTCGGGCTTGTCGTTGCCAACGTTGCTTTCGGGGACGGTCACGCCACAGCCGATGAGCAGCAGCAGTCCGGTAGCGAGTAGTTTGGAGGCAGTAGTAGGCATGGCTATGGGCCCGACGCTCTTCACAGAGCGTGCCTCCACCGCGCTCGACCGAACTAGCCGGAAACAGCCAAGCGAGCCGGTGACCGAAGCCCGAAACTGCTGCCATCAGTTGGCGCAGGTGGATCCTTGCCGTCCACCCGCAACGGTCACTGCGGCTCATCGTGGGCAACCATGTCCGGTTCGCGGTACTACACAGCGGCATGACCAGGATCACTTCGCGGTTGCTCGTGTTTGCCGTGGTCTCGTGCTCGTCACCCTCGCGACCAACGACGGAGGCTCCGGCCCAGATGTCCAACGATCTAGCGACTCCATCCGATCCCGCTGCTGCCACCGTCACACCGGCTGCCCAGCCGGAAGATCCATATCTGTGGCTCGAAGAGGTTACCTCCGACAAGGCCCTCGACTGGGCGCGGCAGCGCAACAAGCAGAGCCAGGGGGAGCTGGAAGCGGTGCCTAGCTTTGCGAAGACGCGCGATCGGATCCGCGCGATCCTCGATTCGAAGGACAAGACGCCCTACGTCACCAAGCGCGGCAAGCACTACTACAACTTCTGGACCGACGAGAAGAATCCCAAGGGCTTGCTCCGGCGGACTACACTCGCCGAATACAAGAAGGCCAACCCTGCGTGGGAGATCGTGCTCGACGTCGACGCGCTCGCCGCGGCGGAGAACGAGAACTGGGTATTCGCAGGCAACTCGTGCCTCTACCCTACCTACGATCGCTGCTTGATCTCGCTGTCGCGCGGCGGCGGCGACGCCACCGTGGTGCGTGAGTTCGATCCGGTCGCCAAGAAGTTCATCGAGGGTGGATTCGCGTTGCCCGAAGCGAAATCGTCGCTCGACTGGAAAGATCGCGACACCGTGTACGTCGCGACCGACTTCGGACCCGGCTCGATGACCAATTCTGGCTATCCGCGGATCGTCAAAGAATGGCGGCGCGGCACCAAGCTAGCCGATGCGGTGACCGTCTACGAGGGCCAACCGACCGACGTCGGCGTGGGCGCCAGCCGATCGTGGGACCACGGCAAGTCGTACGACTTCGTCGGTCGCAGCATCACCACGTACACCAGCGAGCTCTACCTGCGCGACGCTGCCGGCAAGTTGATCAAGATCGAGATCCCGAGCGACGCAAGTGGCGGCGTGTGGAATGCGCAGCTGCTGGTCACCCTGCGGAGCGACTGGAAGCTCGCTGACAAGACCTGGCCGCGCGGTGCGCTACTCGCCACACCACTGGCCGACTTTCTCGCCGGCAAGCGCGCGTTCACGATGTTGTTCGAGCCGGCGCCGAACAAGTCGCTCGAGAGCACGTCGGAGCTGAAGTCCGCGTTGATCACCAACGAGCTCGAGGACATCAACAACCGGCTCTACGTGTGGTCGTTCGTCAACGGCAAGTGGTCGCGCAAGCCGTTCGGCAAGCCTGGTGTAGGCACGACGTCCGTGTGGGGCGTCGAGCCGGCGAGCGGCAGCGACGAGTATTGGTTGGTCCGTACCAACTATCTGACGCCGTCGACGCTGTCTCTCGGCAAGCTGGGCGGCGGCGACACCGTCCTGAAGCGGAGCCCTGCGTACTTCGATGCGACCGGACTCGTCGTCGAGCAGCACTTCGCGACCTCGAAGGATGGCACTCGCATTCCGTATTTCCAGGTGTCGCGTAAGGCGCTTGCGCTCGACGGCAAGGCGCCGACCGTGCTCTATGGCTACGGCGGATTCGAGGTGTCGCTGACGCCTGGCTACGATCCGATCAGCGGCGCCGCGTGGGATGAACGCGGCGGCGTCTACGTGGTCGCAAACATCCGCGGCGGTGGCGAATATGGACCTGCATGGCATCAAGCTGCGCTCCGCCACAACCGCCAGCGCGCCTACGAGGACTTCATCGCGATCGCCGAGGACCTGATCGCGCGCAAGGTGACGTCGCCAGCGCACCTCGGCATCGTCGGAGGATCCAACGGTGGCTTGCTCACCGGCGTGATGTTGACGCAACGCCCCGATCTGTTCGGCGCGGTAGTTTGCTCGGTGCCACTGCTCGACATGAAGCGCTACCACAAGCTGCTCGCGGGCGCGTCGTGGATGGAGGAGTACGGCGATCCCGAGAAGCCCGAGGATTGGGCGGCGCTCGCGACGTATTCGCCGTATCACAACGTCAAGAAGGGCACGAAGTATCCGCGCACGTTGTTCACGTCATCGACTCGCGACGATCGCGTGCATCCGGGGCACGCGCGCAAGATGGTGGCGCGCATGCTCGAGCAAGGCCACGACATCCTCTACTACGAGAACATCGAGGGTGGTCACGGTGGCGCTGCGAACAACGAGCAAGCTGCGTTCATGCAGGCGCTCGAGTTCACGTTCCTGGCGAAGCAGCTCGGGCTCGAGTGACGCCTCGCGCGCGGCGCTGATCGATCACGAACGTGATGATCGGCAACATCATCACCGCGGGCAGCACGTAGAACGCCGGCTCACCGAGCTCAATGCCACGCGGCCGATACACCCCGCCGCGAGCCAGCGCCGTGCCGAGGTAGAGCGCGATGATCGCCGCGCCGCAGCGCGCCCACAGCGTCAGATCGATCGGCGCTTCGATCGGAGTGATCGCAACGTCGGATCGACGATCGTCGCGTGCGAGCACGGTTCGCCATTTTTCGAGATCCCACACCAGTAGACCGATCGTTCCCAGCCACATCAGCGTCGCGATCGACGCGGTCGGATAGACCTGCGTGCTCCAGCAGAACGCAGTAATCGCGGTCAGGATCGGCAGCGCGATCACCGCGCCGAGGGTCGCGAACCGCTGGGTGCACAGCAAGATCGCAGCGGTGAGCTGCATGATTCCGACGAACGCATAGAACCAACCGGTGGCATGAAACGCGTGAAGGAAATCATGGAATCGCCCGCGATTCGCTGGATCCGTGAACGGTTGGTCGAGCACCTTCTTGAGCGCCGCTGGTACGAATGCAAAACCGATCAAGAATCGGAGGTTGACCACCGCGACGTTGAGCCAGCGGAGCTGGCGCGCGCGGCGGACGATCCTCGCGATCATGCCGGCATCCTACTCCCAGAGCTCACCCTCACGCCGGCGATGGTTTCAACAGACCGAGCGGCGCCCCCATCGGGTCGATGATCACCGCCATCCGTCCAGCACCCGGCACGGTCTCGACGGGCATCTTGAGGGTCGCGCCGAGTCGCTTGGCCTTGTCGACCGTCGCGTCGGTGTCACCGACCTTGACGTAAGGCATCCACATCTGTGGCACCCCAGGCAATGTCATGACGCCGCCGCGACCGACCCCGTCGGTCTTCAAGATCTCGTAACGCGCAGGGCCAGGGCCCCCGCCCTGCGTCGGCATCCGCTCTACGTCGAATCCGCCGATCGTCTTGTAGAACCCCAACGTGCGGTCGATGTCCTGCGCGTAGAGCTCGTTCCATACCCACGTGCCATCGATACCTTTGTAGTCGCCACCGGCATCCTCGGGTTTGAGCGGCTGCCACAGCGCGAGCTCGGCACCGAACGGATCGTGAACGACGGCCATCATCCCCATGTCCGCCACCTTGAACGGCTCCTTCACGACCTTGCCGCCCGCTGCCTTGACGCGGGTTACCGTGTCCTTTGCGTTCACCACCTGAAGATGAGGCAACCAATGTGGATGCAGCATGCCGCCGGGGACCGGCTGCATGTAACCGCCGATCGTGTCGCCCGCGTGCTCGATCATCGAGTACGTCCCGTGTGCCATCTGCGCCGGTTTTGTCCTCCAGTTGAACAGCTCGCCAAGAAACGCTTGGGCCTTCCGCTCGTCTTTGGACACGTACTCGAACCACACGAACCTGCCGGTTGGAATCGTCGCCATCGCAGCCTCCTTTGCTCGCCCGTACACTCGACCGTTCGACTGGCGAGTGATAGCGGGAGCGCGAGCAATCGGTCGCGTTTGCGCGGCGCACACCGCGCGCTCGCGCGCGCCGGCGATCCTCGACCCGGCAATCACCTCACTCCTACATCATCGCCGTGGTCGGTGCAGCCCGCATTTCCACCGCATTAGCCGGAGCTCCCGGCCGCGATCTACCCGTCGTGTACCCACCTGCCTGGTACGTGGTCGATACGCTGATGAGCTATGTCGAGGGCGTATCCGGGTGCTGCCCGGCTGATCGTCGTTGCGGTGATCGCCGCGTGTGGCGTCCCCGAATCACAGCCGTCGCCTGAGGCCGGCGTACCCAGCGCCAAGCGCACCGCGGCCACCACCTTGATTCCTGCGCTACACACGCGCGGCCACGTGCGGCTGATCGTCGGAGTGAAGACCGAGTTCGAGCCCGAGGGCAAGCTGTCATTGCCGGCGCGGTTCGCGCAACGCGACGGCATCGCGAAGGCACAGCGCACCGTACGCGATCGCTTTCCGTCGTCGGTACGGTTTCTCAAGTCGTTCGAGTCGGTCCCGTACCTGGTGGTCAACGTCGACGACGAGCACGGCCTCGATGCGCTGGTCGACGATCCAGAGATCTCTACGATCGAGGAAGACGCGCTCAACAGGCCGCTGTTGAACACCACGACTCCGCTGATCCAGGCCACCAATGCGTGGGCCAACGGCTGGACCGGGAGCGGCTACTACGTCGCGGTGCTCGACACCGGCGTGATGAAGACCCATACGCACCTCTCCGGCAAGGTGCAATACGAGGCCTGCTACTCGACCACCGACGCGACCTACACCGCGACGTCGCTGTGCCCGGGCGGTGTGCAGTCCTCGACCGCCACCGATTCGGGCGTTAACTGCTCGACCGCGATCTCCGGCTGCGATCACGGCACCCACGTCGCCGCGATTGCAACCTCGTCGAACGCGACCCACTCCGGTGTCGCCAAGGGTGCGAACCTGATCGCGATCCAGGTGTTCTCGCAATTCACGAGCACTACCTACTGCGGCGCGATCACGCCGTGCGTGTTGACGTTCAACTCGGACTACCTCGAGGGCCTGTTGCGCGTGCAGACGCTCGCTCAGAGCGGCGTCGCGATCGCCGCCGCCAATATGAGCCTGGGCGGCGGCGAGTACACCTCCGAGTGCGACAGCTCGCACGCGTCGATCAAGTCGGTGATCAGCAACCTCAGCTCGCTCGGCATCGCCACCGTCGTGGCAACCGGAAACGACGGTGAACCGGACACGATCGGCAGTCCGGCCTGCATCTCGAACACGGTCAGCGTCGCCGCGACGACCGACTCCGACGGGATCGCTGAGTTCTCCAACCGCGCGAGCTTCGTCGATCTGGTCGCACCAGGTTTCGACGTGACCGCGGCCGTCACCAGCAGCACGATCGCGACGGGATCCAAGAGCGGCACCTCGATGGCGACACCACACGTCTCTGGCGCATTCGCTGTGATGCGCTCGGCGAAGTCGGACATGACGGTCACCGAAGGGCTGACGGCGCTGAAGAACACCGGCACCTCCGTGCTCGACACCGAGCCGGAGCCCGATCGCACGATGAAGCGCATCAACATCAATGCGGCGATCGCGACGCTCAGCGTGTCGACACCGACGTTTAGCGTTGCAGCTGGGAAGTACACATCGGCACAGAGCGTGTCGCTGTCGGTCGGAACGTCGGGTGCGACGATCCGCTACACCACCGACGGCACGACTCCGACGTCCAGCTCCACGGTCTACTCGTCGGCGATCTCGATCCCGCTCAACACGACCCGAACGATCAAGGCCAAGGCGTTCAAGACCGGCCTGGTCACCTCGAGCGAGGCGACCGCCACGTATGAGGTCACCGGTACGGTCGCGACGCCGACGATGACTCCGGTCGCTGGAACGTACACCACCGCGCAGAGCGTCACCCTGTCGACCACGACGTCAGGCGCCACCATTCGCTACACCACCAATGGCACCACCCCGACGTCGTCGTCGACGGTCTACAGCGCCGCGATCAGCGTTCCGCTCAACGCGGTCACCACGATCAAGGCGAAGGCGTTCAAGACCGACTGGGCCGACTCCGCCGAAGCCTCGGCCGCGTACAACATCACCGGCACGGTCGCGGCTCCGACCATGACTCCAGTCGCCGGCACGTACACCACCGCGCAGAGCATCACCCTGTCGACTACGACCTCCGGCGCTACGATCCGTTACACCACCAATGGCACGACGCCGACCTCGTCGTCGACGGCCTACAGCTCCGCGATCAGCGTCCCGCTCAACGCGGTCACCACGATCAAGGCCAAGGCGTTCAAGACCGATTGGATCGAGTCCGCCGAGACCACCGCCACCTATAACGTCACCGGCACGGTCGCAGCGCCGACCATGACTCCGGTCGCTGGAACGTACACCACCGCGCAGAGCGTCACGCTGTCGACTACGACCTCCGGCGCCACGATCCGCTACACCACCAATGGCACGACGCCGACCTCGTCGTCGACGGTCTACAGCTCCGCGATCAGCGTCCCGCTCAACACGCTCACCACGATCAAGGCGAAGGCGTTCAAGACCGATTGGACCGAGTCCGCCGAGACCACCGCCAGCTATAACGTCACCGGCACGGTCGCAGCGCCGTCGTTCAGTGTTCCGCAAGGCACGTACACCACCGCGCAGAGCATCACGCTGTCGACCACGACACCTGGCGCCACGATTCGCTACACCACCAATGGCGCCACTCCGACGTCGTCGTCGACGGTTTACAGCTCCGCGATCAGTGTTCCGCTCAATACGGCCACCACGATCAAGGCCAAGGCATTCAAGACCGATTGGACCGACTCGGCCGAAGCGGCGGCTACCTACAACGTCACGGGTACCGTCGCGACACCATCCTTTACCCCCGATCCCGGCCAATACACGTCGTCACAGAACGTCACGCTGTCGACCGCCACGCCAGGCGCCACCATCCGCTACACGACCAACGGTTCGACCGTCACCGCGAGTTCGCCGGTGTACGCAACGCCGATCATTGTCCCCAACGACTCATCGATGACGATCAAGACCAAGGCGTTCAAGACCGATTGGCTCGACTCCGCGGAAGCATCGGCAACGTACGAGATCACCACCACGGTCGCGGCGCCCACGTTCGGCGTTCCGGCAGGCACGTACACAAGCGCGCCGCACGTCGTCCTATCGACCGCCACGCCCGGGGCGACGATTCGCTACACCACCGACGGAACCTCGGTGACCGCGAGCTCACCGATCTATGCGACTGCGATCGTCCCGCCGCTCGATGCAACGACCACGCTCAAAGCCAGGGCATTCAAAACCGGCATGACTGACTCGGGCGAAGCCACTGCGGTGTACGTGGTCACCGGCACGGTCGCGACGCCGACGTTCAGCGTACCGGCTGGAACCTACACGTCGGCGCAATCGGTGGCGCTGTCGACCACCACCCCCGGCGCGACCATTCGCTACACCGTCGACGGAACGACGCCCACTGCGAGCTCGCTGGCGTACACGACGCCGATCCCGGCACCGCTCGATGCGACACTGGTGATCAAAGCCAAGGCGTTCAAGACCGAGTGGGCCACCTCCGCCGAGACGTCCGCGACCTACGAGATCACGGGCAGCGTCGCGGCCCCGACCTTCAGCATTCCCGCGGACACCTACACCACCGCGCAGATGGTTTCGCTCGCGACCACGACCCCAGGCGCGACGATTCGTTACACCACCGACGGCTCCGCGCCTACCGGCAGCTCGACGTTATACGCGAGTCCGATCAGCGTACCGCTCAATACGACGACGACGATCCGTGCGATCGCTCTCAAGACCTCGTGGGCGACATCGAGCGTGGCGTCGGCAACCTATGTCGTGACCGGCACGGTTGCGACCCCGACGTTCGGCATCGCCAGCGGCACGTACACGACCGCGCAAATGGTGACGCTGACCACGGCGACCGCCGGAGCCACCATCCGATACACCACCGACGGCGCGCCCCCCACCGCGCTGTCGCCGATCTACGACAGCGCGATCGCCGTTCCGCTCGACACCACGATGACGATCACGGCCAAGGCGTTCAAGGATGATTGGATCGACTCCGGCGTCGCATCGGCGACATACGTCGTAACCGGCACGGTAGCGACGCCGGAGCTCGATCCGCCCGGCGGGTCGTTCGCGGCACCCCAAGATGTCGCGATCTCGACGGCGACGCCCGGCGCGACGATCCGCTACACCACCGATGGTTCGACGGTCACCGCGAGCTCGCCGATCTATAGCAGCCCGATCGCGGTGGCCGATGAGACGACGATGACGATCAAGGCCAGGGCATTCAAGGACGACTGGAGCGACTCGAGTGAAGTCGCGGCGACCTATCAGATCAGCTCGACCGTCGCGACGCCGACGTTCAGCGTCCCTGGCGGGACGTACACCACCGCGCGCACGGTCACGTTGTCGACGACCACCGCTGGCGCGACCATCCGCTACACCACCGACGGCACCTCGGTCACGGCGAGCTCCGACGAGTACGCCGGCGCGATCACGGTGCCGCTCGATACGACGGTGACGATCAACGCCAAGGCGTTCAAAGCGGGAATGTCCGACTCGGGCGAAGCGAGTGCGACCTACGTCGTCACTGGCACGGTCGCCACACCGACGTTCAGCCCGGCGGGGGGCAGCTACTCGACGGCGCAGAGCGTCACGTTAGCCAGCGCGACCGCGGACGCGACGATCCGTTACACCACCGATGGTTCGACGGTAACGACCAGCTCGCCGATCTACAGCGGTGCGATCACCGTTGCAGGCGGATCGACCACGACCATTAAGGCGAAGGCGTACAAGACCGATTGGGTCACCTCGAGTCAGGCGAGCGCGACCTACACGATCACCAGCGTCGACCCAGTGACGTTCAGTCCTCCCGGCGGAACGTTTGGCGCCGCACAGGCCGTCGTGCTTTCGACCACCACGTCTGGCGCGACGATTCGCTACACCACCAACGGCTCGATGGTGACGCCGTCGTCGCCAGCCTACAGCAGCCCGATCGTGATCCCGATCGACACCATGATGACGATCAAAGCCGTGGCGTTCAAACCGATGTACATGCCGTCGGCGGTCGCGTCCGCGGTCTATACGGTCGTCGGAACCGCCGAGGCGCCGACGTTCAGCGTTCTCGCGGGCACGTACACCAGCGCTCAGAGTGTTGAGCTGTCGACTCCGACCTCGGGCGCGACGATCCGCTACACCATCAACGGTTCGTCGCCCACGTCGAGCTCGCCGATCTACACGTCCGCGATCGCCGTCGGCGCCAATACCACGATGACGATCAAGGCCAAGGCGTTCCGCGCTGGCTGGTTCGATTCGTCGGAAGCGGAGGCGACCTACGTGGTGACTGGCACGGTCGCGACACCGTCGTTCGACGTTGCGGCGGGCACGTACACCACCGCCCAGAACGTCGTGTTGTCGTCCGCGACGTCAGGCGCGACGATCCGTTACACCACCGATGGGTCCGCTCCGACCGAGAGCTCCGCGATCTATACGAGCGCGATCGCGGTGGACCTCGACTCTACGAAGACGATCAAGGCCAAAGCGTTCAAGGCCGACTGGCTCGACTCGGCAGAAGCGACTGCGACCTACGTGGTCACCGGCACGGTGGCAGCACCGGCATTTTCGCCGCCCGGCGGATCGTTCGACGCCGCCCAGCTCGTCACGCTGTCGACGACGACGCCGAGCGCGATCATCCGCTACACCACCGACGGCTCGCCGGTCACTGCGAGCTCCACCGCGTATGGCGCTGCGATCCCAGTGGCCGCGGAAGCCAACATCACGATTCGCGCCCGCGCATTCCGTGACGACTGGGCGACCTCGAATGAAGCGTCGGCGACGTTCACGGTCGTCTGCACGACTCACGCGCCGCAGGTGGTGATCGACCCGGCGTCCCAAAGCACGGGCCCGGGCGGTCTGCTCAACTACACCGCGACGATCACCAATCGGAACGACGCGGGCTGCATGCCGGTCCAGTTCGGGCTCAGCTGGACCGTCCCGGGCGCCGGCTGGACGAGCCACGTCGACAAAGCACAGGTCACGTTGGCATCGGGCGCTTCGACGACCGTCGAGCTGACCGTGGCGTCGCCGGCGTCGCTGGTGGCCGGCAACTATCCGCTATCGGTCGCGGCGTACAGCAATCGTACCGGGGCTGGCGCCGGCGTGGCCACCTATACGGTGACATGCACGCGGAACGCGCCGTCGTTTGCGCTGTCGCCGGGGCAGCAGAGCGGCGACGCAGGCGTCGAGCTTTCGTATACCGCGACGATCACCAACAACGACGTCGGCTGTCATCCATCGACGTTCACCGTGGCGAGCGCCGGTCCTGCGGCGTGGCTGACCGACGTGACGACTGCCAGCCAATCGATCGCATCGGGTGCCTCGGCGACCGCGACCGTCTCGGTGACCTCTCCGCTCGGCACCGCTGTCGGTGACTACGGCGTGTCCGCCGAGCTCACCCGCGCCGAGACCACCGGCGCCACCGCGAACGCGACCTACACGATCGCGCCGTGCGTTCGCAACGCGCCGACGTTGTCACTGTCGCCCAGCTCACAGACCGCGGTGCGCGGCGCCACGCTGCAGTACACCGCTTCGTTGACCAATTACGACGAGTCGTGCGGTAGCACCACGTTTGTCACAACCCTCGGGTTGCCGAGTGGTTGGATCGGCGCGACCGATGCGATCACCGTCGCCTCGGGAACCAATGTCGACTTCACGATCGACGTCACAGCGCCGGCTGACGCGTCCGCCGCAGACTATGTCGTCGCGCTCGAGGTCAGCTCCGCGGTCCATAGCGCGATATCGGACACCACGACGTTCACGGTCGTTCCGTCGTGCACGCGCCAGAACCCGCTGGTCAGCCCGATCCAACCGGCGGGCGTCGATGTGCCGATCGCGCTGCGGTACACGGTACAGGTCACCAACCAGGATCACATCGATTGCGGTGGCTCGACATTCGCGTTGTCGTCGGCGGTGCCGGGCGGCTGGACCGCTACCAGCCCGAGCCAAGCGATCGCTGCGGGTGCGAGCGCGATGTTCGATGTCGACGTCACGCCGCCAGCGAGCTTGCTCGCGTCGTCGACGGCGTTTGCGATCACCGCAACCAATACCGCCGCGACCAACTTCACCGCGAGCGCACAGGTCAACTACGTGCTCGGTTGTGCGCGCGCCAAGCCGATCCTCACGGTCGCTGCGGTCGCGACCGACCGCTACACGGTCAAGCTGACCAATCAAGACCCGTCGCCGTGCGGCAGCTCCAGCTATCGCGTCGCGCTCGCCTCGTCGCTCGCACTGTCACCCGACCACGCCGACATCCTGCTCGCCAGTGGCGCCGAAGGCGCGTTCGAGGTCAGCGTGGCCGCGAACGCGTCACCCGGCGACTACCCTGTGGCGATCACCGTCACGCGGCTACCTGACAATACCGTCGCCGAGACCACGTCGGTCACCATCACGATTGCCGCGGATCCCGATAGCGATTCCGATGGCGATGGCGATGGCGATGGCGGCGGTAAGTCCGGCGGTTGTGCCACTGGCCACGGCTCCGACGCCGGCATGTTGCTGCTCGGGATGTTGTGGGTGCTCCAGCGCCGCGGCCGGCGAGTTGCACTGCTTCGCGGCTAGTCCAACCGGCCAGTCGTCGTCGCGGCCCAACTGCTCGGCGATCTCACGTCACCGGCGTGAGATCCGCCCAGTTGGGACCGGCCTCGACGCCGACGACGAGCGGTACCTCCATCGGTGCAAACGCCGAGCGCATCGCGTCCCCGGCAAGCTGCGCGGTGTGAGCGAGCTCGTCGGCAGGCACCTCGAGTAACACCTCGTCGAGGATCTGGGCTACTGGCTGTCCGCCGAGCCCAGCGGCGCGGAGCGCACGGTCGATCTGAAGCAGGCCGCGGCGCGAAACGTCGGACACCGATCCCTCGTGGGTCGCACGGCGCGCCAAGCGCTCCGCATACGACCGATCGTGCGGATCGAGCGACTCGAGCCCGCCGATCGGCCAGTGGCGACCCGCCATCGTGACGATGTAGCCGCGCTCGCGCGCAAGCCGCAGTTGTTCGTCCTGAAACGCTCGAACCATCGCGTAGCGCTGATCGAAGCGAGCGATCAGCTGCTTGGCCTCCTGAGCGGCGATGCCGAGCTGAAGCGCGAGTGCGCTAGCACCCTGCCCCGCAAACGTCGCGAAGTTGACCACCTTGCCGAGCTGGCGCTCGTCGGGTGTGAGCTGATCGACTGGCCGCTCGAGCACCGCTGCGGCAGTCAGCGCGTGCATATCGGCGCGCTCGCGCAGCGGCCCGGTGAGCGCAGGGTCCTTGGTCAGGTGCGCGAGGACATGCAGCCCGAGCTGGTTGTAGTCGATCGACAGTAGCAGCTTGCCCGGTGGCGCGACGAACGCTCGCCTGATCCTCGCCATATCGGGCGTTCGACCGGGCACCCGACTCAGATCCGGGTTGGTGTTCACCAACCGGCCAGAAAACGACCGCGCTGGATGAAACCGCGAGTGAACGCGCCCGTCGGATCCGATGCAATTGCGCAGCGAAATGATCCAGCCATCCCGCAATCGGCGGAGCAGCCGCCACCGCAATACCAACGACACGATCGGATGCGCGTGATCGATCTTCTCGAGCGCTTCGATCGACGTGCTCCAGCCGGTCTTGGTGTGACTCGCGATCGGAAGCTTGAGCTCCTCGAACAGCACGGTGCCGAGTTGCTTCGACGAGTTGATATTGAACGGATGACCCGCGTGGCCTTCGATCTCGCGCTGAAGATCCGCTTCGATCACGGCGAAGTCGCGCTCCGCACTGGCCAGCTCGTCTGGATCGACCACCAGCCCGGTGAGCTCCATGCGGATCAGCGTGTCGGACAGCTCGAGGTACTCGGCGATCAATGCAGGCTCGACGGAGGGCGCGAGCGCGTGCCACACCGCTGCAGCGGCATCGGCGTATTGGCCGGCGAGCTGGCCGACCCGATCGACAGGCAGTCCCAGCCACGGCTTGCGCTGTGCCCCTACTCCCCGCACCGTGTCGTCCGGGGGCAACGCACGACCGAGCACGTGTTTGGCCACCAGCGGCAGATCGTGCGGCGCCCAGTTGCTCGGCTGGGTGAGATGCGATGCTGCAGCGGCATCGCCGATCATCCCAGCGAGCGTCAACTGCTCGCGACCGAGCGCGACCATCAAACCTTCGCGTGCATATGCCAGCTTCGGCACCTGCGGATCGGCGAGCCATCGCATCAGTGGCTCACGCGCCGCGGCGAGCGGCGCATAAATCGCTTCGCCTCTGCCGTCGGCCAGCGCGACACCGATCAGCACGTCGTCGTCTTCGATCACGCCATGGACCGCGACGGGAGCTTGGAATCCGGGCAGCTTGGCGGCTAGCTCGGCAGCGCTATCGCACACCGCGACGCGAACCTTCGTGCCTTCTGGCGCCAGCAGCTCGACGAACCCGAGCCGATCAAACAGCGCGTTCACGGTGGCCGCTGCCGGCGCCACATAGCTAGCCTCATCGAGCGACATCGGCAGCGGACGTTCGACGTCGAGTCGACCGCGTCGCAGCTCCGCGCGGATCGCTTCGGGCCCCGCTGCGCGTAGTGCGTTGCCCGTACGCCCACCGATCCCATCGATCGCGGCGAGCGCTTGCTCGACCGAGCCATGAGCTTCGAGCAGCCCCGTCGCTCCCTTCGCTCCGATCCCCGCAATCCCAGGCATCGCATCATCATCGCCGACGAGCGCCAGCCACTCGGCGACCCGCGATGCATCGACGCCGAAGCGCTTGTGCACCATCTCACGCGTGTAACGCGCGTCCTTGTTCGCGTCGTACCACCACACCCGATCGCTCACGAGCTGCGCGTAGCGCTTGTCGACGCCAACAACCACGACATCGTCGCCGCGATCGAGCGCGGCCTGCGCATACGAGGCCACGAGATCTAGCTCGCCGGCATCCTCGACGACATGCATGCCCAAGATCTCGAGCAACTCCCGCAGCTGTGGCAGCTGCGCTTTCAAGATCGCGGGCCAGGCCGCGTCGTTCGGCTGGCGCTCGATGATCGCGACCGCGCGGGCTGGCTGCTTGAACGCGACCGCGCGATCGAGCGCTCGTGCCACTGCAAACAATGCGTTTACCGGCTCGCCGGTGTGCGCGCGTCGATCCGTTGGCACGATCAGGAATCCTCGCGTCAACAAGTTCGTAGCGCTCGCTACCAACGTTCGATCGGCCATCGCGAGCCGATGCTACGGCCGTTCTTGCTCGATCGCACGCTAAGTGCCTGGCCACGAGGATCGCTGGATCAAATTCATGCGATCGCGCACACGCCGCCACCACCCTCAGCCGCGGGCGATCCCGCACGCGCCGCGTTGTGTGCACACGATTGGCACCAACAGCGTCGCGCAGCTGTCATCGAAGTTTATCCCGGCGGCATCGAGCGCCGCCGGGTTTGCCTTACACTCGTCCTGTTGTGACGGTCATGCAGTTGCCTCCGCTGTCGCCTCACATTCTAGGTGCGAGCGTGCCGATGCAAGAGCTCCATCGCTTGATCGACCAGCTCGCACCCGTCAATGGCGCCGTGTTGATCACCGGTGAAAACGGCGTCGGCAAGGAGCTCGTCGCGCGCGCGCTCCACGAGCGTAGCCGGCGCGCCGGACAACCGTTCATCGCCGTCCGGCTCGCCGCGATCCCGGAAGCGCTGTTCGAAGCACGCCTGTTCGGACCTGACGGCGCGTTCGAGCACGCCCGCGCGGGATCGCTGTTCCTCGACGAGGTCGGCGAGCTTCCCGACGCGGTGCAGGCCACGTTGCTGCGCGCGCTCGAAGCTCAGCCAGATCTCCGACTATTCGCCACCACCCATCGCGACCTCGATGTGCTGACTGCGACCAAGCGATTTCGCACCGACCTCCGCAACCGGATCGCCGTGCATCGGTTGGCGATTCCGGCACTGCGCGAGCGGCGCGACGACATCCCGATGCTCGCCGCACAGTATCTGGCTGCGATCGCGCAGCGCGATCATCGCCCTGCGCTGAACCTCACGACCGCCGCGATCGGCAAGCTGCGCGATTATGCCTGGCCCGGTAATCTCCGCGAGCTGCGCAACCTGCTCGAGCGCGCCGTCCTGCTCGCCGAGACCGACGAGATCGACGTCGATCACGTCGTGTTCATGCAGCGATTTCCGCGCCGCCGCACCGCGGTCGGCTCGGTGCCGCCGTATCGCGAGACCACGTCACCCGGACTCGCGCCGGTGTCACAGTACGGTAAGCGTGGTGCGCGCGCATAACCGGTAGCCACGGCGATCGCACGACTCCATCACCGCTGGCTCCCCGAGTGCGACCAGCTTGCGCTCGACGCGGCGCGCGAGCTGCCGCACCGCGCTCACCGAATCATCCGAGCTGACGAAGCGCGCCATGTCGATCGATCGAACAAATCCGCGGACGCCGTCGGGTCGCTCGGCATCGGCATGGCGGGCGGATGCCAGCTCCAACACGAACGCGAGCTCTGCCTCATCGAGCTCCACCGATGCAGCGCCGCGCTGAACGCGCCCGCTCCGGTTGCCCTGTTGGAACACGACGCGCAGCACCGGCTCGGCGCGAAACGATAACCTCACCGACCCCAGTTGGATCTCGTGCGATTCGTCGAGCACCCGAGGCTCGGTGACGCGAACACCATCGACGAACGTGCCGTTGCTACTGCCCAGATCGCGAATCCACCAGCGATCCACGGTGTCGAGATACAGCTCGGCGTGGCGCTGCGATACCGATTCGTCGTCGATGACGACATCCGCGGTCGCGCGATCGCGGCCGAGTACGCTCGGCGTGCGAACCTCCTGTGGCCGGTGCGCGCGGGGTGCGACCACGGCCGATCGTTCACGCGTCCCCACGGCGAGCTGGCGGGCGGTCGACGACGCGCTGCGGGTGCGTCCGGACATATCCTGGATTCATCGTGCGACACGCCGTACTGCCCACCAGGGTACCCGCCGGGTACATCGCGAGCTAGAACGACAAACTGGTAACCACGCCAAACCCCTCGGGTGTGAGGGAAGGTGTGATCGCGATCCGCCGGCCGGCTTCGTCGACGCGCTCGCGCTGGGGCTGATTGAGCACCAGCATGACAACCCCGGTGACGACCGCCGCACTGCCAATCGCGAGCGACGTGATCGCCAGCCGATTCTGCCAGCGGGCGCGGGTCTCGAGATCGCGAACCACCTTGGGCAGCGCTGCTCGCTCGCAACCCTCGGGACAGGTCCTCGCGATCTCGAGCTCGTAGTTGTCCATGTTCGATCGTGACGCGAGCTGAAAGCCTGCACCGATCCCGGTGACCACCATGCCGCTGCCCGCGACCACCCAGGGCAGCCATGGTTTCCACCGCCGGCGCAATCGGCCCGCTTCGTCGAGTGGAACCAATACGACCCGAACCTCGAGATCTTGCTCGGGCAGCGCTGTCACCTGGCTCGTGAACGTCAGATAACCGGCGCGCCGAGCCACCAGCTGGTGTGCGCCGACCTCGACGACGTGCTCGTGCGCGGGATCCAGCGGCTGGCCATCGAGGAATACGCGGGCGTGTTTCACGTCACCGACCACCAACACGCGGGCGAGCTGGCGCTGCAGCAGCTTGCGCGTCGCGACAAGTTGGGCGTACACGCTGGCGTCGAACGGCGCCTCTCCGTACGCAAACGCGTTCTCGAGATGCGCATACGCCTCGACCGGCTTATCGAGGTGGACCAGCGCGATCGCGAGGTTTCCCTCGATCGCTGGATGGTGCCAATCCTCGAGCGCTTGCCGGTAACTGCGCGCCGCGCTGGTGTAGTCGGCCTGAGCGAACGCCGTATTCCCGATCGTGAACTGCTCGAGTGCGCGTGCCTGCCGTTCCTGCGACACGCCAGCCGCCCACGGCCGCTGGCTCGCATCGGGATCGGCTGCCGCGCTGGCAACCACGCTC
The DNA here is from genome assembly GCA_050184455.1 of Kofleriaceae bacterium. Classification (GTDB taxonomy): domain Bacteria; phylum Myxococcota_A; class Polyangia; order Haliangiales; family Haliangiaceae; genus JABFXX01. The sequence continues at coordinate 39,075 of JBFXAI010000029.1, read as the reverse complement.
GACAATATCGCGCACGTGATGGCGACGACTCGGATCATCACGGGGCCACCTCGTCGCAATCGATCAAGAAGCAATCCGGGTCCGCGCAATCGATCGCGCCATCGCCGTCATTGTCATCGCCGCCCGTGCACGTCGTCTCCACAACTTCGCACCCCGTGACGCCGATACACCCTGGATCGGCACAATCGGTGCGTTGATCGCCATCGTCGTCGCTGTCGTCATGACAGTCGATCTCGGTGCCACACAGCGCGGTGGTAGCGCACTCGGCGTCTGCGCAATCGATCGCGCCATCGCAGTCGTCGTCGAAGCCGTCGCCGCACCGTGTCTCGGCCACGCCCACGCATGCACAGACGCCCGCGCTGCAAACCTGGTTGCCGATGCCACACCACGCCGCGTCGCAGTCCGGGTCTTCGCAGTCGATCAACCTATCCTGATCGTCGTCCGCGGCGTTGTCGCAGAGCTCGTCGGCGAGCGTCGAACGAAACACCAGTTCCCAGGTGTCCTGTTGCGGGTCTCCGCCATGCAGCACCACGAGCTTGCGCACCGGGTCATAGAGCAGATGCGGTGATTTCCGCGGCGGTGGTCCCTCGAACGCGACGATCTCGGACCACGTGGCGCCGTCATACTCCCAGGTGTCGGCGAATGGATTGGGGGGGGATTCGCCACCGAACACGATGGCGCGGCCGCGCGCTTCGTGAAACGAGATGGCTGCCCCGAACCGGGGTGATGGAGCGGACGCTGTAGTCACCTGCGACCACGTCGTGCCGTCGTATTCCCACGTGTCATCGCGCCCCTGCCCCGGGCCGCCCGGTCCAGTGCGACCACCGAACAGCACGACCTTGTGGCGAGTCGAGTCGTACGCCATCGCCGCCTCGGCGCGTGCGGGCGGAGCCACCTGCAGGGTGCGTTCGGTCCAGGTCGAGCCATCGAGCTCCCAGGTATCGTTGCGCACCGTCATCATCGCTTCGCCGCCGAACAACACGACGCGTTTGCGCGCGCGATCATAGGCCAACGAGAAGTGTGAGCGATTGCCCGGCGCGCCGGTCGTTGCGAGCTTCGCCCACCGAGCACCATCGAACGTCCAGGTCTCGAGCCCACCCGGCGCGCTGCGAACAAGGATCGAGACACCGGCGAACGGCTCGAACACCATCCGCGTCGTGCAGGTCCCCATCGAGCAAGCGGTCGGCGGCCCAGTATCGAGCGCGGTCTCGAGCCATTGGCTGCCGTCGTAGAGCCAAGTATCGCCCCGATAGATCGCTGGCGGCTGAGACCCACCAGCGAGGACCATCACGCCGCGCGTGGTGTCGAACACCCATCCCGCCGCGTTTCGCCGCGGTGGTGACTCGGCAGCGGCGGCAGCGGCGGTCCACGTGCCGTCGAATTCCCAGGTGTCCTCGAACCCGGGGCCGCCCGCGCCGACGTTCTTGTCCGTACCGCCCACCAGCACGATCCGGCCACGAACCGGGTCGTACGCCATCGCGGCTCGACGACGCGCGGCTGGTTTGGTTGCCTGCACGACGGGCATCCAGTCGCCGTCATACAACCACGTCTCGTCGAGCTTGGTCTTGTGCCCGCCGAACAGCACGACCTGTTCGCCGGTCGCGTCGTACGCCATCGCACCGACCTCGGTGGGCGCATCGGTCGTCGTGATCGACTGCCACGCGGTGCCATCCCACTCCCAGGTATCGGTCAACGGCGTCGTGGACGCCGACGACGAGTAGCCACCGAACAGCACGACGCGCTTGCGCTTCGCGCTGTACGCCATGCGGTGATCGCGGCGCGCCGGCGGGCCGGCGACCAGGCGCTGGGTCCACACGTCGCCGTCGAGCACCCAGGTCTCCGCGACGGTTCCAGTCGCGGTGTCGCCGCCGAACATCACGACGTTGCCGCGCTCCGCATCGTAGGCTCCCGCGACGCCGGTCCGGGCGCTCGGCGGCTCGGCGATCGCTAGCTGCGACCACATGCCGTCGTACACCCAGGTGTCGCCATGACGGATGTTGCCAGCGCGGTTGCCGCCGAACATCACGATCCGGTGCTCGGCCGCGTCGTAGACCATCAAGTAGCTCTCGCGCGATGGCGGAGGCTGACGTCGAGGTCGATCCTCCCATTGTAGGCCGGTCGCGGTCTCGTAGAGCTCGGAGGTTCGGTCCATCGTGTCACCGGTCGGCGTGACTCCACCGAACACCACGACGCGCTCGCGCGCGCTGTCGTACGCGAGCTCGTGACCGTAGAACCCTGGCGTTTGTCGCGACTCGAACTCGTGCCAGCTCGCGACCTCGACGGTGCACGCGCTCGAGCAACCATCGCCGCTCCGAAACCCACCGTCATCGCAGCTCTCGCCGATCGCGACGTCGACAACCGCATTGCCACAGCGCTCCTCCGATGAGCAGTTGCCGCTGCAACCATCGCCATCGACGGTGTTGCCATCGTCGCAGCGCTCCGATGCTGACACCAACCCGTCGGCGCATTCCGACGCGTGGCAGATGCCGTGGTCGCAGATGCCATCGGGCTCGCCCGGAAAGCTGCACGCCGTTCCATCGACCATCTCGGCGCAGATCGCGAGCTGTCCGGGCAACACGCACACCGTACGGTTCTCGTCGCAGACCTTGTCCGCAGGACAGATCAGCTCGCCGCAGCTCGTGGTCGACGGCTCGATACAGGCCTGCGCCAGAGCGGCGAGACCCGCGATCGACAACGCGCACAGCACCGCTCGCACGCGCCCGAGCGTATCGCTTCTCGAAGTCGCACATTGGGGTACCAACCGGGTAGATCGACCGTGGCAATCGGACGGTTGGAGTACACTGATCTCACTCCACCAGGGGCCGGGGAGGATGGAGCCGCCGCACCCAGATCAAACGACGGGGCCGATGCGTTCGCTCGGCGTCACAGCGGTGACGCCTCAGCCGCCTCGGACTCCCACCGCATTTCCCGCGGGGACTCGCGTCGGCAAGTACGAGATCATTCGCGTGCTAGGGCGCGGCGGCATGGGTCAGGTGTACCTGGCGCGCGACGTCGTGCTCGGCCGCCGCGTGGCGATCAAGTTCATGCTCGACGTGCGATCGAGCTTCGTCGAGCGATTCCACGCCGAGGCCCGCGCGACCGCGCGCTGCCAGCACGAAAACATCGTGGTCATCCACGAGATCGGTGACTACCACGGTCACGGCTTCATGGTGCTCGAATACCTCGAGGGCGAGACCCTCGCGCCGGCGATCAAAACCGCGCCACAACCCGCGCAGGCCGCAGTGGAGCTCATGGTTCCGGTCGCGCGCGCGCTCGTCCATGCACACGCGCACGGCATCGTCCATCGCGATCTGAAGCCGGAGAACGTGTTCGTTACCGTCGAGGGTTCGGTCAAGGTGCTCGACTTCGGGATCGCACGTGCGTTCGACGTTGCGGTCCCAGCGATCGATAGCCGCGCCAAGCGGCTGACCGGCACGATCGTCGGAACGCCGATGTACATGGCTCCCGAACAACATCGCGGCGACGCCGTGGATCATCGTGCCGACATCTGGGCATTTGGGTTGATCCTCCACGAATTGGTCACCGGTCAGCATCCGCTGGCTCCGCGCGGGGAGCCCGACGATGATGCGATCCGCAGCGTCGGAGATCCTGATCGCACGATGCCAACTGCTGCAAGCGCGTTGGCGAGCTTGCCCTACGAGCTCGTCGCGCTGATCGATCGCTGCCTCGCGAAGAATCCCGGCGATCGGTTCGGCGACGCCCGTGAATTGCTCGAGGCCCTCGAAGCGATCGGTCCCGGCCGGAACCCGCGTCGCTCCGCCGAGGAGAGCCCCTATCCCGGGTTATCCGCGTTCGGAGATGGCGATGCAGACGTGTTCTTCGGCCGAACTGGCGACGTGCGTCGTGCGATCGCTCGGCTGCGCGATCAACCGATGGTCGGCGTCGTCGGTCCGTCGGGCGTCGGCAAGTCGTCGTTCGTGCGCGCCGGTATCGGCCCGGCGCTGGCAAGCGCGGAGCCGTGGGAGCTGTTCACGCTGCGACCCGGCCGCGACGCGTTGCGCAGCCTCGCGAGCTTGGTGCTCGAGCTCGGCGACGGCGCGGTCGCCGACGAAGCCACCGCGATCGATCGGCTGCGCGCCGAGCCAGGGTACCTCGCCGAGGTGTTGCGCGCCCGCGCCCGCGCGACTCGCCGGCGGATCTTGATCTCGGTCGACCAATTCGAAGAGCTCTACACGCTGGTCCCGGCGGTCGAGGACCGCGCCGCCTACGTTGCATGTCTAGTCGCGATCGCAGATGACGTCGCGGCGCCGCTGCGGGTCGTCGTGGCGATGCGCTCGGACTTTCTGGATCGGATCGCCGAGCACGCCGAGCTGCTCGCTCACCTGTCGCGCTGCCTGTTGTTCCTCGCACCGCTCGATCGCGTCGCACTGCGCGAGGCGTTGACCCACCCGGCGCGGCTCGCAGGCTACACGTTCGAGTCCGACGGCGTCGTCGACGATGTGATCGACGCACTCGAGCAGACGTCCGGTGCGTTGCCGCTGCTCCAGTTCATCGCAAACAAGATGTGGGACGCGCGCGACCGCAACAATCGCCAGCTCACCGCGGCGGCGTATCAGGCGATGGGCGGAGTCACCGGTGCGATCGCCGCGCACGCCGATCAAGTAGTCGCCGATCTATCGGCGGGTGGTCAGCGCGAGGTCCGCGGGCTGTTTCAACGACTGGTCACCCCCGAACGAACCCGCGCGATCGTCGAGCTGCGCGAGCTCACCGACACATCGACCGACCGGGCGGCGACACTGCAGTTGATCGACACCTTGGTCCGCGCACGGTTGCTCGTGGTCTCCGGCGATGGCGATCGCCGTACCGTCGAGATCGTTCATGACTCGCTGATCACCGGCTGGCCCCGGCTGGCCGGATGGATCGAGGACGAAAAAGAAATCGTCGCGTTCGCGATCGAGCTGCGCACCGCCGCCAAGAACTGGGACGATCGCGGGCGGCTGGTCGATCTGTTGTGGCGTGGCGAGATCCTCGCGAACGCGCGCCGCTTGCGTCCGCGGCTGGCCGATCGCGGTGCGCTCACCGACCGCGAACGGAGCTTCCTCGATGCGGCGCTGTCGCTCGACGAACGCGCGCTGCGGATTCGCCGTCGCCTGGTGATCGCGGCGATCGCGATCCTCGCAGCGGTCGCTGCTGGCGCGACGGTCGCGCTGCTGTGGATCCGCGGCGCCGAACGCGAGGCGCGCTGGCATGCCCAACAAGCACAGACCCAGGCGCGCGAGGCGCTCGCGGCGAGAGATGCCGCTGCACAAGAGGCGGCCCGCGCGAAAACGGCGCAAGACGAGCGCGAGCGCGAGCACGCGCAGCGGCGGGTCGCCGAGCAGCAGGCGCAGACGGCATCGTCCGAGGTCGCCCTGCGCAGGCAGGACCTCGAGGTCGCGTATCGCCAGCTCGCCGCCGCGCTCGAAGAGCAACGCCGCGAGGCCGACCGCGCGCGCGGAGCGCTGGCAGCGGCCGAACGTGAAACCTCGCGCGCGCAGCGCGCCGAGGAGGATGTTCGCGCCAAGCAGCGCGCTCTCCAAGAACTGCTCGATGAGCGGAATGCCAGGGTCAACAAGCTCGAGGAACAGCTGCGCAAGATCAGTGTGGAGCTCAAATGACCAACGTCCTCGCCGATCTCGCCGCGCGTATCGTTCGAGTTCCTGGATTGGTCGCCGAGCAGATCACGGCTCCTACGCCACTCGCCGATGACGATGAGACCGATGCAGTGCTGTGCGATCAGTGGGGCCGGCTTCATCCGATCCGCGCAGCGTCGGTGATCGGCCGCGACGCCGGCAATACGTTGACCGTGATCCAGACCTCGGTGTCTCGGCGTCATGCGCAACTGTCGTACGACATGCGTCGCGACAGCTGGACCGTGACCGACCTCGGGTCGCGCAACGGGACGTTCCTCGAGGGCGTACGACTGCCGATCGGCAGTCCCAGCCCGCTTGGCGATCGCCAGCTGCTCGTCGTCGGCGACGTCGGCTTCGTGTTCGTGCTGGATCGCGAGACCCTACCCGCGGGGCGTGCCACCGAGTCCTACCGAGCGACGGTGGAATCCCACAGCGCCGGCGCAGCCGAGCTCCGGCTGTTGCCGCCGACGAGCGAGGGCGCGGGGATCGTCGGCTATGGCGACGTCACGTTGGGACTCGGCTCGACACAGTTCGCGCTCCTGCGATTGCTCGCCGATCGCTACCTCGCATCGGTCACCGAGCCCGATGAGCTGCGCGGATTCGTGCGCAGCATCGAGTTGATCACGAACCTGCCGTGGAACACGCCGCACCCCGAAGACAACCACGTCAAGCAGCAGGTTCGGCGACTTCGCCGCGCACTCGAGCGGCTCGGGCTTCCCGACGCGATCGAATCTCGTCACGGGTTTGGCTACCGGCTGTGTGTGCGGCCGGTCGTGGTTTCCGAGCGCTAGCTCCGACGCTCGACGGTGTACCCCACGGGTACCTGGGGTGCGACACCCCGGCCCGATAGCGTCGAGCTGGAAATGGTGGACGGGAGCAACCTGCCAGCCCCCTTGGATTGGGTGGAGTGCAGGCAGTGCGGTACCAGCTGGCCTCGCGCTCGGTTGATCTGCCCCGCCGACGGCACTCCGCTCGGCTCGACCGCCGCCGCCGACGACGACGAGCAACTGGTGCCCGGCACGTTGATCGGCGAGTACAAGATCGAGCGGTTGCTCGGTGCCGGCGGCATGGGAGAGGTCTACGGCGCGTTCCAGCCGGTGATCGACAAGCGCGTCGCGATCAAGGTGATGAGCCGCGCGTGCTCGTCCAATCCGATCAACCTCGAGCGGTTCGTCCACGAGGCCAAGGCGGTCAACGCGATCGGCCACGCCAACATCGTCGACATCTTCTCGTTCGGACAGACCTCCGACGGCAGATGTTACTTCGTGATGGAATGGTTGCGCGGAGAGAGCCTCCGCGATCGGCTCGATCGCGAACCGCTGGCACCCACTCGCTGCTACGAGATCCTCGACACCGTGCTGCGCGCGCTCGAAGCCGCACACGCCGTCGGGATCGTTCATCGCGATCTCAAGCCCGACAACATCTTCCTCGTCGCCGCCAAAGACGGCGAGCCCGAGCGGGTCAAGCTGCTCGATTTCGGCATCGCAAAGCTGTCGGGCGGTGGCACGTCGAATCGCGCGCGCAAGACCCAGACCGGGACGGTCGTCGGAACCCCGGCGTACATGGCGCCCGAGCAAGCCGCGGGGTTGCTGGTCGAAGGCCCGTCCGATATCTATTCGCTCGGCGTGGTCGCCTACGAAATGGCCACCGGTCGCGTTCCGTTCGATGCCGAGTCGACCGTGCAGGTCATGGCGAGTCACGTCGCCGAGCCGCCGCCGTTGCCGAGCACGCACCGTGCCGTGCCGTCCGCCTTCGAGGCTTTGATCTTGTCGATGCTCGAGAAACAGCCCGCTGACCGGCCTACGCCGGCGGCGGTTCGCGCGTCGTTGATCGAGCTGCGCGCCGACGACGCGGCGATCGAGGTGATGGTCACGCCTCCGATCGGCGACGGCAGCGCGATCCGGCGCGATGCGAAAACCACGCCGATGACGCCGATGTCGGTGGCAAAGCTTGCGCCGGCCAGCGGCACGCTGGCGGTCACCAGCACCTCGGTATCGGCCGCTCACGACGAGGCGCGGCCATCGAGCAAGCGGTGGTGGATGATCGTCGCCGGTACCGTCGTCATCGCGATCACCGCGATGGTGGTCATGAACGACGGCGCCCATCGCGTCGCGAGCGACGCGTTGCCAAGCCATCCCGCGCCGCCAGTACCACCAGTTGCCGCGATCGATCCCGCGGAGGCTCCACCAGCCGCACCCGTCGTGGCGCCGGCGCCGGCATCACCCGCTCGCGCAGCGCGCGGATCACTCGTGATCATCACCTCGCCGCGCGACGCCGCCGTGGAGCTCGATGGCACCAGACTGCCGGTCGTCGCCGGCAAGCTCGAGCGCGCGCTCGAACCTGGGAACCATCGCGTCGTGGTGTCTCGCGCTGGCTATCAAACAGTCGAGCGCACGATCGCGATCGAAGCGGCGATCAACCACGATTGGAACGTCACCCTCGTCCGCGCATCGCGCCGGCGCGCTCCCGTCACGACGCCACCGCCGGCTACCGCGCCCGCACCGATACCGGCGCCAGTTCCGCGATCAGACACCGATTCGGTTCGCGATCCATTCGCAGACTCAGGAGGCTCGAGATGAAGTCCTGGTTCGTCGTCGCATCTGGAATGGTGTCGGCTACCCCCGCATTCGCCCAGCCGGCTTCACCGGCGCCGGCTCCCGACCCGGTCGTGGCGAGCACGGAGTCCGCCGAGGAGGTGCAGGCCAAGCAGCTCTACGTCGCTGGCAAGCGCCACTACGACGTCGGCGACTACGCGCGCGCGATCGAGATCTGGAAACAGGCCTACCTGATCTCCAATGCACCGATGCTGCTGTTCAACATCGGACAAGCGCATCGGCTCGCCGGTGATTGTGCGCAGGCGATGCGGGTGTACGCCAACTACGAACGCGAGGCGCGTGCGATGTCGAATCGCAGCCAGCTCGACGAGGCGCGCGCACGGTGCAATCCGCAGCCGACGGGGACCAATCCGCCCGAGCCGCACGGCGCGGCACCGCCAGCTTCCGACGCTCGGCGACCCACACCGGCTGCGGCCGTGGCGCTTCGCGATGGTGATCTCGAGCCGACGACGCCTGCACCGCCATCACCGGTCATACAGCGCGATGCCGACCCCATCCCGGGCTCGACGCTACGCCATGCTGGCCTTGGCGCCGCCGCGGGCGGTGCCGTGCTGCTCGCGACGTCGATCTACTTCTGGCGCCGCGCCAGCGGTCTCGCCGATCAGGTCGAGGACTATCGTGGCGAGTGGACGTCCGAACAACGCGCCCTCGAGCGCGACGGGAAATCGGCGCAGACCTGGAGCATCGTGACCGGCGTCGCGGGTGCACTCGGACTCGCCGGCGGAGCCGTCCTCTATTACGCCGGCTGGCGCGAACGCCGCACCAGCTCGCTCGGCGTCGCCGTCACTGCTTCGCAGATGGAGGCTACGTGGACCGTCTCGTTCTGATCGCCGTCATGGCGGTGGCAGGTTGCTACAAGCCACAGCTGTCCGATTGCAGCGATACCTGCGGCGAGACCGGCCTGTGTCCCGACGGCTTGTCATGTGTCGCGGGATTCTGCCGTGAGCCTGGCGCGGCAGGATCGTGCGAAGACACCACCAGCGATGCAGGCATGATCGATGCGGCGACTGGATCCATCGATGCTGCGCCGCTGACCTGCCCGCCGGTTCCGATGGGCCAGGGCTGCACCACCGCGGTTGCGGTCGATCCGGTGGCACCCAATTGCTGGGTGGTCTGCGACGCGCGCGACGGCATGTTCGCGAAGAGCTTCGTTGCAGGGATGTGGCACGCCGCCGTGATTACCAGCCCGCAAGAGATGGCCTCTGCGATGGCCGTCGTCGGTGGTCAGACGGTATGGGCGGGGCTGCAACAAGCGGCCAGTCAGGCCACTCCCAATGCGGGGTGGAGCTGGGTGACCGGCGCGACGCTTGGCATGGTGCCATGGTCCGCCGGCCAACCCGACGACCTCAACGGCAGCGAAAACGCCGAGGAGCAGTGCGGATCGCTCGCCGGCGGAATGTGGTCCGACGCGGCGTGCGCGACCAACCTACCGTTCTTGATCGAACACGGTCCTTAGTATCGCGTTCCGTCCTTGTGCGAGAATACGTGAGACCCGTCGGCGGCCTTGCTGTAGACCAGATCGTCGTCGGGGTATTCTGCCGAATCATTCGGATCGCGGTTGCTGATCTCGAGATACCTCGCCGGGCGATCACTCCGATTGACGAGTTGATGGCCATTGCGAACGCCGGCCGGAAATCCCGCACACATTCCCGCGGAGAGCACCTGCTCGCCTTCGTCGGTGCGCAGCACGACTTCACCGTCGAGCACGAACACCAGCTCGTCTTCGAGCGTGTGATAGTGCCGCATCGACGACTCCTTGCCGGCCGGTAGCGTCGTCAGATTGACGCCGATCGTGGTCAGTCCGAGCGCATCACCGATCGCGCGCTTCTCGCGCGGGAGCACGCGCGATCGAAACGGCTCTGGATACCCGGAGCTGGAGCGCGCCGGCAGCTGATGGGGAACGAGCGCGGGTGGCTTGAGCGACATCGCGGGTGCATAACACGGCCGCTCGGTCGAGCTCGCGCACGGCTGCGACGCGAACGATCAGCGCCGATCACGCGGCGTGTGCGTGCTTCGCCGCGGCGCGCTTGGCTCGCGACAGCTTGCGCTTGCGGCGCTGCTTGGGCGCGACCGACTTGGTCGAGGGCTTCAGCGCCTGGGCCGACTTCTCGATCAGCTCGGGCTGTGCGTTCTTCACGTCGGGGTTTGCACCCTTCGCGGCTTTCTTGGCCTTTCCGGCACGCTTCGCCTTCGTGACACCACCGGCGATCGCGGCCACCGCAATCGCACCAACTGCAAGCTTCTTGAGCATCGACATAACTAGGCTGCCTTTCCGCCGGCGATGAGCCGGTAGCCAACGAGCACGACGATCGCACCGAGCACCGAGGCGATCAGCCCCGCCTCCTCATTCGGCCCGTACCAACCACCCGCACGACCCAGCGATCCGGCGATGAACGCGCCGGCCACGCCGAGCAGCATGGTCATCACCGCGCCGCCGGGGTCCTTACCCGGCGTCACTAGCTTCGCGATCAGACCGACCGCGAGACCAATGAGCAGAGTCCAGATGATGTGCATAAGCCAACTCCTTCTTGCCTCCCGCACTTGCGGGCGACGTGCCAACGACAGAGCCGGCGAAACCTGCGCTATTGCGGTGATTTCGTGTCACCCGCGCACAACACTACTGTGCGAGTGCGCGCGTGCACACTGCAGGCGCTCGACTCTCACGACATCTGGGAGTCGCAACGGCGTCTGGCTCGCGCATACTACGGTGATGCGATCGCTGGCGGCGCTGATCCTGGCAACACTCATCGCAGCGCCGGTTGCTGCCGACCGGCCTCGAGCGAAGACACCTGCCGCGACCAAGCCTGCGACGGCGAAGCCAGGCGCTGCGACGGCGACCGATCACAAGGCCTGCAAGCGCGTCGTCACCGGCCGCGGGCTCGAGCGCAAGGTTGTCTGCGAGCTGACATCCGACGTGGTCGTGACCTCGCGAGCGCCGAAACCGCAAGTCCAAGTCGCTCCCCGCGATGGTCGCGCCGTGGTTGGCCGACCGCGCTCCGAGGATCGCCTCAACGGACTGAGTCGCCGCTTGCGCAAATAGCCGCTGGCGCGTACGCATCGGGACCTGGCGCTCGTCGCATCCGACGCTGCTCGCGACTCCAAGGCAGGAAGCTCGTCGTTACCGAGGCCGTAGTTGAAAGCGCTTCGAGGTCGAAGGTGGTCGACCCATTGGAGGAAGCCATGACGTATGCGCGCTTTCAGTTGGCATTCGTGTCACTCGGCCTCGCGGTCCTCACGGCATGTGACGGTGGCGAGGTTACATCCGACGATCCGGACGTTTCGCCGTCGGTCAGCTTGGCGACGATCCCGGGTTGCGACGGCAACGCGCCGCCGCCGGCGCTGGGCCCGGATCCAAGAGGCCGAGACTTGTTCGTTCACCCGACGGGCAAACGCTGTGGGTCAGCAGGCTCCCGACCGTACGCGACGGTGCAGGACGCGGTGAACTGCTCGAGACCCGGCGACCGGATCTATCTCAAGGCCGGTGACTACAAAGAGCTGAAGATCGTCGATTACCGTCCCGATCTCGCGCGTCCGGGCCGGGTGCCGCGCCATCTCTATATCTCGGGCGAGCCTGGCGCGCGAATCGTGATCGATCCCAAGGCGCCACTCGCGGATTGGACGTCGATCGTCGCGATCGAAAACTCATCGTACATCACGCTCGCGAACCTAGTCGTCACCAACAGCGCTCTCGATCAAGAAGTCGCCAACAAGATCGGAAGCGTCGGGATCGCGATCGGCGGCGACAAAACCCCGAGCCACCACATCTCGCTTCATAAAGTCGAGGTCACTGGCGTCGCTCGTCACGCGGTCACCGTCAACGGAGGCAACTCGTTTCACCTCGAGTCAAACCACTTCCATCACGTCGCCATGCTCAACAAGAACAAGAAACTCAAGCCGCACGATGGCGGCGTCGCGACGTCACGCAAGGACGACACATCCTGCTTCAAGGCAACCTGGAACCTGATCCACGACGTGTTCGGCGAGTGCCTCGTGGCTCAGCGCGTCAGCGGAGGACTGCTCGAGGGCAACGAGGTCTACAACTGCTTCAGCGTGAACATCTATCTCGACTCATCCGAGAACGTGCAGGTGAGCCGCAACTACGTCTACGCGAACGATCCCGCATCGGAGTACTTCCGCGAAGGCAAGGCTGCGATCGGGCTCGCGATCGCCAAGGAAACCGCCGAGGGATATCCAGCGCGCAACCACGAGATCACCAACAACGCGTTCCATCATCTCGCGATCGGGATCTACTACGGACACTGGGAATACACCGGCGCCGACAACTACTACTCGGGAATTCGAATCGCTCACAACGTGATCAAGGAGATGGCGCTGATCTCGCTCGGCGTCGAGGTCCCATGGTCAGACCAGCCTGGCCTCAACCGAATCGAGAACAACATCATCTTCAAGCCATGGGATCCCGAGGGTAGCGCGGTGCAGCTGGACATCAAACCGCCGATGGACGAGACCGGGTGGCCGACACCCGCCTGGGAGGTGTCACACAACCTGTTTCCCAACGGCGTCCCAGGCACTCGAGGTGACGACGGAACCAATCTCGCGGGCGATCCGCTGTTCGTACCGTTCGATGGGCCGACGCACGACATCGACCGGTTCAAGATCGATCCTGACTCTCGTGCGGCCGGCGCCGGCCGCGCGACGCCGGTCGCCAAGGACTATTGGTACGCGCCGCGCAACGCCACTGCACCTTCGATCGGCATTCACGAGCCCGCCCAGTAACGCAGCGAGCGATCAGCGCGCCCCGTAGCCCTTCGCGCGCTGCAAAGCACTTATCCCCGCTGTCGCTCAGCACGACACCATGCGGTATCAACCGCACGATGACTGCTGCGACTCGCAACGTGCTGGGCACATTGTTCGACGCACTCGCGGCATATTCACCGGTGCTCGTTGGGACATTCCCGTTGGGCATCGATGTCGAGGGCAGTGACCTGGACATCGCGTGCGAAGCGTATGACCTCGATCGATTCGAGATGGATGTTCGCGCAACGCTCGGCGTGCCGCCGTGTGCAACGAGCCGGGTCGACGCTGATCCGCTCGCCAGCGTGACCGTCACCGACTGGAACGGCCTGGCGATCGAAGTATTCGGCCAACCAGTCTCAGTCTACGAACAGCGGGGGTTTCGCCATATGATCGTCGAGGGGCGGCTACTTGCGATCGGCGGTTCGGCGCTGCGTGATCAGGTTCGCCGGCTGAAGCGTTCCGGGGTCAAGACCGAGCCCGCGTTCGCGATGCTGCTTGGCCTCGACGGAGATCCGTACCAGGCCATGCTCGCCCTGGAGTCCTGGTCCTCCGAGCAACTCGCCGCGCTCGTGAACCGGATGCGCTGAGCGTCCGTGCGCGTGACGTAGGTCGTGGCAATTGTGGTAGCCAGTCCGTGGCGGGCCACTCGACGCGTGGCCAGGCGTTACAGGCAGTTCGCCGACATTCGCGACCGTCGTCCGGTGGCACGGTTGGTGCTGACAGATCAAGCAAATGCGACGCAGTGGATCACTTGGACTGCTCGGAGCCGTGCTCGCTGCATGTAGCGGCGAGGCCGCAGCGCCCGTCGGAGTGGACCCCGACGAGGCGGGTCTCGGCGCCGGCGGAAAAGCGGATGGTGTCGGCTCGTGGCTGCCCGATGTTCGCTGCACCGATGCCCCCTCGACTGGACCGCGAGGACCATGGCAGCGCCCGCTCCATAGCCCGGTGATCACGTTGGCGTCTCCTGCGCATCGCGGAATCGATCTGATCGCCTCGGCAGACGAAGCGGTCCAGGTCGTGCGCGGCGAGATCAGCTATGGCATCGCGGACAAGGCGCTCGATGACGAGTGGGTCGACGTTTATGCCTGTCGCGCCGGCACGTGGCGTCACCTCGATCGCGCGCTCACCGATGACGAAGGGCGCTTCGCGCTAGCGCTCACCGGCTCCGACCGGCTGCCGATCGGCATCCGTGATCTGTTCGTATCGGTCGTCGGCGATCGGACCAGCGCTCGGTTCGTCGCGCTGGTCGCGCCGAGCGCTGGCAGCCTCGCCGTCAGCGACATCGACGGTACGTTGACGTCCTCGGAGACTGCGTTCGCGACCGCGCTGGTTACGGGTGCCGCTGTCGACGCTCACCCCAACGCACCCACAGCACTCGATGCGATCCGCGCTGCCGGCTTCGCACCGGTGTATCTCACCGCGCGCGGAACATATTTCACGGCGAAGACGCGAGCGTGGCTCGAAGCAAATGGCTTTCCGCGGGGAGCGTTGCGACTCGCACCCGGGATTGGCTCACTCCCTGGCGGCACCACGATCGAGCACAAGATCGAAACCATGACCGAGATCGAAGCCGGCGATCTGACGGTTGCAATCGGTATCGGTAACCGCGCGAGCGACCACGCCGCCTACCAAGCCGTCGGCGTACCGCCCGAAGCCACGTTTCTCAAGCAGCAAGAGCACGCCGATGAAGTGACCCCGTTGGTCGAAGCCGGCAAGGTCGTCGGATTCGACGACTACGCCGAGCTTGCGGCGCTGTTCCAGTAGATCTCGCGTTCGACTCCGCCGCTGGCGTCGAGGCGGAGTGGTTGGCGGATAATCGGCCGCGCAACGACTGCAGATCCGCTTATCGAACAGGTGTTGCGAGTCACCAACGCCCTCGAACGTCTGCGCCGAACGCTTCAGCGAACCGTTGCCAGGCTTGTACGTTCTCCGTCGAGCCCTCGCGATCGGCCTCGGGAAGGACCGCCGCATCGAGCAAGTAACAGCGTCGGGCACACCGCGCGTGCGCAGGCCCGAGGACTAGTGAGCACTATGCAGGATCACAAGGTGGTCGAGCTCGAGCTCGAGACGTCGAAGGAACACAAGCTGTGGCGTGGAGAGCTCGCCGGAACTACCGTCCGAACGACGATCGGCAAGCCCGGCGCGAAGGGCCGCACGATCGAGCGCGCGTACGCGTCCCCGCGCGCTGCTCGCGAAGCGTTCACCAGGGCGCTCGCAGCGCAGCACAAGAAGGGATACTTCCCACGAGGTGAAGCGATCGAGCCGCTGGTGCCTCCCGCGTCGTCCGATGGCACCGGTGAGCGAATCACCGTGCTGCCCCTGCCGGTCAGTATTTCGACGCTGATCGACGTGTGCCCCGTGCAACTGGAGTCGTATCAGCCGGAGCTCGGATATCACTCCTACGATGGGCCCGGCGAAACTCGAATATGGCTGCCGACCAAGAACGGCAAAGCTCGATTGACGATCAGCCAGCGCCATCGGTTTCGGCCGGTCGAACCCAAGCTGGAGGGCGCGAGCGATGACTTTCCGTTCACGTTTCGCGGCTTCCCGCAGCGCCCCGACGCGAGCTCGTTCTTGTGCGGATTCAAGACCGCGCTCTACGAGGTCGACATCGCTAGCGCACAGGCCCGCACGATCACCCGGTTTGCCAGCACGCAGGCGCTCGGGCGCGCAGCACCATTTCGCTACTCGCCGAGCGGCCGATCGATCCTCCATCGCGATCACAATCAGCTGATCGCGATCGACTCGGCGTCGTGCGCCTCGCGCGTGATCGATCAGCTCGATGGGCAGCCGATCCTCGACATGGTCACGTTGGCCCATAACTTGGTCGCGGTGGCACAGGACGATCGGGTGACCGTCTATCTCGAGCGCGATGGCGTGCTCGCGCGGACGCATCGCCTGGCGGTTCGCTCGGCGTTCGGTCTCGGATCACTGCTGGGTGGACGCGTGCTCGTCGTGGCAACTCGGTCCGGCACGCCGCGGCAGACCATGTTGTTCTCGGTGCACGGCGATGGGATCCGTCCGCTAGTCGAGCTCCCCGAACGCACCCACCGCGCGTTCGACGCGCGCGGCGGCCAATGGCTCACCGTCGGAGAATACGACGAGAGCCATGCGGTTCGGTTGCTCAACGTCGCTCAAGTCCTCCGCGCGACCACCGAGACGGCGCCGCTGCCGCCCCAGTCCATCGTGGAGCTCCCGAGCTTGCACGACGCGATCGCCGATGGCCCCGATCGAGTCGTCGATGCGCTGGCGCAGGGTGCGTTACTCGAAGCGCGCGACCGCACCGACCGAATGACTCCCCTGGGCTATGCCGCATGGTACGGGCGGCTCGAGATCGTCGACCTCCTGCTCGAGGCCGGAGCGAAGATCGACGCCGTTAGCGGCACCGGACGCTCGCCGCTGAGCTACGCGCTCGAGCGCAGCCATCGCGACGTCGCCGAGCGGCTGTTCGCGGCCGGCGCGGCTCCGGGCCTCGCCGAATACGTGACCGTCGAGGGCTCCGCGATCCGGACCGAGTCACCGATCGTCGCAGCCGCGCGCGCTGGCCACCTCGGCTGGGTCACTCGCCTGCTGGACGCCAATGCGCCGATCGACATCCGCGGCGCCGACGGAGCCACGTCGCTTCACCTCGCCGTGGCCGCAGGCAACACCCACCTCGGGATCCTGTTGCTCGAACGCGGCGCGAGCATCATGCCAGCCGACGACGAGACCCCATCGATCCTGAGCGCGGTCGCCGCTGGACGATCGGTGGAGCTCGCGAATCGCATCGTGCTGCGCAGTAGTGACGTCAGCGAGTCTGCAGGGAGCAATGCGCTTCGCAGCGCATTGCTCGGCTTGGCCGTCGGTGAGCAGGTGGGTCCGATCGTCGATGTTCTGATCGAGCACGGCGCGCGCAGTAGCGATCCGGAGGTATTGCGCTATGCCGTCGAGGCGCAACACGTGTGCGCGATCACCGCGCTCCTCGCCGCGGGAGCCGATCCGAATAGTCGTTCGCCGGCTGGCACCAAGCCCGATCATCCGCTGTGCTCGGCGTGTTTTGGCGATGCCCCGTCGCTAGCGGTCGTCAAGGCGTTGCTCGATGGCGGCGCCGACGTCAACGCGGTCGACTCCAACGGCATCTCGGCGGTTCGCCATGTGATCGCGACGAGCGGAAACCTCGAGGTGGTCGAGCTGTTGCTCGCAACGGGCGCGCAGCTCGAGGCCACCGCTTCGGCGTGGGGTCCGCTACACGAAGCAGCGCGGCGTGGCAGATCGAAGCTGGTGAGCCTGCTGCTCGAGCGCGGCGCGCCGATCGACGGCCTGACACCCGAGCGCACGACGGCGCTGACGTTGGCGGTGGTCCACCATCACAACGCGGTTGCCGAGCAGCTGCTCGAAGCGGGCGCCAATCCGAACCTCGGTGCGTTCACGCCCTTGATGTCGGCGGCAGGGACGAATCAAGCCGGCTTGGTCCAGCGACTTCTCGCACATGACGCCGAACCCGGATTGAAAGGTGCTGATCCCTACGCGGAAGCGCCGCGCACACCGGCGAGCGCACAACAGCACGCGGAGCTCGCCCATGCCAACGCGGCGACTGCGGTGCTCGCAGCACTCACCGGCTGTGCGTTTTCGACGCTCCATGGTGCTGTGGAGGCAGACGCAGTCGCCGACGTTCGACGCCAGCTCGCCGAAGGTGCTGATCCCAACGAGCACTTGGGCCCGCACGGCGTGACGCCACTGCATCTCGCGCGTACGGCGACCATGATCGACATCCTCGTCGAAGCCGGCGCCAAACCCGACCCAGCTCACCTGCTCGCGTATACGACGAGCAAGGATCCCGCCGCCGCACAGCGCGTGTCGGCGCTGATCCGCCACGGCGTGGATGCGTTCGATCAGCTGAAGGCGCTCTCCCGCGCTGCGAGCTACGGTAATCGTGCGGTGGCGCGCGTCCTTCTCGATGCGGGCTGCGCGATCGATCCCCGAACCAAGCGCTCCGACTCACCGCTCCATGCGGCCGCAGAGGCGAACGCGGTGGATGTGATCGAGCTGCTGATCTCGCGCGGAGCAAACGTCAACGCCATCATCCGGACGTTCAACGACGGGCTCGCGACACCGCTACACGCCGCGGCCGAAGCCGGGTCGTTGGAGGCCGCCAAGCTCTTGCTCGAGCACGGCGCGGAGGTCGGCGCGACCGGCGGGGACGCCCCCAGTGAGGACGAGCTCGGGTTCACGGCGATCCACCGTGCGGCGCTCGCCGGTCACGACCGCGTGCTTGCGTTGCTGCTCGCTCACGACGCGGCCGGCGCGGCGTATCAAACCGCCGGCGGTGCGACCCTCGAGACGCTCGCGGAGGACCACCCTGCCTGTGCCGCCGTGATCAAGGCACACGTCGCGAGGCAACAGCTCGCCAGCGTGCGACGACCGACAGCGAACAACGCTTCGGTCCGAGATCAGACGTCACACTGACCGCACCGCACGCCCCCCGATCGAACCGCGCCACGCGAGCTACTGATCGCCTTTGCGGCGGTGCCCCGAGTAGCCATTGTGGAGGCCGCAGACTCCACGACCCGTCGGTCATTCTCGAGGACATCGCAGCGAAACCCTTGGGGCACACCGCTTGCTTGACGCTGGGTTCTATGAAGACCCTCCTCGCCGCGACCGCGCTCGCTCTGATCGGATGTGCGAACGGACCCCGTGAAGCACCTCACGCCCGGCTCGAGCTCGCGTTGATCTCGGGAAAGCTCCAGCTCAAGGGATCTCCGATCGACGCCGCATACCAGCCGACCTACGACAACCCGCGAGGCATCATCTCCATGAAGGTCGTGGTCGGACCGGAGGGCAAGCTCGTCAGCGTGTGCCGCGGTCCCCAGGGCGGGATCGAGCTGTGCGGTGACGTACCGTTCTTCGCGCGGGTCCGCGAATCGGAGCTCGGCCGCCTGGTCGAAGCGTGGGACCTCCACGGCCAGCTGGTCGTGTCCTACCGCTGTAGCGATTCTGACGACGACGTGTGCGGCTCCGCCGAAGAAGAAGAGGAGCGCGCCGAGGAGGAATGTGGCAGCGATCACGGCGGCGGTGATGGCGGCGGAGATGGCGGCGGAGATGGTGGTGGTGACGGCGGCGGCGACGGCGGCGGAGATGGTGGTGGCGACGGTGGCGGAGATGGCGGCGGAGATGGCAGCTGCCCACCACGACCGACGGACTGCGAAGACGTCAAGGACTGGGCGCGCGAGTGCTTCTGCACGAAGGTGAACGCCAAGATCGACGACATGGGCATCGACTACACGGTCGATTGCGCTGCGCTCGATGGCGAGTTCCAGTTCCCGGCGATCAACCTCGACTACGAAGGCGACGTCGCCTGCGGCAATGACATCATCGATGACTGCGAGGACGACGTCGAAGAGGACGTCGAAGATAGCGAGTGCCAGCTCGTGGAGATCTCACTCCACAACTGGGCCTCCGAGATCGACTATCAGCTGCGCTCGCGCGGTCTGTGCGGCCACTCTCCGCTGATCCTCGACCTGGGCGGCAACGGTATTGCGTTGTCGTCGCTGGCCGGCGGCTCGCGGTTCGATCTGCTCGGGACCGGTACCCCCGTGGAGTGCTCGTGGATCCAAGGCGACGATGCGTTCCTCGCCTTCGATCGCAACGGCAACGGGATGATCGATGGTGCCGCGGAGCTGTTCGGCAACGCTACCGATGCGCGGTCGTTCCGCGACGGGTTCGCCGCCCTCGCCGAGCTCGACGCAGACGGCAACGGACGGATCGACGCGACCGACCCCGCGTACAAGTCGCTCGTGGTCTGGAACGATCCGAATCGCGACGGCATCGGCACTCCCGGTGAGCTGCGATCGCTCGAGCAAGCTGGTGTCAGCGAGCTGTCGCTCGCCGCAGATCGCGTCGCCGGCAAGGCCGCATGGGACGGCCGAGGAAACCGGATTCCGCTGGTCTCCGCGTTCACCCGTGCCGACGGAACCGCCGCAGCCTTGGTGGATGCATTCCTGCGGTACACGCCCCCCACCGCATCGATCAACCATGAGGCCGGTACCTGCGACCTCATCGAGTAGGCCGGCTGCGCTAGCGCTCGCGCGCGTCCTCGATCACCATCGCGCTCGCGCGTTCGGCGATCATCAAGGTCGGTGAGTTGGTGTTACCGGAGGTGATCGTCGGCATGATCGAAGCATCGATCACGCGAAGACCGTCGACACCGCGAACACGCAGCCGCGAGTCGACCACGGCAGTCGAGTCATCGGACCGGCCCATCTTGCACGTGCCGACCGGGTGAAAGATCGTCGTGCCGATATTGCCGGCCGCCACCACCAGCTCGTCGGTCGTCTGAAAGCTCGTGCCCGGAACGAACTCGTCAGGGCGGTAGCGCCTCAGCGCTTCGGTGGTGGTAACGATACGCCGGGTCAGCCGAACGCTCTCCGCGGCGATCGCACGATCCTCATCGGTCGAAAGGTAGTTCAGGACGATCTTCGGTGGATCTCTCGGATCGGGCGACGCGATCCGGATGTGACCGCGCGAGCTCGGGCGCAGATTGCACACGCTCGCCGTGAACGCCGAGAACGGATGCAACGGATCGCCGAACTTATCGAGCGACAATGGCTGGACGTGGAACTCGAGGTTCGGAGTGACCTGTTCGGGGCCGCTCTTGACGAATGCGCCCAGCTGTGACGGTGCCATCGTCAATGGACCAGTGCGGTGAAGCAGGTACTCGAGGCCGATCTTGAGCTTTCCCCACCACGAGCTCGCGATCGTGTTGAGCGTGACCACGTCGGCGACTTTGAACGCCATCCGCAGCTGCAGGTGATCCTGCAAGTTCTCGCCGACACCCGGCAGATCGTGAAGCACCGGCACGCCGCGCTCGTGAAGCAGCGAGCCCGGACCGATACCCGAGACTTGCAGCAATTGCGGGCTACCGATCGAACCGGCCGACAAGATGGTCTCGCAACGCGACTCGACAAACAGCTCGTCGACGCCATCGAACAGCTCGACACCCGTGACGCGCTTGCCATCCAGCCGCAGTCGCTTTACTTGTGCGCTCGTGATCACGGTCAGGTTGCCCCGCCGCATCGCGGGACGCAGGAACGCCTTCGCCGCGCTGACGCGGACGCCGTTGCGCTGATTGACCTCGAACAGCGAGCTGCCCGCGTTGTCGCCGGTGTTGAAGTCGTCGATCTTTGCAATTCCCGCCTCGAGCGCCGCGTCTCGAAATGCATCGAGAATGTCCCAGCGCAGGCGTTGCCGCTCGACGCGCCATTCGTGACCGGCGACTGGCGGAGCCCCGCGATCGCGCGCACCGTGATGGTCGCCGGTTCCGCGCCAGTGATCTTCGCTGTGCTTGAAGTACGGCAGCACGCTTCGCCAGGACCACGCATCGTCACCGGCGAGCGTGGCCCACTCGTCGTAGTCGCGCGCCTGACCTCGCAGATACAACATCGCATTGATCGACGAGCTGCCGCCGAGCACGCGACCGCGCGCGTACAGCAGTGAGCGGCCATTGAGTCCCGGCTCCGGCTCGGTGCGATAGCACCAATCGGCTCGCGGATTGCCGATACAGAACAGATAGCCCACCGGAATGTGGAACCACACCCAGTTGTCTCGACCGCCGGCCTCGAGCAGAACCACCGAGCGCGATGGATCCGCCGACAACCGGTTGGCCAACAAGCACCCAGCCGTGCCGGCGCCGACGATGACATAGTCGAAGCGGCCGAACGTCTTCATGGCGACTGCGATTCGAACATCGTGTTCAGCGTGCGGAATCCCACAGGATGGTGAAGAACTCTGCGACGAACGGCATTCGCGATCGTCTGCTTGTTACTGCTAGCTACAAGGAGTGTGTGATGAGTCCAGGTGCGATCGTTTTTGGGTTGATCATCGGCGCGTTGGTTGGCTGGTTGATCGGTAGGAACAAGGGGCTCGGCGCGATCGGCATCGTGCTCGGCGGCCTGCTCGGTTTCATCGGTTGGATCATCGTCGCTGTGATGAAGGGCGACCAAGTCAACAATCCCAACGTCTAGCGATCTCGGTGGGAGAGCACGAGTCGCTCCGCAGCGTCGAGACCGTTCTCCGTGATGACCTGCGCAGCGAGCTCTGCGGCCGTCGCCTTCCAGTGGCTGACCCCTGGGGCGAGCATCGCCGGTAGAACCTCTCGAGCAACCTGCTCGAGACGCAACGCACCCTCGAGCGTGGGATAGGTGATGCTCTCGACGATTACGCCGACGCCGAGCTTGGCGGCGGCGTACGCGACGCTCTCCTGATCACCAAAGCCGGGACAGATCAGCAGCGGTATCGCGGAAACGATCGCCTCGTGGAACGTGTTCGCACCGCCGTGCATCAGCATCACGTCGACCAAGTTGTGCGCGAACAGCAACGGCTGCGGCACGAACGGCATCGCGATGACTCGATCACGCGCCGCGGGTCCGAGCGCCGCTTCGTCGACACCTAGCTCCGTCGCTGACGAATCGACCGTCGAGGCGACCACGATCGCGCCCTCACGCAATGCCGAAGCCGCGAGGGTGCTGTACAGTTGCTTCAAGGACGCGACGTGCGCCGCGCCGGCGCGCTTGGCCATGCGCGGCACCATCGTGCCCATCGACAACAACACGACCCTCGCGCCGCCAGTTCGCGCATCCTGCAACCGGCGGGCGAGCGCCTGATCCGCCGCGCTCGCCGTGGCGAGCTCCTCCTTATGAGGCAGCGCGTCGCGCTGAACGCCGAGCAGCTGCACGTATTCCGGTGCATCACGGCACAGCCGCGGCGACGAGAAGCTCAACACGCGCACTGTAGGATCGTGAGGAAGCATCCCGACGCGCGGCAGCTGATCGAACCGCCCGAACCCCGCGGCGCGCAACGCGGCGAGCTCGCGCTGATAGATCGGATCGTCGATGTAGATCGCCGGCATCCGTTCGAGCACGGAGGGGAATGCGCTGATCACGGCGTCGATGTCGTCGATGCCGAGCCGCCGCATCGTCACGTACGCCCACAACGCGAAGTAGTCGTAGACGCCTCCGACGATCGGCTGATCGCCGACCGCCGCGCGAATCGCGGTCGCTGCGGCTGCCGCGACGTCGACGGCACGCCCCGCGACGCGCCGATATAGGCCGGCGAGCATGCCGCCCGACAAGAACTCCTCCGAGTGACCGCGCGGGAACGGCGCGTGGTCGTCGACGTTGATGAACCGTACCCCGAGCTCGGTCAACGGCTTGTGCCACGCCGAGGCCGGCTCGTTGTCATCGCCGCTGATCGCCCACACCACCGTGAAGCCGCGTTGCACCAGTCGTTTCGCGAGCGGCATCAGCGGCCGAACGTGCCCGACGCTGACCGGAGATCCGAACACGAACGCGCCGGACGTCTTGCTAAGCGAGGCTGTGCTCGTAGTCATCGGCGCGCAAGGTAGCGCGTCTACGAGCGAGTTCGAGGATCCCGAGCGCACGATTTCGGTATCATCACCCCGTGCGGACGCGGCTGGTGATCGGCGGTAGCGCCGTGGCGATCGTCGCCATCGCTGCCGTGCTCTGGTGGGGCGATCGGCGCGATGACCACTCGACGATGTCATCGGGGCGGCGCCGACTCGGTGACGGTCTCGGGATGATCGGGCCGGCTAACGTTGTCGCGCCGGCAACGCTAGGTGGGCGAGTGACGCGCGCGTCCGATGGCGCGGCCATCGAAGGTGCGGTCGTCGCGCTCGCCGTGGTCCCCAACATCTCGCCGCAGCTCGCGCCACCGCAAATCGCGACGAGCGATCGGGACGGACGATGGACCTTGAACGAAACTACGCCCGGCAGCTACGCGCTCACGGTGACCACCGCCGGTTTTGTGCCGCATACACAGCAGCTGAGCGTTGTTGGTGGGCAACTGGCGGACGTCGACGTGATGCTGTCTGCCGGTGGCGCGCTGGTAACCGGCACGATTACAGATGATGAGCACAAACCGATCGCAGGTGCGCGAGTGCTTGCACATGCCGAAGTCGGCGAGGAGACGCTGATCGCGATCAGCGGCTCCGACGGTCGCTACCGACTGGGCGTTCTACCTGGCAGCTACGGATTGGAGGTCACGCACGAGGACTATTGTCGCGCCTGGCACGATGTAACGGCCGGCGATGAACCTTCGAGCCAGAACGTCGTACTCATGCTCGCCGGTACCGTCCGCGGTCAGGTGATGGCGCGTGATACCGGCATGCCGGTAGCCGATGCGATCGTAACCGCGAGCGGCGAGCGCGATAGCTCGGAGGCGCTCGCTGACGGCCAGGGCATGTTCGTGTTGCGCGGACTGTCGAACGGACCAACCGCGATCACCGCGCGCGCCAAGGGCTACGCGTCGGGCACGCCCACGATCATCGAGCTCGGCCTCGGACAACACGCCAACGGCACCAAAGTTGTCGTCGACCCGGCGGCTTCGATCATCGGCCGCGTGGTTGCGGCGAACGAGCCGACCCGCGGGATCGCTGGAGCGACGGTCCATGCGGTGTTGAGCGACGGCCGTTTTGCATCGGTGACCACGCTGAGCAACGCCGACGGAAGCTTCGAGCTCGTCGGGATGATGCGGGGCTGGCATCTACTGGCCGCCGAAAAGCGCGGACTGTTGTTGGAGCGTCGCGGTGAAGTGGAGATCGAGGACCGCGATGTCACGGGCGTAACGATCACGATGCGCGAAGGCGTGACGCTGTCCGGTCGTGTCGAGCCGCCGGGGGTCGCGACAATCGCGCTTGCCAGAGCAACTTCTACGTGGCCCGAACAGACCGAGGCGGAGACCGTGGACATCGCGAAGGCACGCACCCAGAGCGATGTCAATGGTGTGTTCACGCTCCGCGACGTCCCCGACGGCAACTTCGAGCTCAGCGCGATGGCGAAGGATGGCAGGTCAGGAATGATCGTGGTGTCGGTGACGAGCGCGGACCAGTCTGGCTTGGCGATTCGATTGTCGCCGCGCGCGTCGGTGACGGGGCGAGTGATCGACACCAACGGCAAACCGGTGTCAGCCGCGATTGTCCTTCCGAGTCGTGTCGACGTTCCACTTGCGGTTCGGCACCACTATGACGGGCAGTTCCGCGGCTCGACGACGTCGGCGGATGGCGCGTTCAAGGTCATCGGTCTCGATCCGGGAATCTGGCAGTTGTCGGTGGCAGAGTCGAACAGCGGGAACGTTACCAATACGAGTTTCGAGGTTGACGTCTCCGACGGTGCCGATCACGATGGTGTCACGATCGTCGTCGAACCGCGCAATGCACACATTCGCGGCAACGTCGTCGGCGCAGATCGCAAACCGGCGGTTGGTGCACAGGTCTACGCGATGCGACAAGCCGCCCGAGGATCGAAGGTGCAGGCCGATTCGTACGCCGGACCGGTACGCACCGACGCTGCCGGAACCTTCGTACTCGACCGGCTCAGGCCGGGCACCTACACGCTCGTGGTCGAACATCCGCGTACCCGCACGCGGACGACCATGAGCGGTGTCGTGACTGGAACGTCGGTGACGGTGGCGCTAGCACGGCTTAGCTCGCTGACGATCAACATCAGCTATCGCAGCGGACCCACGCGCGACGTGCAGCTCAGCTGTGAAGGCCACGCACAGACGGTGTTTTTGGAACACCAAACGGATGGCGTACACACGTTCACGGGCGTCGCCCCCGGCGAATATCGGTGCACCGCGACAACCGACACAGCGACTACGCACGCATCGGTCATCGTTGGAGGCGAGCCCGCAACGCTCACGATGTCGCTTGAGGACCACGGTTCGCTCGCTGGGATCGCGGTCAACGCGATCACTGGACAACCAGTCGCCGGGTTATCGGTCTTGGCTCCCGGGACATTCGCCGAGACCGATGCGACCGGTCGGTTCGTCATCGAACGTGTACCCGCTGGCAGCGGCGAGCTCGTGCTCACCCCGATGCACCAGTTCGGCGTGGGTCACGACAAGCATCCATATACGGCCAAGCCCGGCGAACGCGTCGACGTCGGTCGGATCAAGGTCGTACCGCCGCGCGCTGGTGACGTCGGAACGTTTGGGTTGAGCGTCGAGGTACGCGGTGGGCTGCTCACCGTTACCAAGGTGAAACCAGGCGGTCCGGCACACCGCGCGGGACTGAACATCGACGATGTGATCGTGTCACTCGATGGCGAGCACCTGCCGGCGATCGGCGCTGACCGCGCCCGGCGATTCCTCGCATCAGAAGCGGTGAGCGCCGGGCAGACCGTTTCGCTCATCCTCGCCAACGACCAACGCGTCACGATGACAGCGATCAAGTGGTAGCTCGCCCGTCACCGCGCACCGAGCGAATAGGCAAGGACGGCGACGACGAACGCGAGGCCGACCAGCGCCCCGACCAGGATGCGATGCCGAGGCGTGCGCCGCTGGATCATCGCGGCGCCCACCGGCATCAGCGCCACGCTTTCGCGCCGCCGCACCATCATCGCCTCCGAAAGCGCGGGCAGCTCGCCGACCACTTCGATCTCTTTGGTGTGAAGGATCTCGTGCAGCGCGGAGACGCCGCTGTCCTCGCGACGTAGCGGTTCCTTCTGCCGGAACACCCACTCTACCCACGACACGAACTGATGCTGGGTGAGCCGGCCTGCCGCGACCATGCCGATCGCATCGCGCATGTCGCCGGCGCGTTGCCAGCGCTTCTCGGGATCGCGCGTTAGTGCCTTGACCACGATCGCATCGACTTCGGGTGGCACCTCAGGATTGGCGTGCGACGGTGGCTTGATCGGCAACGAGCGTACGTGCTCGAGGATCATGCCCTGCTCCGCTGCATCGAACGGCTTGCGCCCTGTGAGCAGCTCGTACATGACAACGCCGAGGGCCCAGAGGTCGCAGCGCGCATCGAGCTTGCCGGATAGATATTCCGGCGCGACGTAGTTCAGCTTGCCCTTGATCACCCCGGCCTGGCTTTGAACCGACGACTGCTTGGTCTTGGCGAGCCCGAAATCGATCAGCTTGACCTGACCGGTGGTCGATACGATCACGTTCGATGGCGAAACGTCGCGATGGACGATCCCCAGCGGAAGCCCGAGCTCGTCGCGAAGGTTGTGCGCGTAGTCGAGCGCGTCGCAGAGCTGATACGCGACCTCGAGCACGACCATGATCGGAAACCGCCCCACGTACTCTTTGCAGTGCTCGGCGAGCTGCTGCAAGGTCGGTCCCGGAACGAACTCGAACGCGATGAAGTAAGTGCCGCGCAGCTTGCCGAACTCGTAGACCCGCGCGATTCCCGGGTGCCGTAAGTGGCGCGCTAGCCGCGCCTCATCGATGAACGAGCCGACCAGCTCGCGGATATCCGCGATGTGTGGAAATAGGCGCTTGAGCGCCACTGGGTTCTTGACCGCCGGGGTCCGTGCGAGGTGCACCGCCGCCAGGCCGCCGGCGCCGAGCTCTTCGTAGATTTCATACGACCCGAACCGCTCGCGCATCCGCAACGACACTAACATCGCAACGCCTCGTCCATCGAAGCGGTGTCCGACCGAGATCGTCGCGGATCGCACCGCAACGGCTGAGCTTTGGACGCCAGCGCCCCCATGCGGGGACTGCCACGTCAGCCGTTACGCAGATCACGAACGCGGGGTTGCTGCGAGCTAACGTACCGATCCGGGCTGGCATCTCGCCGTGGTCGTAAAAAACGGGCTTTTCTAGAGCGACGATGCCTGCGTACTCTGAAGGTGATGGCCACGGGGCGGGACACCGACACCTCCGGGGTACGATCGCTGGCGCCGATGCGCGTTGGCAGCTACGAGGTGTTCGAATGCCTCGGTCGCGGCGGCATGGCCGAAGTCTATCGTGCGCAAATCGAGACGAGTCCCGGGGTCTGGGAATCGCGTGCGCTCAAGTGCATGCGGTTCGATCTCGCCGACAACCCGATGCTGGTGGAATCGTTCATCGAGGAGGCAAAGCTCGCCCGCGAGCTCGAACATCCGAACATCCCCCGGACGTACGACCTCGGCCGGTACGACGGCATGTGGTTCATTCCGATGGAGTTGGTCGAAGGCCCGACCCTCCTCGAGGTGATCGCGCTGTCCGTGTTCGCGGAGCTGACCGTGCCGATTCCGATCGCCGTCCAGATCCTCATTCAGGTCTGCGACGCGCTCGACTACGCCCACACGCTGCGCGACGAGCGCGGCCGGCCGCGTGGCATCGTGCATCGCGACGTGTCTCCGGCCAACATCGTGTTGTCCAAGACCGGCGCCGCGAAGCTGATCGACTTTGGCATCGCCAAAGCTCGGTCGCGGATGCAGACCGATACCGGGACCCGCACGGTGAAAGGGAAGCTCGGCTATCTCGCACCGGAATACGTCGGAGGATCCCTGGACGCGCGCGCCGATCTGTTCGGCCTCGGAGTGATCGCACACGAGCTGTTGACCCATCGCCGATTGTTTCGCGGCGAGACCGACTTCGAGACCCTCGAGAACGTGTGCCGCATGCCGATCCTGCCGCCGTCGCATTGGAACGCCGATGTGCCGCCAGACCTCGACGAGGTCGTGATGATCGCGCTGTCGCGCGACCCCGAATCGCGGTGGCAAACCGCAGCGGCGCTGCGCGCGGCGCTGACGTCCGTGGCAGCTGATTTCGGAGCTCCCTGTGGTGATCGCCAGATCGCCAACTGGGTCGTGGTGTGGGAGTTCACGCGTCAGTCGTGTCGAGCCGATACCGAGCTCGACGATCAGGGTCCCGAGCTCGACGAGCACAGCGCGGAGCTCGAACCCGTCGCCGAGCTCGAGCCCTGCACGGCGATCCGCCCGCCGTCGCCGATCGATCTCGAGATCAGCGCCGCCAATGGTGCGCGCTACGTCGAAACCGAGCCGGCCACCGCGATTCGCCCGCCCGCTCCTGCGGATCTCGAGCTGAGCGCGGCCAATCGCGTGCCATCCGCGATCGAGCTCGAGCTCAGCACCGCGATCCGTCCGCCTTCGGCGGTCGATCTCGAGCTCAGCAGCCCCAACGGCTCGGCGCTGCCCGACGCCAGTCCCTACGAGTTCATGCTCAGCGATGCCGATACCGCCGGCACGCTGACGCGCTGACGCGCGAGCTCGGATCTACCGCACATTGCCGCATGGGTTGCGCTCGATCTCAGGAGCGCAGGTCGACGAATCGCGGCGGGATCTCGAATGCGGTTATCGGGTGTGCACACACCTCACCCAAGTACGTCGCACGGTTCGCGTCGACCAGTGATGAGAGGATGACCAGCTCGGGTGTGGGTCACCTCGTCGGAGGCACGGCGGGGATTCGAGTCGGCAGTGGCTTCGGGCTGTTCCTAGAGGCGTCGTATCTCAAGGACTTGAGCTCGGACTTCGACTCGCTGCAGGTCAACGGCTCGATCTTCTTCTGAGCCGGCGCGATCACGGCATCGCTCGATGACGCCGTGCTGATCTCGCGCTGCTCAGCTGCTGGCGCGCGATCCATCGCGCGTACTGCGTCACGCCCGCGCCGCCGCAAACCGCGACATCATCTCGGACGTCCACGTCGTCTTGGGATCTTAGAACGCAGGAAACACCCGGGCGGTGTCCGGAAGCTGAAACCAGCGCTGCGAAGCAAACGGAGCCGCCGCCGCGTCGGCCGTGATGGTGTGCCAGTCGCGCGAACGGGTGTAACAGCTGCTACCGTCGGCGCGATGAAGCAGATCGAGATCCGCACCGAAGACGGTGTGTGCCCGGCGTGGGAAGGCGGCGCCGGCCCCAGCGTGCTGCTGTTCATGGACGGCATCGGCATGCGCCCCGCGATCGTCGCGATCGCCGAGCGCATCGCCGCAAGCGGCTACCGCGTGCTCGCTCCCGACTTGTTCTATCGCGCCGGGCCGTACACCGCGCCCGATCCGGTGAAGCTGTTCAGCGACCCTGAACTTCGCGAGCAGTTTCGCGCGAAGCTGAGCGCGCTCATGCGCGTCGACAACGTCATGCGCGACGCCAAGACGTTCCTCGCCCACCTGCCCGGTAAGGTGGGCATCACCGGCTACTGCATGGGCGGCCGCCTGGCGCTGTGCGTTGCCGCCGAGTTCCCCGACCGGATCGTCGCGGCTGCCGCCTTTCATCCTGGTATCCCTACGATCGACTTCGCAACAGACCGGATTACGGCGCGCGTGTTGGTCGCCGGCGCGAGCGAGGACCAAAGCTTCCCGGCCCAGCGCGCGAGCGAGCTCGACGCGGCATTGACGTGCGTGCACGCCGTCGAGATCTGGCCGTACAAACACGGCTGGGTGCCAGCCGATACGCCCGTGCACGACCCCGCAGGTGCGGCGCGCCATGACGTAGCGCTGGCCGACCTATTTCGCTCGACGCTCACCTGACCGCGCCAACAGTAGCTGCGCTCGAGACATCGCGAGCACCGCGGTCCACGACGCTTGCTCGCAGCGATCGACATCGATTTCGCGCGCAGTGTGGACGATCGAGCGCACCGCTGCGCCAAGCGTTACGTAAGCCGTCACCGCGTCCGATGCGCCGAGTGCAACATCAGGAGCGCCACGATCGTCGCAATCTGCTCGCAACGATCGCGGCGATTGGCGCGCAGTGTGCGCGCAGTGTGCACGGCGCGCTGGCGTTGACGCGTTCACCGATCGCTGCGCGTAAATAATGCGATTCGATCTGCGCGCACCGTGCGCACATCGAGGCTGTTCGTCGCGTTCAGATCATCGGACGCCAACGCGAAGTCAGTCGCCGCCGATTGCTGTGAGTAGCGGAAGCGGCGTTGAAGACAGCGCGTACGTGATGCATCGAGCAAGACCGCTCGTCGTTATCAAAGGAGACCCAATGAGAGACTCACGTTTGCTGTTCAGTGCTGTCGCAGTAATGCTCGGCGCCTCGTATGGCTGCGCCACCGATGAGCTCGGCGATTCCGAGATCGATCCTTCCGATCAGCCAGAGCTCTCGGAAGTGACTAGCTTCGCAACCATTCCTGGCTGCGACGCTGCGAAGCCGACGCCACCGTTCGAACGCGATCCCAACGGCCAGATCCATTACGTGCAGCCTGGCGGGAAGTACTGCGGCTCGACGGCGGCTGGTCCGTTCACCTCGGTGCCCGAGGCCGTCAAATGCGCCAAGCCAGGCGACACGATCTACATCAAGGCCGGAACCTATCCCGAGCTGCGGATCTCCAACTATCGGCCGGATCTCGCGCAGTCGGGTGTACCTCGTCACCTGTTCATCTCGGCCGCGCCGGGAGAGAAGGTCATCATCGATCCCAAGGCACCGCTCGCCGATTGGACGTCGATCGCGTCGGTGTGGAACTCGTCGTACGTCACGATCGCCAACCTCGAGATCACGAACAGTGCGCTCGCGCAGGAGGTGCAGGTCCGCAAGGGCAGCGTCGGGCTCGCGATCGGTGGTCCGGACTCATCAGGCAACAGCTACAGCCACCACATCACGCTGGTCAACAACACCATCCATGACGTTGGCCGCCACGCCGTCACGCTCAACGGTGGCAACTCGTTCTCACTCGAACGCAACACCCTCTACAACCTCGCGCAGCTCAACCAGTTCCGCGACATGCCGATTCACGACGGCGGCGTGGCGACCGCGCGCAACTACAACACCAGCTGCGTGAAGCTCACCTGGAATGCGATCCACGACGTGTACGGTGAATGCGTCGGCGCGCAACGCGTGAGCGGCGGATTGATCGAAGGCAACCGCGTCTACAATTGTTACTCGGTCAATATCTATCTCGACGCATCGGAGAACGTCGCCGTGCGCCGCAACTATGCCTATGCCGATGATCCAACCGGCAAGTACTACCGATGGAATCGTCCCGCCGTCGGAGTCGCGATCGCGAAGGAGATCGTCAATGGTTTCACCTCGCGCAATCACGAGATCTCGAACAACGTGATCGAGCGTCTCGCCACCGGTATCTACTACGGCAATTACGACAGCTCGACCTCGGCCAACTACTACTCGAACATCGTGATCGCTCACAACGTGATCAAGGACATGAGCTTGCGCACGATCGCGTTCGAAGCACCGTGGGCGAACGCTCCAGGCATCAACAAGATCGAGAACAATGTGCTGTTCAAGCCCTGGGATCCGGCAGGCGCGACGGTGTATCTCGAGGCCAACCCACCGTCCGGCTGGTCCGGTGGCCCGTTCACGCCGCCCGCGTGGCAGGTCTCGCACAACATCTTCCCCAACGGGATTCCCGCGCAGAACGGCAACCCCAGCATCATGCGCGGCGACGATGGAACCAACCGTTCCGGCGACCCCGGCTTCGTCGGTGGTACGGGCTTCGACTTCAACAAGTTCAAGCTCGCGGCGGGCTCGCAGGCCATCGCCAATGGCCGGCAGACGATTGTGACCTCAGACTACTGGTTCACACCGCGTGGCTCGACGCCGGACATCGGCATCCACGAACGCACGCCTTGAGGAGCTCATCGCGTTTCGACGATCGCGACGACCTGCGGGCGAGCATTCGCAATGCTCCCCGCGGCGTCGCTTACTGTTCGCTTGTTCGAATCCTGTAGATGTGGTGCCGCCAACCGAAACGTTGGCGAGGCGACGTCGCGAGCTGCTAGTACGAGAGCCGGCGCTCGAGGTGCCGGTCACCGCTGGCTGCGCGCGATTCCCGTCGAAAAGTCCTGGAGCTGTAGATACAGCGTGCTACCGCTGGCGCTGACAACGCCGTAGATCGAGAACCTCCGGGTGCATCCCGAGGCCGTACTCACTGGGACGTCACGCAGGGTGAGATGCATCTTGTCGTGATGGGTAGCCGCCGAGACGAACAACTTCTTGATGTCGGTCTGGACCTGTGGCGCGCATGGTTGACCGCCGGCGTCGAGCTGCACCACCACGAGCCGGCCCGAGACCGTCGTGCCGCTGGCGTCCTTGTAGAACCCGTCGCAGAACTTGTCGAGCCAGTTCGGAGCATCGAGGGCCGTGGTGACCTCGAGCGCGAGATCGACGTCGATCGTCCGCGCGTCACTGGTCGCGTCCCACTTTCGCGCCATCACCTTTTCTGTGGCGCCCGGTGCAACGCATAGGTCGGGCGCCGCCCAGGCCACGTCCCCTGGATCAGCCGGCGTTGCGCTGATCGCGTGAACCTCGGTGTCGTTGACCAGCAGCATGCGCGTTTCATCGTCGCAGGAGGGAATGCTGCATGCGCGGCCCTTGAGCTCGCACCGGTAGCTGGCGGTCCTGGGAGCCTTGAATAACCATCGCGTCGCGGAATACAGCGGACCGGTCGTGCTGTGATGGTTGATGTTCGACGACGTTGACCTCTCGATCACCTCACCGTTGACCGAGCACATGATCGTTACGCCTTGGAGGATCTTCGCCTCCGTGTTGCTGCGTGGCCGCCACCCGCCGGTCAGGTACAGCTGTTGGCCTGTGGTCAGAGCGATCGGCGGCAGGCGCACGATCGTGTGCCACTCGCCTTTCCCCACGAGCGTGCTGGTGACCCGCGTGGTCGAGGTCACGGCCTGCTGGGTCTCGCTCAGGAGGTCTTCGTCGACCGGGTCCGATTCGGTCGTCGCGCAACTGATCAGCCCTACCACCGTGACGCCGATCAAGATCGCCGGGGTTTTCATCGACGGAGAATCGCCCGCTCGACGAGGCGCCGCAATCGCGGAGTGGCAAAGGTGACCTAGATCTCATCCCCCACGAGCGGATCTCATTGGCGTTGCGGCTAGCGTAGCCGCCGGCAAGGTCTGTAACCGATTCGAAACTTCCGCTACATCACTTACGCGCAAGCTCGCTGAGCTCGAACGCGCCAACTGGCACTCGCGCTGCAGTGCTCGCGACGACATGTTCCGACCTTCGGCCTACCTCGCTTCGTGTGTGGTTTCGTGCCTCGTTGCGTGCGCGACGTCCGATCCGGGCGACGTCGCAGGCAATGGTGATCCCGACTGCACCGACGATTCCAAGTGTGACAACGCATCGCTGCCATTCAAGGTTCGAGTCGAGCGGCGGTTAGCCGCAGATCGACGCGAACGCGACCTACTGCTGCAGCTCGTCAAGGACGGGAAGATCGACCAAATCCCGTCCAACCCTCCGGTGAACGCGGAGGACGGCACCCAAAGGCTCAAGGCCCTGCACGCGGCTAATGATGATGCCGTCGAGGACAATGGACTCGACGCCGTGGCTCAGCAGGAGCGGTTCACGTTCGACTTCAACAGCCCGGTCACCACGAACGCGTACCTCGAAGACTATCTGGAGCTCGATGAGGATGGTGCCGTCAGTTATCCCGCGTTCGTCGGTGTTGGCGACTTCGTGGTCAGCGAGCAACGCGAAGAGGGCAGCCTTGTGTATTCGGTGTCTCTCAGTGGAGACAACGAGCCGCTCCAGTTCAAGGTGTTTTACGCCGCGCCGCTAAAGGAGCGGCTAGCGCACTACTATCCGCAAACCGATAGCGAGGCCGCCTATCTGGCCGCCTTCAACCAGGCAAAGGCTGAAACCAACGAGCGGTTTCCCGAGCTCCACCAGGTCATCGCGAAGCTCAAGGCTGCGGGGTTCCCGCTGGTCGAATTCTCGGTGCAGGACTACGAGGGGTCACAGAATGCGCAGATCGAAGCGGTGGTGTTTGCACTCAAGCGCGGCCGGTCGTCCCGGCAGTTGTTGACGTACGTCGAAGGCGGTGACCTGCTCGTCGGCACCAAATCCGACGGTGGGCGCTACGCATTGATCGGCCGCGATGCAGTTACGATGACGCAGGTCCATCTCTCGGAACAGATCGGCCGAGCGCTGTCGCGCAACGAGGCGATCACGCTGATCGGCAAAGACTACGGGATCGATCCCGCGAACATTCTCGAGATCGATCAGCCCGGAGACTTCCACATCGACATGTACATGTCGCTCGCGCCAAACCGCAAGGTCGTGCTCAACGATGCGCTCGCCGCGTACAACCTGCAGATCATGCTGGCCCAGGCGGATCTCGAGGAGAATCCCGATGGCGTGGCCGACCTGGAGCAGTTTGCGAAGCCGATCACCGAGTTCCGGGCGCAGTTCGAGGAGCCCATCTCCACGCAGCTCGTCGCCGCGGGGTTTGAGGTGGCTCGGGTTCCCGGCGTGTTCTATTGGAATACGGACGCCGAAGGACTCAGCGAAAAGCAGCGCGCAAATTACCTCAACACGGAGAAGGCGATCGGCAGCGATGGCACGAGCTACGCGATCCTGCTCGACGGCTCCCCGGGCGCCGAAGATACGCCTGCGGGCGAGCTCGCGAAGCAGAACACGATCGAAGCTGTGCGACAGGCATTCGGTGTAGATCGCATGCACCTGATCCAGGACAACGGATTTTTCCTCGAAGGCGATGGCGCCGTGGCGTGCCTGTTCAAGGGCGAATACGTGCGCTGAGCGAGGATCAGACGTGCGTTGAGGATCAGTCGAGCACTGCAACTCGCCGGAGAAACGGCACCACCTGTCGAGATGTGACCTCATCCACGACGGTCTCGATACATTCGCAAACTCCGCGCTCCACCTGGTCGTCGCGCCACGCCGTCGTCGCACGTCCCGAACCAGCCGCATTCGCGGCAGTGCGCGTTTCCCAGCGCTCGCCTCCGTCCGTCCCACTCCATCGCGCGACCCGGACCGTAACCCTACATCCGATCTCGGCGTGACTACCGGTGCGCTCGATCGTCACCTGCTGCACGCTCGCAGCGACAATGAAACCTCGATAACCTCGCGCGTCCAGCTCGAGCGACGTCGGAAGTGCACCCGTGGAGGAGGTCGCGTAGCCGTTGAGCTGGATCGCCTTGCGCACGACTTCGGTCAGACGCTGGCTGAACTTGCTCGGCACTCGGTTCGAGCGATCCACGATCGCATCGACGTTGATGAACAGCCGCTGTTCGGTGGTGGCGTGGCGCGGCGGTGGTTCGATCGTCACGACACGCGCCGAACCGGCTCGCTGGTGCGGAGCACTCGCAGTGATCGAAGCTGACCGCGACACGGTCGCGACTTGCCCACATGCACCTGCACCCGCCGCAATGATCGCGACGAATGCGAGGAAGCTCGACGAACATCCACGCATGGCACTCGGCGAACGTGGTTTGCGATTCGCGTGCCTGGAGCTTGCGACTTGCTATCGCCGTAGTTCCTCACCTTGCGAGTCCGTGTCTGCCGCTACCGTGCGAACGCGCTCGCTCGTCGCATTGCGCGAATTCCAAACGATTTGGGTCATCCACCCCGATAGATGGGCCGTTACAACCTCGCGAAACCTCGCTAGCACGGGACTGAGCCATCGCGCGCAGCGTGTGCGGTGATGCCGATCGGCCCGTCGTTCGTGTGCGAGTCAGCTCCCGATGAAGATCGAGAGGGAGTCGTCTGCGCACAGCTCGATGCGCTCGATGACGAGATCACCGATCACGTGGAACGCCCTTCCGTACGCGCCAACGACCTCCTTATTGTGCATCTGAGGAATGTCGCGCTGCGTGGTGCCCTCGTACATCTTGCGCAACCCGGCGCGAATAGCGTCGATCGTCCGCTGGAGCGTAATGCTGCCGGTGACGACTCCTTCGAACGGTTTTTCGAACGGGTAGTCAAGGGTGAACCGAACCCGCTGAGCCTTCGAAACGACTCGGTCTAGTCCGCTGATCGCCTCGTTGACATAGTCATCACCACGCTGCACCGGATGCAGGTAGTCAGTCGAGTCGACCTCGATCGATCCGTCATACACCACGCTGGCTCGCTCGCACTTGCGCTGGGCGTGCCGGTCTGTGGCGCTCTGCTCCGAGCGTTGGATCGTTGCGGCGCTGTCGTTCGCTGGTGATCGCTCGTCGTTCTTACACAACGCCAAGCAAACGATCGCCAGTCCGGTCAGGAGCAGGTGCTGACACGTCCGCCAATGCATTCCGCAGCACTAACACAGATGCTTGTCCCCGCTCGGTTTGCGACGCCACGTCGCGTTGACTTTGCGCCGACGAGCCGAGCCGCCGAGCCCATGTGCGACGCATTCTGTCGTCCCGCCGACGTTCCAACCTGCGCCTGGTAGGCTCGACCCATGGTTGCCGACGTCTCTCACATCAGCGTGACCGCCAAAGTCTCGGCCTACTACCGCAAGTTTTCGGACATCGCGTTCGCTGCTGAAGTCGCGACCTTGATCGGTGCTGATGATGCCTTCGCGAGCATCGTACGGAACCACGGCTTGGAGCCCGACAAGCTCACGTTCTACGCTCCGATGTTCGAGGCGCGGTACAAGAGCATCACCCAGCTGATCCGCACGTCGGGTGCCTCGCAGATCCTGGAGCTAGCGAGCGGCTACTCGCTGCGTGGGCTCGATCTGACGCAGAGCAGTTCGGTCCATTACGTCGAAACAGATCTACCCGCCGTCGTCGCGACGAAGTTGGACTTGCTCGACGAGGTTCGACAGCGGCATCAGCTGGTGCCGAGTCCGCGCCATGTCGTGACCATCGCCGACGCGCTCGATCTCGAACAGCTCCGCGCTGCGGTTGCGATGTTCGACCGCGCTCGACCTTTGATGGTCTTTTGCGAGGGGCTGATCGGCTATCTCGCGAGGGAAGAAACGGGCCGCCTCGCGGCGAACGTCAAGCAGTTGATAAACCAGTTTGGAGGCGGCTGGTGGATCGTCCCGGACTTCGCCTTCAAGACCGAGATCCGCGGCCTCCCACCCGAACGGCTCCGCTTGCGCGAGGCGATCACGGGGGTCACACACCGTCAGCTCGACGCTTCGGCGTTCGATGATCACGACGATCTCGAAGCGTTCCTCAACGGCGTCGGCTTCGACGTGCAGGTCCGAAGTCAGGTCGATGAGACGCCATCGTTCTCGTCGATCGCGGCGCTCGGCCTATCCCCCGCTGTGATCGACCGCATGCGACCAAGCTTGCGCGTGTGGGTCATGACGCCGCTGGGCCAAACCGCATCAACGTCCGAGGCATGAAGAAATTCGGGCGACATGGCGCGGGTCCCACGGCTGAGATGATGTTCGGTCGATGAGCTCGAGCGGCGCCACGAAGTGCCCTGGTCGCATCCGAGAGCCGATCGGAGTGGAGCGCACGCACCAGTCGTCCGCGCGGAGCCGGGCACGTCACGCTCAGCGGTATGAGGCGTCGCGCGGAGCTGGGCACGTCAAGCTCAGCGGTATGACGCGCCGTTCGCGCAGAAGAAGTGAGCCGCGCGAGCGCAAACGTCCCACCGAGCGCGACCGCGCGAGACCGAATGCATCTGCGGTAGCCGTTGGCCGCGGCGCTGGTCGCGACGTGGCGCGCTCGTTGCTCTACGAATCACCATGGGCACTAGCATCGACAGAGAGCAGCCGGAATCCAACCGCGAAAACCTTGAGGGAAAGCCTGCGATCGCGAAGCTCCAGGAGCTCGTGAAGCAGAGCTCTATATGCTTCTTTTGCACGTCGATCACGACCGGCAAACGCGTCGAAACCCGTCCGATGTCGGTCCAGAAGGTCGACGACGACGGCAACCTGTGGTTCTTGTCCTCCGCTGACAGCAACCACAACGCCGAGATCGGTCGCGACGCGGCCGTACAGCTGCTGTTTCAAGGCTCGTCGCACTCGGACTTCCTGACGATCTACGGTACGGCGACGATCAGCCGCGACCGCAGCAAGATCGATGAGCTTTGGGAACCGATCGTGAAGACGTGGTTTACCGAAGGTAAGGACGACCCACGCATCACGGTGATCAAGGTTGCACCGTCGGAGGGGTACTACTGGGACACCAAGCACAATCGCGCGATCGTGTTCGCCAAGATGGTTGCGGGCGCGATTCTCGGTAAGACGCTCGACGACTCGGTTCAGGGCAAGATCCGCGTCTAGTCACCAGCTCGTGCGCACGCCCGAGCAGGGCGGCGACAGCCGTAGGCCACGTCGACGCGGCTTCGTCGACTGCCTGCGACCAACTTTGCGCCTGTGGGTCGTGACCTGCTGAGCCAACGCTCTTCGACGAGCGTTGCGTGAACCATCTGGAAATCTCTGGGCCGATTCCCGAGATCGTCCTTGATGTGTCGCCCAGGTGGAACGTGCAAGCGCAAAAACCAGCCACAACAAGGGCGGCCTAGAACGGCGGTCTCGCAAGCCGCAAGCCACTATCCTGCGTAATTCAGTCGATCGCGATCACCGAAAACGGTCCATCGCGATCACCGAAAACGGTCGATGGCGATCACCGAAAACGGTTCATCGCGATCGGTGGTCCGGCCATCCGGCCGCCATCGCCTGAA
>JBFXAI010000028.1:0-92605 GCA_050184455.1 Kofleriaceae bacterium | reverse complement strand
AACGTCGCGCCGTGCGGCGATTGGTTCTTGAATTGTCCTCTGCGGTCGGTCTTCGTTGTGATCTCGGTGCCCTCGTTGGTCACCGTTGCACCACGCATCGGTCGACCCATCGGGTTGATCACGCGCCCCGAGACCGAGATGGTTTCGCCGGTTGGGGCTGGCGGTTCGGGAGCCGGTTGCTCTGGAGCGGGCTCGGGCGGCGGCTGCGCTGCTGCGATGCCGCCGAACGACCCCACCAGCAACGCGACGACTACACAACGACGTGTCGACAGCATGCTAGGCGGCCAGGTTAGCAACCCTCGTGCCCCTGATCGTGTTCTGGGACGGGCAAACTTACGCGTACGTGCTGCCCAGGGATCCGACAGCTGTCACCAAACACGACACGCGACGCCCTGTCGCATCAGATTTTTTGAACGATCGGTCTCCGAAAAGGACGGCGGACCAACGTTGTCGCCGGTCCGCCGTCATATCTAAGTGCGGGTGCACTCCAGTTATCTATCTACGTTTCGAACGCTCAGTTCGCTCCCGCGATCAGGGCGTCGATCTCCGCATCGGTGATCGCGAGGCCCTCGGCCTGCGCGGTCTCCATGATCGTGCGCGCCTCGATCTCGTCGATCAGATCTTTCTCGAGCAGCGCGGCTGCGCCCTCGGCGTAGTTACTGACCATGCTCATCCCGACCACCCGGTTTGGATTCACGGTCATGTTGACCTTGTGCATGATGACCGTCGCGACCTGGTCCGGATACTTGGTGCGGATGTCTTTGTAGACCTCGGGATCGCGGTGCGACGTATCGCCGAACAGCACGAACTTCTGGGTCGGGTGCGCGTCGAAGATCCGCGAGATGTCGGCGACCTTTTCTGCCTGTGCGGTCCACGGTTGGGTCCCGATGCCGGTCGATCGGCCCTGCCGGCACGCCGTACATCTGCATCCACTCGGGCACGCCGGCGATACGCGATGGATCGCGCGCGGTGACGTAGTAGACATCGCCCGCGACGCCATTTGCGCGAAGCTCGAGCGTGGTCAGCACGGAAGCGATGCCGGGATAGGGCGGCACGAGACCGGCGGCTGTTTCGGGCGGCATCACGGTCTTGTCGATGTCGGACACGATGCCGAGCTCGCTGGTCGAGATAGCCGGCAGATCGACGACCAGC
The DNA here is from genome assembly GCA_050184455.1 of Kofleriaceae bacterium. Lineage (GTDB taxonomy): Bacteria > Myxococcota_A > Polyangia > Haliangiales > Haliangiaceae > JABFXX01. Next base: position 91,453 of record JBFXAI010000028.1, on the reverse strand, counting down.
GTGCCCTGAAGTTGGGCGTCGCCGAGGTTGTCGACGCGAATGGTCCAGTTGCGGACCGCACCGTCTCCCTCGACGTCGAGCTGAGGTTCCGCAGTGACGTCGCTCGTCGACTCGAGCTCGAGGTGCTTGGCGGTGATCTGCGCCGCGACGTCGCCCGATTGCGTCAGGCTCGCGACGAATGCGGCGGTCTTGACACGGATCCGCTTTGCTTCGCCGGGAGCGAGATCGATCGCGACCTCGCGTGGCAACACGGTGTCCGACTTACCATCGCCGAGCTCGCCGAGGTCTTCGACGTCCTCGGCGGTGCTTGCGCAGCTCGCAACACCGAGAGCGAGGACGACCGCCGAGGCACAGGTTCGCAAGTGCATGCGGGCCCCACATCGCAACAACCACGCCATGGCTCTAGCGCAGTCGGTTCGACGACTTGGGCTTCGATCGGCCAGTCGGTTAGCCGGCAACTCGTCTCCTGCGCGGCTACACCGGCGCGGGACCCCCTCCGAAACCGCCGACGGGCTAGCGTTGCCGCCAGCCCGTCAGTGAACGGAGCGCGTGCGCCCCGTTATGTCATCGAGTCTTAGTCCTCGTAGTCGTGACCGTGGCCGGCGTGACCGCCGCCCGACTTGTCTTCCTTCTTGGGCTTCTCGGCGATCAGCGTCTCGGTGGTGAGCATGAGGCCCGACACCGACGCCGCGTTCTGGATCGCGGTGCGAACGACCTTGGCCGGGTCGATCACGCCTTCCTTGATCAAGTCGCCGTACTCGAGCGTCGCGGCGTTGAAGCCGAACGCGTCCTTGCCGTCGCGAACCTTGGCAACGACGATCGATCCATCGACGCCGGCGTTGGCGGCGATCTGGCGGATCGGCTCCTCGAGTGCGCGCTTCATGATGTTGACGCCGTAACGACGGTCATCCTCGAACGACAGCTTCTCGAGGCCCTTGAGGCAGCGGAGCAACGCAACGCCACCGCCGGGGACGATGCCCTCTTCGACAGCCGCGCGGGTCGCATGCATCGCGTCTTCGACGCGAGCCTTCTTCTCCTTCATCTCGACCTCGGTCGCAGCGCCGACCTTGATCACGGCAACGCCGCCGACCAGCTTGGCGAGGCGCTCCTGGAGCTTCTCGCGGTCGTAGTCCGACGTGGTCTCCTCGACCTCGCGACGGATCGTCTTCACCCGCGCGTCGATGTCCGCCTTCTTGCCGGCGCCCTCGATGATCGTGGTGTTGTCCTTGTCGATCGAGATCCGCTTGGCCTTGCCGAGGTCGTTGATCGTGAGGTTCTCGAGCTTGAGGCCGAGGTCCTCGGTCACCGCCTGGCCGCCGGTGAGCGCCGCGATGTCCTGCAGCATCGCCTTGCGACGATCGCCGAAGCCCGGCGCCTTGACGGCGCAGACCTGGAGCGTGCCGCGCAGCTTGTTGACGACCAGCGTGGCGAGCGCCTCACCGTCGACGTCCTCCGCGATGATCAAGAGCGGCTTGCCCTGCTTGGCAACCTGCTCGAGCACCGGGAGCAGCTCCTTCATGTTCGAGATCTTCTTCTCGTGGATCAGCATGAAGCAGTCGTTGAGCACGACCTCCATGCGCTCGGTGTCGGTGACGAAGTACGGCGACAGGTAGCCGCGATCGAACTGCATACCCTCGACGACATCGAGCTCGCTGTGCAGCGTCTTGGCCTCTTCGACCGTGATCACGCCTTCCTTGCCGACCTTCTTCATCGCCTCGGCGATCATGTTGCCGATCTCGGTGTCACCGTTGGCGCTGATCGTGCCGACCTGCGCGATGTCTTCCTTGCCCTTGGTGGGGGTCGCCATCTTGGTGATCTGCTCGACGATCGACGCGACCGACGCTTCGATGCCGCGCTTGAGGTCCATCGGGTTGAGGCCGGCGGCAACCAGCTTCGCGCCCTCGTTGTAGATCGCCTGCGCGAGCACGGTCGCGGTGGTGGTGCCGTCGCCGGCGACGTCGGAGGTCTTCGACGCGACCTCCTTCACCATCTGCGCGCCCATGTTCTGGAACTTGTTCTCGATCTCGACTTCCTTCGCGACCGTGACGCCGTCCTTGGTCACCGTCGGGGCGCCCCACGACTTCTCGATGACGACGTTGCGTCCACGGGGTCCGAGGGTGACCTTGACCGCGTTGGCGAGCATGTTGAGGCCCTTGGCGATCTCGCCGCGAGCCGAGGAGGAAAAGATGATCTCTTTGGCAGCCATTGTTCTGGTTCCTTCGTTGGAGAATGAAAATCTGGGTCGCGCGAAAACGCGCGGAGAGGTGAATGGGCGAGCGTCGCTCGACCGAGGGGGCCCGAAGGTCCCCTTTCAATTAATCGAGGACGGCGAGGAGGTCGTCCTCGCGCATGATCAGGTGCTCTTCACCGTCGATCTTCACCTCGGTACCGCTGTACTTGCTGAACAGCACGCGGTCGCCAGCCTTCACTTCGAGGGCGACGATCTTGCCGTCCTTGTCGCGCTTGCCAGCGCCGACCGCGATCACCTTGGCTTGGATCGGCTTCTCCTTGGCGGAGTCGGGGATGAACAGGCCACCAGCGGTCTTGGTCTCCTCATCGAGACGCTTGACGAGAATGCGGTCGTGCAGCGGACGAATTTTCATGACGTGCCCTCACTCGTGAAAGGTTTTGCGGCCCTCTATAAACACCCGCCGCTGCGTTGGCAACCCCCCAAGTCGAGTGCTAACAGGAGAATGATTATCGTATAAAATCTAATATGTTAGATTGTCGGTGTGCCGCATAGGACGCGGTGGCGAGACCCAAAAGTCGGGGCCTCGCTCGCAGTTCTCCGCGCGACCACGACCATGCCGTCGCGTTAGCGTACCGAGCGATGGAGATCACCGTGTTCGGTCCCGCCATCCAGATCCGACTGTGTCCGCATGGGCGCGCAGCGAGCTGCCGCCCAGCCAGGGCGCGTTTCGCTAAGCGCTGAGCGCCGGCTTTCGAAGGATCACAGCGGCGGCGACGAACCGCCGGTGGAGCCATGACCACCGGCGCAAATTGGCGATCCAGCGCTGTCCGCGCCAGAACGTGAACACACTCGCGAGCTCGTCCAATGCGACGAGCGGTGACCGCATCAGGTATCGCGCGAATGTGCCGTCCTCGATCAACGCTGCGTCGATCACCTGCGCACCAGGAAATAGCGCGGCCAGCTCGTCGGGGCTCGCACGCAGACCGTTGTCGATCGGATCGGGGTGCAGCGGGTACCGATACGGCCCGCTGATCACGAGGTTTCCGCGGGCGGGAACCAGGTTCCACAACGCGCCGCACACGCCCACCACGTCGTCGACGTGCTCCAGCAGGTTCGAGCACAGGACCGTGCGGACCCTGCGGTGCTCCAGCTCGGCGACGAACGACGGGTCGCACACGTCGCCGACCAGATCGACACCGGCCTCGGGCTTGCGATCGACGTGAATGACCGAACGACCCGCAGCGCGGGCGCCGGCAAACAGGTGCTCGTCGATCCACGGCTGGGTGACCGATCGAAAGCGTTGAGTCGAGCTTCCGATGTTGCACAGCGGAAATACGGTCTCGGAGGGCTGGGCCGCCAACCAAGAACCAAGCCACTGCGCTTCTTGCCTCAGCATGAAGGTGAAAGACGGCACCGCGCTGACAAACCTCACGTGAGGTACCCGCTCGGGTACTGATCATTTGCCTCGCAGGGCCAAATGCCGCTAGAACGATCCGGCGACGCCGACGCTGTTGCCAGAGACGTACGGTTGCGCGGGGCTGACGTCGGCGTAGGGCAATGCCTGGCGCATCAGCCAGATCGATCCGGCCAGCGCGACGCCGCCAGACAGCATCGAGATCACGCCGGCCTTGCACATCGTGTCGCGATCGCCGGCGCAGCCGACGGCGGTCAACGTGATGCCGGTGACGACGGCCATACCGCTGAGCGCGGTAAACGTGAGCCCGGTGGCGTACATGCCTTTGCTGAGCGGCTTCGCCGCGACCATCACGCTGCCCGCGGGCAAATAGCCAACATCGAGCCTGATCGGTCGCCGCTCCTGGGTTCGCAGCGAAACGAACTGAAGCGGCGCGACCCACAGCGAGCACGGCGTGGCACAGGCTGGCTCTCGATCGATTACAACGTCCCAACCATCTGCCGTGGTCGAGACGAACGTCGCGTGCACCGATCCAGGGGGCGGTTGTGGTGCGAGCGCGCCGGTCGGATAGCTCGGTGGAGGCGGCGCTGGTTGCGGTGCATACGCCCCGGGTTGTGCCGACGCGATACCGGCTGCGGTCAGGATTGCAGCCACGATCGAAGGACCCCTGTACGTCATACGTTCCCCACGCTCGAACGGACCACGATTCATGGTCTCGCGTCGATCTGCGAAGCGCAACGCCGCGATCTCGTATGCGGATGTATGCGTGCCACCGAGCCCGCGCTAGCGCCGTGAAATCGCGAACGTTCCACCAGGCCTTCGTAGCGCTCCGATGACGTGGAAAGACGTGGTAGGAACCGGGCGTGGCGCTCACCGACTACGAGAAGTACATTCGCACCGAGGAGCTCCTCCGCCTGCAAAAGGCACCTGACGATCTGACGTGCCACGACGAGATGCAGTTTCAGATCGTGCATCAGGCCCACGAGCTGTATATGAAGTTGATCGAGCACGAGCTGCGGTTCGCGTGCGCGCAGCTCGAGATCGGCAATGCGGCTCGGGCGGGTACGACGCTGCGTCGAGTCGCCGAGATTCAGCGCGTGCTGCTCCACTCGGTCGATCTGCTCGATACGATGGCACCGATCGACTACATGACGATTCGCACCGGACTCGGCCGGGGCTCGGGTCAAGAGTCGCCTGGATTTCGCACGATGCTGAGGCTGCCCGGCGAGCTAGTGTGGCCAACGTTTGCGAAGTTCCTCGAGTCAAAGAACGTCACGCTCCGCCAGATCTATGACTCACCGCACGACTACCACGACCTGTTCCAGCTCTGCGAAGGCTTGACCGACTACGACCAGCTGCTGCAGGCGTGGCGCTATCGCCACCTCACGCTGGTCTACCGGATCATCGGCACTGGAACACCGTCGCTGAAAGGCAAGCACTCGGACCTGCTCGCGCACGGCATGAAGCAGCGGTTCTTCCCCAAGCTGTGGGACGTTCGTGACGACGTGTTTGCTGAATGGACCGCGCAGCAGACCGCGAAGGGCAAGGACACCGGTTACCACTGATGATGCGCGCGGTCGCTCTGGCATCGATCGTCATCCTCGTATCCGCGAGCGGCTGTGGCTTTGCCGTCAAGCATCCGGCGGTCACCACCGGCATCGTCGGCAGCGTGGTTGGCCTCGGCACGTGTGAGCTCGCCGAAGCCGATCACACGTCGTGTGTGATCGTCGGCGGTGCCGCCGGAGCAGGACTCGGCTTGATCACCGCGCTGGCCATCCTGATCGGCGGCGAGGGCAACGACATTCTCAATGCGCCCACCGAGGACGAGCAGATCAAACCGATCCCCGACGTGCCCGTCGACAAGCCGGCTCCGGTGCCCACGTCTCCGACCCCGAATCCAAGTCCGACCCCGACGTCGCCTCCGAGTCCGACCCCGACCTCGACTCCGAATCCGAGTCCGAGTCCGACCCCGAATCCGAATCCGACCCCGAGTCCGAATCCGACCCCGAGTCCGAGTCCGAATCCGACCCCGAGTCCGAATCCTCCCCCCAGTCCGATCCCTCCCCCTCCGCCTCAGTAACTCACAGCATCGGCATCTGCCACGGCCACGTGAAGTACCCGATCGCCACCGCTGCCGCCGCAATCATCAACAACACCCACGGCCAAACCACCGGCGCGGGCGCCATCGGCAATCGCGGCGACGCCTTGTGCTCGCTGATCAACAACTCGTCGCCAACCTGAATCTCATCCCCGTGTGGGGGCGGCGGCGGCAGCCGATGCCTACGACCCTCGTGCGGCGGACGACTGCGCAGTCGCAGCGCGCGCGATCCTCTCACCGGCGTATCTTTGATCTTCACCACCGTGCCGCGCGCCGGCCGCTCGAGCACAGCCGGTTCCGGCGCCGGCGTCGGGACGACGCTCATTCCGCGAGGCGGCGCCGGCGATCGCCGGACCCGCTGGGCATTCCTCACCGGTCGATCAACCACCATCGCCGGGGTCTCCGCGCGAACCGTGATCGTCGGTAGCACCGGCGAAGGCTCGGTCTCGGCGCGCACCCCGATCGGCACCGGAATCGGCTCGCTAATCTGGTTCGCGTTCGCGGGCTCGTCGAGCAGCTGATCGAGATCAACTTCATGGGTCACGCTCGGCTCGAGCGTATCGATCACGCGGATCAGCTCGCTGCTCTCGCGAGCCGGCTTGCGCGTGAACGCCCACGTCACCCAGCTGCGAACGTCAGCGCCGGTGATCGGAATCCCCAGCTCGCGCGCGACGCCGGTCAACGCGGTGCGCATCGCGGCGGCGGATTGCCAACGCTGCGACGGATCGCGTTGCAGCGCGGTCAGCACGATGTCGTCGAGGTCGCGCGTGACCGCCGGGTTCCACCGCGACGGCGGTTGAACGTGCATCGTGCGCAGCTTGGTGATCGTCTCGGCGTGAGTCTCGCCGAGAAATAGCCGGCGATTGGTCAGCAGCTCGTGCGAGATCACGCCGAGCCCGAACAGATCTGCGCGGGCGTCGAGCTCGCCGCGGATGTACTCCGGCGCGAGGTATGCGTACTTGCCTTTGATCACGCCGGCCGCCGTGTGAATGCTCGAGTCCGCGGCCTTCGCGATCCCGAAGTCGATCAACTTCACCACGCCGGTATTCGAGACGATCACGTTGGCTGGCGAAACATCGCGATGGACCAGACGCAGCGGTTGGCCCTCGTCGTCACACAGATTGTGCGCGTAATCGAGCGCGTCGCAGATCTGGATCAGCATGTTCACCGCGATCGGAACCGAGATCGGACCCGCCGCGCCCGCGCACTGCTGCATGATCTGCTGCAGCGTCGGGCCCTCGATCAGCTCCATCGCGATGTAATAGGTGCCGTGGAACCGTCCGAGCTGATAGACCTGCGCGATGTTCTCGTGGCGCAGCCGGCTCGCCAGCTGTGCTTCATGCACGAACGATCGCACTAGCTCGAAGCTCTCGCCGACGTGCGGCAGCAATCGCTTCAGCGCGATCGGCCGGCGAAACCCACCGATCGATCGACTCTCGGCGCGATGGACCTCGGCCATGCCGCCAGCGCCGAGCCGCTCGAACACGTGATAGTCGGCGAACCGTTCGACGACGCGATTCTGATTGGCCGAGTGATCCGACTCGGCGCGCAGATGCAGGACGTTGGTGACCGCACCGCTCTCTTCGCGAGCTCGTGACCGACTGCCGGCTGGGGTGTTCGCGAGGACCGCCACCCAAGCATCCTAGGCCGCGATCTCGTCGCGCCCGAGGGTTTTGTGATTGTGGGCGTGCGCCCCGTCTGCTGCGTCACACTGTTCGACGGGTGCGACGATGTGGGTGCGCTATTCGACGTCGAGCTCGTCGCGGGTGAGCGCGCGAATCCGCGCGAGCGCGGCTTCGGGATCATCGCGAAACATCGCGTGCGCTCAGACGTACCAGGCTGCCGTCACGGCGCCGATGAACAACATCATCAGCAGCCACGGACGCGCGACCTCGCGCGGAATCTTGGTGGTGATGACCGAGCCTTCGTACACCGGTGCCTTGCCGACAGGCACTGGAGGCGGCGCCGCACGGCGGCGCGGAGGCGGAATCGGCGGTGGCTTGGCGCCAGCGCGTGCAGGAACCGGTTGCCGAGTCGGCGCGCGTGGCATCGAGCGACGCGCTGGCACGCTGAGCGCGCGCTTCGAGCGGCGCGAGGGCAGACGCACCACGCGATTGCGCGAGGTGTTGCGTAGCGACTTGTTGCGCAGCGACTTGCTGCGGAGCAGCTGCGCCGGATCGTCGGGCTTGATGACCACCGGCGGAGGTGCCTCGGCGCTCGGTTCGAGTCCGACGTCGATCAATGCACCGAGCTCGGTGCCGAGCCGGCGAGGCTCCTGCGAAAACGCCCACACCAACCAATCGACCACCTGTTGGTGGCCGACCGCAACGCCCAGCTTCCATGCAACTTGAAGCAGCGCTGTGCGCAGGGCGGCAGCGCTCTGCCAGCGCTTCGCCGGATTGCGTTCCAGCGCGGTGAGCACGATGTCGTCGAGCTCCGCGGGGACATCGCGGTTCCAACGCGACGGCCGCGGCACCCGCATCTCGCGCACGTTGCGCAGCGTTTCGAGATCGTTCTTGCCGCGGAACAACCGCTCGTTGGTGAGCAGCTCGTGGGCGACCACGCCGAGGCCGAATAGGTCGGCGCGCGCGTCGAGCTTACCGGCGACGTATTCGGGCGCGACGTACGCGAACTTGCCCTTGATGAATCCGGTCTGGGTCTGCGCGCGTGCCGTCCGCGCTTTCGCGATGCCGAAGTCGATCAGCTTCACGATGCCGGTGTTCGAGATGATGATGTTTCCCGGCGAGATATCACGGTGGATGATCCCGAGCGGGCGACCGTTCTGGTCGCGGAGCGCGTGCGCGTATTCGAGCGCGTCGCAGATCTGAATCAAGATGTTGACGGCGATCGGCAGCGGGATCGAGCCGGCGGCGGCGCTGCACTGCGCCATCACCTGCAGCAGTGTCGGGCCCGGGACCAGCTCCATCGCGATGTAGTAGCTGCCGTCGTGTTTTCCAAGATCGTAGGCCTGGGCGATGTTCTCGTGCTTGAGCTGGCTGGTCAGCCGGGCTTCGTGCACGAACGACTCGACGAGCGCGACATCTTCGGCCACCGCCGCTAGCATTCGCTTGAGCGCGACAGGCTTGCGAAACCCGTCGATGCCGCGCAGCTCGGCGCGATGAACCGTCGCCATTCCGCCAGCGCCGAGCTGCTCGAACACGACGTAGTCGCCGAACACTTCGGTCACGCGATCCTGCTCGGACGGAGGCGTCTGCCAGATCTCGGTCGCCGCTCTGCTGGTGGCTCGCATGAAGGTCTTTCTAAACGCCGAAAATACCTAGTGGCGGGAAATGTACTGAGATGTGTCCACCCAGCGAATAGCGACCTTCTAACCGGCCCTGACCCCCACTCAGGATTTGCCACCCTGGCAGTGCCAACCAGCGGAAACAAAATGAGAATATCACTGGCCGACGGCATGCGGCTGCCGGTCAGGGAAGCGGAACCGGAAATGGTGACCGCTAGCTACCGCGGCAGCGTGCGGGCTTTGTCGTCGTCCTCGAGCATGAACTCGTACGGATTGAGCTCCGGCGTCGGTTGCGCGGGGCGCGACGGCGCGGAAGTCTCGAACGGGCTGACGTCGATCGAGATGCTGGGCTCGAGCTCGGCGATCACCCGGCTGATGTCGCTGCGATGCTGTTGTGGCTGTTGCGCGAACGCCCACAACACCCATTCGACGATCTGTCGCGGGCACACGACGATTCCCAGATCCTTGGCGACCAACGTCAACGCGGTCCGAATCGCCCCTGCGTTCTGCCAGCGCTGCTCGGGATCGCGCTCGAGCGCGGTCAGCACGATGTTGTCGAGATCCGCGGTCACCGCGCGGTTCCAGTTCGACGGCGGTTGGACCGGCATCGACTTGATGTTCTCCATGGTCTCGTATTCGGTCTTGCCGCGGAACAATCGGCGACTGGTCAGCAATTCGTGCGCGATCACACCGAGCGCGAACAGATCGGCGCGCGCGTCGAGCGAACCGTCCAGGTATTCGGGCGCGACGTAGGCGAGCTTGCCCTTGATCAGCCCCTCTCGGGTTTGCAGACGCGAGCGAGCCTTTGCGATCCCGAAATCGATCAGCTTCACCACCCCGCTGTTCGAGACCACCACGTTGGTGGGCGACACATCGCGATGAATGATCCCGCGCGGCCGGCCGCGGTCGTCACAGAGCGAGTGGGCGTAGTCGAGCGCATCGCAGACCTGGATCAGGATCGCCACCGCGATCTCGATTGGGATTGGACCCGCCGCGAGCGCGCACTGCGACATGATCTGGAGCAGGGTTGGTCCCTGCACCAGCTCCATCGCGATGAAGTACGTGCCGTCGCATTCCCCGAGGTGATAGGCGTGCACGATGTTCTCGTGCTTGAGCTCGTTCGCGAGCTGGGCTTCCTGGACGAACGACTGCACGAGTGACGGATCGTCAGCGACGTGCGGATGCATGCGCTTGAGCGCGACTGCTCGCCGAAACCCGGCGACGCCCGCGATCTCGGCGCGATGCACCGATGCCATGCCGCCTCGGCCGAGGCACTCGAACACCTCATAGCTGCCGAACCGCTCGCGCGGAACTTCGATGTTATCGGTCGCATGGCGCCCCACGTCGGCCGCCACCGCGCGCGCATTAGTCGGTGCGGATGGGCTATCGAGCACCAGCGCCGGCATCGGGATCGTGAAGTGGTCGTCGGTGGTGGCGATCGGAACCGAGGTGTCCGGCTCGGCCTCGGTGCCGAGTGGTCGTGGCGGTGTGATCTCGGTATCGGTTCGCAGTCCGGCGCTCGGCGCCGCCGGTTTGTCGACCTTGGTGGCCGACGTGCCGGCGCGCGCGCGAACGCGCGTGGCTGTACCGGTGTCGGTTACTTTGGTCACCATTCCGAGAGTAGGTTTTCGGGTGAACCGAATGAAAGCGATTTCGTCAGCGCGAGCGCTCTAACGGTTCGCGCGATCGTGTTGTGTAGTGACCGTCACCGAGTCTCGTCGAGACGATCACGATACGGATCACACTCGCGTGTAGATCGCGATCCGCAGCGCGCGATCGGCTCGCTCATGGCGTCGGAACAAGCGAGATTCGCAGGTGCGTCGATGTAGTAGACGCGCACCCATAGGTATTGGTACGTCACGGGGATGGCTGACCCCGTCGCCGATAGTCTGCTCGAGTACCGCTCGAAGTTTCCTTCGCTCGAGAGCTGCATCCACCTGATCTCGCACTCGCTCGGCTGTGTGCCGGCGCAGGCGCAGACCGATCTGGCGGAATACCTCGAGCTGTGGCGAACCAAATCGATCACTGCGTGGAGCGATTGGTTGCCGGAGGTCGATCGTGCGGCCGAGCGGATCGCGAAGATCATCTCGGCGCCGACCGGCAGCGTGATCATGCATCAGAACGTTTCGAGCGTGATGGCGGTGCTCGCGTCGTGCTTGGACTACAAGCCCGAGCGCAACCGTGTCGTTTACGAGGCGTTGCAGTTTCCGACGGTGTCGTACGTCTGGCAGGCCGAGCAGCGCCGCGGCGCAGAGTGCGTGCTCGTGCCCTCGGCAGATGGCTCGACGATCGACACCGACGCGATGTGCGCGGCGATCGACGAGCGAACGTTGGTGGTTCCGATCTCCCACGTGGTGTTCTCGTCGGCGTACATCCAAGACGTGAAGCGGATCTGCGACCGCGCGCGCTCGGTCGGCGCCCACGTCATCCTCGACTGCTACCAATCGATCGGCGCGGTACCGCTCGACGTCGTCGACCTCGGCGTGTCGTTTGCGTGCGGCGGTTCGGTGAAGTATCTGTGCGGCGGGCCCGGCGCGGCGTGGTTGTACGTTCGCAAGGATCTGATCGAGCAGTTCTCGCCGCGCGTCACCGGTTGGTTCGGCAACGACGCGCCATTCGCATTCACGATGCCCGAGCAGACCTATGCCGACTCCGTGTGGCGCTACATGGGCGGCACCCCGGCGATCGCCGCGCTCTATCAGTCGCGCGCCGGCCAGAGCATCATCGGCGAGATCGGCGTTCGCAAGATCCGCGACAAGAGCCTGGTGATGACCCAGAAGTGCATCGACTGGGTCGACGAGCTCGGGATGAAGCTCAACAGCCCGCGCGCTGCGGAACGCCGCGGCGGCTCGGTGGTGTTCGACTTCGTCGGATCGGCCGACGTGTGTCGCGAGCTCAACCGGCGCAAGATGTTCTGCGACCACCGGCCGGGCGTCGGGATCCGGATCGCGCCGCACTTCTACACGACCGCGTCGGAGATCGATCAGTTCTTCAGCGAGCTGAAGAAGATCCGCTCCGGGACCGCCGCCTGACCAGCGCCGCGCCGACGATCAGCACTAGCAACGCGCCGCTCGACGGACGATTCGATCCGCAGCCGCTGCACGCATAGAAGCTCGTGCGCTCGGTGGGCACCGGAGTGACGCCTGCGTCTTGACCGCCACCGCCGTTGTTCGAGACGCCTTCGCCCGAGAGCATGACGACCAACGGTTGGCCGAGCTGCAACGAGCTGATCGTCAACGCACCGGTCTGCGCTCCCAGCCGGGTCGGGTGAAATCCGATGCTGAGCGTGACGATCTCGTTGGGCGCCAGCACGTCCGGAAAGCTGGGGCTCTCGATCGTGAACGGCGCCGTGATCTGAGGATCGTCGAGGATCAGATCCGCGGTATCGCAGTTCTGCAGCGTAACGGTCTGCCCGTTCTTGACCACGAGGTGCACCGGCGATGAGCCGAACGCCAGGGATGGCGGGGCGATCGCGCCACCGTTCTCGACGAAGGTCGCCGAGATCGTCGACCGCACGGCTGGCTGTGGGTTGAGATCGGTAGTCCACACCAGCTCGTCGGTCTGCAACCCGGGTGTCGCCTGCCGCCGCGGAGTCAGCTCCACGGTGGCAACCTGTTGCGGCTTCAGCGTCGATGGATAGTGCGACGGCGATGCCGGGAGCAGATCGAATGGTGATGCCGAACCCAGCTCCAGCTCCGCCGAGACCAATCGCACGGTCGCTGTGCCCGTCGAGCCGAGCGCGATCGTGCGAGGGGTCGTCGGTTGGTTGACGCAGAACGTTCCGAGCGACGTCGGTAGCGGTTCGTCGAGCTCGGCGGTGCGCACCGTGCCCGCGATCGGGATCCGCAGCTCGTCGCCTCCAGCCGTGGTCACGACGATCGCGTTGTCGAGCTCGGCATCTGCCGTGGTCGCGACGTGAAGCTGAACCGAATGGGGTGTGGACACTGGCGTTTGGGCACCGGTCAAGGACAGCGCGGGGCTCTGGGTCTCCAGCGCGATGCTGGTAATCATCTGGGTACTCGCCGAGCTGGTGAGCGTGATCGTGGTCGGCGCGGGCGTGCTCCCCGTGCGGATCTCGCCGCGCCGGATCGTCGTGGGATTCGCGATCAGCGGCAGCGTCGAGCCTTCGCAGACCGCCGCGATCGAGATCGGTGCGGAGTCGAATGCGTCGTCGGACGCGACCTCGAACGTCGCGGTCTCCTGACCGGTCGAAGTCGGTTTGCAAGTCGCCGTGATGGTGGTGGCGCTACCCGCGACGATCGACGTCATGCTGGGCGGCGCGAGCGTGAACGGGGTGCCCGCCGCGGGCGCGATCGCGAGCTCGACGCCAGCGATGTCCTGGTTGCCGCGGTTGGCGAGCGCAAAGGTCGCCTGGGGCATTGCATTGATCGGCACACGACCGAAGTCGATCGCAGGAGCACCGATCAGCTCGACGGTAGATCCGCGGCCCTCGCCGCGCAGCGCCAAGGATACGGATCGTGGCGCGCTGTCGTTGAACGAGATCAACATCGTTGCGTCGCGCCGGCCGATCGCCGACGGATTGAAACCGACCGCGAGATCGACGCGCTCGGCAGGCTCGAGCATGCACGCCGAGCCAGGTGTGATCGCTCCAAAACACGCGCCGGTCGCGTCATAGGTCCAATCCGCCGACGCGCCGTTGCCTGCGTCGATGATGTTGATGCTGGTGACGGTAAGCGGTGCGCCTCCAACGTTGCCGATGTGCACGATCGACGTCACCGGCGATCCGATCACGTCGGTCGGCTGGACAACCACCGGGTTTGGGGTGATCGAGATCGTCGGAGCGCTGGTGGCGATTCCGTTGCACGTCAGATCGACCGCGCTTGGAGAGCCGGTGAGGTGCTGGCCGTTGTCTGCCACGACGTAGAGCTTTGCGGCGTGTGCGCCGGCCGACTGCGGTGTGCACTGCACGGCGAGCGCGATGCTCGCACCCTGAGCGATCGGTGCGGTCGCTGGATCGCATGCTCGGACGTTGGGATTGCACGGTGCTGCGAACCGAAAGTTTCCTTCCAGGTCGTCGATGTGCAGAAACAGCCGTTCGATCGGGGTAGCGCCATCGTTGGTGACCTGCAGCTCGAGGTCCGCCGACGCGCCGATCACGACGTCGCCATAGCCGAGCAGGGCTGGGTTCGGAGTCAGTAGCGACGCCGCGCCATACCGGCACACACCCTCGAAGTCGACCACCGGAGCCTCGTTGGTGTCGACCGCGTGAAATACACAGCGCTTGATACTCGCCGGAATCGAAGTCGCGCAGGCGATGGTGATCGATTTCATGCCCCCGGCAGCGATCGTGAACGGCACGCCGCCCGCGCTCGCGGTCACCGCCGGATCGCAGGACGCGTCACGCACGAGCCCATCGACGGTCACCGCGCTGCCGCCGTCATTGATCAGGCTCAGCGTCGAATTGCCGCCGCCAGGGACCGTAACCTCGACGACGCGAACGCCAGGAGTTGCACGAACCGCGGCAGGAGTGGGGCCTGCGATCGCCGCCGTCGCGGTGATCTCCGCGATCGCGATCGCGAACCCGAGCCACGCGCGCGCGGTCATAGCGTTCCGACCACGCCGATCGTCGGGACGATCAGATTTGCATCGATCGCGCGGCCGTCGAACACCGAATCGCTGACCTTGAAGAAGTGCTCGTAACCGATGTCGCAGTGCACGCCGAGCTGATCGTGGAACCACAACTCGATGCCGGTTGCCAATCGCGCACCGACCGCCAGCTTGCGCGAGGTCGTGCCGGCCATGGCATCTTCGTCGAACACGAACGCAGGAACGCCGGCGGCCGCGTACCACCGAACGGTGCCCGTGGTGAGCCGGTAGCGCGCTCCGAGGTAGCCGCCGGTCGCCTGCGCACGGACCACCATCGCCTCGAGGCCTAGCCGGCCGCGGGAAACCGCAAGGCCGAACCCAGCGGCGAAGCCTCGGCGTTCGCCGTCGATCCGAGCGACCGCGATCAGCCCCGACGACAGCGCCGGCGAGTCGCCGGGGTTGGCCTGGTGCGTAGGCGATGACGCATGAGGGTCCGCTGGCACCGACGCAGCGATTTCGGCGCCGGAAAACCCACTACGGGTTCGCCGGCGCGCGCCGGGCCCCACGGTGTACTGAGTTCCCGCGATCAACCAGCCTTCGGTCACCGCATTCGAGGTCGCCGCTGGAACTCCGTCGACTGCGACGACCTTGCGTTCCCCCTCGAACCCGGTGACGGACAGCTCGTGCGTCGTGTCCCGAGACCGAATGCGCACGAGATGCACACCGGGTCGCACGCGTGTCATCAACGCGCCGGATACCGGAATGAACGGTCCGCCATCGATCGAGACCTGACCGCCGGTCGATGGCACGCGGATCGTCAACACCGTCACCTGTGCGTCGAGCTCGGCCAGCAGTGCGTTGAGCTCGGCGATTCGCACCACGTCGTCACTTGGCACCGGCGATCGCAGGTATCGCTGATAGGAATCGGCGGCATCGGGGATGCGGCCCATGGTTCGCAGCGTCGCGGCGATGTGCAGCAGGATCCTGGGGCTCGGCAGCGCCGCATATGCTTCGAGCAGATTTGCGAGCGCCTGGTCATACGACTTGGTCTCGAGGTGATGCGCGGCGCCGACCAACATTGCGCGCACCGCGGTTCTGCTCGCCGAGCCTTGGAGCTTCACGGACGGATCGTTCGCGATCGCCGTCAGTGTCGCCTCGTCGGTGTCGCCGCCGCGCCACGGCGACGACTGCGCGCGCGCCGGTCCCGCTGCCATCGCGCCTGCGACGACCATGGCGAGCAGTTGCCACCGCGGCATCACTGCTCCTTCGGAGACTCTGGCGCAGGTTCTGGCGTGAGCTCGGCGGGCGTCGAGGGTGGTGGTGCTTGCTCGGGGGCGGGCTCGGCCTTTGGTGGTGACGCGGGCGGCGCGGCGCCCCGATCGGGGATGGTCACCGGGCCGGTCTGGGGTTTGGTCACCGGGCCCGTTTGTTCGCCAGGCGAGGTGGTGGGACCGCTCGATGGGCGCGGCCGATCTGGCTTCGAAGGCTTGTCGGGCTTGTCTGGTTTAGCGGGTTTGTCGGGTTTGTCGGGTTTCTCGTGCTTGCTCGGTGGCGGATCGGCCGGCTTCGGTGGGGCCGTCGCTGCTGGCGTTGGAGTCGTCGCCGCTGGTTTTGGCGGCGCGTCGGGTCGTTGGATCACCGGGGTCGTCGCTCCATCGGGAACCACGGCAGCAGGCGTTCCAGCGTCCGGCCCCACGGCAGCATTTGCACCACCGTCGCCGCCGCTCGCCACGAACCAACCGACGGCAGCGACCAGGCCGACGGTGATGATGCCCGCAACGATCGGCAACGCGGTTCGCTTGGGCGGGGGAGGCGGCCGATCGAATAGGCCGCTCGACTGGGGAAGCATCGCGTGGCCACCCATGGTTGGACCGCTGTTTCGATCGTCGCGCATCCTCGACGGAGAGCATGCGACATCCCCGGGCGCGGTTCAACCTCGACGAACCGCAGTGAGCGGCATCGCACGTCGCGTGTTACGGTTGCTCGGGATGCCGAGCTTTCAGCGCCATGTGTTCGTGTGCATCAACGAGCGCGCCGCGGACAACCCCAAAGGTTGCTGCAAGGCGAAGGGCGGGGTCGAGGTGCGCGACCGGCTCAAGATCGAGCTCAAGAAGCGCGGACTGTCGAAGCTGATCCGCGCCAACAATGCCGGCTGTCTCGATCAATGCGAGGCCGGGGTGACCGTCGTGGTGTATCCAGAGCAAGTTTGGTATGGCCACGTCACCGTCGACGACATCGCCGAGATCATCGACAAGCATCTGGTCGGGGGCGAGCCGGTGGAACGCTTGCTGTTGCCGGATCAACCGCACCTTTCCGATCGGCGCCGGCTTCCCGTGATCCGAGACGCCGGGTGATCGTGCGCAGAGCGTCACGGGCCGCGATCACCGCGGTCGGTGTGCTCGCGAGCGCGAGCTCCCGTGCAGACGATCGTTCGCGCGTCGATCCGGCCGCTGCCCGCGCCGGTGATGCCAACCTGGCGTCGCTCGAGAAGCGACGCGGCGTAACCTTCAGTCTCGCGGTTGGACCGTCGTTTACCGTGGTGCGGCGATCGATGCCGAGCGCGGCGGAGCCCAAGCGCAACCTCGAGAACGGCGGTGCGCTATCGCTCAAGCTGGGTCACGTCGCCACGCCGCGCACGATGATCACGTTCGAGCTCCGCGGCAGCACCCACTTTCACCGCGTCGACATGTCGACGCTCGAGCGCAACACGACATCGATGCTGCTCGCCGGTGCGCAATATTGGGCCGCGCCCTCGCTGTGGCTGGGATTCGGCATCGGTGCTGGGCTCTACCAGGGTCACAGTGTCGAGGTGCGACCCGATGTGCTCGGCGACATCACGCTGCCAGGCCCCGCCGCTGGAGTTGGTATCGGCGTCGATCTGGTGCGATGGCGCGGCGCGGTGATCGCGATCGACGCATACTCGTCGCTGGTGATTCATCGCAAGGGCGTGCTGTCGACCAACGGGGTTTCGCTCGGCCTGGCATTCGATTGAGCTCGAACGTCGTGGTCCGGAGACACCGTGACGGTACGCGCGACGCGACGCGCAGACCTCTCGATCGGGCTAGCCCTGCACTTCGATGACAACTGCCGTGATGTTGTCCTTACCACCGCGCTGATTCGCCAATCCGATCGCCGCCTCGGCACATTCATCGAGCGAACCGTCGCCGCACAGCTCGATGATCTCTTTGTCGCCGGTGAAGTAGTTGTGCAGGCCGTCGCTGCACAACAGGAACCGATCGCCGGCCGACACGTCGACGTCCACGGTGTCGACCTGCACGTAATCCTTGTGGCCGACCGCGCGCGTGATCACGTTCTTGCCCTGCGCGCGCTCGGCTTCTTCGCGCGTCATCATCCCGTTCTTGAGCTTGTAGTTGATCAGCGTGTGATCCTCGGTGAGCTGAAGGACGGCCTGATGGCGCACGCGATAGACCCGGCTGTCGCCGACGTGAACTGCGAACGCGAGCCCGCTCCGACCCACGTCCGGCCGGATCAACATCGCCGAAAGCGTGGTCGACATGCCCTTCTTCTCGGGATCGAGCATCGCCATTCCGAACACCATGTAGCAGGCACTCTTGACCCCGCTCTCGAGGAGTCGGCGGATGTCCCACACGCAATCCGCGTCGCCTTCGGCGACCCGACTGACCAGATGGTCGAGGTCGCGGGCCGCGCCGTACACCCACATGCGGAGCTGCTCGACTGCTTCTCGGCTCGCGATCTCGCCCTTGTTGTGGCCACCAACTCCGTCTGCAACCACGTAAAAGCCGCGGTCGTCATCGCGGAAGAACGCATCTTCGTTGATCTGGCGTTTGCGCCCGACGTCCGAACGAGCAACCGATACCAGCTTCACCCCGCAGCCATCCTATCATGGCGACTGTGATCGCTAGTTGCTACGATCGCCGATGTGAGTGATGGGTCCGGTCTAGCAGCGGTCATTCGCGAGCGCTCGAGCGAGATCCTCGCTGCCTGGATCGTTCGATTCGAGCGCTCGGCGTTGCGGTTCCGTCGCGCGACCAAGGCGGCGACCTACACCGCACAGGTCGCGAACCTCGTCGAGGCGCTCCAGGTCGCGGCAACCAGCGGCGAGCTCAAGCCAGGGTCCGATGCGACCCGCGAGCTCGAGCGGAGCGCGGCGTTCTTGGGTGCTCAGTTCTCGAGCGAAGGCGCGACTGGATTCGATATCGCCGCGCTGCTCCTCGAGCTGCGTGACGTGCTCGAAGGGATAGCCCCACACGATCAGTCGCCGATGCTCAGCCGGTTGTTCGAGTGGCTGACGGTGGTCGCGCTCGATACGTTCGCCGCGTCCGGTCTGCAATCCTTGCGCGAGCGAGTGAACGATCAGCTCGAGGTCGGAACCCCCGTTGTCGAGCTGTTGCCCAAGGTGCCCGCCGTGCTGTTGGTGGGCGCGCCTACCGCACATGTGATCGGTGGGCTCCTGGCCCGCGCGTGGATGCTCGCGGTCAGCACCGGGGCGCCGTGCTTGATCATCGATTGCGGTGGGTTGGCCGAGACGGCGGAGACCGCGTTCGAGAACGGGTACACCGGCTTGCTCGAGCAGGCGGGACGCAGCCCGGTCCAGCTGCTGGTCTCCAACGCGCGCAGGCCGCTGCGCGAGCGAGTCGTCGCCGCGACCAACCAGCGCGGATTGTCGCTCCAGCTGTTCGATCGCCTCGACAGCGCGGTGTCCCACGCACTCGAACGCGCGGGTCAGTTATTGATGCGTCGAAGCTAAGGCGCCCCGAGCCTCCCGTCCGGGGAAAGGCCGCGTTACACTAGCTTCTCAGGTGGCCGACACCCCGATTAGCTTCGGTCGGTACAATCTTGTCGAACGGCTCGCCGTCGGCGGAATGGCCGAGCTGTACATCGCTACCGCCCCGGGCGCCCACGGGTTTCAGAAGCGGGTCGTGATCAAGCGGCTGCTCCCGCACCTGGTCGGCGACGAGACCTACAACGCGATGTTCATCGACGAGGCCAAGCTGACCGCACGGCTCGTCCATCCCAAGATCGCGCAGACCTTCGAGCTCGGCAAAGTCGGCGACGCGCTGTTCATCGCGATGGAGCACGTCGAGGGCATCGACGTGCTCGCGCTACTCCGCGAATTTGCTGCACGAAAGCGCCGGTTTGCGCCGCAGCTCGCCGCGTGGATCGCCCACGAGGTCCTCGACGCGCTGGACTACGCCCACAACCTTCGGACCGAAGACGGCGGAGTGATGGGTGTGGTCCACCGCGACATCTCGCCCTCGAACATCCTGTTGAGCCTGCGCGGCGACATCAAGCTGGTCGACTTCGGGATCGCCCGCGCCAAGGACTCCGACCGTGCCCACAAGAGCAAGTCCGGCACGCTCAAAGGCAAATACGGCTATATGTCGCCCGAGCAGGTGCTCGAGCAGCCGCTCGACGCCCGCAGCGATCTGTTCTCGGTTGGTGTCGTGCTCGCCGAGCTGCTCACCGGTCGCCGGTTGTTCGCCGCGCCCAACGAGCTCGACGTGCTGCTCATGGTGCGTGACGCCAAGCTCGCTCGGTTCGATAAGTACGGCGCCGACGTCGAGCCGATGCTCGCGAACATCGTGCGGCGCGCGCTCAAGAAGCCGGTCGACGAGCGCTGGCAGAGCGCAGCGCAGTTCCGCGACGCGCTATCAGAGTGGCTCTACGAGCATCGCCACCGGGTCACGCCCAAGCAGATCGCCGACGTCGTGGAGGAGTTGCGCGGCTCGGTGCTCGAGCGACGCGAGCGCCAGACCAACGTTGCGACGGCCGTGCTCGAAGAGCCCAAGATCACCCGCAGGCCCAGCGATACCGACGGCACGCCGATGATCATGATCGAAGCCGGTGACAGCATGCCGGTGATCTCGGTGAGCTACGAGCAGGCGAACGCTCAGCCGCGGGAAGAGATCGAGACTACCGAGATGCTGCCGATCGCGGTGAGCGAACGGCCGTCGAAGATGGTCGAGCGAATGGAGAAGCTCGAGAAGGTCGAGCTGCCGAAGCGCGCGGAGCAGGTGCCGCCGCCGCGCACGATCACCAAGATTCCGCCGGCGCCACCTCCCGGGTCACCGCCGCCGACCGCCGTGCTCGCGCGCGTGCAGACCGGCCCGCTCAAGGCGCGGACCTCGACGGCGTCGATTCCACGGCAGGCGATCGAGAAGGAGCGCGACGATGCGGTGATCGAGGTCCCGATCGCCGACACGATCAGCGCTGCGGTCGAGGCGATCACGCTGCCCGACAGCATCCTGTCGCGCGGCGAGGACTCGCAAGTCCGCGCGTTCGACGATCTCACCGAGGAACCGCCGCAGTCGCGCTCCAAGGACATCCGGATCCCGACGCCCGAGGAAGTGGCGGCCGAGCCGCGTCCGACGCCACCGGCGCTGGCCGAGATCGCCGAGCCGCCCGACGATTCGGGTGAGTTTTCGATCACGCCGCCGATGCGCGTGTTGTTCCGGCTGATGACCGCGCGCGCCACGGGGCTCCTCGTCGTCGCGGTGGGCGGGATCAAGAAGGATATCTACGTTCGCGATGGCCAACCCGAGTACGTGTCGTCGAACGTGGCGAGCGAGCTATTCGGCAACTATCTCGTGAGCAAGGGCGTGCTCAGCGATGGCGAGCTCGCGATGGCGCTGGCGATGATGCCGCATTACGGCGGCAAGCTCGGCGACACGCTGGTTGGCCTCGGCCTGCTCAAGCCGCTCGAGGTGTTCCGCCACCTGACGCGTCAGGTGCGTTCGAAGATCATCGACGTCTGCACCTGGAACAAGGGCAACTTCGGTTGGTACGCCGGACGCGAAAATCCGCGCGAAGCATTCCCCCTCGACTTCAACGCATTCGAGATCCTCGGCGCTGGTGCGCTGGCGATCTCCGATGATCAGATCGACGGCTGGGTCGCCAAGTCTAGCGCCGTGAAGTTGCGAGCATCGCGCACGCGCAAGGTCGGTCCCGAACGGTTCGAGGTAAAGGGCCTCGCTCAATTGTTCGAGTTGCTCGACGGAACCAAGACCGTCGGCTCGCTCGTCGAGCGCGAACCCGATCGCGCCGCGCGTCTCCGCATCGGCCGCATGTTGTTCCTGCTCGAAGCCTGCGACCTCGCGAAGCCGTAGGCGCAGCCGAGGACAACGGATTGTCGCCAAGTCCGCCAAGTCCGCCAACAGAGGCGTTCACTCAAGCACGTCGCCCGAGCGAATTATCTCGGCGGTCTCGCCTTGGCCTTGGCGACACATCTCAAGCTCCCAAGCCACACCGGATCAGCGCGTCGGTGAATCGCTGAGGGATGGGCGCCTCGATGGTGAGGCGTTCGCTGTCGAGGGGAATGGTGATGCTCGATGCGTGGAGAAAGAACCCTTGGATGCCGGGGAGCGCGGCGCCGCCGTAAAGCGTGTCACCGACGATCGGCGAGCCCACGTGGGCGAGGTGGGCGCGGACTTGGTGCATCCGGCCGGTTTGCGAGGTGCAACGCACGAGCGAATGGGTCGCGGTTGCGCGCTCGACCGTGAACGCGGTGAACGCCGGCAACCCGTCGGTGTGATCCACGACGACATGGCGGCCGCGCTGCGCGAGCGGAGCGTCACACTCGCGCGACACGGGACGGTTGTCGCAGATCGCGAGATAGGTCTTGTCGATGAGGCCGGCGCCGAACGCGTTGCGCAGCGCACGGTAGCGCTCGGGCGTGCGAGCGGCGACCAACACGCCGGAGGTGCCGATGTCGAGCCGGTGTACGAGCCCGCCATCGCGCGAGTCGTCGCCGATCTTCGCGCACTCCGGCCATGTATGAACGATGCCCGAGGCCGCGGTGCCGTGCTCGCCGGCCCGTAACGGTTGCGATGGCATCCCTGCAGGTTTGCAGATCGCGATCACGTCGATCCGCTCGACGAGCACGATCAACTGCGCCGCCGCCGCCGGGTCGGGTGCAGGCTGTGCGGCATCGCCGGTGATCGGCGCGTGGGTCAGCTCGATCAGATCGCCGGGCTCGACGCGATCGCCCTTGTTGGCGCGTTTGCCGGCGATTCGCACATAGCCATGCTCGAACATCTCGGCGAGCCTGCGCCGGCTGGCTCCCGGGAACTGTCGCGCCAGTTCTTTATCGACGCGTCCGGCGGTTTGCACGGTGACTCGCAGCGGCTCGCTCACACGGCCTCCAACAGCAACGCGCGCGCGAACCCACCGGGCGGGACCTCGGTGTCCTCGGCGGGGATCTCGACCAGCGCGTTGCACGTGATCAGCGACGACAACATTCCAGAGCCCTGCTTCGGATGAACCTGCGCGACCAGATAGTCTCGATGCAGCGGGCTCGCCGGCCCGCGATCAGGTACGCGCGCGACGTGGGCGCGTAGGTAGTGGGCGCGCCCTGCCGGTTTGCGATAGCCGTAGACCAGCTCGACGCTCGCTCGAGCCCGCGCGAGCTCGGTCGCACCTTGCATCGCGAGCAGCGCGGGCCGAACGAATAGCTCGAACGCGATCGCCGTGGATACCGGATTTCCAGGCAGCCCGAACACCGGCGTCGTACCGCGCAGCCCGAACGAAAACGGCTTGCCCGGCTTCATCGCGACTTTGTAGAGCTGGAGCGCGATGCCCGCAGCGTCGAACGCCGTGCGTACGTGATCCCGATCCCCTACCGATACACCGCCCGTCGTGATGATGACGTCGAAGTCGCGGGCGGCTGCGAGCAGGTCGACGATCTGCTGCGTCGAGTCGCGCGCGATCCCGAGGTGCGTCGCGCGACCGCCTGCACCTGCGATCAACGCGGCCAGCGCGTGCGCTGACGAATCCACCAGCTGGCCGTGACCGGGTGGTGTGGTCACGTCGACCAGCTCGTCGCCGGTTGCGATCAATGCGACGCGAGGAGCGCGCGCCACCTCGACCTGATGAACACCGAGTGCGGCGAGCACGCCGATATGCCATGCGTTGAGGCGGACGCCACGTGGCAACACGGTGGTGCCGGCCGCGATGTCTTCACCCGCGCGACGAATGTTGTCGCCAGGCGCTGCTGCGGGCAATGCCACGGAGCCCGCCGCCAGCGTCGCGTCCTCCTGGATCACCACGGTATCTAGCTCGGGGGGAACCGGCGCACCGGTGAAGATTCGCACGGCGGATCGTGGTGGTACGGGGGTCTGCGAAACCGCGCCCGCGGCGACCTCGCCGATCACCGGCAAGGTCGCCGGTAAGTCAACGGCTCGCGCGGCATAGCCATCCATCGCCGAGTTGTCGAACCCAGGCAACGGTCGGGTCGCGACGACATCATCGCTCAGCACCCGTCCGCTCGCGCGATCGATCGCGACCGTCTCGATCTCGAGCTTGCCAACGCGGTCGATCACGAGCCGGCTGGCTTCAGCCACGGAGTGCACGGCTCACTATAACCGCGCTCGTCACCAGATCTCGGGTGACTACGCCGACAGCTGCTTGAAACCGGAATACATGACGAGGATCCACAGACCGGTCAACGCAAGGCCTCCAATCGCACCGATCCACACCAGCGTGCGATCGCCCGAGCTGAGCAGGTTCGAAAACCGCTCATTTCCCGGCAACATCGATTTGATCGCATAGACCGCCGACGACACCGCCAGCAGCGAGAACACGAAGAACGGATTGATCAGCCAGGCGACGCCAGCAGCAGTCAGCGATGATAGTGCCGTCGTCTTGATGTAGGCCGCCGCACGCTGATCGGTGGCAGCGATGTCTGCCTTCGCAAAGCACATCGGGCACAACACCCGCGCGTGCTCGTTGTAGAGGACATCCTTCATCGCCAGTTGAACGCCACACACACTGCATGTCTCCATGGCGGCGGACCTTATGCGATCGCGCCGTCGCGAGAACGAGAATTTTGCGAACCGGCAGCGTCGACCATCCAGACCGCCCACGCCGAGTGTTACGTTCCCTGTGATGAGCCGTGCGACGCTATCGCTAGTATTGGCAGGGGTCTCCGCATGTTGCCCGCCGGAGCCGGTCAAATCGACGACGGTTCAACCGAGCGCGGGCAGCACCAAGAGTCTCGGACTATCCGAAGAGCGTCATCTCGCGAACGTGCGGCAACTCACTTTCGGTGGTGACAACGCCGAGGCGTATTGGGCGTTCGGTGGTGATCGTCTGATCCTTCAAGCCAATCGGCCGCCGTACAAGTGCGATCAGATCGAGACGCTCTCGCTCGAAGACAACACCACGAAGCTGGTGTCGACCGGCAAGGGCCGCACGACCTGCGCGTACTTCTTAAAGGGTGACAAAGAGATCGTCTACGCATCGACGCACGAGGTCTCGCCGGATTGCCCGACGCCGCCCGACATGACCAAGGGCTACGTGTGGGGCCTGTTCGACTACGACATCTACAAGGCGAACGCCGACGGTTCGAATCTGCGCAAGCTCACCAACGAGCCTGGCTACGACGCCGAAGCTACCGTTTGCGCGACCGACGGCAGCATCATCTTCACGTCGACGCGCAGCGGTGACCTCGAGCTATGGCGGATGGACGCCGACGGTAAGAACCTCCGGCAGCTGACCGCGAGCCCGGGTTACGACGGCGGTGCGTTCTTCTCGGCGGATTGCTCGAAGATCGTGTGGCGATCGTCGCGGCCGACCGGTGCCGAGCTCGAGAGCTACAAAGCGCTGCTCGCGCAGAAGCTGGTCAAGCCGACCAAGATGGATCTCTACGTCGCCAACGCTGATGGCTCGGACGCGCGGCAGGTCACGTATCTGCCGGGGGCATCATTTGCGCCGTTCTTCTTTCCTGACGGCAAGCGGCTGATCTTCTCGTCGAACTACTTGAATCCGCGCAGCGCAGAATTCGATCTCTTCGCGATCAACATCGATGGCAGCAACCTGGAGCGGATCACGTACAGCGGCGGGTTCGATGGCTTCCCGGTGTTCTCACCCGATGGCAAGACGCTCGCGTTTTCGTCGAATCGCCGCGACGCCGTCAACGGGATTTATCGCGCGACTGGCACGCCCGCCGGCGACAAGGACACCAACGTGTTCCTCGCCGACTGGGTCGATGCGCCGACGAGTGGGACGAGCGAGGTAGCCCCCGAGACCGCGGCGGCTGATCGTGCCGCGGCGATGGTCGCCTATCTCGCCGATGACGCGCGTGAAGGCCGCGGTGTCGGGACCAAGGGCCTCGACGACGCGTTGACCAAAGTGCAAGACACGCTCGCCGCGTCGGGTGTCGAGCCAGGCATCGCGGGCGGTTGGCGCCAGAGCTTCGAAGTGACCACCCAGGTCAATCGTGGCTCGGGGACGAAGCTCGAGCTCGACGGCAAGCCAGTCTCGGATGCCGACTTCGCGCCGAGCCCTGCCAGCGGAAACGCGACGGTGACCGGCGTACTGGTTCGCGTCGGTTGGGGCATCGTCGACGGCGATGCCAAGCGCGACGATTACAAGGGCAAGAACGTCAAGGGCAAGATCGCGGTCGTCCATCGCTTCGTGCCTGCTGATCTCAAGAGCGAAGCCAAGACCGCGGTTCGGCTCGGCGACCTTCGCTACAAGGCCTTCACCGCGAAGAACAAAGGCGCGATCGCGCTGCTCGTCGTCGATGATGGCGATCCCGCGCAAGAGGAGGCCCCGCTGCCAACACCCGCGGCGGCCGAGTCGGAGTCGTCGATTCCGATCGTCGTGATCACCCGCAAGGTCGCGGCTGGCTTGGACAAGGGTTCACATAAGGCGAAGGTCACGGTCGCGCTCGAGCCGGTCCGGACCAAGACCGCGAACCTCGTCGGAGTGATTCGCGCGGGTGGCGCCAAGCAGCCCGGTGTCGTCGTGGTCGGAGCTCACATCGATCACCTCGGCATGGGCGGCCCGAACGCGCTCGATCCATCCGTCAAGGCGGTGCACAACGGCGCCGATGACAACGCCTCGGGAATCGCCGCGCTCGTCGAGGTCGCTGATCAGCTGAGCAAGCGCAAGGCCGAGCTCGCGCGCGACGTCTACATCGTCGCGTTCTCCGCCGAGGAGATGGGCGTGCTCGGCTCGAACTATTTCGTGAAGCACCCGCCGACCAAAGATCCGATGGTCGCGATGGTCAACATGGATATGGTCGGCCGGATGCGGATGAGCCAGCTGCACGTCAATGGCGCCGACTCGGCGAAGGAATGGAAAGAGATCGTGGGACCGGCGTGCACCAACGCGAAGCTGCTCTGCACGATCGGCGGCTCCGGCTATGGGCCGTCGGATCACATGCCGTTCTACATCGCGGGGGTGCCGGTCGTGTTCATGTTTACTGGCAACCACCGCGACTACCACACCGCGACCGACGACACCGCGCGGATCAACGCGATCGGGATCGCCCAGGTTGCCAGCGTGGCGACCGAGGTCGCGTTCAACGTCGCAACGCGGGCGGGCACGCTGACCTACGTCAAAGCTCCGCCCGAGGCCGCGCCCGGCGGCGACATGCGGCGCCGCGGCGCATCGCTTGGAACCGTGCCGTCGTACAGCGAAGATCCGAATCAGCCCAAGGGGGTGTTGCTGAGCGATGTCGTGCCCGATGGCGCGGCGTACAAGGCAGGGCTCAAGGGCGGCGATCTGATCACGCAGATCGGGACGACCGAGATCGCCAACGTCAAGGATCTGATGTTCGTGCTCGGTAACGCCAAGCCAGGCGAAGCGACGACGATCACCTACGTGCGCGACGGCAAGACCCATACGGTGAACGCGACGTACGGTGCACCACGCGGTAAGCGCTAGCGGGTTACTGGGCATTGGCGGTGCCGAGGAGCCGGTTGGACTCGTTCGCGGCATCGTCGATCACCCACAGCTCGAAGCTGTATGGACCCGGCTCCGGCGGCACGACGACGATCGCCAGTGACATGCCGGCATCGAACTGCCCGAGCGTGCCTTGAATCGGTGGTGCGCTCGGTTGGATCGCTCCACTGGGCAATCGCAGCTCGAAGCCAAGCTCGCTGACATCGCCATCGGGATCGTGAAACGACAGGCTCGCGTTCAATGCGATTTGTTCGCCGACGACCCAACTGGTTGGTGAAAACGTCAGATTGCTGATCGTGGGCGGCTCGCCAGCGTTCGTGGTGCATGCGAACCACGCAAAACCGATCACGAGCGGACTCGTGCGAGCGAACGTCGCGAGCATGAAGCCTCCTATCGGCACCGAAACGCTGGTGAGCCGTGAGCGATCGCGACGAGCTGGTCACGATGCGTGTGTTGGCCTGTAGACGGTCACCGCGCAGGAACCGTTGCTTGGCAAAGACGCTCCGAACCGCGGGACCTGGCGTGGGCCGGCTCAGATCTCAGGAGCTTGGACCCGGGATCGGCCCTGGTGTTCGACGGATTGTCAGGGTTGACTGATACTGAACGAGTGTTCCCATGAGCGATGACCTTCGAGAATTTTTGACGAGGGCTCGCGGCGGAGCAGCGGCGGCAGCGCGGGTGATCGATCTCGAGTCGCGTGGAAAGTGGCTCGGACGACTCGACGATCTGCATCGCCACGTCGTCAACGATCAGGCGACGGCGTGGGGTCTCGAAGCATTTCGCGGCCGGTTGATCGAGCTGTCGGCGCGCGGCGCAACAGCCACGTTGACCACCTCGATCGAGCTCGTGCTCGAGGCGCAACGAGCGAGCGAGCCAGTGGCGTGGATCATGGCGAGCACGGGCAGCACGTTTTATCCGCCCGACGTCGCCGATAGCGGCGTCGATCTCTCGGCGCTCGTGGTGATCCGCGCGCCGGATCGAGTGATCGCTGCACGCGCGGCGGAGCGGTTACTGCGATCGGGTGCGTTCGGGCTGGTGGTTCTAGATTTTGTCGACTTCAGTAACGGAGCGTCCGAGCGGTTATTGCCGGATCACGTGCTCGGTCGGCTGGTGACACTCGCGCAAGCGCACGATGCAGCGGTGGTGTGCATCTCCGAGAAGCCGCAAGATGCGAGCTCGCTCGGCTCGCTGGTGTCGCTGCGCGCCGAAGCGTTGCGAGCACGCGATCGAGATGGGCGCGGAGGCTTTGAGGTCCGCATGCGCGCGCTCAAGGACAAGCGCCGTGGTCCCGGTTGGACGCGAGCGATCAAGGCTCGCGGGCCGGCGGGGATGTAACGCGAGTGGTCTCGAGGGCCTGTCTTTTCGCGCGGTCGCGGTTTCACCGGGGGGAACGAGCACATCGTCTACTGCCCACGAGACGGCGATCTCGACCGCAGGTGCGACGGGAGTCACGAGCACGATCAATGCACGCTGGAGCTCGCGGGCGTTGGGCTTGGCGAGCTCGCGACTTGCCGTGCGCGCGAATCTATCCCAGTCGAGCGCGGCGGCTCAGCGATTCGTGGGCGCGGATTTCGGCGCGCGCTTGTAGATCGCGATGTTTGCAGCTTGGAGCGCGGCTTCGAGCTCGGTCCAATCGCCTTGGCGCGCGTCGCCGGTGACCACCACGTCGGCACCCGTGGTGGGCTTGCACGCTTCGATGGCCTGCTCGCGTGTCGCTGGCTTGCCATCGACCGTGATGCCCTTGCTCGAGATTCGGATCGAGCATCGAGCCACGCCGGCATCACCGGGTGTGGTCGCTGTCGTCGTTCCCGCGCCTTTGCCGTCGCCGAGTCCGAGCCCGCCGAGTCCGAAGCCGTTGCCACACGTGAGATGTTCGACGGCGAGCAGGATCGCGGCAGCGAGTAACAGAAACAGCAGTAGCTTGCGCCGTCGAGCCCGTCGCTCGATCTGCTTGGCGACGTCGCGTGCGAAGCCTCGATCAGGTCTGCGTTGCATCGTCATGGTGATGGTTCCGCTGATGAAGGAGCAGGCGTGGTCGGCGCAGCGAGCTCGGATGGATCGACGAGCGAAGCGAGACCGCGTTGCTCGGCGAGGCAGCGATCGAGATCGCGATGCAGGCCCTCGAACAGCGCATGCGACAGATCGGCGAGCGCTATGACCGGAGCGATGATCACCAAGTGTCTGGATAGATCGGGTAACCCGAGATGCACGGTTGCGATCCTGCATACTCGCAGCTCGGCGGAGCGCTCACCGAGATACGAGATTCCGACGTCGGGATTTGGATCGTGCTCGAGCAGCGGCACGTCGAGCGGCATGCGTTTGTCCGCGAGCTCGAGCGCTTCGACGGTTCCGGTCGCCGAGATCCTTATCACCAGCGGCGTTCGCGCGGCGAGATCGGTCTGTAGACTCGCCAGCGCATGCGCGCGCAAGGCCGCGACGTCCGGCGGTGTGATCGGTGTCGCCGGCGCTGGCTTGGGCGGCGCCGGTGCCGTGGCAGCAGCGAGCGCTTGTTGTGCGGCGGCAGCACGGATCAGCGCCGCGAACACCACGATGAACAACACGTCGAACAGCGACGTGAGATCCGGCGGTCGCCGGAGGTGGCGGCGAGCACGCGCTTTCACGTCGTCTCGCGCCGCGCCAACCTGCGCGCGTCCCATGCTTCCAGGTTCTTTTCGCAGGCATCGACCCATGCGGTCAGCTTCATGCCGAAGCTCGCCGAGAGCAGGATGCTGCATGCGAGCCCTGCCACCGTCGTCCACACCTTGAGTGCGAGCGGTCCGAGCAGCTTGGTGACGTCACTGCCGGTGTACATCAGCGATAGACCGATACCGAACACGGTGCCGAGCAAGCCGAGCTGGCGAAGCAGATCGGTCCAGAACGCCAGCGCTGGCTCGAGGCGCTGCGCGCGCATCTGCCACGTGCGCACTTGCTTCTGCGCCCACGCTGGATCCTTCGCGGTCACGATCGCGTGCGACTCGTCGCGGATCTGTTCGACCTCGAGCGATCGGTTGGGCTTCGCGGTTCCGGGATCATCGGCGACTAGCTCGAACCCCAAGTGATCGGTGAGCGCGCGCACCCAGGTGAGCTCGCGGTGGACGTGCAGCCAGCCGGCGAATGCCACCAGCACGATCAGCCCACACAGCACGATGGTGAGCCCCCAACCCTGGATGAACGGCTCCATCGCGACGATCATAGCCCCGGTGGATTCGCGGCTGAGCGCCGGAGGCTGAAGGTCAGATGTGCGCAGAGTGCGCCGACGGTTTCGGTTGCAATTCGTTCGCGGTTGGCGAAACGCGAGGTCGAGCGCTCCTACATCAGCCGATCACGTATCGTGCTCGCGTCTTCGAAACGACGGTGATGGTCGCCTGCGATGGAGCGATCCCGGATAGACGGGAGTGAACCAACTGAATTGACAAAGCAATCCTGGTTACTGAACACTTGATTAGTGCGTGTCGCCTGTTTGGATCTCCCAGCGCTGCCGCTGCAGTTGGTGTGGCGGGCTGAGCCCGCGTGGCGCGCGCATCCAGTCGTGGTGATCGACGATGACCGCCCGCAAGGCGCGGTGTTGTGGGCATGCGAACGCGCGCGTTCGGCTGGCGTGATGATCGGCCAGCGCTACGCGCATGCGCTATCGCTGTGCTCGTCACTGCGCGCACGCGTAGTTCCGGCGGAGACGATCAGCGAAGCGATCGCCGAGATCGCCGCAGCGCTGCATCTGCTGTCGCCGCGCGTCGAGCCCGGTGAGCCCGGAACATTCTGGCTCGATGGCGAAGGGCTCGAGCGGGTATTTCCAGATCCTGAAGGAGCACGATCGTTTGGTTCGGCTTGGGGAGCGGGGATCAAGCGCGCGATCACCGAGCTCGGCTTTCGCGGTGCGATCGTGATCGGCTATTCGCGGTTCGCCACCTATGCGATCGCGAGAGCCATGCCACGCGGCGGGATCGCAGTGCTTCCCGATGATGCCGAGGAGCGCACCGCGGCGCGCGCAGTGCCGCTGGCGCGGCTCGAGATCGATCCGAAGTTGCGCGATGCGCTGTCGCGACTCGGCGTCACCACGGTCGGACAAATGGTACGGCTCCCCGGCGGCGGCATCCTCGAGCGGTTTGGCCGCGAGGCGTATCGGCTGTATCAGCTCGCTGCCGAGGAGCGCTGGGATCCTCTCGTCCCGGCGGCACCACCCGAGGCTCCTGACGAGCGGGTGCTGTTCGACGATGACGAAGCCGATGTCGAGCGCTTGGTGTTCGCGAGCAAGGCGCCGATCGAACGGCTATTGGCTCGGCTCGCTGCGCGTGGTCGAGCAGTGACCGCGTTGCATCTCGAGCTGACGCTCAAACATGCGGTCGGCAACGTCGAGCTTCGCGCCGATTGCATCAAGCCCGCGGCCGCGACGCTCGACGGCCGTGCATTGCTCAGGCTCGTCCATTTACGGCTCACCGGCATGCCGCCGGTCGCGCCGGTCAACGCGGTTCGGGTGTGGGCCGACGACGTGTTGGCGACCCGCGAGCAACTCGCGCTGTTCGCGTCGCGGCCTCGGCGCGATCTGCGGGCAGCAGATGAAGCCCTCGCGCGTGTCCGCGCCGAGCTCGGCGACGATGCGGTGGTACGCGCAGTAGTTCGCGATGGTCATCTTCCCGAAGCGCGGTTTGGCTGGCAGCGACTCGTTCACGCCGTGGCTGCGCAGCCAGCCGCTGCTGGAAAGCTGGTGATGCCGCTGATCCGCCGCGTGATGACGAAGCCCCAGTCGTTACCGCCGCAGGTGCGCCAGGTTCGCGACGATGGCTGGTTGTTATCGGGGCTCGAGCATGGTGCGGTCGTCCGGATCGCCGGCCCGTACATCATCTCGGGCGGCTGGTGGAATCACGAGCTCCATCGCGAGTATCACTTCGCCGAGCTGCGCCGCGGCGATTGCTTGTGGGTCTATTACGACCGTCACCGCCGCCGCTGGTTCTGGCAAGGCGCCGTGGAGTAGCGAACAGCCATCACAAGTGCCGCTGCGCGGACACCGCATGGCCAGGCGCGTGGGTAGGCAACCACTACCGCGACGAACGAGTCTTGGTTTTTTCCAACGATCTGACTCCGAGCGGCGTACCTGACCTGTGATTCCGAATTCGGAACCGGATCAGGCAGCGACGCACGTGGTGGCACCGCGATCGCGGAGTGCTGCCACGTTCAACCCATGTGAAGAGGCTCCTATGAACAGACTGTGCTGGATCGCGCTCGTGCTCGCGAGCGCATGCAATGAATCGCCGTCGAGCTCACCCGACGCGCCCGTCCTGATGGACTCGACTCCACCGCCCAACGTGGTCACCGTCAACATCGGCGATGAAACGCCGTTGCTCGTCGCCTATCGCAACGGCGATGGCCCGTGGCAGACATTGGATCAATCGCAGCCACTCGATCTGCGCGTCCACAATGCGTATCAAGTGCTCGCGGTGTGTGGCAACGCAGCCGTTGGTTACGAAACCGCGATCTACGGCGCGATGTTCGAGGCCGACGGCGCCACTGTTGCGCTGCCGTGTCACACGCCGCCGGCGATTCCGACAACCGCGACGATCACCGGAACGATGGTCCAGCCCGGAACGATCTGGATCTCCGGAGACACCCAAGGGCTGTCGAGCAACTGGTCGTTCGAGCTCGACGTACCGCAAGGCGAACACGAGCTCGTTGCGGTTGCCGGCAACAAGATCCTGATCCGCAACGACGTGATGGTCTCGATTCCTGCCACGGTCGGCACGATCGATGTCGACGATGGCGATGAGCTCGAGCCAGTGCCACTGACCGTCACCGGCAAACATCCGTCGGAGACGCTCTCGATCGCCACGGTGCTGCTCACCGAGCACGATCAAGTAATGGTTCAAGGTGAAGGCAACGTCGCGAAGGTCGCTCCGCCATCGCAGCTGACCTCGAACGATCACCAGATGCTGGTCGCCGTGATCGATTCATTTCCGGCGTTTCGCTACGTCCTGACGGACTATCACGGCACCGATCCTGGTTCGCTCGCGCTTCCCGAGCCACTGACCGGCGTTGCCCGAGATCCAGGTGGCGTGACGTGGTCGGCACCGCTGCCGATGGGCACACCCGAGCTGTTTGCGGTCACGGGAGCCAACGTAGTCCGCGCAATGGCAAGCGCGGCGTACCTCGCAGCACGTTCGTCACTTTCGTTAGTGGCTCCCGTCGATGGTTATGATCGCGATTGGAGCGTTGACGTCGCGCATCCCGACTTCATGTCGTTCTCGGTGTACGACGTGTCCGAAATGGGTTCGACGGGAACCTCGGTGTTCTGGGTCGGTGGTTCGGTTGTACAGCGCACTCCACTGCATGCGCGCAAAGCGGTCATGCAACGCACGTTGCAGCGACTTCGCGATCGATCGGTGCGGTGAGATCCCGCCTGAAAATCAGCTGCAGCCGAATTGACGAGGGTGGTTGAATGGGCTGAACATTTGAACAGGTGCACGCTGCGCTGTGGTGCAAATCGAACTTCTCGTTTCTCGAGGGGGCCAGCCACGCCGAAGAGCTCGTCGAGGAAGCCCATCGGCTCGGCGTCGGATCGATCGCGCTGACCGATCGCGACGGCGTGTACGGGATGGTTCGGGCGCATGTCAAAGCGCGCGAGTTGGGCGTCCAGCTGATCTGTGGTGCGCAGGTTTCGATCGCGCCACCGGGTGCCCAGCTCGTGCCGTCGCCGGTGACGCTACCGCGCGTCGGTTTGCACCATGGCGAGCAACCCGCGCTCGTGCAGGGCCGTGGTCCGGGGTGGGGCGAAGACACCGACGCGATGTCGGTGCCGAACGTGCAGCTCGGTCGACGCGGCCGCACCAAGCGCGCGAAGCCCAGACAGATCGCCTTGGAGATGGAGAAGCCGATCGAAGGCGAGCCATCCACGCTGGTGCTGCTCGCGATCGATCGCGGCGGGTGGGCGAGCTTGATGCGCTTGCTCACCGCGGGACGACGGCGCTGCGATAAGGGCAGCGCGCTGGTGTCGTGGCGCGAGGTCTGCGAGCACGCGCGCGGATTGATCGCGCTGTGGGGTGGCGATCGCAGCTGGATCGCCAGTGATCAGGAGCTACCCGCTGCGCTGAGCGGTGAGCTGCGCGATGCGTTTGGCGATCGGCTCTACGCGATGGTCACGCGCCATCGCCAGGCCGACGACATTGCTCGCGAGGCGCGGGTTCGCGAACGCGCGCGAGCGGCTGGTCTGCCGATCATCGCGGCGACCGAGGTGCTGTACCACTCGCGGGCGCGGCGGCCGCTGCAAGACGTGCTCACGTGCATTCGCCACGGTGTGACGCTGACCACCGCGGGCACGTTGATCCGCGGCAACGACGAGCATGATCTGCGCGCGCCGCATGCATTCGAGCGGTTGTTCGCCGACGATCTGAGCGCGGTTGCTCGCACGCTCGAGGTCGCCGCGCGCTGCACGTTCTCGCTCGGCGAGCTGCGTTATCGCTATCCGTCGGAGCGATTGCCGGATGGCTCGACCTCCGCCGAATATCTGCGCGCGCTGGTCGAGCGCGGCGCGAACGATCGCTACGACGGCGATGTTCCCCCGGAAGTTCATCGCCAGCTCGCTGCCGAGCTCGCCGTGATCGAGGAGCTCGACTATCCCGGGTACTTCCTGACGATGTACGAGATCGTCGCGTTCTGCCGGCGGCGCGACATCTTGTGCCAAGGCCGTGGCTCTGCGGCCAACTCGGCAGTGTGCTTCTGCCTCGGAATCACCGCGATCGATCCGGTGCGCATGGGATTTCTGTTCGAGCGGTTCTTGTCGCGCGAGCGCGCCGAACCCCCCGATATCGATCTCGACATCGAGCACGAGCGCCGCGAAGAAGTGATCCAGCACGTCTATCAGGTCTACGGCCGCGATCACTCCGCGATGGTGTGCAACGTGATCCGCTATCGCCCGCGCTCGGCGGTACGCGACGTCGGCAAGGCGCTCGGGATTCCTGAGACCGCGTTGGATCGCGCAGCGAAGCACTTGTCGATGTACGGGATGGTCGAGCCCGACGCGCTCGAACGCGCAGGGCTGCGCCAGCACGGTTCGACTGCACTGGATCTGCTCGCGCGGCTGTCCGACGAGATCCTCGAGTTCCCGCGTCACCTCTCGGTCCACCCCGGCGGGTTCTTGCTCGGTCACGAGCCGGTGCACGACATCGTTCCGATCGAGAACGCGACGATGCCGGGCCGCACGGTGATCCAGTGGGACAAGGACGATCTCGAAGATCTCGGCCTATTCAAGGTCGACTTGCTCGGGCTCGGCGCGCTGCATCAGCTCCACCTCGCGTTCGATCTCATACGCGCGTACCGCGGCGACGACTGGTCGCTCGCGACGATCCCCCCCGATGACAAAGCGACCTACGACATGATCTGCACGGCCGATACGGTCGGAACGTTTCAGATCGAGAGTCGCGCGCAGATGTCGATGCTGCCGCGGCTGCGCCCAGAAAAATTCTACGACCTGGTGGTCGAGGTCAGCCTCGTCCGCCCCGGCCCGATCTCGGGCGGCATGGTCCATCCCTATCTGCGCCGCCGCCGCGGACTCGAGGACGTCGTGTATCCGCATCCCTGCCTCGAGCCCGTGCTCAAGAAGACGCTCGGCGTTCCGCTATTCCAAGAACAGGTGATGAAGCTCGCGGTCGTCGCCGCCGACTACACGCCCGGCGAGGCCGATCAGCTTCGCCGGGATATGGCCGCATGGCGGCGCTCCGGCCGGATCGAGAAGCATCGCGAGCGCATGATCTCGCGGATGGAGCAGAAGGGCATCGCGCGCGAATTCGGCGAGCGCGTGTTCGAGCAGATCCGCGGGTTCGGCGAATATGGATTTCCGGAAAGCCATGCCGCCAGCTTCGCGTTGATCGCATATGCGACGTCGTGGCTACGCAAACATTACCTGGCGGAGTTCACGTGCTCGCTGCTCAATGCGCAGCCGATGGGGTTCTACTCGCCGGCGACGATCATCGGCGATGCGCAGCGCCATGGGCTGCAGATCAGGCCGATCGATGTCACCCACAGCGCGTGGGACTGCACGCTGGAATCGACGCCGCTCGAAGACGAATTCGGGTTTGCCGTGCGGATGGGCCTGCGCTGGGTCAAAGGCATCCAGCTCGCCGATGGCAAGCGGATCGTGTCCGCGCGCGAAGCTGCACCGTTCACGTCGATCGAAGATTTCGTGCGACGTGCTTATGTTCCGGGCCGGTTGCACAGCGCGCTGGCAGAGGCAGGTGCGCTCGGTGAGCTGGTGCCAGCGCGGCGCGATGCGCTGTGGCAAGTGACCGGTTGGGTCGCTCGCCAGCATGATTCGCTCGGGCTCGACGGCGATGTCATGGGTCAAGCGACGTTCGCCGGGCTCAACAAGCTCGACGAGATCTTCTGGGACTACTCGGCGAGCGAGCACTCGACGCGCGGCCACCCGCTAGCGCCGCTGCGCGGTGAGCTGCGAGGGCGTGGCTGGCCGGATGCACGTACGGTGTCGCGCGGTCGCGATGGCAGTCGGGTCGAATATGTCGGCATCGTGATCTGCCGCCAGCAACCGGGGACCGCCGCGGGGGTCGTGTTCATGACGCTCGAAGACGAGACTGGATTCGTGAATCTCGTGGTCTGGCAGCAGGTGTTCGCAGAGTTCGCTCACATCATCAAAACGACGTCGCTGCTCGGTGTGACCGGCAGGCTGCAGGTTCAAGAAGGCATCGTTCATCTGATCGCGGATCACGTCTGGGTACCGGAGTTGTCGCGCTCGGTCGTCGAGGTCGAGAGCCGCGACTTTCACTGAACACAGCGGCCGCACGTTGCGACCAGATCGCCGTCGTGCCGTCACTCGTGATCATCGATCGTGCGACCGAGCTGTCACACGCAGCTCGAAGTGACGTCATTTACCGAGATCACTTCGATGGTTGTTGCGGTCCGGTCACGAACCGAGCGCCGTCCTGACAACTGGTCCCCGTAGGGTGCCTCCCAACGAGCCGCTCCGACGCGGCGAAGGAGGTACCGGTGCTTCGACTACGTTCTGTCACGAGCTGCTTGCTCGCGCTGATGATCGCCGGGGCGGTCGACGTTGCCGCTGCCGATGAGCCGGCACCGACACCGCCGACCACGGAGCCGACCTCCGAGCCCGCACCCGCACCCGCAGCACCTGAAACCGCGACCGTGCGCGGCCGCGTGCTCGACAACAACACCAAAGAGGGGCTGCCCGCCGCGACGATCCAGATCAAGGGCGGCCCGAACGGCGATCACACGCTGGTCGCCGAGCTCGACGGTGGCTATTCGTTCTCGCTGGCTCCGGGCTCGTACACGATCGTGTTCTCGACGCCCGAATACGTCGATCAGACGCGCTCGGTGACCCTGGTCGCATCGCAGTCGCTCGACCTCAGCCTCAACCTCGACCCCGTCGCGATCTCGGGCACCGAGGAGACCATCGAAGTCTCTGGGACGATCGACACCCGTAAAGAATCTGCGGTGCTCGCGGTTCGCCGCGCCGCACCGATGGTGAGCGACGCAGTTGGCTCGCAGGAGATCGCGCGAACGCTCGATAGCAACGCGGGCGATGCGGTGAAGCGCGTGGTCGCGGTCACCGTGACCGACGGTAAGTATGTCGCGCTGCGTGGGCTCGAAGGCCGCTACGTCACCACGCTGCTCAACGGCGTGCTCCTGCCGAGCCCCGAGCCCGATCGCAACGCGATCCCGCTCGACCTGTTTCCGACCAGCTTGCTGTCGACGATGACCGTGATGAAGAGCTACTCGGCCGAGCTGCCGGCGCAGTTCGGTGGCGGCACGTTGTCGATCGACACCAGCTCGTTCCCGACCAGCTTCGAAATGAAGCTCGGCTTGTCGTCATCGGCGACCACGGTCGCCACGGGTCAACAAGGGTTGACCAACGCCAACTCGAGCGGGTTCGGCAACTTCCTCGGATTCGACGGCGGTCAGCGCGCGCTGCCCGATGCCGTGCCTCGCAATCGCGCGGTGCGCGGCATGACCGCCGCCCAGACCGAGGCCATCGGCGAATCGATGCCGAAGGTATGGACGCCGCGCGGCGAGACGGTGACTCCCAATCTCGGTCTCACCGCGATGGTCGGCGATACCACCAAGCTGTTCGGCAAGCGCGTCGGTTATCTCGCCACCGGAATGGTGCGCCGCTCGTTCTCGGTTCGCGAAGGCGAGTCCGGACGCGTCGCGCTGGTCGGCGGCGAGCTGATGCAAACCGAGACGCTCGACTACCGCGTCGGCACCGCCGAGGCCACCGTCGGCGGGCTCGCCAACGTCGGCATCGACCTGTCGCCGAACCACGAGGTCAGCGCGCTCGGCCTGTACACCCACGTCGGCGAGGACACCAGCTCGATGGCGGCGGGCTACAGCGAGGCCGATGGTTCCGACATCGGCGTATCGCGATTGTCGTTCGTCGAACGATCGCTCGCGTTCGGCCAGCTTCGCGGCAAGCACCATCTGTCCCGCGCGAACCGCGTCGAGCTGCACTGGCAAGGCAACGTCGCGATGACGACGCGCGACGAGCTCGACAGCCGCGACTTGATCTACACGATCGATCCGATCAGCGGACAGCGCCAGTACAAGGACCAACCGGGCTCGGGCCAGCACTTCTGGCAGGCGCTCGATGATGTCGCGGGTGGTGGCGGCACCGATCTGAAATGCGGATCGGACCGGCCAACGTCCACGTCGGCGCGGTCGGGCAGTGGTCGAGCCGCGAGCTCGGCGGCCGTAGGTTCCGCTACAAGTACGTGGGCGACGATCCCAACGTGCGCGGACTGGATGGCGAGCAGATGTTCGCCGACCAGCACGTCGGCAGGAGCTTCGAGCTCGAGGAGAGAACGCTCAACGAGGATGCCTACAAGGCGTCGCTGGGCGTGCTCGGCGCGTACGCATCGTCCGAGCTCGAGTTACACGAAAAGCTTCGCGCGATCGCTGGAGCCCGCTACGAGCGCGCGGCGCAGGAGATGTCCAACGGGACGCCATTCGCGGTCGCCGGACTCGCGCGCGATATCGAGCGCACCGACGGTGATCTGCTGCCTGCAGCGAACCTCGTGTATTCGCCACGCGCCGACATGAACGTGCGGGCAGCCTATAGCTACACGCTCACCCGGCCGCGGTTCCGCGAGCTCGCACCGTTTCTGTTCTTCGACTACATCCGACGCCGCGACATCTCGGGAAATCCCGAGCTCGCGACCACCCACATCCACAACGCCGATCTGCGGTGGGAGTGGTTCCCCGGCGACGACGAGGTGTTTGCGATCAGCGCGTTCTACAAGCGGTTCGTCGATCCGATCGAGCAGGTGTTGTCGAACGCCAATGCCGACGCGACGTTCATGAACGCCGAGGGCGGCAACCTCGCCGGCGGTGAGCTCGAAGCCCGCGTCAGCTTGGCGCGACTGTCGCCCGAGCTCCACCGGTTCAGAGTCGGCTCCAACATCGCGGTGATGCGGTCGCGAGTCATGCTCGGCGCAGAGCAGATGCTGCTCACCAGCAAGACCCGGCCGATGTACGGCCAGGCGCCGATGGTCATCAACGTCAACCTCGGCTACTCCGATCCACGGATCGCCGACATCAACCTGCTCTACAACCTGATCGGCTCGCGGATCACCGACGTGGGTATCGAGGGACTCCCCGATACCTACGAGCGGCCGATGCATCGCATGGACATCGTCGCAGCGCGCGCGTTGCGACGTGACCTCAAGCTCAAGCTGAGCGCTTCCAACATCTTCAACGAGCGGCCTCGTCTGGTGCAGGGCGGGGTGGTGGTGAACGGGTACTCGCCGGGAGTGTCGTTCGCGCTGGGGCTCGATTGGACGCCGTGATCGTTTTGGGACTTCCACTCGAAAGGAACTGTCATGACTACGTCTCTGGTTAGATATTCGCTCCTCGGCCTCGGTCTCGCGATCGCAGCGCCGGCCTGCAAAGACGATTCCGGCCTCACCGGAGACGACGACACCGACCAGCCGGATGCTGGTCCCGGTATCGATGCGCCTCCGGGCGTCAAGCTCGTCGATATCGCCGCGGGTGACATCGCGGGCGACACGCACTGGACCGCAGATACGATCTACACGCTCAAGGGCTACGTGTTCGTAACCAGCGGTACGCTGACGATCGACGCCGGCACCTTGATCAAGGGCGACAACGGCAGCGCGCTCACGATCACCAAGGACGCCAAGCTCGACGCGGTTGGCACCGCCGACAAGCCGATCGTGTTCACCTCGAGCGCTGCGGTTCCCGAGTCGGGCGATTGGGGCGGCGTGGTGATGCTCGGCAAGGCGCCGATCAACGTGACCGGTGGCACCAACAAGATCGAAGGTTTCGCGACCTCGTTCGGCGAGCGGATCACCTACGGCGCCGCGGCGCCCAGCGCGACGCACGACTGCGGCAAGCTCACGTACGCGCGGATCGAATACGCTGGCTTCGCGCTCGCGGTCGACAACGAGCTCAACGGGCTCACGGTCGCCGGCTGCGGCACTGCGACCGAGATCGACTACGTGCAATCGCACCTCGGTCTCGACGATGGCATCGAGGTGTTCGGCGGCACGGTGCACCTCAAGCACCTCGTGATCAGCCAGCCCGATGACGACGCGCTGGATTGGGACTTCGGTTGGACGGGTCGCGCGCAGTTCGTGATCATTCAGCAGAAGCAGGGGCGCGGCGATAAGGGGTTCGAAGCTGACAACAACGTCAACAACAACGACCTGACTCCTCGCAGCATGCCGGAGATCTGGAACGCGACGATGATCGGTGGCGATGGCCCGACGTCGGGCAAGAAGCAGGGCGCGATGCACATGCGTCGCGGTACCGCAGGCAAGGTCAGCAACGCGATCGTCGCCTACTGGAACCAATTCGCCGTCGACGTCGATGGTCTTTCGTCGGTCGGTCAGTTTGGCACCGGCCTGGTCGTCAAGCACACCTACTTCGTGAAGAGCACCAACGCGGCCGCGATCTGGCCCACGGACTTCGACGTCTCGTCGGGTAGCCAGAACGACTGTCAGTCGCCGAACACCAACTGCTTCGATGAGGTCGCGCAGATCGGTGGCGATGCGACCAACCACCTCGATGTCGATCCGATGCTCGGCGACGCCAAGAACATCGCCGCGCCGAACTTCAAGCCGGCTGCGAATTCGCCGGTGCTTACCGGCTGCGGCACGCCGCCGTCGGGCTTCGATCAGACCGCGACGTATTGCGGCGCGATCGGTGGCACCGACTGGACGGTTGGCTGGACCAAGTTCTCGAACTAACGAGACGAACAGACACGGAGCGAGACAGCGCTACGGTCCGCCGCTGCGCCTTCGCGGTGCGCTGCCCTTACTGGCGGCGGGCTACGCCGTCGACGATCGAAGCTTCGGTGATGAACGTGAAGCTTCGAGGGTTGACGAGGTGTCCATCCCCGACGGTTACTAGGGTTTGTAGATACTCGCCGGTGCTGGGATTCATGCGGTGGATCCCCGCGGCGTCGAGGACGTACAGCGCGCCGTCGAGTCCGTGCTCGAGCGTGATCGGGCGGTCGATCCCGTCGCTCGCATCGGCGAGCACGCCGGCAAACGTTCCGGTGGCAGGATCGAACCGGACGATCTGCGAGCGCTCGTAGTCGCAGACGTAGAGCAAGCCGTCCGGACCGAGCGCCATGCCGGTGGCGCCTGCGAGCTCGGCGTATGGACCGAACGCGCGCAGCTCGACGCCCGATGCGAAGTCCCACACCTGGATCGACGTTCCGCGATACGGATGGCTGTCGGTGCCGATCAGCATCGTGCCATCGGGCATGAACACGAAATCGTGCGCCGCGCGCAGATCGGGGCCGCCGAAGCTTCTTGTCGCGACGCCGGAGCGATCGAGGACAACCACGTTGCGAGTGTCACCGCCGAGCACTACCAGCTCGTCACCGGCAAACTCGAGCTCGACTGGCTCCTCCAGGATCGTCGTGTCGCGAAAGAACGTGCCCATCATGACGCCCGAGCTCGCGTCGTAACGAACAACGTCACC
Source organism: Kofleriaceae bacterium (assembly GCA_050184455.1). GTDB lineage: Bacteria > Myxococcota_A > Polyangia > Haliangiales > Haliangiaceae > JABFXX01. Next base: position 49,329 of record JBFXAI010000028.1, on the reverse strand, counting down.
GCGGCCGAACCCGGCCATGAACAAATAGCCCGCCGAGCCGAGCCGCACGCTCGACGGGCGGTCGACGCGCCCAGCATCGCCCTCGGCGAACACGTCGAGAAAACCACCAGTCACGCCGTCGTAGCGCACGATCGCGTTGCCGCCGCGATCAGCGACAAACAGGTAGCTTGCCGGCGGCGGTTCGCAGAGCTCGCAGATCTGCTCGGACGTCGTGCACGCCGTCGCCAGCGCACAAATCACGGCTGCAAACCGAAACGCGCCCATGGGATCAGGCTACGCTTGTTGTGGCAGTGCGGGCAGTTTTGTGACGACGAGGTGACGTCAAAGGCACGGTGACGATGTCACACACGTTGGACGTAACTTCAATCTGCTGAAGCTGTGACCAAGTCGTCACATAAGACGTCGGCGCGAGCCGTCACCATCTGGTTGCCGAGCCGCGCCCGAGTAGTCACGCACGACTTCTACGGTCGACCGTGTACGCCTTGTCATCCGTCGCCGATACCGAACCGCTGTTGTCCGATGCGATCCGCGCGACTGTCGTCTCGCTCGCGACGACGTCGAGCGCACCGAAGATCGTCAGCGAGCTGCGCCGCGAAGCGGTTCGCGTGAACATCGCGACCGGCGATGTGCTCGACGCGCCGCCGACCGATCCCGTCTACGTGATCAACATCGATCATAGCGTTGCCGTCGAGCAGGCCGCGCGGTTCGTCGATTGGGCGATCACGCCGGAGCTTCACGCGGGACTTCTATGTGTGGTCGAAAACGCTGGTCCGCGCGATTGCGAAGCGCTGCTGGCGACCGGATTCGACGACGTCGTGGCGGTTCCGTTTAGCGCGCGCGAGCTAGTGGCCCGCGTCCGAGCGCTGCATCGCCGCGTGCTCTCGAAGGGCTCCGTCAACGGCCGGCTCCGGTTCGGCGAGCTGACCTTGGATCTCTACGGCCGCGATCTATGGATCGATGGCAAGACGATTTCGCTCACCTCGATCGAGCTCGCAGTCGTGCGTGAATTGATCAAGGCACGCGGCCGGCCGCTATCGCGCAGCGAGCTGCTCGATCTGGTCTGGGGCGATGAGGAGCTCGAGATCTCGCCGCGCGCGGTCGACAACGTAATCCTCAGATTGCGGCGCAAGCTGCCGCGACCCGAGCTGATCGAAACCGTGCGAAGCGTTGGCTTTCGAATCGCCGGTACCGCGCGCCCGTGATCACGCGCGCGCGCGCACCTAGAGCTCTTTGACCGCCGCGACCACCTCATCGACGTGGCCCTTCACGCTGACCTTGGGCCAGTGCTTCACGACCTTGCCGTCTTTGTCGATCAGCACGGTGGAACGGATGATGCCCTTCATTTTCTTGCCGTACATCACCTTGTCGCCCCAGGCGCCGTACGCCTCGAGGACCTTTCCGTCGGCATCGGAGAGCAGGGGAAAGTTCAGCGAGTACTTGTCGCGGAACTTGCAGTGGGAAGCGATCGAATCCTTGCTAACCCCAAGGACCACGGCCCCCAGCTTCTTGAGCGCGGGTACCGCATCCCGGAACCCCTCGGCTTCGACCGTGCAACCTGGCGTGTTGTCGCGGGGATAGAAGTACAGCACCACCACCTTACCGGCGTAATCGGCGAGCTTGATCGACCGCCCGTCCGAGGACTCGAGATTGAACGCCGGTGCCTTCTTGCCAACTGCGATCATGAAACCGGCGTACCACGAGGACGGGGTCGTGTGGTAACGACGAAGGATGCGGATTGGTTCAGTGGGATTCCTGGTGTTCGGCGTCCTGGTAGCCGTCGCTGCTTGCCAGCGCGTCGACTCGGCGGAGCGTTCGGCGAAGCTCGTCGCCCAGGCGCAAGCGCAGGCGAAGCCAAAGCCGGCGACCGAGGAGGTGTCTCGAATGGAGACCAATCAAGCGCCAGGAGCCGTGCCGGTGCAGGCGCCCGGACCCGAGGCGGCGGCGGGGTCGTGCTGCGGTGGTGGTGGCTCGTGTGGCGGCGGTGGTTCGTGCGGCGGCAGCTGCGGCGGATCGTGCGGCGCGGCTAAGGGCCCGTCGGTAGCGTGGGGCACGGTTCCCGCGGGCTCGGCATGGACGCAGCTAAAGGTCACCGGGATGCATTGCGGCGGATGTGCACGGCGGATCGAGCGTGCGTTGGCCCAAGTCCAGGGCGTGGTCGGCGTCGAGATCGATGTGACCACCGCCTCGGTGAAGGTGGCGACCGCCAGCGGCGTCGACGCCCGCCAGATCGCCAAGCCCGCGATCGATGCGTTGGGCTACCGGGTCCAGTAGGTTCGACCCGTAGCTTCGAATCGACGCGCGCGGTTCGAGGCGCTAAGCTAGGCCAATGCGATCGGTGGGGACCTTCGTATTGGTAGCGCTCGTCGCTTGCAGCGGCGGCAGCTCGAAGGGGCCTGCATGGCCGAAACAGACCGTCGCCGAGGTCGATGGTGGCGAGACCCTCGCGCCGCGGAAAGCGGCGAGCGTCGTCGAGAGTACCGACGATGCGGACGACGATGATGACGTCGTCGCGCCCGCTGTTGTCGCCGACCCCGACAAGCCTGACGACAAGCCGGCGACGACTCCTGCGGCCGCCACGCCCGCCGCAGACAAGCCCGAAGAAGATCCGATCATGATCGACGACATCGTGATCGAGATCGACGAAGATGAGTAGGTCCGCTTCTTAGCGCGGTGCCCCGCTTTGGCTTTGCGTTCACGCATGTTCGCGAAGTGCGTCCTTGGCGCTGTCCACGTATGCTCCGCCAATGGCCCAGTTTGACGTCGATCTGTTCGTGATCGGAGGCGGCTCCGGCGGCGTTCGGGCGGCCCGCGTCGCGGGCGAGCATGGGGCTCGCGTGGCGATCGCCGAAGCGGATCGATGGGGCGGGACCTGTGTGATTCGCGGCTGTGTTCCCAAGAAGCTGTTGGTCTACGCCAGCGAGGTCAGCCGCACGATCGAAGACGCACGCGGGCAGGGCTGGACGATCGACGGCGCTCGTCATGACTGGCCCGCGCTGATCGCGGCGAAGGATAAAGAGATCGAGCGGCTCAGCGGCTATTACGTTCACCGAATGAAGAAGGTGGGCGTCGAGCTGATCAACGGCCGAGCACGGCTCGAAGACGCGCACACGATCGTCGTCGACGGGCGCAAGATCACGGCTGCAAACATCGTGATCGCAACGGGCGGTCGGCCACGGCGCCCGCCCGGAAACTGGATCACCTCCGACGAAGCGTTTCATTTGCCCGCGCTGCCCGATCGGATCGCGATCGCCGGTGGTGGCTACATCGCGCTCGAGTTCGCGCACATCTTCGCGGGCTTCGGCTCGAAGGTCACGCTGCTGTATCGCAGCGCGGTGCTCCGCAAGTTCGATCCCGAGCTCCAGGAACAGGCACTGCTCGGGTTAGCCGCCCACGGCATCGAAGCCGTGCAGTGCGACACCGTCGCGTGCCACGACTGCACGGTCACGTTGCCGGATCGCTCGTTCGACGTCGACGTCGCGATGGCCGCGATCGGTCGTGATCCGGCGACCGCCGAGCTCGGCCTCGTCGAAGCTGGTGTGCAGCTCGACGAGCACGGTCATGTGCTCGTCGACAAGTGGTCGTGCTCGAGCGTGCCGCACATCTACGCGGTCGGCGACGTCACCGGCCGGGTGCTGCTCACGCCGATCGCGATCCGCGAGGGCCACGCCGTCGCCGATACGTTGTTTGGTAATCGCCCGACCGCGATCGAGCATCACCTGATTCCCAGCGCGGTGTTCGCGCAGCCGGCGATCGCCTCGGTCGGGCTGAGCGAGCCGGCGGCGCGCGAGCACGGCCATGATGTCCAGATGTTCCGCGCCAAGTTCCGACCGATGCGGTACTCGCTGTCAGGTCGCGAAGAGCGCGTCCTGATCAAGCTGGTGGTCGACAAGAACACCGATCGCGTGCTCGGCCTTCACATCGCCGGCCCCGACGCACCCGAGATCGTGCAGACCGCTGCGATCGCGATCACGATGGGCGCGACGAAAGCAGACTTCGACCGCACGTTCGCGATGCACCCGACAACGGCTGAAGAGCTGGTGCTACTGCGCTGATCGTCGCGACAACCGAACCGTTCGTGCACGTCGAGCTCACGAAGGGCTCGCCTGCGTCGCCGGGGGCGTTGGCCCGGGCCATTGGCGCCAGCATCCGAATGCTGGACGCAGCGTCAGCTGCGCGCGTGTCGCGATACGTCCAACCCACGTACGACGTGCGGCCGCCGTAGCACCAGCCAGTTGTCGCTAGTTGCCGAGCCCCGGCTGTCGATACTCGTACTGCCGAATCCGCTCGAGCATCTCGGGGTCGATCTGCGGGGGGCGATCGTACTCATACGACGACGTGTGAGTTTCGCAGCCTCGGCCCAAACGGAGGAACGCGAGGAGCACTGCGACGGCGATCCACAACAGGCGGCCCGCACCCCACTCCGAGTTGCGTGAACGGAGGTCTTGCGTTCCAGCGTACAGCGCCGCGGTGTCGCGTCGAATCCTCTCCTGGACGATCCGCACGTTGTTGCCGTGCGTCTCGATCATGTCGTCATCGCCGAGGTTCGTCGCTTCGTCGCGCAACCAGGTGAACATCGATAGCGCCAGCGAGTGATCTTTGTCGTTGTTGAACAGATCGACCGCGAAGTCGCTGATCCCGGGATGGACTGCCTGAAACGCAGCGCGCCGCAAGTAGTCGCCGCGTCCATGGACGGTGGCCGCGTATTCGCGCGCCAGGCCATGCCATTGCTGTTGGCGCTGGACGGCTCGTGCATTCGAGCTCACCAACCGCGAGGTCGCGAGCTCGAGGATCTCGACCTTGCGATCCGCAAATACGTGCGCGACATCTGATGCGATCTCCGACGATAGCGCGTCGAGATCGACCACCGGACCACGCTCCAACATGGTGAGCATCTGCGTGCGGATCTCCTCGCGGAGCTCCTCGAGCACGGCGTCATCGTCGTCGAGCCCCAGCTCGCTCGCCCGCGCCGCGACGCGATCGAATAGACCATCGGAAGCGAGCACCTGGTCCCATGCGGCGCCGATCTCATCGAGCTCGTCGACACCGAACGCGATCCCGTGCGCGACCTCTCGTAACAGCTCGTGATGCAGGACGAGCGCGGTACGCATCGCGGCGGCATCGGGATCGCCGTCGACTGCCTGGTCGGATGGCCTGAGCCAGAGCTCCCAGGTCAGTCGCGATCGAGGACGCTCGAGCTCTTGTGCCGCGGTGCGCACCAGATCAGAGGTGCGTTCTTTGTCGCCAGCCGAGGACGCGTATCGCTTTGCGCGATCGAGTCCGAGCTCGAGCATCCCGAGTAGCTTGTCCTTCTGACGCGTGATGTCGCGCGCGGTCGCATTGGCACCGAGCTCCAGCACTTCGAACGGATTGTGGTGGACGTCCGGAGCTGTCGCCGCAGTCTCCATTACCGCACGCCTGAGTCGAAGCCCATGCGGCGGGTCTCGGCATCGATCGGGAACAGGTCCCACATCTGCTCGACCACGCTGCGAAGCTCCTGGTTGTCCGATGCATCGATGGCCTTGCGCCCGCGCGCTTCGAGCTTCTTCGCGCGACCCAGGTCTGTGGTCTCCTCGAGGCGCGAGATGCAGTTCTCGAACCGGATCTCCCAGATCTTGGGATGACGGTGCGCCGCGGCGCGGCCCAGGCGACGAATCACGAGCAGCTGCCGATTCGCCTCCGGAACGCTGCGTCGCTCGAGCGCTCGCTCGAGTCCGGATCCCGCTTTGTCGAGCGCTGATTGCTCCGACGGTGTGCCAAAGTCGCCAACCCATCCGACCGCCCACGCGTACGCGTCGCGCGCTTCGTCCTCGAACTCGGGCCATTGCTGCTCGGTCTCGATGTCGTTGAGGGCTGCATCGGCATCGAGCAAGCCAATCGCGCCGCGCTGGCCAGCATCGCGATCACCGCCTCGCACCGCGTTGATCAGTGGTTCGACGCTGGCGAGCTTTTGCTGCACGACCTGCAGGCGTCCGATGGTCTCGCTATCGCCGCTTCGAAACGCAGCCGCGATCGCACCGTCGCAGCGCTCGCGCGCAGTTGCCAGGTTGCGGCGAAGCGACTCGGCATCGGCCTCGGGCATCACCAGCTGCGCCACGCCGTCGAACTGCAGAGTCTGCTTCGAGGGAAGGGTCACCCGCGCCGTGCCGGCGAGCTTTCCGCCGCGATCGATCACGATCGTGACCTCGACCGCCGTGCCCGCTGGGATCGCTTGCTTGAGCTGTGCGCCGCTGATCTCGATACGGCCGACGATCCTGCACATGTGCGCTTCGTCGAACTCTCCCTGCACGATCGGGATCGAGAGCACCGTGCCCGTGGCTCCGGGCGCGATCGAATCTACGGTGTGGTGGGTAAATGTCCGGCGCGCCGGCAATGCGGTGCCGCGATCGAAGTACACCTGCACCTGATCGTTCGCGAGCGCGACGCCGGTTGTACGGCTCAGCGGTGGATCGCCGATCGTGATGCCGTGGATGATCGAGAGCTCGTCGGGATCGATCGCAACTTCAGCGCCGGACTCGGAGCGCGCGACGATACGAAACCGATTGGTCTTGCGCGGGGCGAGGACCACGCTGGCGACGAACGATCGATCGGCCTCGACCGTGATCGTCGCGCTGCGCCAGGTCTCGCAACCGTCTGCGTCGACGCGCAGCAATTCGACGGTCATTGGTGCCGTCGCGTCGTCCTCGAATCGGCCGATGACACTCGGCTCGAGGTCCGCCGTCACCGGCGGGTACTGACACCACACCCTCGCGCCACCGGGCTTGTCCGCGCGTCGCGGCGCGGTCATCGAATCGAGACCCGCGGTTGCCGCATAGAGCGCCGCGCCTTCCGCGACCAACGTCATCGGGTCGTGTCCGGTCGCGATCGGCGTCTCGAGCGCCTGTTCGACGGCGCGGCGGACCATCGGCATCAGCGACGGGCCACCAACGAGCACGATGCGCGAGAGCTGGTCGGCGCGCAGGCCGTGCTGAGCGAGCAGCCGTCGACACACATCGATCGTGCGCTGCACCAGTGGTGCACACAGGCGCTCCAGTGTTGCACGATCGAGCGACAGATCCACCTCGACCTCGTTGCTGTCGAACACGAGTGGCGTCTCGAGAGCAAGTGCGGTCTCGTTGAGGCGGCTCAGCTCGATCTTGCCCATTTCGGCCGCGCGTCGCAGTACCGCGAACGCTGCTGCATGATTCGGATTTTCGCGGCGCGGATACGGCGAGCCCTGGGCGTTCAAGCTCGCCACCGCCCAATCGACGATGGCTCGATCGAAGTCGCGGCCACCGAGGAAGTTGTCGCCGTCGTGACCGACCACGCGCAGCAGCCCGTCTCGAGTCTCGAGCAGCGACACGTCGAACGTGCCACCGCCTAGGTCGTAGACCATCCATGCGCCTGGCTGGTCGTTCGTCCACCCCGCGGCGAGCGCCGATGCGATGGGCTCCTGCAGCAGCTCGACGTGCTCGAACCCGGCGAGTTGTGCGGCGGTCGCCGTCGCCTTGTTCTGCGGCAGCTCGAACAGTGCCGGAACCGAGATCACGGCGCGCGATGGCAGCGTGCCGGTCACGTCCTGTACGTCCTCTCGAAGCGACTGCAGCACGAGCGCGCTGAGCTGCTCGGGACTGCGGGACAGCCCCGCGGCCGGGAACGCCAGCTCGTCGCTCATCCCCATCAGTCGCTTGAACTCGCGCCGCACGTTATTGGGATCGCGCTCGGCGACCGCGGCTGCCTTGTGGCCGACGCTTACGCGACCCTGGCGATCGATGCGTACCACGGAGGGCGTCAGGTTCGCGCCGTCTCGGTTGCGAACGACTCGGACCTTGTCGCCGTCGAACACTGCCGCCGCCGGCGAACAACGCCATGGGGCGGTGAATCTAGTTTGCTGGGCTCGTCGGGCGCAACGAACAAATCTGGAGCCGACCATTCGCGTGACTTGCGAGGTGTCCATGAGGACTAGCGTGGCCGTGACGTAAGATGGGTCACAGCAGGTACGTCCCCGAACCGTCGGCGATGTGATCGAACGCAAACACCGACGCGCAGCAGTCAGCAGTGTGGCGTGTCCGTCAATCCGAACCGATCGGAGCAGGGCACGTCCGCGAGCTCAGCTGAGGCGGTCGCGGTAGTCGCGGTAGCCGAACCGCTTGTGCACAGTGATCTGCTTGGTCTTCGGATCGTGCGTCGCGATCGATGGCATGCGCACGCCGTTGAACGTCGTGGTCTTGACCATCGTGTAGTGTGCCATGTCGAGGAACACGAGCTTGTCACCCACGGCGAGCGGGCGATCGAAGCTGTAGTCGCCGATCACGTCGCCCGCGAGGCAGGTCATCCCGCCGAGCCGGTACGTGTGCGACTTGGCGCCGGGATCGCCAGCGTCGATGATCACGGGGCGATACGGCATCTCGAGCACGTCGGGCATATGCGCTGTCGCCGAGGTGTCGAGGATCGCGATGTCCATGCCGTTGTGGAAGGTGTCCATGACAGATGCCACGAGCACGCCGGTGCCGAGCGCGACCGCTTCGCCAGGCTCGAGATAGACCGGGACCTTCCAGCGCGCGCGGAAGTCGCGAACGAGTCGTACGAGCAGCGCCCGGTCGTAATCGGGCCGCGTGATGTGATGGCCGCCGCCGAAGTTCACCCACTTCATGCGCGGAATGAATTCGCCGAACTTGAGCTCGAACGCAGCGAGCGCGCGCTCGAGCGCATCGCTGTTGACTTGACACAGCGTGTGAAAGTGCAAGCCGTCGAGTCCGTCGAGATCTTCAGCCTTGAGGTTTACCCGCGTGGTGCCGAGCCGCGAGCACGCGCCCGCAGGATCGTAGAGCGCGACCTCGACCTCCTGGTGCTCGTGGTTGACGCGCAATCCGGCGGAGATCCGCTTTCCGTTGGGACGTGCCGCCTCGATCCGCGCGCGATGCTTGCGCCACTGCGCGGGCGAGTTCAGCACGACATGATCGGCGAGCGTGACCAGCTCCTGCATCTCACCGTCGGAGTACGCGGGTGCGTAGGCATGGACTTCTCCGCCGAGCTCCTCGCGCGCGAGTCGAGCCTCAGCCACCGAGCTCGCGGTTGCGCCGGCGAGGTACTTGCGGACCAGCGGGAACGTCGACCACTGCGCGAAGCCCTTGAGCGCGAGCAGGATCGTGCATTCGGCCTGGCGCTGCACGTCGGCGAGGATCTGAAGATTCGCCTCGAGCGCGCCGAGGTCGGTCACGAAGCACGGCGTCTCGAGCTGCGAGACGTCGATCGCACGTGCGACATCCGCTCCGAGCGATGCGCCGGCTGACATCTAACGCTCTTCGACGTGCCAGGGCAGGCCGCGCTTGCCGACGTCCTCGAGGAACGGGTCAGGATCGAGCTGCTCCATGTTGAACACGCCCGCGCCCTTCCACTTGCCGGTCACCATCATCACCGCGCCGGTCACCGCCGGCACGCCGGTGGTGTACGAGACCGCCTGCGCGCGGACCTCCTTGTAAGTCTCGGCGTGGTCGCAGATGTTGTAGACGAAGTAGCGCTTCGGCTTGCCGTCCTTGATGCCTTCGCACAAGCAGCCGATCGACGTCTTGCCGGTGTAGTTCGCGGCGAGCGACGCCGGATCGGGCAGCAGCGCGCGGAGGAACTTCATCGGAACGATCTTCTTGCCATCGAACTCGACCTCGTCGATCCGCGTGATGCCGATATTCTGCATCACCTCGAGGTGCTTCAGGTACGACTCCCCAAACGTCATCCAGAACCGGATCCGCTTGAGGCCCCAAGGGGCGAGGTTCTTCGCGAGAGATTCCAGCTCTTCGTGGTACAGCAAGAAGCTCTTGCGCTCGCCGACGCCGGGATAGTCGAACATCTTCGACACGCTCAGCGGATCGGTCTCCTTCCACTCACCGTGCTCCCAGTAGCGACCGCGCGCCGTGATCTCGCGGATGTTGATCTCGGGGTTGAAGTTGGTCGCAAATGCCTTGCCGTGCGAGCCGCCATTGCAATCGACGATGTCGACGTAGTGCACCTCGTCGAGCAGATGCTTCTGGACGTACGCGCAGAACACGTTGGTCATGCCCGGATCGAAGCCCGAGCCGAGCAGGGCCATCCGGCCGGCCTTGGCAAACTTGTCCTGGTACGCCCACTGCCACTTGTATTCGAACTTCGCGACGTCCGGCGGCTCGTAGTTCGCGGTGTCGAGGTAGTCGACGCCCGCGGCCAGGCACGCATCCATGATGTGGAGGTCCTGATAGGGCAGGGCCACGTTGATTACCAGCTTGGGCTGATAATCCTTGAGCAGCTTGGTCAGCGCGGGAACGTCATCGGCATCCACCTGCGCGGTGCGGATCTTCCGGCGACCCATCTGCGCGATCTCGGCCGCGATCTTTTCGCAGCTGGCGATCCGCCGGCTGGCGAGCATCACCTCCGAGAACGCAGTGGTTTCCATCGCGGCTTTATGGGCGACCACACCGCCGACGCCGCCTGCTCCGATGATCAGGACCTTCGACATGGCGAAGCTCTTACCACGGAGGCAAGGCCGCGGACAGCCTGGTTTTCCAGCGATCCGCGACGGTTGTTATGGCGCCGCCGCCGGAGCTGGCGTCGCTGTGCAATCCGCAACTCGAACGGGTAGGCAATGCGGACCTCGCCGTTTGTCGGCCTCGCGTGGAGCGGCAGCGATACAAGCCGCCGTTGTCGGTGCAGTTAGTCGGCGTGCGTTGGCTGAACGAGATCGCCGTCCTCGAGCGGGGTCAGGTCGCGGCGCGCCGACTTGACGAGCCGCTTCTCGAACCGCCGCGGCTTCTGCGCGAATGTGTCTCGGGCGGACTTCCGGGTCGTCTTCATCAAGTCGCCGAGCTGTAGATCGATCGCGGCGATCAGCGAGTCGATGGCATCGGCGGGAACGCCCTGCGAATAGGTCGCGATGAACTCGCGCACCATGATCAGGTCCACGGCGGGGGACAGCGCAGTGGCGACCGCCTCGAGCTCGTTGCGAATCGCGTCGACCCGAGCGCCCGAGTGGCGCGCGACGAAGTCGAGCTGGTACTCGAGCTCCTTGGTGCGCCGGCGCCAGGTGTGAAACGACTGCTTCGAGCGCTTGGCCGCGCTGCGTGCGCGGCGCGCTTCGCCAAACGTCTCGCGAATGCCGGCCGCTACGGTCTTCCAGGACACTTCGGCGGGCAGCGTGGCTTCGATCGCCTCGACTTGGGCGGCGGCCCGCGCAGCGGTCTCGGCCAACAGTTGCTTGATCTCGCCGATCGCAGGCAGTGCCTCGGCGGCGATCTCGACGACTCGCTTGGCGGTCGCTCGATCGGTCTCGCCGAGATTCATGCCGGCGAGCGTGTCGGGCGCGACCGCGTGGTCGCGAACCGCCGACAGCGCGCGGCGAGCTTCTTGGAGGCCGCGACGAACCGCCTTGCGCTCGCTCTTTGGCAGGGCGGCGGAGAACATCGCCAAGACCGCGCGAGCGCGCCGCAATCCCTTGCGCGACGAATGGACGGCACTCGGAGCGTTCTCTTCGATCGATGTCACGGCGATCCGCGCCGCTTGCACGGCGTCGTGAAACTCGCGAAGCAGCGCAGCCCGCAACTCGCTAGGTTTGTCGAGCACCGTGCTCTTGGTGCCGAGAGGACCGAGCTTGTCATGCTCGCTGTAGCCGGCCGGTTTGTCGTCACTCATCGTCGTCGTCACCATTTGTTGCGGACGATACAGTGATCGCTCCGGATTACCTCGAGGGCACCACGATTTCTCGCGTTCTGCTCAAGTTGTCACAGAACTGCGCAGATATCGTGTCCGGATATGTCGGAACCCCGCTTGTTCGAGCCGGTCGCCAGTCGCTATCTCGTGCCGTTCGATGGCTCGTTCAGTCTCGCGGACTGCGTGACCGACCCAGCGGACAATCCGGGTAAACAAGCCAATGCCAAGGAGCTTGAGCAGTGCGTCGAGAAGCTCAGCAAGCTCCAGGGCAAGCTCTATCCGGATCAGCGCTACGCCGTGCTGCTGGTGTTTCAGGCGATGGATGCCGCTGGCAAGGACGGCACGATCCGCGCAGTGCTCACCGGCGTAAATCCGCAGGGCTGTCGCGTCGAATCGTTCAAGGCACCGACGGTGCACGAGCTCGATCACGACTTCATGTGGCGGATCACCAACCGGTTACCGCCACGTGGTCACATCGGCGTGTTCAATCGAAGTCACTACGAAGAGGTGCTCACGGTTCGCGTCAATCCTGGGTTTCTCGACAGCCAGCGCTTGCCGCGGCGCCCCGAGTCGCTCGAGCAGCTGTGGACCGAGCGATTCGACGCGATCAACGCGTTCGAGCGTCACTGGGCATCCAGCGGTACCGTGGTGTTGAAGTTCTTCTTGAACGTCTCGCAACGCGAACAGCACAAGCGATTCCTCGATCGGATCAACGACGACGACGCGCAGTGGAAGTTCAACGCGACCGACTTGGTCGAGAGCTCGAAGTGGAGCCACTACATGGCCGCCTACGAAGCCGCGCTGCGAGCGACGAGTAAACCGTGGGCGCCGTGGTACGCGATTCCTGCGGATTCGAAGAGCTTCATGCGGCTCGCGGTGGCCGACATCGTGGTGAACACGCTGAGTCAGCTGCCGCTCCAGCATCCCAAATTGTCGGACCGCGACCGCGCCGCACTCGCCAACGCCCGCAAGCAGCTCGAAGCCGAGTAGCTCGTTATGAGCGCGGCGGGACCAGCGCGTCGAACGCAGCGGTGAACTCGGCGTTCTGCACGCAGCTCGCCAACGCCGGTGAGCCCGCAATCGACTTCGCGGCAGCGTCGAGCTTGGCATCGTGCGGAGCGAGTGCGTCTTTGAGCTCGGCCTGCCGGCCTTCGCGCACGACCTTTCCATTCGCGGCGATCACATCGGCGTAGGTGATCACGAGCTCGCGGATCTTGGCGGTAGCGACCGCGCAATCCTGACCGCTCGCGGCGAGCGCTTGGTTCAGCTGCTCGAACAGCTCGACGGCGCGGTTCGCGAGCGCCGGGAGGTCTTGGTCCAGCGGTAGCGGCTCGGCTGGCGCAGCGTCGACGACAGGCGCCGGCGCGACGAGCGGCGGCGGCGGCGCTGCCTGCTTGGGCGCCCCGCAACCCACCAGGATCATGACCGCGAACGCGCGAACCATCGCCGCATCGTGTCACGCAGGGCCAGTCAGTGCACGCGCGATCGTGTCTTGCGGCGATCGGGGAATTGGTCAGATGGCTGGGCGGGATCGCTGCCTACTCACACGCCTCATCGGCATTCTGCTCCGGCAGATCCGCGGCGACCTGCGCTGGGATCACCACGACACCGTCGATCCGCACGCCGGCATCGGTCGTCGTGCTGCCGACCAGCACGATGTCGTCATTGCCGTCGCCTGTGACGTCGCCGACCACGAGGTCATCGACCGCGATCGTTTGTCGACCCGACAGCGCCGACAGCGGCTGGTTGCCGATCAGTCGCGCGTAGCTGATTTGCAAGGTCGAGCTCCGGCGGTCGAGGCTGGCAATATCCCAGAATCCATCGGCGAGCCCATCGCCATCGAACTGGCCGTACGCGATGTGCGATGGCAGCGATGCGGCGGCCACCCGATCGCGTTCGACCAGGCGGTAGTCATTGGTCGCATCGGGCAGGGCGACCCATTGGCTGATCACCACGCCGCTCGCGTCGAGGAATACGCCGGCGATCCGCGGCTCGCTGCCGAGCGTGAACGCAGCGCCGGTGCCTGGGAACGGCAGATCGACATGGCACTTGGTCTGCAACAGCGCATCGCACTCGAAGTACGCGCGCATCACCGAGCGCGTGCTCGACATGCTGATGTCGACGATCGCGGCTTGGCGAACCCGCGCGATGCCGCCGGGATCGAGCTCGGTCAAACAGCCCGACGCGCGCACCGACAGCGGCTGTGCGGTATCGGTCGATACGCCGTGGTAGTCGACCGGCGTACCGCCGAGCGGATCCATCACCCGCAGCGCGCGTGGGATGCCTTCGACGCGAATGACCAGCTTCGGTTGGTCGTCGGCTGCGCACGCAGGAATCAGCGTCGCCTCGGTGGCCGTCGGTGCGGGTAGATGCTGCATGCTCGAGGTCGGCGCCACCGACGGAGCGAACAAGCCGATCACCCGCGCGCTCTTGGTCAGTGCGTAGACATCGCGGTTCGCGCCGTGCTCGATGCTGTAGACCGTGAACGCATCTGGATCGAGCGTCTGGTCGCCGCCGATCTGCTGCAGGCTCGCCGAGCCGGCGGCGACGGTGACCTGGTAATCGCGGGCGACGATCGATGTACCGAGGTCCTCGATGCACACCAAGCGCTGGGTCGCGCCGGCGATCCGGATCGCGCACGGATGCGCGGTCTTCACGCTCGGCAGGACGTTGACCGGATCCATCGGATGCGGCGTGGTCTCGATCTTGGTGAACGTGGTGAGCAGCGGCGGCAGCGCCACCGGCCACGATGGCCGGACCTGGATCGCGAACCCGCTGATCGTCGACGGCGGGACCGGATGCAGCCTGACCACGCCGTTGTCATTGGTGCAGGTCGGCGTCGCGAGCTGCCATTCGGCGTCGCCGGTGGTCAGCATGCTCGGCGAGCTCGAGGCGACCGCGCCGACCGGCGCGTAGACTCGCCACGATACCCGGTTGGCGGCGAGCGACTCACCGGCGACGTCGGTCAGCGTGACGGTGAGCCCGAGCGGATCTGGCCCCATCTGATCGAAGACGCCGAGTGACGCGACAGCGGTACGAACCGTTGCGATCGTGACCGTCTCGTCGCCTGCGATCACCGCTTTTCCGACGCAGCCAGCGGACACCGCGACGCTGCTGGCATCGAACCCGCGTGCGACGATCAACTTGGTGTCCACCCGCGATAGCTGATACAGGGACCCGGTCGAGCCGCCCTGCGCATCGATCGTCTGTTCGGCGACCAGCGCCGCGTCGAGCTCGTCCTCGGCGAGATCGCCGTATTCGATCTGTTCGCAGTGCAAGGTGTCGGATTCGTAGACCGCAACGACGGTGGTTGCGACGGTGACCCCATCTGGATGGTCGACGACCACCCGCAACGACAAGCTGTCGCCGCACGCCGCGGCGCAGAGCACCAGCAGTGCCAGCCTCATCGTGCGCACAGTAGCATCGCTACGTCCTCGCCGCCGGCTACCCGGGGTATGCTGACGAGGTGAGCTTCGATCGGCGCACGCTGATTCAGACCGGGCTCGCGATGACAGCGACCAAAGCGCGGACGGCACCACGGTCGTACACACTTCAAGTCCTGGGCCAGCAGGACGCTGCGCCTCACGCGGTCGCGCTGGGCGCGCGTGCGATTGTCGTCGGCGCTCACGGCACGTGCGACCTGGTGCTCGCAGATCCACAAGTGTCTCGCAAACATGCCGAGGTCGCGATCGCGCCCGAGGGGATCCGGATCAAAGACCTTGGCTCCACCAACGGTACGTGGTGGCAGGGCACCAAGGTAGGAGAGGTCGTGGTCCCGGCAGGTGCCACCGTCAAGTTTGGCGCGACCCAGGTGCGGATCGCAGCCGCCGACGCGCCGTCGCTCCCACCCAGCGATCGCGATCACTTCGGTGCGATGGCCGGTACGAGCATCGCGATGCGCGAATTGTTCGCGGTGCTCGAGATGGCGTCGCCGAGCGACGCGACGGTGCTGATCGAAGGCGAATCGGGGACCGGAAAAGAGCTCGCCGCTCGCGCGATTCATGACGGCTCGAACCGGCGAACCGCGCCGTTCGTCGTTGTCGACTGCAGCGCGATCGCCGAGAACCTGATCGACTCGCATCTGTTCGGCCACGTTCGCGGTGCGTTCACCGGAGCTGACCGCGATCGCAAGGGCGCATTCGTCGAAGCCACCACCGGAACGCTGTTTCTCGACGAGCTCGGTGAGCTGCCATTGCCGGCGCAGGCCAAGCTGTTGCGGGTGCTCGAGGCGCAGACGGTGCAACCGGTGGGCGCCGATCGGCCGGTCACCGTCGACACGCGCGTCGTCGCCGCGACCCATCGCGATCTGTCGCGGATGGTCGCCGCCGGACAGTTTCGTTTCGATCTATTTTATCGGCTCGCGGTCGTTCACGTCGCGCTGCCTCCGCTGCGCGATCGCCTCGAGGATCTGCCGCACCTGATCGGTACGTTCTATCAGCGCCGTGGCATCGCCCCGGGACCGATCGATGGCGACAATCTCGACCGGCTGCGCCGCCACGCGTGGCCCGGCAACATTCGCGAGCTTCGTAACGTGCTCGAGCGAGCCTGGGCACTTTCGGGGCCGAGCTCGGGATTTCGCGAGCTGCGGCTATGGCTCGACCCTCAAGCTACCCCGCCGCAGCTTTCCGAGGTGATCGATACCGCGCTGCCGTTCAAAGAGGCCAAGGAGCGCTGGAACGATCAGTTCGAGCGCCGCTACGTCGCGATGGTGTTCGCAGCGCATCACAGCAATGTCACCCGCGCCGCCGAACATGCCGGGCTTTCGCGCCGGCACTTTCGCGAGCTGCTCTATAAGCACGGGCTAGTCGAGCGGCCCTCGGACGAAACCGAGGAGTGATGGCGTCGCGATTCGGCGCTTACGAGTTGTTGCACGAGCTCAAGTCGGGCGGGATGGGCTCGATCTGGCTCGGACGACGGCGCGGTCCGGGTGCATTCGAGCAGCTGGTCGCGATCAAGACGATTCGCTCCGAATACGCGGGCGCCGCTGCGGTGCGTGCGATGTTTCTCGACGAGGCGGCGATCCTTGCGCGAATCAACCATCCAGGCATCGCGACGGTCCACGACTTCGGCGAGGAAGCCGGCACACTCTACATGGTCATGGAGTATGTGGCGGGGATCTCGTTCCGGGCGCTGGTCGACAGCGAGCTTAGCCCCGGTGTCGCGGCGCGAGCGATCGTCGAGGCCGCGCGCGGATTGCATGCTGCCCACGAGGTGTGCGACAGCGCCGGTAATGTGATGGGGGTCGTCCATCGCGACATCAGCCCCGACAATCTGATGCTCGGGTTCGATGGCCACGTGAAGGTGATCGACTTCGGGATCGCGCTGGTCAAGAACCGCCAAGCACCGGTGACGGAGTTCGGGACGGTGAAGGGCAAGCCGCCGTACATGTCGCCCGAGCAGGTCAAGAACGAGCCGATGGATCGGCGCAGCGATGTGTTCTCGCTCGCGGTCGTGCTGCACGAGATGTTGACTCGCCAGCCGCTGTTCGACGGTGATTCGATCTATGCAGTCGCGCGCGCGGTGGAGCATCAACCGATCCCGTTGCCGTCGCAGGTCCGCGGCGAGCCGTTGCCGATCGGGCTCGACGCCGCGGTGATGAACGCGCTCGACCGTGACGTTGCGCGTCGCACGCCAAGCGCCGCGGCACTTGCCGAGGAGCTCGAGCGTGTGGTCGCGACCGCCGGCGACGAAACCCTCGAGGCGTGGGCGGAGCGCGAGCTCGAGCAGCCACGCAACGCACATCGCAGCTGGCTCGCCGGCGTCGTCGCCGGACGTGATGCACCGCGGCCGGTCGGTCGTGCGTCGGGCGCGCAGACGCAAGTGGCACCGCTCGCGGATACCGAAGGCGCTCCGGTCGCCGCGGCAGTCGCGAAGCCCGAGCAAGCCGCGCCGACGTCGACCCATGTTCCGCCGGATGTTGATGATGCGAGCGAGCCAGGGCGCCGGCGGAGCAGTCTGGTACCGGCGCTGGCCTCGCTGGTCGTGTTGCTAGCGATCGGCGGAGGATTCTGGACCCTACGTGGCCGATCGGCAGCGGCGCCGGCGCCCGACGCTGGGGTGGCCATCCGCGATGCCGTGGTGATCGCGCCGCTCGATTCCGCGCTTCGCGACGGTGTGACCGCGGATGTGCTGGTGCCCGCCGACGCGGCGGTGGTCGACGCGATGGTCGTCGACGCCGGGCGGTTGCCGTCGGATGCCCGTCGCCGCACGCTGCCGCGCGATGCAACGACGCGAACGACCGAGCCGGATGCTCCTGTCGTGGAGCAAGTGACCGGATTCGGCACGGCCGACTTTCGCAGTCGTCCGGACAGCTTCGCGAACGTGACGCTCGATGGCGTGAGCCTCGGAGCTACGCCGGTGCTCAAGAAGAAGCTCGCCGCGGGAGCTCACACGGTCGTGTTCAACGATCCGAAGACAGGTGCGCAGGTGTGGTCACACACGTTTCGTCTGAAGCCCGGCGAGCACGCGCCGATCACTCAGCCGTAAGGCCGATTGCCCAGCCATTCGGGCGGTACCTTCAGGTGCCGGCCAACTCGGCTGTGCGCTGGCTGGCCGGTACGGCGAGGTACCGCGGCGCCATCAAACCTGCGAGGTCGTCACGACTTAGCTGCTGGCAAGGCGGTTGCTCTTGGACGGGTTCGTTCCCCAACCGTCCCAAGGAGATCACCGATGCGCCCGCAGCTTCCCCTTGCACTGCTTCTCGCTAGCACCACCGCCGCTTGTCTCGACTCGGCCAGCGACGAGACCCAAGACGTCCTGTCTGCCCTCGAGCAGGACAACGGCGGCTTCGACACCGAAGATGAAGCGCCGATGTTCGGCGAGGCCGAGCTCTACGCGAGCGCCGAGATCGAAGCCGATGCCGCGATCGACGATCCGATGGCCAACGATCCAGCGCTGCTCGAGATGCAGAGCGCGGTCGATGTGTCGGTGCGAAACCTCGTGATCGTTTGGGGCCAACTGCCCGCCGATCCCAACGCGACCGAGGCGCGTGACTGGAGCGGCGAGCTCCGGCTGTCGCGCGGCGGCATGGTGCTGCGCCGCCGGATCGCATTCGAAGACTCGAACGATCGGTTGCTGCCGCGGGTGTCACGCGACTCGATCTCGTTCGAGTCGCGGACGCGTCCGTTCGCCGATGGGCTCGCGTTGCGCGTGATCGATCCAACCTCGAGCGCACCAGATCCGCTGACGCTGACCTACACGCCGGTCGATGGCGCCGCGGTCACCTTCAACCTCGCGGAGCTCGCAAACGGCCCGATCGTCGTCGAGGTCGCCGCCGGCAATCGGATCATCGTCAACGGCCTGCGCGAGCGCGACGTCTGCGATCACGGGTTCATGCGTGGCCGCTGGCGCCAGCTGCGGCCCAACCTCGGTGTCTA
Source organism: Kofleriaceae bacterium (assembly GCA_050184455.1). Lineage (GTDB taxonomy): Bacteria > Myxococcota_A > Polyangia > Haliangiales > Haliangiaceae > JABFXX01. The sequence continues at coordinate 30,301 of JBFXAI010000028.1, read as the reverse complement.
TCTCGGCGTCGTCGCGAATGCGGATGGCGAACCCGTGGGCCACATCCGTGGCATCTATGGCCACCGCCGCAACGGTGGAGCCGTGATGTACGGCAAGTTCATCAATCGCGAGGGTCAGTTCGCCGGGATCCTCAAGGGCAGTTACGAGGATGGCTCGTTCCAAGCGCGCTGGCTGGTCCGCGCTGGTGACCACGGCACGATCGACGGCGTCTATTTCCCTAGCGAAGCGACCCGCGGCGGAGGCTTCATGGCGCGCTGGTCCGAGACGTCGTGTAGCGAGGGCCAGTAGTCAGCCGTCTCATCCCCACCTCGCGACCTTGCGTCTTTGCGTTCATCTCGGATCCGAGCGGAACGCAAGGCGCAGAGCGCGCAGAGAAGCAGAGGCAGTTACGCGGCGAGGTCGCGGACCTCTGGTAGCTCGTCGAACGTCACGAATCGGCCGCGCTCGTCGACGGCGACCTTGGCCATCGCGATCTCGGAATCGTGGGTGAAGAACAGCCGGCCCGAACGACTCGCGAGATTGGTCAGCAGCGAGGTCTTCTCGTCGACCAAAAGCTCCGGGTGGCGGTCGTAGCCCATCGTGATCGGAGCATGGACCCACGGCCGGCCCGGGATCAGATCCGAGGCAAACAGCACCGGGCCGTCGGGCATGTCGATCTCGGTGAGCAAGAGGCCCGGGGTGTGACCCGAGCTGCGATGGAACCGAAACCCGTTTCCGAGGGCCGCCGCACGGTCGGACGCCGCCAGCTCGAGTGCTCCGCTGCCCGCGAGCATGTTGGTCATTCCGGCGATGAACGACGTCTTGTCGCGCGAGTGCGGCTTCATCGCGCGCTGCCAGGCCTCCGCGCCGACCACATACGTCGCGTTCGGGAACACCAGCCGCGCTGGCTCGCCAGGCTCCCACTCGGCGAGGATCCCGCCCGCGTGATCGAAGTGAAGATGCGACAGCACCACGACATCGACGTCTTCGGGTGCGATCTCGAGCTCGGCCAGTGACTGCAGCAGTACGTGGTGCTCTTCGACGACGCCGTAGCGCTCGCGCAGCTTCGGCTCGAAGAACGCGCCGATTCCGGTCTCCAGCAAGATGATCTTCGCGTCGTCGCGAACCACCAGGCAGCGACACGCGAGCGGGATCCGATTGAGCTCGTCTGGCGCGATCCACTTCTCCCACATCGCCTTCGGCGCGTTGCCGAACATCGCCCCGCCGTCGAGTCGCTGGGAGTTACCTAGGACCGAGCTAAGAGTTCTCACACTAACTTCCTCGTACCATGCTTATGCAGCCAGCCCCAACCGAAGCATGGGGACCAAAGCGTTGATGTCGAACGAGATCACTGGTGGGCAGGATTACGGTGCAAAGCCACGTCGTCGTGCGTGAGGCCCGACTATCTGCATCACGGATTCACCGACACCGAGCCCGGCACGCGATCCGGAGGAGCGAGCGTGACCGCATATACGATCGCTCCAGTTCCGACAGCGGCGACAGTTCCGCCGATCGCGATGACCCACCATTTGCGATACCAAGGCTGCGGAGGATCGTAGCGCAACGGGATCTCGCGCGGGCGTTTCGGATCCGCCCACATGAAGACTTCGTTGCCCCCGGCATCGTAGGCCCGCAGATAGAGCTCGAGCGAGACCGGCTTGGTGGCGACCACCGGGGGCAGCACGACGTGGTGCTCGGTTCCTGCGCCGCGCAACGTTACATCCGCGGCGCGCCACGCCGGCTCGCCCCGGGCGCGGACATATAAGGTGGCGGAGCGAAGGAACTGCTTGGGGTCGGCGAGCACGGCGACATCGAGCGGCACGGCACTGCCGACCTTCTGGCCCTGCGCCCAGTTGATGTCGATCGCTGGGGCACCGCGCGCCTTCAGCTCGTTGCGCACCTTCTCGAACACGAACGTCGCTTTGGGCGAGGTGTGGTAGCTGAGGAAGTGGCCGGGATCGAGCGCCAGCAACATCTCGAACGCCGCGCTGGCGGTCGCCTCGTCGTCGACATAGGCCGCCGCGATCCCTCGCTGCTCCCACAGCGCGATGTTGGTGTCCTGATCGAGTGGTCCGGCCTTGGTGGCAGCGTCGAGTGCCGCCGTGGCTTGCTCGACCTCGGCTCGGCGTAGCGCATCGACGCCGACCGCGACCTTCGCGGCGCCGTCCCCGCGTTGCTTGCACGCGCTGCCCGTCCAGAACTCGTCCGCGGCACACGCGGGGCGAAGCGCCAGCGGAGTCGTTGGCGCGGCGGCGGAGTGACAGGCTCCGAGCAACGCATGGACCAACGCGCAGGCGAGCGCGGCCAGGGCCCTCATCACTCCACGCTACCACGGTCCGACTGCAACTAACTGTTTGCTGGAAATCCGAGAAGCCGTCGAGGCAACCGCTGTGGTCGCTCTAACAGGGACAACTTCGCGAGATCCCGATCGGGTCCGATGGCACGAACGCTGCTGAAGCTCCGCGAACTCTTAATTTTTTGCCTGGAGCTCGAGCATGCGGAAACTGGTCAGTGGTCTCAGCCTCGCCCTTGTTGGTTCACTTCAACTCGCCGGCTGTGCCGGTTCGGATTCTGGGCCCGCGGAGGACTGCCTGCCAGGCGACATCGAATGCTCGAGCGGCGGCGGCGATGGCAAGTCCGATGGGTTCGATTACAAGAACGACCCGGAGCGGATGTCACAGAACCTGAACTATCGGCTCGACGAGCTGCCGAGGAACGGCAAGCTGACCTCGCCGGTGTGGAAGGACAAGTTCCCCGAGGCCGTCGGCAAGGTGCCCGTCGCCTGGACCGATACCTACTGGCCTACCTATCAGGGCTCGCACAACGCGCGTTGGCTCGGACCCACCGTGAAGTCTCCGATGGAGAAGTATGACGCTGCGTTCAACGGCGCAGCCGGGTGTGAGACCCAGCCCGAAGCGATCTGCGGGTTCGGTGCGAAGGCCGCGTGGGACACGTATTACGGATGTGCGGGTCCGGCCGCGAGCTGGCAGTCGCAATACTTCCAGGACGCCGGCATCATGCATGACGGCATCGATAACAACTACGATGGCCTGGTCGACGAGTGCGAAGGCGACGAAGGCGCCGACGGCATCGCGACGTGGTGGGGAACGTGTCACGCCTGGACGCCGGCGTCGTTGTCGGTGCCAGAGCCGCAGCGCGCCGTCACCGTGAACGGCGTCACGTTCGAGGTCGCCGACATCAAGGCGCTCGCGCAGAACATCTATGATCAGGCCGACGCCGTCATGCTCGGCGGTCGCTGCAACTCGCAACACATCACGCATGACGTCAACGGCTCGGCCAACGACGACTGCGCGGACGTAAACCCGGGCGCGCTGCACGTGATCCTCGCCAACTTCCTCGGCATCGCGCAGCTGCCGTTGATCGAAGACCGCACCGCGAACTTCGAAGTGTGGAACCAACCGGTGGTTGCGTACGACGTGCTCACCCAGACCGAGACCACACCGGAGGCCGCGAACATCTGCGTCGGCAACACCGGCTCGACGTGGACCTACAACCCCGAAGCGGTCCAGCTGTTCGACGTCAGCACGACGGTCTCGTACATCACCGAAGGTCGGGCAAGCGCGCGGCCGCTCGGATTCGAGCCGAACTACATCCGGCGTGATCGGTACCACTACATCCTCGAGGTCGGCGCGACCGGCAAGGTCATCGGTGGTCGGTTCTGTCAGGACAGCGCGAACACCCACGTCGACTTCCTGTGGTCGCCGACCGGCGAGTTCCAGCCGTCCAACCCGAACATCGACAAGGCGCTCGTCCTCGACCTGATCGCGAAGTCGGTGGCACCGGAGTGAGCTGACGCGTCGCTCGCAGCGCGCAGCATTCGACGATCGTCGTTGGCCCCGTACGGAGATAGCTCCGTCCGGGGCGTTCGGCGTTTCGCGTTGCCAGAACGATCGCAGCTAGTGCGGATGCGAGAGGCTCGACGTGGCGCACAGCTGCTGCGACCTCGGGCGACAGCGAATCCTGTCACAGCTCGAATGTGCGAACGAATGTCGCAAGTTGAGCGACACGCGCCACACACTGCAACTGGTCGTTTGCTGGAAATTGGACGCGCCGGCAGACGCAAGCGAGGTGGCCGATCGAACCACTACAACATCGCGAGATCACGATGGCGCGCGATGGCACAAACGCTGCTGAAGGTGCTGCTCAACCCCTTCTCTTCCTTGGAGCTTGAGCAATGCGCAAACTGGTGAGCGGTCTGGGAGTCGTCCTTCTTGGTTCACTTCAACTCATGGGTTGTGCCGGTAGTGACAGTGGCCCTGCGGAGGACTGCTTGCCTGGCGATCAGGAATGCGCGGCTCCCGGTGCCGACGGCAAGGCAGACGGGTTCGACTACAAGAATGATCCGGCGCGGATGTCGCAGTATCTCAACTACCGCCTCGCCGAGCTGCCGATGAAGGGCAAACTGACTGATCCGGTCTGGAAGGCGCGTTACCCGCAAGCAGTTGGCACCGTGCCGGTCGCGTGGACCGATACCTACTGGCCGACCTACGACGGATCGCACAACGCGCGGTGGATCTCGCCGACGGTGAAGTCACCCCTCGAGAAGTACGACGCGGCGTTCAATGGCGCTGCGGGCTGCGAAACCCAACCGTCGTCGATCTGCGGGCCCGAGGCCAAGGGCGCGTGGGACGCGTACTATCAGTGCGCGGGCCCCGCAGCATCCTGGCAGTCGAAGTATTTCCAGGGCGGCGGCAGCATGCATGACGGCATCGATAACAACCGCGACGGGGAGATCGACGAGTGCTACGGCGTCGACGGATCGTCCGACGGAATCGCGACGTGGTGGGGAACCTGTCACGCATGGACCCCGGCATCGCTGATGGTTCCCGAGCCGCAGCACGCGGTCACGGTGAACGGCGTCACGTTCGAGGTCGCGGACATCAAGGCGCTCGCTCAGAATATCTTCGATCAAACCTCGGCGGTCATGCTCGGTGGCCGCTGCAACTCGCAGGACATCACGCACGACGTCAACGGTTCGGCGAACTCGGCGTGCTCCGACGTCAACCCGGGCGCGTTGCACGTGATCCTGAGCAACTTCCTCGGGATCGCGCAGCTGCCGCTCATCGAGGATCGCACCGCGAACTTCGAGGTGTGGAACCAGCCGGTCGTCGCATACGAGGTGAACAAGCAGATCGAGACCACGCCGGAAGCCGCCAACGCGTGTGTCGGTAACACCGGGGCGACCTGGACCTACAACCCAGCCGCCGTCCAGCTGTTCGACGTGAGCACGACGGTTTCGTACATCACGGAAGGCGCGCCGAGCACCAAGCCGCTCGGGTTCGAACCGACCTACGTCCGCCGCGACAACTACCACTACATTCTCGAAGTCGGCGCGACCGGAAAGGTCATCGGCGGCCGGTTCTGCACCGACAGCACGAACAACCACGTCGACTTCCTGTGGGCGCCGACCGGCACCAACAACCCGAGCAACCCGAGCGTCAACAAGGCGAACGTGCTCGACCTGATCGCCAAGTCGGTGGCGCCGCAGTGAATGATCACTGCGGCGGACTCGACGCGGCTACATGATCACGCCGATGCAGCACCCGTTCGCGCAGTAGGTCTGCGACGGGCACTCATCTTGAGCGCCACAGGCCTGCGTGCCCTCCGGGCAGGTTGGTGTGCTGCAGCTCGGATCGAGCGTTCCGGGATCCTGGCCGGGGCACAGCACGCAGGTCGTACCACCGCATTCGGTGTTGCCACAGCTCTCGATCTTCGTGCACGTCTTGCACTTGGTGGGATCGTTGATGTTGGTCTCGTCGCAGTCCGGCGAGACGTTGGGATTGGTAAGGATGTCGTACGGCATCCCGTTGAAGTAGACGGTGCAACACCCGAAGCAATCGCAGCCCGGCGGCGTGAGCTTGCCGCACACGCTGATGCACTTGTCGGACGGCACTGCGTTGCCGATCGGCGGCGGACAGTTGTTTGGCTTGAACTTGTTCGCGCCGATCGGACACTCGGCGACAGTCTCTGCGCCGAGCAAGCAGCACACGTGAACGTTGCAGCCGTCGTTGCCGGCGCCGCTGTTGCCGTCGAAGAAGCAGTCCTGCATCACGGCGTCGATGTTGTCGCCGGGGATGCCGGTCTGGAACGTGAACTCATCGTCGTCGAACGCGCCGGTACACTCGATGTCGTCGCCGTCGGTCTTGCCATCGTTGTCGTCGTCCATGCAGTTCGAGCACTGCGGTGCACTCGGGTCGGGCGTGCATGCGCCGCCGAATGGCGGCGCGTCGACGTAGATCGTGGTGTCGGCGTCGGGCCCTAACGAGCCGTCGCCGTCGTTCGCGTCGGTGCCCGCTCCCCCCTTGCTCCCGCAACCGATCACCACGAACGCCAGGACGCTTACCAACCAGGTGCGTGCGATCATCGTTGTCAGTCTCCCTTCAAGCGGTCTAGTAGTTTGCGTGCGTCAGCAGCATTGGAGCCGTTGGGAAATCGGCGCAGATAGATCTCTAGAAACGCGGTGGCGCGCGAGTCCTTGCGATCCGCCGCGAGTCGCCCCGCGGCGTACAGCGCGAGCTCGCCCCATCGGCTCGACGAACGCGACAGCTTCAAGTAACCGGCGAGCGCGGCGGAGGGATCGCTGGACTCGAGCGAGGTCAGCCGATCGTACGTCGCGCGATCGGCATCCGCCGAGGTCACATTCGAGCCGGCTCGATCGACGGGCGCTGGCTCTGGCTTGACCTCGGGCGTGCGCGCGGGTGCGGTCGGCCGGCGGGGCGGAGGTGCGGCAGCGGGCGGCGCTACGGGCGGAGGAGTCGGATCTGGCGACACCACTGGACCAGGTTGGGGCGCAGGGACCGGCGCCGGCGCTGGCTCGACCGTCGCGGTCTGGTCACCTTGGACCTCGAGCGGGTGATCGGACGACCACGATTGGTTCGGGCTCACCATCACATCGGTGCCCTGGAACTGGACCGAGACCAGGCCGCGCTCGACCTTCACTTCGATCCGCTCGTCGCTGCGGGCGACCCGAAACCTGGTTCCCACCACACGGACCACCGTGTCGCCGGCGCGAACGATGAACGGCGGGCGATTCTCGCGGTGTGGCACGGTGAACCACGCAGCTCCGCGCTCGACCAGCGTCACCGGCGCGCCGGTCTCGCGGTTCATCACGATCGCGCTGTGCGCGTCGAGCGTGATGTGAGCATCGCCAAAGCTGACCGACGATGGTGCCGAACCCGCGACGACGCGCGATGGCTCGGTGCCGGTCACCGTGGTCGGAGTCGAACGCAGAATGAGCACGAGGACTACCGCCGCCGCGGCAGCCATCGTGGGAGCAGCGATCCAGATCCAGCGCCCCGAACGGCGTGGCGGAGCCGCGACGGGCACGGACATCTCGGCATCGAGCCGCGACCACAAGCCGCGTTCGACACGTGCCCATGCGACATCAGACATCGGCTCCACGGGCGGCGGCCCGCGATGTTCGATCGTCATGATTTCCCTCCTTCGAGCTCCACCAAAAATGGTTGCAGGACGTGGTCCTTCGCCGCGCGCTTGAACAGCTCGCGGCGAGCGCGCCACACCCGTGTCTTGACCGCGACCACCGACGAGTCGGTCAGCAGCGCGACCTCGGCAAGCGGTCGGCCATCGATCACGGCGAGCGCAAACGCGATCCGCTGTTTCGGATCGAGGCGTTCGAGTGCCGCGTAGAGCCGGCGAGCGGCTTCACGAACATGCGCGAGCCGACGGGTGTCGTCATCACCTGCGATGACGTCTTCGACTGCCGCAAGATCTACGGACGGCGGTTTGCGGCGCGAGATCGCCAAGTACGCGGTGCGCGTCGCGATGGTTTGGCACCAGCGCGACAGCGAGCTTTCGCCGCGGAATGATCCGAGTGCTCGGAAGATCTCGAGGAATGCGTCTTGGATCAGATCCTCGAGATCGCGATTCGATCCGAGGATTCGGTACAGCGTGTGATGGACCGACTTGCGTTGAGCCTGGAACAGCTCGCGCTGTGCCGCCCGATCACCAGCGGCGGCCTTTTGAGCCAGCGCGAGATCGTGGTCCCGGGTTGCCGAAACCGCTCCCATGATTGTCCTAGTGGTGCGATTCCGCCAAAAGGTCGCAACAACTTACGACCCGATGTCGGCCGCCACCACGACTCCAGTAACTAACGAGAATGACGGCGCCGAGTAGATGGTCATTCCGCTGCTTCGAAGGTAGGTGGGGGGCTGTAAGAACACATGCGCTCCGACGCTGGCACCCACCGTCCACACGCCAACTCGATACCTTCCGGTGAACCCCGTGCGAACCGTACCGAAGGTGTGCGCTTCGTCGCGTGGCGTCCCCATCTCGGCGCCGACGAATGACGAGCGAGCCACACCGGCTCCAAGCCACGGTTCGAGCTCCCACGACCCCCTCGGCATCGACCAACTCGCGATCGCGACGACCGCCCAGTTGCTCCACGTCCCTCGGAATCCAGAGCGCGAGACCGACGCGCTCGTGCCGGTATCGCCGGCGAATCCGAACCGCCAACCGAGCGCACTGGACGGCCGCCACAACCCAGCGAGCTCGCCGAGCAGGCCGGTATCGGTCTGCGAGCCAGTCGCGATGCGCACGCCAAACCCAGCCTGGAGACGTAACCCCATGGTTTGTGCCGGTGCCGGCGCCGGCATCGGTTGCGGCGGATCACCGGCCTGATCAGGCAACCGCATCATGGTCTTCACCGTCAACGCGGCGGCTGCTGCACCCGTAGGATCGAGCGGACCGCTCTGCGCTTGTCGGCGATCGCTGAGCGTCAAGCTCCGATCGTAAACCACCAACTCGTTGCCGTCGCGCCACACCACGAACTTCGCGTTTTGGGCGTCGGCACGAGCCTCGGCCTCGGCTTCGTCCTTTGGCGCTACCGGATCGACGACGACGATCAAGCGCCACGGCGCGAGCGCTGCGACGAGCGCGGTCAGTAGCTCGGGATCACCATCAGCGAGCACGACCCGCGACGGTGCGGTTTCGTCGGTCGTGTCTTGGGCGCGTGCGGGACCTGACAGCGCGACCATCGCTACGATGATCGCAAGCCACGTATGCAGCGCGCGCCGGCAGTTATCCGCGGCGACGATGACTAGTCTGGGCATGGGCTCGTAACAATTCCCGTATACGAAAACACGATCGAACGAACGATCGGGACACGCTGAAGGATCGCATGATCCAGCTCGCTAGTACGCGCACCGAACGGATAAGCAAATGACGTGACGTCGTATCCAGCGGCTCGCAGTCGATCGATCGACGGCAAGACCTCGTCGTTCAGATAGGTGGTCAACCCCGCCTGCTCTACGTATTCGGGCGCGCGGTAATGCCACACGCTGTGCGCAGCGATGTCGTGACCGTCCGCCGCCAGCTCGCTCAGCATCGCCAGCTCGTCGCTGGTGAGCAGCTGATAGTGGCTTAGGAACAGGGTGACGCGCGCCGAATAGGTCTGAAACAGCGACCGCAGCGCGAACCATTCGGCGATCGAGGAGTCGTCGAGCGATAGCGCGATCGCGGGTCCTCGCCCCTCGTTGCGCGCAAAGTCCGCATACGTGACAAACGCGAGCCCGCGCGCGCTCGCCCCGGCAACCACGTATTCGAGCACCGAGACTGGAACCGTTCGTCCGGGAACATGCGCGTAGAGCTCGACGGTCTCTGCTCGCTCGGCGGCGCGATCGAGCGCGGTGTCGATGCTCGCGAGCGAGTTGTGGGTGTCGGTGTCGACGCCGACCGCGCAGTGAACGCGCCGGCCATCGCCGTTATAGAACGCCGAGTCGAGCTCGCCTAGCTCCGCCTGGCATGCGCCCACCGCGAGCACGAGCGCCAATGCGCCGGTTATCGCGGTCGATGATCTCGTGACCCCGCTGGTCGCGCTCGCGGAGCGTCGCGAGGGGCCGCGTGTTAGCGTCGCCGCGTGCGAGCGCTCGTAGTTGCCACGGCCGTGTTCGCCGCGGTACCGGCGTTCGCCGATCCCACCGATATGGTCAGCCGACCGATCGTGCTGGATCGCGGTGAGCTGTTGGCCGCGTTGTCTATCGAGGTGAACCTCGAGCTGCGCCGGGTTGGTATGCCGACCTCGATCGCACCCGATCTGTGGTTTGGCGTCACTTCGCGGTGGACGATCGGCCTGGTGCATTCGAGCCACAGCGTAGACCGAATCGACACGGGTTCGACGTTCTGCGTGCGCGAGCTGCCGACGAAATGCGATCGGCTGATCCGCGGCACCGGGATCGACGTTCGGTGGCGCGCTCGCGGTGGCGCGCTCGCGGTGGCACCGCGCGGACGGTTGCTGCTCCGGGACGTCGATCCGATGAAGCCGGCGCTGACGCTCGGCGCACTCGCGCGGTGGACCGATGGGCGCTACTCGATCACGACCGATCCGTACCTGCGGCTCGGACTCGCGAATCGAGATCTCGGAAATCGTGCGGCGTTGATGATTCCGTTGTGGTTTGCGGTACAGCCGGGTGATCGCTGGCAGATCGCGCTCCATACCGGATGGGAAAGCGAGCTCGCGGTGTGGCGCGATGGCTGGCATGTCCCGTTTGGGCTGGTCGTGCAGATCCGCGCGACCGATCAGCTCGAGCTGGGGCTCGAGGCAGGGTTCAGCAGCTTGCTCGGTCCGCAGAACAACATCAAGCAGCGCGTGGTGATCGCGACGGTTCAATGGCGAGGCGAGATGTTGTGAGCTCAGATCCCTGACGACGGTGGGACACATGCCTTGCGTTCGTTCGCGCCGTCGAGGAACGTGACGTTTGCCGAGCAATTCGACTCGTTCTCGACGTCGCGATTGGCGTTGCAATCGATCTTGTCACCACAGGTCCGGAAACAGTAGTTCGAGCCGTCGGTATGCGCGATGCACGCGGAGTCTTCGGGGCAATCGGCATCCCCGGTGCACGCTGCGACGCCGCAATAGCCGCCCTTGAACTGGGTCAAACAACTCTGACCGTCGTCCTCGAGACAGTCCTCGCTGGCAGTACATGCTGCGCCGACGCCGAGCCGATCCGATTCGCTCTCGTTGCTACACGCGGCGCAGACCACTGCGGCGAACACTAGGCTGAGCTTGGTCATGCTGATCCAGTGGGCACGCGCGCGCTCTGGGTTGCAGCAATCGGTCGCAAACGATGTGCGGCAGTGTGCCGAGTCCGCCGACTCGAATCATGCCGATGCTTGAGTCAGTGGTGCTTGCTCGCGGGTCTGAAGGAATCGCAGCTGTGGATGATCTTGCTTCGCGCGATTGAGCTGCCATTCGTTGCGCGCGAGGAACACCGTCGCGCCCGAGTGGTCCTCGGCGATGTTGTCGCGGTTGGCATCGGCGAACCGCTTGATCAGCTTCGGATCGTCGGCGTCGACCCAACGCGCCACCTCGAACGAGGTTGCCTCGAAGTGGCAGGGCAGGTCGTATTCGGAACGGATCCGATCGGCGAGCACCTCGAACTGAAGTGCGCCGACGACGCCGACGACGAAGTCCGATCCGAGGAACATCTTGAACACCTGCGCGCCGCCTTCTTCAGCGATCTGTTCGAGTGCGCGACCGAGGTGCTTCGCCTTCATCGGGTCGTCGGCACGCACGCGCCGCAAGAACTCGGGCGCGAAGCTCGGAATGCCGGTGAAGTGCAAGCCCTCGCCCTCGGTGAGCGCGTCGCCGATACGAAGCGTGCCGTGGTTAGGAATGCCGATGATGTCGCCGGCCCACGCTTCCTCGGCGAGCTCGCGTTCGTTGGCCTGGAACAACATCGCGTTGTGGACGCCGAGGGTCTTGCCGGTGCGTGGCACCGTGAGCTTCATGCCGCGCGTGAAGTGACCCGACGCGAGTCGCACGAACGCGATCCGATCGCGGTGCTTGGGGTCCATGTTCGCCTGAATCTTGAACACGAACCCGGACACCTTCGACTCGCTGGGCGCCACGTTGCGCTCGCGCGCGGGTTGCGGCCGGGGCGACGGTGCGAGCTGGGCGACGCCGCTGAGCAGCTCGCGAACCCCGAAGTTGTTCACGGCGCTGCCGAAGAACACGGGGGTTAGATGGCCTTCGCGATACGACTCGAGATCGAACTTCGGGCACAGCTCGCGGACCATCGTGACGTTCTCGCGCAGCTTGGCCACGGCGGTGTCGGGCAACATCTGATCGAGCTTGGGATCGCTTAGGCCCGACAGCGTCACGCCCTCCTGCAGGTATTCGCCCTTGCTGCGCTCCATCAGCACGAGCTGATCGGCGAACAGATCGAAGCATCCGAGGAACTCGCGGCCCATTCCGATCGGCCAGCTCGCCGGGACGACCTCGAGCTGGAGGTCGTGTGCGATCTCGTCGAGCAGCTCGAACGGGTCACGACCCTCGCGGTCCATCTTGTTGATGAACGTGACGATCGGGACGTTGCGCAGCCGGCACACCTCGAACAGCTTGCGGGTCTGGGTCTCGATGCCCTTGGCGGCATCGATGACCATGACCGCGGAATCGACCGCGGTGAGCGTGCGGTAGGTGTCTTCGGAGAAGTCTTCGTGACCGGGCGTGTCGAGGAGATTGAACGTGCAGTCGCTGTAGTCGAACGTCATCACCGACGTCGTTACCGAGATCCCGCGCTCGCGCTCGACCTTCATCCAATCGCTGCGCGCGCGCCGCCTATCGCCGCGCGCCTTGACCGCACCGGCGAGCTGGATCGCGCCGCCGAACAGCAGCAGCTTCTCGGTCAGCGTGGTCTTGCCGGCATCGGGGTGCGCGATGATGGCAAACGTCCGCCGCTTCGCGATCGGTGCAGGAAGCTCGTCGGCGGTGGACATGACGGCGGAATCTACGCAAATCACCCCCCTCCAGCAACCAGCAACCGCTCGTGCGTAGGCCTAGAAAGGCGGACACCCCGCGGTCGGGGCGAGACCGCGTCACCGCGTTCGGGGGTGGAGCTAGGCTTGGGTACGTGCGGGACCCGGCACGCCGAATCGACCGGTTTGTCGTGGCGCAACGGGATGAAACATCGCTGAAAGCTCGTTTGACTCGAGACAGGTGACACGGCCTCGGTGGCGGTTCGATCCGTCATGGTAAAACCGGCGTTGGGGTGAACAGCGTCTCGCGTCTTCCGCTGCTCGTGCCGGAGGTCGTGCAGACGTCCGCCATGGATTGCGGCCCGGCGTCGCTGAAGGCGCTGCTCGAGGGCTTCGGCGTCAACGTCAGCTATGGACGCCTGCGCGAGGCGTGTCAGACGGATGTCGACGGAACATCGATCGACACGCTCGAGGTGATCGCGCGCAGCTTGGGGCTAGATGCTCACCAGACGATGGTGCCGGTCGATCATCTGGTGCTTCCAGGGCTCGAGCCGGTCCCGGCGGTGGTGGTCGCGCGGCTGGCCGATGGCAACACGCATTTCGTGGTGGCGTGGCGGCGCCATGGCCCGTGGTTGCAGATCATGGACCCCGCGATCGGGCGGCGCTGGGTTCGATGCTCGGAGTTTCTCGACAACGAGGTCCACGTTCATGAAGCGGTGATCTCGAGCACGACGTGGCTCGAGTGGTTCACGTCGGAGGATTCGCGAGCGGCGCTGCGGTGTCGGCTGGCGAGCCTGGGGGTGCGCGCGGAATCGCGTGAGCTGATCGATCGCGCGGTCGCGGCAGAGACCTGGCATGCGATTGCGGCGCTCGACGCCTCGATCCGCTACGCGCAGACGCTGGTTCGTAGCGGTGCGATCGGTCGCGGCGCGGAGGCGCGGAGACTGGTCGACTCGCTGTATGCACGCGCGCTCGGGGAGGCGCCGGGCGAGACCATCGCGGTTCCTGCGATCTACTGGGTTGCGCGTCCCGCACCGCCCGCCGCCGATGGTGATCAGCAGCTGTTGTTCAAGGGGGCGGTCCTGATCCGCATCCTGGGCACGATCATCACGGCCGATGACGCCGCAGGACCGCCGCTATCGCCAGAGCTCGAAGCCGCGCTTCGCGAACCACCACCGCGCCCCGGACGCGACGTGCTCCGACTGGTACGGCAGGGTGGTGTTGCATTGCCAATCGCACTAGCGCTCGCATTGTTGGTCTCGGCAGGGGGCCTCGTCGTCGAGAGCTTGCTGCTGCGCAGCTTGCTCGGGCTCGGCGTCGATCTGGCTGCCGGTGGGCAGCGCTTGGCAGCGGTCGGATTGTTCGTATTGCTCGCGGGCGCGTTGCTATTGATCGATTTTTGGATCGCACTGTCGGCGCGGGCGATCGGTCGCAGATTCGAGGGCGCGTTTCGGATCGCGTTCTTGGAAAAGCTTCCTCGGCTCGCCGATCGCTATTTGCACAGCCGTCCGATCTCTGACATGGCAGAGCGCAGTCATACGATCTACGAGGTGCGAAGCCTCGCGGCGTTGGTCGGCGATCTGATCCGGCTCGCTGCGCAGGTGTGCTTCATCACCATCGCGCTGTGCTGGTTCGATCCCGCGAGTGCACCGTATGCGATCGGCCTCGTCGCGATTTCGTTCATCGTCCCGATGGTGTTCCTGCCGGGGATCACCGAGCTCGATCTTCGCGTGCGCAACCACCTCGGCGGCCTGTCGCGGTTCTATCTCGACGCGCTGCTCGGCCTGGTCACGATTCGCGCGCACAGCGCCGAGCGTACGGTTCGCCGCGAGCACGAGGGCTTGCTCGTCGAGTGGGTGCGCGCTCGGTTCAAGCTGCAGCGGCGTACATTGACCCTCGAGGCGATCCAGTCGTTCGTCAGCCTCGGGATCGCCGCCGCGTTGATCCTCGCGTATTTGAGCCGCGTGCCGCAGGGCAGCGGCGTGTTGCTGTGTGCGTATTGGGCGCTGCTCGTACCGACGCTCGGCCAGGAGATCGTGGTGCTGATCAGGCAGTACCCGACGCAGCGCAACGTGGTGCTGCGGCTGCTCGAGCCACTCGGTGCGCTCGACGATGCGGCGCACACGCCCGCGCAACACGAACCGCGGCAGGCTGCGCCGGCGGCAGGCGTCTCGATCTCGATGGACGGACTGGCGATGCGTGCGACCGGGCATACAATTTTGCAAGACGTCACCCTAGACATCGCTCCGTCCGAGCACGTCTGCATCGTCGGTGCTTCTGGTGCCGGCAAGTCGAGCCTTGTCGGACTGTTGCTCGGTTGGCACCGGCCTGCCGAAGGCGAGCTCCTCGTCGACGGAGAGCCCCTTCACGGTGCAGCGCTCGAGCGGAACCGCGAGCACACCGCGTGGCTCGATCCGAGCGTGCAGCTGTGGAATCGGTCGTTGTTCGACAACCTGCGCTACGGCAACCCGGACGTCCAAGCGGTCGGCGCGGTCGTCGATGATGCCGAGCTCGCGAACCTGCTCGAAGCGCTGCCGCAAGGTCTTCAAAGCTCGCTGGGTGAAGGCGGTGGTCTGGTGTCCGGCGGCGAAGGTCAACGCGTTCGGTTTGGCCGCGCGTTGCTGCGCAAGACCCCTCGGCTGGTGATCCTCGACGAGCCGTTTCGCGGGCTCGATCGTGCGCGCAGGGCGACGCTGCTTGCGCGAGCGCGCCAACAGTTCGCGCCGGCGACGTTACTGTGCATCACCCACGACATCGACGAGGCGCAGTCGTTCTCGCGCGTGCTGGTGCTCGATGGCGGACGCGTGGTCGAGGACGGCGACCCGATCGTGCTCGCAGCCCAGCCAACCTCGCGGTTCGCGGCACTGCTCGAAGCCGACCGGCAGGTCCGGGACCGATTGTGGGCCAGCACCTCGTGGCGAAAGCTGCGGCTCGCCGACGGCAAGCTGATCGAACAGGAACCGCCGCCATGACCGCGCTGATCGCCACCTGCGCGTGGCCGCGAGCACGATTGTCCGAGGCCGTGTTGGCACTCGCTCGTGCGAGCGGGTTGTCGATGCGTGATGCGAAGCTGCCAGCGCCGCCACGCCTCGAATCGTCGGCACAACTCGCGGACTGGTTGCCCGGCGTCGCGCGGTGGATCGGGCTCGATGCCGAGCCGGTCGAGTGCGCATATGCCGACATCGAACAGCTCGTAACGCGGTGCTCGCCTGCGCTGCTGCAGCTTCCTGGCAATGAGCCGAGATTCTTGGCGGTGATCGGCGCGGGACGGCGATTGCGGGTGGTGGGTCCAGACGGCCACCAGCGCCGAGTTCCGGTTGCGCTGGCTCGCGAGGCGCTGGCCGCGGAGCTCGAGCGATCGCATCGCGACGAGATCGATCGGCTGCTCGATGAGGTGAAGGTCGCGCCGGGCAGTCGCGAGCGCGCTCGTCGTGCCATGTTGTGCGAACGGCTATCGAACGATGGTCTCGAGGTTGGTTGGTTGCTCCGGCCGGAGCCCGGCTGTCTCCGCGATCAGATCAAGCAGGAGCGTGTCGTCGGAACCCTGGTCGGCCTGGTTGCCACCTATGTGCTCTACGCGGTGCTCGGGCTCGTCGCGTGGTGGTTACTCGGCCGCGGTGCGCTCGACGATCGATTCGATCCGGGATGGCTCTCGATCTGGGTGCTCGCGTTGCTGACCACCGTTCCATTCTGGCTGCTGTCGAGCTACTTCGCAGGCACACTCGCGATTCGCGTCGGCACCATCATCAAGAGCCGGCTGCTCACTGGCGCGCTACGGCTCGAGCCCGATGAGATCCGCCATCAGGGAATCGGCCAGTTGCTCGGTCGCGTGATCGAATCCGAGGTCGTCGAGACGCTCGGCGTCGCCGGAGCGATCCAGGGCATGCTCGCGGTGCTCGAGCTCGGGTTGTGCATCGTCGTGCTCGCGATGATGCCGGGCGCGTTGTTGCCGATCGTGGCAACGTTGGCGTGGGCGGCGATCAGCTTCGTGCTGTTCGAGCAGTACGTGCGGCGTAAGCGGACGTGGACACGTCATCGGCTCGAGCTCACTCACTCGCTGGTCGAGCAGATGGTTGGCCATCGCACGCGACTCGCGCAGGAAGCGCATCGCGAGCTCCACGTCGAGGATGACAAGGCGCTGTCGAGCTATGTCGAGCACGGCCACAGCATGGACCGGGTCGCCGCTGCCCTGGTCGCGGTCCTGCCCCGCGGCTATCTGTTGCTCGGCGCGCTCGCGTTGGCACCCGCGTTTCTGCGTCCCGGGACGCAGATCGCTGCGTTGGCGATCGGCGTGGGCGGAGTTCTGCTCGGCTATCGCGCGTTTCATCGGCTGGCCGACGCGATGTCGAGTCTCGCCGGCGCTGCGCTCTCGTTCGAGCAGGTCCGCGATCTCGCCGCCGCTGCGAACCGCACCGCGGTCCCTGGGCTCCCTGACGCTGTGATGCTGACGAATCCGCAGCAGCGAGCACTCGAGGTGCGCCACCTCGCGTTCCAACATCACGGTCGCAGTCAGCCGGTGCTGCGCGATGTCAACCTCCAGCTATCGGCGGCTGATCGCGTGTTGCTCGAGGGCGGCTCCGGCAGCGGCAAGTCGACGTTCGCCGCGGTGGTTGCCGGCTTGCGAGCGCCGGATGCCGGGTTATTGCTGCTGGGGAACATCGATCGCCAAACGCTCGGAGCCGAGCTGTGGCGTCGTCGTGTCGTGCTGGTCCCCCAGTTTCACGAGAACCACATCCTCTCGGGTCGGCTGGCGTTCAATCTGCTCATGGGCAACGATTGGCCATCGCCCACCGTCACGGAAGACATCGCTCGCGCCGAAGCGATCTGCCGAGCACTCGATCTCGGCCCACTGCTCGATCGAATGCCCGGCGGGATCATGCAGATGGTCGGCGAGGTCGGGTGGCAGCTATCTCACGGTGAGAAGAGTCGCGTATTTCTCGCGCGTGCGTTGCTCCAGGGCGCCGACGTGGTCGTGCTCGATGAGAGCTTCGGGGCGCTCGATCCCGAGACGCTCGAGCACTCGCTGCGTCACGTGATCGAACATGCGCCAGCGCTGATCGTGATCGCCCACCCGTGAGGACAGCCGTTCCTGGCTAGTCCCCCTGCCACGTTGGACGGCCCGTGGCGCCGCGCACAGCGATGTCGCGCGACATGTTTCAATAACTGCGCGACCAAGTCGTCGAGATCTCGAGGGAGCGGCTAGCGAGCGTTGCTCACGCCACGCTTTCGCTTGTTCTATAAGTGTGCCGTGTGCCATCGAATTGCCCGGTGTGTGATTGGCACGCACCCAGCAAGACGGAGGGAACCATGACCAAGCAGACCAAGCCCGTTCAGACCGTTGCCGTGAAGTCGACCAAGACCGACAAGCAGGTCGCGAAGGTGCTCAGCGTATTGACCGGCATCCAGGCCGGTCCGTCCTGCCGCCGCTGCTAATCCAGCGCTCGTTCCAGAACGGGTGCTGATCAGCCATGGGGAACAAGCACACGCTTCATCGATTCTGCGGCGCGAACCTCGACACGCGTTGTTCGCTCAAGCGGGTTCGCCCGTTGGCCGAGGTGTTGAAGTATCGCAATCCAGCGGTGATCGATAAGTTCCTCGAGAGCTATGCGATGCCGCGGCGCGATGCTGACGCGCTGTTCACAGAGCTCAAGCGCTGGTTGTGGCTCAACGCGCGTGCCCACGTGATCCCAGGGTCACCAAACATCTACGTGATCGCCGACATGACCGCGATCGACGAGATGTGGCACACGTTCCTGCTGTTCACCAAGGACTACCAGGACTTCTGCGATCGTTACTTCGGGCATTTCGTGCATCACGTGCCCAACACCGATCGCGCGATGCAGCGAGATGAACGCAACGAGCGCAGGCGTCCCGAGCTCGTGCAGCAGAACTGGGAGGCATCGATCCGGTTCATCTGCGAGCAGCTTGGCGAACGCATCGCGCTACGCTGGTTCAAGGACTATCCGAAGCGGTTCTCGCTCGCGAAGCTCGACAGACGTCGCCGCAGCCATCGCGCGATCATCGCCGCCGCGGGCTAGCTCAACGGTCATCGACCAAGCCGCCGGCCGATCGCATGATCAAGGTGAGCGGCGACACGCGCTCGACGACGATCTCGACGGCGCCGGTCATTCCGTGCTGGAGCGGTACCGTGAAGCTCGGATCGCGCTCGATCGCGAGCTCGACGCGCACCGTTCGATCGCGTGGCTCGGCCGCGACGCGTAGGACCTGCGCGGTCAGGCTGCCGTACTGGATCCACGGGAATGCGTCGAGCCGCATCCGTGCCGGTTGGCCTGCGCGGAACCGACCGATCGCGGTTTCCGGAGGGAACTGCGCGATCAGCGTGAGCTCGCCCGCCGGTACGATCGAAGCGATCGGCTCGGACGCGGCGATATAGGCGCCGACTTGCAGCGGTCGATGTTCGGCGATGCGCCCCGCGACCGGCGCGCGGATCCGCCGCCGTTCGATCTCGTGCTCGAGCCGCGCGATCACCGCGGCTTGTTGGGCGCCGCGCCCGTCGAGGATCGCGAGCTCACGGCGCAAGCGCTCGATGTCGCCGCGACGGCCGAGCGAGCTGGTCTTGGCTTCGCCACCGAGCCGTCGAACGTCCTGGGTGGCGGCCTGCACCGACGCCCGTAGTCGGTCGCGCTGCGAACGCGCGCGCGATGCTTCGAGCGCCGGCACCGTTTGGTTGGCCGCGAGCTTCTCGAGTTGCTCGGCCTCTGCCACTGCCAGCGCGAGGCTGGCCTCGAGCTCGCGTTGGCGCGCCTTGGCTTCCTCGAGCGCGGCATGTGAGGTCTGCGCGTTACCGCCAAGGCTCTGTTCGACCAAGGCAAGCTCGCCGGTGATCGCGGTCCGCACCGGTCCGATCGCAGCCAGGTTCGCCTTCGCCTCGGCGAGCTCGAGCTCCTCGGCGCGCGTATCCAGCGAGACCAGCAGCATGCCGGCAGTCACCTCGGCGCCGAGCAGCAAGTTGCTCGTCACCACCCGACCACCGACGTCGGGAACCACCGGATGCGCTTCGCCTTGGACTTCGAGCCGCGCCTTCGGCGTCGTCTCATAGACCGCCACGCGCGCGATGACCGCCCAGATGATCCACGCGGCAGCGAGCGCCAGTCCGACCGCGAGCGAGACGGTTGCCAGCCGCCATCGTTCGCCGGCCAATGACCTCAGCGTACGGGAGAACGGCGACGCCACCATCGATGATTGTCGCGCGGTGCTCGATCAGCCGCAACTCGGCGGCGTGCTCCTCACTCGAGCTGCAGCCCACAATCCGAGCACGCGCCGTCCACGAGGTCTGCTGCCGTACCGCAGGCCGGGCAGGGCAGGTGCTCGCCGGATACGTCGAGCGCTACCGGCGCCAGGCCTTCGCGTTCGAGATGGGCATGCCACTCACCGCGCAATAGCTCGCCGAGCTCGGGAAGGTCGGCCTCCTGGACCAGGAGGTGCGTCTTGGTCCCTCAACCTTTGCCGGCGCCCGGCGGGCAACCGACCAGCGCAGGGATATCAGCTTCGAGACATCGCGTGCGCAACGCCTTCATCTCGGCGATCGAGCCAGACATCGCGGGAACCAACGCGGCATTGAACAGTAGGTGTTCCGCATCTGCTTCGGACAGCGCCATCTGTCGTCCAGGTTACGGCAAACCGCGACCGGCTCCAATCCCGAGTTCTATGCAGTTGTGCACCGGTGATGAAACAGGGCCTTACCGGTAACCACTGGCCATGATGCTACGAGCTCTCCTGTTCGGCCTGGTCGTGACGTCCACCACGGGCGCCGCAAACCCCCAGCCATCGCGACCGTGTGAGGTCGCAGTGGTCGAGGCGCCCGATGACGTCCGCGCGGAGATCGAGTCGTGGATCGCCGCCGAGCCTCGCTGCGTGACGGCGATCGAAATTCGCGTGGTGGCGACCGCGGAGGGGCTGTATCTGTTCGCCCGCGATGCGCGCGGGGTCACGCGTTCGCGTACGGTCCCCGATGCTGCCACCGTCGCTGCATTGGTTGCGAGCTGGGTGGCGGACGACTCGGTCGATGGGTTGTGGACGCGTGAGGTCAAGCCGAGCACAGCGCTCGCACCGGCCATCACGCCGCCAGGGCTGGTCCCCTCGAACGAACAACCCGTGAGCTCTCCCGGACGATCAATGCGCATCGCCGGCGTCATGACCGGTCTAGCGGGACTGCTCGCGCTCACAGGCGCTGCGTATTACGCCTCGGAATCGAACCAGGAGAGGATCAGTGAATATCCGGCAGACCAAGCGTGGCCGCACAACATCGACGAAATCCAGCAGCGTGGCGCATCCTACGAGAGCCGTGCGACGGCGTTACTCGCTACGGGAGCAACCATGCTGGTGACCGGAACCGTGCTGTATCTGATCGGACACTCGCGCGCCAAGCAAGAGCGCGTCATGGTGACGCCGACGGTAAGCGCACGTGAAGGCGTCGGGCTCGCCGTCGGCGCTCGGTTCTAGCCGCGCAGCAGCTGAAACCTGGTCGAAAACTCGCCGCTCGCTCTCGCACCAGGCGATCATCGCGCCGGAGCGACAGCCATGACGATCTTCAAGTTGTTGATCCTTGCGTTCGGTGCCCTCGGACTCGGACTCGTGGTTTCGAACGACGTCGCGGCGGCGTTCGAGCATGACAAGGCCAACACGTTGTTCATCGTCGGTGGGTTTCTCGCAGCAACCCTGATGGGACTGCTCGGACTGGTCAAGCCGCCGATGCAGGGCTGGCAAGCAACCGCGGCGCTCGCCGGATTCTCCGTGGTCGCGATCCGCACGCGGATCTGGAACGAGATTCCCGATGTCATGGATCACGGGCTGAGGATGCAGCTGATGATCGCCGCTACGGTCGGCGGGACCATCGCGGCGGTGCTCGCGGTGATCAAGCCGGACCGCACCGCGTAGCCGCTGCGTTGCGCTACCGGTGAGGTGGCGCGCTGTCGTTGGCGTAGGCGCGAACTGAACGATCACGTCAAGGGCGCCACCGCCGACGCTGGCGCAGGCGCCACCGCCGACGTGGAGCGACGTGAACGGGCATGACGATCCTGCGGATTCGCGCCAAGGGGGACATCGACGAGCATCCGCCGTAGATCGGGCAACAGGAGTACGGATGCGAATACGAGCACTGGTGTTGCTGAGTGGATCGCTCGCAGCGGCGATCGGCTGCGGTGGGAGCGGAGGCGGTGGTGGCGGCGGATCTCCCCGCGGATTCTGCGAGGATCTCGCGGCGGTCAGCTGCAGTCGCAGCTACGAGTGTTACACCGCCGAAGAACTGTCCTCGAACATGTTTCCGGCGACCGAGCAAGAGTGCGCGGAGATCGTGGCCGACAAGCAGATGTGCGGCGAGACCACGCCGAAGACGTTGTGCGGTGACAAGAAGTATCGCCCCGAGAAAGCGGAAGCGTGCCTCGAAGAGCTCGAGCAGCTTACCTGCACCGAGGTTCGCGACCCCCATCTCATGCCGGCGCAAGCGACGCCATCGTGCACGCAGGTCTGCGGCTAACGACGACGCGTCGAGCGAGCTACTTGAGGAAGACCTTGTCGATCCAGCGGCGCATGGCGCCGGACTTCTTGGGCGACGCGTAGTCGCCGTTGCTGTACGCGATGCGTGCCGACGGATCGATGCCGTGGTGGACGTAGAGCGACAGCAGATCGTGAACCATCGCTGAAATGCCGGTGGTCCGCAGGTCGTACGACAAGCAGTAGCTGTCGGGCTTGTTGCGGATCATCGCCTTGGCGATGATCATCATGATCATCGGATCGATCAGCTCGCCATTACCGTCGAGGTACTGCTTGTAGCTGAAGAACCGATCCTCGGGTGCGAGGTCAGGCGCGCCCTGACCTTCCTGACGCGGCGCGCGCAGGTTCTGAATCGTGCGGTACTCGTGCTCGATGTACGCCGAGATCGAGTTGTTCTCGTCCTTGCGCTCGTACTCCACGAACTTACGGAACGCATCGAACAGGTTCTTCGGGTTCGCGTAGGCGCCCGAGATCAAATAGTAGAACACCGCGCCGAGCGAATAGATGTCGGCGGGACGGCCCACGCTCTTGACCACGCGGCCGCGGACGTTGACCTCGCTACCCTCGGCGAACGGCCGGTTGAGCAGCAGCTTCTTGCGCGCGCGGTCGGCGGCAGCGATCGAGTAGACCTCGTTGCGGTTGAACAGCGCGAACGTGTCGTTCTCGAAGATGTCGATGTAGAAGTCCTCGAAGAACTCGACTTCGGGTGAGCCCTGCGTGCAGTTGACCAGCAGCTCGAACGCGTTGGTCTCTTGCTCGGGACTCTGGAAGTACAGCGTTCCGGGCACCGCCTGGAACCGGGTCATCGACACGTCGAGATCGGCGTCGGCGACCTTGCCGACGTTGAAGTCGGCGAGCTTGACCTTCATCTGCGCGCCACGCAGGTTCGGGTCCGGCAGCTTCACGAGGATGTTGGCTGGCTTGATGTCGCGATGGCAGGTGTCTCGCACGAGGTGCGAAAACTCGACCGCCTGTGCGACCGGAACGATGTACTCGAGCACGCGGAAGATCCGCTCGTGCAGCGGTACCGCGAGCAGATCATCGCGGCGGCGCTTCTGGCGGGCGCCCTTGAGCCGTTCCTCGAGCGACATGTCGAGCAGCTCGAGGATCATGAAGTCGTTTTCGACCTTCTCGCGGATCATCGGCGGGATGAATCCGGCGCTGTCGCCTTCACCCGAGCCGAGCAGCTCGACGATGTTCGGGTGACCTTGGACGCGCTCCAAGATCTCCTTCTCCATCTGGAACCGCATCTGGTCTTCGCCGGTCACGCCGCGCTGCAGACACTTGATCGCGACCGGGCGGCGCAGCGTGGTCTTCGACTCGACCCAGCGCTCCTCGCCGAGGTACGCCTTGGCGAACCGACCCGAGCCGAGCTCGATCGGCTGGCCGGTCTCGTCGACCACGAATGCATAGATCCGGCTACGCGAGACGTACGGGGTCGGCTGCGCGATCACGCCGGAGACCTGGCTGATCGGCGGGCCGGGCTGCATCGCCTGCATCATTCCGCTCGGCCCACCGTAGCCGGGCTGCTGCGCCGAGATCCCGATCTGGGTCACCTGCGGCGAGCCCGATGAAAACGGCACGCCAGGGAGCGGTGGCGGTTGCGTATTCGACGGTACCGGTCTCGTATCGCTCGAACGAGGTGCAGCCGCGCCGGCCGTGCCTGGTGCCTGTGGGATCTGGTTGATGTTGGTCGGATCCCCTTCGAACTCGGCAAAGTCATCGGGAACCGCAGCCATCATCGGCTTGGGCGAGGGGGTGCTCGGCGGAGTTTGAGCCATGGAAGATGCCTAGCCTCGGCGGTTGGATTTAGAGACCGTACGTCCTCGAGTGTAGACGAAATATGCGTCGGAGCCTGGGCCAAAGTCGAACAGGATTGGGTCCGTACAGTCTTCGGTCGCGACCGCGACAAGCTCGGGGTTCAGCGCGAATACATGCTGCGTTCCGTCGAGCGTTCCCGTCGCGATTCGCAAGTATCCGACGGCCTGCGCACGCGGGGTGACCAGCGCGACGTCGCTCGGGTGATGAAGCTGGATCGCGGCCGATGGTCGTCCGCCGGGATGCGCGACGAAGCAGGTCAGCCCCTTCACGTGGATCACCATGCCCATCGGGCCGTGGAGCAACGTGATGCGAACCTTGGCGTTTTCTGAGCTCACCAAGTCCGCTTGGCCGCTCGCGCCCATCTTGACGAAGTGAACGCGGCGGTCGCCCGCGGGTTGCGGACCATCGGTGAGCGGCAGCACCCGCGTGGTTCCCGACGCAGGCGGCACGGTGGCGATCCACGGCGCTTGCGTGATCGGCGGTGGAAACCGCCATGACGGGGCAGCTTCGATCGGGATGGCGATCGGGGTAGGTGGCTGTGGGCTCGGTGGAACCGATGGCGAGGTCGGTGGCAAGCTCGGCGCGGGGGGCGGCGCGTCGCCGGGCTGAGTGTCTGCAGAGGTCGACACCCCGAATTGACCGGTCGCCGAGTGGCGAGGAGACGCGGGGATCGTCGCCGGCTCGGCACCGAACTGTGCTGCGAACTGCGCCGATAGCGGCCGCGAGTTTCGCTCCTCGGTCGCGATCGCGTGGCCTAGCTCGTTGGTGAATGCTTCGACGTTCGCGTAGCGCTTCTTCGGCTCGAACGCGAGCGCCTTGGCGAGCACGTCGACCACCGAAGGCGGGACGCTCAACGGCTTGAGCGTGTCGCGCACCAGCTCGCTGGCCTGCCGCCGCTTCTTGTAGCCGGCATACACGTCTTCCTCGGCGAAGATCGCCTTGCCCGACAGCATGTACACCGCGACCACCGCGAGCGAATAGATATCGGTGGCTGCGCTGACCGGTTGACCGGCGAGCTGCTCTGGCGCCGCCCAGCTCGGCGAATACATCGCCAGCTTCTGGCCCGCGACCATCGCGGTGTCCTCGGCGCGGACGTTGTTGCTCTTGTCGGTTTCGCTCGGCGTTTCGACGCTCCACTTGGCGATCCCGAAATCGGCCAGCTTCGGCAACTTGTCGGTGCCGACCGCCCCGAACAGGATGTTCTGAGGCTTGATGTCGCGGTGCACGATGCCAAGGGCGTGCGCCTCGGCAAGCGCCGAGCACATCGCGGTCATCACGCGAACCGTCTCTTCGACCGACTGCTTGCCCTTCTCGCGCACCACGTTCGATAACGTGCCGCCGTTCATGTACTCGCAGACCTGTAGCGGCATCCCCGCGTCGTCGCCCGGGACGTGTCCGAAGTCGTAGATCCGAAGCGTGTTGGGATGTGTTAGGCGCGACAGCGCGAACGCTTCCTGAACGAAGTGCTCGTAGCTCGTCCGCCCGACTCCTGACTTACCTCCGAACCCGGAGAACACCTTGATGCAGACCGGTCGCGCGAGCCGTTCATCTTCGCCGCGAAAAACCACGCTGTGACCGCCAGCGGCGATCTGCTCAACCACGCGATACCGGTCGAGAACTACGTCCCCGACCTTGATCGCAAACGGTTGATCGCCCTCCTGTGCTGCGGTCCCCACGCGCGCATCGTACCCCCGAAACGCCAGACGGCCCGCTTCTGGGCGAGCCGTCCGGTCTTACAATGTCTGATCGGTTCTTACTTGTAGGGAGACACGATCGTCTCTATCTCGCTGCACTCCTTAGTGAGTGAGCTTCTTAGACGCCGGGGTGAACGGCTGGTTGTGGCTGATCACCGTCGAGTCGTTGCCGTTCTCGTCCTGGACGCCGATCGTCGCTCCCGTGCCCGTAGCGACGTGGTTCGGCCCGTAGACGAACTCGATCGAGTCATCCGCGGGGTCGAGGATCGCCTGGACCTCGATCCCCGGACCGCCGAGCAACGACAGCTCGATACCGGTCCACTGGATGACCAGCTTGTCGCCAACCGTCTTAGTGCAGATCTGGACGTTGGCCAGGTCGTTCCAGTACGCAGCCACCTGCGCATCCGAGGCCGGGTTGGGGAATCCGATCCCGTTGTTGAAGATCGGACCGCTTGCCGATCCGAAAGTCAGCCAGCCGTTGGTGGAGATGATCAGGTTGGTCACTGCGTTGCCGTAGTACAAGAAGTTCGCCGGTGCAGCGATCGTGTCGGTCAGGCCGTCATCGGTATCGCCCGAGTCCAGCGGGATCACGTTGCCGCCCGTGCATGCGTCGGCGTAAACCGTGGTGCCATTGCTGACGCCGTAATACGGCGGAGTGACCGTCACGCTGACCTCGATGTCGGACGAGCCCGTCACCGTGCCGTACACCACGAACGCGACGTAGCCTTCGCTGCCCAGACGGAACTCGTAGCTCTCCGCGTCGCCAGCGCCGTTGTCGTCGACGCCGTCGACGCCGAATTCGTCGTCATCGAGGATCTCGATGGCGGCGTCGAGGTCACCGGTCGTGGGCTCGGCGGTGATCTCGACCTCGCTGCCCCGCGGTGCACGAACCAAGAACAGCCGGAACGAGTTCGTCGTGTCGTCGATCGTGGAGTTGACCGTCATCGTCCCGCTGTTCACGGTGCCGAAGTCGTGGTGGTCGCGGCGCTCGAAGTCGAGCGTGAACGTCGGCGAACCTGCGGTGTCGGCCGTGTTGGCGGTGACCAGGTAGCTCGGGACATCGTCGCTCAGCGTCACTCGCCCTTGCGGCTCGCCGGCCTCCGGGAACTCGCGGGTGAACATGGGCTCGACATCCTCCACCACTGGGTTCGCCGCATCGAGCACGTCGAGCCGGCCGTACGCGCTGGCGGGATCGAAGAACCGCAGCTCGATGTCGCCGGTGTTCGTGCCAACTGCGTCGAACTGCTGCCACGCGTCGGTGGCGGTCGGCGCGTAGGTGAACGCGTTGGATTCGAATGCGTCGACGGTTTGCGCTGCTGATGGCGTCCCTTGGGTGATCGCGGTCGTCGTGCGCACCGCCATTTGGGTGGTCGCGGTGATCATGTCGGTGCCTACGGTGCCGTTGGCGTCGTAGACCAGGAAGTAGTAGCGGCCGGCGGTCGGATGGCGCAGCAAGCCTCGGTATTCGGTCCATTCAGCGCCGAAGCCGACGCCGGGCTCGAACGAGAAGTTCGCGAAGATGAAGCCGTCGGCGTCGAGCACCACGCCTTCGACCGGCACGTTCCATTCGAGATCGATGCCGTGGATGTCGTCGTCGGCGGCAACGTCGTAATAGAACGTATTGAACGCGGTCAGGTCGATGCCGGTATCGGTCAGCGGATCGTTGCTGAGCAAGGTCTGGCTGGCCATCACGGGCGAGCTCGAGCAGTCGGTGCTGCACAGCGCCGAGGCGTCATTGGTCCGCACCTCGAGCACGTACTGCTCGGGATCGGGGCCGTACGCGTAGATGTAGTCGACCACGATCACCGCCGTGTCGGTCGGCGCGAATCCGGCGAGCGCAGCCGACGAGCCGTCGGCCTCGTCCGACAGATCGCGGAGGGCGCCGTTCTGCGTGACCAGCAGCGAACCCTCAGCGGCAAAGTTCGGCATCGTGAGCGTCGCGGAGTTGAAGCCATCGCCCATCGTGGCGGTGAAGAACTTGGTTTCCGCCAGACCGATCGTGCCGGTCTCGGTCGCCGCGCCACTGGTGAGCGTGAGCGACGTCGGGGCCGGGATCGCGATCTTCTTGATCGAGACGAAGTATTCGGCAGTCTCGCCACCAGCCGCGCCGCCAGCGCCGGCTGCAGGGGGCGATCCAGAGTCGATGTACATCGAGCGCGTATCACCGACCGCGAACAAGTAGGTGCCCGGGGACGGTAGATAGAGCTGGCGCTTCGACGTGTCGCCCGTGACGTTCAGGCCGTAGCGAAGCCAGCTCGCCGCGGGGTCGTTCGGATCGTCGGGGTTGGCAAATGCGATGAATGCCGCCATCAGACCATTGAGGCCGTCAGCGCTGACCTCGAGGAGCGTGGGCTCGTCGACCGAGAGCACGTACATGTCGTAATCGGGGTCGGCCTGTCCGTCGGAATCGGCGTCCTGATGCGGATTGATCGTGCCTTTGACGACCAGCGCCATGCCTTCCGCTTTGAGCGCCAACACGCCCGCGGGCGACGCGCTGTCCTCGATGAAACCGAGGCCATTTGGCTCGGCTGCTTCGGTGACATCGACGATGAGGCCCGCGGTCGGATCTTGGCATACGTTGTCGATCAGGACGGTGCCGTCCTGACACGAGGCCGGATCGATCTCGCATTGATGGGTTTGCTCGTTGAGCTTGGTCCCGTTGGCGCACATCGGATCGCCGCCGGTCGGCTTGCACTCGCCGTTTTCGCTAAACGTGCCTTCGCCGCATTTGTTCGCGTCGTCGCCGCAGCCCGCGCCGATCATCGCAACGACTCCGCTGATTGCCAGTAGGATGCGCTTCATGGGGCGCAATATCGGCGTGGCAACGTTTCTGCGTCAACGGTTGTCGTCAGGAGATAGCTAAGGCGTCACATTAGCTTGCAGTGCGCAAGCGCTCGTCGGCCGGCGGCTCCGGGAACCCGCCGTTGGAGGAACCCCAGCCGCCGTGCTAATCGATAGACGGTGTCTCCCCGCTACCTGGCGCTGGCTGCAGGTGCAGCCCTTGTATTCGGACTGGGACTCTATTTGTTCATGGAGGTTCGCGCGAGCCCCGCTGCGACACCCCCAAGTCCCACCGCGGAGGCCCCCGCGCCGGCGACCCCGGACCCGCCCGCACCCGCGAGCGCTCGGTCGGCAACCCTCGACGGGTTGAGCCGCAGCATTCAAAAGCGCGCCGAGCCGCAGCATGATGCGCCGGCGCTAAAGACCGAACCACCGCCGCAAGGGGTCAGCACGCTCGCGCCGGTCGCCGAGAGAGATGTCGATGTCAGGCTCGACTCGGTGATGAGCGAAGCGAACAAGGCCTACGACGCCAAAGATTTCGAAGAAGCGAAGGCGCTCGCGAATCGCGTGCTGGCGACGCGCCCGGGAAACACCCGCATGTTGCGGATCTTGGTCTCGGTTGCCTGCATCGATGGCGACGTGGCCGAAGCGCAGCGCAGGGTGCTCGAGCTCCCCGCGTCCGACCGTGCCGCAATGCGAACGCGATGTTCGCGTGATTACGGTGTGACGTTGTCCGCAGACGGTCCCCGCCCCAAGTAGACGCGCCGGGGCGCGAGCATTATGGTACGCGACATCGCTTAGCGAGGTTTTGGATGTCTACTCTCGTCGAGATACTTGGAAAAGATCCGGTTCGCCCACGGGTGGTCACCGACTGTGTGGAGTTGATCGACAACCAGGTCAAGCAGAAGGGCTTCGTGCTCAAGAGCGCCTACGCGACGATCAAGGCGATCAAGAAGCGGTTCATTCCCGAGACCGTGGATGCGCTGCTCGACGAGTGGTTGACCAAGCTCCAGCCGCACTACGAAAAATGGAGCGCGGCCAAGGCGACGAGCTTCTCCGACTATGTGATCGCTCGCTCCGACGATGTCGCCGAGGCGCTGCTCTCGGTGACCGACGAGCGCGCCAACCGGACGTCGCACGGCAGCGTGAAGAAGATGTACATGAAGATGCGTGACGGCGCGAAGAAGAACGTCGTCGAAGCGATTCCGGACCTGTCGCGGATGCTCGAGCGCCATCTGGCCGCGCAGCCGCAAGCGTCTGCGACGGTCTAGGGCTGTCCCGATGTAAACGCCGATCATTTCGATCGCTTATGCGATCGTTGATCGGCGCCGGTGAGCCGCGATCGTCGGCGTGATCGCGATCGTCCACATCGCGTGCATTTGCCTGTGGCTCAAATAGCCTAGGCGTCCCAATTGGGCGTTGCCGTGGTCGTGGTCGTGGTCGTGGACCTTGACGGCGACGGCGACGGCGACGGCGACGTGGAGGTGGACGCCACCTTTGACGCAAACTGCGTCGATCTACGACCGATGCACTCGGCATGCTCAGCTTCCAGCGTCTTGACGTCTATCAACGAGCCATCGAATTCCTCGCCTTGGTCTAGCCGCGCGGCCATGCGGATCGTGCAGACCAGTTGACCCGCTCCGCCGAGTCCGTGTTCGCAACATCGCCGAAGGTGCTGGCCGGTGGTCGGAAGCCGACAGCGCGAATCGCTACAAGATCGCTCGCGGCGAAGCCATGGAGTGCGCAGCTTCGCTCGACGTGATGAAGTTACGCAAGCTCA
>JBFXAI010000027.1:0-93264 GCA_050184455.1 Kofleriaceae bacterium | reverse complement strand
GAAGCCGTGCTTGGACCTCTGCCTCGCGCGAGAATCGCTGCTTGATCGACTGGTCCGCCAGCAGGGTCGCCCGCAGCACCTTCAGCGCCACGTACGCCGAGGTTTGCTGATCGAGCGCACGATAGACGTCCGCCATCGCGCCGCGGCCGATCAGGGCATCGACTCGAAATCGCTGGCCGATCACCTGGCCGACTCGATCCACGGGAACCGATGTCACGGCCCCAACATAGTACTCGCTTCTGATATACGAGTGTCGTGCCGCGCCACCTGGTCAGCATCGCCGACCTCGACGCCGCCGAGATTGTTGCCATTCTCGACCACGGCGATCGCTATTGGCCGCTTGCGGATGAGCCGATCAAGAAGCTGACGTCGCTCCGCGGCCGTACCGTCATCAATCTGTTCTTCGAGAATTCGACCCGAACACGAACGTCGTTCGAGCTCGCGGCGAAGCGACTGTCCGCGGAGGCGATCAACATCTCGAGCTCGGCGTCGTCGATCTCGAAGGGTGAGACCTTGATCGACACCGCGCGCAACCTGATGGCGATGCACCCCGACGCGATCGTGGTACGCCACTCTCATGGTGGCGCCGCCGCGGTGATCGCGCGCAGCGTGCCTGCGTCGGTGATCAACGCCGGCGATGGTCAGCACGAGCACCCCACGCAGGCGCTGCTGGACGCCGCGACGATTCGCCGGCACAAGGGCTCGATCGACGGGCTCGAGGTGGTCATCGTCGGTGACCTCGCTCACTCGCGGGTCGCACGGTCCAACATCCTGTGCCTCGCGAAGCTCGGCGCGCGGGTCCGCGTCTGTGCACCTTGGACGCTGATCCCTCGCGGCATCGAGTTGATCGGCGGCGACCTGACGCGCGAACGCGTTCGCGTGACCACGAGACTCGAGGATGGCCTCGACGGCGCAGACGTCGTGATGATGTTGCGCGTGCAAAGCGAGCGGTTCGAAGGTGAAGCGTCGCGATTTCCCAATACGCGCGAGCTGTCGCGAACGTTCGGACTGTCGGAGCGCACGCTCGGCTATGCCAAGTCCGACGCGATCGTGATGCACCCGGGACCGATCAACCGCGGCGTCGAGATCGCGCCACAGGTGGCCGATGGACCGCGTGCGGTGATCTTGCAGCAGGTCAGCTGGGGAGTGGCGATTCGGATGGCCGTGCTGGAGCGGGCGATCGTTGGATCCTCCGACCTGGTGCAGGCCTCGTGACGACGGGCATAGCGGTCACCGTCGAACGTGTCGTCAAACAGTTCGGGAACCACGTCGCGGTGGATCACGTTTCGTTCGAGGTCCCGCGTGGTGTGGTCTACGGGATCCTCGGGCCCAACGGCGCTGGCAAGTCGACGACGTTGCGGATGATCAACGACATCATCGCGCCGGACTCCGGCCGGATCACCCTGCTCGACGGGCTCCCGCCCGGCATCGAGGCAGCGCGCCGCATCGGTTACCTCCCCGAGGAGCGCGGGCTGTATCCCAAGATGAAGGTCATCGAGATGATCGAGCTGATGGGCGAGCTGCGCGGTCTCACCCGCACCGAAGCGCGCACGCGCGCCCGGCGGTGGCTCGATCGACTCGGGCTCGCCAAGTGGGCAGCCAACAAGGTCGAGGAGCTGTCGAAGGGGATGCAGCAGAAGGTGCAATTCGCTACCGCGCTGATCCACGAGCCGGAGTTGGTGATCCTCGACGAGCCGTGGAGTGGACTCGATCCGATCAACGCCGAGGTGCTGCGCGAGGCAGTCGAGGAGATCCGCGCGAGCGGTCGCACCGTGATGTTTTCGACGCATCAGATGGAACAAGCCGAGAAGATCGTCGATGAGGTTTGCATCATCGCGCGCGGTCGCAAGCTGCTCGACGGCAAGCTTCGCGAGATCAAACGTACCTGGGCGGCGCAGGGATTGATCGCGCTCGGGTTCGCGGACGACGATGCGCGAGCGCGCGCCGAACAGCCGCTCGCCGATCGGTCGCTGGTCGCGACCCGCGCGGAGGCTCGTGCGGGCGACGTCGCGGATTGCGAGATCACCCTCGCCGACGGCGTTACGCCGGCGCAGCTATTGTCGACGCTGGTCGGAGCGGGTATCGCGCTGCGCCGGTTCGAAGTGCTCGTTCCGACCTTGCACCAGATCTTCATCGAGAAGGTCGGTGCTGAAGCTGCCGTCGCAGAACGAACGGAGCATCACGCATGAGCGACGTGCGCAACACGATGGTGATCGCACGTCGCGAGCTGGTCGAACGTGTGAAGTCGAAGTGGTTCGTCGCGATGACCGTGCTCGGTCCGGTGTTCATGGCCGCGATGGTGGTGCTTCCGGTGCTACTCGCGCGCGGCACGACCAGCAAGATCGAGATCGTCGATCGCACGAGCTCGGGCGCCGTGGGTAACGCCCTCGTTCATGATCTCCACGAGCTGGGCTGGACGGCGGTGGTGGTTTCGTCAACCACCACCGAGCCCGCGCTGCGCGTGCGGATTCGCGACGGAGCGATCAACGGATTCTTGGTGATTCCGGTCGACGCGCTGGACGGTGGCAAGATTGTCTACAGCGGTGACAACGCAAGCAACCACGAGATCCAAGCCAGGCTGCGAGGTGCGGTGACCACAGCGGTGGTTCGCCAGCGCGCCATCGAGGCCAACATCAGCTCCGATAAGCTCACCCAGCTGCTTCGTCCCGTCGAGTTCGACACGGCGCAGGACACCGGCGAGGAGCAGGTCAAGGCCAGCTCCGGCATGGCGTCGTTCTTCATCGCCTACATCCTCGCGTTTGCGCTCTATATGGTGATCACGATCTACGGCGTGGCGGTGATGCGCAGCGTGGTCCAAGAAAAGACCAGCCGGGTGATGGAGCTGATGGTCGCCGCGGTGCGCCCGCGGTCGTTGATGGCCGGCAAGATCCTCGGCGTCGGGACCGCAGGCTTGATTCAAATCACGGTTTGGCTCGGGATCGGCGCGCTGATGTTGGCGTACCAGACCGAGTTGCTCGCGATGTTCGGCGCCAAGGGCGGGCAGTCACCGTTGCCGACCATCACAGGCGGCCAACTGATCCTGATCATCACGTACTTCGTGTGTGGGTTCTTCTTTTACTCGGCGCTCTACGCAGCCGCCGGGGCGTTGGTGTCTTCGGAGCAGGAGACCCAACAAGTCCAGATGCCGGTGACCATGCTGATGGTGATCGGGTTGGTCTGTCTGCAGATGATCGCCGGTGATCCCCGTGGATCGAGCGCACAGGTGTTGACCATGCTGCCGTTCTGGTCGTCCATGCTGATGCCCATGCGAGTCGTCCTCGGCGCGGTGTCCGGCGCCGAGGTCGCTATCTCGCTCGGGATTCTCGTGGTTTCGACCGCACTCGTCGTGCGCGGTGCCGCCAAGATCTACCGAGTCGGCGTGCTGATGTACGGCAAGCGCCCATCGCTCGGCGAGGTGATCCGGTGGCTCCGTTATTGAAGTAAGTGCCGGGGGTGGAATCGCTCGCAAAACCCCTTTAGACTTAGGGTAATGCGTCGCCGGTGGGGACTCACATGGATCGCGCTGTGTGCGACCGCAGGCACAGCCGCGTCACAACCCACGAGTGACGGCGAGACAGCGAGCGTCGATGCCGGATCGGTGAGCGAAGCCGCCGAGGCAACGGGCGCTGGAACGGAGAGCTCGCCGCTCGTGACGCTCGGCAAGCAAGCGGGCAATGGCTACGCCGGCATGCCCGGTGGGCTCACGGTTCCGTCGGCGGGCCTGATCGCCAAGCGACATTTCAGCGTGATCGGGCTCGCCGGCTTCGGTTGGCGAACCTCGCTGCTCGGTCCCGATCATCGGTTCGCGCGCGGCTTCGGCGACCTCGGCGTCGCGTATGGCGCGACCGAGTTTCTCACCGTCGCGATCGCGCTCGATGGTCGCTACGATCGCCACTATGGGCTCGCACCTCCAGGCGAGCACGGCCTGGTCGGCGATCCGCGGTTGTTCGCCCGAGCTGCAAGGCCGATGGGCAAGCTCACGCTCGGTGGTCAGCTCAGCATCTGGTTCCCCGGCAACAACGCGCCTTCGATCACTCCGTCGGCGATCTCGGCCGAAGCTCGCGTACTCGCGTCGTTGACGGCGGGCCCCGCGACGATTTCGCTCAACGGCGGGTTCCGGCTCGACAACAGCGTCAACTCCGTCGAGGAGCAAGGGAACCTCAGCATCCAAGACCAGGTGTCGCTCGGTGCTTCGGAGTTTCACGCCGTCGTTGCCGGTGCCCGCGCTGCGATCCCAGCTGGCAAGTTGCTGATCGGAATCGAGGCCAGCATGGACCTGTTCGTCGGCTCGGGTGCCCTGGGGCCGATCCTTCGCGCGGGTGGCAGCGTCGAGCTCCCGATCAACGAGCGGTGGTCCGCGCTAGCGTTCGTCGGCATGTCCAAGGTCCCCAAGCCCGAGATCTCGGTCGTGACCACGTCCGAGGGGATGCAGACGTTCGTCACGCTGGTTCCCTACGAGCCGACGATCTCCGGCGGCCTCGGCATTCACGCCACGTTTGGGGGTTCCAAGTCAACGACGCAGCAGCAGCGCTCGAACGAACCAGTCATCGTGACCGCGGACATTAGCGGCGTCGTGGTCGATGACGCGGGTAAGCCGATCGCCGGCGCAAAGGTTCGGCTCACCTTGCCCAGCGGAGCGGTTCAGGAGACCACTACCGACGACAAAGGTCGCTATACGCTCAAGGGCGTCGCGATCGGCAAGACGGTCAACGGCCAGACCACCCTCGATGACGCGAGCGGTGAGCTCTCGATCGAGGCCGCTGGCAAGAAGCCGCGATCGCAGAAGCTGACGCTCACCCGAGGTACGAACTCGATCGCCCAGATCGGAGTCGAGACGATCATTCCACCGGGGCAGATCCGCGGTCAGGTCCGCGCAGCATCGAGCGGCGCGAGCCTCGCCGGCGCGACGATTACCGTGCAGCCCGGCGAGCTCAAGATCGAGGCTGAAGCCGACGGAACATTCACGCTCGATCTGCCGCCTGGAACGTACAAGGTCACGGTCTCCAAACCAGGGTTCACCACTCAGTCCCACGACATCGAGCTACGCGCCAACGGGCTCGTGAACGAGATCTTCGATCTGCGTAGGCAATAGCGTGCGAATTGGGTTGCTGCTCATTTTCGGTGCGATCGCGGTTGCGGCGGGGTGTGGCGACGGCTCGGGCTCGCTAGCGCAAGTCGTCGAGGCCCGCGGTCCGATCGATCGACAATCTGCCGAGGGCGTGTGGGCCGCGGCGGCGGTCGGGACGAAGTTTTATTTGAGGGAGGCCGCGCGAACCGCCGACGGCGAGGCCCTGCTGCGGATGCTCGACGGTGCGCGGTTCACGATGAAGCCACATACGATCCTCCGTTTCGGCGGCAAGGCCGGCGCGGTGAAGATGGGGCTCGACTTCGGCGAGCTCGAGTTCAAAGATGCGAGCGGCAATCTCAGCTTCGATTTCGGTGAGCTGCGTCTGAGCAACGCGAGCGGCACCGTCTCGGCCGATGCTCGAGGCGAGGGCCGGGTCTTGGTCAACGAAGGTATCGCCGAGGTGTTCGATGGCACGGCCAGGAAGATCGACAAGGATCATCCGCTCGTGATCTCGGGGTTCAAGATCGTCCCTGCGGAGACCGTGGCGGTAGCCGTTCCTGTCGACGCCGGCGTGGATGCTCCGCCGGCGATCGCGGATACATCGACGACCGTGCAGATCGACGTGAAGGGTAAAACCGTCGAGATCCTGCGACCGAACGAGACCAAGTGGACCAAGCTGCCCCCGGGAAAAGGCGAGGTCCCAGCCGGCGCGAAGCTCCGAATCGTATCGGGCAACTCGAGCGCAACCCTGATCTCGTACGGCAACTCGCTCGAGCTCGTGCGCGGCGCCAAGGTCGGGATCGAACCAGATCGCAGCTTCGTGGTCGAGTCCGGGACCGTCACCGCGTCGGTGCCGATCGGTGGCAGCGGTACCATCGAGTTGCCCGGTGGCCGGCTGAGCCTGAAGGGCACGTCGCAAACCCCGAGCTCCGCGTCGATCAACGTGACCGGGCGCGAGGCCAAGGTGACCGTGCTCACCGGACTCGCGACGCTGATCGGCGACGTGATGCACGCGATGAGCCGCGGCGAAACAGCCTCGCTCGCGCTGACCGGAAAGATCGAGATCATCGCCGAGATCCCGAAGACCTTCGACATCGCGGTTCCGGTCGGCGACAAGGTCAACATCCACGATCCCAAGGGCTCGACCGCGGTGCAGTTCACGTTCCCTGGCAAGTGCCCGGGCAACGGAGTTATCGAGGTCGATCGAAGCTCTCAGTTTGCAGCGGTGCAGAGCAGTGAGGACAAAGATCTCGCGCGGATTCGCCTGACGTCTGGCACGTGGCTGTATCGACTGCGCTGCGTCACCGCGGGTGGCGCACTCGGTCCCAAGGTGGAGGATGGACGCGTCACGGTTCTGCGGGACTCCGGCCAACGGACGCTGCCGAGGGTCCGGTCGGTGTTCTCGGTGCGGTGGGACGATCTGTTGCGAACACCACCGCTCGACTTCGTGTTCCAGGCCGATGTGCCGGATCTCGTGTTCGACGTTGGTCGGGCGGAGGCCGTCGTGACGATCGTGCGTTCTGATCGAACGCAGAAGCAGTTCAAGGGCACCGGCAAGATCACGGCTCCTGGGCCCGATCTCTCCGAGGGGATGTTGAACGTGACGATCGAGCTCAATGGCAAAGAAACTCGTCGCACGCAGATCAATCTGATCTTCAACAACATGTCGCCGATCGTGTTCATCGAAGGACCTGCGAACGGCAAACCGTGGGGAACCGGTCCGATCGTCGCGAAGGGTGCGGTGTTGCCCGGATGGACCGCTGCCATCGACGGAACCCAGCTTCCGTTATCGTCGAGCCGCAGCTTCGAGAAAGCGGTCGCTCGCCCGGCGGAGGCGAAGGCGATCGCGATCAAGCTGTCGCATCCCAGACACGGTGTTCACTACTATCTGAGACGAGAAACCCCGTGACCTGGTGTGCCGCGACGAGGGCCGATGATCGCGCGGACGGATAACTGCGATCGCTGACGCAACCGGCTAAGCTCGCCCTATGCGCTGGGTCTCGCGGCTGGTCACCACGTCGATCGTGGTGCTGATCGTCGGCGGGATCGCCTTGTTGATCCGCTCGCAGATGCCCGACGCCGAGACCGGCGGCACGTGTGCGACGTGGACAAAGTTTCGCGATGGGTCGCGGCTCGCGGTCGGCTCGCCGGTGGTGATCGCGGGTGTCCGGGTCGGCGATATCACCAAGCTCTCGATCGAGGATGGGTTCGCACGAGTCGACATGGCGCTGGTTCCCGGGTTGCAGATTCCAGCCGACTCCTTCGCGACGCGGCGTGCAGATTCGCTGTTCGGTGACAGCTATCTCGAGATCATGTTGGGAGGTGGCGACGAAGGTGCGACCACCGTTCGTTACCTCAAGTGTGGCGAGCCGATCGCGCACGTCGTCGAAGGTGACTCGACCGATGCGATGCTCCGCGGTATCGCGCGCGCGATGCCGAAGATCGACAACGCGCTCGAGCTGGTGCACGAGTTCATGGTCAACGGCCGCAAGTGGGTGAGCGGTCCGGGAATGGATCGGATGTCCGAGACCGATCGCTGGCTGAGCGAGGGACACATCGAGCGACCGATCACGCGGATCGCGACCGCGATGGAGAGCGTGGAAGACGCGACGACGCGCGGGGCCGCGGTGGTCGCTGACATGGTTCCCGTGGTGACCGATCGGCTCGCCGGTTTCGATCGCGGCATCACCGACGCGCGCGGAACGATCGCCGACGCGAAGTCGGGGCTGATCGCCGCGCTCAGCGATGCCCGCGAAGGCATGAACCGGCTCGATAAGCCGGTCGCTGACATGACCGAGGTCATGTCGCGGATCAACCAAGGGGAGGGCGACGATTGGCGGGGAACCTTGGGCAGGTTGGTCAACGATCCTGCGCTCGCTGAAACGCTCGAGGACGTTAGCGAGTCAGCGCGCGAGGCAGCGGCTGGGCTCAATCGATTCCGGTCGTGGATCGGTGGCCGGTTCGAGCTCAACGTTCATGGCAAATCGCGTGTCTACGTCGCCGCGCGGCTCGCCGCTCGAAACGACACGTTCTACTTGATCGAAGCCGAGAAGAGCGGCTTGGGCGGCTATCCGAACACGGAGCTCGACGATGCGCCTGGAGTCCCCGAGTTCACGCGCCGCCAGGAGATCGACTACGAGCTGCGGTTCACGGCTCAGATCGGAAAGCGGTTTGGTCCGTTCGCGCTGCGCGGCGGCCTCAAGGACTCGACACCGGGCGCGGGCGCCGATCTATTGCTGTTCAAGGATCGTCTCGAGATCTCGGCGGACGTGTTCGGCGCGTTCGATCGTGCGCCGCGATTGAAGCTGGCGGCGGCGCTCGAGGTATTTCGGGCGATCTATGTGATCGGCGGTATCGACGATGCGCTCAATCCGCCGGGAGAGCTGATGATCAACTCGGGAGCTCCCAAGGTTCCGCAGGCGCTCCAGACGCTGCACTATGGCCGCGACTACTTCGTCGGCGTTGGGCTGTACTTCACGGACGCAGACCTCTCGACGCTGGTCCGGATCTACGGTGCGTTGCTGGTCGGAATGGCCGCGCTGTAGAGGCCGTTAGCCACGCGACACAAAAGACGAGAGTTGCGTGCTCCAGCGCATAGCTCGACCGGCTGCTAGGTCCATGGGACCCCAGTCCCCGATGGGTGCACACTCCACCCTGCGTCGGATAACTTGTTGAAATCGCAGGCTGTGCCTGTGGTGCATTGGTTGCAATCTCGTTACGGACCATGCGCGTTGCGATCATTTCGGCCGTTCTTCTCGCAGGCTGCGTTGGCGATATCCAGGGTGGTCCCGGCGACGGGACTGACACGGATACCGATACCGACACGGATACCGACACGGACACGGACACCGATACGGATAACAACAACAACCCACCGCCACCGCCGCCACCGCCGGTCGATCCGCTCGCGTCATTGAAGGAGTGGTCGGGCTGCATGACGCTCGCGAACTTCGAGACCGCGAACATGGCCGAGGCGTGGGGCAATCTCGCGACCGAGACCAATCAGAAGTGCTCGAACTGCCATGGCAGCGGCGCCGAGGGATTCATCGCGTCGATCGACTCGGCGTTGTTCTTCAAGGCGGTGAGCGAGCAGAAGGATCACCTGCTCAAGTACTTCACGATCGACGGCGCTACCAACTCCATCATCGTGAACAAGAACTCGTTCGTGAATGCGGGCGTGACACTGGTCTCGCATCCGCGGTTCAACGCGGATACCAATGCCGGCATGCTCGCGCTGCAGGAGTTCTACGATCTGACGCTCGCGGCGAAGACCGCAGGCGGCTGCGGCCCATCGAAGATCGTCGAATAGCCCGAAGAGATCGCACGCTGTCGGTTGCGTAAGACTCGAGCCAGAGGGGTTCTTCGGGCGCGGAAGCGCCTGCGGTTCATCCGTCTTGCGCGAGCAAGATCGCGGGCCCGTCGACCGCGACCATGGGCAGCGTCGCTGGGTCGAATCGCGAAGCGACGAGGGTTCGTCCGTCGGAGGCCTCGACCGAATCGCCGGGCTCGATCCGCTGGCCTGCGGCGAGCGTAGCTGCGATATCGCGAAGCATGAGCGCGGCCTCGGTAGCGGTCTCGGGGGTGACGCCGAGCACCACCAGGTCGGGCCGCCCGAACTTGCGGAGTCCGAGCGACCAGGCCGCGAGCGCTCCATCGCCGAGCTCTTCGAAGAACAGCGTGACTTCGTGCATGACGTCGAACCGCCGCTCGGGTGACAGCGCGGCAATCTCGCTGCCGAGATGAGCGCGCGCCGCATAGACGTCGATGATGATCGCCGCGCCTTCTTCACACACGCACTTTGCAAGCGCCCACGCCGCCTGGACGTGACCGAGGTCGTCGGGATCGTCGACCATCGCTTCGATCACGTACGCGTGTTCGGCGGTCAGTGCGCTCGCCGCAGACGATGGGCCCAAGTCATTGGCGATCAGCTCGGAGAACGGTTCGATCACCCGTTCCGCGAACCATGCTGGATCTTCGACTCGGTCTCGCGCGACGAGCGCCACCGACTGCGATCCGACGCCGTCCTCTGGCATGCCGTGATTGCGCCGCGACACCGGAAGCGGATCGGGCAGCTTTGCCGATGACAGTGCGATCAAGGCGATCTCGCCGGCGCTGCCGCCCGGCACGTACTGCTCGCGAAGCCATGCTTTGGTCACGGGAGATCGATCACTCGGCGTCGCCGTACAGCGCATCGATCTCGCGCGCGTACATCTGAGACACCACGCTGCGCTTGATCTTCATCGTTGGCGTGAGCTCGCCGGAATCGATGCCGAACGGTTTGGGAAGGATCGCAAATCGCTTCACCTGCTCGACCCTGGCGAGCGTCTGGTTGACGAGATCGATCTGTGCTTGGATCGCGGTCCGAACTTGTGGCGCGCTCACAACTGGCGCACCGTCGAGCTCGGGTACGAGCCGCCGCGCGGCGGCTTCATCCACGGTGAGCAGCGCCGTCAGGTATTTTCGGCGGTCCCCGATCACCACGGCTTCACCGATCAGCGGCGATTGCTTGAGCGCCGCTTCGATGTTCTTCGGCGCGATGTTCTTGCCACCCGCGGTGATGATGATCTCTTTCTTTCGGCCGGTGATCGACAGGTAGCCATCGCTGTCGAACGCGCCGAGGTCCCCCGAGTGTAACCAGCCATCCTTGACCACCTCGGCAGTCGCGGCGGGTTCCTTGTAGTAGCCCAGGAACACGTTTGGTCCACGAACCAGGATCTCGCCATCCTCGGCGATCTTGCATTCGATCCCAGGAATCGGTGGGCCGACCGAGCCGATCTTCGTCCGCCCGATTAAATTGAACGAGGTCGGTCCGGAGTCTTCGGACTGTCCGTAGCACTCGCGAATCGGCAGGTCGATGCTCGAGAAGAACTGGAGCACGTCGGGTGCGATCGGCGCTGCGCCCGATGCCAGGAATCGAGTGCGATCGAACCCGAGTGCGACCTTGAGCTTGCCGATCACCAGGCGATGCGCGAGCCGGTACTGGACGTCGAGCAGCATCGGGATCGGCGCGCTGCGATCGCGGAGCGCGTTGACCTCGGTGCACACCTTGCGCGCCCACTCGACCAGCCGCTTCTTGGTTCCGGTGAGCTCGGCGAGCTTGCCGGACAGCACCTCATGAAACTTCTCCCAGATTCGAGGGACCCCGAAGAACGCGGTGGGACGACAGTCCTTGAGGTTATCGCCGACCTTCTCGAGTGA
Source organism: Kofleriaceae bacterium (assembly GCA_050184455.1). Taxonomy (GTDB): domain Bacteria; phylum Myxococcota_A; class Polyangia; order Haliangiales; family Haliangiaceae; genus JABFXX01. The sequence goes on along the minus strand of JBFXAI010000027.1, from coordinate 81,998 downwards.
CTCGGCGTAGTACATCGTTCCGCCGGTGATCGACGGGATGTGGATCGACGCCATCTGCTCGGCGATGTGCGAGAGCGGCAGATACGACAGCGCGACATCATTGGACCGGGTGCCGGTCACGTCCATCAACGCCTGCGCGGTCCACACTAGGTTCGCGTGCGACAGCATCACGCCCTTGGCAGGGCCGGTGGTTCCAGACGTGTAGATCAGCGTCGCGACGTCGCCCGGCTCGATCGCATCGACGCGCTGATCGACCACCGTGTCGGGCGTCGCTTCCGCGCGCGCGAGAAACTCGTCCCACCCCAGCACATCGGCACCGGATACCGGTGCACCGCGCATCATGATGATCGATTTCAGGTGCGGCAGCTCGCTGCGCTTGGCCATCACCTTCGCCAGCTGCGCGTCGTTCTCGACGAGCATGACCATCGCCTCGCTGTGGCCAACGATGTAGTGGACTTCGTCTGCCGAGCACGTGGTGTAGATCCCGGCGGGAACACCACCCGACATCATCGCGGCTTGAGCGAACACCGCCCACTCGGGTCGGTTGAAGCCGAGGATCGCGACCTTGCCGCCGCGCGGCAGACCGAGCGAGATCAACGCACGCGCCGCGGCCCGCGTCTGATCGACGTAGCCACGCCACGTGGTGGGCTGCCATTGGCCATCGACCTTGGCTTGGTACGCGATCGCGGTGGGTTGATCGACAGCTTGGCGAATGAGACGGCGAGGGATCGAGTCGTGTGCAGTCACTAGTTCTTGCCTTTGCCCCCAGGGAAATACGTCGTCGAACGCTTGTTGCCTTTGGCTTTGAGCGAGCCATCGGCGATCAACTTACGGATCGGCAGCGCGAGATCTTTCGTCGTCGTCCCGAGCTGCTTGTTGATCTGCTCGATCCGGAGCCCGGGGTTGGTCCGCACGAACTCGAGGAATTGCTCCTGCAACTGCTCCAGCTCATCCGAGCTACGCTTGGCGCCGCGACCGCGGCCACGGCCGAGCGAGAACTGAGCCGCTCCGGCCGGACGACCGGGGCTACGTCCCAGCGCGTTCTGAAGCGTGTCGATCGCGGCGCGGCGGGCGAGCTCCGTGACCTGGGCAACAAAGCCATTCACGAGGCGCTGGATATCAGATTGCAAATTGGACATTCGAATCCTCGAAGCGGAGTGAGATCAGCAATTGGACGGGCGGCATTCGAACACACCGAGTCGCGGTGGGCAAGCGCGCGATGGCGCTCGCTCGCGAGCGTAGACAGGACGTCCTCGCCGCTACCGCGGGACATCAGCGCGGAGACCGCGGACGTGTGGCTATTGCGGGAACACCGCGACGACGTCTTCGAGCGTGATGTACACGACCGGGCCGAGGTCACGGCTCGCGAGATGTTCGTCGGCGTAGCTGAGGAATCCATTGACGCGCGAAAACTCCGACTCCGAAAACCCTGGTGTCGCGGGATGGAAACCCATCATCAACGTGATCGGCGCCGATAGCGGTTCGCCGGTCCAGTTCGCGTCGAACAATCCGTTCATTTCGGGCAGGGTGACGTAATCGATCATCACGCCGTTGTCGGGGACCTCGAGCAGCTCGAGCGTGGGTGCATCGGTGGCGAGGATCTGGTCGACGTTCGGCCGGTACGGTTGGCTGGTGTCGCCGATCGACGCCCACTGCTCCTTGTTCCAGCGATACATCTCGTCGCCTTCCCACTCTTCGATCCGCGCCCAGTTGAGCGCGCTGGTGTCGGCGATGAAGCCCTTGTCTTGCAGTGCGCCCAGGGTGTCCAGCGTCGCGGTCCAGCCGCCGGCGCGGAACGTCCTCGGCGTGGGTAGTCCGTGCTGGGCGAACAGCGTCTTGGCGTAGTCGAGCAGGACACCGAATTCTTGGCGGTTGTACGCGCCGAGCTTGATCGTGTAGCCGGTGACGTCCATCGTGTACACGGTCGACTGATCGGTGACACAGGGCAGGCCCGCCGCGGTCACGAAGTTGCAGTACGGGTGGATGTGCAGGCCGATCTCGTCGCCGTGCATCTCCTTCTGCTTGAGCGCCCAGGCGACGAGCTCGGCTTGGCGCTGCGGGGTCACCGCTGGATCGGTGAACGTGTATGGCCCGATGAAGTGGGTCATTACGAGCTCGGGATGATTCTGGTGCAGAAAGTCTTGATAGGTATTCGCCTGATCTCCTGGATCGGAAAAATCCCAATCGGTCGTAACGAGTACGTAGTACGGCGCCGACCGCTTGAACGAGATCTTCGCGAACGCAGCCGTCGAACCGTTCGCAGACAGCAACACATCGTGGGTGCCCGGTGGCACCGCCGCGATGTCGATCTGCTTGCCGAGCTCGCCGTTGGGCTGCGAAGCCAAGCGCACCGGCGGGAGATCCGCAATGTACGCGTCGACATACTCGGTCCCGCTCGGTCCCGCGACGCGGATCGTCATCAACTCGTCCGCGGTGGTCGCCTGCGTGCTGACGAGGTACCAATCGTGGATTCCGGCGACGGTGTATGCTGGATCGTTGCTGGCCGGAGCACTCGGCTTGTCTTTGTGGGGCGGTGGCAGCTCATCACTACAACCGACGTTCGAAAGGCCGACGCTCAAAAGGCCGATCAAGATCACGGGCGCTCGCATGGCGCGGGACCCTATCACAGCGGTAGGCCGTGGTACTTTGCGACGTAGATGAGGCTAATCGCTATCCTTTTCATCGTGGGATGCGGAGGGGCGGCAGCCGACGCGCCGCTGACGGTCAAGCTCGGGGTCGGTCGCGACCAGGCCGAATCAGCGCTGCGCGCGAACCAATATTGCCGCGAGCCCGCGCCGCCGACCAAGCTCGAGAGCTATCCGCGCTGCGAGCGCACGGGAAGCGAGTGGAGCGACTCGTGGGTCACCGCGCGCTACGAAGGCGATCAACTCGTCGAGGTGCGCCGGTGGGAACGGTTTCCCGATGACAGTCGCGCGGTCGAACGGTGGAACCAGCTGATCGCCGACCGGATGAAGCTCGATCCCGATGCGCCCGACGCGGTATCCGAGCTGCGCCGTGCAGGACCGCTGCAGGCTGGCACTCGTTCGGTCAAGGCATTTCGCATCGACGACGCGACGGTCGTCGGCATCTACCTTCTGACCCCGTCCCCGCCCGAAGATGCGAGCGTGCTCGAGGCGATCGTCCGCGTTTCTAAGAAGTGACCGGTTACGGCCTGGGCAGTGCGTCGGTACGCTCCGTCGCCGAGGGCGTGCCCGTGAGCTGCGCGCCACCATTAGGCGTCGGCGCGCCTCGTTTGAAGTAGCTGCCTTCGATGTTCGCGGACACACCCGGCTGGGTGTCGATGTCGATCGGGTTGTCCCAGTTGTTGTTGGTCAGGTTCGCGTTCTGACCGCCGTACAGCATCAACCCGTAGGGCACACCGCGAATCGTGCTGTTCATGATCGTGATGGTGTTGTTCTGACCTCCGAAGTGGAGGTTGCAGTGGGTGCCATCACCCGACGAAAGCCCGATCTCGGAGTACTGCATGTCGAGCGTGCCGCCGCCCATCACCAGGAAGTCACCACGGCTGCTCGGCCCGCCAGGGTTCGACAACGTGGTATCGCGAATGATCGCGGTCGCACCGTTGGTGGTGTAGATGCCGCCGCCCGACTGCACGGCGTAGCTGAGCTTGAGCTGTCCGCCGGATTGGACGGAGATGCCCGCGTGCGGCTGCGTCGGCACCGTGGCTGCGATCGTGACCTTGTCGGCCGCGGTTCCTTGTACGTCCATGATGCCGGCAACCTTGATCTGCGCTCCCGACTTCATGTTGATGGTCGTGCCGGGCGCGACCGTGAGCGTCACCCCTGCGTTGATCGTCGTGATCACGTCGACCGCGACGGTGCCTGTCCACGTGGTGTCTGCCGTGATCTGGGCCGGATCGCCCTCGGGCGGATCGAGCGGCGGATCCATGTGCTCGCCATTGCCCCCCATGTCTTGGCCGTCTTGGCCGTCGTCATCGCCGGGGGTAGCGGTTCCAGTTTCACCCACCAAGCACGCGGCGATGGGCAGACACAGGAGTGCAGGGAGGAGCCTCATCATGACATCCGTGTAAAGCAACCGACATGCCGTTAGGCTTCGCGGGCTTATCCCTAAGATCATTAGGAACCGTGGCGTCCGTTCGGAGCGTGGGGTCACGCGAACGGGGGGTTTCTCCACCAGACCGGGGGATCGACGCTCCATGACCGCACGCGGAAACCCATTGTGACCACGGGTTTTCGCGACTGCGAGCCCGCTTGGATCGCGTGCTATGAGTCGCAAAATGGACGACCGCGAGCAGGCGATCGCCGCGATCGCGAATGCGGCGCGCCAGGGGCGCCAAGCGCGCTGGCGAACGCCGCGCTGGTTATGGGTGGTCTCGCTGATCGTCGGCGTGATCGGAGTCGTCGGATTCGTCGTGGCAATCACCCGCCCGGCAGCGCCCGATCGGGACGCCGAGCAGCCGAGCATGCACCAGCGCTCGGCGAGCGGCTTCACGATCGGGCTGTCGCTCGGGATCGCGGCCGGCGCTGCGGTGGGGGTAGCGATCGGAGTTGCGATCGGGCGTCAGCGCGCCGACCACTCGGCGCGTAACAAGCCATAGAACAAGACGTCGTGTAGCACGCTACCCTTGCGGACATGCTGCCGCTTGATGCCCTCGACGACCATGCCGAGCTTGTCGAGGACGCGCTGAGATCCACGATTGTCGGCGAGCACCTGCGCATAAATTCGCGCGAGGTTGAGCTCGCTGAATCCCCACTCGACCGCGGCTCTGGTCGCTTCGGTCGCGATCCCGTTGCCCCATGCGGCGGAGGCCAGCCAGTAGCCGAGCTCGGCGCGGCGATCGCGCGTGTATCGCCGTAAGCTCACCGTGCCGAGCAGCTGCTCCGGTGCCAATCGCTCGGTGATCGCGAGCGTGATCCCCCGACCGGTGCGCCACCACTGCCGGCGGTTCGTGACCCACCGGCGCGCCAGCGCGACCGGATACGGCGATGGGATCGCGAGCAAGAACCGCGCAACCGTCGGATCGCCGGCTCCGAGCGCGATCGCCGGTGCATCGTCGTCGCGAAGCTCGCGCAACGCGAGCCGCTCGGTCAGCAGCAGCGGAGATCGCGACCCGAGCTTCAGCACGTTTATTGCGGCGGGCGAGTGCCGTTGAAGTCCTGGAATGTCACGCAGCTGTCGATCGACGCGCAGTCCGGGTTGCCGTTACCAACGGCCACGTAGTCAACGCGACCTTCCAAGGTGTCGCCGTCCGCGGTTGCGTGGATCTCCGAGTTGTAGCTGTACGTGCAGTTGCCCATCGTCGCGTTGCGGTTGCCGTACAGCACGAGATCCAGGTCATTGCCGTCGATGGTTCCGGAATACGTATCCGAACCGAGTGCGAAGTTCAAAAACAACCCGACGCCACCTTGGAGCGTCGCGCTGACGTCGGCGCCCTCTTGATTGATCACCACGCCGATGCCCGGCGTCGATTCGCCGACCGTCCAGTCCGCGAAGTTGCAACCGTTGTCTCGGTTGGTCACCGCGATCGTGTACATGCCTTCGACATTGGCAGGTTCGCTACTGCCGCAACCGACCAACGCCGCGACCCATGGCACGAGGCCAACGATAGGTACCCTCATGCCCCAATGATACGCCCGAACCCGCGGCGAGCAGCAGTTGTTGTTGGAGCACAAGCCCACACATCTCGCGTCGTTAGCTCGAGGTTAGATCGACAAAAGATGCCCACGGTTTGCGAGCGTGCCTAAGATTCTCGCCGGCCCGCTGAACGCGCGCCGATCGCACCGCCGTGCACGACGTCTATACGCACCGCTTCGACAATGGGCTCACGCTGCACGTTGCGCCCGGCCATCCCGCGCCGGTGGCCGCGGTGCAGGCGTGGGTGGGCGTGGGCTCGGCGGATGAAACCCCCGCGCAGGCCGGGCTCGCGCATCTCATCGAGCACATGTTGTTCAAGGGCTCCAGCGAATACGCGCTGGGCGAGCTGACCCGCGCGATCGAGCTCGGTGGCGGCGAGATCAATGCGTGGACCGCGTTCGACCACACCGTGTATCACGCGGTGCTCGGGCGCGATCATGTCGACGCTGCGATCGATGCGATCGGCGATGCGTTGCAGGCACCCCGCATCGAGCCAGACGAGCTGGCGCGCGAGCGGGAGGTGATCGTCGAAGAGATCCGTCAGGGCTCCGACGATCCGGCGCGCGGCGTCGCGCAGAGCTTGTTTGCAACCGCGTTTGCGGCCCATCCGTACCGGCGGCCGGTGATCGGCACTGTCGACAACGTGCGGCGGCTCGGCGAGCGCGAGCTCGTGGAGTTCTTCCGCGCGTATTATGTCGCCGATAATCTGACCCTGGTCGTCGCCGGCGATGTCGATCCGCGGCGGATCGTGCGCTGTGTCGAGCGGAGGTTTCGCGCGATGCCGTCGGGACGACCGACACGGTGCTGGACCACCGAACCGGCGCAGAGCTCGCCACGTGTCAGCTGTACCAGCCGGGATCTCAGCGAGGCGTACGTCGCGATCGGTGCGCACATTCCGCCGGCTCGCCACCGCGATCTCGCAGCACTCGACGTCGCGGCGATCCTGCTCGGTCAGAGCGAGTCTGCGCGGCTGGTCCGCATGCTGCGCGATCGCGATCGTCTGGTCACCAGCGCATACGCCAATGTTCACGCGCTGCTCGATCCGGGCCTGTTCGTCTTGTCGGCGACGATGCGTGCCGCCGATGTCGTGCGGGCGATCGCCGCGCTGCTCGAGCGCACCCGCGAGCTCGCTGATCAGATCGATTCCGACGAGCTCGACAAGGCACGGATCGCCGCGGAGGCCGGCTTCATCCGCCAACTCGAGACCGCGCAGGGCCGCGCGCGGTCGCTCGGTTGGTACGCGACGATGACCGGCGATCCGCAGTTTGGCCACGTCTACCTCGATCGGATCCGCGCGGTGCGCCGCCACGACATTCAGTCGGTGATCGCGCGTTACCTGCGACCCGAGACCACGAGCGTTGCGGCGATCACTCCGATCGCCGGCACTCGCCGCAGTCACGCCAAGCTGCCGAGCTCTGCAGAGCGGGTCCTGCGCACCACACTCGCCTCGTCGCCGCAGCGCGCCAGCGTCGTCGACCATCGCGTCGTGTTGCCCAACGGCATGGTGGTGATCGTTCGGCGAGACCCCTCGGTACCGGTGGTCGCGATGCGTGCGGTGTGGAAGGGCGGTCAGCGCACCGAACATGCCAAACATGCGGGAGCATCCACGCTGCTCGCGCGGATGATCACGCGCGGCTGTGGTGACCGCAACGCGCGTGCGATCACCGATCTCGTCGATCGGCTCGGTGGCGCGCTCGGTGGTGTCGCCGGGCGCAACAGTTTCGGGATCGCGTCGGAGTGGTCGTCTCGGACCTGGCGACCCGGGCTCGAGCTGCTCGCAGACTGCATCATGGCGCCGACGCTCCCGGTGGGAGAGCTCGCGCGCGAGCGCCGGCTGCTGCTCGATGATCAGCGCGCGGTATCCGACAGTCCGACCCAGATCGCGTTCCGCGCGTTCAGCGAGACCCTGTACGGCGATCATCCGTACGCGCGCGACGCGCTCGGCACGTCTGATTCCGTCGGAGATCTGTCGCGGCCGAAGTTACTCGCGCGTTATCGCGCGTGTTACCCGGTGTCGGCGCTCACGCTCGCCGTGGTTGGCGACGTCGAGATCGACGAGGTCGTCGCCGCTGTGCGCGCGCGATTCGGCAAGGCGCCGCGCAAGGCGGCCGCGCGGACCACGATGCCGCGCAGCATGCTCGCGTTCGACGGCCGCAGCGCCACCGATCGCGAGGTTCATCGCTATCTCGATCGCGCGCAAGCCCAGCTCGTGATCGGATTTCCCGGCGCGACCGTCGATGCGCCGGATCGGTTTGCGCTCGAAGTGCTGATTCAGATCCTCGGCGGACAGAGCGGCCGGTTGTTCGCCGAGCTCCGCGAGCGTCAAGCGCTCGTGTATCGCGTGTCGGCACATTCGGTCGAAGGCATCGATCCGGGATTCGTGGCGATCTATTTGTCATGTGCGCCCGAGAAGCTAGGCGCCGCGATCGCGGCCGTGCACGGCGAGCTCGCCTCGGTGCGCGCGACGGTGTCCGATGACGAGGTCGTCCGGGCGCAGAGCTATCTGATCGGAAGCCATCACATCGCGATGCAGCGCCGCTCGGCGATCGCGAACGCGATCGCGTATCACGAGGCCTATGGGCTCGGCTGGCAGACCTGGGCCGGCTATGGCGACGCGATTCGTGCGGTCAGCGCCGATGCCGTGGTCGCCGCGGCGGCCAGCTATCTCCGCCCCGAGCGCGCGATCACCGCGATGGTGCAGCCGTCGGAACCGAGAACACCGCCGAAACCGGCGAAGCGATCCGATCGATGAGGCGAGCAGCGCACGCAACCCACGGGTCGCCCACCGGCCATGGCGACCTGACCGCCAGTCTGGTGCTGATCTTCCCGCTGCTGATCGCCTACGAGATCGGCGTGTTGTTCGCCGGGCACGTAAACGGCGCCGATCTGATCACGCGCGCCGTCTATGCGGCGGTCGGCGGTCGAACGCTCTATCTGGCGCTGTACGTCGCGATCGCCGTCGGCTTCGTGTGGTGGATCCGGCGGGGCAGGCACTGGGCCACGCTGCGCATCGAGGTCGTCGCGCCGGTCGTGCTCGAAGCGGCGATCTATGCGTTGACGCTGGGTGCGGTCGGCGCAGTCATCGTCGAGCGTTTGCTCGGGCTCGGCCTGTCCGCGAGCTCGGTGGTCTCGGCGCTCGGCGCCGGAGTCCACGAGGAGCTGGTGTTTCGACTCGGCCTGATCACCGGGTTGATCGTGGTGTTCACGCGAAGCGCGATGGACCGCCGGTTCGTGCTGGTCGCCGCGCTCGCGCTGTCGTCATTGGCGTTTGCCGCAGCTCATCACGTCGGGGCACACGGCGAGTCGTTCACCGCACATGCGTTTGCATTTCGCAGCGTCGCGGGGATCGCGTTCGGGCTGATCTACTGGCACCGCTCGCTCGCGCACGCGGTCTACGCACACGTGCTCTACGACATCCTGGTCGCCGCGAGCTGACCGCTCACGCGAACCCGGAGACCCCGTCGAGATCCATCCGCCCGACGTACAGCTCGAACTTGATCCGCTTGATCTGATCGCTGTTGGCCTGCGCTTGCGGCATCGACAATGACATCAGCCCGACCTCGTAGAGCTGGATCGCGAACAGCGTTTGCTTGCGATTCGGCGACAGGAACTCGATCGCGCCGGTCTTCTGCGCCCTGGGATCCGAGGTTCCCGCGTGGATGTACGACTCGTGCCACTCGATCAACGCGTCTGCATGTTGCGCGGCGATCGTTCCCACCACGTTGGGAAACTCGATCTTGGTCGGCTCGATCTGCGGGAATCGTTGCTCGCCGACGTACATGCGCTTGATGCCCTGCCGGATCGTCAGCGATTCGATCTTGTTGGTGAGCTCCATCCCGTTGATTCCGTCGATGGTCAACCGGAACGCAGACGGGCTCCACAGCTTCTGCTTCGCGCTGGTGTCACCGGCGAGCTTGGTCTTCGGCGGCTTCTTGTTGTCCTTGACCTGCTCGGGTTGGATCTTGACCTTGAGGAACGCCGGCTCTTTAGCAGCGCCATCGAGCGTGGGGAACGTGGTCTCGGTGATCAGCGCGTCGGTGAACTCGCGGACGTACATCGCGTCGAGGTTGAAGTCGCCGTACGTGATCTGACCGCTGCGCCGGCCCGGCGTCTTGCGCCACGTGCTCTGGATCCACTTCAAGACGTCGCTCGCCCCCGACAGGCCGAAGTCGATCGAGATCGGTTCGATCTCGACCGTGGACATATGCTTGATCCGAACGTTTTCCGACCCGATCGGCTCATCGACCAGGTTGGCCTTGATCGTTCCGCCCTCGACCGACCGCAAATACGCGGTAGTGCGGTGGTTGTCGATCTGCAGCTCGAAATGGCCAGCTGTATACGAGCGCTTAGGCAGGGTCATCGGGCCCTCAACGTACGTCATGTGTTACGCCGCGTGGGGACTCGATCCCCCCGCTAGAACGCCCGATGTGGAGCGGGCAGGCCCCAAGAGAGACCGTCTGACGAAGTTCAATGATTCGAAATGATTGACGTTCGATTGTGAGAAACCACCCATCGACCCGGCACGGCCCTTGTAGAAGAATGAGGGGCACCCATGAGGGCGAGTGGTCTGCTCATCATTGCTGTACTTGGCGCCGCGATTCCGTCGCTGGCGCATGCTGAGAAGGCCAAGGCCAGCCAAACCGCCAAGATCTATAGCCGTCCAGGTGAGCAAGCGACCGTGGTCGTCACCGTCAAGACCGGCCAGGCGATGACGGTGCTGGCCAAGCAGGGCCGTTGGCTGAAGGTTCGGGTCTCGGGCCGCACCGGCTACGTGCCGCGCACCAAGGTCGAGATCGAGGACAACGACGAGGCGCGCACCAAGCGCCGCCGGCCGTTCGTCGATGGCCGCGGTACCAAACGCGGGTTCGGTGGCGAAGCGGGTCCGGAGGATCGGATCGGCGCGGACGCGGTGGGCGAGGGCGCCGATGAATCGGACGACGACGAAGCTGACGAGGCTGATGACACGCCGGCGCCCAAGTCCAAGCGCGGCAGCGTCCGTACCGACGACGAGGATGCGGACGACGAGGAGCCGCCGTCGAAGGGCAAACCGAAGCTCAAACCTGCCCCTGTCGAGGACGACGAAGATCCGACGGCCGCGGAGGACGACGACTCCGACGACGAACAAGCCGACGATGACGAGCCCGAGGACACGCGTAAGCGCACGCGGGTGAAGGTGAGGACGGCGGTGCTGAGCTCGCCGAAGACCGGAAGCGAGGTCGCATTCAGCGCGAAGCCGAGCGACGTGCTGTTCGTCGAATCGACCAAGGGGAAGTGGACCGAGGTCTCGGTGGAGGACGGTGACATCGGCTGGGTGCTGACGTCGAAGCTCAACGCGAGCGCGAGTGACGACGATGACGAGGGCACCGCGCCATCGGGCCGGCGGCCGACGATCAATGCCCGCGCACGCGTCGGGATGACCCTGTTCAGGCAAGCGCTCCAAACCGCGGGCGGCACCGGCGCGTTCCCCGATACCTATACGCTGACGACGCCGTCATATGGGGTCTCGCTCGGTGGCACGTATCTGCGGCCGATGGGCAAGAAGCTGTTGATCGGCGGCGAGCTCACCTACGATTTCGCCAAAGGCACGATCAACTTCGACGCCGATGGCAACGGAACGATGCCCAGTAAGGCGAACGGGTTCATGAATCACATGATCAACCTGCGCGCGCTGCTCGGCTATGACCTCGGTAAGGCGAACGGGTTCACCGTGTTCGGTCGGCTCGGCTACCACTTCGGATCGTTTCAAGTCGCCAACGTGCAGAACCTCGAGGTCAACGTTGCCAAGCTACCGTCGGAGATCTTGAAGGCGCCGACGCTGGGTGTCGGGCTGGCGATCCCTCGGCTCACCCGCAAGATCGGCCTCCAGGTCACGCTCGACACGATGCTCGTGGCTGCGAGCCTGTCACAGACCAAGAACCTCGAAGACGGCGCGAGCCCGAGCGCCAAGGGCGCCACGCTTGGCGCGGGCCTCACCTATCAGTTGGCCGCGCAGCTTCACGTGATCGGCGCTTACGAGCTCCACTACCGCAGCTACGCGTTCGGTGCACCGGTCATGACGTCACTGCGCGGCCACATGGGAACCTCGGTGTCGCGCAGCGACGTCAACCACAGCTTCGTCGTCGGCGCCGCCAAAGGCTTCTGACCGCTTCGTCGAGGAACTGCAACCAAACGCCGAGCGAGACGGAGCCCTCCAAGAGGCTGGTGAAAACGCCGAGCGAGATCAAGCGGTTCGCGGTGGATTGGGGCGCACGCCCGTAGCGGACCGAGGAGCGTGGTTCCTCCACGTGACGAGGGAGCATCGGACGTACGTCTCGAGGCGGACCAAGACGCGTCGTTCCGCACGTCGCGATCCAGATCGCGCTTCTGCGCCTCGTGATCAAACGCCGAGCGAGACCAAGTGGTTCGCGGCGGATCGGCGCGCACCCCCGCAGCGGACCGAGGAGCGTGGTTTCTCCACGTGACGAGGGAGCAGCGGAGGTACGCGTCGAGGCGCCCGAACCGCGCCGGTCGCAGCCGGCGTTTTTATTGGCGTGGCGTCGTGATCTTATCCAGATCGATCTGGCTCAGCGCGAGCCGGATCAGCTGTGACTTGCTGGCCTTGGTCCAGCCGCGGCGCTTGAGCTCGGCGACCTTCGCGTCGAGCTCTTCGAGATCGCGGGTGTACATCGAGATGCAAATCACCTTGTAGTGAGTCGGACGCGCCGGCTTGGGTCCGGCGGTTCCGCGCCGGGGACGCGGAGCCTCGAGCGTCTCCTCGGTGCGACGACCGTAGTATTCCTCGGTGAGGATCGTATCGGCATCGCTGAGCGGGTCGTGGGCCATCAACTTGTCTTCTTTCATAGGTGACCTCATGCGGCGACCGGCGCGCCGGGTTCGGGGTGGATCGTGGTTTGCGTGTGTGCGGTGGTCGAGAGCACCCAGTCGACGACGCGGTTGTAATCAGCCGCGCCGTGCGATACGGGCGCATATTCGAAGATCGTCTTCTTGTGGCTCGGTGCCTCCGCGAGCCGCGTGTTGAGCCGGATCGGCTCGAGGCACTTCTGCTTGAAATGGCCTTGCAGGGTCTCGAGCACCTCGCGGGCCAACCGGGTACGGCCGTCGTAGAACGTCGGCAGCACCGCCGAGATCCGGACCGCATGGCCGAGGTGTCGCTCGACGTCCTTGATCGTGCGCAGCACTTGCTTGACCCCGACCAGCGCCAGGTAGTCGCAGGTTACCGGGATGATCACTTCATCGACGTAGGACAGCGCATTCTGATTGAGCAGATTGAGCGACGGTCCGCAGTCGATGACGACGAAGTCATACCGCTTCGACACCTGCATCAGGTTCAAGCGCTTGGTCAGCATTCGCGACCGTGCATCGGTGTTCTGCCGTGCGAGCCAGATCTCGGCGGCTGCCAACGTCGCGTCGGAGGTGATCACGTCGAGGTGCTTGCGCACCGGAACGCAGCTCTCGGTGGGATCGACGCCGTCGACGAGCACGTGGTAGAGCGACTTCTCGCCCGCAACGCCGAGCGACACGCCGACGTTGCCTTGGGCGTCGGTATCGATCAGGAGCACGTCACTTTCGCGCTCGGCCAGCCCGGCCGCGAGGTTCACCGCAGTGGTGGTCTTTCCGGTACCGCCCTTCTGGTTGAGGATCGCGATCCGGCGGGCCCGCTTGGCGCGAAACGCTTCATCACCGAGCCGCGCCCTCCGGCATTCGAGCGAGCAGAAGTAGCTGCGCTCGCCGGCCGGAGTGACCGCGATCTGGAACACGAAGGCAGGACGAAACTCCTGCCGGCACGAGGTGCACGTCTTCTCCATGCCCTTATCGAAGCGGCATCGTCGAAACCGGGGCAACTTTTCGGCGTTATAGTGATCGTCCATGACTTCGGTGTCGCGTCAGGTCGCCATCGCCGGCACCGACCCGGAACGGATCGCGCGATCGATCGTCGATCGCCTCGCCGCGCCCGATCTCCGGATCGCGTTCGTGTTCGCCGATTGGCGGCTCGATCCCGTGGTGCTGGCGGCCAAGATCCAGGCTGGGCTGTCGGCGCCGGTGGTCGGTGGCACGTCGGTCGGCGTGATCCAGCGCGAGCTGGACGGGCCCACTGTATCGGCCGTTGGCCTCGGGCTCTATGGCGACTGGGTTCGCGTCGGTGTGGCGGTAGCGACCGAGCTGTCGCGAGCTGCGTTGACGCGAAGCCGAGACGCGGTTCGCGAGGCTGCGACCGCCCTAGGAACCACTGCCGACGCACTCGATCCACAGCGCCATGTCGGGGTGACGATTATCGAGGGCATGTCGGGCCACGAGGAGGCGAGCTGCATCGGTGCCGCAGCCGCTGCGCCGACGATCAGGATGGTCGGTGGCTGCACGGTCAGCGATCCGGGCCAGCCGCGCTCGTACCTCTGGGCAAATGGTCAGGTCCACAGCGACGCCGCGCTGGTCGTGCTGCTGTCCAGCGAGCTGCCGTTTCACGCGGTGTCCTCGTCGCACTTGGAGTCGACCGAGCTCAAGACCGTGGTGACCGCGGCGAGCGGCCGCGAGATCATGGAGCTCGATGGCAAGCCCGCCGCGCCGCGGCTGCGCGATCTCGTAGCTGGACTTGGCGACGAGCTCGACGTCGACCACGCCTCGCACTCGTTCGCTCGGTTCATCGCTGGTGTGCCGTACGTTCGGTCGATCACCCGCATGGCCGGTTCGCGGCTGTGGCTGACCACGGCCGTCGAGACCGGGCACGTGCTGCGGGTCATGCGACCAGGGGATCTGCTCGCGACCACCCAGCGTGATCTTTCCGCCGCGGCAGAGCGGGTGGGCGGCGCGATGTCGCTGCTGCTCGGGTTCTCGTGTGTCGGCCGGCACTGCGAGGCCGCCGGGCGAGGGCTCGCTGGCAAGCTGGCGGAGACCTATGCGGCACACGCGACCATCGGATTTCAGAGCTCCGGCGAACAGTCGGGGATGTTGTTGCTGAACCACACGCTCACAGGACTCGCGATCGGGGAGGCGAAATGACGCGGGACAAGTCGCCGGAGGCGCGGATCACCGAGCTCGAAGACGAGCTGGCCGCAGCCCAGCGAACCATCGATGCGCTGATCGCACGGCTCGAGCGGACCGGCTCGGGAGGCGGGCAGGCCGAGCTGTTCGATGCCGCAGCCCGGTTCGCCGGCGTGCTGGAGCAACGCACGCGCGAGGTCGAAGATGCCCGCGCCGAGTTTCGCGCGCTGCGGGCGAACCTCGATCAGATCGTGCGGCAAAAGACCCGCGCACTCGCTGAGTCCGAGGCGCAGCTGCGCACCAAGAACGCCGAGCTCGAGCGCCAGGGCAGGATCAAGGCGGAGTTCATCTCGATCGCCGCGCACGAGCTGCGCACGCCGCTCACCAGCATCGTCGGCTATCTCGATCTGTTCTCCGAGGGGCGGTTTGGTGATCTGCCTGCCGCCTACAATCGCCCGCTGAACTCGGTGCGGCGCAACGCCCACCGGCTCAAGCGGTTGGTCGGCGAGATGCTCGACGTCAGCCGGATCGAGGCCGGGCGGATCGTGCTGCGCCGCGAGTCCGTGGATCTCGGCAAGGTCGTTCGCGACGTCGTCACCGAGCTGCAACCGCTGGCAAACGAGCGCCAGCAGCGCGTCGAGACCCGGATCCAGTCGATCGACGCGCTCGAGGCCGATCGCGACAAGCTCCATCAGATCGCGGTGAATCTGTTGTCGAACGCGATCCGCTACACGCCGGAGCTCGGCGAGATCGTCATCCACGTCGATGAAGCGCCGCCCGAGCGTTATCCCGGCGGCTGGGCACGACTGCGCGTGCGCGACAACGGCATCGGGATCTCCGAAGAGGATCGCCAGCGGATCTTCGATCCGTTCTTCCATGCCGAGCCGACCAAGCACCATACCTCGCAAGGTCCGGACTCCGCGGGGCTCGGCCTGTACATCGCGCGCGGCTTGATCGAGCTCCACGGTGGCCTGATCACCGTGGACTCGCAGCCTCAGGTGTTCACCGAGTTCACCGTGCTGCTGCCGTTCAAGCAGCAGGTACGGCGGGACAACGAGTCGGCCAACACCGCTCGCTAGCGCGCTGGCGGTGTCCTCGCCCGGTGATCGTCAGTTGTTCTGCCAGTTGGCGAAGGGGATTCGTCCACGTGACGCGTGCATCGGAGGTAGCGCGGCAGGGGCGGGCCCCTTCGACGTCACTTCTTCTTTTTCTTCGGCGCCGGCTTCTTCGCTGCTGGCTTCTTTGCGGGCTTGGCGGCGGGCTTCTTCGCAGGCTTGGCCGCGGCCTTCGCGGGCTTGGCCGGCTTTGCGGGCTTGGCCGGCTTCGCAGCCGCCTTGACCGGCTTAGCCGCCGGCTTCGCAGCCGCTTTGGCCGGCGCAGGAGCCTTCACCGGCTTGGCCGCCGGTGCGGGCTTGATCTTGGCCGGCTTTTTGGCGGTGGCCTTGAGATTCTTGCTGCGCTCGTCCGCGGTCTTCTGTGCTTCGTCCATCCGCGTCTGTGCGGCGGTGCGAGCACGCTGGACCGCAGCCTCGACTTCGGCCTTGGTCCGTGTCACCGGCGCGGCTGCCGGTTCCGGCTTCTTCGCACGCTTCTTCTTCTTGGCCTCACGCGCCACCGGGATCTCGCTGATACCGGGCATCCGAGACGCGAGATCGCCGCGGTTGTGGACCAGGATGCGCGAGCCGCCGTCGCGGAAGATCACCTCGACCTTGTTGTCGGGGAGCAGCTCGATCACGAAGCCGATATCGAACACCGGGTGGTGCACGACGTCGCCCTCTTCGTACGCATCGCGAATCGAATACGGCCGGCAGTTGGTGAGATCTGCCTCGGACGCTCGCGCCATGGCGTCGTCCCAGGTGACCCGCTTGTGCATGATCCGCTGAGCCGCGATCTCGCCCGCTTCATCTGCACCGTCGCCGCGAGGCTTGCGAAACGCATGGACCTCGCCGCAATGGACGCACTGCACGCGACGAACTTCGTCCTCGTACATGCTGATGATGGTGTGCGTGGTATCGGCCTTACAGCGAGGAGACGGGCAATACGCCTCGATCTCTCCCCCGACCTCATCAGCGCCTTCTTCGAAGATGGAAGCCATCGATGTCCTCTTCCGGACGAGTTCCTCAACTAAGTGCCTGAAACAACATCGAATCCGGGAATCCGGATTGTGACGAGCCTCAGTGAGCCCTCTAACACATGATCCGGTCAGCTAGCAACGCTGCCCACTTACAAGTGTTATGGACAGGGCAGGATTTTTCGTCGTGCGTCGCGTCCTGTTATTGAACGCCTTGATCTTCGCGGTGTTGGCCGCTGCGGTGGCCCTCGCCTATTACGGCTATAGCTACACCACCGAGGCTTCATCGCGGGAACGCGAGCTCGCGCTGATGCAGGACCTCGCCGAAGAGAAGGTCCTCAACATCGAGACCCTGATCGATGATGCCGACAAGAAGTTCCTCACCCAGGTCCGCATCGATCCGATGTCAGATCTGAAGGCGCTCCGCAATGCGACCGGTGCGGCCGCCGGCAGCGTGTTCGTGCTCGATGACAAGCTGCAGATCGTTCCCGACGGGTACTGGTCGACCCGGCACGAAAAGGACGGCAAAGCATTTCGCGATTACTTCATGACCCAGATCCTGCCGGAGCTGCGACTCAAGAATCGCCCTCCGGGGCAACGGCTGCACGAGTTCCTACGGATCGCCGGCAGACCGTATCTGTTCTCGTTCATGGTCAGAAAGTCCGGCGACCGGACGTTTTACGTATTGCTCGAAGACGACCTGGTTCATCTGGTGAGCAGGCTGTTTCCGCAGTTCTTCGTGGTGTCGAGCAAGCGGCTGTACCAGGTCGTGGATGAGCTCGGGGAACCGGTCTATGGCCCGCCGAACGGCGGACTCTCCGGTGGCCCGGTCGTCGAGCGGCCGTTCGCGCTCACGGTGGATGGCTGGGTGCTCCGGGTCACCCAGAAGGACATCGCCGACGAGAGCGAGATCCGGCGCAAGAAGCTGATCGATTCATTACTGATCGGCGGGGCGATGACGGTGATCCTCGCGGGACTCGGATTCCTGGGCTATGCGATCCGCCGCGAGCGCCGGCTCAACGAGCTCAAGAGCGAGTTCATCTCGAACGTGTCGCACGAGCTCAAGACACCATTGTCGATCATCTCGATGTTCGGCGAGATGCTCGCCGAGGGGCGAACCAAGAGCCCCGAGCAAGCACACGAATACGCCGAGATCATCTGGCGCGAGAGTGTTCGGCTCGGCCGGCTGATCGACAACGTGCTCGACTTCGCGAAGATCGAGCGCGGGATGGGCGTGTACGAGTTCGCCGAGTCCGACGTCAACGAAGTCGTCGATCGGGCGATCGAGCTGTCCGCGCGGCGGGTCGCTGCGGCGAACATGGAGCTATCGACCGAGATCGAGCCGGAGCTGCCGCCGACCGCCCTCGACGCCAACGCGTACACGCTGGCGGTGCTCAACCTGTTCGACAATGCGATCAAATACGCCGGCGATGGCAAGCGCATCGAAGTGAAGCTCCGTCGCGACAATGACCGGATCGTCTTGTCGGTGCGCGATTGGGGCCCCGGTATCGAGCCCGACGAGCAAGAGCGGATCTTCGAGCGGTTCTATCGATCGCGTTCGGTACGGCTCAAGCCGATCCGCGGCTCGGGCATCGGCCTCGCGTTGGTCCAGCACATCGCGCGCGCGCACGGCGGCGACGTGACCGTCGAGAGCCAACTCGGCGCCGGATCGACGTTCAGCATCTGGGTACCGATTCGGTCACCCGAGGAGGACAGCGTGGTAAAAGGAGGCCGCTCCGATGACTGAGGAAGAGGCCACCCGCAAGCGAATCCTCGTGATCGAGGACGAGCCCGACATCGTTCGAGGCCTTCGCGACGCGCTCGAGTTCGAGGGCTTCGAGGTCCAGGCGCGCGGCACCGGGGCCGAGGGCCTGTTGGCCGCGATGGACTGGGCGCCCGATTGCGTGTTGCTCGACCTGATGCTGCCCGACGACAACGGCTATCGGGTGTGCGAGACGCTGCGCCAACGCGACGAGACGGTGCCGATCATCATCCTCACCGCGAAGGCTCAGGAGACCGACAAGATCCGCGGGCTGGCTGCCGGCGCCGACGATTACGTGACCAAGCCGTTTTCGATCGCCGAGCTGATCGCGCGGATCAACGCGATCTTTCGCCGCCAGGCGCGAATGGTGTCGCACACCGACGAGACGTTCACGATCGGGACGTGGACGATCAACGCGCGCAAGCACACGATGTCGAAGGGCCGCACCAGCAAGCGGCTGACGTTCTACGAGCTCGAGGTGTTAAAGCTACTGCGCGAGCGCTCGGAGGAGACCGTCTCGCGCGACGAGCTACTCGAAAAGGTGTGGGGCATGCAGGCATCGCCGACCAGCCGCACCGTCGACAACTTCATCGTGAAGCTGCGCAGAAAGCTCGAAGAGGATCAGAAGAACCCGCGCCACATCCTGACGGTGTACGGGTTGGGCTACAAGCTGGTGCTCTGAGCCGGCGATTGCCGCCAAGGCCGAGGCGGGCCGCCTGGAACAGAGTGACATGTTGTGGATCGAGCAATCCACCCGGCGCATTGAGGTCAGTTCCCCCTGGCTAGTCCGCTAACAGGGTGAGATCTCTGAGCGGGCGAACCCCGAACGATGGAATCGGCCTTGCTTTGCCCTAGGCCATGGTGCGCAGCCTCACGGTGACCCAGGTCGACGGGCCGGCGGTCGTGCGCGCTCGCGCGGAGGTTGTCCCAGGGGCAACCCTGGGGCGGTACATCATTCTTCAACGGATCGGCGCCGGAGGCATGGGCGTCGTGTACGCCGCGTTCGACTGCGGGCTCGAGCGCAAGGTCGCGCTGAAGCTCGTCGGCGACGAACGGTCCGAGCGTGCTCAGGCTCGACTGCTGCGCGAGGCGCGGGCGATGGCGAAGCTCGCGCATCCCAACGTCATCGCGGTGCACGACGTCGGTACGATCGGGCATCGCGTGTATGTCGCGATGGAGCTGGTCGATGGTGGCACGCTCACCGAGTGGCTCCTCGCGAAGCCGCGGCGGTGGCCAGAGATCGTCGACAAGTTCGCGCAGGCGGCGCGCGGGTTGGCGGCAGCGCATGCAGCCGGGCTCGTGCATCGCGACTTCAAGCCCGACAACGTGCTGATCGGAACCGATGGCCGAGCGCGCGTAACTGACTTTGGAATCGCGTGTGCGTCGGATCTCGAGGTCGACGCAGCCGATGATGATGAGGTTGGGGCGGAGGCAACCACGGTGCGCGCGTTTGCTGGAACTCCGCTCTACATGGCTCCCGAGTTGCTCGCGGGTGCTGCATACGACGCGCGCGCGGATCAGTTCAGCTTGTGTGTCGCCTTGTATCAGGCGCTCTACGGCATGACGCCGTTCGCCGGAACGACGCCTGCCGAGCTCCAAGAGGCGATCGGTCGCGGAGTGGTGATCCCCGAGGCAGCGAACCGCGCGATTCCCGGGCCCGTGCGCCACGCCGTACTGCGCGGGCTCGCGGAACGTCCGAGTGATCGCTTTGCAACGCTCGATCAGCTCATCGATGTGCTCGTCGCGGCGCCGGCGGCCCGTCGTCGCAAGTTTGTCGCGGCGTCCGCGCTGCTGAGCTTGGCCGTCGTCGGCACGCTCGGTTATCGCAGCGCCAGCGCCGCGGTCGAGCCGAAGCTGTGCAGCGGCGCCCGCGATCGACTCGCCGGTGTGTGGGACCAACCGCGCAAACAGCGGATCGAGTCGGCGTTTGCTGCTACGGGTGTTCCGTATGCAGCTGACACCTGGCGAGCCGTCGAGACCCGGCTCGACGCGTACACCGCGGCGTGGGCCGAGATGCGAACGGCCGCCTGCGAAGCTACCAACGTTCGCGGCGAACAGTCGCCAGCACTGCTCGATCTACGGATGGACTGCCTCGATCAGCGCCTCGTCTACACCAAGTCACTAGTCGATCAACTTGCGCGTGGTGGCAAAGACGCCGTCGACGCCGCGCTCGATGCTGCGTTCACGCTGCCCGCGATCGAGAGCTGCGCCGACACCGACCTGTTGACCGCGGTGGTGCCACTACCCGCCGACCCCACCACCCGAACGGCGGTTGCTGATCTGCGCGAGCGGCTCGCCAACGCGAAGGCCCTCGTCGAGACTCGCAAGCTCGATGCGGCACTAGAGCTAGCAGGTCCACTCGAAGCCGAAGCAGCACGGATCGGTTACCGACCGCTCGAGGCAGAAACTCTATTGTTGATCGGTGGTCTCCACGATGCGAAAGATCCGGCGATTGCCGAAGCGAAGCTGTTCGCCGCGGTGACCGCAGCCGAGGCCGGGCATGACGATGCGACTGCGATCAAAGCGCTGTCGGGGCTGATCGAGGTCGTCGGGCTGCGCCAAGGAAAGTTTTCCGATGCAGAGCGTTGGGCGCAGCTGGCGACGGCGCGGGTCGAGCGCGTGGCCAAAGCGAGCGAGCTCGAGGTCACCGTGCTCGGTGCGCGCTGGCTGTTGTACCTCGGAGCTGCGAACCGCCAGGCGATGGTCGAGACCGCTCGCCGGATCCTGACGCTGCGCACCAGTCTGTACGGCGCCGATGATCCACGCACCGCCAAAGCGCTGAGTACGCTTGGCACCTCGCTGAGCACGGTGGGTGATCTCGAGGGCGCGAGGCAGTATCAGGCCGACGCAGCGGCGATTCTCGAGCGAGCGCTCGGCCGCAACCATCGCGACGTCGGTCACGCGCTGCGCAACCTCGCAGTGACGATGTCTGGCCTCGATCGCTACGACGAAGCGGTCAGTCAGCTGCGGCGATCGATCGAGATCATGACGGTTGCGGTGGGCGCTCAAAATCCAGATCTGATCCCCAGCTACGCGAATTTGGCGGTTGCGCTCGCGGATCTCGGTCGGTGCGACGAGTCGACCAAGATCTCCGACGATGCGATCGCGATCGCGACCAACGCGTATGGAGCCAACCATCCGCAGCTCGTGATGATCCTCGCGACCGAGGCGAACAATCTGAACAAGTGTCGACGGCATGCCGATGCCGCCCGGGTTGCGAAGCGCGGCCTTGCGATCGTCGAAGCCACGCCAAGTCCGCCGTCGATGCTCGCACGGATGTTGACCGAGCTCGGCGAAGCCGAGTTGGGACTGGGCAACCCGCGCGCAGCTATCGCGGCACTGGAGCGCGCGCTGCGACTGAACGATGACTCGTGGAAGCCCACGACGAAATTCGCGCTTGCTCGGACGCTCGCTGCACTTCATCGCGATCCCTCGCGTGCCCGTGAATTAGCGACCGAGGCGCGTGACGGATTCGCGAAGTTCGGCGACATGACGAAGAACCAGCGCATCGCTGTGGATGTCTGGCTCGCGCAGCAGCGCTGAGTGCGCTGAGCGCGTCCCAGGGGTACCCCTGGGGTCGATGGGACAGCTGTCCCAAGCCTCGACGGGCGCAGTGGTTCTCGGCGGTTAGTTCCGGCGTCGATCGGTACGGCGGTTGCTCTTGGCCGCGTCGCCAACAAGGAGAACCGACCATGACGACGTATCAATCGAAGCTGTTCATTACTCTGTCTGCGATCACTCTCGGCGCTGGGCTCACCGGCTGCGCGGAAACCACTGCCGAAGCCGACACGGAGGTCGCCGAGGACCTCGGCGGCAAGGCAGACTCGCCATCACAAGGTCCGTCCTGCGAGGCCGAGAAGGCGGTTACTTGCGTTTCCGACGACATCTGGTGGTTGCCAGGCGTGCGCATCGAAGTGCACCCCGAGAAGTGGAGCTACACGCTCGATGAGGTCGCCGCTGGAATCAGCATTCCGTACCGCGTGGTGGTCGATCAGCCGATCAACAACGTCATTAGCGGGGACCATTGCATTGAGCCCGGACAAAGCGGGCTGCGTCTCCAGCAGCGCGTGATCGGCAGCGGCCAAAGCTACTGCGACTGTGACCACGGCGTATGCCCAACCCAGGATCCGGATCCAGTGACCCTTATGCCTGGCGTCTACGAGGAAGCTCCATTGGAATGGACCGGCCGAAATTGGGGAGGTCCGTCGGACTTCGGGGACCCGATGGGGCCGCCGTTCCCGGCTGGTAGTTACAACGTCAAGATCACGACGTTCGGGAAGGTCACCGACGTCCATGGGGGAATCCACGAGTACGAGCTCGTGGCGAGCTGCCCGATCGAGCTAACGCAACCCACGACGGCGCCTTGAACCCAGGTCCACGGAGGAACGACCATGACCACGTATCAATCGCATCTGTTTATTACTCTGTCTGCGATCACTCTCGGAGCTGGGCTCATCGGCTGCGCGGACACCGGCGAAGCCGACACGGACGTCGCCGAGGACCTCGGTGGCAAAGCAGACTCGCCATCACAAGGTCCGTCCTGCGAGCCGGAGAAGGCGGTGCTTTGCGTTGGGGAGGACTCTTGGTTGCCAGGCGTTCGAATTGAAGTGCATCCGGAAAAGTGGATCTACACGCTCGACGAGGTTGCCGCTGGGATCAGCATTCCGTACCGCGTCGTCGTCGATCAACCTATCAACGACGTCGTTAGCTGGTCGTTGGACGCGGGAAATTGCATCGAGCCCGGACCGAGTGGCCTGCGCCTGGCGGAGCGCATCATCGGCAGTGATCAACAGTTCTGCCCCCGTTGCGACACCGGACTGTGCGGCGCCGGCTTTCCTGAGCCCGTCGACCTCGTGGCTGGAATCTACGATGCGACTCCGTTGGAATGGACCGGCCGAAATTGGGAGGGTCCGTCGGACTTCGGAAACCCGATGGGATCGCCGTTCCCGGCTGGCAGCTACAACCTCAAGATCGCCGCGAGCGGCACTGTCAACGGCCAGGACTTCGACGTCGTCGCGAGCTGCCCGATCGAGCTCACGCAACCCAAGACCGCGCCCTAACCCGGCGTGCACGAAATGTTGCGATGCCTCGACTCCTGCGTGGGGAGGCATCGCAACGCTGTTACTCTGGATACTGTCGTGGGAAAGCCACTGGGTCGCACGATCACGCAAGGGCAGGACACGCCGGCACCGCAGATCCGGAGTCATCCGTATCTGTTCTTGGCGATCGAAGGTCAACGCCCGCTCGCCGGCGCGAGCCGGCATTCGCTCGCGGACATCGATGAGGTGATCATCGGGCGCGGCGATGACCGCGCATGCGAGCGCACGGTGGTCGCTGGGAAACGACGGCTCGCGATCACCGTCCCAGATCCGCGGGTGTCCGCGAGTCATGCGCGCGCGGCCTCGCAGTTCGGTCATTGGACCGTCGAGGATATCGGCTCGAAGAACGGCACGTCGGTGAACGGGCAACCGATCACCACTGCCGCGCTGGCGGATCGCGACTCGATCGAGATCGGACACACCGTGTTCATCTTCCGAGCCGCGCTGCCTGCGGTGGCGCCGCTCGATCAGACGTTCCAAGATCTCCGCAGCAAACCACCTGGCCTCGTCACGTTGGTGCCAGCGTTTCACCGCGAGGTCGAATCGCTGCCGCGGCTCGCGCGCACGGATCTATCGCTGCTGGTGCTCGGCGAGAGCGGGACCGGCAAAGAGTTGATGGCGCAAGCGGTCCATGCGCTGTCGGAACGCCGCGGCAAGTTCATCGCGGTGAACTGCGGCGCGATCCCTGCGACGCTCGTCGAATCGGCGCTGTTCGGTCATACGCGCGGAGCGTTCTCGGGAGCTATCGACGATCGCGAAGGCTTGGTGCGGGCGGCCGATCGTGGGACGTTGTTCCTCGACGAGATCGGTGATCTGCCACTCGCATCACAAGCGGCACTGCTGCGAGTGCTGCAGGAAAAGGAAGTCGTTCCGCTCGGCGCCACGCAACCGGTCGCCGTCGATCTGCGAGTCGTCGCAGCGACCCACCGCGATCTGCAGGAGTTGGTCGACAAGGGCCAGTTTCGCGCAGATCTGCTGGCGCGATTGTCAGGCGCCACCGTGCGCGTTCCTGCGTTGCGAGATCGGCGCGAGGAGCTCGGCTCGATCATCGCAGCGCTGTTGGGCCGTTCGAGCACCGACGAGCTCGCCTGCCTCGTAATCAGCGTCGAAGCTGCGCTCGCGATGCTGAGCTACCGCTGGCCGCTCAACGTTCGCGAGCTCGAGCAAGCGCTCAAGGCGGCGATCGCGCGCTCGGGCGGGCAGCGCCTCGATCTCGAACATCTACCGCCACAGCTGGCAAGCGCTCGCAGTCGGTCGGCGCCACCACCCGCCGCCGATGCCCCGCTGTCGGTCGAGGACCAGAAGCTACGCGGCGAGCTCGTCGAGCTGCTTCGCCAGCACGCCGGAAGCATCAGCGCAGTGGCACGCGCATTGAGCAAGGACCGCAAACAGATCAAGCGGTGGTTGAAGCGGCTGCGCCTCGACCCCGACGACCACCGCAGCTAGCGGAGGCCGCCAAGATCAGCGCTCGCTCGGCAGCTCGCCGGGCTTGAGCCGGACGCCATCGCAGCTTGCGCCGTCGAACACCGTGTTCACCAGCCGAGCGCCGCGAAACGTTGCGGCATCGAGCTCGGCGTTCGTGAAGTCGCAGCCCTCGAGGTTTGCGCGATCGAAGCAGCAGGTCTTGATCGTCGCCGCGACGAACTTGGCGCCGATCAGACTGGCGCCACGAAAGCTGCCGGCGATCGTCGACCGCGAGAAGTCCGCGCCGTCGAGCGCTGCGTCCTCGAACGACTCGGACGGCTCGGGCGACGGCCGGTCCTCGATCTCGAGATCGGTGAAGTCGCGGTGGCCATGCGCATAGCGCGCGCGGATGTTGGCGCTGGTGACCTTCATGCGTCGTCGAGATGGCCGGTCAGCTTGAGCTTGTTCTTGGCCGCCTTCGCGAGCTTGCTGCGCGGCCGCTCATCGATGATCCCCTGAAGCAGCTCGGCGCCGAGCTCTTCATTGGGACCGTCGCCCGATTCGAGCAACCGGAACCCGAGCGCGTACAGCGCTTCGTCGGTGACCTCCGGTTCGCGCGCCAGTTGCTTGGCAACCGGGTAGCCCTTCGCGGCGAGCCGCGAGAACTGCTCGAACACCGGGTCATCGGTGCGCGTCGTCCGGATCAACCCTTCACCGGCTGCTTCGAGCGAGAGCAGGGCGAGGAAGAACCGCTGATCGTCGTCGATCGCAGTATCGATGTCCGCGCGCGAACGCAGCAGGGGTTTGAGGCTGCCGAACGCTTCGACCGCCTTGCCGTTCTTGCGCAGGCGCTTGGCACGCTCGAACAACAGCTCGACGTGCTTCGCCGGCGCGATATCGGCGATCAGCTCGGCCAGCACGCGCTCGAGCACCAGCTGATCTGCGTTGGCCTTGCCCTTGAAGTGGCGATCCATGTATTCGCGCACGCGGTCGACCAGCTCTTCGATCGCCTGGTTCGACACATGGCCGCGGTGCGAGCGCAACACGCCAGCGAACCGCCGAGCGACCTGCTCGTCGGTAGTCTCGAGAAGTCCGCGCGCCACCGGCAGCACGGCTTCGGGCGCCTTCGACAGCCCGCGCGCCGCGGCGTCGCGCGCCGTCGGATCGTTGCCGGCGAGCGCTTCGATCAGCGCCTTCACGGCCGACGCGCCGCCACCTGCGGGCATCCGCTCCATCGCGAGCTTCTGTGCTGCGACGTTCTTGGACTTGGCGAGCGAGCCGAACTTCTTCGCGAGCGACTCGGGGATTCGCGCGCCCTTGAGCGTATCGACCGCCGAGTGCGCGACCGCGAGGTCATCGCCGCCGGCATATTCGATCAGCGCCTCGATCACCTTCTCGGTGCCACGCGCTTCGCTGGTCGCGACGATCCGGCGCAGTCCGGCG
The DNA here is from genome assembly GCA_050184455.1 of Kofleriaceae bacterium. Taxonomy (GTDB): domain Bacteria; phylum Myxococcota_A; class Polyangia; order Haliangiales; family Haliangiaceae; genus JABFXX01. Next base: position 55,627 of record JBFXAI010000027.1, on the reverse strand, counting down.
ATCGCGGCCAGCCGGATCGGGCGAGGCTCATCGTCCGCGGCGTATTTGAGCAGCAGGCTCTGGGTCGACGGCCGCCCTAGGTAGCCGATCAGCCGGAGCAAGCTGCCGAGCTTGGCGGCGCCGCGCGCGACCTCGGGATCGCGCAACGGATCGGGCGGTTGGCCGTTGGTGACCTGCACGCCGTTGACCGGGCCATTGGCATGCCCGTTGACGCCATTGCTGCCATTCTTGGTGGTCTTGCCGTTCGTTGACGACGCCGCCTTGGGCTTCGCCTTCGCCACCTTCGCAGCGTCGGCGGCCGTCTTCTGCGCTTTCGTCCACGCCTTGCTGAGCTCGCGGTTGGCTTCGCTCGCGCGCTCGATCGCCGACTTCTCGACCTGGTTGGCGAGCTTGTCGTTCTGCTTGTCGAGCTCGGCGCGGACGAGCTGGAGCGCCTGTTCGCCAAACTCTTCGTCGGCGAGCTGATCGAGCACCGCATCGATCGCGGGCTGCGTGCCGCGCCGGAGCAACAGCTGCGCCATTTGCCGGCGAGCGACGATCGGTCCGGCGGCGACTTCCTTGCGCAGCGTAGCTTCCGCCGACGCACCCTGTTGGGCGAGCATCTGGGCCGCGCGCGTTGCGAGCAGCTCATCGCCGCCGTGCAGCAGCGGGACGAGCTTTGGCGCGATTCCGCTCGCGCCCATGTCGGCCAGGCCTTCGAGCGCGATCCGCCGGACGCCGCCATCTTGATCGGCCAGTCGACTGGTCAACGCGGATTCGACCGACTTATCTCCCTTGCCCACCGCCGACAGCACGGTCGCCGCCGCCAACCGCAACTCGACCCGCTGCGAGTCGAGTAGATCGATAATCGCTCCACCGAGATTCTTCGCCATCTGGACCTCTGGCCGCGGAAATTACCGCGCGCTCCACGGATGTAAAGGCCGATGCGCGCTCGGAAACTCGATCTAACCGGGAGCGTCGATAGACCCGGATCGGGGCGAGCTCAGGCGAAGTCGCGGCGATGGAACAGCACCGCCGCCAAGGTCACCAAACCAACGATCCAGCACAGCCCATGGGTGCCCGCGAGGCCGACGTAACCCCACGACACGAAATCGGAATGCACGCTCACCGTCGAGCCGTCGACCGTCCGCCCGGAGATCGAGAACAAATGCAGGTCTGGGACGATGTAGAGCGCGACACGTGCCGTGGAGCGAATCCAGGGAGCTGCGAACTTTGCGGCAGCCTCGATGTCAGGGGTCACGCGGCCGATCCCCCACATCGCGAGGGCGAAGATCCCCGACAAGAACGGCGTCGAGAACGACGAGAAGAAGATCGCGATCGCGGCGACCGTCAGGACCTCCATCCACGACAGCACCAGTGCCTTGATCACCGCGCTGCTCAACCCGACGTCCTGCCAGACCAACATGCCGGCCATCGCGAGGCCGAACAAGCCGACCAACACGCTGAGCACGAGCGCCATGCCGACATATTTGCCGACGACAAACTCCCACCGCGCGATCGGCTTGGACACGATCGCGTGGATCGTGCGGCGCTGGATCTCGGAGTACAGCAGGAACACCCCGAGGAAGATCGCGGTCAGCGAACCGAACAGTGAAATGCCCGCCAGACCAACATCGCGCGCGACGCGGGCCTCGGAGTTGCGCGACATCTCGCCGAGCACGATCGCGAACAGGTTCGCGCCGAGCACGAGCACGACGATGCCGTAGAGCACCCGGATTCGCGCCGCCTCACGGAACGTATTGAGCGCGATCGCCCAGATCCGGCCGATCATCGTGCCGCCTCCGCCGTGGGATCGGTCGCACCGACCTGACGCATGAACAGATCTTCGAGCGTCTCGTGACGCGGTGAGACCTGGATGACCTTGGCCCCGGCCGCGTGGGCGCGGGCGAGCCACGCGTCGACGTCCGCGGTGGCGGGCAGCATCAGGGTCAGCTCGTCACCGATCTGCCGCACTCGGTCGGCGCCCTCGGTGATCGCAGCGGTCTCCACCTCGGGCGCGACGCGCACCGTGACGTCGACGCCATGGATCGCTCGACGCATCAGCTCCCCCGGCGTGCCCTGGGCGGTCAGCTGGCCACGCGCGACGATCGCGACGCGATCGGTGATCGCTTCGACGTCGGACAAGATGTGGGTGGAGAAGAACACCGTCTTGCCGGCATCGCGCAGCTCGAGGATCAGGTCGCGAACCTCTTTGCGGCCGATCGGATCGAGACCGCTCATCGGCTCGTCGAGTACGACCAGCTCGGGATCGTTCATCAGCGCTTGCGCCAACCCGGCGCGTTGCAGCATGCCTTTGCTGAACTTCTTGAGGCTCTGACTTCGCGCCCGGCCGAGCCCGACGCGCTCGATCAACTTGTCGGCGCGCTGCTTGCGGGTCGCCGCTGGGATTCCGAACAGCCGGCCCGCGAGATCGAGCAACTCGCCGACCGTGAGGTAGTCGTAGAAATACGGAGTCTCGGGCAGAAACCCGACCTTGAACCGCGCGGCTCGACTGGGAATCTGATGGCCGAGCAGCGACGCGGTACCGCCGGTGGGCCGGATCAGGCCCATCAACGTGCGAATCGTCGTGGTCTTGCCGGCACCGTTGGGCCCGAGGAACCCAAAAATGTGGCCGCGCTCGACCGAGAACGTGACTCCCCGGAGCGCGTCGACCCTCTTTCGACGGAACGGCGTCCGATAGGTCTTGCGCAGATCCTTAACGTCGATCGCGAGGTCCCCCACGGCGGACGAAGGATAACGCAGACCGGTGGTGCGCGACACGATATGCGCGTCCGATAGGAGAGGTCTGCCAACGGCGGACGAATGATAACGCCAGCGATCGGTGGTTCGCTATTGGATGACGTAGACGAACGTGACCACGCCGCAGAACGGCGCAGCGCGGCCATTGACGATCAGCGGGCGGAACCGCCACGCCCTCGCCCCAACGACCAGCCGGTCGTCATACGCGCGGTAGCCGATGGATCTCGCGATCCCCACCGACGACACCACGCCGGCCTGATCGACGCAGACCTTGAGCACACCCACGCTCTTCATCCGATCGTCGCGCATCATCGCCGCCTTCACCGCGTCGGGCGGATAGATCTTCCGCTCGCCGCTCAACCAGTGGCCCTCGAGCACGGTCGGGGCGACGTTGTGAACGACCGGCGGCTCGACGTCGCAGATCGATGAGCAACCATCGCCGCCGCGTGGATTGCCGTCGTCGCAGGCTTCCCCGGGGTCGACGACGCCATTGCCGCAGCTGCTGACCGCTTCACCGCAGTCGACGGTGCACGACCCGTTGTCGTTGGGGGAACCGAGCCCCTCGTCCTTGCCGGTCGCCGGTCCTTCACCTGATCCGAGGGCCTCATCTGAAGGGCGCGGCGGAGGGAGTGGTTCGCGCTGGGGTGTCGGTTGAACGAGCACGTCCACGCGCTTGCGCTTGGGTGTGATCGTCACCGGCGCGGGTGCGGCGCCGCCGCCGGAAGCCGCGGGCGGCGGCATCGGCGCGACCAGCGGGGCAGGCTTGGGCGCTTCGAGCGCGAGGCGCTCGAGTCGCCAGACACTAGCGATGAACAGCGCGAACACCAAGCCGAGGTGACCGAGTGCGGACAACGCGACGATCTGGCAGCGCTGCATGATCCCCATGACGTCACGGTACGCGCCGGGATCGATGTTGTCGCCTCGCACCCACTGACGGCGCTCGACCCGGCGTATCGTAGGTGTCGCAGTGGTCGGCGCGCTGATCGTGTTTTGTGTCACCTACTTGGTAATCGCGAGTAGGCAACTGCACTGGATCGGCCTGGATCGTCCAGCGGGTGCGATGGTTGGCGCGGTCGCCATGGTGGTCGTGGGCGGTCTGCCGATGGACCGAGCGCTCGTGGCGATCGACCTCCACGTCGTGATCCTGCTGTTCGGCGTGCTGTTGATCGCCGCCTATCTTGCGGAGGCGCGGTTCTTTCGACTGACCGCGTACCACGTGTTGATCCGCGCGCGGTCGGCGCGATCGTTGCTGTTCGGCCTGACCTTCGTCGTCGGCGCGCTGTCGGCGCTCTTGCTCAATGACACGGTGTGCGTACTGCTCACGCCGCTCGTCGTTGCGGTGGTCGTCGAGGCCAAGCTACCGCCGCTGCCGTACCTGCTCGCGCTCGCCTCCGCCGCGAACGTCGGTGGGGTGGTCAGCTTCAGCGGCAATCCACAGAACATGATCGTCGGCGCGGCGGCGCACGGCACGATCGGATTTGCGCAGTACATGGCGTTGACCCTGCCGGTCGGGGTCGTGTGTCTCGCGGCGAACGCCGCGGTGATCGCATGGTTGTTCCGGCGCCAACTTCCCAAGGGCCCGCTGGCCGACCGGTCCCCGCCCAAACCTGCGGTCGATCGTGTGCTCGCTGCCAAGTCACTGTGCGCGCTCGCGCTGTTCGCCGGGCTTGCGATGGCAGGCGTGTCCCTCGCAGGCGCCGCGATGGTTGCGGCGGCGGGATTGATGCTCGCGGCGCGGGTACCGCCGAAGCGAGCGTTCGTTCACGTCGACTGGCAGCTGCTGGTGTTCTTCGCCGGGTTGTTCGTCGTGATCGCGGGCGTCGAGCACGCTGGGGTCATCGATCGGCTGTTCGGTGTGATCGCACCCTCGATCGCGCGCGGCGATCTCGCGGGCGATCTGTCGTTCGTCGCGTTGGTGGTCGCGGCGTCCAACGTGGTTTCGAACGTCCCGCTGGTGTTGGTCGCCATCAATTGGGTGCCGCAGATGCCCGACCCGACGTGGGGCTACATCATGCTGGCGGTCGCCTCGACGCTGGCGGGTAACCTGACGCTGTTCGGGAGCGTCGCCAACATCATCGTCATGGATGCGGCCGGGCCACGCGGCGAGATCGGATTCTGGCGATTCCTCCGCTACGGGTCGGTGATCACCGTGGTCAATCTGGCGCTCGCATTTGCGATCCTCTACGCGGAGCGAGCGATCGGGATGCTCGGCTGGCTGGGAATGTGATCGACCGCGCCTGCGCGGTCGGGGCTGGCGTAGGGAACCGTAGGCTTGACGCCTATCCCGTCGCGCCCCCGTGACCAGGTGCAATTCGCATCGAGATCCTGCACCATGGTGAACAATGCGCGGTTTGGGCATCGCACTGGCGGTGCTATGCGGATGCGGTCGGTTGGGCTTCGGGCCATTCGATCTCGACTCGGACTCGGACGGGTCGGTGCCCGGTGATGGTTCCATGCCTGGGGACGGCGAGCCCGACACCCATATCGAGCTCTCGATATCCGGGCAGGTAGGATATTGGTCGTTCGACGAGGGCAGCGGCACGGTCGCGCTCGAGGCCAACCTCGGACCGTCGCTCGGCCTCGTCAACGGCGTGACGTGGGTTCCAGGCGTCGTCGGAACCGCGGTGTCCGCAGATGGCGTTGACGACTACCTTCAGGCAGGTGCCATCGATCTATCGGGACGCCCGACCGTGACCGTCACGTTATGGGTGCGCCGGACCTATTCGATGGCTGAAAATCACGTGCTGCTCGAGGTGAGCCCTGACTTCAACACCTCGACGACAGGGTTCGGGATTTACCCGGACAACTTGTCACCGTGCATCGGCGTCTTCGTGGGGATGGTCGGCAACGTGGACTACTCGACGCGGTGTTACGGACAGCCGAGCTCGGGAGTCTGGCATCACTTTGCGATCATCTATGACAAGTCGACGGCCGACGACACGATCACGACGTACATCGACGGCGCTGTGCAAACATCGTCGCTGGATAACTTGAACGACAACACCAACGCGTTTGGTGTTCAGCCGATCTTTCTGTTTTCACGCAATGGCATGGAGGAGTTCGCTCAGGGCGTCGTCGACGAGCTGAGGATCTTCAACCGCGGATTGACGCCAGCCGAGGTCCAAGCCGTGTTCGACGAGCGCTGACTAGCGATTCGGCACCGGTGCGTCGGCGTCCCACGCGAGGCGCCATCGCACGGCACCGTCGTCGATCCGAGCCGCGTGCGCCTTGCCGAGCGCTTCGAACTCAGCGCCGGTCAACAGCTCGCCGATCGACGACAGCGACGGCTCGTGACCGACGATGAACACCCGCGCATCGGCAGGCAACGCGCGTAGCGCGGCGACCAGCTCGCGCCCAGACCCGTCGGGGGCGAGCTCGGGGACGGCTTCGATCGCGACCTCGCATGCGACCGTCGCGGCGATCAGCTCCGCGGTTTGCACCGTGCGCACCAGTGGGCTGGTCCAGAACTGCGTGGGCGTACAGTCGTGCCAGCGCATCCGATCGCCGAGCGCGCGCGCCTGGAGGCGGCCGTGCGCGGAGAGCGCGCGAACCGGATCTCGACGAGACACCGTCTCATCGACGGCCTCGGCGTGGCGGATCAGGTACACCTGCATGGCTCATGTATTGTATCCGCGATGCAGCTCTACGGAACTACGACGTCGCCGTTCGTGCGCCGCGTGCGCGTGGTCGCAGCGGAGCTCGGTGTTCCGGTAGATCGCGTGGATACCGCGGGGGACGCGGGGCTTGCGCGGTTGCGCGGGGTGTCGCCGATCGCCAAGGTTCCGGTCGCGATCGTCGATGGCCGCACGCTGTTCGATTCGCGGGCGATCATGGAGTGGTTGATCGCCACCCGGGGCTACGGCGAGCTGACCCCGCCGCGCGATCGCTGGCGCGAGCAGAATCTGATCAATGCGATCGACGGCGCGCTGGATTCGATCGTGCAGGTGTTCCTGCTGCGCCGCGACGGCGTCGCGGTCGATGGTTCGGTGTTTGCTCGGCGCCAGCTCGATCGCGCCGATGCGATCTTTGGCTGGCTCGCCGAGCAGCTCGCGCCCGATCGCGACAGCTTCGATCGCGGGTTCGGGATCGCCGAGCTATCGGCGATCTGCGCGCTCGACTGGATGGACTTTCGTGCGAGCTATCCGACCGAGCGCGCGGCCGGACTAACCGCGATGCGCCGTGCATGGTCGGGGCGCGGTTCGCTCGCAACCACCCGCCCACACTCATGAGGTCGAGCGCGCCATGAACCGCGGCGTCGACGTCGCGCACGCGATCTCGGTCCTCCGCCGTGGCGGACTGGTCGGGTTTCCCACCGAGACCGTGTACGGGCTCGGCGCCGATGCGTCGAGCGATTCAGCCGTCGCACGGGTGTTCGCGGTCAAGGGCCGGCCGCGGGCGCATCCGCTGATCGTCCATCTCGCTCCCGAAGCGCGGCTCGAGGACTGGGCGATCGACGTACCGGACGTCGCACATCAGCTGGTACGCGCCGCGTGGCCAGGGCCGTTGACGGTGATCCTGCGGCGCTCGTCCCGGGTGTCGCCGGTGACCACCGGTGGTGCGGAGACCGTCGGGTTGCGAGTCCCTTCGCATCCCGTCGCTCAGGCGCTGTTGCGCGGGTTCGCCGGTGGCATTGCCGCCCCGAGCGCAAATCGCTTCGGCAAGGTCAGCTCGACCACGGCAGATCACGTCATCGGCGATCTCGGCGATGACGTCGATTACGTGCTCGATGGTGGGCCGTGCACGGTGGGCGTCGAGTCGACGATCGTCGATCTATCGCGCGGCCATGCGGTGCTGTTGCGGCCGGGGGGGCTAGCGCGTGAAGCGATCGAAGCGATCGTCGGGCCACTGGCCTCGGCAGATCGCGATGCCCCCGCGGCGCCGGGTACGCTCGCGAGTCACTACGCGCCGCGCGCACAGGTCGTGGCGGTCGATCTCGCCGGCGTTCCGGATGCGGTCGCCGCTGCGAACGGCCGTGTCGCGGTGCTCGCGCCTGCGCAGGCATTCGCGGCCTGGCCCGAGCTCGCATCGCTCGCGTACCAGCTGCCCAACGACGTCGAGGGGATGGCGCGGGAGCTGTATCGCGCGCTGAGAGATCTCGACGCTGCGGGTGTCGATGTGGTGATCGCCGCGTTGCCTCCTGCGGCGGGCCTGGGCGAAGCTGTCGGCGATCGGCTAGTTCGCGCGGCCAGCCCACGGAGATCCGAGCCATGACCAATCCACGCGTCGGTATCATCATGGGGTCCAAGAGCGATTGGGCCACGATGAAACACGCGGCCGACATGCTCACCGAGCTTGGCGTGCCCCACGAGGCGCGCGTCGTGTCCGCGCATCGCACGCCCGATCTGTTGTTCGAATACGCCGAGGAGGCCGAGGGCCGCGGGATCTGGGTGATCATCGCAGGCGCGGGCGGCGCGGCGCATCTGCCGGGGATGGCTGCCGCGAAGACCCGGCTGCCGGTGCTCGGCGTGCCGGTCCAGAGCAAGGCGTTGAACGGGATCGACTCGCTGCTGTCGATCGCCCAGATGCCGAAGGGCATCCCGGTGGGGACGCTCGCGATCGGCGAGGCGGGTGCGGCCAACGCCGGGCTCCTCGCCGCGGCGATCGTCGCGCTTCACGATCCCGCCGTCGCGGAGAAGCTGGATGCGTTCCGTAAGGCGCAGACCAGTCGCGTGCTCGAGGAAACTCTGTGACCACGTTCGGACCGGGTGCAACGATCGGTGTGCTCGGAGGCGGTCAGCTCGGCCGGATGATGGCGGTCGCGGCGCGCCAGATGGGCTATCGCCTGATCGTGCTAGATCCCAGCCCGCGCTGTCCTACCGCGCAGGTCTCTGACGGCGTCGTGGTGGGAGCGCTCGATGATCTCGAGGCGGGGCGTCACCTCGCGCGTCAAGTCGACGTGATCACGCTCGACACCGAGCATGTGCCGGCCGAGATCCTCGCCGAGCTCGCGAAGATCTGTCCCGTACGCCCCGGCGCTTCGGTGTTGCGCATCATCCAGGATCGCCAGGAACAGAAGCAGTTTCTCGACGGCATCGGCGTCAAACAGGCGACGTGGGCACGCGTGGACCACGCCGAGGGATCCGCAGGCGCGGCGCTAGCGCGGGCAGTGGCCAGCGTGGGCCTGCCTGCGATCGTCAAGGTTCGGCGCGCCGGCTACGACGGTAAGGGCCAATATCGGATCGAGCGCGAGACCGAGATCGAGGCCGTCGCGACCAAGCTCCGCGGTGAACCCGTGGTGGTCGAACGAGTGGTCAGCTTTGTACGCGAGATCTCGGTAGTGCTCGCCCGTTCGCTCGACGGCGAGATCGCGCTGTACCCGCTCGCCGAGAATGTCCATCGCCGGCACATTCTGCACACGACACGTGCACCGGCCCCGATGCCGGCGACGCACCGCGTACAGGCGGAGCAGCTGGCGATCTGCGTCGCCAAGGCGCTCGACCACATCGGTGTGATGGCGGTGGAGATGTTCGAGCTCGCTGATGGCAGCTTGCTGGTCAACGAAGTGGCTCCGCGGACTCACAACAGCGGCCATTTCACCTACGGCGCTTGTGCAACGTCACAGTTCGAGCAACACGTGCGTGCGATCTGTGGGTTGCCGTTGGGCGATCCTCGCCCGCTGACCGGCGCCGTCATGGTCAACCTGATCGGCGACCTGTGGAGCGCGGGCCCACCCGCATGGCGCCACGTGTTGGCTCGGCCCGAGGCGCGCTTGCACCTGTACCAGAAGGACGCCCCGGCGCCGGGCCGCAAGATGGGTCACGTGTTGTTGCTCGACGATGACACCGACCGCGCGCTGACCACGGCCGAAGCGCTGATCGCGGCACTTACGCCGCGGTGAGACGAACGCCAAGTCGCGAAGGCCGCCAAGACCACAGCGAGCCGAACGCAACGCCGCGGAGGCGCTGAGATCGGACCGAGGACGGTCCGACGAGGCTCTGCTCGAGCCGCTATGATACGTTCCTTCGAGAGCATTCGGTAGATGGCGACTCTCGTGTACTCCGACGTCGACGGTGTGGACCGGTCGTTCTCGTTGGGATCGGAGTCGGTGACCGTCGGGCGGGCCGCCGAGTGTGCGATTCGTAGCCAGGATCCGCGGGTGTCGCGCCATCACGCGCGGTTGTTCTTCGAGAATGGCTCGCTGTGGATCGAGGACCTCGGGAGCTCCAACGGGATCTTCGTCGGGCCAAACAAGGTGCAGCGCGCAGAGGTCCCGGTCGGCGAGATCATTCTCGTCGGCAGCCTGATGATCCGACTGCTGCCCGAGACCGGAACGGTTTCGCCACCGACGGGCCTGCATGGCACGCTCGCCGCGTGGCTCGATCTCGAACGCAAGGCCCGCTCGACCGTCGAGGATCAGCTGGCGCAGCTCCGCGTCGAGCTCGATGAGGCGCGGTCTGCCCGATCGGTGCTCGAACATGCCCACGGCGAAGTCAGTCGCGAGGCCGAGCAGCTGCGCGGCGAGCTCGAGCAGGCTCAGCTACGTTCCGCCGCGGCGATCGATCGGGCCCGAACGCAGGCGGCCGCCGCGCGCGAGGCGCAGTTGGTCGCAGAGGCGGCGGCCGGCGTCGCGACCGTCGAGCGACTCGCCGACGCGGACCTCAAGATCGCGGGGCTCACCCAAGAGATCGCGGCGTTGCGTTCGGCCAGCGAGGAGCCGCAGTCCAAGCTCGACGAGCTGACCGCCCAGGTGACCACCCTGACCGCGGAGTCCGAGCGCAAGGACAAAGAGCTCGCCGCGGCAGCGATCCGTGCGCAGGGTGCCGAGCGCAGCCTCACGGCGGCCAACGCACAGGTCGCGAAGCTCACGTTCGATCTGTCGGATGTGGGTCGCCAGCTCGAAGCTCGGCGCGAGCGCCTCGGAGAGCTCGAGCGAGGGCTGGCGGCGGCGGGCGCCGCGGAGAAGCGAGCCGAGGCGCGCGAAGCTGCGGATCGTCGCGAGCTCGACGAGCTAACCAGCAAGCTCGCTCAATCGGAGCACCGCGAGCGGACGCTTCAGACCAAGCTCGAGGCGCCACCTGCGGAGGATGCCACGGCTGCGGCGGTCGCTCGTTCGCGCGATGAAGCCGCGCGGGCGGCGGCAGCGGAGGATCGCGCCGCGGCGGCCGAGCGGCGCGCTGGAGATCTCGAGCAACGAGCGAGCGCTGCCGACACGATGGCGAAGGCGATGGCGAAGGACGTCGCCCTCGCGCTCCGGCGCGCGGCCGATAGTGACACCAAGCTCAAGACCGCCGGCCGCGACGCGATCGAGGCCGGTCAGCGCGCTGACCACGCCGAAGCCAAGCTGGCGGCGGCGCAGACCTCGATCGAACAACTCGAGCGTACGGTGGCGGACGCGCGGCAGCAAGCCGAGCAGCTTCAGCACGAGCTCGATACCGCGCGCTCGGAGCGCGTCGCGATGAACGGGCGAACGTTTCAGCTCGAACGCGAGCTCGAGGACACTCGCGAACGGTTGCGCCAGCTCAACGAACGCGCCGAGCAGGTTGCCGCCGACCTCGACCAAGCCCGTGTCCAACTCGGCGAGCTCGCGAGGCTGCGCGACGAGCTCCACGATCTCCAGGGTCGCGTCGAGCTCGCCGACAGTCGGTTGAAGGAAGCCGAGGCAGAGCTCGCGACGCGCGCCCGTCGCATCGACGAGCTCGAGGCTGCGGTTGCCGCAACCGACGAGTTGCGCGAACAGCTCCACGCCACCGAGGCGAAGCTCGCGGAGGCCACGAGGACCGTGGCCTCGACCACCGCCGGCGCGCGTGAATCTGCCGCGAAGATCGTCGCGCTCGACGACGATGCGCGCGCTACGCGCGACGAGCTAGCCACGGCGATCCGCGTTCGCGATCAGCGCACCGGCGAGCGTGACGCAGCGCGTGCCGAGCTCGCCGCGGCGATCGCGCGCGCGGACGCGCTGACCGCCAGCGCAGAAGCTGCCGAGCTCGCGATCAACCGCGCCACCGCGCTCGAACGCCAGCTCGATGAGGCGGTGTTCAAGCTCGCAGCGCGTGACCGCGAGGCCATCGCGATCGAGCATACCCGGCCCGCCGCACCGACCGAAGAGGTCGGGCTGATCGCAGACCCGGACAGCGAGCGCAAGCTGCAAGCTGCCGAGCAGCGAGTTAGCGAGGCGGCGGAGCGTGCGGCCGAGGCGGCGCAGCGGGCAACCGAGGCGGACGAGCGACGCCGCGACGCCGAAGCTCGGATCGTCGAGATCGAGAGCAAGGTACGCGAGCGGGATGGCCGCGTGCGCGAGCTCGAGGCCAAGGTCACGCAGCTCGACCATCGGTCATCGTTGGGCGAGCAGACGCGTGCGGTGATCGAGCGCAAGCTGGCCGAGGCTCTCGCGCGCGTCGCGCAGCTCGAGCGCGAGGTCGATGCCGCGGAGAACGTCCGGTCGTTCGCTGCCGAGACCGAGCGCGAGATCGCAGCGCTCCAGCGCGAGCTTCGAGAGGCGCGCAACAAGCTGATCCAGGTGACCGCCGAGCGCCCACGTGGAGCCGGCCGCGACGCCCATGGCGATGAGACCACGAGTCGCCGCGGGTCATTGATGGATGCGTTCGATCCCGAGGCCACCGCCGAGGCAGATGCGAAGGTCTACGAGGCGATCGTCGCGAAGAACTCGGCGCTAGAGGATAAGGTCCAGCGGCTCGAGCGAGAGGATCACCGCTTGCGCCGGCTGCTGACCGAGGCCGAGGCAAAGGCCCAGTACCGCGAGCCCGATAGCGAGGCGATGCCGACCAAGGCGCGGTCGCGGCTGCCGACCCAACTCGGCGACCACGTCGGCGTCCTCGAGCAAGCGATCGATGCGCTGCGCGGCAACATCCGCACGGTCAGCGAGAAGGCTTCGGAGTCCGCCGGCGTGTCGCGCGCCGTGAAGCAAGCCACCGAAAATCTCGAGCGCGCCCGCCGTGCGCTCAAGCAGCTGACGGTGGCGATGCAACCGACCGATCCACCACGGAACCGGCGCTAACGAGGCGAAACGACGAAGCGCTACTGGCGCCCGATGATTCGATCGCAACTGCGCTCACGCCGTCGACATTCGCATTCCCGGGCCACGTCGCGTACTCGGTGATGGACCTACGCGCGTTGTCGGTCGAGGACGGCGCACGGCTCGTCGCCCACACCGTTCCCGGTGTGGGCGACCGGCATCCTCAACGTCGTCACGTTCGGACTGTTCTCGCTGATCCACATCGGCCTGATCCACGACGAGCTTCCTCGCGCGAGCCACAACGATCGGCCGGGCGACCGCTGACGCCGGTGCTTGGGATCGGTTCTCACTCGGCCAGCGGATCCGGCGTCTGCAGCGCGTCCCAGATCTCGAGGTACTTCGCGCGCACCGATGGGTCCAGCTCCTCGGACAGCTCGCGCGAGAGCTCGGCATGCTTGATCAGCTCGACGACATCGCCCAGGTCTCTCGCGCGGTGGATCGTGCTCATCCCCGACGCAAGCTTGAGCTCGACGAGCGTGGACAGGGGGAGCAACGCGATCCGTTCTCCGCGCAGTGCCACCGCAGCCGGATCAGGAAACCTGACCGGCTTGGGTTTGCCGTCTCCCGGATAGTCACCCGCGATCACGAAATCGATGGTCACTCCCAGCGCGCTGTCCCGAACGCCCTTGCTGCCCGGAAACTTCTCGACGTATCCTCGGCCGAGCCATCGCGCCTTGAAGGTATCGAGCCCTTCGCGTGTGATCAGGACATCGACGTCGACGGTGGTTCGCCGATAACCGTACGCGTTGAGCGCCATCGCGCCCACCACGGCATACGGAACATCGAGGTCGTCGAGCGCCTTCGCGAGTCTCCTCATCGCCTCATGAACAGGATCCGAGCTCATGAAGAAGGCCTCCGAAGCCGCGACGCCTTCCCAGAACCGGGCTTCGGTGCTGGTGTCCAGTGGGCGGCTCATGGAGCTCAATGTAGCGCGATTCGCCGCCGGGCCGGTGGCCGGGTATCGGCCGCTTCCTAGCGTCAACCTGACGCCACGACCTCACCAGCGGCGCGCCCACAACAGGTCGAGCCCATGAACGCCCTGGTTTCCGGCGACGCCTTCGAGCAACAGCCGTGGCAATAGCCAGATCTCGAGCAAGGCCTCGCCGGTGTTCTCGTCGGGGCGCGCGTCGATCCGGCTGCGCCAGGAAACGTACAACCGATCGGTCAGTCGCCGGCCGATCGTCAGCGCGCCGCTACGTGCGGCGGTCGCAGCCTCGTAGCGCAGGACGTCGAGGCGTATAGGAAGCAGCCTGCCGATGTACTCGCCGATCAACTGGGTCACCACCGCGGTCGCCGCGCCCTCGGCGACCCCATCGATGGTGCGCCGATCACCGGCGCCAGGCGCGGCACCTGGCGCCCCTCCGAGCACGATCGCGAGCAGCTCGGGCTCGCTATGACCGCCGGGCTCCGACCACAAGCCGAGATCTGGTTCGCTCAGTCGACCGGTCACCGCGAGCCACAGGGTCAGCTGCGGGAAGTCGTGGACCAGGGCGATGTCGAGCAGCGGGTCGATGCCGCCGTCGAACCGGACGGCAGCGCGATCGACGCGATAGCGGCGATCGAACAGGGTCACCTCGCCCCGGACGACGTCGATGGTTCCATAGATCGCGACACCGTCACCGTGCGTGGTGATCTCCAGCTGTCCTCCGACCTGGCCACGAAACTGCTCCGCAGTGACGCGGACCGGGTGGATCCGGAGGGTCATCGCGATCCCCCGCGGCCACGCGGCCAGCGCCCTGCCGGGCCGTCTCGACGGCGCGCCGGCGGCCGGAATCCGGCCGTCGTCGACCATGACCATGTTCCCCGGGATCCCCATCGGATGCAGCGTGCGGGCATCCTTGTCGCGAAGCGCGACCCTACCGCCGGTAAGCTGCGCGTCGATCTTCCACGCGCCGGCCTGCCGGACCACCTCGGCGGTGATGCGGCCGCTGACGCGCGGCGCTCGCTCGGTGAGCATCGTGACCTCGTCGAAGGTCACGTCGATTGCCGCGGTGCGAGGCACGAGGCCCTCGAGCGTCGCGCTCGCACGCATCGCGAGGGTCCCCGAATCGAGCTCGCCACGCACGGCGAGCCGCGCGATCTGATCGCGGAGCTCGAGCTCGATCGTGGCGTCGTGCAGGACGCCGAGCTGGTCGGTGAGCGGCAGCGTCCCATCCCGGACCCGGAGGTTCCCGGCGATCGTGGCGGTGGCCGGATCGACGCCTGCGACCCGAACCTCGGCATGTACCCGTCCCGTGACCCCCACGAGGTCAGCCGGTACGAGGCGCAGGACCGATCGCAGGTCGAGGTTCGACGCCGACACGGTCGTCGTCGCGTCCTGGGGTCGCGCGAGCGGGAGCCGGGTCGCGATCGCCAGCGTGCCGCCGCGAGCGCCACGGCCGTGGACCGTCGCGGTGGCGACCCCGGATACCAGTCGGGCGTCGACACGCAGCTCGCAGAGCAGCACGCGGCGCGCGGACCCGACATCCGTCAAGACGAGGGATGCCGCGCCCTCCGGGGCGCCGATCGTCCCGCCCACCGTGGCCTCGGCGCGGACCACGCCGCGAAGTCGACGACCGCGCCGCCGTTGATCGATCGCAGCGACGATCGGCGCGAGCTCGGTCCGCGCGATCGTCACCTGGCCGGTGATCGGCGCATCGCGGATCGCCGCGAGACCACGGTTGAGCACGCTGCGGGGATCGAGGGTGAGCGCGAGCCGGGCGACGCCGAGCGGAGCGCCGCCCAGCGACGCATTCACCATCGCGCGCGCGCCCTCACGATCGATCGTCGTGGTCGCGGTGATGTCGACCGGGCGGACCAGCGGCCCACCCACGAGCTCGCGCCCGACGATGGTGGCGGTCGCTTCGGTCAGCCCGGCCGCGGCGTCGATGCGAACGGAGGCGCGGCCGCGCCAGCCCGCGGTCATGCCCAGCCGCGTCGCGAGACGATCATCGAGGACAAGGTCGTCCAGATCGACCCGGAGCGCACGCACCGCGGCGGGACCGAGGGCCGTCCATGCATCGAGGTCGAACGGTCGGGCCGGGAGGTGCACGGTGGCATCGAGCGCGGCGGATCTGAGCATGGGCGCATCGGCGCGCGCGGTCACGCGCAGCCGGCCGCCCCCCGCGAGATCGAGGGCGAGATCGAGATCGATCGGCGCTGGGATCGCGGGCGTGATGACCTGCCGAGCACGCAGCCAACCCTCGCCCCGTGCCGGGCCGAGCGACAGCTTGGCATCGACAGAGCCGTCGAGCGGGAGCGCGAGCCCGGCGGCGCTGGCGACCGCCGCGAGATCGAGCTGACGCGCGCGGACCTCCACCCTCGTGAGATCTCCCCGCTCGAGCCGTGACCAGGCCGCCAGCTCGCCCAGGTGGCGCGGTCGTGCGAGGGCCGCGGAGACTTCGAGCTCGCCGAGGCGGCGACCGAGGGCGCGAGCTGTGAACGCGAGCTGCGAACGCGACAGCGTTGCCTCCAACGAGCCGCCGACCGGGTCGGCTCCCGCGTGCGCGATCAGATCGGCGACAGACGCCGAGACCGATCCGGTGATCGTGCCGTCGCGGCGGCGCGCCGCAAGATCAGCGTCGATCCGGCCCCGCAGCACCGTCGAGCCGGACCACGCGCGATCGAGCGCGGCCAGCTCGAGCCCTCGAGCGCTCAGGGTGCTGGTGAGGTCGCCGGCGCCCGGACCCGCGAACCGGTACGTTCCATCGAGCTCCAGCGTGCCGCCGGCGAAGTGGGCGCGAACCCCGCGCGCCGCGACGCATTGCTCCTCGATCTCGATCGTACCTCCGCGACCACCGATCGCGATTCCACCAGCACGCCCGCGATAGTGTACGAGCGAGATCGACGAGCCGGGCCCGGCGAGCTGGACCACCGTGTTGGCATCGATCGACCACGGCCCGGCCGCGCTGGCTCCCAGGGTGCCGTGCGAACGAACGCGGACGGCGAACGAGCCATCGCGGCGACTGCGCGCGGCGACGGTCACCGGAGGCACGCGCTGGTCGCCGAACCTGGCGCCCCGGATCGAGAGCGCTGCCCGACCGCGGGGATGGTCGCGACTGCCGGCGAGATCGAACGTCAGGCGCAGGTCATCGATCGCGAGATCGCCCCGCCTCAGATCGGTTCCGGTGGCGCGGCCGGTGACCTCGAAGTTGTTCTCGGTCCGGCCGATCGTTCCCGCTCCGGTCAGCTCGATCGCGAGCGCGCCGGTGAGCCCGAGCTGGCCCGGGCTCACTCGCGAGACCTCGCGCGTGCTCGCGTCGACATGCGCGCCGGCGATCTCGATCGTCCCGTCGCGATGGACGGCTCCGGTGGCCTCGAGCCGCGCCCGGGTGCCGCCTGCGCCGCGAGCATCGGCTGTGATCTCCGCGATCCCATCCGACAGTGCGACCGTCAGCCCCGCATGTTCGAGCACGAACGCGTCGACGCGACCTTCGCCCTGCGCCTCGATCCGACCGTCGAGCATCGCCAGGCCGTGGCGCGCCGGATCGACCGTGACCTCGAGGCTGACGCGGATCGCGAGCGCGGTCACGATGGCGCCGGGAACCAGGCGGCTCGCATCCAGATCGCGGGTGGTCAGCGTTCCGGTGATGCGCATGGGGTCATCGCGCGAGACCACGAGCGCACCGCCGAGCTGCGCCCCGGCGATCGAGCCGGTGATTCCGACCTCGGTCGTGCCCTCGGCCGGCGAGGAGGCGGTCAGGCCCAGCGTCAGCGCGGGGCTCGTCTGGATGCCGGGCAGCACGCGGGCGAGCGCGCCCGCTGGCGCCGCGATCACCAGCTGCTCGATCGTGAGCTTCCCCGCGAGTTGGCCCGCGAGCCCGCCTGCGATCCGCACGCCGTGGCCGGCAACCCGAAGGTCACCGATCGCGAGCTCGGTCGCGTTCAGCTCGGTCACCGCGTCCGCGACCCGGAGCTCGGCGCGAGCGTGAGCTGGCAGGTCGCGCTCGCGCCACGTGCCGGTGATCGAGAAGCGTCCCGCGAGCGCTCCGTCGCGCGGGACCGACAGCGCGCCCTCGGCGCTCACCTCATCGAGGTGAGCGAGCCGTCCTTCCAGGTCGATCGCGATCCGGGCATCCTGCAGCTCGAGATCGTCGATCGCGAGGTCCCAGCCCGGTGGTTGTTTGTCGACCTCGCGGGCGCGCGCCAGCTCCGCCAGGTTGAAGCGGCCGTCGCGGCGCACCGCGTGGATCGTTACCCCCACCGCGCTCGCCTGCGCGAGCTCGATCCGGCGCCGCGCCAGGGCAGCCAGCGCCAGCTCGAGCTCGAGACGATCGATCCGGATCGCTTCGCGACCCGCTCGATCGCGAATCACGATGTCGCGCAGCACGAGCTCGCCGAGCACGCTGCCCTCGAGGGCGCCGATCTCGAGCTCGCCGGTGAGCGCGTTCGACATCCCGTCGACCAGCTGATCGCGCAGCCGGGCGCGCCCCCAGTCGGTGTGCAAGACGATCAACACAGATCCGAGCGCGACTACGAGCACCAGCGCCACAGCGGCGGCAACTCGCCCGATGATCCGGATCCCACGTCGCCAGCCGCGGTGCGGCATCAGAACGCCTCCCCGATGCTGAGGTGAAACGCGACGCGCTCGCCGGGCCTGGGCTCGCTCGCGCCGGTCCGGTTCAGCCGATAACCGAGGTCGAACCGGAACGGACCGACGGGCGTCGCGACCCGCAGCCCACCACCCGCTGCCCAGTGGAGCTCGCCTGGATCGAGCTCGGCCGTTCGCTCGCGGACATCGGCGCCATCGAGAAACGCCACCGCGCCGACCTCGAGCCCGCGGACCGTGCCAAGCGGAACGCGAAGCTCGGCGCCGAGCTCCACCATCGCCGCACCGCCGTACGTTACCGTCTGTTGCTCGCCATCGACGATGCGCCTCGAGAACGGCGCGAGCCGCCGTCCGGGAAACCCGCGCTGGCTGTTGGCACCACCGCCGAAGAACCGGCGGGTCACCGGGACCTCGCCGATGATCGTGCCAAACCGTGCGCGCGCGGCAGCCGTGACGGGTCCGATCGGTACGTAGCCACGGACATCAGGCACGAGCCGCGCATACGTGAGCTCCCCTCCCGCCGCGGGCGTCCCCTCCTCGACGTGCAGCTCACCGTACCCGCCGACTCGCGGCGCGATCGGGTCATCGCGCAGGTCGACGATCAGGCTCTGCTCGAAGAACCCGAGCGTGGAGGTACCGGTGAGCCCGAGGTCGGCGATCAGCCTCGGATCCAGCGCCGGATGAAGATCCCGAAATTCCACCGCCTGCAGCTGCCAACCGCCCGCGATGTGGACGGAGCGTCCGAACAGCGGTGTCCGGATCCCGGCGCGCACGCGGGGCCCGACGCTGGTATACGCCTCGATCGCGATGTAGTCGAAGCCGCCTTCCAGCTCGCCCCGCATCCGCGTCCGGAACAGGTCGAGGCGCTCGATCCCGGCGCGCGCTTCGATCCGAGGATCGGTCTGGGACTGGTCGCGCAGCCGTGCGATCGCGGGCCGCACCTCGGCCCTGCTGGTATAGAGCGGCCGCGGCCACCCGGCGATCGTGTACCCCGCTCGGCCTCGGAGCTCGAACGACGTCGGGTCCACGCCGATGCCTCCGCCGAGCCGGAGCTCGTGGCGCTTCGCCGTCGCGAGCTCGATCGCGAGCGAGACGACCGCGTCGCGTGCCTCCCGGTCTCGCTTGAACCGAACCATCGAGAATCGCCCCATCTCGTAGAGCGCCTCGCGCGATGCCTCGATCGCCGAGCTCGAGTACCTCGCACCTTCCTCGACGCGCAGGCGAGACCGGACCGCCGTGGCGAGGTCGCCATCGACTCCGGTCACCGTGATCTCCCCGAACCTGGCCAGCGGACCGGGATCGATCTGGATCCGGACCACCGCCCGATCGCTGGCTCGATCGGCGAACACCGTCTGCTCGATCCGCGCATGGGCGTACCCGGTGTCCGCGAGCGCGGCGGTGAGCTCCGGGATCGCGAGCTCGATGGCCTGGTGATCGTACGGCGCTCCGAGCTCGAGCGGGATCAGCGCGCGGAGCTGTCCGGCGGTGATCGGCGCCTCGGGAGGGATCCCGACCACCTCCACCCGTGCGAGCCGCGCGCGTGTTCCCTCGTCGATCACGAACCTCACGTCCGAAATCCCGCGCCTGCGCTCGACGTCGACCTCGACGTCGGCCTCGAAGAATCCGTGGCGCGCGAGGTAGCCGCGGACGCGCCGGCGATCCATCGCGACCAGGTAGCGCTCGAACGACCGGCCCTCGTCGCGGGCGTGCGTCAACGACAGGCCGTCGATCAGATCGGAATGATCGATCGAGGGTGCGCCCGTGACCGAGATCTCACCGATCCGGATCGATCCGGAGCGAGCTACCAGGTTGGATCTGGTTCCGGCACAACTGATCGCGAACGCCGCGATCGCCGCAATCGTGACGACCGTGCACGTCCGCCACGTCCGGTCATGCATCGTGCGCGGCTGCCACACCGGGCGAGCCCGTCGGGAGCGCGGTGGAACACATCGACGCACGTGGTCATCGTCAGCAATATCGGGACCGTCGATGGAGCCTGGTTTGCACGGTCATCAGCCATGGCCGGGCCTAACCCCAGAGCTCATCTGTCTTGACCCGGCTCGCTGTGCCTCTCGCGCGATCTCTTCGTTGCCGCTCCTCGCGGTACCGCCTGGTAGCGCTTCGTCGCTGCGCCTCGACCTCGCGCGAGATCCTTCGCGATCCGGATCAATCCAGGTGAGCTCTGGGGTTAAGACGTCCGGCGCGGCACCGGTCAGATCGGCGCTGGTGTTTTGGGGCATCGGCGCGGTCGTCGTCCTCTTGTTTGTCCTGGTGAACGTCGCCGCACAGGCGCTGTTGCTGGCGTTCGCGGGAGTGCTGTTCGGGACCGCGCTGCGCGGACTGGCCGCGTGGCTCGCGGCGAAGCTGGGCTGGCGAGTCGGCTGGAGCCTCGCCGCGTGCATCGGGGGGATCGCGGTCATCGCGACCGTTGCGGCGCTGTGGATCGCACCGCGGATCGACGACCAGCTCGCGGAGCTGACCACTGCGCTGCAGCACGCGTATGACCGCGTCCGGCAGGAGGCGTCCGGATCACAGCTCGGCCGTCGCCTCGTGAGCGGCTCGGCCGACCTCGAGCAGGGGCTCGCGTATCTGTCGCGCGCCGCCGGACTGCTGATGTCGGTGGTCGGGGCGGTGATCGCCATCGTGTTCGTCGTGGTGTTCGCGCTGTATTTCGCCGGCGCGCCGGATCCCTACCGTCGCGGCGTGGTCCGGCTGGTGCCGCCTGCGCATCGAGCGCGTGCGCAGGAGGTGATCGACGCGCTCGGCGTCATGCTGCGCCGCTGGGTGCTCGGTCGGCTGGTCTCGATGACGGCGGTCGGTACCACGATCTCGCTCGGCCTGTGGATCGGAGGTATTCCGCTGCCGATCACCCTCGGCTTGCTGTCGGGTCTGCTCGGGTTCATTCCCAACATCGGTGCGATCGTCGCCGCGGTCCCGGCGATCCTGCTCGCGTTCACCGTGAGCCCCATGCACGCGGTGTACGTGCTGGTGCTCTCCGTCGCGGTCAACTTCGCCGATGGCTACGGGCTCACGCCGCTGATCGAGAAACGCGCGGTCTCGACACCAGCGGCGCTCGTGATGGTCAGCCAGCTCGTGTTCGGCGCGCTGTGGGGGCTCCTCGGGGTCACCCTCGCGACACCGCTGCTTGCCTGTCTACTGGTCCTCGTCCGGATGCTGTACGTCGAGGACATGATCGAGCGGCAACATCACGGTCCACGTGATCACGAGCCCGCATGACGGACGACACGGCACTGCCAGGCCGCGCGACGCGAGAGAGATCCTGCGATCCACTCACACCCCGATATCTCGCGTCCGGTGCGCGAGATCCCGGATCTCCTGAGGCTGCGGCTTGGAGTCCGAACCCATCTTCCGGTTCAGTCGCTCGACATCGTCAACGATGGCCGTGACCTCGGGTGCCGCTGGCATGCCCTTCGACATCCGCTCGATACCTTGCAGCGCCGTGGTGGCCTCTCGCAGCAGGGTCTGTGAACGCTTCCAGTTCCCTTCCTCGGCAGCGAGCGCCGCGGCGTTCAGCTTGAACCGAACCGGGACGAGGGGCGTGGTGACCTGCATCTCCGACACGACGATCGGCAGGTTCTGGAGGAACTGGCCGGCTTGCTTCTCGTCGCCCGAGGCGAGCGCCTGCTGGGCTGCGAGCACCCGGACGTACGCCTCCTCGATCGGCAGGAACGCGACGTCTATCGCGATCCGATTGCGTGCCAGCCGGAGCGCGTCCGCCGTGGCCTTCGCATCGCCTTGCTTCGCCTTCTGTTCGGCTTCATCGATGCCGGCGGCGACCGATGGATCGATGTAGGCTTGATACCGCCTGACCGTCGCTGACAGCGGCGCGAGGTCGAGCGTCTTGAGCGTCTGGTTGCCACGCTGCACGGACGCGATCGCCTCGTCGAGCTCGTTCAGTACCGCGACCATGGGTGGTGTGTCGTACAGCTTCTCGAGCGCCATCTCGCTCGCCTCGAGCGCCCGCTTGGCCACGGCGTCGTCGCCTTCGGCGATCGCTGTCTGGGCGGCGGACACATGCGTCATCGCCTGCTGGGTGATGCGCATGATCTCTTGCGGGCTGCGCTGCTGTGGCTGCGAGACGTCAGACGTCTGCGTGGGTTTATTCGGGCGCTGCGTGTCGCTAGTCGTTGCATCATCCGCGGTCTTGGGATCCGTGGCCTTGTCTGTGGTTTTGGGATCGTCGGCGCTCGCGATACCGGCGGTCAACATCAGCCCTGCGAACATCGTCGTGCATGGTCTCCACATCGTATCCTCCTCGAGCGTCTAGGGTGTTGTTCATCGATAGGCTCATGCAGCCCACGGGCCGCGAACGTGTTGCGCTGCGGAGGGCCGATGCCGGGCGTTGCGGCCTAGCGTTGGTGCGCTGCCCACCACCCACGATCCAGCGCGCGACCGCTGCGGGGCGGGATCAGGTGCAGAGCACGATCTGCATGCGCGATGTGCCGGGTTCGCGCTCGACGAAGCGAGTGCGCTCGAGAGCGCTTGACCGCCGTGGACGCTTTCTTGCCGCATCGAGCGCTGGCTTCGCTGCGAGCGCGGACTCGGGCACGGCGATTGCTCCGACGGGATCCATGCGCTTTGCGGATCGCATCGTGCTCGTCGTAGCGCTCGCCCCCGCAACAGCCGCGGCAGGATGCGAGCGCAGCCAGGCGACGAGCCCCGACGCATCTGAACGACAGGCGACGAGCATTCGATCGTCGTCGGAGCGCCGTGCCTCGTTGCCCGAGCACCGAGCCGGGACCGCCGAAGGTGTGCGCGGCTCGGCCTCGAGCACGCGTAGCATACGTAACGGTGACGCCGGTCCGGGGAGCAGCTATCCATTGGTGAATGCCACGCAGATCTACGGCGATAGTCGAGAGGATCTTGCGGGCATGGCGATCCACCTCACGGACATCATGGTGCGGGCCAAGAGCGGGAACGGCTTGTGGGTGGGTTACACGGCGGCACGCCAGATCTTCGTCGTCCCGATCGATCCATCGTTCGTCGAGTTCGTGACCGTCAGCGCGCACGTCGACATCCGCGGCACGGTCCGCGAGGCGCCGAGCGCGTCGCAGGCTGCACGGATCTTCGCGATGGATGCGACTTCGTCGAAGCGGCTCGGTCGCGATCGATTCTACATCGAGGCGTGGACGGTCTCGTATCCCTGACCCATGCGCACGTGCCGCCGCTCGAGTAGCCGCGACTCGACGATGTGCGTCTGCGCGCGCCCGCCTCGGAACCGAGTGTCGGCATGAGCAAACGGTGCGGTCATTGGGGCCCTCCACCGCGTCGACCGCCGGCGCTGGTGACGCCGAGCCGCGGTACTGCTCGATCTCGGAGCGACCACGCCACACCCGATCAAAGGAGATGTGACGACTCGTTCGACGTGAACGGGCACGACCTGGGTCCCCTCACCGATCGGAAGTGGCCCTAACGAATCACCGGCAGCACAGCGACCGCCTGGATCGTCGTGGCTCGGAACGAAAGCGCGAGCTCGAGCAAGTGGCGCGCCGTATCGGTGAGGGTGGGGTCCACGCTCGCGGCCGGCAGCGCTGCGGCAAGTACTGCCTCGAAGCTGCCTCCAATGCCGAACGGCGCCTGGACCTGGCCGAAGCTCGACAGCACGTCGCGCAGCGTCGGTGTCGGCGGAAACACTTCGAGACCCACCGCGCTGTCCACCTTGCCCAGCGTGCGCGCTTCGGCGATCGCGGCGTCGAGGCCACCGATCTCGTCCACCAGGCCGAGCTGTTTGGCCTTGGTACCGGTCCACACGCGCCCTTGCGCGATCGGCAGCACGTCTTCGAGCTTCTTGTGGCGACCGTCGGCGACCCGGCCGACGAACGCGCGGTACACGGCCTCCATCGAGCTCATGATCACGGCCTTCTCGTCGTCGCGCCACGGCGACAGACTCGACATCATCGTTGCGCGCTTACCGCGGCCCATCGGGAACGTATTGATCCCGATCTTCGCGAGCGCAGCACCGGGCGCGATCTTGCCGCCGACCACCCCGATCGAACCGGTGAGCGTGTCGTCGAGCGCGAAGATCTTGGTAGCGTTGCTCGCGATGTAATAGCCACCGCTCGCGGCGACGTCGCTCATCGAAACCACGACCGGCTTTTTCGCCTTGAGCTCGGTGACGGCACGCCAGATCAGCTCCGAGGCCTGCGCGCTGCCGCCACCTGAATCGATGCGAAGTACCACCGCCGCGACGCTGTCGTCGTTGGTCAACGCACGCAGCGCCGCGACCATCGTGTGCGACGCGATCTGTTGTCGTGCCCCGAGCACACCTTCGCCGTCACCGTCGACGATGTTGCCGAGCGCATACACCACCGCCACGTGTTTACCGGTCGGGCGATCCGGCGGCATCGCGCCGAAGAACCGCGCGATCTTGAACATTGTCTGGACCTGATCGTTGCCTTCGGGCTCCAACTCGACCTTGGTCCAGGCGCCGGCGGCCATCTGATCGCGAAACGCTTCGAACGCAGCGACCTCGTCGACCAAGCCCGCCTGCTTTGCTTGATCGGCGGTGAATAGCCCCGCATCGATCAGCTGCTTGACCCGGGCCGCATCGAGCTTTCGATCGATCGCGATGGTGTCGACCATCGTTTGATAGCGGCGATCCAAGATCGCACCGAGCGTCTCCTCCATCTCGCGCGACGGTGCATCGCGGGTCAGCGGCTCCGCCGCACCTTTGTAGGCGCCGACGTGGAGGAAGTCCGCGGTGACGCCGAGCTTGTCGAGCAGACCTTTGATGTGCACCGGCACCGCAGCGGGCCCGGTGATGCCGATGTCGCCCAGCGGCGCCAGACCGATGCGCTCGCATGCGCCGAGCACCAGATACGTCGCGTTGTCCGCGCGCTCGGTGTGGCACGCGAGCCGCTTACCTGCCGCGCGGAGCTCGTGCATCGCCGCACGCAACTCGACGACGTCCGAGATGCTGACGTTCAGATCATCAAGCTCGAGCACGAGGCCGGTCAGCTCGGGCTCGCTCGCGAGCTGGCGGAGCCGATCGATCACCTTGTGCAGCTCCGTGCCGCCACCACCGCCGGTGAACGAAAACGCGACGCGTTCGACCACGCCACCACCGAGCTGCAGCACGCCCCAATGTGGCGCGTCTTCGTCGAAGTTCGCCGAGGTCTCCGGTGCTTCGTAGGGCCCCGGCTTGTCGAGGCTGTCGCTGACCTTGGACAACATGCCCTGCAGGTCCATGCCGCCAAATCCACCGCCGCCGGCGCCGCCGCGCGCGGGCTCGGTGCTCGAGCCGCCCCATGGGTCGGACCCACTCGGCGGTGGATGACTCTCGACCACCGAGTCGAGCTTCGACGGTTGGTCCTTGCACGCGAAAATCAAGCAGGTGGCAGCGAGCAGCCAGTGACGCATGCCGGGGTTCATAGCACGCCGCGTTGCAGCGCCCGCCGCGGTTTGGCGAGCCTGCGCTGGCGTCGGAAGCTATTCGGTGGGTTCGCCCGAGCCGCCTGGCGCCGGCGCCGGCGGCGGCGAACCTGGCGCTTGCAGCGATGCTTCGAGTCGATCGAGCTGCTTCTTGGCCTTCGCGCTATCCGGATAGGCCTCCAGATAGGCCTTGAAGGCTTCGATCGCCTGCTCCTTGCGACCTTGCTGCAAATAGGTCTCCGCCACGCCCCACAGCGCGGGCTCGAACCTCGGCGATACCGCGAGCGCTGCGCGGAACTTCGAGAATGCCGTCGCGAACTGCTTGGCGTCGATATGGCAATAGCCCATGCCCGTCAATGCTTCGACGCCGTTCGGCTTCTGTTCGAGCGCCTTGTCGTAGAGGTCCATCGCTTTGGTGCAATTGGTCTCGGCCGCGTCATTGGCCTTGGCGAGCAATCGGTCGTAGCTGTCCGCGCCACCGGTCGGTCGATCGATCGGTTGCACGGGCGTCGGTGTCCCGCCCGAAGGCTTGGTGGCTTCTTCGGGCGGCAACGGATCGGTCTTGACCACCGAGGTCTCGAGCTTGGCCGCCAGCGCTTTGGCTGCCGCGTGCTCGGGCTGCGCTGCCAACACCTGGTCGACGAGCAGCTTCGCCTCGGTCGCCTGACCGAGCCCGTGGGCGACCATCGCCATCCCGAGCCGTGCCCGAACGTCGCCGGAGGTCTCGAGCCGGTTGTCACCGACGTCGATCGCGGAGAACGCTGCTTTCGCCGGCTCGAGCTTGCCATCGCGCACCAGTACGAAGGCGTTCGACAGCGCGACGTCGCGCGCCCACTCCGGGGGCGTCGTCGCGGCTGCCTTGTCGAGATACCTGGCGATTTCACGCTGCGGCTTGCGCTGCAACCGCAGGACGCCCGCCATCGCGAGATTGGCGACTGGATCCTGCGGCGTCGCCTTGAACGCGCGCTGCGCATCACCGGCAGCTTCGAGCACGATCGCCGTGGCTTCCTTGTGAAGCCGGTCGCGCTCGCCCCGGTCGCTCGTGAGCGCTGCGCGATCGAGCAGCGATTGCGCGATCGCGACGGCCAGTTGCGCGCGAACCGCCTGCGCATCCGGGGTGTCCTTGCCGGCCAACGCCGATCGCGCTTCGCGTATCCGGGGCTCGAGATCTCCTGCGAGCTCGTCGCGCGCGACGTCGAACGGCGAGGGCGGCGGGATCGCGGCGGTCAGCGGCGCGTCGATCACAGGCGTGATGGTCGGCGCCGCCGCGTCACCCGGAGCCACTGTGACGACCGCGGCATCGGGGACGGCTGCCAGCTGTGGCTTGTCACCGCTCGGTCGAATCGCGACCACGTAGATCACGATCGCGGCCATCGCGATCACCACCAACGCGATGATCACGATCAGCATGCCGGCGCGCGATCCGCGATGGCGTGGCAGCACCGCGTCGTCGTCGTCGATCGACTCGACGCGGTCCGTCGAGTACTGCGATTGCTTGGTCATCGGCCTGCCAGCAAACGCTGGCTCGGGCGCACCGGTGCTCTTCGGCACCACGCCCTCCTTGGCCCACACCGCGGTGCCGCGCCCGCCGTCCGGAACCGCGGGAGGAAGCGTCGGCGGCTTGCGGCCTGGCGGCGGAGGAGGTTGCGTCGTCGGTCGCTTCTTGGGCGAGGGCGCACTCGGTGGGCCAGCCGCGCTCATCGACGAGCCGAGCGGAGGCGTTTTCGCGCCGGTGGGTGAAACACCTTTGGGCGGCGTCGTCCCCGTCGGAGGCACGCCTTTGGGCGGCGTTCTGCCTGGGATCGGCGGTGGCACCGTCCCCGGGCGCTTCGTCGCCGAGTCAGTTTGCGCGCGACTGACCATCTTGTCGGTCGACGCGCGTTCCATCGGATCGTCCTCCGAGGGTTGGCGCCCGCTGCGCGGCGAGCCCACGCCGAGCATCGTGCCCGGTACATCCACCACCGGCCTCGGCGTACGGCCCTTCGCCTCGTCGTGGAGCGAGAAGTATTGCGCCAGCTCGTTGATATCGCCGAGGCGCTTCCAGGTCTTTCCGGTGCGCGAGATCAGCGAATCCCGCGTGACGACTCCAGCGACGATCCACTGCTGCAGTGCGGCCAGCTCGCGGCAGCTCTTCTGCTCGCCGTTCTCGAGGCGAATCAACCACTGGCGTTCGGGTTGCGCCGGTCCCGATTCGACCGCACGCATATCGCCGATCACCGAATCAGCACGCGGCAGCTTCGGTCCACTCGGCGATGGCACCCCGACGTTGGTGATCGTCCGCTTCCGGATCTTGAACATGTGTCCGCAGTTCGTGCACTTGACCGTGACGCCGCCTGGCTTGAGGCGCGCCTCATCGAGCTCGTACTCGGTCTGACACTTCTCGCAGCGAACGTCCATGGATCGGTTAGCGCAACGTGCGGGTTTTCGGTGCCTTAGCCGCCGAAGTTACCACGGCGATTTCTCGTGCGCACCTTGGGCGCCGCCGCCCGATCGACTATCGTCGTCCGATGATCGAGTCTCCGGAGCGTGGTGCGGAGCGCGTCCGCGTCGATGCCTTCGTCAAAGTCCTTGGAGCCAATGGCCAGGAGCTGGTGTTTCGCACGCGCGACCTCTCGGAGCAGGGACTATTCCTCTACACCAAGGTCGCCCGGATGTACGCGATCAAGGTGGGTACCACGCTGCAACTCGAGCTCTACGACTTCGACCAGCACGTCACCTGCAAGGTCGTGGTGGTGCGCGTGGTCGAGGCCGGTAGCGCGGAAGCGGACAGCTTTCCCACCGGATTCGGGGTGAAGATCACCGAGTGTGCCGCACCGTCGCGCGAAGCGCTAAAGAAGATGATCGAGCGGGTGAAAGCGGGCGAGGTCTATTAGCAAGCGGCCTGCGAGGGCGACTACGCCTCTGACCGGACGATCGGCATCGTCGTCGTCACGTCGAACCAATCGTTCGCGCACAGCTCGAACCGCAGATGAGTCGACCATGCGCCATCGCGCCAGATGTCGTCGAGCATGCGGCCGATCATACGGAACCCGAGCTTTTCGATCACGCGGCGCGAGGCCTGGTTTTGCTCGACGCAGCCAACCGTGATCTTGTGCAACCCGAGCGTGGTGAAGCCCCAGTTCACGACCTCGCGCGCGGCTTCCGTCATGAGATTTCTGCGCTGCAGCGCCGGCGCGAGCCAGTAGCCGAGCTCCGCCCGATCGAGCCGCCACGCCAAGCGTTGCCAGGTGATGCCGTGCAGGCCGATGCAGCCGACGACGCGGCCCGAATGCTCGATGCCCCACGCGACGTCGGTGTTATTCGCGATCCCGGTTGCCTGTCGTTGGATGAACTCCACCGTCTCGCGGCGCTCGCGATGGGCCTCCCAGCTCATCAGCTTGGGAAACTCGGGTTCGGACACCACCGGCCACAGATCGTCGACATCGGTCTCGCGCAGCGGCCGCAGTAACAGCCGATCGGTCTTGATGACGAGATCGAGGTCGGCGAGATCGGGAATCGTCGCGCGAGGAGCCGAGGACATGACAATGGATACTCCGTCGAGTCCGCGAGAATTCCCAGCGACACATCGGGCGTGGCCTCGCGGCCGACGCTAGTGAGCGGTCGTCACGTCAACTTCCTCGACGGTGGCGAGGATGTCTTTGACGTCGATCAAGCGCAACCGGTCATCCCAGGGCACGCGAACGCCGGCTTCTTTGCGGAACAACACGTGCGCTCCGAGTGGAACACCCGACACGTTCTCGGTGACGTTGTCGGAGGTCGGCCGGTCGCGCGCGACCTCGATGACCTTGCCGTAGAGCGCGTCATCGTGCTGCTCCTTGGCTCCCGCCGGCAAGTACAAGCCGCCATCGGTGCGCTCTTCGGCGTGTGCGACTTGCACGAGCACGCGCAAGCCGAGCGGGAGGATCAACCGATGCGGTCGGTTGCGATCAGAGGTCTCGCTCGAGGACAACGACGCCACTCTGCTCCACGCAGCGCAGCTTGGTCAAGCCGGCAGTGCGGAGCGCATCGCGAGCCGCATCGAGCTGGGTCGTCATGTTCGGGTCGTTGCAAGACCCGGAGCGCACGTCGATCCGGCCACCTACGACCTCGACGGTCGACCACAGTCGCTGGCGATCGAGCAACCGATCGAGCTCGTTAGCGACCGCCGTCGGGTCGGGTCCACGCGGCGTCGGCGCTTCGGGAGCTGCTGCCGGGGAGGTCGCCGTCGCGGCGGTGCTCGGGGCCGCCGTCGTGGGGGTAGCAACCGGGGGTGGGGCCTCGGGCGTCGACGAGCGCAGCCCGAAGAACGCCGCGATCCCGCCAGCGAGCGCGACCGCGATGATCACGGGGCCGATCGGAAATCGCGTGTCCTCTTTCTCGAGGCTGGTGCCGCCGGCCACTTGACCGGTGCGGGTTCGGCTGACCGCCGGAAGTGGTACATGGCATTTCGGGCACCGGACATAGCCAGGCACGATGGGAACGCCACACGCAGGACACGCGGTCACTTGCCAAGCATAACGCCGCCGCCCACCAGCGCGACTTTTTCAATCCGGCGCGGTCTCCGAACCGAGGCCGGCGGGCTGGTACGGCAGGTCACCTGGTGACGCGGCGGCGGCGACGGCGACCTGCAAACAATAGCGTGACCCCGGCAAGCGTTAGCGACATCACCATCGCCCCCGGCTGGTCGCCGGCCTCGCACGAGCATCCTCCAGGGATGCTGACCGGTTCACAGCTGCCCGGATCGTCGGCGATCGGATAGATCGTGCAGATCCCGTTGATGTCGTCATCGGCGAGCGTCTGTTTCTTGGTCTCGCCACAGACTTGATAGTTGAACATCGTCGCTTCGGTGATCGAGGGATCGAGGGTGGAGCTGCACGACGGCACCGGTTGGTCCATGTCATCGACCCGCGGTGGGTCCGCGGAGGTCACGCAGGGGTGCTCGAGCCCGAGCAGGTGGCCGAGCTCGTGGGTCAGCGTGTTCGCGAGATCCGCTTGGCAGCCCGCGGCGCTCAGGGTCGTGCCGTCCTTGGCGATCGCGTAGTCCACGCCGTTGATCTCGACATCGGCATCCACGATCGCGCCATCGCGCGCGCTGTTTGCATCGTCGACGTACACCGCGGTCGTGATCCCCGCCGCCGCATCTGGATAGCAACGCGGCGGATCGTCATCGACGGCGGGGCGGCACCACGACACGTCACGGAACTTGATCAGGTTGATGCGATCGTTGCCGACCTCGGCCTCGCTCAACCCGTCGAATGCGAGGTTCAGATACGAGCAGGAAGCGGTCTGTTGGTTCCACTCATTGATCGACTGATCGACCGCGGCGCGCTCGGTATCTCCAACGATCGCTTTGGTCCCGGCAGCGTCGAGCGCGACGAATACGCATCCCGATTCCCAGTACAGCGAGTTGCCTGCCAGGGTCGGACCGGTCCGCACGAATCCGGCCGGCTCGCCGAGGACGCGCATCGAGTCGACGATCAGGTGCATGCGCGCCGACCGGTCCGCGGCTTCGGACACCGCCACCGCGACTCGCATGCCAGAGCGCATGATCTCGGGGCCAGGAAACGTCCGCATCGTCAGGCCGTCGACCGTGCCGCCGAGCTGGCTGACCGTGACGTTACCGTCGGCCGTGCTGACCGTGGCCTCGGTGACGATCCGGCTGCCATCACGGGTCCAGCGGCTGGTGGCTTCGGTGACCACGCCCTCGACCGTGCGTGGGGCCGCACCGGCGGCGACCGGCAAGCTGACGATCAAGGCCACCGCAGCTCGTCCAGCTCGACGCATCGGACAACTCTATCATTTCCACGCGATCGCCCGCGTGGGCGGATGGCGCCAGGTGACTTCGATCATCCGGTCCGGCACGACCTGGCGCGGTGATCGTGTTACAAGTCGCGACGATGTCCGCTGCCGACCGGCCCGTACGCGTGCGGATCGCACCGTCGCCGACGGGTGACCCCCACGTGGGCACCGCCTACATAGCCCTGTTCAACTACGTGTTCGCCAAGAGTCGCGGCGGAACGTTCGTGCTCCGGATCGAAGACACCGATCAGACCCGAGCGCGCGGCGACTCCGAGCAGATGATCTTCGATGCGCTGCGCTGGGTCGGGTTGTCGTGGGACGAAGGACCCGACGTCGGTGGACCGTACGCGCCGTATCGCCAGAGCGAGCGGGCGCAGCACTATCGCGACCACGCCGGGATCCTGCTCGAGGCGGGAAAGGCGTATCGCTGCTTTTGCACCCCCGAGCGGCTCGCCAAGGTGCGGATCCAGCAGCAGGCCGAGAAGAAGGGCCACGGCTACGATCGGCATTGCCGCGATCTGGATCCGAGCGACGGGACGGTGCGGGCCGCTCACGGCGAGCCCCACACGATCCGGCTGAAAGCGCCGCTCGAAGGCAGCGTCACGGTGCGCGATCAGCTGCGACCCGAGCCGATCGTGATCGATGCGGCGCAGATCGATGATCAGGTGCTGCTGAAGTCCGATGGGTTACCGACGTATCACCTCGCGAACGTCGTCGACGATCACATGATGCAGATCAGCCACGTGATCCGCGCCGAGGAGTGGATCTCGTCGACGCCGAAGCACGTGCTGCTGTACGAGGCGTTCGGCTGGGACCAGCCCGTGTGGCTCCACATGCCGCTGCTCCGCAACGCCGACAAGTCGAAGATCAGCAAGCGCAAGAATCCGGTGTCGATCAACTACTACCGAGATGCCGGGATTCTGCCGCACGCGCTGCTCAACTTCCTCGGATTGATGGGCTGGTCGTTCGGTGACGACCAAGAGAAGTTCACGCTGCAGCAGATGATCGATGCGTTCTCGTGGGACAAGGTCTCGCTCGGCGGGCCGGTGTTCAACCTCGAGAAGCTGACCTGGCTCAACGAGAAGTACATCCACGATCTCGACTTCGAGCAGCTCGCCGACGCGGCGATCAACTGGCGCGTCAATCGCGAGTTCTTGATCAAGGTGATGCCGCTGGTCCGCGAGCGGATCAAGAAGCTCGACGAGCTGATCCCCGCGATCGAGTACTTCTTCTCCGGCGATCTCGACTACACGAGTGTGCTGCCGGAGATGAAAGTTCCCGAGGTGACAGGGGCCGAGGTCGGCAAGGCGCTGCTCGCGTTCGTCGAGCGGTTCGAGGCGAAGGAAGGCTTCACGGCTCAGCTACTCGAGGAAGAAGCGCGGCAGTGGTGCGAGGGGCTCGGCTGGAAGACCAAGCACGCGTTCATGCTGCTGCGGTTCGCGGTCACCGGTCGCAAGGCATCGCCACCGCTGTTCGAGACCATGGCGGTGCTCGGTAAGGAGATCACGCGCCGGCGGCTCAGACGCGCGGCGGAGGTCGTTGGCAAGTAGTGTCCCTCGACGCCAAACTGCGAGAGATCGGACGCGATCTAGGCGAGTTGCTCAACCCGGCCGTCTGGCGAACGATCGATCGCGAGACGGCGCGCGATCCTGCCGCAGCGGGCACGACGAGCACGACCGTGCTCGCGATCATGCTCACGGTCGCGGTTTCGCTGACGCTTCAGGAGTACATCGGAACGAACGAATTCTTCGACCGCCAGATCTTGGGCCGCGGATATCGCGGCGAATATCGCGAGCTCCTCGGGTATGCCTGGTGGTCTGGCTGGCGCGTGTTCGGCTACGTGGTGCTGCCGATCATGGTGATCGCCGTGCTGCCCGGTGAGCGGATCCGCGATTATCACATCTCGTTTCGCGGGTTCTTCAAGCACATCTGGGTCTACGTCGCGCTGTTCTCACAGATCCTGCCGGTTCTACTGATTGTATCGACCAACGCCGAGTTTCGCGGAACCTATCCGTTCTATCGGATGGCCAATCGATCGTCGTTCGATCTGTGGGCGTGGGAAGCGATGTATGCCGCGCAGTTCGTCTCGCTCGAGTTCTTCTTCCGCGGATTCATGCTGCAGGGGCTCCGCCGCGCGCTCGGCAGCAACGCGATCTTCGTGATGCTCGTTCCCTACTGCATGATCCACTACGGCAAGCCGATGGCCGAGACCTTCGGCTCGATCGGCGCCGGCCTCTTGCTCGGCACGCTCGCCATGCGAACCCGCTCGATCTGGGGCGGCGTGCTCATTCACATCGCCGTTGCGATGACCATGGACATCTTGGCCATGCGCGGCTGCCCGCCGATGGGCAGCGGCCGCTTCTGTCATTAGGGACGGTGTCAAGCTTGTCAAGTCTCGCCCGAGGGCGAGACTTGACAAACTTGACACCGTCCCCTACTGCGGCAGCGTGATGGTCACGCTCACGCCGCCGGCCTGGCGGTTGGCGAGCGAGACGCGGCCGCCGTGGGCTTCGGCGATCTCGCGCACGAGCGCGAGGCCGAGACCGGTGCCGCCGCGCTTGGTGGAATAGAACGGGAGCAGCGCGTTGGACAACACGGCTTCGTTCATGCCGCTGCCGCGATCGCTGACCTCGATCGCGACGCTGGTGGGCAGCTTGCGGACGCGGAGCTGAACGTCGCCGGGCGGCGAGCCGGACTCGTGAGCGTTGCGGAGTAGATTGACGAGTGCTTGCTCGATCTGTGATGGATCGAAGCGGGCGGGCACATCGGGTAGGGGACCGTCGACGGTGAACGCGACCTGGCTGCGCAGCCGGTCGACGATCTCGGGCCATGCGACGGGCTCGGGTCGCGGCGCCGGCAGCTTGGCGAACTTGGCGTAGCCGCGGATGAACTGCTCGAGGTGGCGAGCGCGGTCGGCGATCGTCGCGAACACCTTCTCGAGCTGATCGTGGCGGCCGCGTTTGACCAGCTCGCCGCCGGAATGCGCGAGCGAAGCGATCGGCGCCAGCGAGTTGTTGAGCTCGTGACTGATCACTCGGATCACCTTCTTCCAGGTGCGGACCTCTTGGCGATGTAGCTCGACCGTCAGATGGCGAAGCACGAACAACTCGTGCTGGCGACCGTTGAGGCGGAACTCGCTGCGCGCGAGATAGAAGATCTCCTCTTCGTCTTCGCGCTCCACCACGAACAAGCCATCGCCGCCGCGCAGGACTGCGTCGCGCAGCGACTCCGGCGCAGATTCGAGCAGCACGGGCAACAAGATCCCCTCGAGCCGTCGCCCGCCCCCGAGCAAATGCCGCGCCGCGAGGTTGCCGTACACGATGTGGCCGCCCGGATCGCACAGCAGCATCGCAACCGGCGTGTTCTGCACCATCGTGTCGAGCAGGAGCTCGCGGTGCACCAACGACTCGCGCTGGCGGCGCAGCGTATCGCCGAGCGCGTTGTGCGCGGCCACCAGATCGCCGAGCTCGTCGTTGCGGTTCCACGCCAGGCTGAACGCGAAGTCGCCATCGCGATAGCTATTCACCGTGCCGGCGAGCGCGCGAAACATCGCGGTCGGATTGGCCATCCGGCGCCGCACCATGTCGATCGTCAATGGCACGACGACCGCCGAAGCGATCCCGCCCGCCAGCCACGGATCACCGAGCCAATCGCCGAGCACCAGCGCTCCGGTGATCGCGGCGATCACGAGCACCGCCGCCGTTGCGGCGAGGCGCCAGGTCATCGAGCTACGGCGGCGGCGGGATCTAGCGTCAGTCATTCGCGGGGGATGCTCAGCTTCTCCATCCTCCGGTACAGCGCCTGCCGACTCAAGCCGAGCTCGGCCGCAGCTTGCGCGATCACTCCTCCTGCCCGCGAGAGCGCGGCTTCGATCGCGGCGCGATCAGGTTCGTCGACCGCTGGAGCAGCCGCAGGCTGTTGCAGCCCGAGATTGGCGGCCGTGATCTCGGCGCCCGTCGCAAGCAGCGCCGCACGCTGCAGTGAGTTCTTGAGCTCTCGCACGTTGCCCGGCCACGGATGCCTGCGTAGCGCATCTCGTGCATCACCGGTGAGCTGCTTGCCGGC
The DNA here is from genome assembly GCA_050184455.1 of Kofleriaceae bacterium. Classification (GTDB taxonomy): domain Bacteria; phylum Myxococcota_A; class Polyangia; order Haliangiales; family Haliangiaceae; genus JABFXX01. Next base: position 20,153 of record JBFXAI010000027.1, on the reverse strand, counting down.
CGGAAGGAAGTGCTTCGCGAGCGGAAGAATGTCGTCGACACGCTCGGCGAGCCCCGGCACGGCGATCACGATCGTGTTGAGCCGGTAGTACAGGTCTTCGCGAAACGTCCCGGCGCGGATCATCGCCGGCAGGTCGGCGTTGGTCGCGCTGATCACCCGCACCCGCACTTGTCGCTCTTTGTTCGAGCCGAGTCGCTCGAACCGCCCGGTCTCGAGCACGCGCAACAGCTTCATCTGACCGTTGAGCGACAGGTTGCCGATCTCGTCGAGAAACAGCGTACCGCCGTCGGCCGACTCGAACTTGCCTTCGCGCGCGCGGTTCGCGCCGGTGTACGCGCCGATCTCGGCGCCGAATAGCTCGGCTTCGATCAGCTCCGACGGTAGCGCGCCGCAGTTGAGCGTGACGAACGGCCCGGTCTTGACCTCCGAGTTGGCCTGGATGATCTCGGCGATCTTCTCCTTGCCCGATCCGTTCGGACCGGTAATCAGCACGGGGACATCGGCGCGCGCGACCCGGCAGGCGAGGGCGATCACCTGCTCCATTGCTGGATCGGCGAACACCGCATCGCGAAGGTCGTAGTGCTGCTCGAGCTCGGTGCGCCGCCGGTGTTCGGCCGCCTTGCGCCGGCTCAGCTCGTGCTTCGCGAGCGATAGGTCGAGCAAGTTCTGCACACAGGTCAGCAGCTTGTCATCGTCCCATGGCTTCGCCATGTAATCCGACGCTCCCGCTTTGACCAACTCGACGGCCGACTCGAGCTGCGTCCAGGCCGTCAGCAGAATCACCGGTAGATCAGGGAACCGCGTCCTGATCGCACGAAATAGCGCCGCCCCGTCGTCGCCGGACGTCGTGTCGTCACGGAAGTTCATGTCCTGGATCACCACGTCGACTTGCTCGCGGACGAGGATCTCGAGCCCCCCATCGGGTGAGTCGGCGGCGATCGTCCTGAAGTCGCGTAGCGAGAACAACACCTCCAGCGCCGTCGCGACGGCGGGGTTGTCATCGATCACCAGGACGGTGGGCATCCGCACGGTCAGGTTACACGGTGCGCGTAGCGATCGCTGGCGGAATGCCCGCCGCCCGGATCGCCGGACCGAGCACGGCGAGCTGGCCAAGGCCCCACAGCAGCACGGCGCCGATCGGCAGGAACGCGCTAGGTAGTCGCGGAACGTTGTACTTATCCATCAGCCACAAGTTAATCGCGTAGGCGAGTGCCATCCCGATCACGATGCCAAGCGTCGCAAGGATGAAGTTCTCGAGCTGGAAGTAGCGCAAGATGTCGCCGCGTGTCGCGCCGAGCGCGCGGCGAATGCCGATCTGCCGGGTCCGCTGCTGGACCCAGAAGCTGGCGAGCCCGACGACACCGAGCGCCGTGATGATCAGCAGCGCAGCGGAGACACCGACGAGCAGCAAGGCCATCGCGCGATCCTGCTTGAAGTACTCGGTGCGAATCTCGCTGAACGTCTTGCGATGAAGAATGATCCGGTTCGGATCGACGTTGTTGAGGGTGGCGTCGACCGCGCTTAGGACCTCGGCTTGACGCGCGGGATCGACGCGCATCAAGTAGTGGCCGCCGTAGTTGAACGAGATGTTGATGGGAAGCACCAGGGCATACGCTGGGGATGACTTCGGACTGCGCGCGCTGAAATCGTTGGGGCGCGCGAGCACATCGATGACACCGACGACGACTTGTGCCTCGGTGCCCCAGATATACAGCTTTTGACCGAGCGGATTGGTACCGGGAAACACCTTGTCGGCGACGCCCTTGGTGATGATCACTGACGCCAACCCTGCCTTCTGCGTTTGCGCGTCATCGATCGTCACGTATTCCTCGGGTAAGAAGTCGCGTCCCGCGATTAGCTTCACGCCGAGCGTCTCGACCAGATCTCGACTGCCCATGTACGTCGCGATGTTCATCGGAGGATCCGGATCGTCCGGTTTGGTCGACACGCTGCTGTTCCATGACGACCCGCCGAACGGGATCATGTTGGTGGACGCCGCGAACTTCACGCCAGGGATCGCGCGCAGCGCGGCGAGGTCCTGATCGGTCACCACTCCTGCGTCGGTTCGTTGGCCGATTCCGGTCAGTTGGACGTTCACGATCTCGGCTTCGGCTACGCCGCTCGGTCGATCCATGCGCGCGAGCCGGTGACGGATCACGAAGATCGCGTTGCACACGATCGCGCACGTGAATGCGATCTCGAGGACGATCAACGCCGCCGCGGTGCGGTGCCGGCGCAACGTCGAGATGATGGGTAGGAAGTGCATGGCGTTGCCTCAGTGCGACTCGAGTTGCCTCAGTGCGATTTGAGTTGAATAGCGGGCGTCACTTGGCATCCCCGCCACGCTGGTAGAAGTCCAGCGAGCAGGCTGCTCGCGATCGCCAGCACGAACGTTGTGGCGAGCATCGACACGTCGAGCTGCGCGAGATCGGCGTAATCGGTGGGCTGTTGGCGAATTGCCCACAAACCCAGCCACGCGAGTCCTAGCCCGAGCACACCGCCGATCACGCCGATCGACGTCGATTCGATCAACAGCTGGAAAAAGATCGATCGCTTCGATGCACCCAGGGCGCGGCGAACACCGATCTCGACCGAGCGGCGCAGGAACTTGGTGAGTAGCAGGCCGACCGTGTTGATCAGGCAGACCAACAAGAACCCGAGCGCCACCCAGGTTTGGAGCCGAACGTCGCTGGGGACAACCTCTTTGTAGTCGAGCCACTCGCGCACGTCGCGCAGCCGAACGTTCGGCGGCCGTTCGAACGCGCCGATGCGCTTTTGCTCCTCCGAGTAGCTGACCAAGTAATTGCGATACGCGGCCGCCTTGGCCTCGGTGGCGAGCTCGACCCACAGCTGCGTCCAGACGCACGGCGCGCCGACCGCCTCGGCATCGCCGGTGTAATCCTTGCCCCAGCAATCCATATTGCCGCTGCGATCGAATCTGAGCTCCCGCGACAGCGAGAACGGTGCGAACACCTGCTCGCCCTTGCCATAGTTGTCGGTGGTGAGATCGTAGAAGTGGGGGACCGCGCGCCAATTGTCGATCACACCGACGATCCGCAGGTCATGCGCGGCGATCCGGATCGTCTTTCCGACGACGTCCACGGCTCCGAACAGCTTGTCGGCGAGCGCGCGAGAGATCACGACGACGCGAGCCGCGTGCTCGTCGTCCTCGGCGCTCCATGCACCGCCGGCGACGAACGGCACGCCAAACATCGCGAAGAAATCGGCCGAGGTCCACCTGGCGTCGGCGTAGAACGGTGCGAGCCCGGCGCGCTGTGGCTCGATCGGGGCATTGCCGCCCGACATGATCGCTTGACGATCGGCCTTGCGCGCCCGCAGCAGCGCCTCGGCATCGCGGCGAGTCAACAGATCCGGCGGTTCCTTGCTACGGACGTAGTTGTTGGCGAGCTGCGGATCGAGCTGCACGTAGTACAGCTGATGGCTCTTACCGGGAATCGGATCAGCCGCCAGCACACGCTGCACGGTCAACGTCGTCATGCTCGCACCGACGCCGAACGCGATCGCGACGATCATCAAGATGGTCAGCGCGACGTTGCGCTTGAAGCTCCGGCGCGCGAGATCGAGGTAGTAACCGAACATGGATATCTCTATGCGCTCGGCTGCGCGGCCGGGCGGGTGGGGCGGATCAGCGACGGACCGCGCTCGAGGTCGGCCGCGACTCCATCGACGATGTGAACATTGCGCTGCGCGCGCGCCGCGATCTCTGGATCGTGGGTGACGATCACGACGATCGTGCCCTGACTGTTGAGCTCTTCGAGCAGCTGCATCACCTCACGCGCCATCTGCGAGTCGAGGTTGCCGGTGGGCTCGTCGGCGAGCAGCAGCTTCGGCGCACCAGCGATCGCACGTGCGATGGCAGCGCGCTGTTGCTGTCCGCCCGAGAGCTCGGCGGGAAAGTGCCGCATCCGCGACGACAACCCTACGCGCTCGAGCGCGCCTTCGATCCGCTTCTTGCGCTCGGCTCGGCCGAACCCGCGATAGCGCAACGGCACGTCGACGTTGTCGAACAGGTTGAGGTCCGGGATCAGGTTGAAGCTCTGAAAGATGAAACCGATGTTCTCGTTGCGCATCTTCGAGCGCGCGCGGTCGTCGAGCTTCTTGACGTCGACGCCGTCGAGTAGATATTCGCCACCCGTCAGCTCCTCGAGTAGCCCCGCGATGTTCAAGAACGTCGTCTTGCCCGAGCCCGATGGACCGGTCACCGCGACGAACTCGCCTTCGCGAACCTCGAGCGTGAGATCGCGGACTGCGTGGGTCTCGACCATCTCGGTCCGGTACACCTTGGAAACGGCTTTCATGTGAAGCATCGGTCGGTCTCCTGCCTAGCTCGGCTAATCGGTGATTCGCACGCGTTGTGCGTCGCCGAACCCATCGGTTCCGGCGACGACGATGTGATCTCCTGGCTTGGCACCGGACACGATCTCGACCGCGTCGAGGCTGATCGCGCCGGTCTTGATCGGCCGTAGCTCGGCGACGCCATCGACCACGAAATAGGCGGAGTTCCCGCCACCTGCTTCGATGAACGGGCCGCGCTCGACCTTGACGACGTTCGGGCGCTCCTCGATCAAGATGCGCGCGGCTAGCCGCTGGTTCTGGCGCAAGCCCTCGGGCCGCTTGTCGACGAACTCGAGCCGCGTCGCGACATTGCCGTCGATCACCTCGGGCGATACCGAGCGCACGCGCCCGGCAAACTTCGCGTTGCCTGCGCGGATCTCGGCCGCCATCCCGATCGCGAGGTCGCGGGCGAAGCTATCGGGCACGCGGATCTCGAGCTCGAACGCACTCAGATCGACGACGGTGACGATCGGCGCGTTGGCCGCAACCGTTGCGCGTTGCGCGACCAGCAATTGTCCGACCTGACCGGTTACCGGTGATTTGATCTCGAGCTCTGCGACCTGGCGCTCGAGCTCGCGAACCACCTCGCGCTGGCGATCGACGCTCTGCTTCTTGGTACCGAGATCGAAGCCCAGCTCCTTGGTCAGCAGCGCTGCCTCGGTATGCGCATGTTTGACCGAGATCTCGGCCTTCTTGAGCGCATCCTCCGATCGCCGGAGCTCGAGCTCGGGGATTACCCCACGCGAGAACATCTGCTGATTGATCTCGACCTCGCGCGCGGCCGCCTGGCGATCGACTTCGGCCTGGGCGATCAGCTTCTGCGCGTTGGCCTTGCCGTGCTCGACATCGAGGCCGGCGCGGCCGAGGCTCGCGTCGATGCCGGCGAGCGTTGCCTGTTCCTGGGTCAGCCGGCTCTGTAGCTCAGGGCTGTTGATCGTCGCGAGCCGCTGCCCGAGCGTGACTTGATCTCCCGGCCGAACCACGAAGTCGACCGTTCCTGGCGCGACCGCGTAGAGCGTCGGGCTGACCGCCGCGACGACTCGGCCATCCGCAACGATGTCACGTACCAGCGTGCCCTGTTCGACCCGCGCGATCCGGATCCGCGATCGATCGACCGTCGATTCCGCGGACAACCAGCCGCGGACGACATAGCCGACCCCCGCGAGCACCGCGATCGCCACCAACCCGGCGGACACCCATCGGCGCCACGGCCGTGCGATCGCCGGCTTGGCCAGCGGCCGATCCTGGGCCGACGTGTCGCGAATCATGGCGGCCTCTATCGCAAGGCGTGTGCCCGCGCCAACACCGCGAGAACTCTCGAGACCACAGTGTCCGCGGCGTCCGACCGGACGACCGGACTAGCTCAATGCCGATCGCTACTACGATCCAGGTTGTTCCGTGCATGTGGCACGTGCACGAAGACCTGAAGATGCGATCGGGCTAAGACCTCGGACACCGCTCCCCCAAAGAACCCGAAAAAGGTTTGGGCCCCAGCTTTCGCTGAGGCCCAAAATGAGCACGACCGTCCGACCGCAAGGCTGTCTATCCCCTACGCTTTTGCATAGGTGGGCTCCACGATAATCCATTGGGCTTCCCGACGAGCGGGCGTGCACTCCCGGAACAGAGGCAGATCCCTGGATAGCTATTGTAGGAGACAGTTCGCCCCGGTTATCGAATCGGACCGCCGGTGCTCAAGTTCGAGACTAAGGATCGCGTTCGAGATCGTCAACCGAAAAAATCGATCGAATTGCTTCATCGCTGAGCGCGCCGCGTTGCCAGAAAACGCGGCATTGACTGCGCCGAGAATCGAGCGGCACCGTCGAGAACCGAGAGCTCGTGCGACGACCGTGCGCTAGTGCTCGTCGTGATCCGGCGAGCTACCCGAATGATCACCCGCGCGCCAATTCGGACCTTCGCCACCTTGAACAGCGGTTGACTTGATACCGCGGCGAAGCAACGACTGCCGCGTCTCGATCGCATTCGCGCGGTCTTCGACGGGCGGTGCGTGTTGACCGGTATCCATCCGGATCGCATCGCACGGACAAGCTTCGACGCATAATCCGCAGACCACGCAACGCAGCTCGTCGATCTCGAATACGGCGGGTCGCTTCTCGATGCCTTTTTCGTCCGACTCTTCAGGAATGATCGTGATGCAGTGCGCAGGACAAACCGTCGGGCAGCACATGCATGCGACGCAGCGCACGGCGCCATCTTCGCGAAGCGTGAGGCGATGCAGCCCACGGAATCGCTCGGGATAGACGACCTGCTCCTCGGGATACTGCACGGTCTCGATGTCGCTCTTCCACGGATCCGGTTCCGGAGCACCGGCCTGATTCCGCAGCGCGAGCTTCTTGAGCGGCAGGAACAGATTGCGCGCGAAGTGCTTCAGCGTGATCCCGAACCCCTTGGCCGATGCCGCGAGGTACGTGGTGTCTTCGGCCTCGGGCCGCACCACCTGGATCGTACGAACGCGCGGATGGCGGTCCGAGACCGAGAGGACTTTCGGCCCGGCGGACTCATGCGAGCTCGCGTCGTCGTGTGCGTGGGACATTACGAGCCTCCAAGGAACAACAGCTTGACCAGCGCAGTGAGCATGACCCAGACCAGCGACAGCGGCAGTAGCTTCTTCCAGCCGAGATTCATCAGCTGATCAGCGCGGAACCGCGGCAGCGTCCAGCGAACCATTAGCTGGAACCAGCACAGCAGCACGACCTTCGCGCCGAACGCGAGGAACTGCAGCGCGGTGACCAGACCGTGCTTGAGCGGGAAGAACCAGCCGCCGGTCGACACGTAGTGGCCATCGACCAGCGCCATGTGGCCGCCGACGCGGAATCCATCCGGGTCGAGGAACGGCACCTGATAGCCGCCGAAGAACACGGTGGCGACGACCGCCGAGATGAACACGATCTCGATGAACTCGGCGAGGAAGAAGATCCCCCACCGCATGCCCGAGTACTCGACGAAGTAACCGATGATCTCGGGCTCGCCTTCGGGAATGTCGAACGGCGCGCGCTTGGTCTCGGCGATCGCCGCGGTGAAGAACAGGATCAAGCCACCGAACTGCGACAGCCACAGCCAGTTGAGCGGATTCGCCGGCGACCACTCGGGCGTGGTTCCCCGGGCTGCGATCGCTCCGGGCTCGAGCGTGCCGGTCACCAGGAACACGCCCATCAGGGACAGCCCCATCGCGACCTCGTACGACATCATCTGCGACGAGCTACGTAGACCGCCGAGCAGGGCCCACTTGTTGTAGCTCGCCCAGCCCGCGATCGTGCCGCCGTAGTTCGCGAGCGTGAGCACCGCGAAGTAGAAGATCAGACCGTAGTCGACCGCGAACATCTGCATGCGGATCGAGTCGGCGAACGCGTACGAGCCCGGGTCGGAGGCGAGCTCGAACGGGTTGAGCACCTCGGTGTAGGAGTGCGGATAGATCGTCGGGCCAAACGGAATGATCGCGAACGCGATCAACACCGGGGCCAGCGCGAGCACTGGCGCGAGCGCGAACAATCCCTTGTGGACGTTCGCCGGGATGAAGTCCTCCTTGAAGATCATCTTCAAGGCGTCGGCGACGAAGTGAAGGATGCCCTTCAGCTTGATCGGCCCGATGTTGGCGCGGTTGGGACCGAGTCGGTCCTGCATCATCGCGCTCTGCCGGCGCTCCGCCCATGTCAACAGCGACGCCAGCGGCATCACCAGCAGGAACACGACGAATAGCCACTTGGTGCCCGGCCAGTCGAGGACGGCGTAGATCCAGTGACCGGACGAGGTTTCGATCGTCGAAGGGTTCATCCTCGGCTCCCCGCGAACCGCAGCGACAGCGGACGCGCCTCACGCACCCACGCGAGCGCGTTCCACGCCGGCACTGCCGCCGTCATCTCTTTGAACACGTCGCGGGGGTGCGTCCACGCCAGCTTCTGACCGGGGGCCGAGCTGGTGAGCGACGCGAGCCGAACCACCGCTTGCCAACCCGGCAGCGCTTGGCCGGGCGGTGGAAACGCCGCGTGCATCCGCTGCACGAGGCCTTTGACGTTGGTGATCGTGCCAGCCGTCTCGGCCCAGGCAGCTGCCGGCAGCGCGACGTTGGCGTGAGACACCGGACCGCGATCGTGCGTGGTGATCGCGACGTATTCGAGCTCTTGGATCCGCGCCGGCATGACACCGGGCAATACATCGCCGAGCGCGATGATGCCGCGCACCGACGGATCGAGCTCGTAGACCGGCTTGAGCGCCAGCTTCAGCGCCTCGGCGATCATCTTCACGCCGTTTAGGTTCGGGTTGATGTCGGCGACGCGGAGCCGGCCGTCGGCACGCGCCGGAACACCCGGCTTGGCGGCGTAGTAGACGTTGGTGACGCCCCAACCCAGCGCGAGCTTCGCGAGCGCGAAGTTGTCCTCGTTGGAGTGCAGCGCGCTCAGCACGATCGCGAACTGACCGGCGGTACGGCCGACCGCGAGCCGATCAGCCGCCGAGCGAATCGCTCGATCCCAGCTCGCCGGCAAGCCGTCCACCGTCGGGCCCGCTAGTCGTTCGGTGCGCAGGTCGTGATAGGTGAGCCGGCCCTCGTCGCACATCCAGTACGAATTGACGTCTGGGTTGTGACGCGGCACCAGTCGCCACGCGCGCTCGTTCTTGTGGTGGATCTCGATGTTGCAGCCGGTCGCGCAGCCATTGCACACCGACGGCGTCGCCTCGAGCTCCCACGCGCGCATCGTGAACCGGAAGTCCTTCGAGGTCAGCGCGCCGACCGGGCAGACATCGACGGTGTTGAGCGAATACGGATTGTCGAGCTGCTCGCCCGGCGCCGTGGTGAGGATCTCGTGATCACCGCGATGCGCGAACTCGAGCTGGTGTTGGCCGGCGACTTCATCGCAGGTGCGGATGCAGCGCGAGCACAGGATGCAGCGCTCCTGATCGAGCACGATCGTCGGACCGAGGTCGACGACCTTTGCCTTGTGAACCTTCGGCGTGTCGACGCGGGAATCGGCGTTGTCGTGCTCGAAGTACAGCTTCTGGAGCGTGCACTCACCGGCCTTGTCGCAGATCGGGCAATCGATCGGATGGTTGACCAGCGTGAACTCGAGCTGCTGCTGGCGGGCGAGCGTGGACTGCGCGTCGGTGGTGTGGACCACCATGCCGTCGCCGCAGGTCTGCTGGCAGCTCGGCTGGAGCTTCGGGTTCTTCTCGACCGAGACCAAGCACTGGCGGCACTGCGCCACGACCGGAAGCCCCGGGTGGTAGCAGAACGCGCTGATATCGATACCAAGCGTCTTTGCCGCTTCGAGGACGTTGGTCCCTTTGGGGACGGTGACCGACTGTCCGTCGATCGTCAGGGTGACAGTTTCACTCATACGTGACCTCGTGCGAGGACGGTGACGCGCGCAGCCGACGTCACTTGTCGCACTCCCCGCCGATCATATTGATCATCCCGAAGATCGGGACCACGTCGGCGATCAGGTGGTTGTGGATCAGCTGACCGGCGGTCGACAGATGGACGAACGACGGCGAGCGAACGTACGCTTTGTACGGGCGACCGGTGCCGTCCGCGACGATGAAGAACCCGAGCTCGCCGTTGCCGCCCTCGACGAACGTATAGGCCTCGCCGGGCGGGACCTTGATGCCGTCCATGATGTGCTTGAAATGGCGGATCATCGACTCGATCGTGTTGTAGGTCGCGCGCTTCACCGGCAGCGCGACTCGCGGATCGTCGACCATCACCGGGCCGTCGGGGATCTGGTTCAGGCACTGCCGGAGCATCCGGATGCACTGCTTGAGCTCCTCGATCCGAACCAGGTAGCGATCGTAGCAATCGCCGGTGGTGCCCACCGGAACATCGAACTCGAGCTCCGGGTAGATCGAATACGGATAGTCCTTGCGGACGTCGTAGTCGACGCCACACGCGCGCGCGATCGGACCGACGCAGCCGGTCGCGATCGCATCGTCTTTCGTCATCGCGCCGATGCCGGCCATCCGATCGCGGAAGATCTTGTTGTTGTTGAGCAGGCCCTCGACCTCGACCATCGTCGACTCGATCTGCTCGAGGGTTCGCGTCAGGTCATTGTGGAACCCGTCAGGGAGATCCGCCGAGACGCCGCCGACGCGGACGTAGCTGTGGGTGAGCCGCGCGCCCGAGACCTTCTCGAGCAGCTCGTAGAGCCATTCGCGGCACTTGAGGAAGTACAGAAATGGCGTGAACGCGCCGAGCTCCATCGCTGATGCGCCGACGCACGTCAGGTGGTCGGTCATCCGCGACATCTCGCTGACGATCACGCGGACGTATTCAGCGCGGCGCGGGATCGCCTTGGTCAATCCCATCAACTTCTCGACGGCCATCGCCCAGCCGACGTTGTTGATCATCGGCGACACGTAGTTCAGCCGATCGGTGTACGGGAACACCTGGGTGTATGTCGCGTACTCCGATTCCTTCTCGAAGCAGCGGTGCAGGTAGCCCGGCTGGATGTCCGACTTGACGATCTTCTCGCCGTCGACCGTCAGCACGATGCGCACGGTGCCGTGCATCGCGGGATGCGACGGGCCCATGTTGACGGTCATCAAGTCCGGCGGAAGCTCGTGCTCGGTGTCCTGAAGGTCTTGGACATCTTGGCGGCCGAGCACCAGCTGCTTGAGCGACTCGGCGGTGAGCCCGCCGGTCGGTCCTTGAGATGGTTGAGAAGCCATTAGCGCTCGCTCCCCTCACGCTTGATCGGATTGATCGGCAGATCATCGCGACGGACGAGCGGCTGGCGCTTCTCCTTCGGATAGTCCTTGCGCAGCGGGTACCCGACGAACTCTTCGTACAAGAAGATCCGGCGCAGATCGGGATGGCCATCGAATCGGATCCCGTACATGTCGAACGTCTCGCGCTCCTGCCACTCGAACGCGGGCCACAGTCCCGCGAGCGATGGCACGCGCGGGTCGTGCTCGGGCACGGCGATCTTCAGGCGGACACGATAGCGATGCTTGCTCGAGCGCAGCTGATACGCGACCTCGAACCGCGGCTTGTCCTCGCTCCAATGCAGCGCCGGCGCAACGCCGACCGGGCGCCAATCGAGCCGATCGATCGCGGTGACGAACACCGGCGAGTCGAACGCCATCGCAGGGTCAGTCCGAAGGAACGTCGCGACCGCGATCAGGTGATCGCGCGCGATCCACGCAACCTCGTCGCCGTAGCTGGATTCGGTGTGCGTGATCGCGTGGGCGTGGCTCGCCTTGAGCGCGTCGAGAACCTTTTGCGACATCTCGCTACCCTTCTTCGGTGGCAGCGATCAACTGCTCGCGCTTGGTGCGTAGCTGGCTGTGGCCGCGGCCGGCCTGGATCCGATCCATCAACAGAATCACCGCGTCGAGCACCTGCTCGGGCCGCGGCGGACATCCAGGGATGTAGACGTCGACGGGGATGACCTGATCGCATCCCGGCATCGCGTGATAGTTCTGGTAGAACCCGCCGGTCGAGGCGCACACGCCGAACGCGATGACCCACTTGGGCTCGGCCATCTGGTCGAACACGCGCTTGAGCGCGGGGCCCTGCTTCTCGGTGATCGTGCCGACGACCATCAAGAGATCGCTCTGGCGGGGCGAGAACCGCGGGAACTCCGCGCCGAACCGCGCGAGATCGTACTTCGGCGCTGCGACCGACATGAACTCCATGCCGCAGCACGCGGTGACGAATGGATAGCTGAACAGCGAGAACTTACGTCCCCAATTGCTCGCCTGCTCGAGCTTGCTCTGCTTCGCCCATTTCGCGGCGTCTTCGAGCCGTGTGGTGGTGATCTCTACTCCCATCCGATCGCCTTCTTTCTCCACACGTAGGCGAGCGCGACGACGAGGATGGCGACGAACACCAACATCTCACCGAACCCGAAGAAGCTGACCGAGCCGGGCGCGACGCCCTTCGAGAGCTGGTCGTACAGCACCGCCCACGGGTACATGAACGCGGCCTCGATATCGAACACGAGGAACAGGATCGCGACCTGATAGAACCGCACCGAGTAGCGGCCGCGTGGGGTGCCGATCGGTTCGGAGCCACACTCGAACGGTTTGAGCTTTTCGGGGTTAACCGCTTTGGGGCCGATCAGCATCGCGAGCGCGGTAAACAGCCCGCAAAATCCGAGGGCAAACGCGATGGCCAGCCCGGCGGGCATATAGGCCTGTAACTGCACGGCGGCAGTATATGGCGCGCGATTCACCGGTCAACGCGACGGGCGCGCAATTTGGTAGGGCGATCGCACGCTTATCGCGCCGCGGCCCGACCGATGAGTTGCTCTAGAGATTCGCTTGCGCGGTGCGCAGCGCTTCTTCGAGTGCGGCGACCATGTTCTCGTCTGGATCGACGAGGTAGATCGTCTCGGGGCAGGGTCGGCGATGAGCGCGAATCTCCTCTACGATCGCGCGCGCAGCCTCATCCATCGGCACGTCACCGAGATCGGTGCCGATGCCCGGGATCGCGATGACCTTGAAGTTGTTGCGATCCGCCGCGATCAAGGCGGCGCGTGCGGCCCGCCGAACGTTCTCGGCGCCGATCTTCATGCCGGGCTCTTCCATCGTCGGAACGTGGATGACGTTCTTCGATGGCAATTGGCCCGCGGTGGTCACCAGCGCGGCCCCGACGGCAATCGGTGCGGCTTGCATCGCGGCCTGTTGGATCACGTCGCCGCCTTGGCGACGGAGCGCGCCGCCGATTCCGCCGCCCATGATGCCGAGCGAGTTAGCCGGGTTGACCACGGCATCGACCGGCAACGTCCAAAGCTCAGCTTTCGCTACGTGAACCTGCATCGCGGTCAGCAGCCCTAGCACGCGGGCCTAGCCGAAATCTACGTCTGCGTTTTTCGTTTCCTGCTTTTTCGGGACCTGTTCGGTCTGAATCAGGCGCAGGCCTTCTCGAGCTCGGCTTCGACCTTCTCCTCGGTCCACTTCCGAGCAACCGCGAGCTCCTTGACGATCAGCTGGCGTGCGCTGTCGAGCATCTTGCGCTCGCCAAACGACAGCACCTTGCTGCTCTTGAGCCGGTACAGATCGCGATAGACCTCGGCGACATCGAACAGCGATCCGGTCTTGATCTTCTCCATGAAACCGCGGTACCGGCGGTTCCACGTCTGCTTGTCGATGTGGACGTCCTTCTCGCGCAGAATGTCGAACACTTCTTCGATTTCAGCCGTCGTGGCGACGGGGCGAAGGCCGACTTGGTCAGCCTTGTCCTTGGGAACAAGGATCTGCATGCCCGTGGCGAGCACCTTCAGGACATAGAAGGAACAAACCGTAGTGTTGATCTCCTTCTTTTCAATCCCGATCACTTCGGCAACGCCATGGGCGGGGTAGACGGCCTTTTCACCAATCTTGAAATCGCTGTTCATTAAGGTCTCCCTGCCGAGCCGATGTGGTGGCCCGCACTAAGCAATGCCGGTGCCATTGAGCTACCGGATCCAGCAAAGCCATTAATTCAAATGTGTTGGGTAACGAAATCAGGACTTGGTGGCGAGCTTTGGTGTGACACCTTGTCGCGAGCGGGCCCTTGTTTGGGCAATGTGTCGGGTGACGCCAAATCGCCTGGTTTCGTAACGGGGCCCGGAGGATACCAGCGTCGAAATAGATCGCCAGTCAAAACTGAAAGCGGCTGATCGGTTAGCCGGTCTCAACTGGGATCTCAACTACTTGGCTGGCCAAGAAAATGTGCCGTCTCACCAGGTCTGCTACCCTCGTAGCCTCGGTGAGGGGCTCGATCGGTCAGCTATTGATCCAGCAAGGCGTCATCGACGCCGCTGGGCTCTCGGATGCGCTCGCGCGCCAGAGCGGCCGACATCCCGTCGCATCCGAGCTGTACACCTTGGGGTACTGCTCCGAGCGCCAGCTCTGCATGGCGCTGTCGGCTCAGACCGGGTGGTCGGGAATCGTCCTCGATGAATCGACGATCCGCTTGGACGTGCTCGAGCACGTCACGGTCGAGTGGTGCCGGATCTTTTCGGCGATCGTGGTCTACGAAGATCAATCGACGATCGTGGTCGCCGCCGCGCGCCCCGAGGACGCGATCGTTCCAGCCCGCGAGCTCGGCGCCGGACGCGGCAAGAACGTCGAGCTGAGGATCGCACTCGACATCACGTTGTCGCGGACGATCCGGCTCGCGTTCCGCCGATGGAAGGCCGGCGATCTTTATCTGGTCGGCCGCGAGTCGGATCGCTCGGGCACTCACCTCGCGATCGTCCATCCCGACGGCGAGCGCGATCAAGACGAGTCTCGGAGCGCGCAGCGTGCGCTCGCCGAAGAAGCGTCGCGGAGCATCGAGGCGGTCGACGAGCTGCCGTCCGAGGAGCTGTCGAGCTCGACCGCGACGCTGACCAGCGACTGGCACGTGCCAACGGTGACCACGACGACCGACGCCGACGCCGACGCCGACGCCGATCAGGAGTTTCAGGACCGAACGATCCAAGTCATCGAAACCCTCGATCGCGGCGAGATCGAAGAAGCGCGTCAGCCGGGGCCGACGCGGGCCCTGGTCGTCGATCCGGATCCGCCGGCGCGGATGCAGCTGGTTTCGGAGCTGGAGCGAGTCCAGTTCGAGTGCCAAGCGGTGGCGTCGGGCAACGCGGCCCTCGAGCTGCTGCGCACCTTGCAGTTCGACGTCGTGTTCGCCGATGTTGCGACGCCCGAGCTCGATGGCTTGCGGATGTGCCGCGCGATCAAGCGCAGCCGGCGGCTCTCACGAACCAAGGTCGTCGTGATGACGGCCGTCGTCGATTCGGGCCAGATCGCGGACGACGTGCTGAAGAGTCATGCGGTCGATGGCTATCTCGAGAAGCCGCTCGACTCGCGCCGGCTGCATCGGATCTTGCGCGAGCTTTCGACCGAGGAGCGCGCAGATCACGAGGGACTGGTCACCGATGCGCTGAGCCGCTACCACAACGGCGATGTCGAGGGGGCGGTGGCGCGGCTGCGTGGTGCGTTGGTCACCGATCCGGCGAGCCCCAAGCTTCACTTCATGCTCGCCAACATGCTGCAGCGAGCGTCGCGATGGGCTGAAGCCGTCGACGAATACGAGGCTGTCGTCGATCTTCAGCCGACGTATTTTCCTGCGCTGACTCGGCTCGCATACCTCTATTTCCGGCAAGGTTTGCATGCCCGCGCCGTCGAGACCTGGCGGCGCGCACTGCCGGTCTGCCACGACCCTGCGCTGCGCCGGAACATCGAGCTGTTCATGAGAAAGCTCGTGGCGGATATGTCGCGCAGCGAGAGTCCTGGTTAGCTCCCGGAGGAACGCAAAGGCGCAGCGCCAAGGCCCAGCGCTCGCAGAGCTCGCAGAACAAGGCCAGGTCAACCCCTTCTCGTGCCGCTGCCTCCTCCGCGGCTTTGCACTATCCGAACGCGTCGGGATTCAGGATCTGCTCGGGATCGATCGCGGCGCGTAGCTCCCGCAGGTACGTGTCGAGCTGGTGCGGTCGTGACCCGAGCAGCCAGCCTCCCGCAGCCTCCGCGGCACGCTCGGCGCTCGCGATCAGATCGGCGCGGGTCGCTCCACCGCCGGGCTCGATCGTCGCGAACACGACGGCGCCATCGCTATCGAACCGCGAGATATGTGCGCGCGCGCGGCCGCCGGCACCGGCGACCGTGGAGCGGATGGCCTGATAAACCGGCCGCAGCTTCGACGGTGTGGCCATGACCTGGAGCGATGGCGCTGGGGTCGGGGTCGGTTCGCCCGCGTGAATCCGGCGCCACCATTGCTCGGCGTAGGACGGCACGGACGTGCGACCGCCTTCCGCCATCACCGCGCTGGTGATCAGATCGCGATCGCAGGTCGCCAGATCGGTCGGCCCCGCGGTGGCCACGCAAAGCAGCGCCTCGTCGCCGGCGATCTGGATGAGATCGAAGTGACTCGCTGCCTCGGCGGCGTCGTAGATCCGGATCCCGGCCGGCGCGGCTTCTTCGCGCAGCGCGAGGTGGACCGCCGAGACCGCCGCGTCAACGGTGGGTAACGTGTACGAGGCGACCAGTCGGGTCTCTGGTCGCAGGTGGACGCGTAGCACGGCCGAGGTAATGACGCCGATCGTGCCTTCGCTGCCGCACAGTGCCCGCACCAAGTCGGGTCCGGTCGCGCGCCGCGGCGCGATCCGCGTGTGCACCGTATGCCCGTTCGCGAGCACGGCAGACACTCCGACGACGGCGTCCTCGAAGAAGCCGTGCCGCGCGCTCGACTTGCCGGGCGTCCGGACGGCGAGCAAGCCGCCGATCGACGAGGTCAGGATCACCGGCGGGTAGTCCCCGATCGACAAGTTGCGCGGTGCGAGCACGCGCTCGAGCTCGAGTCCGGTGATCCCAGCTTGCACGTGGACCAGTAACGACGTCTCGTCGAGCTCGAGGACCTGGTCGAGTCGTTTGGTCGCCACCAGGATCGCCGGGCGCCCGGACTTGGTGATCGCCGCGAGCGGCCGATCGCCTACCGCGCCGACCGGATGGATCGTCGCGCGATGATCGAGTGCTCGACGAATCAGCTCGGCGACCTCGCTCGCCGAGCCGGGAACCACGCGCCACGCGGTGGAACCGGCGCTCGATACGTGTTCTGCGCCGACGATGGCGGCGAGCTCTGCCTCGAGCGTCACGGCCGCAACCCCATCTTTCCCGGGTTCATGATCCGATCGGGATCGAAACAGGCCTTCGCCGCTTCGAAGATCGCCATCGCTTCGCGGTGCTCGCCGATCATGTACGGCGCCTTGAGCACGCCGACGCCGTGATGATGACTGATCGTTCCGCCGACGCGCGTCGTCGCCTCGAGCCCATCGTGCCAGATCGTGTCGTACAGCCGCTGCGCCGCGGCGGCATCGCGCGCGGGTCCGGCGAACGTGAAGTAGATCGAGCAGCCATCCGGATACGCGTGAGAGAAGTGCGCCATCACCAGCGCGTGACGGCCGATCGCGGTCTTCACCGAGTGATAGAGGTCGAGCAGCCGACTCCAGCTCGATGCGACCTCCATGGTGTCGACGAACGTGCCGTCGCGAAACATCGGCGACATCCGGTACGAGATCGCGTAGCGATGCCGCAGCCACGCCCAGCCCGGATCTTCGCCACGGTCGCGCGCGCCGGCGGCCTGCAGCTCGTGAAACGTCAGCGCTGCTTCGACCTCGGTGCGCAGCCGCGCGCCCTCGAGCCCGATGATCAGCCGGCAGCCGCGACGCGCGATCTTTTCCGCGACGGTCTCGACCACGCGATTCAGCCACCGCGACCGGCCAAGCGCCGCGTTCATCAGCGTCTGTCGAGTACCGGTCGTGCGAATTTCGGTACCGCGGGGCTGATGCACCGCTGGCTCGGGCCACGCTGGTAGTGCACCGAACGCGACATCGGTCGCCGGGCCACGCGGCTCGCGCGGTTGTTCGGCGTCGTGGTGGCCGAACGCGTTCATCAAGGTGTCGAGCTCGTCGTACAGCCGCACTACCGCCGGGCGCAGGCCCTTCTGAAGGATCCGGCGGATCGCTTCGACACCGGCCGCGATGTCGTCGACTTCGAAGCCGCGAAACACGCGTAGCTGGGGTGCCGGTGCCACGCGCAACCGCGCCGAGGTGATCACGCCGAGCGTGCCCTCACTGCCAACGACGAGCTGGGTCCAGCTCGGACCGCGGAGTGCGCGGTTGGGTCCGTCGGTCTCGATCAGCTCGCCGCGGCCGGTGACCAGCGTCAGCCCCGCGACACGATCTTCGACCTTGCCGTACTTCGTCGACAACTGGCCGGCTGCACGGGTGGCCAGCCACCCGCCCACCGTCGAGCAATAGATCGACGAGGGGAAATGGCCGAACGTGAACCCGCGGCGCGCCAGCTCGCGCTCGAACCGCTCGCCGGAGAGTCCCGCCTCGACGTCGCAGATCAGCTCGTCGTGATTCACCGAGCGCAGCTGCTGCATCCGCTTGGTATCGATCGTGATTCCGCCGTGTAGCGGCACCGCACCGCCGCACACACCCGAGCCACCGCCGTACGGAATGATCGGCAGCTTGCGCTCGCGCGCGAGGTTGACGATCGAGACCACCTCGCGCGGCGTTTCCGGCCACACCACGGCGTGTGGCCGCGGTCCGTGTTTGCCCACACGGTGATCGAGCAGCAGGCGCGGCCACATGTCACGCGCGTAGGTGTCGAGATCGATCGCGCGTACCGAGACGCGTCGAGGTCCGACGATCACCTCGAGGTCGCGCTGCAGGCGATCGACGTCGACCATGTGTCGAACGTACGACCCGGGTGTCGAGCGCGCAACTACGCGCGCGTGCAACACGCGCCGCGCACACGCGGCGTCGCGAGCGATGACATGCGGTCGCGAACCTGGCATACCTTCGCCCGTGACACTCTCCGTCGACCAAGTTCGAACCGTTGCGGTGATCGGTGCGGGCACCATGGGCCACGGCATCGCGCATGTCGCCGCCGTGATGGGCGCGAAGGTGCAGCTCTTCGATGCGCAGCCGGGGGCTGCTGCTGCCGGGATCACGAAGATCGCCAAGAACCTCGAGAAGTCCGTCGAGCTCGGCAAGCTCAGCGGGGCGGAGCGTGAAGCTGCACTCGGCCGGCTCGCGCCATTTGGCGAGCTCGAAGTTGCGTGCCGGGGAGCCGACTGCGTGATCGAAGCGGTTCCCGAGCGGCTCGAGCTCAAGCGCGAGATCTTCGCGGCGGTCGATCGCGCGGCACCGGCACATGCGCTGTTCGCGAGCAATACGTCGTCACTCTCGATCGCGAGCATCGCGGCGAGCGTTCGAGCGCCGGGCCGGCTCGTCGGTATGCACTTCTTCAACCCTGTCCACTTGATGAAGCTCGTCGAGGTGGTGAAGCACGCCGATGCCGATCCAGCGATGGTTGCGCTCGCGGTGGCGTTGGTCGAGAAGCTCGGCAAGACGCCGATCACCGTGACCGATAGTCCCGGCTTCGCGTCGAGCCGGCTCGGTCTGGTGATCGGGCTCGAAGCAATGCGAATGGTCGAGCAGGGCGTGGCGTCGCCAGCGGATATCGATACCGCGATGAAGCTCGGCTATGGCCACCCGATGGGACCGCTCGAGCTGACGGATCTGGTTGGCCTCGATGTGCGGCTCGGGATCGCCGACTACCTGGCGGGAACGATCGGGCCATCGTTCACCGCGCCGGAGATCCTGCGCGCGAAGGTGGCGGCGGGAAAGCTCGGGAAGAAGTCGGGCGAAGGGTTCTATCGGTGGGGCGCCGATGGAAAACGCGTGTCCTGAATTGTCACCCGCATCCTCGATCGAACAGGATCGCATTGTGACCGCTCGCGACGCCCGGGGAACCCTCCTCGCGCTACGCGCCGAACGTGTCACGCCGTGCAAGCGCGCCGCTGCGCGAAGCTTATCGAGAGTGATCATGCGCGCGGCACGTCGCGCCACGTCGGCGCTGCTTACCGAGGAGGGACCCCGGGCTGCGCCGCTTGCTTGATCTCCCGGGAGAGCCACGGCGTGGGTGGAGATCGCCCACTCGCGCACGCGCTGTCCGCCCGTCCGAAACGATGCACCGCTGCGCGCTCGCGACGCCCGGGGAACCCTCCTCGCGCTACGCGCCGAACGTGTCACGCCGTGCAAGCGCGCCGCTTCGCGAGGCTTATCGAGAGTGATCATGCGCGCAGCACGTCGCGCCACGTCGGCGCTGCTTACCGAGGAGGGACCCCGGGCTGCGCCGCTTGCTTGGTCTCCCGGGAGAGCCACGGCGTGGGTGGAGATCGCCCACTCGCGCACGCGCTCTCCGCCCGTCCGAAACGATGCACCGCTGCGCGCTCGCGACGCCCGGGGACCCCTCCTCGCGCTACGCGCCGAACGTGTCACGCCGTGCAAGCGCTCCGC
>JBFXAI010000026.1:0-93921 GCA_050184455.1 Kofleriaceae bacterium | reverse complement strand
GGCGACGGTCAAACGGCGCGACGAGCATCTGTCGGCGATCGCCAGGCGGAGCCAACTCGCCTCTCACCGGGCAACGACGCGCGGGGCGTCGGTCAAACGGCGCGACGAGCATCTGGTCGGCGATCGCCAGGCGGAGCCAACTCGCCTCTCACCGGGCAACGACGCGCGGAGCGACGGTCAAACGGCGCGACGAGCATCTGTCGGCGATCGCCAGGCGGAGCCAACTCGCGCCCCTCGGAAGCGAACGGTGACCCGACGGTCAAACAGCGACTAGCGTGGTTTCGTTGCTGAACGCCACGCGGGCGCAGCCTCACCCAGCACACCAGGCGCGAGCTCGTCATCGACGATCTGCTGGATCAACTTCTCGCGCTGAACACCCGCGTAGATCCGGCCACCGACCACGATCGTCGGAGACCGTGTCACGCCAGACCGACGTGCCTCGGCGATCCAATCGAGCGTGGTATTCGCCATCCTCGCGCGACACGATGACAGCGCCGCCGAGTCGACACCGAGGCGCATCGCGAGCCAATCGATCAGCTCGTCGGCCGGCATTCGGCGCCCGGCGCTACGCTGAACCTTCGCGTAGGCCTCGGTGATCCACCGCCAACCCGGCGAGGCCTCCAGGTCGTCCGGGTTCGAGCCAACCAGCTCGGCGCATAGCGCCGCATCCCCGAGCAAACTGAGATTTGCGGCGTCGTCCCGACCCACGTCGAACCAGGGAGCCCAAACCAGACGGACCTCACCATCGAACCTGCTTTGAACATTTCCGGCGCTGCGCAGGATGTCGCCGCACTGGGTGTCGTTTGGGCGACACAGCACCGCGATCGTGACCGCAGCGGCGGCTCCCGGCTTGCCCTGTGATGGCATGCCGGTCAGGTCGAGCGGCGGATTTGCCAGCGGATGACCGCGAGGATCGATTTCCCCATCGTCGGTCGGGATCGTGGGGATCGGGAGCCGGCGGGCAGGTTGCAGCGACTCGGCGTCGAACGCGTCCATCAGCCGCGCTGGATCGACGCCACGATCCAGCAGGTCCATGGCGCGCTCGTAGGCGTCCACGTACGCGCGCTCGAGGTCCGCCTCGGTGAGCTCGCTCACGGACTGGCGCGGCGCCTTGTCGTTGAAGAATACGTTTGGCGTGTTGGTGCCGCGCAGCCGTTCGAAGCGCCGCTCGTTGCCGCTGATCACGTCACGATAGCGATCCTCTGCGATCGCGCTTTCGAGCCGCTGAGGATCCAGCCCGACGCTGCGCCCGACCTCGATCATTTGGTCGCGGGTGAGCGCGCTGGTGCCCTTGCGCGGAGGTGCATGAATCGCGTCGACGAACTCGAAGAACCTGCCTTGGACATGAGCCTCGAGCGCGAGCGTCGGAAGTTGGGGACCAGGTGGCGACGCGCCACGCGAGATGATCCGATAGACGATGCGAATTCGCGTTGGGTGACGCTTCTGAAGCTGGTCGAGCAGCCGATACACCGGCAACCGCGCGGCGCCGTTCACCGACGGCGCGAAGAACAACTCGACGGTGACGGGTGCGGCCGATGGTCCGCGCGCAGGCGTGGTCGAAGGATCGTAGTGCTCGACGCGAACAACCTGTCCAACGCGCTCGATGCGCTCGATGCGCTCGGTGCGCTCGGTGCGCGGCTCGGCTTGCGCCGGGACGATGGCAAACGCTGCGACCACCGCGCAGGACGCCATGCCGCGGTTCATGCGCCGCCGTCCGCCGGCTTGTCCGCGGAGCGCGATTCAGCAGGCGCCGCATCGTCGGTGTGCTCGGGCTCGACGGACGGCCACAGGTACGCGAAGTACAGCCCCGCCGAGACGATCACTCCCAACACCAACGCCAGCACGAACGGTTCCCAGATCACGCCACGAGCATAGCGCGGCCCCGGCAGTGGTGTAGGCTCGCACCCGCATGTATGCCGCTTTGCTCGTCTCGGCTGGGGCCACCGGTGCCACGCTCGGGTTCCCGTACCTCTATCGCACCGAGGTGATCTCCGGGTTTCCCGTTCAGACCTTCGGTTTGATCGTCGCAGCGGGCGTGTTGATCGGTGCCTGGATCCTCCGGCTCTATGCCGAATGGCACGGCATCGACGACGAGCACATCCGAAAGCTGACGATCTGGGTCGCGGTCACGGGCTTCATCGGAGCTCACGTCTTCGATGTGCTCGCCTATGACTGGAAGAAGATGAGCGAACCGATCGCGATCTGGCCGCCGACGAAGTGGCCGGTGCTGCTGCGAATCTGGGACGGAATCTCGTCGTACGGCGGATTCGTGGGTGGTGCGCTGGGTTGGGCGTTTTATGTGTGGTGGAAGCGGTTGCCGTGGCGACTGATGGCCGACGTGACGGTGGCCGGCCTGTTGCCGGCGTTTTCGATCGGCCGGCTCGGATGCACCGTCGTGAGCGATCACATCGGCACGATCGCCGATTCGACGAAGTGGTACGCCGCGCTCGCGATGAATTACCCAGCCGATTCGCCGCTTGTGGCCGGCGGCTCGGCGAGCGTGGTCAGGCAGCTGTTCCAGGACAAGTTCGGCCCGTCGATTCCACCGGATGCCACGCTCGCGATCTGGAACCTCGGCTTGCTCGAGTTCTTCTATTTGATCCCGGTCAACGCGATCGTGTTGTGGCTGGCGTTCCGGCCGAGCAAGCGGATGCCGGCGGGGTTTGTGCCTGCGCTGACTGGCGCGCTCTACGCGCCGGTGCGGTTCTTCCTCGACTATTTGCGACCGGAGACCACCGACCCCCGTCACCTGGGGTTCACGTTCGCCCAGTGGTGCTCGATCATCGCGTTCGGGGCGGCGGTGTACCTCGCGATGCGGATCCTGCGTAGTGGCAAGCCGGCGGCGGTCGTCGCGCCTACCGCGATGGCGGCGCAAGAACAGCTCAAGGTGGTGCTGCGCGAAGAGAAGCCGGCGGAGCTCCCGAAGGCGAAGGCCGCGGCAGTCGCGAAGAAGCCCGAGCCCGCGGAACCGGATCCAGCCGCCGAAGCGCGGCGCAAGCTCGAGGAGGAGCAGGAGGCCGAGGCCGAGCAACGGCGCAAGGCCCAGGATGCGGCGCTCGCTGCCAAGGAGGGCAAGGAGCGCGCAGCAAAGTCCGCGACCGCGGAGGCAACCGCCGCCGCCAAGTCCGAGCAGAAGACCGAACAGGATGATGAAGGTTGGGATCCCGACGATGATGCGCGGCCCGCGTCGGCATCATCCAAGAAGCCCGCGGCCGACGCGCTCGATCACTCGGCGCCGAACTTGCCGGCGCCCGCGGCCGACACGGCCAGTACGCCCAAGGGCAAGCCAGGTAAGAAGGCCAAGAAGTAGCGAGCCCTGCCAGTAGCTTGCTAGCGAGGCTACTTGCGCTTGCCGCTGCGCTTGGCGGCGCCGCGCGTGGTCTTGGCGCGCTTGGCCTTGGCTGCTACGGGTCGCTTCACCGCGGCGCCTCGCTTGGTGGCGGGCGCCCGTTTGGTTGCGGTTGCGCGCTTCACCCCTTTGGCCGGCCGCGCGGACTTGTTCTTGGTCGCTGCCTTCGCCACGCGCTCGATCGGGGTGCGAATCCGCTGCGTGACGCGGCTAGCCCTGCGAGAGCGCGCGCCCGGGGATTCGAGCACCGTCGCGGCACGGCCAGACGCGGCCGACGACTCGGCCTGTTCACCGCCATCCATGCCGCGCCCCCGTCCGCGACCACCGCCACCGCCGCCACCCATCCCGCGCCCACGACCGCCACCGCCACCGCCACCGCCGCCCATCCCGCGCCCACGACCGCCACCGCCACCGCCACCCGCCCAGATTCGTCCGGTGTCGTCGAACTCGCGATCGCGACGGGTCTCCATCTCGGCGACGATCTCGGCGTCGTCCTCGGAGGTCAGCAGCTCATGCGCCGACCGAAAGATCGCATCCTCGCGACCGACGTGGCTGACGTGCGCTTCGGCAAGCGCGGTAGCCGCATCGAGCAGCGCCTTCCCGGCCGCCGGACGCGCCTCGCCCAGCTCGCGTGCGGCCGCTGCGACCCTGCCTTGGAGCTCGACCTGCGTCGGATGTTCCGCCGACAGGGCCGCGAGCTCGGGGGCGAGGTCGGGACGGCGGGTCGAAAGACGCGGGAACACCGAGCCCTCTTCGTCTCGAAAATGCCGCGTCACGGCCCGCTCGAAATACGCCACGGCGGCATGCACCCGGGCGATGTCGTCCCCCTCCGGCCGTCCAGCCGCGAGTCGGCGGGCGGCTTCGAGCAAGGTAGCCATGACGTCGTCGTGCCGGCGATGGGAGCGGTCGAGTTGGGCAAGACTGGCCAGCTCCATATCAGCGAGAATCCAACACCCAATGGGTGTCGCACAAGCGCTCTGCGTCGTTGAAACGTTAGGCCTCTACTTGCTAGACCTACTCGGTCATGGCGGAGAACGTTGTCATCATCGGTAGCGGCCCAGCTGCCCACACCGCCGCGATCTACGCGGCACGCGCAAACCTGTCCCCCCTGCTGTTCGAGGGATTCATGGCTGGAGGGATCGCTGCCGGAGGCCAGCTCACGACCACGACCGACGTCGAGAACTTCCCCGGCTTTCCCGACGGCATCTCGGGGCCCGAGCTATGCGATCGGTTTCGCGCGCAGTCGGCACGGTTCGGCACGCGAATCATCACCGAGACCGTGAACAAGGTCGATCTGTCGCAGCGCCCGTTCAAGTTCTGGTCCGACGATATGTCCGGCGAGGCGAAGACGCTGATCATCGCCACCGGCGCGACGGCCAAGCGCGACGACATTCCCGGAACCCGCGACAGCGAGCTATGGCAGAAGGGCGTGTCGGCGTGTGCGGTATGCGATGGCGCGTTGCCGATGTTCCGCAATAAACCGCTGTTCGTGATCGGCGGTGGTGACTCGGCGATGGAGGAGGGCACGTTCCTCACCAAGTTCGCATCGAAGGTCTACATCGTTCACCGCCGTGACGAGCTCCGCGCGTCCCAGATCATGCAACAGCGTGCGAAGACCAACCCCAAGATCGAGATGCTGCTATCGCATCGGGTGACCCGCGTCGAAGGTGGCAACGGCGTCGAGCAGGTGCGCGTCGTCGATCTGAAGACCGACAAGGAACAGGTGATCGCGGCAGCCGGCCTGTTCTTTGCGATCGGTCACGTGCCCAACACCGCGTTCCTCGGCGGCCAGCTCAAATGCGATGACCAGGGCTACGTGCTGACCACGCCCGGTACGACGCAGACCTCCATCCCCGGTGTGTTCGCGGCCGGCGACGTCCAGGACAAGAAGTACCGCCAGGCGATCACGGCGGCGGGATCTGGCTGTGCGGCAGCGCTCGAAGCCGAACATTTCCTGTCAGCGCATCACTAGCTGCGCCGCGGTTTGTAGCAGTTACGGCCTGCGCCACGGGGAGGACCGCGGGAGCGCGGATCCGGGAATGGCCACCGCGTGGCCAACGGTAATCCCCGCGTAGCCATGTCACAATCGATTTATCCCGTGACTCGAGTGCCGCACCATCCAGTCCGTGATTCTCATCTGACGAAGATCCTCGCAGTGCTGTTGCTCGTCGTGGCCGGCGCGCTGGTCTACACCGTGATGCAGCAGCGCCACCAGCTCGCGCCCGTACCGGTATCGGTCGATCCGAAGCCGGTCTCCCAGCGACCCGACGACAAGCTCGGCGCCGATGAGCAATCGACGATCGAAGTGTTCGAGAAGTTCTCGGCGTCGGTCGTCCACGTCACCAGCCTCGAGACTCGGCGCGATAAGTTCACGTTCGACGTCACCGAGATCCCGCAAGGCGTCGGCACGGGGTTCGTGTGGGATCGCGCGGGACACATCGTCACCAACGCGCATGTGATCGAGCACGGTAGCCGGGCCGTGGTGACGCTCAACGATGGAACCCGCTACCCCGCGAAGATCGTCGACAAGTATCCCAACAAGGATCTCGCGGTGCTTAAGATCGAGGCGCCGGCGTCCAAGCTCGTCGAGCTGCCGATCGGTCAGTCGTCGTCGCTCAAGGTCGGCCAGAAGGTGCTGGCGATCGGAAATCCGTTCGGTCTCGATCAGACGCTGACCACCGGCGTGATCTCGGGCCTCGGCCGCGAGATCAGAGCGCCCAACGGCCGGTCGATCTTCGACGTGATCCAGACCGACGCGTCGATCAACCCCGGCAACTCGGGCGGCCCGCTGCTCGACAGCGCGGGGAGATTGATCGGCATCAATACAGCGATCTACTCGCCGAGCGGCGCGAACGCAGGCATCGGATTCGCCGTGCCGGTGGATACGATCAACGAGGTTGTACCCAAGCTGATCCAGCACGTCACGATCGCGCGCCCTGGTCTCGGCATCGACCCGCTCGGCGATCAAATGGCGGCGCAGCAGCGGATCGTCGGCGTCGTCGTGATGCGCGTGATGCCCGGTGGTGCTGCCGATCGTGCTGGGATCAAGCCGGCGCAGGCCGTCCAAGGCGGCTGGGTGCTGGGCGATGTGATCGTGAAGGTGGGTGACGAGGACGTTCAGAACCTGAGCGACCTGTTCCGTGCCATCGATGCTCACAAAGTTGGTGAGGTCATCGAGGTCACCGTGGAAAATCAAGGCGCACGCCGAACGGTCAAAGTAGAATTACAGCCACTCCCATCACCTTGATTAGCGCCTGCGTGCCAAGCCCGACCGCCTAGGTCGGCGACGTCGGAGTGGGGTGGGGGGCGGAGGGACTAGTGAGTCGACCCCAACGGCGTCTCGGGATCACGATCACTGCGGCGATCGTGATCGCCAACATGATCGGTGTCGGCGTTTTCACCAGCGCCGGATATCAGGCGCACGACCTCCACGATCCGAAGACGATCCTCCTCGCGTGGGTCGTCGGCGGTGTGGTCGCGCTGTGCGGCGCGGCGGCCTACGCGGAGCTCGGATCGATGATGCCGCGCGCGGGCGGTGAGTACGTTTACTTGCGCGAGGCCTACCATCCCGCTGTCGGGTTCATGAGCGGATGGGTGTCGCTGACGGCGGGATTCTCGGCGCCGATCGCGACGTCATCGCTGCTGTTCGCGAAGTACCTCGCGCTGCTGATTCCGGGGCTGAGCTCACTCGGTGCCCAGCAGATGGTAGCGATCGGCCTGATCGCGGCCATCACGTCGCTCCACGCGTTCGACACCAAGACCGGCGGCTGGGTGCAGACGGTGTTCACGGCGATCAAGGTACTGCTCATCTGTGCATTCATCGTGGGCGGGATCGGGTTCGGCACGGGCTCGTGGGATAATCTCGCGACGCAGGCGGGCGGGTTCTCGAACGTCGCGACCACGCAGTTCGCAACCGCGCTTATGTATGTGAGCTTCGCGTATTCGGGTTGGAACGCCGCGGCGTACATCGCCAACGAGGTCGAACAGCCCGAGCGCAATCTGCCGCGCGCGCTGCTCCTCGGGACCGGCATCGTGATGGTGCTCTACGTCTTGCTCAACCTGGTGTTCTTCTATGCGGTGCCGTCCGCGGTGCTCGCAGGGCCGAGCGACAATTTCGCACCGGTGATCGAGGTGGGTGACGTCGCTGCGCGTCATCTGTTCGGCGCCGGAGCGGGTGAGCTGGTGAGCACCGTCATCGCGCTCGCTTTGGTGTCGTCGGTCAGCGCGATGATCATGGCCGGTCCGCGCGTCTACGCAGCAATGGCTGCCGATCGCGCGATGCCGAGACAGCTCGGCCGTCATAATCGGCGCGGTGTACCAGTAGTCGCCGTCGTTGCGCAGGGCGTGCTCGCGACCGTGTTCGTGCTGATCGGCGATCTGGGCGTGCTGATCCGGTTCGTCGCGTTCTCGCTAGCGATCTTCGCCGCGCTCACCGTGGGATCGGTGTTCCTGTTGCGCCGTCGCGGTCACCAGGCGGCGTACCGCACGTTCGGATATCCGGTCACCCCGGCGTTGTTCATCGCGTTGTCGGCCTGGATCGCGTACTCGCAGATCAAGACGCAGCCCTGGGAAAGCTTGATCGGCGGCGCCGTGCTGGGCGTTGGCGCCGTGCTTTATGCGGTGATGATCCGCGGCAAGGAGCCGTTGCCGGACGAGTCGTTGCCCGACGCAGAAGCCAAGTAGCTGCGACCGCGCTCGAGTGGCATGCTCGAGGCATGCGGTACGCGCAGCTAGTGCTGCGACCGCGTAGATTTGAGCCGGTCGTAGCCGAAGACACGTCGAGCGTCCTTGACGCGAAAGTTCCATCGGATGGGCATGCCTTCGTGCGTCGCGACCGCGCGCCAGCGGCGCACCTCGTGACGTAGGCGGTGCAGGTTCGGGATCCGGCGTTTGCCCAGGCACTGCCGGCCGACGAGGCTCGCCTCCATTTCGGCGGCGTTGAGCCAGCTCCCATGCTTGGGCGTGAAGTGGACCTTGAAGCGTGCCCACAAGCTACGGCCCGTTCGGTGGCCGAAGGTTTCGATACACGCTTTCTCCGAGTGAGTGCTGAGGTTGTCGACGACGAGGTGGATGCGCTTGGCTCTCGGGTACGCGTTCGAGATGCGATGCAGCGCGCGCCCGAAGTCCTTGTTCGTTCGCCGTCGCGTTGCGTGGGTCAGCCGCTTGCCGGTCTTCGGCTCGACGATGCAGAAGATGTTCGCGACGCCGTTTCGCACGTACTCGTAGTCGGCGCGCGCGGGGCGGCCGGGCCGTGCGCTCACCCCTGGCCGAGCCGAGTCGCGCAGAACGACCGGGCGTTCATCGAGGCAGACCACCGGCTGCTGCGGATCGTGCGGTCGCGCGTACACGCGAAGCACGTCCTCCATCCTTTCGACGAACTCGCCGCTGATCTCCGGAACCACCCACATTTTTTTCCCGCCACGGCTTGAGGTCGTGTTCTGCCAGGGTCACTCGAACGGTCTCTCGGCCGACGCGCTTCACGATCCCGCGCTTCATGACCTCGGAGGTCACGAGCCGGATCGTCCATCGCGCATTCCCGTCCGGAGGCGGTCCGCAGACCAATGCGACGATTGCGGCTTCCTCCACACTGTCGAGCTTCCGCTCGCCGCCCGGCCGCGGGTCGTCGGCCAGCGCAGCCTCAAGACCGCTGGTGTTGTACCGGTCCGACACGCGTTTGACCTCGCGGTGATACCCG
The DNA here is from genome assembly GCA_050184455.1 of Kofleriaceae bacterium. GTDB lineage: Bacteria > Myxococcota_A > Polyangia > Haliangiales > Haliangiaceae > JABFXX01. The sequence goes on along the minus strand of JBFXAI010000026.1, from coordinate 84,877 downwards.
CCGACCGCCCTGGCTGCCGCGAGCACCGACAGCCCCTTATCGAGCTGTTCCAGCGTCAGGATGCGGCGCCAGGTTCGCGCCGAAAGCTTCTGCTGCTTCAAGCGCTTCAGCTCGTTGAGATCTGCAGCCGACAACTTCAACCGGGGCGCGCGTGCCGTCTTGGGCTTCACCCCACGCTTAGATCAACAAACGGATCCGGCCGCAAGACCGACCAGATCAGAACCGCCCGGTCGCAGCACTAGCGGCGTTCGCGATCGTCGCGGTGCCGGTGTCGGTGCCTGCGCGCGCGGTCCCGTTGGTGTCGTGGGCCGATTGGGTCGGTAGCTACGACGCGAAGCTGACGTGGCAGCGCTGCAGCGCGCCGGGTGAGCGGTCTGCACAGCTCGCGCTCGTCGCCACCGATGGCGCGCTCGCGTTCGAGCTCGCGGCAGCGGGTGGCGGACTGCGAACGCTGCCGTTGATCGAATCACCGGAAGGATGGCAGGCACAGCAGGGCGACGTGGCTGTTGCGCTTGCTCGTGGCAAAGCGGCAGGTGAGCTGGAGCTTCGTGTCGAGCTCGATTCTGGCTGCGTCGTCACCGGTCAGCTACGTCGGCGATCGACAGCCATCGCGGCGTGCGACCGCTTGATCGCGTGGGCCGCGATCGAGGCGCGATGCTCCAAGCTCGCGAGTATGCCGCTCGAAGATCCGATCGCGCTGGCAGCAGAGCGAGCGACATGGAAACCAAAATCGAAGCCAACGGCGGAGCGCTGTACTGCCCGCGCCGGGCGCGTCGAGGCGTCGCTGATCGACGCCGGTTGTGCTCCATCGGCGCAAGCTGCAATGACGGTTCGTGCTCCGCAATGCACTGCGTTTCTCGCCGCGGCGGCGCGGTTGTCGCGATGTACATCGGTGCCGGCTGAGATCAAGACGAGGTTTACGCTGCGCGCGAATGCCGTCGCTGCAGCTGCAAATTCAGCACGCGAGGCCGAGCTCGGTTCGATCGAGGCCGAATGTCAACTAGCAACCCAACGGGTGCAACAGCTCGCGAACGACGTTCGCTGTCCTCCGTGATTCGCCGTGGGGTGCGGATGATGCCCTGGTCTCCAGTCGCCAGCGGGGTGACGGGTCGACACCGACGGAACGCAGTGGCCGGCGATGTTATCGATTTCCGTCGATGGCAGCGGGCATAGGCGTTGCACTATGGTCGCGCGCGGTCGCTGGCGATGACGGTCGCGACGTTCCCCGGCTCGGCGAACACACGTCGGAGCGCGGCACTGCGGCATCGCCGCGACGTGCCCAGAGCATTTCTCACCCTGGAGTATCGCGATGATGGTCTTGCAGTTCACACGCGTCGTTTGGGTCTGCATTGCCGCCGCGGTGCTGACCACTGGTTGCACCTCGCTCGATGACGATCCCGATCCGGTCGGCACTCACACGTCCGAGCTCGGCGCAGCGGCGTGGCCGGTGTTCGAATGGCGGTCCCTCCCGAGCATGATGAGCACGAACCGGGTCGCCAACCCGGGGTTCGAGACCGGCGCCACCGGATGGGCGAGCTACGGCTCGGGTTACACCATCGACAGCGCGGTCGGGCACGCCAGCGCTGCGTCGGTTCGGCTCGACAACAATACGACCAGCACCACCGACAGCTTCGGGGCGTCGCAGACGGTGACGTTCTCCCAGCAGACGCCGCGGCCGATCTTGCTGCGCGCCTGGAGCAAGGCGCAAGACGTTACCGGCAGCCAAGATTCGAACTACGCACTGTACGCGGACGTCGTGTTCGCTGACGGGACGCTCCGCTACAACCAGAGCCTGACGTTCAACGTCGGCACGCATGACTGGTACTACCGTGAGCGCGTGTTGTGGGTGGATCGCAAAGTGTCGCACGTGAAGATCTACGCGCTGCTGCGCGGCCAGCACACGGGAACGGTGTGGTTCGATGACATCTCGGTCTCCGAGCTGGACATCACCGATCAACATCTGCTCGTGGATAGTCAGGCCGCCGCGCTGACAGGAGCCACGGCTCCGGCGGCTGGCGCGCCGATCAACCTGACCACCGGCGATGGGCTTTCGATCAGCCTGGGCAGCACCAACGGCGTCGTGACCGGTCTGTCGGCCAGTGGCGTTCAGCTGCTCGACACGACGCGAACCGCATCGTCGGGCGTGTTGGTGCGCGATGTCCGCGCGCACAGCGACTGGTGGAACGTCGGCGGCGCGGTTACCGCGACGACCAACGGCGCAACTCACACCGGTGCCGTGCCGGCGCTCGAACTCGCGGTCACCACGAAGTACACTCGGTCTAGCGATCGGATCACGATCAACATCGAGGTCACCGATACCGACACCACGACGGATCCGACGTCAGACGAGACGCGCGCAGTCACGGTCTACTATTCGTTGCCGCTCGGCGTCGGGCCATGGACGTGGGGCGACGACGTTCGACGGTCCCGCAACACCGCCGCGGCGCTCGACATCGAGTATCAGAACCTGACGTCGGACGTGGGCATCGGCGCTACGGGCGCGTTCAGCCGCTATCCGTGGTCGGCCGTTTGGACCTCCGGATCTTCGGGGCGCGGCGTGGCGCTCGGCTATCCGATCTCTTCACCTCGGATCGCGCGGTTCACGTTTAATCCGCGAACGCGCCAATACATGGTCGGGTTCGATCTCGGCCTTAGCCCCGAGACCACACAGTTTCCGCGGCGCGCGAGTGTCGAGCTGGTGCTGTATCGCGTCGACAGCGCGAATGGCTTTCGCGACGCGACCCAGGGCTACCAGACGCGCTTCGGATCCGCATTTATTCGTCGCATCCCACCGGCGCAGCAGGGCATCTGGGCCGCGTTCTCCGATGTTTCTCCCGCCCGAACCAACCCAGCGCCGATCGCACACGTTGAAGATTTCGGGATCGGTGCGCACGAGACCGGCAATATGGATCTCGTTGACGACGACGACGGCGTCGAAATCCCCACGTTCCGCTACGTCTCCGAGCCGTGGTCGCACTGGCTGCCGATCAAGGACGCGGCGGTCAACCGCAACAACTACTCGCAGGTGATGAGCTATCTGAATCAGAAGTACACGTCGGGAAACGCGACCGAGCGCAAGCAAGCCGAGGCGACCCTTAGCTCCGGCGCATACGACTTCTCGCAGAAGATGCAGTACGAGGCGTACGCGCCCGGCGAGGTTCCGTGGTGCCCCGGCGACATCTACGGCTGCGTGTTGTTCTACTTGAACGCCGATCCGGCGGTGACCAATGCGACGTACCCACTCAACCGCGCAAACCAGATCAGGAGGCCCGAGGTTCGCGGTCCGTACACGACCACGCCCACACTCGACGGCGAGTACCTCGACAGTTTCTTGTCGCACGGCAATACGCTCAACGAGCGCTCCAGGCATTTCCGGACCACCGAGATCCCGCTGACGTTCGGATCCACCGGCTATCGTCGCGCCGGACTGCCGCTTTGGTTCACCTCGGTTCAGTTCGCGCGTTGGCTTGCCGCCGACGTTCGCTACAACCTGGGCAAGCTGATGATGGCGAACATGGTCGCGCGCGAGCTGCCATTCGGCGCCGACATCTTCGACTACCTGGGAACCGAGATCAGCTGGACCGCGAGCGGCAGCTTCGTGCCCGACACCGATGATGTGCTGATCTACTCGCGGACGCTCGCCGGGACCCGGCCGTATGGCCTGTTGCTCAACGGCGACTTCGGGCTGATGGGCACGAACGATAACGTCAAGCGCTACTTCCAGATCGCGACGTTCTACGGGATGTGGCCGAGCTTCTTCTACAGCTTCGGGGATCCGGTCGGCGCGCGCTACTTCGAGAACGCCGACTGGTACGACCGCGACCGGCCGATCTTCAAGACGTACATCCCGATCATTCGCCAGCTCGCGACCGGTGGTTGGCGGCCGATCACCAACGCGCAGACCGACAACGCGAATGTCTATATCGAACGCTACGGGTTGAATCCGACCAATTACTTCACGCTGCGCAACATGACCAGCGCGGAGGTCACCGTCACGGTCACGCTCGGGCCGCAGATCAACGGCACCAAGTACATCCCGCTGGTGGAGTCGAAGCCGGAGGCGATGATCTCCCCCGCGCACACGCTCTCGGTCACGATTCCCGCGGGCGCCGTCGAGGTCGTGAAGGTGTACTGATGTTGCCGCGACCCTCGCGACGCAGCCGATTGCGTGTGTCCTGACGGGAGCGAGGTCGCAATTCCCAGGTTGAGCCCGTCCCCACCGCGCCGGCTGTGGCACAACTGCGGCGGGTGACCGGATGACAGAACAATTCGAGCGGGCGCTCGCGTGGACCCAGGACAACGTGCCGGCGGCTGCGATCGGCGTCGCGGTGGTCCTGCTCGGATATCTCGTGGCGCTGTTGTTCCGCGAGATCGCCAGCCGGCTGCTGCGGCGCTGGAGCAATCGGCTCGTCGGCGTGGTCGAGCGGATGTCACACCGGCGCGGCGTCGCGATGCCGATCGAGCACGCCGAGGCCGAGTCCGTCGTCGTTTCGGTCACCAGCCGGATCGTGTTCTGGTTGGTGTTCACGGTATTTCTCGCGGTCGCGACCACGGCGGTCGGCATCCCGGTGGTGTCGACGTGGTTGGCGGGGTTCGCGACCTATCTGCCGCGCGTGCTCGCCGCCATCGCGGTGATGTTGCTCGGCGTGCTCGCCGGTCACGTCGCGCGGATCCTGGTGCTATCCGCGACCGCGTCGGCCGGGGTCCGCTACGCGCGCACGCTGGCCCAGATGGTTCACATCTTCGTCGTCGTGATCGCGGCGGTGATCGCGATCGACGAGCTCGGCATTCAGGTGACGTTCTTGATCGTGCTCGGTGCGATCATCGTAGGCGCAGTGCTCGGTGGCGTCGCGTTGGCGTTCGGTCTGGGCGCGCGGCATGCGGTGACCAACCTGGTCGCATCGCACTACCTGACCCGCAGCTATCGGGTTGGACATCGGATCCGGATCGATGGCTTCGAGGGCAGCATCACCGCGATCGAGCCCACCTCGGTCGTGTTGCAGACCGCCGAGGGGCGCGTATCGATTCCCGCGCGCACGTTCAGCGAAAAGCCATCGCTGCTGCTGTCGGGCGAGCAGACCCCGTGACGTCGTCCGACCGGCCAGACCGCGAGGCGATCGACCGGCTGATCGAGGCGCTGGTCGTCGTCGATCCTGATGGCGCCGCACGCGCGCTCGAACGGCTACAACCTGCCGAGGTGGCGGCGTGGTTCCACGAGCTGCAGCAGCGGCACCGAGACGATGATGGCGCAGGGCTCGATCGCGAGCGCTGCGCAACCTTGTTCGCGCGCATGGATTCCGGGTTTGCGGCGTCGACGATCGAAGCCGTCGAAGCGCTTCATGCCGGCGACGCGGCGGCGATCCTGGACTGCCTGCCGGCGACGGTGGTGGCGAAGGTGCTGCGCGCTGCGTCCACCCCGACGATTCAAGCAGTCCTAGCGGCATGCTCCCACGAGCTAGCGGCGACGGTTCGAACGCTGCTAGCGCACCCGGCTCGAAGTGCGGGCACGCTGATGGATCCTCAGGTCCCGTCGGTGATGCGGGATGCGACAGCGGCCGCAGCGCTGGAGCTGATCCGCTCGCGACCGGCGCGGTTCAAGCACTACGTCTACGTGGTGGAGCGCGGCGGACGGCTCGTCGGTGTGACCCGGGTCATCGATCTGCTCGCAGCTGCGCCTGACGCGATCGTGGAGCACATGATGCACATGCCGGTCGTTCGGATCTCGGTCGCCGAGCCCGAGGTCGCGGTGCTCGCTCATCCTGGCTGGCTACGGTTTAGATGCCTACCGGTGGTCGACCGCGACGAGCGGTTGCTCGGCGTGATCCGAGATGACGACATGCGCGGCATGCAACAGCGGCTGACCTCGGCACATGCCGCTGCTCCGATCGCGCTGACGTTGTCGTTCGCCGAGCTATGCTGGGTGGGGCTGGCCGGCGTGACCGAAGGCGTCGCGAGCGCGGTCCTGAACAAGGCGACCGCGCCGCCACGCGATCGAGCAAAGGACCCGATCCCGTGATCACGTCCCACGCCGACACCGTCCGCGCAGCGCTCGGGGACTTCGTGATGAGCGAGCACCCGCAGACTGCCGCCGTTGCCCTCGAGCATACCGAGCCAGCGCAGGTCGCCGGGCTGCTCGCCGCGCGCCCACTCACGCCGGTGATCAGCGTGCTCGAGCGCATGATCCCCGAGCGAGCAGCGCGGGTGCTGCTCGGGCTCGGCGATTCGCAGCTGTCGGCTGTCGTCGCGACCCTCGCCCCGCCACGTGCCGCGGCAATTCTGAGCTGGCTCGACCCGGACGACCGCGAGCGGGTGCTCGGCTTGGTCATCGAGCCAGTGGCGCGCGAGCTTCGCGAGCTGCTGGCCTACCCGCAAAATACGGCCGGGGCGCTGATGGATACGCGGGTGTTTGCCGCGCGTGAGGGTGACACCGCAGGCGCCACGTTGCAGCGATTGCGCGAAGCTCCGCACGATCTCAGTCAGCTGTTCGTCGTCGACGACGAACATCGCCTGGTCGGAGCCGTCGCGGTTCATCGGCTCGCGCTTGCCGCGTCTGACGTTCGACTTGCGACGCTTGTCGATCGGGCCCCCGGCGCCGTGGCAGCGATGGCGACGCGGGAGGAGCTCGTCGACTACCTGGCGCACACCCGGCTGGCGAGCATTGCCGTGGTAGATGCGGAGAACCGGTTGCTCGGGGTGCTACGCCACGCAGCGCTGGTCAGTGCAGCCGAAGTCGAGGCTGCGCTCGATCTGCAGCGGATGGTGGGCGTCAGCGTCGACGAGAAGGCGCTGTCTCCGGTCGGGTTCGCGGTGAAGAAGCGCCTGCCATGGCTGCACGTGAATCTGGTGACCGCGTTCATCGCTGCGGCGGTGGTGGGCTTGTTCGAGTCCACCATCGCCAAGGTGAGCGCGCTCGCGGTGCTGCTTCCAGTGGTCGCCGGGCAGTCGGGGAACAGCGGCGCGCAGGCGATGGCCGTCACGATGCGCGGGCTGGCGTTGCGCGAGCTCCGTGCGTCCCACTGGCGCCGGCTCGCCCCGAAAGAGGCGATGGTTGGCTTCATCAACGGTGCGGCGATCTCGATCAGCGCCGGCGCTGGCGTTCTGTTATGGAGCCACTCGGTGACCCTCGCGGCGCTGATCGCGATCAGCATGGTGATCGCGATGGCTGCCGCGAACTTTGCAGGTGCGTCGATCCCGATCCTGTTAAAGCGGTTCGGTCAGGATCCCGCCCAGTCGGCGTCGATCTTCCTCACCACCGTCACGGACGTGGTCGGGTTCTCCGTGTTCCTCGGACTTGCAACGCTCGCGCTCAATTCGCTGTGAGCGTACCGGCCGCCGGCACTACTGCGCCGCGACGTGCTTGCCGTAGGCGTCGGGCGTGAGTAGCTCGTCGAGCTCGGATTTCTCCGCGGGCTCGATCTCGATCATCCAACCCTTATCGTAGGGGTCGCCGTTGACGAGCTCGGGCGAGTCCTTGAGCGTGGTGTTGATCGCGGTGACCTTGCCCGACACCGGTGCGTAGAGATCGGACACGCTCTTCACGCTCTCGACGGTGCCGAACCGCTGGCCCTTAGTGACGAGGTCGCCTTCCTTGGGGAGATCGACGAGCGTGATGTCGCCGAGCTGATCGACGGCGAATTGGGTGATGCCGACGCGCCAGGCCGATCCGGCAGAGCGCAGCCATTCATGATCGTGGGTGTAGCGAAGGTCGGGTGGAAAGTTGGACATGACTAGCTAACTCCGCTTGTAGAACTTGCCGGAGACCACGGCGGCGGGAACGTCTTTACCGCGGCAATCGATCACGAGGTTGGTTCCAGCTGCTGACATCGAGCTCGGGACATACGCTAGCCCGATCGCACCGCCGACGATGATGCCGGGACCACCGCTGGTCACCGTGCCCACCACCGCGGCTTCGCCTTGGCCACGCGAGCGATCGACGACCCCATAGCCATGACGGGCGATCGCGCGCTGGCTGTCCTCGATCTTGAAGCCCACGAGCTGGCGCAGCAGCCCGCGCTGCTTCTGTTCGCGCAGCGCAGGTGCACCGAGGAACTCGCGGCCATCGAGCTTCACGGCCCAGCCGAGCCCGGCTTCGAGCGGCGTATGATCGTCGTCGAGATCATTGCCGTAGAGCGGCAGCTTGGCTTCGAGTCGCAGCGTATCGCGTGCGCCGAGCCCGATCGGTAACCCACCGAGCGGCTTGGCGACCTCGAGCAGCGCGAGCCATAGCCGTTCGGCATCGGCGTTGTTGCACGCAAGCTCGAACCCGTCCTCGCCGGTGTAACCGGTGCGTGCCGCGATGCAGCTCACACCCGCCACGGTCGCGTCGGTGAACGAGAAGCTCGGTAACCCGGCGAGCGTTCCACCGGCGAGCCCATCGACCATCGCGACGGCGCGCGGGCCTTGCACCGCGATCAGCGCGGTTTCGTCTGACACGTCGACGACATCGCATCCACCTGACACGTGCTCGCGGAACCAGTCGAGGTCCTTACCGGTGTTCGAGGCGTTGACGATGACAAAGAACTCGGTATCGGAGCGCTTGTAGAAGATGCAATCGTCGACCACGCCGCCATCCGGCCGGCACAGCAGGGTATAGACGGCCTTGCCGGAGGCTGCGCCGGCGACGTTATTGGTGGTGAGCCGATCGACCACGGCGCGCGCATTGGCGCCGCACAAGTAAACCTCGCCCATATGCGAGACATCGAATAGCCCAACGGCGTCGCGCACAGCACGGTGTTCCTTGATCGTCCCGGCCGCATATTGCACGGGCATGTCCCAGCCGCCGAAGTCGATCAGCCGAGCGCCGAGCTGCTTGTGAACATTCCACAGCGGGGTCTTTCTGCGCTCCATTGCGGGCGGACACTACCACGCGAGGGTTGCCGAAGATCCACAGGGTGGCCTACGAAACCAGAACGTGCGGACACGTCACGTGCGCGTCCCGCTCACGCCCGCCGATCTCGAAATGGGCGCGCCTGCGTCCCTCGAGCGTCTTGTGCTCCCGCCAGCGCAGCCCGCTTCGCTTGTAGACCTTGATCCGTGCGTCACCGATCTCGGTGTTGGCGCAGAATACTTCGGTGCCATCGGGATCGAGATAGGGCGCGTTGACCATGTCGTTGGGCTGACACGTCAACTCACCTTCGATCTTCAGCAAGGGCGACCACGCCGAGAACGTCACGCGCGTCGTGGTCCACGACGACCGGTTGGTCGCGAGGTGGCGGAACTGATTCATGCGATGACGCTCGCCGTCGAGATCGAGCGAGATCAGCGTCATCGTCGGCGAGGTGACGCCGCCGCGCTGAAGCTTGACTCCGAGGAGCTCGAGCAGGCCGTCGGAGCTGCCGGCGAGCTCGGCACATCGACCCCACGTCCACGAGTACGCGTGCTTCTTCCCCCACAGATGGGTCTGTCCGGCGATCGCTCGATCGAACGTCAGCTCTTCGCCGTCGATCAGCAGCGTTCCGGAGATCGGTACGCGTGGATTGGGCGATTGCACGGTGGTCTCGCCGAGGCCACCGTTGGCGTACATCGCGTCGGGGAGCTGGTGCAGCGTCTGCGGTGCCGGTTCCCAGTGCAGGTCCCAGCGAACGTCGTGGCCGCCACCGGACAGCTCACCGAAGCTGTGATCGTGGCCGAGCTCGCAGCCCGAGATCCGGATCGCAAACGGCTCCTTCGACGTGGTGAGCAGCTCGTTGCGAAATCGCTTGTGGATCCCGAACGTGCGCTCGGGACGCCGCGGGTCGAAGCGCGCGAACCACAGCTCCGCGCGGGGCGCTTCACCATAGGGCGGCGAGCCGCCGGAGCCGGGGAACGGCGCCTCGGTGATGAACCGAAGCCAGTACCCCTGATCCGTGTTCGGATGATTCCAGGTCGTGTACCAGACCTCATAGACGCCGCGCGCCGCGTCGTCCCAGTGACGATGGTTATCAGGCTCGGTCATGCTGCGATGCTCCGCGAAGGTAACTCTCCCGGGCGCGGCTTGCCCATCACCCGGCGCGCCATGAACGACGCAAACCAGCGAGGAACCAACCGCACTCCGAACGCCGAGATCTTGTTGAGCCATCCGGTCACGACAATCGCCTTGCGGCGACGCATGGCACGGAGCGCCAACTGCGCGCAGTGCTCGGCGCTGATCATCGATGCGTCGGCGAGCTTTCCGTAGTTGCCGGCGCCCGCTTGCGCATGAAACTCGGTGACGGTGCCACCGGGGCAAACGCAGGTTGCCGATACCGCGGTGCCGCGGAGCTCGTGATGCAACGCTTCGGTGAAATGCAGCACGAATGCCTTGGTGGCCGCATAGACCGCCATGTTGGGCACCGCTTGGAACGCCGCTAGCGAGGCGACGTTCAATAGGTAGCCGCGGTCGGTCGCGCCCGCGCGTGACACGACGAACCGTCGAGACAGCTCGACCAGCGACGTGATGTTGAGCTGCAACATCTCGGAGTCGCGGGCCCAATCGGCCACCGAGAATGGGCGGAAGTACCCGAACCCGGCGTTGTTGACGCAGATATCGATCGCGCCACTCGCCGAAGCTTCGGTCCACAGCGTTGTCGCGGCGTCACGGTTGCCGAGATCGGCGACGATCACATCGACGCGAACGCCGCGCGCACGACACTCGGCCGCAACCTCATCGAGCGCCGCGCGGCGCCGTGCCGCCAACACCAGATGAACGCCATCCGCGGCGAGCAATCGCGCGAGCGCAGCGCCGATGCCGCTCGATGCGCCGGTGATCAGCGCGCGCTTGCCGGTCAGCTCGGACATCGCCGCATGCATACCATTGGTCTCGCAGGATCCGGAACACGACTCCTGAGGCGCAATCGCACTAGCTCACGGGCGGTGCCGATGTTACCAACCCCGAATGCGGAACCTTTCGCTCACCATCACGATGGCTGCGTTGATCGCGGCCTGTGGTCCGTCTGGTAAGGACGTCGCGACCGCCAAGAAGGCGCGCTACCAAGGCGACAAGATCGCGTTGTTCACCACGATCAAGCAGACCACCGAAGCCAAACACAAGATCGACGTCTCCGACGAGTCGACGCTCGGCATGAAGACCAAAGGCCGGTGGTACACGTCCGAGGGCATGATCGCCCCGGGTGGTGACGAGAACATGCGCGACGTTCCGGATCGCAGCATCCGGGTCGCGTTGGTCGTTCGGATGCTCGCCGATGGCGACTCGTGGATCGTCGAGGTCACGCCAGAGATGGTTCGCTACTTCGCGGGCCGACCGAACCCCGACAAGCTCACCCCCGACGATCCGAGCGTTCCAGGATGGGCGCTCGGGCAAGCCGAGCAGCTGCAATACGAGATCTACAGCGCGCTCAAGCCGTACGAGGTAAAGATGCCCGGCCTCGCGCCACCGCCCAGTGACCCTGCCGCACCGCCGGCCGAGCAACCTCCGACTCCGGCGCCTACAGCCGAGCCAGCGGGCTCCGCAGCGCCCACCGCGGCCGCGCCGACCCCCGCTCCGTGACCAGCGACGACATCGTCGGATTCGTGATCGACTCCGACGAGCGCGTTGGCGGCGGCGGCTTCCTCGAGATTCGGCGGGTCCGGATGCGCAATTGCCGCGCCGATGGTTCGATCTCTCCGCCGTACGTGTGCGATTCGATCGCACGCCCGTATGGCCAAGATGCGGTCGTGGTCGCAGCGTATACGCGCACCGCCGCAGGGACGGTCGAGGTCCTGTTGCGCGATGGCTTGCGACCGGCGCTGTTCCTCGGCCGCGATCCATCACTCGCACCACTGCCCGAGCCCGATCCCGAGCGGATGCTCACCGAGCTCGTGGCGGGAATCATCGAGACCTCCGACCGAGGTGAGGCCGGGCTGCGAGCGCGGGCGGCTCATGAGCTCCGCGAAGAAGCCGGGTTCGTGGTCGAGCCAACGGCAGTCCAGCTGCTCGGCGTCGGGACCTATCCATCGCCGGGCGCGATGGTGGAGAAGTTCTACTTCACTGCGATCGAGGTCGATCCACGAGCTCAGCTTCCGCTCGAGGGCGATGGTTCGCCGATGGAGGAGGGTGCTCGTACTCGCTGGATGGAGATCGATGCCGCGATCGACGCGTGCGTTCGCGGCGAGCTGTGCGATCTCAAGACCGAAGCGTGCTTGCGCCGGCTACGCGATCAGCTCGATTAGCGAGCTGGTCACGGCGGCGGCGCGCTTCGCGGTGCATCGTATATACCCCGCTGGCCACGATGATCAGCGTCCCGACCAACGCGAGCGAGTCGGGGACGCTGGCCCATACCAGCGCGCCCGCGATCAGCGACCACACCACCGCGACGTAGCGAAACGGCGAGACCACGGAAATCTCGACGCCGCGGAACGCATTCACGATGAAGATGTGGCCAGCACTAACCAGCACGGCTGAAATGCCGAGATACGCGATCGCGCGCGCCGACATGGCTTGCCAGTCCTGAAACGGCGCACCGGCGTAACCCATCAGGCAGACCACGATCGTCGTGACCAGGGTGACCAGCGTTGGCGGGATCGCCGGATCGATCTGGCGGGTCACCAGATCACGGACCGCGACCAGCGCCGCAGATCCAAGCGCGAGCAGGGCGTAGGGATTGACCCCGTGGCTCCTCGGTTGCACGACCAGCACCACGCCAACGAACCCGATCGCGACTGCGAGCCAGCGCCGCCAGCCGACGCGTTCGGCGAGCACCATCGCCGATAACGCGGTCAACATGAGTGGTGTGGCCTGGAGGATCGTCGTGATCGTCGGCAACGCGAGCATCGGCAGCGCGAGCAAGAACAGCATCGCGACGAACGCTTCGCTCACGGCGCGCAGCACGACCAGTGAGTTGGTGGCGATCGGCAGCGGCCGGAGCTCGCGGCGGCTGATCACCACGCCGAGCATCAAGGCGGTCGCGATGGTGCCGCGCACCGCCATGATCTGCGTCGACGGCAACGCTTCCGACGCGAGCTTGATCACCGTATCGCTCGCGACGAACAGTCCTTGCGCCACCAACATCGCGATGACGCCGCGAAGGTTGGCTGTGGCTTGCCGCGTGGCGGCGAGGTCGCTATCTGTCACGGCATCGAACCGAGCGGGTTCGGCCGTTCATAGCGCGGCGACGGCGCGTCGTCAGCGCCGCACACCCGATCCGTTCAGTTCGGTCCGGGTAGATCGGCGTTGCCGGAGTCCCAGGTGAGCGCAGCGGTTGTCGACGTCGTCGCAAACCCATTCGCGGTGATCCGCACCGCGATCGGCTCGAGCTCGAGGCGCAGTCGATCGATTCCGTTGAACCGGACGTACTCCTGGTTCCACGTGCAGTACACCGAGCTGCCCGTGTCATTCCACGACATGCACCGCCACTCGCGCTGGTCGGCGATCGTCCCCAAGAACGGAGTGCCGTTGATCTCCTGCTCCGCAAACCCGGCGCTGCCGTCCCACAGCTGCTCGAAGCCATTTGCAAACACCAGCAGCCGGTACGCTGCGTCCTTCCCACCCGACAGCTGGCAGTCGAGCCGCCACGAGTTTGCGATCCGACACGTGGTGATCGGTTCGAGGGTTTCGTCGTCGAACAACATCATGGCCCACTGCGACGCTGTGATCTCGCCTTCGGTCGGCATCACGTACACCGCGGGCTCGACGGTCTCGCACCGAGGGTCGAACGTGGCAACTTTGTTCGACGAGCACAGCACGGGGGTGTCATCATCGGGGCCGAAATCCGTGCCGTTGAGCAGCTCGCGCCGATACGTGCCCGCGGGCGGTGTCAGCTCGATCGCGACGAAGATCTCATCATCCGTGAGGCCGACGAGCCGCTGCTCCACGACGTCGACCGGCGATGCGGTCTTGACGATGACGTTACGGATCGGGTCACTGGCGCTGAACGACATCGAGAATAACGATCGTTCGGTTTGCGCGATGCCCGGTTGTTCGATCGCGAGTGGAGACTCGCTGGCTGGCTCGATGCGGCCGTTGTGATCCGCGCGCTCGTTGGTGCCATCGATGGGATCGACAAAGTCGCGGTCGATCGCCTTGCTGCATCCGGCGAGCGAGCACAACGCGAGCGACGTGGCGAGCGTAGTAAGCGCAGAGAGCGTAGTGGTCCGGTTCATGGCGCTCCGTATCGGCAGACCTTCGTCCAAGTTTCGCTTCGATCCAAGAAACTCTGCAGTTGCCCAGGATCGCAGCAGTTTCACCTGTCTCGAAATGATCACCCTCGCGACATGACGGTGCTGGCGCGGGTCCGGCGATGTCAGGTGGGTTCGCCGTCGCCGGGGATCGACGGCTGGCGAGGCTCCTTCCCATCTGCCTTCGCGTATTCATCGAGCTTGCGATAGAGCGTCTTGCGATCGAGGCCGAGGCGCTGCGCGGCGCGGGTCTTGTTGCCGGCCTCGTCTTCGAGCACGCGTTCGATGAACTCACGCTCGAGCTCCGCGAGCGACATCCGGCGGGCGATCGCCGCGCCCAGAAAATCGACCGGGCGCTTCTCGCGCACCTGCGGCGGCAAGTCGTCGTCGGCGATCAGCTCGCCCTGGCACAGCGCGATCCCGCGCTCGAGCACGTTCATCAGCTCGCGCACGTTCCCCGGCCAGTGATAGGCGAGGAGCAAGTGCTGCGCTTCGGGTGACAGCCGCATTCGCCGCGGCGGTGTCGAGCGTGCGGCGAGTTGCTCGAGCAGGTGCTCGGACAGCGGCAGGACATCCTCGGGGCGCGATCGCAGAGGAGGCAGATCGAGCTGGATCACGTTGAGCCGGTAATACAGATCCTCGCGAAAGCTGCCGTCGGCGAGCATCGACTCGAGGTTGCGGTTGGTCGCCGCGACGACGCGAACATCCACGCGCTGATTGCGCGTCGCGCCGAGCGGCCGCACCTCGTGCTCTTGCAGAACGCGGAGTAGCTTGGCCTGCAGCGGCAGCGCGAGCTCACCGATTTCGTCGAGGAAGATCGTGCCGCCATCGGCTTCGACGAACAACCCCGCCTTGTCGGAGCGCGCGTCGGTGAATGCGCCGCGCTTGTGACCGAATAGCTCGCTTTCGATCAGTCCCTCGGGCACGGCTGCGAGGTTGACGCCGATGAATGCACCGCCCGCCCTCGTCGAGTTGTAATGGATCGCGCGTGCAACCAGCTCTTTACCGGTGCCGCTCTCGCCGGTGATCAACACCGATGCGTTGGAGTTGGCGATCCGCTGGACCAGCGCCACCACGTCGCGCATCGCCTGGCTCTTCGCGATGATGTTGCCGAGGCCGAAGCGCTCCTCGACCTCGCGTTGCAGCCGCGCGACCTTGTTGCGTAGCGCGCGTTCACCCAACGCCTTGTTCGCGACGAGCAGCAGCTCCTCGATCTCGAATGGCTTGGTGATGTAGTCGTACGCTCCGAGCTTGACCGCCCGGATCGCGGTCTCGATCGAACCGAACGCCGTGATCATCACCACGTGCGGCGGCTCGGGCAACGCCATCACGCCGCGGATCAGATCGAAGCCGTCCATCTCCGGCATTCGCAGGTCCGTGATGATCAGATCGAAGCGGTGGCTGCGCGCGAGCTCGAGTCCCGAGGACGCACCGCCGGTGGCTTCGACCTCGAAGCCAGCGTCGCCGAGCTCCTCCGACAACAGATCGCGCATTGGCTCGTCGTCTTCGACGACCAAGATCGATGCGCTGCGCTCGGCGGGCATGCCGAGGACGTTCTATCACGTGGAGGCGCCTGGAGGCGCCCGGAGGCAGCCGCGCTACGGGACGCAGTGCCCGGTGGGCAAGTCGCAGGTCAGCCGGGTCCATGGCCCCGCGGTGGGCTGGGCATCGACGGCAACCGGGCAATGGTCATCGAGGCTGCACTTCTGAACGCAGAAGTTCTCGCTCAGGTACGTGGTGCATACATAGTCGGCACCGAGCGGTCCGCACTCGCTATCGCTGGTGCATTCCCGCGCACACACCCCGCGGCTATCGCTGGCCGCGACGAAGAAGAACGCGGGGCACTGCAGATCATTCGCGCAGTCGGATTGGCTATCGCAGGCACCACCCTCGGCTACAGCGCCGTCGCCATCGATCGGTACGCACGCTCCCGCATCGCACGACCCGCGGTACAACTGATTGCGGTAGTCGGTAGCGCAATCGCTCGCGGATGTGCAACCGGTCCCGAGCGTGCGTTGCGCCGAGAGCTGGTAGGTGACCGGCGAGGCGTCGGGCGTCGAGGCGAACTCCGAGATCCGCGCGTAGTAACGCCCCGCCGGCAGATAGCTCAGCCGCGCCACCTCGGGTTGCTCCCAGAATGACAATCCGAGCAGTCGGCCGGACGCGTCGTAGAGCTCGAGATCGAGATCACGGCCGCCGATCCATGACAGCTGAAACTCCCAGGCCTCGCCGAGCGAGCCGACATCGAACGCGAAGTAGTCAAATTCGCTAGCCGGACTCGAGCAGATCTTGCCGTTGGGAGCACCGTAGCCAACGCCATCGAGCGCGATCAGCGTCGCGCCGGCAGGACCATCATCGGCCGGCTCGTCGGTCGTATCGATCGTACATTGATCGATGCCTACCTGGCAGGTCTGGTTGTCGCCGCACACCGGCATGTCGGAGCTCGCGCAGTCGAAGCTGGACACACATTGAACGCAGTGGCCTTCGAAACAGGCCGGCGTGGCGCCGCCGCATTCGCCGTCGCTCTGACAGGCCTCGGCGTACACGTCGAGCGTGAACTCGAGGCTGTCTGGCGGTTGCGAGGCGTAGAAGTCGACCACGATGTATGCGGTCGAGCTGGCCGCGACGAATCGTCCGACCTCGCGTTCTCCGACGCTCGCGTCCTCGAACAGCAAACATTCGCCGTCATTCGGGCCGCGAGCGGTCGAGCATCCGGTGACGACATAGAACGCGAGATCGCTCGGTGAGATCACCCGAACCACGTACGCCGTGCCAGCGGTGAGGTTGCGCAACGGGATCACTCGGTCTGGACCGGCTGACTCGACACCGAACGGCGCATCGATCTCCGAGCACCCGAGCGGACTCTCGAGGTCTGCCGTGTCGAGCGCGCTGATCACGTGCGCTGGTACGGCAACGCTGGCAACGCCGAACTCGCCGCACGCCGGGAACCCAGGCGCATCGACGACAGGTGCGGCGTCGCTCGGGGCATCCATCGGGGCCGGCCGAGCGCCACCGTCGCCGCACGCGACCACCGCGACCAGAACAGCTAGGACGAGGCGCACAAAGACCATCTTTAGCGTGGTGCGAGCGTTGTGGGCGAGCTTTGGGCTTACAGAAGGTGAGCACTCTGCGGTGCCGGCCTCTCAGGCGAGGTGCGGCAGTGGGACATCCGGCCCCTGGCCACGGGAAACCACGGGATGCGGTGGGTTATCGAGGCTGCCGGTTGGCGGGAAACCGTGGCATGGACCGCGCTACGCCACGCGGCTGTAGGCCAGCGCACGAACCGTTAATCGACGCCCTTGCGTCTGCGACTCCGCCGGTGCTCGTGCTCTTCGTCGACGAGCCGCACGTAGTCGAGCGGCTCACCCGGGTCAGGCGTCGCGAAGTGGGTGGTGCCCAGCTCACGAATGCGATCTCGGAACGCGGCGGCGATGTGCTCGAACGGCGGCAGGTCGCTGCGACCCGACAGCGCGCCCGATGTCGCCGCAGCGCTGGCATCGGTGGCGAGTCGCAGCGCCGTCTCACGGGTGACTCGGCCGCGGCGGATCACGTCCTGGACACTCGTCGCAAGGTGTCCGAGCGCGTATTGGCCCGAATCGAGCATCTCGAGCGCGACAAAGATCACCTGACGCGCGGACAGCACGCGATCTTCGTAGAGCACCATCGCTGCTTGGAAGTAGTTGAACACCGGGACCAGTCGCGGCCCGAACCGGCGAAACCCGAGCGGTGGCGAGCGCCGATCGAGATGGATGAACATCCGGCGAACCACATTGGCCTTGGGCACCTGGCGCGCCAGCGTCAGCGTTCGTGTCGCGTCGTCGTCATAGGCGCGCGATGCGATCAGTACGCGCTCGAGATCGCCGATGCTGACGTCACCGGCGAGCAGATCCGCATACAGCGAATAGATGATCGCGTCGGCCTCGGCATCGTCGCCAAACAACGTCTCCGCACCCGCCGCGGCGCCGAGTCGGGATTGCAGCAGCGCGGGCAGCTTGTATGGAATCTGCGCGCGCACCGAGCGGAACCGTCCGCGCAAGATGTTCTTGAGGTTGTTCTTGAGCACGAACTCGTCGTACGCGATGCCGTCGAGCGCGAGCTTGGCAGCGAGCACCTGACGCATCTGCGTCGGGCTGCCCGAGACGATGCAGATCCGGTTGCCGTCCTGCTTGAGCGCACGGAGCAGCGCCGTCGCGCCGGGGAACGCCTGCTTGTCTGCGGCGGTCTCGACCGCGGTCCTCGCGAGCCCGCGCAGGCTATCGAACTCGGTGCGCAGGTACGTCTTGTCGAGATCCCAGCGAAACGTGTGGCGCGGTTGCCGGGCACCTTCGGGCAATCCGGGTGGAATGTGGTCGAGCAAGCCCATGCGCTCGCCGACGCGAACCGGGAGCGTGGACAGTCGATGGAGCAACGACCGGCGCGACACGGCTGGTTATGGTTCCGACGCCAGCAGCGGCCGCCGCACGGTGCGCTCGTCGAGCTCGGCCATCGAAACCGCGATGTTCGCGCACAGGTTTCCCTCGAGCGCCTTGTGAGCGACCTTGATCGCATTGGTGATCGCGTGAGCGTTCGATCGGCCGTGGGCCTTGATGAACGGCTTGGTGAAGCCGAGCAGCGGCGCGCCGCCGTATTGCTGCCAGTCGGTGATCGCCTTGAGCTGGTCGACCGCCGACGACAGCGCGATCAATCCGAGCCGCCATGCGAGCCGTTCCTTGTGGGCATAGCGCGCGAGCCGCACGACGGTGTCCGACACGCCCTCGAGCATCTTGAGCACGACGTTGCCGACGAACCCCGAGGTCACCACGACATCGGCAACGCCGCGCGGGATGTCGAGTCCTTCGATGTTGCCGATGAAGTTGAGCCCCGTGGCCTGGACCAGCGCCGCATGGGCAGAGACCACCACGGACGGACCCTTGGTCGGCTCGGTGCCGTTGGACAACAGCGCGACGCGCGGCCGGCGGTTGTTCGAGATCAACTTGGCGTACGCCGAGCCCATGATCGCGAACGCGACCAGATCCTCGGCGGTCGCATCGATGGTGGCGCCGACGTCGAGCAACAGCGAGAACGGATCGTCCTTCTCGCCGCGATGCAGCTCGGTCGGGTAAACCGCAGCCAGGGCGGCCCGCCGTACGCCGGGTAACAGCGTCCACCGCTTGGCACACGCGAGCACGGCGGCGCCGGTGTTGCCCGCCGAGACCAGGGCGTCGCCGTCGCCACGCGCGACCAGCTCGGCCGCCACCACGATCGAGGCATCGGGTTTGGCCGCGAGCGCTTCTGCGGGCGACTCGTCCATTTCGATCTTGGTCGGTGCGTGGCAGACGCGAACGCGCGCGCCGTCGTGGCGCATCCGCGGAAGCAAATCGCCGAGGATAGCCGCGTCGCCGACCAGGATGATCTCGGACAACGGCAGCGCGAGCGACGCTTCGGCGGCGCCCTGGACGATCTCGTCCGGGGCGTGGTCGCCTCCCATCGCGTCGACGACGATGCGCTGCATGCCCGCGCATCTTGCCACGATTGGCTGCACGCGTGCCGATCGACAGCGGGTGCGATGTTTCGTCCCGGGCGATCACGCACACTCGGCGCCTCGAACGTCGGTGATTGTCTCGAACTTGGCGCGGTCATGTCACCTGTGCCCGACGATCGCGTGGCCTATGCGTGGTTAGCCGCCAGCCGTGCATTTCGGGAGCGTCGCCGGTAGAGTGCGCCGCGATGCCGGAGCGGCTCTACATCGTCGATGGTCACGGATACATCTTCCGGGCCCACTACGGGTTGATGAACAGCTCGCGCGGCGAGCGCAAGGAAGTCCGGCTTTCGACCAGCGAAGGCATGCCGACCGGCGCGCTCTACGTGTTCACGCGGATGCTGATGCGGCTCGAGGAGGACACGTCGCCCAAGCGCATCGTCGTGGTGTTCGACGACAAGAGCGGCAAGAAAACGTTCCGCGCCGAGATGTACGCGGCCTACAAGGCCACGCGAAAGGAGCCACCGGAGGAGCTCCAGGTCCAGATGGAGTACTTCCCGAAGGTGGTGCGCGGACTCGGCTGGCCGCAGCTGGCGATTCCCGGGGTCGAAGCCGACGACACGATCGCGACGCTGGTCGAACACGCCCGCAAACGCGATTGGGAGGTGGTGATCTACAGCGCCGACAAAGACATCATGCAGATGGTCGGCGATCACGTGTCGATGATCGACGCGCTTCATCAGAAGAACTACACGCGCGACGAGGTCATCAAGAAGATGGGCGTGCCGCCCGAGAAGATCCCGGACTTCCTCGCGCTCGTCGGTGACACCAGCGACAACATCCCCGGGATTCGCGGCGTCGGCGATAAGACTGCGGCAAACTTGCTCGAGCAATACGGCTCGCTCGAGCGGCTGATCGAGGCCAACCCGGTGGTGCCGCGGATCCAGATCAAACAGCCGTTCGGCGATCCCGAGCAACTCGAGCGGATCAAGGTCTCGCGCCAGTTGGTCGAGCTCCGCCGCGATGTCGAGCTGCCGTGCGCGCTCGACGATCTCGTGGTGAGTGACTGGGACCTGCCCACGCTCTATCAACTGTTCACCGAGCTCGAGTTCCAGGTGCTGGTCGAGAAGGTGAAGATGCGGATGCCGCCCGGCGAGGACGTCGTGGTGGTGCCCGCGCCGGAGACCACCGCGATCGCAACGGTTGGCGTCGCGCCCGACACGCGGATCGTCGTGCGGGCCGACGCGATCGCCGAGCTCGCCGCGGCGGCGCGCGAAGCCAAGCGGCTCGCGCTCACCATCGAGCTCGATCCAGAGCGACCCGAGCGCGCGGGCATCGTCGCGATCGTCGTCGCAGTGCCCGGACAGCCGGCGATGTATCTCCCGCTCGCGCATCGCTACATCGGTGCGCCTGCGCCGCCACCCGCGGCGGACCTCGCGCCGCTCTATGCGGTGTTGTCGGATCCGGGCGTCGCCAAGGTCGTGCACGACGCCAAGACGGTGATTCGATCGTTCGCAGCTGCGGGGATTGCCGTTGATGGCATCGCCGACGACCCGATGCTCGCGGCATTCCTGCTCGATCCAACGGCCGATGCAGCTTCGGGCGAGCAGGTGGTGCAACGGCTCGGTGGCGTGTTGCTGCCGGCGCGCGCGACGATCGCGGGGCGGGCGAAGACGAGCCTCGAAACCGTCGAGGTGGAGCGCGCCGCTCCCTGGGCAGGTGCGATCACGTACGCGCTGTTGCCGATCGCGGATCAACTGCCGGCGCGGCTGGCGGCGAGCGGGTTGGTCGAGCTGTACCGCGATGTCGAGCTGCCGGTGGCAGCGCTGCTCGCCGAGCTCGAGCGCACCGGGATTCACGTCGACGTCGGGCATTTCCGCAAGCTGTCGACCGAGGTCGCCAGCAAGCTCGAGGTGCTCGAGCGTCGGGTGTATGAAGCCGCGGGCACCGAGATCAACATCGGATCACCGAAGCAGCTCGGCGAGCTGTTGTTCGAGAAGCTCGGGCTCGAAACCAAGGGCGTGCGGCGCACCAAGACGGGCTGGTCGACCGAGGCCGACACGCTCGAGGCGCTGATCGACGCGCATCCCGTGATCGCGCCGATCCTCGAGCATCGCGAGCTGATCAAGCTCAAGGGCACCTATCTCGATGCGCTGCCGCCGCTGGTTTCGGCGCGCACCGGTCGCGTCCACACCACGTTCAACCAAGTCGTCGCCGAGACCGGACGACTGTCGTCGCAGGATCCGAATCTTCAGAACATTCCGATCCGCAGCGAGCTCGGGCGCCAGATCCGGCGCGGCTTCGTAGCGGCGCCAGGGCACGTGCTGATCGCGTGCGACTACTCGCAGATCGAGCTGCGGATCCTCGCGCATCTATCGAATGATCCGGTGCTCGGTGCGGCGTTTCGCGATCGCGTCGATGTTCACACCCAGACCGCGGCCGAGGTGTTTTCAGTCGCGCGCGAGGAGGTCACCGCGGAACAGCGACGGATCGCCAAGGCGGTCAATTATGGCCTGTCCTACGGCCAGTCGGACTTCGGGCTCGCGCGGGCTCTCGATGTTTCACGCACCCAGGCAGCGGAGTATTCACGGCGCTACTTCCAGCGGTTCCCGACGATCCACAAGTTCATGGAGGACATCGTCACGCTGGCGCGCGCGCAGGGTGGGGCGCGTACCTTGCTCGGACGCTGGCGGCCGATTCCCAATCTGATGTCGAAGAGCCCGCAGGCCCGCCATGCCGCCGAGCGTGTTGCGCAGAACACGCCGATGCAAGGCGCAGGTGCCGACATCATCAAGCTCGCGATGCTCGCGACGGCGCGGCGGATCCGCAAAGAGCGCTGGCCCGCGCGGATGCTCCTCACGGTGCACGACGAGCTGGTGTTCGAGGCGCCGCCGGATCTCGCGCCGCAGATCGGCGAGGCGCTCAAGCTCGAGATGGAAGGCGTCTACAAGCTCTCGGTCCCGCTCGAGGTCGACGTCGGGATCGCCGATAATTGGGCGGACGCCTGAGTCGTCGCGCTACTCGCAGAGCTTCGCGGCGACCGGCGCGAAATCCACGCCCTGGTACGTCGCCGTGGCATTGACGTATTCGTGCTCGAGCTCGGCAAGCTCGGCCGCGTCGCGCGCGCACGGCAGCCGTTTGACCAGCCGCTCTAGTTTCGCGGGCTCATCGACGTGGCTTGCGTAGCTCTCGGCGAACGCACGATAGGCGGGGGCGCCGATGAGCCGCGCAGGCGCCGATTCGTCGAACAGATCGAGCTGCGCGAGCTGATTGGGGTTGGCCAGATCGGCGGTCAGCAGCAGGATCGAAAACCGCGAGAGCCACACGTAGCTGTCGTCGGTGCCGATGGCTGGTGGACGCATATTGCGCAGCTCCGCGTAGAGCGCGAGCTCGTGCGGGAACAACGGCGTGGCCTCGGCGAATTGCGGGAACTCGAAGTTGAGCGACTCGGTCACGAATCCCCTGGTGAGAAACGCGAAATAGGCGCTCGACCACTCGGCGAATCCGCCATCGACTTCCAGCGTCGGCGCGGTTTGTTCGAGCATCGCGAGCAGCTCGCGCTCGGAGACGTTGAGCATCATCGCCGGCTCGTAAGGCTCCCAGCACGGCGGAGGTGGCGGGAGATCGGGCACCGGCGTTTGGTCGCACAGCATGCGCCCGTCATCGCTGGCCTCGCTCACGGCTAATGGAACGACCCGAGGTGCGACGTACTCGAGCAGGACGTGTTGGTACTGCCCGAGCCATTCGTAGTATTCGAACCGCGATCCGCGAGTTGGAATCTGCAGCAGCCGCGCATGCGCATCGAGCTCGGCATCGCTGAGTGCGATCTGTTGCACGAAGCGGTCGTGATCCTCGAAGTACGGACCTTGTGGCGTGTAGACGTAGTCGAGCCGTGCTTGCTCGTATCGAGCGAGCCATGGTGCCAGCACGTGCTGGCGATAGGCATCGAACCAGAACCAATGGTCGAGCGGCCCGCACGCCGGCATGGTGGCCAGCGGCACTTGGCCGACGCATGACGGCCCATCGGTACACGACGGAGGCGCGAACGTATGGAGCCATAGCAGCAGTTCGGTCTGGCAGGTGTCATCGGCGCTATCCGCTTTGCCGCCACCGCCGCCAGCTTCGTTGCCGGTACCGTCGTCATTCGCAGGGCAACCGGCCAGGGCCAGCACAACCGTCGCAGCTACACTGAACCGAGTCATGGGGACTTCGGCAAAAGCAACATCCGATCCTGCGATCGCGGTGGCGAACGACGCGAGATTGTTGGGACTCCGAGCGACTGGCTGAACGGGTGACCACCAACCTGGCCGGCTGTGTGGCCGGGACGAGCGCGCGACACCGTGAGAATCGCTGGTGATCCCGAGAATCCGGACCGTGTCGTCGCGATCACGGGATCACAGACGATGCTGATTTCATCACGCCGCCGCCTCGCGATAGAATCGTCCGATGCGCTTGGCTCTGGTGGCCGTGCTCGGGCTCTGGGCCGCGTGCCGCGGCGAGTCGTCCCCGACGGCTCCCGCGACGACGGCCTCCGCGGAGCCCGGCGCCGCAGGAACAGGTGCAGGCACCGGTGCGACCGCGGCTGCGGCGAGCGCCGTACCGCCCGCAAAGCAGGAGGCGCCGCCGGTGCAGCATGCGGGGGAGCCAGTCGTCGAGTGTCCTGCGGTGATCACCGATGCGGCCGATGAGGACGCACGCGTCGCGCTCCTGATCGACGAGGCCAACAAGCAGATCGAACGCTCGTCGTATGGGGCTGCGTGGACCTGCGCTGATCGTGCGGCGGACGTTTCGCCGACGTCCGTCGAAGCGCATCACCTGCGTGGTGCGGCGCTCGCAGCGCTCGGTCGCGATAGCGAGGCTCAGCTGGCATATTCGCTCGCGCTCGCGATCGATCCGGACGATCCGGAGACCTTGCGCGCAGTCGCCGATTTCTACATCAACGGTAAGCGCGAGCGTGGTCGCGATGCGCTCCGGCTCGGGCTCGAGCTCGCGGAGCGGGGCAGCCGGCGAGCGCAGGCGCGGCGGCGGCGTAATCCGCCGTTGGTCGCCGATCTCGCGGTGCTCGAAGCGCAAGCGCTCAACGATCTCGGTCGCAGCGACGAAGCGCTCGGTCGAATCGACGTCGCGCTGCGCAACGCCCCGCGCCGCGGCGACGCGCTGCACGAGCAGGGTGTCGCGCAATTCGATCTGTCGCGGTTCGCAGACGCCAAGGGCACGTTCCTGCGCGCGCTCGAGGTTCAGCCGGAGGACGCGTACACGCATCAGATGCTGGGGCTCACCCTCGAGCAGCTCGGCGATCACTCCGGTGCCGAAGCGGAGCTGGCGCGCGCGCGCACACTAGCACCGCATGAGTTGAGCGAGCCGGTGCTGATCTCGCAGCCCGAGTTTCGCAAGGAGGTCGACGACATCGTCGATAACCTGCCGCCCGAGCGACGGTCGAAGGTTCGCGCGATCAACATCGAGATCGCGGACCTCCCGGCGGCCGAGGACCTCGCCGCGGTCAAGCCGCCATTTCCGCCGACGATCCTCGGTCTCTATCGTGGTCCGGTGGGGCGCGCCGCGCAGTTGCCGCCGCAACCTGGCGACGAGCCGCCATCGATCGTGCTGTACCGCAAGAACCTCGCGCGAGCCGCCAAGACCCGTCGCGAGCTGTCCGAGCAGATTCGGGACACGCTGCTTCACGAGATCGGCCATCTCGAGGGCTACGACGAAGACGACTTGCGGCGACGAGGCATGGAGTAGGTGGCCAGCAGGCCCCGCAGGGAATAGCGAACCGAAACACGAGAATTCGGAACCCGTCCGGGGATACGATGGCGGCCATGTCGGACGGAAAGGGGCTGGCGCCAGCGGTCGCACCAGATCCTGTTCGTTCGCTCGAAGCCGCGCTGCGGCGCGAACAAAAGAAGGTCGCGCTGGTTCAGGAGGTCAGCCAAGCGCTTTCCGAGGCCGGCGATCTCGACGCGCTGCTCACGCTGATCATGTCGAAGGTCACCGAGCTGATGGAGGCCGACCGGTCCACGCTGTATCTGGTCAGCGACGACGGCCGTGAGCTGGTGTCCAAGGTCTCGCAAGGCGGCGAGAACATCGAGATTCGATTGCTCGTGGGTGAGGGCATCGCCGGATGGGTCGCGCAGACCCAGGAGATCGTGAACATCCCGGATGCCTATGCCGATCAGCGATTCCAGCCGCGCGTCGACCTCAAGAGTGGCTATCGCACCAATTCGATCTTGACCGTGCCGATGCTCGGCGCACGGGGCGGGCTCGTCGGCGTGCTGCAAGTGCTGAACAAGCAGGACGGTCCGTTCACCCAAGCCGACGAGGAACTGCTGCTCGCGCTGTCGGCGCAGGCGGCGATCGCGATCGAAAACGCGCGGCTTTATCACTCGTTGGTCTCGCAGAACCGCGAGCTGTCGCGTGCGCGCCGCCATCTCGAACGCCGCACTCGCGAGCTCAACGCGCTCTACGAGGTCGAAAAAGAACTATCGGCGGCGCTCGACCTCGACGATCTGCTGTCGCGGATCCTCGCGCAAGCGATCACCGTGCTCGGCGGTGGCGCAGGGTCGATCGCCTTGGTCGAGTCCGACGGATCGATGCGGTTTCGCACCGTACAAGGCCCCGCGGCGCCGAAGTTGCTCGAGCGGACGTTGCCGCGCGGAACCGGCCTGTTGGGCTGGGCGATCGAACACCGCACGCCGATGGTGGTCGATCGGCCGGGCGACGATACGAGGCATGCCGCAGATATCGCGCGCGAGGTCGGCGTCGTGCCGCAGCACCTGATGGTGGCGCCGTTGGTGGACGGCGACGACGTGATCGGCGGCATCGAGGTGATCGACCAACGCCGCTCGGGTCGCGATGGGGACGGGCCATGGAGCGAGGACGATCTCAAGCTGCTCGTGCTCCTGGCGGCGCAGGCCGCGGATGCGATCGGGATGGCACGGCGGCGCAGCGAGCAGAGCAATCGCGACCGACTAGCGTCGATCGGTCGAATGCTCGCGGGTCTGCTCCACGACCTCAAAACGCCGATGACGATCATCTCGGGCTATGCCCAGTTGATGGCGGCGTGCGATGAGACTCAACAGCGCGATCGCTATGTCGAGCAGATCCAGCGCCAGTTCGATCTGATGTCCGGCATGACTCGCGAGGTGCTCGCATTTGCGCGCGGCGACACCGACCTGGTCGTTCGCAAGGTCTACGTCAATCGGTTCGGCGAGGAGCTGACCACGCAGCTCGGCGCCGCGATTGGCGGGCGTGGCATCGAGCTGATCGTCGAGACCAAGTTCGATGGCGTCGCGTACTTCGACGAGCAGAAGTTGATGCGAGTGTTCCACAACCTCGCCAGCAATGCGATCGAGGCGATGAGCAGCGGCGGCAAGCTACGCGTGGTGATCGATCGCGAGGGCGACGAGCTCGCCATCTCGGTGACCGACACCGGTCCCGGCATTCCGGCCAAGGTTCACGCTCGGATGTTCGAGCTGTTCGCGACGGGGCGTAAGAATGGTACCGGCCTCGGGTTGGCGATCGTCAAGAAGATCGTCGACGATCATCACGGCACGATCCGCTGTGACACCGGGCCGACCGGAACGACGTTCTCGATTCGGATCCCGATGCAGCGCGCCAGCGACGGCGACTAGGGTCGACGTCGACGGTCGCCTGGACCTCCAGGCCGGCGGCTACTTCTTGATCGGGCCGAGCGCCGGGACGCAAGCGACGCGCGACAGCTGGCCATTGTTGCCAGCGGTGCATTCCCGATCGAATGCGCCGCTCGCGGGGCGATAGACCAGCCGGGCGATTCCTGCCGTGTTCGCAGTGCACGTCGAGTCCTTCATCCACAGCGAGCCGCCGAGAATGTTGTTCGCGACGAGCATCGGCTTGAGCAGCTCGGCCTCCTCGGCCGTCGGGATCCGGGCTTCGTTGCCACCGATCGTCTTGCAGATGCCACCTGCGTTCCACAGATCGCGGGTCTCCTCGCTGACCTTGACGTCGAGCGGGACCACCGGCTTCGAGTCGTACGCAGCGATCGCATCATTCGCGGCCTTGATCGCGGGTAGCTCGTCGAGGCCGGCGCTGCTCGCACATGCCGCGGCCGGCGTTCCGCCGACGCCAAAGCCCTTGGTGAGCAGCTCGCCACGGCACGCCTTGATGTTGTCCGTAAGCCCGACCGAGACACCCTCGGGCCCGAGCGCGAGGCCGGAATCGTTCACCCAGCTCTGCAGCGCGCTCGGTGTGCTCACTGGAGCTCCGGGTGGCGCGATGTTGTAGCTGGCCTGGCCGCGCGACAGCGCTGATGCGGCGGGCACCAGCTCCTGCAGGAACGTGTTGAGCGCGTCCTGACGAAGCTGCTGGTGCTTGCCGACGTAGTTGCCGACGGTAGAGCTCATGAGTTGAGCAAACCGCGTGGCTCCGATGCTGGTCTCGACGTCGCTCGCGATCGCGTCGTACGAGCCCAGGATCAATCCGGTCGGCTGCACGCTGCGTCCCGGGGTTCCCGTGCACCCGGTGTTGCCGTCGAGCCGGCACGCATCGTTCACCACCGAGGCTGCCACCAGCTCGGCGACTCGCTCAAGCTTGGTGGTGATCATCGGCGTGTTGTTGATGTCGATCGTCTCGGTCGCGATCACTTCGTTGTTCATGTTCATCGGGTTGTTCGGCGTCATCGGCGGTGTCGTCGAGACGACCTGCACCATGTTGGTGAACGCGATGTCCGAGATCCTGACGATCGACGGATCGAGGCCGGTCGCCGCCCAATACGCGGTCACCTCGACACCCTCGGTGCTCATGATCTTGCCGTGGAAGAATCCCAGCACGTCCTTGGTAGCGGGGATGGTCGTCGGCGTCTTGCACTCGGGGCGCGCCGCGGCGTTCGGCCCGGTGCAATCCGGCGGAGGCGGCTGGAACAGATTGAACAGCTTGCCGAAGAACCCGTCATCGGCCGCGAGGCTCGCCTTGACGGTGAAGTCGCTGCGCGAGTCCTTGAACTTGTACTTGATCAACAGCTCGTACTTGGCGCCGTAGCGCACCGCCGAGACGAAGTTCGTGCCGCACTGGCGGAGGAAGAACGTGGCGGGGTTCGCGAGCGCCGCTGCGTCACCTTCTGGTGCTGCCGCGATCTCTCGCAGCAGCGTCGATGCGTTCGAGCCCAACCGGTAGCTCTGGGTCGCCTGACGCGTGTCGTCGGTTTCGCCGACCAGGAACGCGCTTTCGATCGTGTAGTACGCGTAGATCGTGTTCTCGTTGTCGCTGACGTGCTGAGCGAAGCTGCCGCCGATGTTGAGCGCCGCGAGCGGCGACTTGATCGGCAAGTTCAGGCTCAGACCGGTCCCTTGGTCGAAGTCGCTGATCGTCGTTCCCGCGAGGAAGCTGCCGCGGGTCGACGACCCGATAACCTTGGGCTTCAGCTCGGGATATTCGCGATCGACGCAACGGTTGTTCGCCTTCTGGTCGGTAGCGGCCACGAACCCTGTGTTCAAGCCGGGATTCAACGCTTCGGTCGGCGTGATATCGGGATGGTCGAACACGTCGGCTTTGCCGTCGTTTCCGCCGACGTCGCCGGGATCATCGGAGTTGCTGGCACATGCAACGGCCAGGGTTGCCAGGGCGGCTGAGATCACAGGGGAGGGACGCATCGGCGGGGCAGGGGTGCAGGAACCGATCCGCCATGTCGGAGCGTGTTTTCAGAGATATCCGTGCGCGCCAGCTCGTTCGACGGAACGACTATCCGGCAAGCGTGATTGCCGTTGCGCGGTGCTCGACAGCAGTGCAAACGATCGGCTGCACTTCGATGGCAGCACGTCCAGCCATGGCGGCTCCGGTTCTAGCTGCGTGCCCTAGGACGCGAAGAGGATGTACGCGAAACGGCTGCGAGACGCTGGGCGATCAAGGTCGGTGCTGTTCGGCACTGGCCTTGCCTTCCGACTCGGGGTGTTCGGCACACGACAGGTAATCGCGATCCTCGTCACGTCGGTTGCCGTCGGATGCATCGGGTCCGAGCCAGCGATCCAACAGCCCGATCTGGTGGACGGCAAGGCAGATGGCGAGGACGCCTGCCAAACAGCCCACGACGACTGGTTGGGCTACCAGTACGCACCGGTTACCTGCGAAGACGGTCCCAGCTGCGTAGGGCTAGCTGCGATCGAGACAGCTCCGTCGTGCAAAGGCGCACCGAAATACAGTTGGTGGCGGTTCCTCTATGACCGACACGTTCACCTTCCGTGGCTACTACGCCGCAATGCCGCGACCGCCGAGTTCATTTTGCGGGACTCACCGCACTTTGGGGATCACGAGAAATTCGTTGCGGCGCTGGCACCGACGCCCGAGGAGCAAGCCGCACACGACAAGATGATAGCGATCACGACGGCACCGGTAGAGGCATATGAGTTCGACTACGACTGGCTTCAGTCTCACTATTTTCTGCTGTACGAATTCGGTACTCCAGTCGAGCGCCAGGGGTCATCCGTTATCAACAAGCGAGGGATGTGTGGAGTTCACCCGGACGTTCAAGCGCCGTGTCCGGACGAGCCGCCGCTGTTCTTGAACTCCTCGGAGCTGACGATGCTAGCGTGGTCGCTTCAGACCGCGCCCAGCGTCCGGGATGATGATGGAGCGTTTGCACGGTGGACCAAGCCGTATTTTGATCTGCTGACGCCAAGTGCCTTGAGCAGTCTCCAGTTCGAGTTCCCGCTCTTCACGGGTTTGGGGCTTGCCTCGTACGAGCTCGAGTTCTACGCGGCGGTTCGTTCCAGCGCGCCAGCCGCGCGAGGTCCGACCGACAGCGCAGACTGGCTGCGCTGGTATCTGGTGTTTCTCGAGACGGTCAGGTTCACCCTGTCTGACGACGTGCTTCAGCTCGATCTGTTCGAAGCAAGCCGACCGGCACAACTCGTCGGGTTGCCTGCGTACGAGCTGTGGTTGGGCACCGGTCCAAACGGTGACGGATTTGGCTCGATCTCGAAATCTCCCGAACATCTCGATCGCCTCCTTGCGAACAAGCCATGCGCCCGCGATGAGGTCGAGCTCAGTGACATGCAGGCCGTTTGGGCTAGTTTCGTGCCCGCTGGCGAGACCGCCGATCTCGCGTTGGCGGAACCCGAGCGCTGTCAGTAACGCGTTCGCTACCGCGGCGACTTGGGAACTCTCGAGCGATCCCAGTCGATCGTCTTCATCAGCTGCTTGCGACGCTTGTCGACGTCCGCGTCGAGGAACGTCAGGGCTCGGGCGAGCTTGTCGGCCAACCGAAACGGCTTGCGACGGCTTGCCTTGAGCGACAGCAGTGCATGGGTCAGCCACGGGAACACCGCGGTCACGTCGGTGTGGACGTACATGCTGCCGGTCTCGACCGCGTCGACCGAGACCTTGCCCCAGGTGTGACCCTCGCCGGCGGTGCAGCTCGAC
This sequence comes from Kofleriaceae bacterium, assembly GCA_050184455.1. Classification (GTDB taxonomy): domain Bacteria; phylum Myxococcota_A; class Polyangia; order Haliangiales; family Haliangiaceae; genus JABFXX01. The sequence goes on along the minus strand of JBFXAI010000026.1, from coordinate 53,961 downwards.
AGTGCGCCGTTATCGACGGGATCGACGCAGAACTGGACGTCGATGTCGAAGCCGGTCGTCGGCACGCTGAGGATCTGATCGAGCAACGGCCCGCCTTGGAGCGTGTAGTTCTTCGGGACCCCGCCCCCGAGGATCCAGATCGCGAGCTTCTCGTCGAAGTGGTGCCGGCAATAGTGCTGAAGCGCCGCCATCGCGTAGACGTCCTCGTTGATGTCGATCTCGAGCTTGAACTCGGCGCCGAGCAACCGGCGCAGCTTGACGATGTTGAGAAAGATCGAGCCGTCCTGGACTGCACCGACGAAGATCGGTACGCCACAGCGATACGCCGTCGACAGCAGCGAGCGCTGTTTGACGCCGAGGCTCTGCTCGATCGCGTCGATGTCGCGGCCGAGTAGGCGATGCAGCTCGGGGGTGGTCAGCTTTCGCTGATAGTCGGGTCCGCGCATCAGCGCGGAGAACAATCGGTCGGTGTCGAGCAACGCTTGTTCCCAGAACCCGAGATCGTAGATTCGGATCACCCGCGCGAGCCGGAACTGGAGATCTCCGGCGCTCGGGTTCACCTCGCGAATCGCGTAGCCGATCACGCGGTGGGCATCGTGATAGAGGTTCCCACCGGTGGTCGTGATGCACGAGACGCTGCCGGCTTCGATCAGCGGGATCAGGCAGCTCTGATGAAGCCCCGCCGGTGTCATCGCGCCGGACATCGTCAGGAACACCGCGGCGTTTTCATCGAGCGAGCGCCGCATCAGCTCGAACGCGGTGCGCTCCTGGCGACCGACGTACGCGCCGAATGCATGCTCGATCAACTCGACGGGGGATTCCTTACCGGTGATCGGTTTGGGGTTAACCCGCCGGGCGCGGGAATAGCTCAGCTTGGCTTGGGAAGTCTTGACCATGGAGGATTGCCGGCGATGCGTTGCTCGACGCGGCTGAACCCAACCGCGGTTAGCGAACATCCCGCTGTGCAGCTTCCGGCGCAACCGTGGTGGCGACGTTCCGGCGTGATGTGAGCGGAACCCGTGCGATCCGTCGGTGCCCACGATTCGGGACCTGCATGTCGGCCTGAACCCGACTGGTCAGCTACGCTGCCCTCGTGTTGGCGTTGCGCGGCATCACCAAAGCATATCGGGGGCGACCCGCGGTGCGCGATGTCAGCCTGAGCGTCGTCTCGGGGGAACCGGCGTTGTTGGTCGGTCGTAACGGGGCAGGCAAGACCACGCTGCTGCGGATCGCGACCGGCTTCATGGATCCGGATCACGGCGACGTGGCGGTCGACGGGGTGTCGATGGCGGTAAACCGTGCGCGCGCGCAGGCGAAGCTCGGATATTTACCGGAGCAGGCGCCCGTACCGCTGGACTTGATCGTCCGAGATCACCTCCGGCTGCGCGCTAGGCTGAAGGGGATCGACGACGTTGATGCCGCGGTGGCTGCCGTACTCGGAACGCTCGCGATCGAGCCCCAGGCGGGCCAGCGAATTGGCACCCTATCGAAGGGATATCGCCAGCGCGTCGGGCTCGCGGACGCGCTGCTGGGATCGCCGCCGCTGATCGTGCTCGACGAGCCGACCGGCGGGATGGATCCGATCCAGACCAAGGAGCTGTGCGATCACCTGATCGCGATCGCGCGCGATCGTGCGGTGCTGGTGTCGAGCCACGCAGTCACCGAGCTCGAGCGGCTCGCCGCGCGTGTGGTGGTGATGCGCGAGGGATCGATCGTCGCCGACGGAACTTCTGCCGCGGTATGTGCGCGAGCCGGTGTAGATCGACTCGACGAGGCGGTGGTGAAGTTGCTGGCGATGGAGACCGCCGCATGACCGCCGAGCGTGATCCGCGCTGGCTGCGCTCGATGTACTGGGTGTTCCGTCGCGAGCTCCACGACATGTGGCGCGCGCCGATCGTGTACGTCGTCGGCGGATTGTTCCTCGTGTTACAGGGCATCGTGTTTGCGGGCCTGGTCGGCGCGCTGTCCGATCCTCGGCGACCCGCGCCGCTCGGTGCGCTGCTGGAAGGTCAGCTCGCCGGAACGCTGCTGACCTGGATGTGCTCGCTGGTCGTGCTGACGCTGCTCGGCATGCGCACGATCGCCGAAGATAAGCGAACCGGTGCCTGGGAGCTGCTGATCACCGCGTCGGTATCGGAAGCCGCCGCGGTGGTGGGCAAGTGGCTCGCCGCCGCGGCGCTGTACGCCGTATTGTGGATCCCGACGCTCGCGTACCTGGGCGTGATCGCCGTGTTTCGTGTCGACGACGGTGGCTGGGATCTCGCGACGATCGCTGCCGGGTATCTCGGGGCGATCGCGATCGGCGCGGCGCTGCTCGCGTGGGCGATCGCCGCAAGCGCCGCGATGTCGTCGAGCCTCGGCGCAGGAGCACTGGGCTTCGCGATGCTCGTAGGCTGGTTCATGCTCGGCGAGCTGCCGGCGCTGACACCCGACCTCGCGATCGATCATCCGACGATCTCGGCCGTTCTCGAGCGGATCTCCCTGCGCATGACGGTCGCGGGATTTGCCCGCGGTGAGCTGGCGCTCGATGCGATCGCGTTTGTCGCCGGTCTCGTGGTGACCGGGTTGTCACTGGCGATCGCGGCCGCATGCGTCGGACGCCGGCGCGCAGTCGAGGTCCGCCGGCGGGGCATCGGCACGGCGCTGCTCGCGATGGCGGCGACGTTCACGATCGTGATCGCCGCGCAGCATCCGGTTCGGTTCGATGCCAGCCAGCAGCGGCGCAACTCGCTCGATCCTCGGACGGTCTCGACGCTCCGCGAGCTCGGCCCCATCGCGTTGACCATCGTGCGGCCGACCTACGCCGAGCTCGAGCCGCTGTACGATGAGGTTGCGCGGGTCGCCAAGCGGATGGCCGAGGTGTCGTCGCGAATGACCGTGCGCCGCGTCGATCCGGTCGATGCACCGCTCGCCACATTCGCCCGGTCTGCAGGGCTTCAGGTCGACGATCTGACGCGAGGTGGCAGTGTCGTCGTCGAGATCGCCGGACGCACCAGGGTGATCGACGTGCTTCAACTCGCCACGATCGATCGCGACGCGACCGGGGCACCGACGATCGAGCGGCTCGCCATCGAGCAAGCGCTGGTCGGTGCGTTTGCGGCGCTCGGCACGCAGCAGCCGATCACCGCGTGCGCGTCGACGGGGTCTGGCGAGCTGTCGCTGACCGCCGAGGATGACGCGAGCTCCGCGGATTGGACGGTGGTCGCGGCGCGGTTGCGCTCGGATGGCGTCGCGATCGAAGAGCTGTCGAACCTGATGGCGATCCCAACGCGCTGTAGCGTGGTGATCGTGGCGGGGCCGTCGATGCCATTGCCCGCCGAGGCCGCGCTCGCGCTGCAGCGCCATGTGGCTGCCGGGCATGGCCTCGTGGTTGCCGCCGCAAGTCGGTCCGTGCAAGGCGGCATCGTATCGACAGGGCTCGACGGGATGCTCGCGACGGAGCAACTCGGGCTCCCCGCGGCGATCGCGATCGATCCGACGCTCGCGATCCGCGAGCTTCCCGGAGCATTGCTGGTCGTCGACGGCTACGCGGATCATCCGATCAACGCAGGGTTCGCCAATGCACGTGCGACGCTGTGGTTTCAGCCGCGCGTGGTGACCGTCGGTCCCGGCGCCACGGCGTTGGTCTCTGCGACCGCGGCGAGCTGGGGCGAGCGCGACCTGATCGCGTCACCGCCCACCCAGGCCACCGACGATCTCGCGGGTCCGGTGGCGCTCGCGGCGCTCGGCTCGTCGGGTCGCGTGATCGCACTTGGCTCCGCGGAGTCACTGTCGACCGCGATGCTGAGCGGCGGAGCATCCGCGAGCGACTTGTGGTTGGCCAACGCGGTCCGGTTCATCGCCGGGCACGTTCTGCCCCGTGTGGACATCGCCGCGCACGCTCCAGGCCAGGTACGGCTCGTGATGACCAGCGGCCAGCGCATGATCGTGATCGCGTTGTGCGCCGCCGGCATCCCGCTGCTGTGGCTGCTTGTGGGCGGCGGCCTCGTGTGGTGGCGGAGGAGGCGCGCGCCGTGATCTCGACGTTGCGAGGGCTGATCATCGCAGCCGGGCTCGTCGTCGTGCTCGCCGTGATCGCTATCGTGGGACAGCCCGCCGGCCGGCCGCCGCTCGCTCGCTCGCTCGTGCCGGGATTCGTCGCGGATGCGGTCACCGAGCTGCGGTGGCAGCGACCCGGTCAGCCCGAGCTGGCGATCGTTCGCGACGGCGCGATGTGGCGCTGGGCGGCGCCGGCGACGGCGGTGGCCGATTCGCAGACGGTCAGCGATGTGCTCGGTGCGCTCCGCGGCAGCGTGTGGCAGCGCCGAGCGCCGATCGCGCAGGCAGGGCAGCTGCGGTCGCAGCTAACGATCGTGGCCGGTGGAACGGCTACGACGATCGGCATCGCGGGTCCGCTCGAAGGCACCGAGCAGGCGTGGTTGATCGTGGGGGAGCACGCCGTGCTGGTCGACCGCTGGGTGGTGCGCGCGCTCGATCCAGCGCCGCTCGCGCTGCGGATCCGCCGGCCGCTCGAAGCGGCGAGTAGCGCGAACCGGATCGCGGTGCTCGCGGCCGAGCTGACTGGCCATCCGCGCCGACTGGTTCGCGGCGACGCGCGCTATCTGGTCAGCGCAGAGTCCGCGCGTTCGTTAGAGGCCGCACTCTCGGAGCTCGAGATCACCGAGCCCGTGACGACGGCGGCGGCCGCCGGACCCGAGCTGACGATCGAGCTCGACAAGCTCACGGCAACGCTCGCGCCGGGTTGCAACGACAAGCCGGAGCTGTATCGGCTCGCTACGCCCAGCGGTGATGGCTGCGTCGCGAGCCATCGAGTCGCAGCGATTCGCACGGCCGTGGATGGGTTGGCGCCCGAGCTTCGTCCAGCGCCGATCGATGTCGCGAAGCTCACGCTCCCTGACGGCGCGGTCGTCGACGTTCGCGCGCGCCCGATGATCGGCGACGCCGAGGCAGACGTCGCGCAGGTCGCGCAGCTGCTTGCGGTGTTGGCTGCGCCGGCCACGCTCGTCGAGCGAGCGCCGGAGCCGATGCGGGCGACGCTTCATGCTGCGGATGCGGCCGGCGCGTCGATCACGCTCGAGCTGATCGGCCGCGATGTGATCCGGCGCGCCGGCGAGTCGATCGCGCTGCGAATCACGCTCGAGGCGATGGCGATCCTCGAGCGGCCGGCCGCCGCGCTGCGCAATCCGGTGCTGTGGGTCGAGGATCCGACGACGCTCACCGCGATCGCGATCGATGACACGACCTACACGCGCGGCGCCGTGCTCGGCGAGTGGACGAGCACGCCGTCTCGCGCGTTCGCGGCAGCTGATGTGACCGCGCTTGCGGCGCTGCTAGCCGCGCCGCGAGCGGTGAATGCTGCCCGCAAGCCGCCGCCGGTGTCGCGCCATCGCGTCGTGATCACGGTTTCAGCGCCAAGCGGGCCGCCGAAGCACCACACGATCGAGCTCGGTGACGTGACTGCCGCTGGCTGTCGGGCGCGAGTGGACGGGCAGCTAGTCGTGCTCGCGCTGGAGATCTGCCGCGGCGTCGATGCGGTCGTCCGGTAAGCCCCACCGGTGAACGTCTAGCCGACGCGGTCGGCCAGACGGGATCAGCCGCCCTTTTTCTTGGCCTGGTCGACGAGATCTTGCGGCGAAGGGCGCGCGCCGGGCGCAGCGGCACCGGCGGGCGGGGCGGCCGATGGATCGGGCGCGGGCGATTCCCAACCCTTGGTGATGTTCTTCATCCGCTTGTAGACCATCAAGCCGTCCGAGTTGCGCTCGCTATGCGGCGAAGCGAGCGACCACGTGCCGGTCACCTCTACCTGATCGCCCTGCGCGTACGGCGGGCAGATCGTCTTCTCGGGTTTCTCGTTGGGCTCGCAGCGATCGGGATACATCGCGAGCGTGCGGTCCTTCTTCTTGATTCGCTCCATCTCGAGCTTGTTGTACGGCCGCGGCACGTCGACCACCCACGCGCTCTTCTCGGGCGGCGTATCTGCCGTGTCGCCGATGTAAAACTTCGCGCGCTCGCACTTGGTGGGGTCCTCGTCGATGATCTTCTGGACTTGGTCATCGGTGAGGTCGGGGGTGCGGAGCGCCACCTTGCAGTCATAGGCCCATGTCACAACGCCCTTGATGGTGATCTCCTGGCCGAGCACCTTGTGGCCGTTGACCCGGAGCTCCTTCACCGCGTGCGAGCCATCGCTCGAGGCCGGCGGCAACTCGAACGAAGGAACCGGAGGTAGCGTCGGCTTCTCCTTGTTCTTGGTGACCTCGGCCGCGGGGCCGGTGAGCGTGTCCTTGTCGTCGCATCCGCTGCTCCCAACGATAGAGGTTGGAACCAGCGCCAACGATGCGAGACCGAACATGGTGCGAAGGCCGAGACAGTGCGGCATGCTGCCGTTCTAACATGCTGGCCAGAGCCCCTCAAGTTGGCCTCACCGCCGCGCTCGTCGTAGCGCTGGCGGCGAGCTGCGACTCGCCGGCTCGGGTCAAGCCATGGCGGCACGCGCCGGATCCGACCGCCGAAGCTGCGCGGGCACCGGTGTCGGCGGCGCTCGTCGGGGCAGGAGCGGCCGGCGTTCGCGCCGCGCGTGACCACACGCTGCGGATCCATATGGACGCGGATCCGGGACGGTTGACGCCGTTGGTGGCACCATCGCTATGGGCGCGCCGGATCACGCTCGGCACGGTGTTCGAGCCGTTAATCCGTTATGTGCCGCCCGAGACGCCCAACGGTTCCGGTCGCTACGCGCCGCGGCTCGCGCGGTCGTGGCGGGTCGCACCGTCGGGGCTCGAGATTCGGATCGAGCTCGAGCCGCAGGTGACGTTCCACAATGGCTACTCGCTGACCTCATCGGACGTGCAATTCACGCTCGATTCGGTCCGCGATCCCCGCCGAGGGATCGATCACCTGCGTCCGATGCTCGAGGACGTCGAGGCGGTGGAGCTGGTGACCTCGCGCGAGCTGCGGATCCGGCTGAAGCGTCCGAGCGGCTGGGTGCTGCGCGCGCTCGCCGAGATCCCGATCCTGTGCATGCCGGTCTATGACGGCAGCTTGCTGGCCGGCGGGGCGCTGGTGGGTACCGGGCCGTGGAAGTTCACCAGCAACAAGAACGGGATCGTTCACCTCAGCCGCAACGAAAAATACTGGGGCGGCAAGGTCGCGATCTCCGATGTCGAGTTCGTGTATCAGCCCGATGCGGCGATCGCGCTACGCGAGGCCAAGCGCGGCGAGCTCGATATCGTACCGGCGCTGATCCCCGCACACTGGCCCGAACAAGCCAGCGCTCCGGGCATCGCAGCGTCGTTCAAGCCGCTCGAGCTCGCGCCGCCGCGGATGCGCTACATCGCGTTCAACGCGACTCATGCGCCGCTCGACGACGCGCGGGTCCGCCATGCGCTATCGCTGTTGATCGATCGCCGTACGATCGCGAAGCGCGTGTTCGACGGCCTCGCACGTCCTGCACTGTGGCCGATCTGGCCGGGCGGGTTCGTTCACGGCAGCGAGCCGGCGGTCCCGGCGTTCGATCCGGGCGCAGCGGCCAAGCTGCTCGACGCCGCGGGTTGGGCGGACTCCGACAAGGACGGGATCCGCGATCGCGCGGGCATCCAGCTCCGCATCACGATGCTCGGGCAAGACAAGCCGGCGGTGGTCGACACCTCGGGTCCGCCGTTGAAGATCGCGCGCGATTATTTCGTCGAGGCGGCGCGCCGGATCGGCGTGGTGATCGAGGTCAAGACCGCTGGTGAGGCATATCTCGAGAAACGAATCGAAGAGGGAACGTACGATCTGATCGAGCTGGCTTGGACCGGCAGGGTCGACATGGACCTCGCGCCGATCGTCGGATCGCGCGCAAAGTACCGAGCGCCAGCTCCGCAGATCGATCGCGTGCTCGACGCGATGGCGGCGGCCTGGGATCCGGCCGAGCGCACCAAACAAGCGTCCGAGCTATCGGCAGCGCTCGACCAAACGTGGCCGCTGGCAGGCATCGTCGCAGACGCGCCGCAGGGCCTGGTGCACCGACGGGTGCAAAACGTCCACGTGTGGGATGGCTGGATCGACCTCGCCGCGCTGACGCTCGAGGCCGCAAGGTAGCGTTCGCTGGTCGCTCGCGACGACGTCGGGGCTGCTCTCACCGTGGCCTCGCGGAGCGTGCCAGAGCCTGCCGCAGCCTCGGTGTTACCGTGGTCCCATGCGATCCGGGGCCATCGTCGTCATCGCTGTGCTCGCCTCGGCGGCGGCATGCTCGTCGACAAGCATGCGCGCGAGTGCGGTCGGGCCGTTCGTTCGAGATATCAAGCTCGAGCCCGGCGGGTTCGCGGTCTATTCGTGCCGGATCAACCACCGTGTAGAGATCCAGCACGGCGACTGGTTCGCCAGTCTGTTCAAGCTCAACACAGGTGAGTCGGCGGACATCACGGAGGACGGGTGCATGCGCCAGCATGTTCCGACCCAGGTGAACCGATGAGGTGGGCGATCATCGCGATGATCGGCGCCGGGTGCGCCATCGGCTGCGGCGGCGCACCTCGCTCGGCGATCGGCCCGTACGTGAAGAACGTGGCGCGCAACGGCGATTGGCTCGCCGTGATCAAGTGCCAGATCATCCTCGAGGACAACCAGCTGCGCGACGAGACCTGCACGATCGAGCAACTACCGCTCGGACCGATCCCCATCGCGCCGATGTCCGCCGCACCGATCGAGCCGCCGGCGCCCGCGGCTGCGCCGGCGGCTGTACCGCCAGCGACGGCCGCACCGCCACGGGGTAAGCGCTCGGCCGCGCCGCGGTGACCGCCGCTGCACCCGCCACGCCGCGACCTGACAGGGTAGGCTGGGGCCGTGACGTCTCAGCTCCGCAGCTCGCTCGACGCGACGATCGCCGCGCTCCCCGCGCACCTGCGCGTCGAGGGTCAAGGCGGAGCCGCGTGCCGCGCGATCGCGGACGTCTATGACCATGCGATCGCCGAACGGTTCGCGGCGATTCCCGAGGCAACCGGAATGGCGTTGGTCGCAACAGGCGGTTGGGCACGCCGCGAGCTCGCGCCGTACTCCGATATCGATTTTCTCGTGCTCCACGATCGCGACGAGGCTGGCGCGAAGCAGCTCGCGGATCGGCTGCTGTATTCGCTGTGGGACGACAAGCTGGCGATCGGCCACGCGGTTCGCGAGCCACGAGCCGCGGCGCGATTGGCGAAAGCCGACCTGGCCACGGCCACGGCGCTGCTCGACGCGCGTCACATTGCGGGCGATCGCCGGCTGACTACCGAGCTCGTGCGCGCCACGCTCGGCGCACTCGCCCCCGGTGGCAACCCGAACGAGCTGATCGCCGCGCTGGCGGCGGAGAAGCGCGGTCGTCACGAGCGATTCGGGGCATCGTTGTATTTGCTCGAGCCGAATCTCAAGCAGGGCATCGGCGCGCTTCGCGATCTGTCGATTGCGCTGTGGGCCGCGACGATCCGATGGAGCCCGCCGCGCGCCGGCGAGGATCCGGGGAGCTTCGCCGATCGGCTCGCAACGCTGGTCACCATGGGACACCTGACGCGACGCCAGGCGCAGGTGCTGGGTGGAGCGCGTGACTTTCAGCTGCGAGTCCGCGCGCTGCTTCAGATCACCGCCAAGCGGCGGTTCGATCAGCTGACGTTCGAGATTCAAGAAGCGATCGCACCGGCGATGTACCCACACGCCACGCCGCACGACGGCGATATCCGGTCCGCGGTCGCGCCGGCGGTCGAGGCGCTGATGCGCGACTACTATTTACATGCTCGCGGCGTGGTGCAAGTCGCGGATCGTTTGCTCGAAGCCGCGCGGGTGCCGCATCGCAAGCCGCGCATCGGTCAGGTCGATGCTTCGTTCATCACGTTCAATGGCGAGCTGGCGATCAAAGATCCGCGGCTGTTCGTCGAACGGCCGAGCGAGATGGTGCGGATGTTCCGGATCGCGGTCGCCGAGCGGTTGCCGATCTATGGTCACACGCGCGAGCTCGCCGCCGAGACGATCGCGCGCGATCCGCAACCACTTGCGAATGATCCGCTGGCAGCGCGGCTATTGCTCGAGGCGCTGGTCGATATCCGCGACGCGACCCAGCCGTCCGCGCTCGACGTGATGAATCAGATCGGCATCCTGTCTGCGGTGATGCCGCAGTGGGCGCCGTGTACCGGCCGCGTCCAGCACGACCTCTATCACGTCTACACCGTCGACCAGCATCAGCTGTACGCGCTCGCGATGCAGAAGCGGATCGCGCGCGGCGAGCTCGCGACCGAACATCCGACGGCGACCGAGCTGTGGCGGCAGGTTCGGCGGCCGGCACCGTTACTGCTCGGGACGCTGCTACACGACGTCGGCAAACCGCTCGGTAAGGGGCACGCGGAAAAAGGCGCGGTGGTTGCGGGCGAGATCGGCCGCAAGCTGGGGATGCCGGCCTCGGACGTCGAGCTCACCGAGTTCCTGGTTCGCCAGCACCTGACGATGTCGCATCTCTCGCAACGCCGTGACCTCTCGGACCCGGAGGTCATCGCGCGGTTCGCCGAGCGGATCGGCACCGACGAATATCTCGTGCAGCTTTATCTGGTCACGCTGTGCGACACCGCGATGACCGCGCCCGACAATCTCTCGGCGTGGAAGGATGACCTGCTGCGCGATCTGATGCAGCGCACGCGGACGTACTTTCGCGGCCGGCGCTCGTCGAACACGGAGATGCTGCAGGACGTCCATCGCGAGGCGCGCGCCAAGGTGGTGCAGCTTCTGCGTGCGAGCGAAGCCGACCGAGGTGACGATGAAGCAGCGCCGACAGAGCCACCTGCGAACCCGGTGCTCGAAGCGATCGTTGATGGCATCGATCCGCGATTGTTCACGCAGCTGACCGCGCGGCAGTCGGTGCGGCATGTAAAGCTGATCGATGCGGCGGTCAGTCGGGTGCCGCCGGTGGCGATCGAAGTGCGCTGCTATCCGCTCAAGGGCCACAGCGAGCTCGCGATCGTGGCTCCCGATGCGCCCGGTGTGCTCGCGGCGATCGCCGGCGCGTTGACCGCGAATCGGATCGACGTGCTCGGCGCGGTGTTGGGCCACGTCGATATCGATTCGCGGCGGTTGGTGGCCGACGTGTTCTACGTCCGTGACCTCAAGGGTGAGGCGATTCCCGAGATCGACGCGCGGTGGAACAAGCTGGAGGAGGATCTGCGGACGTTGCTGAAGGGACCACCCGATCCTGCGGAGGTCGCCGCGCTGATCGCGCGGAAGCGCCCCAAGTCGGGGATGCCTAAGCGCGTCACACCGGGCGTACCGACGGAGATCAAGATCCACGATGATTCGTCGCTGGCGACGATCGTCGAGGTGTCGACGCGCGATCGGGTCGGCGTGCTGTATGCGATCACGCAGACGCTGGCGGAGCTCGGGCTGGACATCTTGCTCGCGAAGCTGTCGACCGAGGGCGAGAAGGTCGCCGACGTGTTCTACGTGACGAGGGGTGGCAAGCGGATCACGGATGCGGAGGAGCGCAAGCAGTTGATCGAGCGGCTGAGGGAGGCGGCGGTGGAGGAGGATGAGGGCGGGACGACGATTGGCTGCTGAGATCACGGATGGCTGACACGACGGACGGCAGGGACGACGGATGGCAGGGCGCGTGGCCCACGTGGGCCACGCCGGCGAACGCGCGGGAGAGCGCGATGCATCGGGCGGGTTTCGGTCGTCGAGCGTGACAAGTGGCCGGTCTCGCCAGACCAGCGGCTGAGCAGCGCATCGCGCCTGGTTCGCGGCGTTGGCGGAGATAGCCGGTCAATGCATCTAACCGCTCGGATCTCCGGGGCGTTGCGGTGAGCCACCGGGTGCACAGAGTCGTCTTGCCGGGATCAGACCCCCCCTGTAAGGTGCGCCATGCTCGACGACCACCTCAAAGAGGCGCTCACCTTCGACGACGTGTTGCTCGTCCCTGGGTATAGCGAGGTCATTCCGCGCGACGTCGATGTCGCGACGCGCCTGACACCGGCGATTCCGCTGCGCATGCCGCTGGTGAGCTCGGCGATGGACACCGTGACCGAGTCGGCGACCGCGATTCGGATGGCGCGTGAGGGTGGCATCGGGTTCATCCACAAAAACCTGACGATCGAGGCACAAGCGCGCGAGGTCATGCGGGTGAAGAAGGCGCAGTCGGGCATCGTGGTCGATCCGCTGACCATCACGCCGACACGTACGCTCGAAGAAGCACTCGGCGTGATGCGCCACCACAAGATCAGTGGCCTGCCGGTTGTCGACAGCGATAAGCGCCCGGTCGGCATTCTCACGAACCGCGACGTTCGATTCGAGCGCAGGCTCAGTCTCCAGGTCGGCGAGGTAATGACCAAGGACCCGGTCACCGTGAGGGATGGCGTCAAGATCGAGGAGGCCAAGGACCTCCTGCACAAGCATCGGATCGAGAAGCTGTTGGTCGTCGATGCGACCGGCAAGCTCAAGGGCCTGATCACGATCCGCGACATCGAGCAGGCCGAGATGAACCCCGAGGCGGCGACCGACGAGATGGGCCGGCTGCGCGTGGGCGCCGCGGTTGGCGTTGGCAACGATCGCGACGAGCGGATCGAAGCTCTGCTCACGGCGGGCTGCGACGTGATCTGCATCGACACCGCGCACGGTCACTCCGCTGGCGTCCTCGAGGCGGTGCGGGCGACGCGCAAAAAGTTTCCGCGGCTGCAGCTGGTCGCCGGCAACGTCGCGACCGGCGAGGCCACCAAAGCATTGATCGACGCCGGCGTAAACGCAGTCAAAGTCGGCGTCGGCCCGGGCTCGATCTGCACCACGCGAATCGTCGCCGGCGTCGGCGTGCCGCAACTAACCGCGGTCGCAGATGCGGTGGCGGCGGCGAGGGGCGCTGGCGTCGCCATCATCTCCGACGGTGGCATCAAGTACTCGGGTGACGTCGCCAAGGCGCTCGCGGCGGGCGCGGACACAGTGATGATCGGCTCGTTGTTCGCGGGCACCGACGAGGCACCTGGTGAGATCATCCTGTATCAGGGGCGCTCGTATAAGTCGTACCGCGGCATGGGATCGATCGGCGCGATGAAGGAAGGCTCGAAGGATCGCTACTTCCAGTCGGACGTCGAGGCCCCGCAGAAGCTGGTTCCCGAGGGTATCGAAGGCCGCGTGCCATACAAGGGGCCGTTGCGTGAGTCGATCTACCAGATGGTCGGCGGGCTGCGCGCGTCGATGGGCTACCTCGGTTGCGCGACGATTCCAGAGCTGCACGCCAAGGCCAAGTTCGTGAAGATCTCGTCTTCGGGGCTACGTGAGAGCCACGTCCACGACGTGATCATCACCAAGGAAGCCCCGAACTACCGCGTGGAGTAACCTCGTCATGTCGCATCAGCTGATCGTTGTCCTCGACTTTGGGTCTCAGTACACGCAGTTGATCGCGCGGCGGATCCGCGAGCAGGCGGTGTACTGCGAGATCCATCCGTTCACGATCGCGCGCGATCCGGAGCTCAAGCAGCTGCGCGCGCTCAAGCCCACCGGCATCGTGTTGTCGGGCGGGCCATCCTCGGTATATGAAGAAGGCGCGCCGACGATCGCGGCGTCGCTGTTCGAGCTCGGCCTGCCGATCCTTGGCATCTGCTACGGCGCGCAGCTCACCGCGAAGCTGATGGGCGGCGTCGTCCGGTCTGCGGACAAGCGCGAATATGGCCGCGCGAACGTGAAGGTGTTGCGGGGCGAGGGCGTGTTCAAGACGGTCAAGCCGAACGAAGAGCTCTCGGTTTGGGCCTCGCATGGCGATCACGTCGAAGGCTTGCCCCCGGGGTTCGTCCACACCGCGGAATCCGACAACTGCGCGATGTCGGGGTTCGCTCACCCGGCCAAGAAGATCTGGTGTCTGCAGTTTCATCCAGAAGTCGTTCACACGCCGCGCGGCGCCGAGATCTTGGGGAATTGGTTGTTCGGTGTAGTCGGTGCCGGCGGCGATTGGTCGATGGCGTCGTTTGTCGACGAAGCGATTGCCCGAATTCGCGCTCAGGTGGGCGACAACGGCCGCGTCATTTGCGGGCTGTCCGGTGGCGTCGATTCGAGCGTCGCGGCGGCGCTGATCCATCGTGCGATCGGCGATCGATTGACCTGCATCTTCGTCGACAACGGCCTGCTCAGGCGTGGCGAGCGCGAATACGTCGCGGCGATCTTCCGCGATCACTTCAAGGTCGATCTGCGCGTGGTCGACGCCGAGGCGCAGTTTCTCGGCGCGCTGGCCGACGTCACCGACCCCGAACAGAAGCGCAAGATCATCGGCCGCGAGTTCATCGTGGTGTTCGATGAGGAGGCCAAGCACATCCAAGACGCTCGGTTCCTCGCGCAGGGGACGCTGTACCCGGACGTGATCGAGAGCGTGTCGTTCAAGGGGCCGTCGGCGGTGATCAAGAGCCATCACAACGTTGGTGGTCTGCCGGAGCGGATGAAGCTCGCCCTCGTCGAACCATTGCGCGAGCTGTTCAAAGACGAGGTCCGGCAGTTGGGGCTCGAGCTCGGGTTGCCGCGTCACATGGTGTGGCGCCAGCCGTTCCCAGGCCCGGGTTTGGCCGTTCGCTGCCTGGGCACGCTGGTGAAGGCGCGGCTCGACGTATTGCGCAGCGCCGACGCGATCATCGAAGAGGAGATCCGCGCTGCCGGGCTGTATGAATCGATCTGGCAGGCGTTCGGCGTGTTGTTGCCGGTGCGCTCGGTCGGCGTGATGGGCGACGCGCGGACCTACGAAGAAGCGCTCGCCGTCCGCGCGGTCCATTCGCGCGATGGCATGACGGCCGATTGGGTCCAGCTGCCGTATGACCTGCTCGCGCGGATCTCGTCGCGCGTCATCAACGAGGTTCGCGGGATCAACCGCGTGGTTTACGACATCACCAGCAAACCGCCCGGCACCATCGAGTGGGAGTAGACTAGCGGCTCGATGCCGTGGGTTTCCCGAGCTACCTGCGCCGCCGTGTTCGCGGTCAGCGCGATTGCCCACGCCGACGACGCTCGCGTCGACTGGGCCGCCGGCATGGTGATCGCCGATGGCGTCGGCGTCGCCGACCGTCATGCGCCGAACCCGGCGGTCGCCCGTGGCCCGTCGCGGCGCAAGGCGGAGGCCGCGGCGAAACAAGCGATCGCGAAGGCGTTGCCTGGGCTGCCGCTCGCGGGCGGTGGCAAGCTCGGCGACAAGCTAGACGACGCCGCCGTCAAAGCCCGGATCGATCGCGCGCTGGACTTCGCGATCACGCTCGACGCTCAGCCCGAGACCGACGGCGCCTGGCAGATCACGATGGGCCTGCCGCTCGAAGCCGTTCGCCAGGCACTCGATGGTCCGCGCAAGCTCGAGGCCGCCGGAGACACCGGCAGGCAGGTCGTGGTGATCACCGGGGTGAGCGCCAAGCCTGCGCTCGGCTACACCGTCGGCGGGATCGCAGGCGCCACGTTGTGGGTGAAGTCCGTGCCAGCGTGGGCACGCGATGCGCCGAAGGCGAAGGCGAGCTCGGCGAAGGCTGGTGCGATCGACGCCAAGCTCGGTGATGCCGGCCCCGCGACGCTGTTCGTCGTCACGCCGTGACCGTCACAACCGATACGAGATCGCGATCAGCGCGCCGTAGAGGCGCACTCTCGCTTCCGAGAGCTGCGGCGGATCCGTGCCGTTCACGTATGCCTCTGGCTTGGACTGCATCCCGAACACGCCCACCGAGGTGATGGTTCGGTCGCGCAGAAACGAGAACCCGAGCGTCGCGCCGATGTAGTTCTCCTTGCCGGGACCACCGTTCGCGAGCGGGGTGGCGGCGGATCGGTTGTACATACCGCCGAGCCGAAGCCATTTGTTAGTACTCACCTCGAGCTCGGCGCCGACGCTGACGCGAACCGCGGTCTCGAGCTTCTCGGTTTCCTTCATCCCGGCAACTTCGAGCGTCGTGATCGTCTTTGGCAACTGGACGCCGACATCCGCGAGTAGCTCGACCCGAGGCACCGGTCGAACCGCGATTCCAAGTCCAAGATCGGTCGGCGTCGGATTCGACGCGTGGAGATCGTCAGCCGCCTGCTCGGTGCTGTCGATGATCATGCCCATCGCGTCGGTGACGATCGTGGACGTCCAGGTGTCCTGGCTGCCCGATAACTCGATCGTTGGGAGTTGCGCTCGGAACCCGACACCGAACATCGGCGATGGTTGCCAATGCAAGCCGAGGATGCCGACCACGTTGAGGATCGCCGTATCAGTACTTCCCGCGGCTTGAATCCGATCCATCGTCGACAAGCTTCGCGCGTGGATGATCGACACCGCGCTCGAGGTGTCGCGAGCGACGAACGCGCTCACTCCGCCATAGAGACCAGGCACGATCTCTCGTCCAACACCGAGTCCCAGCCACAGGCTTTGCTCGATGACCTCGTTGAGGATGGTGTCTTCCTCATCGGGAAACCGGTAGGTCTGGCGGTTCTTGTAGGTCAGCGCCTCGGGCACGAGGATCGCGCTGGCGAGGGTCCAGGTTCCGAATCGGTATGTCGAAACGAGCGACGATGGGATCGCCACGAACCCGCTCGCCGAAAACGGTTGCTCCACTCCGTCGACGATGCCGTACGGATTCATCGATAGCTCGTACAGCAAGAACGTGCTGCCCGAGACAGACAGGCTCGGATAGTCGATCCGCCCGAGGTTGGCCGGGTTGTAATAGACCGCTTCGCCCTGCGGGCTAGTGAACCCGGCGTTGCCGAGCATCGCCGCGCGTTCTCCGAACGGGAGGAAGTTTGGGTTGGTGTTGTCCGCCGAGGCGGAGCCTGCCACCGCGACCAATCCGAGCCAGATCACGACCTGCTGCAAAGACCTCATCGGGCGGATAGTACGCATCGCATTGCGGCGGTTGCGCGGGCGCGTTGCGACAATTTGCCAATCCGAGATGTCAGCAGCAGCGAGCGCGACCGTGGGCGATCGCGGTGTCTCAGCCGGGTCCCCGGTGATGGCGATCGCTCACCAGGCACGCTAGGCTCACCGGCGGTGCGATCCCTCATCTTCGTCGTCGTAATCGTCACTGCTTTCGCGATGCCGGCGCGCGCCGAGGACATCGCAACCTACGACGCCGAGGGCGACGCCCAGCTGTCCGTGCCGGATCCGCGCGTCGCGGCGCTCGACGAAGCGTTCGCGCGGGCGGTCGCGATGGCGCTCGGCGATCTCGTCGCACCCAATGTCCGCTCGGCGCGCAAGGCCGATCTCGACCGCGAGATCATCGGCCGGGCTCGGCTGTGGGTCGCAAAGTTCACGGTCACCAAAGACCTGACGCGTGACGATCGCCGGCAACTGGCGGTCAACATCCGTGTCGATCGAGACAAGATGCGCAGCCGGCTCGCCGAGCTATCGATCCCGACGATGTCGCCGGCCGAGGCGTCGAAAGGGCGATCGGTCGCGGTGCTGATGCGGATCGCTCGCCCGACCGGAACCCGCGCCAGCTACGGCGCGGCGGCGGAGAAGGAGTTGCCGGGCTTGGGCGCGCTGTCGAGCGCGCTCCGCGCTGCAGGCCTGACGACGAAGCGTGCGCCGGCGTCGAATCTGGCTGCGCGTCCAGACGGGGCGCTTCCGCTCGACGATGCGGAGGCGGAGGCACTGGCTGCGGAGGCAAACGTCGAGCTCGCCGCGATCGCCGGCGTCACCGTCGCGCCGCCGGTGGTCGTTCGTGGCTTGGCTTCGCAGGCTTCGCTGGTGACCGCGCACGTCCGGGTGATCGAGCGACGTAGCCGACGGGTGATCGGGCAGGGCGCCGCGACGACGGCGGGCCAAGGTGATAGCGGAATCGATCCGGCGATCGATCGAGCGTTGGTCGCGGCCACCTCCGACGTGTTTCCGGTGTCGCGCGCGTTGACCGCGGCGTCGGGCTACCAAGGCGATGATCAACCGATCGCCGAGCCGGGTATCGTGCTCGTTCGGTTACCGACGACCACCGCATGGCCGTGGGTCGCGGCCGAACAGAAGTTTCTGTCGGGAGCCAAGGGGGTGCAGCGCGCGGTGCTGCGCCGGTTGTCGCCGGGTGGCTGGGTGATCGGCGTGACCACGACGGAGTCGCCCGACCGGATCGCGCAGATCGCACGCCGGGCGCCGACGCCGCAGACCACCGTTTCGGTAAAGCTGAGCGGTGCGATCGTCGACGTGGCGATTTCGGGGACGCCGTGACCCGCACTGTCGTGTCGTGGATCGTGGTCGCGCTCGCCGCGTGTGGCCCAAAGCCATCACCTGGAGCGCCGAGCGACGGCGCGATCATCAGGCTGTCGAGCAACGTCCGCGATGCCCAGCTCTATGTCGACGGCCGGTTCGTTGGCCCGGTCACCGCCTTGCCCGGAGGGGTCGCCGTCGAGCCTGGGACGCATCGATTCGAGCTGCGCCACGACGACTATTTTTCGAGCTACCTCGAGATCACCGTCGGACGATCGGAGCGGCGAACCGTCGCCATGGAGATGGCTCCGATCCTGCCATGACCCGAGTCGTCCTCGCGATGACGATCTCCGAGCGCCGTCGAGCGGCCCGTCGAGCAAACTTGCAGCGACCGTGGTGCATACTCCGAGCCAGGTGACCACAAGCCCGCAGCTTCCTCATCTCCCGCAGGTGCTCGCGCTGCTGCGCTGGTTGTTGATCGCGATCTTCGTCGTGCTGGGCTGGACGGTGCTCAGCTACCTCGCAGGTGTGCTCGCGCCGATCCTCGCGGCTCTCGGCATCACGTATCTGCTCAACCCGGTGCTCGAGCGGATGGTCGCGCGCGGCGTGCGTCGCTCCGTCGGTGCCGGGCTGCTACTGGTCTCGTTCATCGGGTTGGTCGTCGCGATCGTGGCAGCCGCGGTGCCCAAGGTCGCGCATCAGCTGACCGACTTCATCCACGACCTTCCTCGGCTGGTGACCAACGTCAATACGTGGCTCAGCACCCAGTTCGGGTTCGAGCTCCCCAAAGACTGGGTCGCGTATTCGAGAAGCGAGGAGTTGCGCGACATGCTCGGCTCATCGTCGGGGCCGATCGGACGGTTCGCCTCGGCGGCGCTCGGAGGGGTGTTCAGCCTGCTCGGCGTGCTCGCCGAGCTGCTGTTGGTTCCCGTGTTCGCGTTCTATTTTCTCGTCGACTGGCCGAATCTATTGAAGCGCATCGAGCACATGATCCCGCCGCGCCGCCGTGCCGACGTCCGCGAGCTGGTCGGCGAGATCGATCGCGTGGTCGCGGGCTGGGTGCGTGGCCAGGCAATCGTCACGTCGATCCTCGCGGTGCTATATGCGCTGTGCTTCACGATCGTCGGCATGCCGCTGTCGGTGCCGGTCGGTCTGTTGGTCGGCGCGCTGACCGTGATCCCGTTCGTCGGAACGTTCGTGGGCGCAGCGATCGCGGCGATCGTCACGCTCGCCGATGGCGGAAGCATGCAGACCCTCGCGTGGGTGGCTGCGGTGATCGTCGTGTTGCACCTGCTCGAGGCGGGTGTGCTCACGCCCAAGATCGTGGGCCACCGCGTCGGGCTGTCGGAGTCCGGCGCGTTGCTGGCGGTGGTCGCCGGCGGCAAGCTGCTCGGCTTCGTCGGCGTCGTGCTCGCGGTGCCGATCGCGGCGACGTTCGCGGTGCTCGTGCGCTACGCGGTTCGTTACTACGAGCACACCCAGTTTTTCGGCCACGAGTCCGACGCGGACGTGGTGGTCACGCCGGCAATGGCCGTCGTGCTGCCCGCGGTCCACGTCGATCCCAATCGGATCGCGAATGCGCCGATCCAAGCCCTCGATCCAGCGATCGCACCGAATGCCGCAGACTGGCCGATCGAACCGGAGCTCGGGCCGCCCGGCGCCGCGCGCACCGATCCAGATAAGGACAAGCCATGACCGACGTCATCATCGACGACCGCGACGGGGTACGCACGGTCACCCTCGATCGGCCGAGCTCGCGCAATGGACTGACGCTCGAGGTGGTGCAGCAGCTCCGCGATGCGGTGCGCGACGCGCCGGCGCCGGTGCGCGTGATCGTGATGACCGGGGCGAACGGTTCGTTCTGCTCCGGGCTCGATCTCAAGGACGCGATGCAGCGCGGACCGCGGCCGCCAGCGGAGGTGGAGCGTGGCCTACGCGACGATTTTCACGGGTTGATCCGCGGCTTGTTCGAGTCGCCGCGACCGACGATCGCGCTCGTCGATGGCCCAGCCGTCGGCTTTGGCTGCGACATGGCAATGGCGTGCGACCTGCGGATCGTGTCGGAGCGCTCGAAGTTCGGCGAGGTCTTCGTCAAGCGGGGCCTGATGCCCGACGGTGGCGGAACCTGGCTGTTGCCGCGGCTGGTCGGCCTCGGACGAGCGCTCGAGCTGCTGTTCACCGGCGACCTCGTGACCGCGGAGGACGCGGTTCGCATCGGTCTCGCCAATCGGTTGATCCCGAGCGCCGACATCGTCGCCGCCACCGCCGAGCTCGCCGCGACGATCGCCAAGGGGCCGCCGTTGGTCCACAAGTTCGTCAAGCAGGCAGTTTACGCCGGGCTCGACAGTGACGTGGTGGCAGGACTCGAGCGCGAGGCCGTGGGGCAGCTGAAGCTGCTCGCGAGCAAGGACTTCATGGAGGGCGTCATGGCGTTTTTGCAGAAGCGGGATCCCCAATTTCGGGGGGAGTAGCCGCGGCTGCGCTGCCTGCGCTGCCTGGGCCGGGGTCGTCGACGGGGGCATCCGGATCTGTGTTCGGCGGCCCGCCGCGATACAGCTTGGTCAGACAGTCCAGCAACGCGCCGGCCACCCGCTGTGATTGGTAGCTCGACTCGATGTTCTCGGTGGGGACTTTCTTCATCGCCGCGTCGGCGCACTCCGGCGTCTTGCACGCGCAGACCTCGGCCTTGACGCGCTCGAGTTGTTCGAGCTGCTCGTCGCGACAGCCGATCGCGACCACGACGGCGGCACCCACCACGAATCGGAGCGAAGTCATTTCTGGGCCGTGCTGTCTCTGAGCTTGCGTGCAGCCGGGCGAACGATCTCGAGTAACTCGCGCGGCGGCATCGCCGACTTGATCCGGCCGACTTCGGTGCGATCGGCGTTGAGGAACACCACCGCCGGCAAGGTCATCGCGTTGTAGCGCTGCTTGACCTCCTGGTTGCGCGCGTCTTCGTCGTCGGTGACGTCGAACTTGAGCGGCACGAAGCTCGATGTGATCGCGTCATAGACGTCATCGTCACCGAAGTTGCGCTCGAGTTGCTTGCACGGCAGGCACCAGGTTGCCGAGAAGTCCACCATCACGCCTTTGCCCTCGGCCTTGGCCTGGGCATATGCGGCGTTCTCGTCGCTGATCCATGGCAGATGCTGTTTGGGTGCGAGATCCCATAGATAGATCCCGATCGCACCGGCGAGCACCAGCGCGACGCCCACACCTTTGCGCAGCTTCTCGAATGCGGAGCCATGGAACGACAAATGGATCGCGCCGACGATCAGGCCGAGCACGAGCACACCCAGCGAGCCGATCACGAACCGGGCCTCCGGCGCAGCGACTTCGTTCATCCCCGGAATGATCGGCTCGAGGAAGTACACCGCACCGAACAGCAGCAGCAGGCCCCCGAACGACTTGACCCACTCCATCCAGCGGCCGCTCTTGGGCAGCGACATCGCGGCTGCCGCGAGCACCCAGAACAGCACACCCATGCCGAGCGCGTACACGAACAACAACGACCCACCACCGACGACGTTGCGTGTGCTCGCGACGAACGCGAGCAAGCCTGCGAGGAACGGTCCGGTGCACGGCGCGGCAATGAAACCGCCGACCAAGCCCATCGCGAACGCACCGCCGAAGCCGGTACCGCCGACCTGGTTCAACTTCGCCTGCCACGATGCGGGCAGGTTGATCTCGAACGCGCCGAACAGCGACGCGGCCATCGCGACGAACAGCGCGCAGATCGGAATCACCACGAACGGATTGGCCAGCAGCTCACCCGCAGTTCCGCCGAGCAGCGCGAACGTCACGCCGAGCACGGCATACGTCAGGCCCATGCCGACGACGTAGGCGGTTGCGAGCAGCAATGCGCGCTTGCGCGATACCCCCTGACCGCGCGCGCCGAAGATCCCGAGCGTGATCGGAATCATCGGGTACACGCATGGTGTCAGCGACGTCAAAAATCCAAACCCGAACGAGGCGAGGTACATCCATACCCAGCCGCGTTGCGCATAGTCGTCGAAGTTGCCGTCGCCACCGGCGAACGCGAGGCTCGGCACGAGCATGATGGCGAGGGCGATCGCGAGCGGACCAGCTCGCCGCGACGTGCCCGAAACTGTTGGCCGTTGTTCGGGCTGATCGGAGTACCGCGCCATGTCAGTCGACTATAGACCGGACCTGGCGGTTCGGGCATTCCACGCGGGGCGCGGGCGTTGTAGGGTCCGCCGGTGACCGACTGGTTCGACGACCTGATCCCCAAACATGTGCGGAACATCGACGTTTACCAGCCCGGTAAGCCGATCGAGGAGCTCGAGCGCGAGCTCGGGATCACCGGGGCGGTCAAGGTGGCCTCGAACGAGAACCCGCTGGGCCCATCTGCCAAGGCGTTGGCCGCGCTGCCGGCAGCGTTGCCCACGGTGCACCTATACCCGGATGCCGGTGGCTTCGCATTGCGCCGGGCGTTGGCGGCGAAGCTGAATGTCGACCTCGCGGAGCTCGCGCTCGGCAACGGATCGAACGACCTGCTGTTCCAGCTCGTGCTCGCCACCTGTGATCCGACCGACGAAGTGCTCAGCCACACCTGCGCATTTTTGTCGTACAAGTTGTCGGCCCAGGTTGCGGGGCGACCGTTCATCGCGGCTCCGGTCTCGGCCGAGCTCGGCTGCGACACCGATGCGTTGATCGCGGCGATGACGCCCCGCACCAAGCTGGTCGTGCTCGGAACCCCGAACAATCCGACCGGGTCGGTGTTGTCACGTGCGGCCGCCGCGAAGATCCTCTCGGCGCTGCCAGCGCGGGCGTTGCTCGTGATCGACGAGGCGTACGCTGAATACGCTGCGCAGTGGCCGGAGATCGACCACGTCGACGGCATGGAGCTGATTCGCCAGGATCGCCGCGTGATCGTGCTCCGTACGTTCTCCAAGATTCATGGCCTGGCCGGACTGCGCGTCGGCTATGCAGTAGCCGCGAAGCCCGTGATCAACGTGTTGGCGCGCGTGGTGCGGACGTTCCACGTCTCCAGCCTCGCGCTGGTGGCGGCGGAGGCGGCGCTCGCCGACGCCGAGCACGTCGCGCGTAGCGCACGTCACGCACGCACCGCGATCGAGCAGCTGCGCGCCGAGGTCAAAGGGCCCAACGTCCGGTTGTATCCGTCGCTCGCCAACTTCGTATTGATCGATTGCGGACGCCCGTCGGGACCGATCTACGACCAGCTGCTGCGCCGCGGCGTGATCGTACGGCCGATGGCAGTGTGGGGCTTGCCGAATGCGATCCGGGTGTCGGTCCCCGCAACGGCAGACATGCCACGCGTGATCTCGACGCTCAATGATGTGCTGAACGCATGACGCGAGGGCGCGCGCTCGCAGCGGCCGCGGCACTGCTGGTGCTCGCTGCCGCCGCGAGTTGTGGCGGCTCGCCAGCGACCAAGTCCTCCACGCCGGTTCGACCCAAGCTCGCCACGCCGGCGGATCGGTTGTTGTCGCTGCTTCCGGACGGCGCGCAAGTCGTCGTCGAGCTCGACCTCGCGAGGTTGCGTAACAACCCGGTCGTCGGCGGTCTGGTCACGCGCGCGCTGACCGTGGAAGGCATCACGACGCTTCCCGGCGACATTCCGATGTCGCCGCTCGCCACGGCAGATACCTTGGTGATGGCAGCCTATGGGGTCGGCACCGCGAATGCGGCAACGTTGACGCTGCTCGCGACGACCCAGCCGGTGGACGGCGCGACCACGATCGGCGACGGCATCGTCGCGATCGGTCCCGCCGACTGGATCGCGCAGGTCGAAGCGCGGGCCGGAATCGCGGCAGCCAGCGGGGCGCCGCTCGTGGCGTCGTCGGAGCTGATCAGGCTCCGCGATCACGCGATGCCTGATCAGGCGCCAGGAGCATCGTTTCGGGTGACCGCAGCGTTGCCATTCGACGCCCGCGTCGCACTCGCGCGCCAGACCGGCCTCGATAGCGCACCAGCGCGGCTGTCGATCTGGGGCGATGTCGTCGATGATCTAGTGATCATCGTCGATGCCGACGCGACCGATCCGGGGGATCGCAAGACCAAACACCCGACCAAGCGGCTCGAGATCGCTATGCGCAGCGCGCTCGATGCGATCGCCGCCGAGCCAGCGGTGCGCGCGCTCGGAATTCCGAGCAGCTTGCGCAGCGCGAAGTTGGTGAGTCGCGGTAGCTGGCTGCGCACCATCATCGCGATCGGACCTTCGCATCTGCAACGTGTCGTCGAGCGCGCGAACGCGCTACTGTCGGCCGCTGGAGCCAAGTCATGAAGCTCGTCGTCTCCCCGTGCCAGCGACCGCTCGCCGGATCGATCGTGATCCCGGGTGACAAGTCGATCGGTCATCGCGCGCTGTTGTTCTCGTTGCTGTCATCGACCAAGGTCAGGGTGACCGGGCTCGGTGATGGTGCCGACAACGGCCGTTCGGCGAAGGCGATCGTTGCGCTGGGCGCAAAGGTCGAGCGCGATAGTGGCGCGCTGGTGATCACCGGCACCGGCCTCGACGGCATGCGCGCGCCCGACGCTGCGATCGACTGCGGAAATTCGGGGACCACGATCCGCTTGTTGTGCGGCCTGCTCGCCGGCCAGCGCTTTCAAGCGACGCTGTTTGGCGATGACTCGCTGAGCAAGCGACCGATGGGGCGAGTGATCGAGCCGTTGACCGCGATGGGCGCTTCGATCGTAGGCCAGGGGGGCGCCGCCGCGATCACGCCGCCGCTGACGATCGGTCCGGCGCGCGGCGCGTTGCACGCGATCGACTACACGCTGCCGATGGCGTCGGCACAGGTCAAGACCGCGATCTTGCTCGCTGGACTGTTCGGCGATGGCGCGACCGCGGTGACCGAGCCGGGGCCGAGCCGAGATCACTCGGAGCGCATGTTGGGCTATCTCGGTGCGCCGCTCACCGTGTCGGGGCGGCGCACCGTCGTCGATACACGAGGATGGAATCGTCAGCTCGCGTGTGATGGCTTCGAGGTTCCGGCCGATCCCTCGTCGTCGGCATTCTTGGTCGCCGCCGCGCTGATCGCAGGCGCCGATGAAGTGCGGTTGCCCGGGATCTGCGTGAATCCGACGCGGACTGGATTTCTCGATGCGATCGCGGCGATGGGTGGCGAGGTTACCCTCGATCGGCAACGCATGGCCGGCGGCGAGCCCGTGGCTGACCTCGTGATTCGCGGTCCGGCCCAGACGCTGCGAGGAACCGAGATCGCGGGCGACCTCGCGGTCCGCTCGATCGACGAGTTGCCGATCCTCGCGGTGCTTGCTGCGCGCGCTCGCGGGACCACGATGGTTCGCGATGCGGACGAGCTTCGCGTCAAGGAGTCCGATCGGATCGCGACGACGTGCACGATGTTGCGCGGATTCGGCATCACCTGCGAGGAGCGCAAGGATGGATTTGTGGTCGAGGGTCGCCCCGAGCGGCCGTTCGAACCGGCGCGGGTCCACGCCGACGGCGATCATCGGATCGCGATGTCCGCGGCGGTCGCTGGGCTCGTCGCGACCGGAACCACGCACATCGACGACACCGACAACGTGGCGACGTCGTACCCGGGCTTCGTCGCGGCCATGAATGCGCTAGGCGCGAGCATCTCGGCCACGTAGTCCGCATTCGCGCCATGTAACGGTGTTCGGTGGCGTGTCCGCGTGACACATGTCACCGCGATCGGTGGGATGGTCAGGTTTGGAATTGCTGGCGGTTTGCAACCCGGGCTAACTGGCGCGCATGAGCTCCCGTCGATGGGCCGTGGTGGCGGTCGGGGTGGTGGCGGTGGGTTGTGCAGGCGACCCGCCCGACGAAATGGACGATCCCCGCGTGCCGTCCGCGATCGAGCAAATCTGCACCGGGCTGACCGCGTGTGGAACGCTCGTCGAACAGGAGCCCGAGCTGTGCGTGAGCGAGCTCGGTGCGGTGACTCCCGCGAGCGCGCTCGATGCGGTCGAGCACTGCGCGATGTGCGTCGAAGCAACGGCATGCGGCGAGATCAAGGCAGGCGGCTGCAAGGCGGCGTGCGATCCGCTCCTGGTTCCGATCAACAGCGCAGTTGGGACCGCGAGCGCTGGCTGCACCGCGGTGTCGACGGCGAACCAAGCGATCCGCAACAAGGCCGGCGAGCTCCAGGTCGAGCTGGACTGCCCTGGGTTTGCGTTCGAGGTGGACGGCGTCACCATGGAAGCCGACGAAGTCGCATTTACTCCCGGCCCATACTTCGAGGTCGGCGTGACCAAGGCATGCGGTCAGTTCAAGATCGGCCGCACGCTCACGGCGCCATCGATGGGCACATTTTCGATCGCGACCAAGCAGGGACGCCGATGGATCATGGGTAGCTGCTCGGTTGGCGACACGACGATCAGCTTTGAGGTCCCGTTTCGATTCAAGTTCTGACGCCAGTGCTCGGCGCGTTCATTAGGGCTGTCCCGATGTAAACGCCGATCATTTCGATCGCGTATGCGATCGTTGATCGGCGCCGTTGAGCCGCGATCGTCGGCGTGATCCAACTACTCATGCACAGGCATGCGCTGACCGACGAGCAGTGGATCCGCGTGCAGCCGGTCTTGCCGTGGCGAGCACAAGGCCGCAAGTCCACACGCGGCGATCGGCTCTTCGTAGACGCGGTCGTCTATCGCGCCAAGACGGGTATCCCGTGGCGCGACCTGCCGGAGCGCTTCGGTCCATGGAAGTCGGTCTACAACCGGTTCGCTAACTGGGCGAGGAAGGACGCGTGGGCTGACTTGTTCCAGGCGCTGCGAATAGACGTCGACGACACGTCGTCCATCGTCGACGGAACCATCGTTCGCGCACACCAAGATGCGTCGGGCGAAAGGGGGATCCAATGCAATGCTTTGGGACGCTCTCGAGGAGGTTTTCGACCAAGATCCACGCGATCATCGCCGCGAAGGGGCGTCCGCTCCACGTCGCGCTGACCCCGGCGAGCGACACGAGTTGATCGCAGCGCATGAGCTGCTCGACTACGCTGGGGATGCCGTGATCGGCGACACCGGCTACGACTCGAACGAGCTCCGCGCCGAGCTGAAGCAGCGCGGAATCAAGGCCGTCATCAGCTCGAAGCCCGAACGGAAGCGCGCGATCCCAAAGGACAGGAAACTCTACGGCACGCGCTACTTGGTTGAGCTCTTCTTCCACAGCCTCCAGCGCTTTCGCGGAATCGCTACGCGCTTTGACAAGACACGCGCGAGCTACCTCGCGATCGTCCACATCGCGCGCATTTGCCTGTGGCTCAAATAGCCTAGGCGTCCCAATTGGGCGTTGCCGTGGTCGTGTTCGTGGTCGTGGTCGTGGTCGTGGACCTTGACGGCGACGGCGACGTGGAGGTGGACACCACCTTTGACGCAACTGCGTCGATCTACGACCGATGCACTCGGCATGCTCAGCTTCCAGCGTCTTGACGTCTATCAACGAGCCATCGAATTCCTCGCCTTGGTTACGACCTCGTCGATGTCTTGCCGCGCGGCCATGCGGATCGTGCAGACCAGTTGACCCGCTCCTCCGAGTCCGTCGTTCGCAACATCGCCGAAGGTGCTGGCCGGTGGTCGGAAGCCGACAGCGCGAATCGCTACAAGATCGCTCGCGGCAAAGCCATGGAGTGCGCAGCTTCGCTCGACGTGATGAAGTTACGCAAGCTCATTACCGAGGAGCGTTACGAACGTGGAGGCAAGCTCCTCGAGGGTGGTCGCAATGCTCACGAAAATGATCGCCTAACCGTCGTCAAAGGTGGCGTCCACCTCCACGTCGCCGTCGCCGTCAAGGTCCACGACCACGACCACGACTACGACCACGACTATGACTACGACTACGTCAACGCCAATTAGGGACAGCCCCTAGGGCGCAACGGCGGCGGTGCGCAGCACCGGCCGGTCGGAGCGCGACTTCTTGGCGACCGCGAGGTCCATGATCTGCGCATCCGTACGCTGCCCGCTCCAGTACACGACCTCGCCATACTTCATCAGGTCTGCTGGCGTCACGATGGTGTGGTGATCGCCGGTGCGCGCTTCGGTCTCGGCCGCCCAATACACGAGCTCCGAGCAGTAGAACTTCTCCGCATCGTCGAACCCGAACAGGCCGCCGAAGTCGAACTCGAGGCCGACCTTGGTGCGGGCTCGCTCGACCGAGTCGCGGCGCTCTGCGGCGGTCATTCCGCTCGGCCGCACGACGATGAGGTAGTGATTGCGCTCGACCAACTGATGCAGCGGAATCTCGCGTACGCCGCTGCCGATCGACTCGATCACGGTGTTGCGCTTGGCGTCGTAGATCGACGCGTGCGAAAGGTCTTCGCCGGGTGTGACCAACGAGATCGCATCGCCGACCGCGTAATAAGACCGCGTCAGCAACCAATCACCGTCCTGTGCGACGCCGCGGATCTCGCTGGTCCACATTTCGCTCACCGCCGAATCGACGCCCGTGCTCTCGGGACGGTGCACTAGGAACGACTTCGGCTCCGCACAACCCGACAGCGCTGCAGCCACCAACACGCCTAGACACGCGATCTTCATGGTCTCGGCAATCTCCACAGATCGTGCCATTGGTCGGACCAATTTGGTTTCGCGGAGTTAGCGCTGACGTTGCCAGAGGTCTGACAGAGAGGCGTGGTGACCGTTTGGACAACACCTGACGCCGCGTGATGGAACACACGGTGACCGACGGAGGCGGGCATGCGATATCGAAACTCACGCTCCATGGCGACGCCCACTCGGATCGAAACCGCGCACGGACTGTGCTCGATCGTCGAGCTACCCGATGATGCGTTCGCCAATGCCCTCGCGGCATTGCCCGAGCGCGAGCAGGCGATCGCGGCGACAGTCTCGGAGGTCCGCCGGCGCGAGCTGATCGCGGGCCGCACGGTGTTGCACGATGCGCTTCGCCAGCTCGATCCGAGTCTCGCAGACTTCGCGATCATCGCTGATGATCGCGGCGCACCGGTCTTGCCGCCGGGCTGGGTAGGCTCGGTCAGTCACAAGAGCACACGCGCAGCCGCGTTAGTCTGTCGAGACAGTGGTCCGCGGATCGGCGTCGACCTCGAGCTCGCCGCGCCGCCGCGCCAAGACATCGCGACGCGGATCTTGACCCCGCGCGAGCTGGAAGCGCTTGCCGATCGTGGGGCAGGGACGACGCTACGGTTCTCGATCAAAGAAGCGATCTACAAGGCCGTCGATCCATTCGTGCGGCGCTACGTGGCCTTCACCGAGGTCGAGCTCGAGATCGCGGATGGCATCGCCCATGTCTCCTCGGAGCTCGCGCTCGATATCGACACCACGTGGCGCGAGCTGGACGGTTATTGGCTCGCCACCGCGCGCGCCTCGCGGCGTTAGCGGACAACACGGGCGGCCAGACGCGCCTGCCGGAGCTCTGCGTCAGCGCCGCGGCTTCGGAACGTCGCGGTCGAGCACGGTCTTGCGTTCGTCGCGCCCGGCAGCCCGAATCGCCTCGTCGCAGACCATCCTGACGTGATCGGACAACAGCTCGGCGACTGCATCGGAGCAGTTCATGCCCGAACGATCCTTGATGTACTTCTTCATCTTCGACACGACGATCAGGATGTCCTTATCGACGACCTCGACGAGCTCGGGGTCGCCGGTCGTGATCCTCACACCGGGAACCTCACCCACCACGCGGCGAGTCACTGGCGGAGTCGTGTCACGCGGAGGAATCGCGATCGGCTTCGCCGCGGGTGTGGTCGCCGGCCGGGTGGGCGCCGTCATCTCGGTCGCGAGCTCCAGCGCCCACGCCTCCTTGCTCGGCGCTGTTTCCTCGACCGCCCACGCTTCGCGGTGCCGGAGCGTTGCGAGGTGACTGTCCCAACACGCAACCGTGCAGAACACCAACCGAGTCCGGCTGCGATTGCACGTCGACACGCTGCAGACCCAGTGCGTTGCACCGTGGGGAATGTCGGTACGGCACGCGCTGCACTTGAGCCAAGTCTCAGCCATGGCCGCGAGTGTAACCTTATCCGCCGAGCTCACGCGATCGCGTGGCGACGACGCAGCAACATCACCAGCACGAACGCTGCCAGCGGAACCATACCGGCAGAGCCATGGCCGCTGTCACAGCAGCCGCCGCCTTCGCTCGACTCGTCCTCGAACGCGTTCGGGTCGCAGTCCGCGCCTGGCTCGCCATCTTCGATCGTGATCGGCAGCTTTACGGCAACCGAGCGTTCGGGGTTGGCCTTGTCGGTCACCGTGATCACCATCGTGTCGTCGCCGGCGACGTCGTCGTTGGTGCATACCCGGACCCGCCCGTCTTCGCGCACCACGGCCATGCCGTAGCCAGGCGGCGTCGTGATCGTGAACGTATGGTCGTTGGTCTTCGGATCGTTCGGCTCGATCGTGGTCTCGGCGGCATTGCCGCGAACCGCGACCATCGCTTCCGCCGACGGCTCGGGACCACGCGAGACCTTTACCTCCGCGACGTCTTCGATCCAGTCGATGACCTTGTCGGGGCGGGTGTACAGTCCGCCTTCGCCGCACGTCGTCGTCGCGTTGCTGTAGGCACGCGAGGTCACGCCAGCGAGGAACGTTCCGTATCCGGTGGTCAGGTACAGCGGCCCGCCGGAATCGCCCTGGCAGGTATCGATGTTACCCCCGCCGGCGCCGAGCTCACCGGCAGGTTGCGCTTGCGTGTGGCAGCCCGAGCTGATTTCGCACGCGGCGTCGGTGATCGTCGTCATCGCTTCTTGGAGCTCGTTGACGAACATCGACGAGTCTTCGTCGATCGCGCCGTAGCCGACGATCGCGACCTCGGCGTTGTTCTTGATATCGAACCGCGCCCAGCCGGTGGCGATCGCACGGGGGGGCTTGGTCGCCGGCAATCCGAGGATGAGCACGCCGATGTCGTAGCTGGAGAACGAATTGGGATATTCGATCCGCTCGATCACCGGGAGGATCTCGCCCTCTTGCGGTCGCGCCAGCGACGACGTTCCGATCAGCACGGAATCGAGGTCGGACGAGATGCAGTGGCCTGCGGTGAGCACCACGGTCGGAGCGATCAACGTCCCGGTACAGCCCTGTTGGCCATCGAATCGAACGGCCGCGACATCGGGCCACTTGCCGGCTGGTGTGTTGCTGCCGCCGATCACCGGTGTATCGGTTGGCTCGGCGAACTCTGGAGCTCGGTCTCGCGAATCTTCTGCAGCAGCGACAGCAGGAATCACCAAGCAAGCAACGACAGCAGCGCGCATCGCCGGCGACTGTCGCACGAACCGCGCGGATCCGTGCGTGAGAATCTTGGCACCGTCTCGCAGCTTGCCGACCGTGCGTCGCGGTTTTGGCGCGGCGACGCGCTAAGGTCCTGGGGTGATTCGCTGGGTTGTCGTGATCGGATTGACGTTGATAGGCGTTGTTTCCTGTAGCCAGGGAGTGTCGCCACGCGCTGGCACGCCAACCGACAAGACCGCGGATCCGGCCGGCAGTCACCAGGCCGCAATTGCTGCGCAGGTCCAACCGTTTCTAGATGCGGAGGTCGTATCGGGATTGGTCGTCGGTATCTATGACGCCGGCAAGCTCGAGATCTATGGCTTTGGCGCCGGCCCTGGTGGCGCACGACCCAACGGCCGGACGCTGTTCGAGCTCGGCTCGGTCACCAAGGTGTACACGTCGCTCGTGCTCGCCGACGCAGTGCAGCGTAAGGAAGTCGAGCTCGATGGACCCGTCGCCGATCTACTGCCGCCCGGCGTTACCGTGCCGACCAAAGACGGCACCGCGATCACGCTGCGGCATCTCGCGGTCCACGTCTCGGGCCTGCCGCGATTGCCACCCAGCCTGCTCGCCAAAGCCGGCTCGCGCGATCCGTATGCGGGTTACTCCGAGGACGCGCTGTATCAAGACTTGATCGCGACCGAGCTGATCGTCGCCCCGGGCACGGCGTTCGAGTACTCGAACTTCGGTGCTGGCCTGCTCGGGTTCGCGCTCGGCCGCAAGATCGGCCCGGACTTTCCGCGCGCACTACGGACGCGGGTGCTCGATCCGCTCGGGCTCCGCGATACCTACGTCGTGGTACCGGCATCCGAAGCCGGCCGGCGTGCACAGGGCACGACCAACGATCTCAAGGCCACGCCGCCGTGGACGTTCGACGCGATGGCAGGAGCGGGTGCGTTGGTTTCGACGGCCCGCGATCAACTCACCGTGATCGCCGCCGAGCTCGATGCGATCACCGGCTCGAAGGAGCCGTTGCGTGCGGCGATGCGGCTGACCCAGGAAAAGCAGATGGATCAGCAAGCCCAAAATGCTGGGCTCGGTTGGATCATCGATCGCAACGGCCGGTATTGGCACAACGGCGGCACCGGTGGGTTTCACGCGTTCATCGGATTCGATCCGAGCACCAAGCGCGGGGTCGTCCTGTTGGCCTCGACCTCGACCTCGCTCGTCGATCGACTCGCCGACGTCCTGTACCAGGTTCTCGACGGAAAACCGCCGTCCCCGGTGGTGTTCCCAACACCCGACAAGCTCGCGAGCTATGCGGGCACCTACGATTTCTCGGGATCCAAGCTGACCATCCGGGCGGACGGCAAGCGGCTGTACATCGAAGGTCCTGGCGAGCCGCCGCGCAGACTCGCACCGATCTCGGATCACGAGTTCTTGCTCGAAGAGCTGCAGGCGCTCGCGATCTTTCAACGCGAGGGCGACAAGATCGCTCGGATCGTGTTCGTGCTCGATGGCAAGCAGCTGGCGGCGCCGCGCGTCGAGTGATTCGCTACGGACGATCCAGCAACACCGAGATGTTGGTCGTGCCATCGACGAGCACTTCGTCGGTGTACGGTTTGTAGCCGGTGGCCCGGATCTCGAGTGAATGACGGCCCAGCGCGAGTCCGGCGACGGTCGCGCGACCTTCATACAGCTCGGTGACGGGCTGGCCGTCGACCAACACGATGCCGCGATAAGCATTGCATGACACGATCAAGTCACCGGTCGCGTCGTCGACGATTCGCGCGAATACGTGACGCGCCCAGCGACTCGCTGGCTTGCCTCGCGATGACACGTCACGAATCGATCGCACACGCTTGTCGGTCTTTACGTTGATCACGTTGAGCTCGAGCACGTAGCGCTGGCCGCGCGACTCGATGGTTCCCGCGAACATGTAGTCGACGCCGAGCTTGGCGCCGACCGCCGAGGTGCAGCTCACCTCCGCCGCGGAGCAATCGACGGCAACTCGCGCTTGAGCCAGCTGTTTGTAGGTCGGCTTCCCACGGTACAGCGCGGACTTCGAGCCGGCCGCCCGCAGTGCGTTGGTCATCGCCGTCGTGATCGCGTCGGCGCCGCGATCCTTTGCGTGTAGATCGACCGCGTACGTCGGGCGCGTGTCGGCCGCAGCGGTGCTTGTGCTTGTGCTCGCGACCGCGAACACGATCAGGATGCGGAGCATGCCGCGATCATAGCGGTCACTCCGGTGGCCGCACGTACGACTGCATGCGCGATGACGAGGAAGCTCCTCGGTCGCGCCTTCGTATCGAACACATTACGGGCACGCGCCAGGCGTCGGAATCGTCGTGCTCTTCAACCACGCCTCGGCACACATCGTCGGGTCGTAGCCCGTCATCGCGTGAATCTTCGCGAGCATGTCGATCATCCGCCCGGCCTTGCCCGCGTGCTCGGCATAGAACGCGGCGATCACCTGATCGAGCTGCTCGGCGCCTACCTCGAGCGCGACGCCGCGATAAAACATCGCGCCGCGCATATACGGCGCGTTGGTGTAGAGGTTGTCGCCGAGGATGTCGATCGCGTTGCAGCTCTGCGGCCATACCGGGCTCGAACCGTCGATGGCGGCGAGCGAGGCCTCGTATTCGGTCCACGCCGCGGCGCCGGCTGATGGTGCGACGATCTCCAGCGCACGCGCCGCGAGATACGACACCGTACCTTCGGACAGCACGAAGTCCTCCCAGCATTCGATCCGAACGCCGTCGCCGAACCAGCCGTGCGCCGCCTCGTGGACATTGGTGACCTCGCTGCCGAGCGAGCTCGCGGACACGTGCCACATCGGATGATGCTCCATACCGCCGTATGCACCGGGGCCCCACTTCACCGAGACCGTGCCGACCTTGCTGCCGAATCGATAAGGACCGATGGTCTTCTCGAGCCAATCGAACGCGGCGACCAGATTGGCGGTGCCGGTCTGCGCGGTGGCGAGCTCGTTCGGTCGATACCACACCGAGACCTGCGTGCCGGCGGTGGTCATGCCGAGCGGTAGCTCCGTGTACGCGTCGATGCTCCACGCAAACTGATACGCAGGTGCTTAGGTGATCTCCGTCGGGTACACGGCGACGCGATCGCTCGGCACGCCCGCGAGCTCGATCGTCATCGCCATGCCGTCGCGCGGTTGCGAGTGGCACGGGAACAGATTGCCGCAGTAGTACGGCCACAAGAACGTATATCCCGCCGCGGTTGCACCTTCGAACCCGCCGTGGTTTCGATACGTGAAGCTGATCTCGACGGTTCGTTGGTCGCCTGCCGGCAGCGCGAGATCGAGGTTGGCCGATAGCGGCGTCGCTTGGGCCGTGGCGTATGCGAGGTCAGTACCGTCGAGCTTTACCGACGAGATCGTGAGGTCGCCGATCTCGAGCGTCGCACCCGGTTGGCTGCTCGCGGCGAATACGATCGTTGCGTGGCCAGTCAGCTGAGCGACGTCGAACCGTAGATCGGTCTTGATGATGTCGCGCGCAGGGTTGGCCGTGGGCTCGAGAGGCGTCGTGGGAGCATCCACGGTCGGCGTGGTGTTTCCGCACGCCGCTGCCGCGGTCATCACGAGCAACAACCGTCGGTTCATCGAGGCGGACAGTGCCTCGAAGCCGGCATGTGATCAACAGCTTGATCGGGTCCCGGAGGGCCACATTCCCGGTTCAGCGTCCGAGCGCTTGGCCGCCCACTCAGTATCGCGGAATCGAAGGATCGACGTCGCGCGACCAACCATCGATGCCGCCGGCGAGGTTGTAAACGCTGGTAAATCCCTGCTTGAGGAAGTGCTCCGCAGCGCCTCGGCTGCGGGTGCCGTGATGGCAGACGAACGCGAGCGGGGTGTCCTTCGGTAGACCTTCGACCGCGCTCATCGATGCATCATCGAGGACCTTGGTCCCGGCGATCGACGCGAGCGCACGCTCGCGCTCGGGACGAACGTCGTAGATCTCCTTGAGCTTGCCGCTGTCGATCAGCGCCTTGAGCTCCTTCGGAGCGACCTGCTTGACCTGCGCGGGACGGTTCGGGTTGTCGATCTTGAACCCGCCGCCGTCGGCGCTCTCGACGAAGTCGACGATCAGGCCGGCGGCTCGCTGCGCGCTCGCGCGATCGAGCTGGACCGTGATGCCATTCGATTCGACGGTGACGTGGCTGGCCTCCTTGGCGCCCAGATCGAGCTGGTGCTCCCAGGTCGGGGTGATCGTCAGGTGGATCACGTCACCGGGGGTGGTCTCCTTGAGCGCCGCGCTCAGCTCGGCGGCGGCGCGCGGCGTCACGGTGATCCCGGGTGGTTTCGCCGGCGCGACCAGGTCACCCAGCTTCTTCTCGAGGTCGCCGGTCTCGTGCATCTGCCGGATGATGTCGGCGCCGCCCACGAACTCGCCCTTGATGAACAGCTGCGGGAACGTCGGCCAATCCGAGTACTCCTTCATTCCGCCGCGGATCTCGACATCGGAAAGCACGTTGACCGTGGTGTACTTGGGAATCAAGGTGTTCAAGATGTTCACGACCGACGCCGAAAACCCGCATTGCGGGAAGCTGCGGCTCCCCTTCATGAACAACACGACCGAGTCAGACTGCACCAGCTGGTCGATCTTCTTCTTGAGAGCTGCGTCGAGCGTCATAGGAATCCTTCGTGACTGATCTGGCCTCTTCTAGCACGATTGCACCCGGCGCGAAGCTGGTCGTGAAGGTAGTCGGGTCGGTGGACGAGCTGCCGCAGGTGGCCTGGGACGGCCTAGATCACGGGGCTTCGCCATTTCTTCGCCATGGGTTCCTGCACGCGCTCGAGGCCTCGGGCTCGATCGACGCTCCGCGGCGAGGCGGCCGGCTCCGGCGCAAGTCCGGGTGGACGTCGGTCTATCTGCTGTGTGAGATCGATGGCCGGCTCGCAGGGGCGGTGGCCGCGTTCATCAAGGACCACAGCTACGGCGAATACATTTTCGATTGGGGCTGGGCCAACTCGGCGCAACGCGCAGGGATTCGTTACTACCCGAAGCTGGTGATCGCCGCACCGGCGACACCGGCGACCGGCCATCGAATCCTGCTCGCTCCCGGGCTCGGTGACGCCAAAGGCTTGGTTCGCTCGGCGCTGATCGCAGCGGTTCGCGACGTCGCCGACGAGATGAGCTGTTCGTCGATCCACTGGTTGTTCTGTACTGCCGAGGAGCAGGCCGCGCTGGTCGAGCATGGCCTGTTCGCGCGGGCGAGCTATCAGTTCCACTGGAACAACCGCGGTTACAAATCGTTCGATGACTTTCTGGGCGCGATGACCTCGCGCAAGCGCAAGCAGATCCGCAAGGAACGCGCTCGCGTGCACGCAGCGATCGACAACCTGATGTGGGTCAGTGGGCGGGAGCTCGATCAAGCGAGGCTCGACGATCTCGACCGGTTCTATCGCAGCACGACCGACGCGCACGGCGGTCGCGACTACCTTCGGCCGGGATTCTTTCACCGCCTCGCCGAGTCGCTTCCCGACGCGATGCAGATGGTCGAAGTCACCGTCCAAGGCAAGCGCGCCGCCGGCGCGCTGTTTCTCGAGTCACCGGGTGGGCTGTACGGCCGCTACTGGGGCGCCGATGTCGAGATCGAGTTGCTCCACTTCGAGACCGCCTATTACGCCGGGATCGAGCGTGCGATTGTGCGTGGGATCCCATTGTTCGAGGCGGGCGCGCAAGGAGAGCACAAGCTGCTGCGCGGATTCGAACCATCGCCAACCTATTCGGCGCATTGGATTCGTCACGAAGCGCTAGCGATGGCGATTCAGGATCACGTTCGTCGCGAAGCCGTGGCGGTCGCCGCGGAGATCGAGGAGATCGCGAAGTTCGGTCCATTTCGCAAGCACGACGAGGTGGTACCTTAAGTCACCTCCATGGCCGATTCTTCGTCCCGCGCCGGGCAGCGGTACTCTACGCCCGAGCTTCTCGACTACGTCAATCGCGTCCACGTCGCTCACGATGCCGGGCTCGCGCGCGCGTTCTCGGTGCCCGACGGGATCCCCGCGATTCAGGTCGGCCCGAGCGACGGCAAGTTGATCTACCTGATGCTCAAGCTGGCGCGCGCCAAGAAGGTCGTCGAGGTCGGGACGCTGATCGGGTACTCGGCGATCCACATGGCGCGTGCCCTCGAGTCAGGTGGCCGGATCTGGTCGATCGAATACGAGGCCAAACATGCGGCGGTCGCCCGCGAAAACCTCGCCGCCGCCGGCGTTGCCGATCGAGTCACCGTGCTCGTCGGTGCCGGGCGCGATGTGCTCCCGACGATCACCGGCGAAGGCCCGTTCGACGCGGTGTTCATCGATGCGGACAAGATCAACTACGACTTCTATGGCAAGTGGGCGATCGACAATCTACGCACCGGAGGCCTCGTGCTCGGCGACAACGCGTACTTGTTCGGCGAGCTGCTCGAAGATTCGGATCGCGGTCGCGCGATGCGTGCATTTCACGAGCTGGTCGCGGCGAGCTGTGATTCGGTGTGCGCGCCGACGCCGGACGGTCTCGTGGTGGGCGTGAAGCGATAGGACCAGGGTGGTGGGCGGTGGCGATCGTCACGCGCGATGAGCTCGAAGGTTCGCTGGCCGCGATTCGCGCCACGGTGACCGATCCTCGCGAGGGCATCCTCGGGCCGCGCTCGATCGTGTGGCAGTTCGGCAGCGAGCTAGGGCTATTCCTCGGTGGTGGCCGCGCGGCGCTGCTCCAGCTGGCGCATCCGATGGTCGCCTACGCGATCGATCATCACTCGTCGACGCGCAATAACGTCGTCGGTCGGTTTCAGCGGACGTTTCACAACGTGTTCGCGATGGTGTTCGGCGACCTCGACACCGCGTTCATCGCAGCGCGTCGCGTCCACGCGATCCACAACAGGATCACCGGGACGATTGCCGAGACGATCGGCGGCTGGCCCGCTGGCACACGGTACGACGCCAACGATCCCGAGGCGCTGCGCTGGGTCCACGCAACGCTGGTCGATACGACCCTGACGATGTGCGATCGATTTGGCGAGCGGCCGTCGATCGATATCAAGAACGGTTACGTCACCCAGATGAATCGATTCGCGGCGCTGTTCGGAATTCCCGAGCGGCTGCTGCCGTCGTCGTACGCCGAGCACGAAGCGTATATGACGCGAATGCTCGGCTCGGACATGATCGCCGTCGCGCCGTGCGCACGCGAGATGGGCCGGTTTCTCGTCGGTCGCGGTGGATCGCATCAGACGCCGTTCGGCCGCATGCTCGAGGCAATCACGGCATCGCTGTTGCCCGAGCGGCTCGCGCGCGAGTTCGAGATCCGCGCCTCGCCGGCGTTGGTACGCGCAGGTCTCGGTCTGCTCGGACGCGTGCAATCGCAGTTGCCGCGCGCAATCGTGACGATGCCCGCCAAGATCGACGCAGAGCGGCGGATCGCCGGGCTGCGATCGAGCAAGTGGTCGGCCTGGACCGAGCGCCAGCTGTTCCAGCTGGCACGGCGAGCGACCGGCGCAGACTGAAGCCGCGCCCGCGGGACAACCGCGCTGACCGCTGTCACAATGCCGCCACCATGGCCGAGCCCAAGACGTTTCGCGATTTCGCAGCGGCGATCATGACTGGCAACGTCGATGCGGGTGGTGCGGTGCTCGAGCAGCTGCTCGGGCTCGACGCCGTCCAGGCGCGTTCCGCCGCGACCCACTTTGCCGACAACGCGAAGACCCAAGGCCCAGCGTTCATGGGCAAGGCGATGGGGTTGCGCGCGGCGAAGGAGACCGGCAATGCAGCGGAGCTGTCGAAGCTGCTCGGCGAGTGTTTCGGTCTTGCCGAGCCGGCGCTCGGGACCGCGGTCGCCGCGATTCAACGGTGAGCGGCGGGCCGACTAGATCCACGCTACGGTGAGTCCATGTTCGGCTGGCTCACCGAGCGGCGGCGCGCGCGGTTACTCGAGCGACCGTTTCCAGCTGCGTGGACGGCGATTCTCGACGAAAACGTCGCGCTGTGGCGCAGGCTCGACGATTCGGCGCGAGCGCGATTGCGCGAGCTGATCGTGGTGTTCGTTGCGGAGAAGCGATGGGAGGGCTGCGGCGGGCTCGAGCTCGCCGACGAACATCGCGTGACGATCGCGGCGCTCGCCTGCGTGCTGTTGCTCGGCCGCGAGCATGCGCTGTACGAGGACGTCGAGTCGATCCTGGTGTATCCGTCGACGGTCGTCGCACCCGAGCATCGACCCGGGGTGTTCGAGACCGGTGGCCGAGTTCTCCACGAATCGGGCACGCCGATCCTGGGTCAGGCTCATCACCGCGGCCCGGTGATCGTCGCGTGGGACGATGTGCTGGCGGGAGCGCGTGGCGATGTGCCGCGCAACGTCGTATTTCACGAGCTCGCGCACAAGATCGACATGGTCGATGGGACGATCGATGGCACGCCTCCGCTCGCGAGCTCCGAGGCGCGGCGCCGATGGGCGGAGGTGTGCAGCCGCGCGTATCTCGAGCTGCGTGCACGCGTCGATGCCGGCGAATCGCCATTTCTCGACGACTACGGCGCCACCAACGAAGCCGAGTTCTTCGCGGTGGTCACTGAAGCATATTGGTGCCAGCCATCACAGCTGCGCCAACACGAGCCGGCGCTCTACGGATTGCTCCGATCGTTCTACCGATTCGAGCCACCAGACTGAGCCAGCATCGTTGTGGCTGCCGTCACGCGACGCGGTCATCGCGCTCGAGCGGGTGCGATCGCGTGAGGAAGCCGGACGCGCGAGCATAAGTAGTATCGCCGAATGCGGGTTGCTTGCGTCGTCGTCCTCTTGCTGATTGCACCGCCTGTACGAGCGGAGCAGCGCTGTATTGGTTGGGCGGTCGCGGGCGGGCTTGGCGTCGCGTTCGTCACGACGCAAGCGACGATGGGCACGATGAGGCTGGTGGGCGAAGACTACAACGATGGCCCTCATGCCAAGCGCAACGGTTGGATCATCGGGAGCAGCATGATGGTCGGCGCAAGTCTTGGCCCGGTCGTCACGTGCGGCCTCGCCGGCGACGAGGCGCACAGCGTTCCGATCGCGACGTTCATGATCGCCGGTGCATCGATCGCCGGCGTCTCGTCATATCTTGCGGCGCGTGCGCTCCATCGCGATCCCGATCCTGGGGAATCCGAAAGCGACATGTCGGCGCGGCACGAAGGCGAGGGCCTGCTCGACGCCATGTTCATCGTGCTCGGCAGCGCGGCCGGCGGCGTCGGCGGCTACTTCTTGCACAAGGCGCTGTTCCGCGCCGAGCCGTCGACGTGGACCGCGCAGCCGCTGGTGTCGCCGGAGCTCACCGGCGTTGGCGTTGCCGGCCGGTTTTGAGGGCAGCGATCGCGTGGCCTTCTGAATGCCGTGGCGGAGCGGGGCGGCGCGAGGAGGCGGGAAGGCCGGCGTGTCGATCGATCGCGCGGGGCGGCGCGCGGCGGGGTGAATGCCGTGGCTGTGCCACGGCAGAGGGGGCGGGAAGGCCGGCGTGTCGATCGATCGCGCGGGGCGGCGCGCGGCGGGGTCTCTGCCGTGGCTGCGCCACGGCAGAGGGGGCGGGAAGGCCGGCGTGTCGATCGATCGCGCGGGGCGGCGCGCGGCGGGGTGAATGCCGTGGCTGCGCCACGGTAGAGGGGGCGGGAAGGCCGGCGTGTCGATCGATCGCGCGGGGCGGCGCGCGGCGGAGTGAATGCCGTGGCTGCGCCACGGCAGAGGGGGCGGGAAGGCCCCCTTCCTATCGATAGCTGCCCGGGTCGAGCCCGAACCGTTTGATCCAGCGCTGGATCTGCTTGCGGTCCTTGTCGAGCGCGCGAGCGACCGCGGACACGTTGCCTTGATGCTCGCGTAGCGCGGCGACCACGGTGTCGCGCACCTTCTGATCGTTTTCGTTGAGTACGACCGGACGGGGCGCACCAGGGGGCCGACCGGTACGAACCGAATCGGGCAGATGCTCCGCTCGCACCGGCTCGCCAGCGGCGAGCACCTGCGCGGTGGCGAGCGCTTGCTCGAGCTCGCGTACGTTGAGTGGCCAGGGATAGCGCAGCAACAGCCGCGCAGCATCGATGTCGAAGCCGGGGTGATCCTCGGCGAACAGCCGCTCGTGCAGAGCCCCGATCAATAGACCGAGGTCGGTACGGCGATCGTTGAGCGGTGGCACGGTGACGCGGAACCCGGCGAGCCGCGCGAACAGATCGTGACGGAATGTACCTTCCGCCACCATGTCGTCGAGGTCGCGATGGGTGGCCGCGACCACGCGCAGGTCGATCGCGACCGCGCGAGTTCCGCCGACCGGCATCACCTCGCGCTCCTGGAGCACGCGGAGCAGCGCCGCTTGCGAGCTCGCCGGCAGGTCGCCGATCTCGTCGAGGAAGAGCGTTCCCTTGTCCGCCGCGCGGACGAGTCCCGGATGGTCGGCTTGGGCGCCGGAGAAGGCGCCCCTCTTGTAGCCGAACAGCTCGCTCTCCACGAGGTTCTCGGGCAGCGCGCCGCAGTTGACGGGGACGAACGCGCCGGGACGCCCCGACTGATCGTGGATCGCGCGGGCGATCACTTCCTTGCCGACGCCGCTCTCGCCTTCGATCAACATCGGAATCTCCGATGATGCGATCTGGCGCAGCCGAGCAATTTCGGTCTGCCACGCCGGCATCAACGTCGTCGTGCCGACCGGACCGTGGTTCGGCGTGAGCTCGAGCAGCGGCGGGACCTCCGCGGCAACCGGCATCCGCTCGAAGAACAGAAACAGCGTATGGCCGAGCTCGATCAACGAGCCATCGGTAAGCACGGCTCGTTTCGTGGTGTGCCCATCCACGATCGAACCGTTCTTCGATTCGCTGTCGGTCAGCACCCAGCGGCCGAAGCTAGGTTCGATCCGTGCGTGCTTCGAAGACATCCATTTGTCAGGAACCCGTACCGTAAGCTCGGTGCCGGTGAGCTCGGCGCGGCGTTCAGTGCCGCGGCCGAGTGTGACACCGGTTAACTCCGAGAGTCGGTAGCGTACAGATCCGGAGCGCGGTCTCCCGCACTCTAGGACCAGTACCAGCACTGGTTCCGGTCGAGGCCCGATTCGGCCTGATTTGCCATCCTCGTGAAAGCTGAGGGTGGTGCCGTGCGCGTCGCCCACGGCGCCATCTTACAACAGCGACGGCAGACCTTGATTGTCAGACTCCCCAGTTAGCGTCGCGGCATGGGTGATCTGGTCAGTCTCACCTTGGGTCCGCGAAAAGGACTGCTCCGCGGCACCCGTGCGACCTCCTGGTACGAGCTGGGATGTTCGCTCGAGTCCACCGCTCCCGAGGCCGCGATCGCCGCCTATGAGCGGGCAATCGCTGGCCGTCCAGACCTGGCGGACGCCTACAACAACCTCGGGCGCATCCATCACGAACGGCGCACGCTAGCGGTCGCCGAGAGCTGCTATCGGATCGCGCTGTGCATCGAAAACGGTGTCGCGCTCTACTGGTTCAATCTCGGAGTTGTCGTCGAGGATCAGGGCCGCTACGCCGAAGCATTGGCGGCCTATGCCCACGCGCTCGAGCTCGATCCCGCATTCGAAAACGCCCACTTCAACACCGCCAGGTTGCTCGAGCTCGAAGGCCGGCGCAGCGGTGATGAGCTCGCGATTCGCACCGCGATTCGTCACCTCACGCGGTACCGCCAGCTGGTGAAACAGCTCGGACATTCGCACAACGCCCCGGGTTGTTGAACATCGCTGAGGCAGGTTGCGACACGGGTGCGACTGGCTTTGAGTCGTGAGGTTAGCGACGCCAACAAATGATCTTCAGATAGTCCGCCTCGCGAAATTCGACCGGGTGATCGGGCTCGGGAGGGATCGACTGGTCTCGTGTGAGCTGGTTTCCCAGGGTCGCGCGCAGGGTCTGTTCGAACACCGCGCGGTCGATTCTGCTGGTGCAACAGGCGGCGACCAGTGCACCGCCGGGAGCAACCAGCGGAGCAGCAGCTCGATACAGCTTTCGATATCCGGCGAGCACGCGCGGAACCGCCGATTTGTCGCTGGTCATCGCGGGCGGATCGACGATCACGAGATCGAACTGCTCGGTTGGCTCGCGCGCGGGTAACCAGTCGAAGATGTCGGCACACACGAAGCTGTGGCGCGCACGGTCGATCACGTGATGTTCGGCGGCGAATGCGATGGCGCGCTCGGACGCGTCGACCTGAACGATCGATGCTGCACCCGCGAGCTCGGCCATTCGACCCAGCATCCCCGAATAGCAAAATAGGTTCAGCACGCGCTTACCGGCGAGCGGTTGGGCGGCGACCCACCGGCGCAGGCCCCGGAGATCGAGATACGCCCCTGACTTTTGGCCGCCCGCGAGATCGACGTGGAACGTCACGCCAGCCTCGACGAACGTCCCGACCGCAGGGGGCGCTCCGCACAACACGCGACCCGCCGTTGGCTCTGCGCGCCGGCGAGTTGCAGGGCGTAACATCACGTTGGCGATCGCGAGCTCGCGGGCGAGCGCGGTCACCGCGAGCCGCGTCATCGCGTCGGCGCCACGCGAATAACTTTGTCCGACGAGCGTATCGCCGAACCGATCGATCACCGTGGCCGGCAACCCATCGCTTTCGCCGTTGACGAGGCGAATCCCGTCGGTGTGCGCGGTGAGTGAGCTGCGTCGCGCGAGCGCCGCGGTGAGCTGCGCGCGAAGCCACGCTGCGTTCGGCGGTTCGGTGCCTCGCCGCAGCACGCGGATCGCGATCGCGCCGGCCGCCTCGAACATACCGAAGCCGATGACGCGGTTTGCGCCGTCGACCAGCCGCAGCCAATCACCGTCGCTGAACACCGACGCCGCCGAGCTCAGCTGATCACGAAACACCCACGGATGTCCTCGCTCGACGACACTCACCGCCTCCTTGCGGAGCTGGTACCGGCGCGGCGTCATCGGTTATCCGCGACGCCGAGTCGCGGGCATGGTTTCGACCATGACCATGTCGGCGCGCCCAGCAGCGATCGTCGCGTCGAGGTCCGCGATCGCAGCGTCGCCGCCATCGACGCACGTGGCGACGTTGAGCTCGTTGCGCAATCGATCGGCGAGCGGCGCAGCTGGCAAGCGAGCGTTGGACTGTTCTGCCGAGGTAACCCACAACAGATTCGCCCCGGCACGCACCAGCTGGGCTGCGTGACCGACGACTGCGGGTCGCGCCATCTGGCGGTCGCGCACCACCGCGGCGAGCCAGCCGTCACGCCGCCACCTCGCCCGTGCAGCGTTGACCATCGCAGGGAGTTGCTCGAGCGCGATCGTGCCACCGCTCGCGTCGAGCACGACCAGATCGAACTGCGCCGACGCCGCACGTGCGACGGCGGTCGCGACGATCTCGGGCTCGATGCCTGCAGTCGCGAAGCGGATCCCGATGCGCGCGCCGCCGGCCTGAACGGCAGCGACGATCTCGCGCCACGCCGCGAGCACGTCGTCACCATCG
Source organism: Kofleriaceae bacterium (assembly GCA_050184455.1). Lineage (GTDB taxonomy): Bacteria > Myxococcota_A > Polyangia > Haliangiales > Haliangiaceae > JABFXX01. The sequence continues at coordinate 9,288 of JBFXAI010000026.1, read as the reverse complement.
AGCGACGACGATGACAGCCGTGGAGTCACCACCAACCCGGCGCCGTTGGCTGCTGCATCACACAGCGCGGCGCGCTGGGCTGTATCAGGTGCAAGCCCAGCGCTCGTGGTCACGGCGATCCGGCAGGATGCGGTGCGATCGCCGAGTGCGATCGGCAGCGCGGTGGGCGCAACCGGAAAGTCCGGCGACACGGCTGCGCGCGTGGCAAGCAATTGCTCGACGCCGCGAGCGAGATGAGGGTCGCGCTTGGCGACCGACGCGTGGCTGACCCGCAGGCTGCGGGTCATCAAGCTGTAGGTCAGCTGGATCGGCGCCATGTGCATGTAGCGCTCGGTGCCCTCGAACCACTCGAGGCTGGCTTGCGCCGCGGCCTGGAGTGCCTCGACTTCGGGACGCCGCCGCGCTTCGTAGGCCGCGAGAGCGCCGGGGATGTCCTTGCCGCTGAGCAGCTCGTCGCGCAGCGCGATCGCATCCTCCATCGCGAGCTTGGTTCCCGAGCCGATCGAGAAGTGCGCGGTGTGTGCGGCGTCGCCGAGCAGAACCACGTTGCCGGCGTGCCAGCGGCCGCACCGGACGGTGGGAAAGTTGCGCCAGATCGATCGATTCTTGATCAGGCGATGCCCGGCGAGCTCGTCGGCGAAGATGCCCTCGAGGATCTCGACCGTGCGATCTTCGTCCGCATCCGCGAGCCCCCATGCACGCCACGTCGGTTCACGACATTCGGCGATGAACGTCGAGCCGTGCTCGTGAAACCGGTAGGCGTGGACTCGGAACAGCCCGTGCTCGGTCTGCTTGAACAAGAACGTGAACGCCTTGTACGGAACCGTCGAGCCGAGCCACACGAACTTGTTGGGTCGAACATCGACGTTGGGCGACAGCTCGGCCGCCAGAGCATCACGAACGCCGCTACCGACGCCATCACACGCGACGATCACATCGGCGCGAACGTCGGTGTGAGATTTTACGTCGTGCTCGAACTCGATCCGCACGCCAAGCTGCATCGCGCGCGCCTGGAGGATCTGGAGCAACGCCTTGCGCTCGATGCCGCAGAACCCATGACCGGTCGAGCGCAGCACCTCGCCGCCGGCGTGGATTTCGATGTCATCCCAGCGCGCGAACCGTTCGGTGATCTGGCGATGGGTTTCGGGATCCGCCGCGGCGAGGTGTCCGAGTGTCGCATCCGAGAACACGACGCCGAACCCGAACGTATCGGCCGGTCGGTTGCGCTCATAGATCACCACCTCGTGCTCGGGTGCGATCCGTTTGATCAGGATCCCGAGATACAAACCGGCGGGGCCGCCGCCGATACACGCGATGTTCACGACGCCAAGCTACCAGATCGGGTAATTCGGGTTCTCGGTTCCGCTCGGCCAATTCGGGTTCTGGCCCGATAGGAAGCAGGGGAAACCAAGCTGAATCGGGGACGGAGCTACTCATGCGTGAGCTTCTCGAGCTCGGAGAGCACACGAGCCAGATCAGGTCGCTCGTCGAGCACGCGCAGACACGGATCCTCAGCCCACATCGTCACACGGTCGAGCGCGTTGCGCAGGTTGAACGCCTTCGGATCGAGGTGTGGCCTGACCTCCTCCCAGCGTAGCGGCATCGACACCGGCGCTCCGGCGACCGGGCGCACGCTGAACGGCGCGACCAAGAGTTGGCCGTGCGCGTTCTGGCCCCAGTCGAGATAGACCCGGCCGCCGCGCGCGGCGGGATTGCGCGCGGTGGTCGCCATGTCGGGATGTTTGCGCTCGATCAACATCCCGATCAGATAGGCGAGGGTACGCGCTTGCTCGAACGTGCACTGACCGCCGAGCGGGATGAGCACGTGCAGGCCGGTCTGGCCCGACGTCTTGACGTAGTTGGGAAGCTTCGCCGCTTCACATAGCTCGTGGATCGCCAGCGCGAGCGGCACCACGTGCTCGCGCGGCGCGTTCTTGGGATCGAGATCGACGATCGTCCAATCCGGGCGCTCCAACGATCCGACGCGGCTCGCCCATGCATGGATCGGGATCGAGCCCAGGTTCGCGACAAACGCGAGTCCGTCGGCGTCGTCGATCAACACGTAGTGGATCTCGCGCTGGCTGTGCTCGCTCCACAGCGTCGTCGTCCGCAGCCACGGCGGTGCCCAGTCGGGCATGTCCTTTTGATAGAACATCTCGCCGTCGATGCCGTCGGGATAACGCGTCAGCACCGTCGGGCGATCCTTCAGATACGGCAGCACGTACGGAGCGATGGCCCGGTAGTACTCGATCACATCACCTTTCGTGATCCCCTCGTGTTTCCAGAACACCTTGTTGAGGTTCGACAACCGCAGCTCTCGCACCTGTGAATCGACGACGAGCTCCTGCGGCGGCGCCGGCTCGTGCTCGTCGCTGGTTCGCCGGATCGGCATGACGCAATCGATCGCGGTCTTGTCGCGACGCAGTCGCTCGAACACCGGAAATCGCAGCGACGAGTCATCGGGCCATTCGCGATAGCGCACCTGGCACACCAGCTCCGGTGCAATCCAGCGCGCGTCACTCGATCCCTCCGGCTTGGGGAATGTCGGCTTCCACGCCGGTTTGGCGTCGAGCTCGGCCTTGAGCTTGGTCAGCTGTGCATCGTCGAGCCCGGTGCCGACCTTGCCAGCCCACACCCAGCGGCTATCGTGGCGCACGCACAGGTGCAACGCACCGAGTCCGATGCGCGTGCTCTTCGGCGCGGTATAGCCGCAGATCGCGAAGTCGGCTTCTGGGTCGCGCTTGACCTTGAGCCAGTCGTTCGAGCGTTTACCGCGATACGGTGCGTTGGCCTTCTTCGCGACCACACCCTCGAGCCCCCGCGCCACTACTTGATCGAGCAACGCCTCGCCGCGCGTCGGGATGTGCTCGGCGTAGCGCAGCGGGCCCACCGTCGGCAATAGCCGTTGCAACAGCGACTTGCGGACCAGCAGCGGCAAGCCGCGCAGATCGTAGCCCGCGGCACCGAGCACATCGAACACCATGTAGGTGACCGGTGCCGTCATCGCGGCGCGTTGGATCTCCGAGGTGCGATGCAGCTGGGCGCGGGCGCCCAGCCGATGAAAGTCTGGCTTACCCTCGGCGTCGAGCACGACGATTTCGCCATCGAGTACCAGGTCTGCGATCGGCAGTGCGCGCAGCGCGCTCGTCAGCTCGGGATACCGCTCGGTCGGATCCAGTCCCGAGCGATAGCGCAGCTTCGCGTGGCCACGGCCGCCGGCGCACAGCATTCGGAACCCGTCGTACTTGAGCTCGAACACCCAATCGCTCGACGAAAACGCTGCATCGGCGGTGTTGCACAACATGGGCTCGAGCGAGCTCAGGTTGATCGCGCGTTTGGGCACGCCGAGCTCGGCGAGCTGCTCGACGACCGCCTGATGGCGTGGCGCCCCGGCGGCGAGCTCGTCGATCGTCAGCCCGGACAGCACCGAGGACTCGGACAACGGCTGCCCGGTGGCGAGAAACTGCTGAGCCGCCTCGTCGCGCTTCTTGATCAACAGCCAGTCGTTCGATCCGCGCCCCGATTGCCGGCCGCGCTTCCCCTTGCCGGTGTGCACCAGGGTGAACGCGCCTTGCAGCTTGTAGCCATAGAGCTCGAACTTGATCTCGCCGTCGACCAGACCCTGCGCGGCATCGATCAGCGGCCGGAACATGCCGCGGTCCCATGCGATCATCGGTCCCGCGCCGTAGTTGCCGTCTGGGATCACGGCTTCGAAGTGAACGTATTCGAGAGGATGATTCTCGACCTTCACTGCTAGCCGCTTGTCATCCGGGTCCATCGACGGCGCGCGTGGCACTGCCCACGAACACAACACGCCATCGATCTCGAGCCGGAGGTCCCAGTGCATTCGGGTGGCATCGTGCTGATGCACCACGTACATCTTCGGCCCGCGGTTCGCGCCACCCCCGGGCGTGCTGGCCATGGGTTCAGGGGTCGCACCACCGGTCCGCTTTGCACGATAGCTGTCCAACCCCTGGTCAGGACCGGGGTCGGAGGGATCCGCGGGAGGGTCCGCCGGGGAGCCCGACGTTGGACGATCTGGAACTTTGGAGTTGGCCACGTTTCGACCGGTACAATTACTTTATGCCTGCTCGCGCCATTGGCACTGCCACGATCTCGTTCGGCTTGGTCTCGATTCCGACGAAGCTCTACACCACGAACGAGTCGTCTGGCGACATCAGCTTCAACATGCTGCATGACAAGGACAGCTCACGGCTCAAGCAGCAGTACATCTGCACGCAATGCAACGAGGTGGTCGACCGCGATCACACCGTGAAGGGCTACGAATACGCCAAGGGCCAATATGTAGTGCTGTCGGCCGACGAGCTCAAAGCGCTCGACGCCGTGGCCACCGGCGCGATCGCGATCGAGGAGTTTGTCCCCGCGGCCGCGCTCGATCCGCTGTACGTCGAGAAGAGCTATTACCTCGGTCCCGATAAGGGTGGCGAGCGCGCCTACAAGCTGATCCACGACGCGATGATCGACACCGGGCTCGTCGGCGTGGCGTCGTATTCCGCGCGCGGCAAGCAGTACATCGTGTCGCTGCGGCCGTTCAAAGAGGGCTTGATCATGCATCAGCTGCGCTACGCCGCCGAGGTCAAGCCATGGAGCGAGGTCCCGATTCCCGACTTGCCCGAGATCAAGCCGGCGGAGCTCGCGCTCGCCAAGCAGATCGTCCAGCAGATCGCGCACGAGACGTTCACGCCGGAGAACTACAAGGATGAGGTCCAGGCGCGGATGCACGAGCTGATTCAGAAGAAGGTCGAGGGCCAGGAAATCACCGTCGCGCCCGAGGCGCCGGTCGGGAAGGTCATCGATCTGATGGAGGCGCTCAAGGCAAGCCTCGGCATGACCAAGGCCGAGGAGCGCAAGCCGGCAAAGGCCGCCGACGCTGCCGCCGCCGCGGAGGCTCCGGCGCAAGCCGAAGCCACGAAGAAGAAGGCCGGCAAGAAGAAGTAACCAGCGCCGGTCACGCGAGGCTCACACGCCCGACTCGAACGACGTTCCATCGAGGGTGGCGCAGCGAGGTCGGGCTCGCCGAGTCACCGGGGGCGCGTCGTCATGCTGCCGATCCTCGAGAGACCCTGCGGGTGCGACGCAAATGACCGCAGGCATGGTTAGATAACGTCGTGCCCGAGCTGCCGGACGTCGCGGTCTACGTCGAACGCCTCCGAGCGTTGACGGTCGGCACGCCGATCGAGGGCATGCGCATCGCGAGCCCGTTCGTGCTGCGGACGGTGTCGCCGTCACCCCGCGAGCTGATCGGCGCCAAGGTCGAGACCGTCGAACGGCTCGGTAAGCGGATCGTGATCGGCGTCGACGGTGGTCGCTTCATCGTGATCCATCTGATGATCGCGGGCCGGCTGCGCTGGAAAGAGCGTGGCGCCAAGCTGCCTGCGAAGGTCGGACTCGTCGGATTCGATTTCCCCACCGGCACCCTGGTGTTCACCGAGGCGTCGCCGAAGAAGCGAGCGTCGCTGCACTTGGTCGCGGGACGTGCAGGGCTCGCCGAGTTCGATCGCGGTGGCCTCGACGTGTTCACCGCAACCGCTTCGCAATTCGCCGAGCGCGTGCGCTCCGAGCGCCACACGATCAAGCGTTCGCTCACCGATCCGACGCTGTTCGATGGGATCGGCAACGCGTACTCCGACGAGATCCTTCACGCGGCGAAGCTGTCGCCGTTTCGGATGACCCCGGCGTTGACCGACGACGAGATCGCGCGGCTCCACCGCGCCTGCGTCGACACGCTCGACCTGTGGACCCAGCGCACGCGCGACGAGGTCGGCGATGGGTTTCCCGACAAGGTCACTGCGTTTCGGCCCGAGATGGCCGTGCATGGCAAATACGGCAAGCCGTGTCCCGTGTGTGGAACGCCGGTGCAGCGCATCGTGTACGCCGACAACGAGGCGAACTACTGCCCGACCTGCCAGACCGAGGGCAGGCTGCTGGCAGACCGCTCGCTGTCGCGCTTGCTGAAGGAGGACTGGCCGCGCACCCTCGAGGAGCTCGAGGAGCGCAAGAAGGTCCAGGTAGGTGCGAGCAGGCCGCCAGGTAACACCGCGACCGGTCGCGGCATTGGCAAGAAACCAGCGCGTCGTTAGATCGGCGGCTCCGACCATGCGTTTGGCGGGGGAACCGCTCCGCTTTCGCGAGCGCTTTCGAGGTTCCATGACGAAACGTCTCGCTGGATTTCTGCTGGGTTGCGCGTTGGCGGCTTGCGGCCCCAAACACTCGTCCTTCGTGAAGGTGGATGACGTCGCGCTCGGCCGCGTCGTCATCTATCGCAACGGCGTCGCCTACTACGAACGTCGAGCCACGGTGCAGGGCGGGATCCTGACGGTCAGCGTCCCGCGCGATCGCGTCGACGACTTCCTCAAGTCGCTCACCGTCGTCGATGCGCTGTCACAGAAGCCGCTGCCGGTATCGATTCCGCGCCAGCAAGCCAATGACGGTGATTACCTGGTGATCAAGCTCCAGCTCCCGGGGCGTGACACCGCCGACGTCGTGCTCACCTACGTCACCGAGTCACCATCGTGGAAGCCGAGCTATCGCGTGGTCGTGGGCGACCGCGGCAAGGTCATGCTCGAGGGCTGGGCGATCGTCGACAACACCTCGGGCGAAGACTGGAAGGGCGTGCGGGTCGGCGTCGGCTCGAGCTCGGCGCTGTCGTTCAAATACGACCTTTGGAGTGTTCGCCAGGTCCATCGCGAGACGCTAGCGACCGAGGACCGGTTCGCGGTTGCGCCGCCGAGCGGAATCTCGCCGTATGGCGGTGGCGCTGACGCAGGTGGCGAGGTTGCGCTCGGCGAGCTCGGGGACGACGAGATCCGCCGGCCACAGGGACACCCGGAAGACAAGGATGCCGATCGAATCTCGGTGGCGGCGGCTCCGATGGCCGACGAAGAAGCCGAAACCTACAGCGCAGCCGAGGCCACCGTCGTGACGAAGAGCGTCGGTGGATCCGGCCGCCGCGGCCGAGCCACGCCTCCCGCCAAGCCCAAGCCGGTCGCCAAGCTCGAAACGCCCGCCGACCCGCGCGTCGCGTCCGGCGATCAGAAGATGAAGCAGATCACGTCGCAGCTCGCGCGGTCGAACAAGACGATCGTGATCGAAGCATATGCCGACTCGAACCGCGGCGATGCGAGCAAACGCGCGCAGGACCGCGCCAACATCGTGCGCAATCAGCTGATCGATCAGGGCGTCGCGCCGGCGCGGATCAAGATCGTCGAGCGCGCCGCGCCGGGGCAAGCGGAGCGGGTTCGGTTGGTGGCGCAAGCGCCGAGCCCTGCCGAGCAGCAAGCGCAGAACCAGCCGGCCAAAGCGGCTGATCTCCAAGCGCAGCCGGTGGGCGAGAGCCACTTCACCAATCCGACCCCGATGACCGTCGAGAAAGGCGCCAGCGCGATGGTCTCGATGGTGCGCGATCAGACCGAAGGCGAGGTCGTCTATCTCTACGACGCCGAGAGCGAGCGCGGGAACCAGCAGTTCGCGTTCCGCGCGGTTCGATTCCGCAATCCCACCGATTCGACGCTCGAGACCGGGCCGGTGACGGTGTACGGCAACGAGCGGTTCATCGGCGAAGGGCTCACCGAACCGATTCCACCCAAAGCATCCGCGGTGGTGCCGTACGCGCTCGATCGCCAGATCGTGGTCGAGCGCAACGACACCGAGGACAACAAGCTGTCGCGTCTGGTCACGCTGCAACGCGGCGTGCTCACCGCCGAGGTTCAACACGTCAAGCGCCAAGCGCTGACCGTGACCAATCGGCTCAACGCGCCGGCCAAGCTGTTCATCCGCCACACGGTGAACAAGGGCTGGACGTTGGTCACGGCGCCCACTGCGTTCGAGCGGATCGGCGATGCCCATCTGTTTCAGATCGAGCTCAAACCTCGCGAGGTGCGCACCGTCGAGATCGCCGAGGCGACGCCGATGCAGCGCACGTTCGATCTCAACGCCGACGTCACCCTCGACATGATGAAGGTCTACGTCGAAGCCCCGGACGGGACGCCGGAGCTCAAGGACCAGCTGCGCAAGTTACTCGCGATTCATCGCGGCCTGGTCGACCTCTCCGAGGAGCAAGTCAGTCTTCGTCGCCGGCTCGAGGACTACAAGGAGCGGATGGACGAGCTCCACGCGCAGATCGTCACGCTCCAGGCGGTAAAGACCGGCAACGACTTGATGGGCCACCTAAAGGCCAAGATGCGCGACATCTCGAACCGGGTGCAGAAGACCACGATCGCGCTGGTCGACCAGGAAGAGAAGATCATGTTGGCGCGCGTGCAGTTTCAAGACGCGCTCGCGGAGCTCACCCTGCCGGATGCGATCGCAAACAGTGCGACGGCAAATCCAGCCGCCATGCGATAGCGACCTGTGATCGGTCGCACCGGGGAGCGCCATGCTCATCGAGATTACGCGGAACGCCGGAGTTTGGTAGCGTTCGCGGATGGCCTTGGCTAAGTACGTCGCCGCTGCGCTGGTTCTCCTCGGTTGCAATTGCGGCAATGGCGGCGAGACGGTCGATGCGATGAGGTTCCCCGACATCGACAACGGCTCCTGCGGCGATCAGCTCCGGTTGACCGGCGAATACGTCGACTGGGATTTCGACGCCAGCTTCTGCGGGATCAACGCCGCGGTGTGGGAAGAGGATGGCGACGGCGGCATGGACAGCACCGCCCCCAATGGCCGGTTCGACTTCTGTATTTCTCGCGCCACCACGATGACGCGGGTCAACATCACGCAGCCCACCGCGATGTCACAATGCACGACACCGCCTTCGACCTACACCGTGCCTGCGATCGCGTTCGTCAACCATGACGTGGTGCTCGCCGGCGGGTTCTACAGCGCGCGTGCGTTCACCGAAGCGCGTCAGGCCACGTTGTTCCAGGCCGTCGGCGCGACGTTCGATCCGACCAAGGCCCAGGTGTTCGTGCACGTCGACGGCACGCCGCGCGCGGTTTCGCTCGGCGCGGCGCACGGTGCAGCGCAAGCCGTGACAGCCACGGCGTGGACGGCTGGCACCACCGGGCACGAGGTGTTCTTTCCCAACGTCGACGTCGGTAGTGGCATGACGGCGCTGACGGTTGCCGGCGGAGCGATCGGCACTGGTGACATTCCGCTGGTCGCCGGGACGATCACCAACGTCACCGTCCTCGCGAATTGATCTAGAGCGCATCTCAAAAACGGCGTTGGCAAGTGGTCGGATTTCGATCGCTTTCCAAGAACGTGATCGCAACCGATCGCATTGCGATCGCCGTTGTGATCAAACAGGACATGCAGCTCACCGATGAG